>DATKML010000001.1:0-43775 GCA_035541875.1 Binataceae bacterium (SeqCode)
GGTGCCACGCGCCTCCGCACCGCGTTTCTTAGCCGCTGCGCGCAGGCCCAGCACGAGGCTGCCGTAGTGTCGCTCCATCTCGACGAAGCGTGGCATCGTCGCCGTGGCGCTGAGCTTATCCGGATCGGCCGTATAGATTCCTGCCGCCAGCGGCTGCGCCACGCGCTCCAGAACTTCGCGGCCCAACCGCCGCGTCACGAAGGATGCAAGACTTTCATCGTCTGTCGATTGCCGTCGCGGAATAAAAGGCTCGAGCCCCATGCGCAACTTGCCCGCGATACTGAACAGAGGACTCGACAGGATCGGCCAGATATACGCAGGCGCCATCAGCGAAAACCCATCAGGAATCGCGATTAATTTGCCGCCGCGCACTACGAAAGTCTTGCGGAACTGTTCCTGTGTCCGCACGATCTGGTCGCCCAGGCCAAGCCGTTCCGCCAGCGCGATCGCTTGCGGCTTTTCCGAGAGAATCGAATCCGCACCGCATTCAAGGATACAGTCGCCGTGGCGGATCGTTTCGAGCGCGCCGCCGAGGCGGGTGCCCGCCTCCAGCAGAATTACTTCGATCGGAAATTGGTGCGAGGCGGTAAGTTCGTGCAGGCGATAAGCCGCCGCGAGCCCAGCCACCCCGCCCCCGATCACAACTATCTTTTGGCCCGCCCGCTCTGCCACTTTCAGGTCATTCTGAGGAGCGTAGCGACGAAGAATCTCGCCCGCTCGTCCGGCCCGCGGCCATCTCTGCGATCATCTCAACAAACCGCGGATGGCTCCCGACAGTGCCCGCACGAACCAGCGTGATACCGGCGTTTCGTGCTGTCTCAGCAGCCTGCACGTCGAGGTCATAGAGCACTTCAACGTGGTCGCAGAGGAAGCCCAGCGGAATAACGATTTTCGGCTTCTGATTAGTCACCAGTGCAGCGCCGATATCCGGCTCCAGCCATGGATCGCGCGGACTTCCGCTGCGGCTCTGAAAAGCGAGTTCCCACTTATCGTGCCCGACGACACGCGTAACCAATTCTGCGCTCTCGCGCAGTTGGCGAACGTAGGTCTCACGACCCGCCATCGCGAGCGGAATACTATGCGCCGTGAAGATCAGCTCTGCGGCATCGCGATCCGCATTACTCAGTTGATCGAGCGCATCGATGACACGCTCGGCAGCAGCTTCGATAAAGGGCGCCTCGCGATGCCACGGCGCGGGATACTCGATAGTTATCGTAGTCTCACCAACTGATGAGCACGCTTTGGCCACTTCCGCCTGATAGCGCTCCCAACTCGCCTCGCATCGAAAGGCTGACAGAATAAATCCCAGGATGCGCCGTGCACCTTGGCGCACGAGATCGCGGAGAGCCTCGTCGAAGCTCGGCGGCATGTTGCGATAGCCGATTTCGACCGGCATCTGGAGACTGCGATGACGCAGCTCAGTGCGAATCCCCTCGGCGAGCTCGCGAGTTAATTCGTTGTAGGGCGATCGCCCGCCGAACGCCTCGTAATGACGCACGACCTCTTCGTAGCGATCACGCGGCACTGGCCGACCGGCGAGCACACGATCAAGAAACGGGCGAATCTCTTCGAGCCCCTCCGGACCACCAAAGCCGATGATGAAGATCGCGTCGTAAGGATGGTTCGCGTTCATCGCTGACTCAGCTCATGCACGGTATCGATCAGCGCGATTACATGATCGACCGGCGTTTCCGGCAGGATACCGTGGCCGAGATTGAAAATATGGCCGGGCCGGCCGCCGGCCTGATCGAGAATCGCCCGCGCCCGCGCCTTTATTTCACTCACGTCGGCAAACAGTGCCACGGGATCGAGGTTCCCCTGCACCGCGACATCGTATCCGAGCCGGCTCCACGCCTCGGCCAGATTCACTCGCCAATCGAGTCCGATCACATCGCCACCCGCCTCGCGCATCAGTTCGAGCAGGTTCCCCGTGATCGTGCCGAAATGGATTACCGGCACGAGGCCACGCACTGCTTCGATCACGCTGCGCGTATGCGGGAGCACGAATTGCCGATAGTCATCGGGCCCGAGGCTTCCGACCCAACTATCGAAAAGCTGTACGACGTCGGCGCCAGCCGCGATCTGCATCCTGAGGTAATCGGCGGCGGTCCGCGCCAGCAGCCCCATCAGGCGATGCCACGTCGCGGGGCTCTTGTACATCAGGGTCTTCGTCGCGAGGTAGTTGCGCGACGATCCCCCCTCGACGAGGTACGACGCGAGGGTGAAGGGTGCGCCCGCAAAACCGATAATTGGCGTCCGCGAGCCGATCGCTCGATCGACCAGCCGAATCGACTCGCCGACGAAGCTGAGCGCCTCGGCCGCATCGAAGGCCGGAACCTTGTCGAGCTGCTCGTCGGTACGCACCGGCCGCTCGATTATCGGGCCGTCGCCCGCCTCGTAGCGTAGACCGACGCCCATCGGGATCAGCGGCAACAGGATATCTGCGAAGATAATCGCCGCATCGACGCGTAGTCGCTCAGCCGCTGTGACCGTGACCTCGGCCGCCAGCTCCGATTTCTGGCACATATCGATAAACGAATGCTGCGCCCGCACCTTGCGATACTCTGGCATGTAGCGTCCCGCCTGGCGCATCAGCCAGATAGGCGTGTACGGCGTCGGTTCGCATCGGCAGGCCCGCATGAACGGATGATCCGCGAGCGGATTCGTCGGCCATGCCGTTTCAACAGCCTTATCGACCACTTCGATACGGCCACTGCGCTTGCGTTCCAGGGCCGCGCGACTCGCCGCGGCGGCTTCCTTAATCAGATGACCAAGCTTCGGATGCGACGGCTCCAGATCGACCGGCATCGCGAGGCTGCGCAGCTGCTCGGAGCAGACCGGTCCGATCGACGCCACGACCGTTTTCTGCAATCCCGCGCGCAACTGCTCGCCGAGTCCATCGGCCTCGGCCATCCGGATAACATTCGTGACCTGGTTCGAGCTGGTAAAAAGGATCGCCCCGGCCTCACCGGCCACTATCGTCTTAATAGCGTGCCGCAGCGGCTCCCGATCCGTCGGCATTGTCCATCGATAAACCGGCACCGCCGTGACGATCGCCCCGCGCGCTTCCAGCGCCGCCATCAGGTCGCGATTCGTAACGCCATATTCCTGCACGGCTACGCGCTTGCCCGCGATATTCGATTCCTTGTCGATCGTCGCTAGAATCTCGCGCCAGGTGTTCGGTTCGCCAATCACGTAAGTTGGATTCACACCGAGATCGCGCAATGCCGCCGCCGGCTTCGATCCGCGCGCGACGGTGACCTTCCGTTTTAACGCCGCGACTACTTCATCGCGGCTATAGCGAGTCTCGATCACGCGGAAGAGTTCGCGCACGCCGACGCCCGTCAGAAAGATCACGCAGTCGAACTCATCGGCAACCAGGTGCGCGGCAAAGTCGAAAGCCGCGGGATTATCATCGAGCGGTACTTCGCGCATCGCCGGCGCGACTATCGGCTTTCCGCCAAAGCGCTCGATCAGCGTCGCGGTCTCGGCCGCCATCCGGCTCTCAAATGCGACGACGGTCATCCCACCAAAGTCATTGCTTCCGTCGATCGCTCCTGCGGCGCTATCCATTTTCGTGCTCATTAGCTGCTCGCGCTCTCATTTCTACGATATTAGCACCTTCGCAAGCGTGACCCTTCTCCGGCGAAGGCTTTTCGAAGGGAGCTTATGGCACAAAGCTTTTGCGACTTTGGACCACCTATGCTAACGATGAGCCACCATGAGTGAATCCGTAGTTCTCGTCGAAAAGCAAGACGGCATTGCGACCGTTACCCTTAATCGTCCCGATAAACTCAACGCCCTCAACCGCGAACTCCGCCTCGGATTTTGCCATGCGATGCAGGAGCTGCGTCGTGATCGCGAGCTTCGCGTTGTTATTATCACCGGCGCCGGCCGTGCGTTTTGCGTCGGTCTCGATCTGCGCGAACTCGGCACCAAGTCGAGCGGTATCCGCGATGAGGGCAGCGCCACCTTCGTCACCGTAATCGATGATATGGATATCCCCGTCATCGGCGCGATCAATGGCTTTGCGATCACCGGCGGCTTCGAGCTGGCCCTCGCCTGCGACATCATGATCGCTGCCGAAGAGGCTCAGTTCGCCGATACTCATGCCCGCGTCGGCGTGATGCCGGGTGGCGGGATGTCCGCGCGATTACCTCGCGCCGTCGGCATCCGCAAAGCCAAGGAGATGTCGCTGACGGGCAACTATATCTCGGCTCACGAAGCGGAGAAGCTTGGGCTCGTGAATCGCGTTGTGCCGCGTGATCAGCTGATGGCCACGGCGCGCGAGATGGCCACCCAGATCGCCGGCGCCAATCGGAATATCGTGCGCCAGATGAAGCAGCTCTATAAGCGTACGACGCGCAATGCGCTCGGCGAAGCGATGCAGCTCGAGCAGGACGCCTTCAACGAATTCAATCGTCGCGCCGATCTCGGCGAGCTTGCCCAGGTGGGCGATTCGGTAATCGCGCGCGGCCGTACTCAATCCAAGAGCTGATCAGAGGATATCCTCGTGAAGGACATACGTTACGTAATCCTTGCTGGCTTAGTTATCGGTATTTCGCTCTTCTTCCTGAGCACGCCTCCCTCGGCGAGCGCCGATAAGGTGGTCCATGAAACCGCAGTCGCACAGTCCGCAATTCCTCCCGCAATCACTGCAGCGGTGAACTCGCCGGATCGTCCCGCTGCAGACAAGGAGCGCGACGATTCACGCAAGCCCGAGCAGATGATGGCCTTTTTCGGTATCAAACCCGGGATGGAGGTAGCTGATCTGTGGGCCGGCGGCGGATGGACGACTGAACTCCTCGCTCGTATCGTCGGTCCAACCGGCAAGGTTTATTCGCAAAATAGCGCGATGGCCGGTAAATTCGAGGCCGCCGAAAAAGCCTGGAAAGCGCGCACCAGCGAACCCGGGATGACCAACGTCGTCGAGGTGAGCAAGCCTTTCGACGCACCGGATCTTATGGCGGTGGGGCCGAATAGCCTCGACGTTGTGATCATCAATCTCAACTACCACGATTTGGTGGCACGCAATTACGATCGGGCAAAGGTCAACGCTGCGGTCTACAAGGCGCTCAAACCGGGCGGTATTTACGGCATCATTGATAATAGTGCACAAAAGGGATCGGGCGCCCGCGATGCGGACACGCTTCATCGTATCGATGAACAATATGAAATCGATGAAATCACCAAAGCCGGTTTCAAGCTCGTCGCCGACGCAGACTTCCTGCGCAATCCGAAGGACGATCGCACATTACCTTTCTGGAAGATGAACCATCAGCAGGATCGCTTCGTGCTGAAATTCGCAAAACCTGAATAGCTATTCGATTGACACCGAGCCGGAGGCTCGGAACAGGGGGCGGCCGAGTCCGCGAGGTGCGGCCAAAAGCAAAGATATGAAAATCGGACTACTCACTGTAGGTATCGGGCGCGGATCGCGCCCCTCTACGATTCGTGCTCTCGCCGAGAACTGCGAGCGCCTCGGCTTCGGCACACTATGGGCCCCCGAGCATGTGGTGCTCTTTGATCGCTACACTGACACGAAATATCCTTACTCAGCCGATGGTGCCTTCGCGACGCCCAGCGACTATGAATGGAGTGATCCATTTGTAGCATTATCCTACGCAGCGGCACTGACGACGAAAATTCGCCTCGCCACTGGTATCTGTCTGGTGCCCGAGCATAATCCGCTCGAACTGGCCAAGGTGATCGCGAGTCTCGATTATCTGAGCGGCGGTCGCTTCGCCTTGGGTGTTGGCGTCGGATGGTCCTCGGAGGAATTCGACGCACTTGGTATTCCGTTCGAGCGGCGAGCACGGCGTACCCGCGAATATATCGAAGTGATGCGCAAGCTGTGGGGCGAGGAGAAATCCACCCACGACGGTGAGTTCGTTAAGTTCAAAGACGTGCGCAGCTTTCCCAAGCCTGCGCAGGGCGCGAAAGTCCCGATCATCTTTGGCGGCGAAAGCGCCCCGGCGCTCCGTCGCGTCGCGGATTACGGCACCGGATGGTTCGGGTTCAATCTCAATCCCGAACAGGCGGCGCAGAAAGTCGCGCGGCTGAAGGAATTGCTGCGGGAGCGCAATCGCGATCCGCAAAGCGTCGAGATGATCGTATCGCCGTATCTCCAGGGCGTTACCCGCGAGGATCTCAGCGCTTACAACGAGCTTGGCATCAGCGAGCTCGTCATGACCTTCTCGCCGCCGGAAAATGATGCGCAACTGCAGGGCGCGCTTGAGAAATTCGCTCGGGAATGGGTCGAACCCGCCGCCAAGCTCGACTGATCTGTCATTCAGAGGTGAGTTCGCGAGCCGAAGAATCTCGCGGCCTCCACGTGCCGCGGGTAGTGAGTTCCACCCGGAACTCTTTCGCACGATGGTAGCGTTCTCGAGGTCAGGTACGGGTCCTATGATGCGTGAAGCGCACCTGTATAGGGTGAGGTTGCAGAATCACGTCTTGCCAACTCACGCAGACGGATCGATCATCCATCGATGGCATCCAATACCGCAACGCACGACGCGACCATCGCCGATCAGTTTACCCGACAGGCCTCAGGCTTCGCCGCGGCCCCGGAACTGCACAACGACGCGGTCCTCGCGCTGCTTACCGATGCGGCTCATCCAAAGCCGAGCGACCGGATGCTCGATGTAGCCTGCGGACCGGGCAGTGTCGTCGCTGCCTTCGCCCCGCTTGTTCTGCATGCCGAGGGCGTCGACGCGACCCCTGCTATGCTCGCCGAGGCGCGCAAACTCGCGGCCACGAAAAATCTCCGCAACATCGGTTTTCGCAACAGTAGCGCCTATCAACTCCCCTACCGCGACGCGAGCTTCGATATCGTCGCGACCCGCTTCGCCTTTCATCACCTGGAGGATCCGCCGGCGGCCTTCGCCGAGATCGTGCGAGTCGCGCGCCCCGGCGCCCGCATCGTTCTCTGCGACGGTGTTGCCAGCGACGATCCGGTTAAGGCCTTGGCGTTCAACGAGATGGAGCGCTTTCGCGATCCCTCAACGGTCGATTTCCGCACCGTCGGCTATCTTCATGATCTCTTTCGTACTGCGGGTCTGCCGAATCCATTGATAACCCGATTCCAGGTCCCGTACCTCGCCGAAACCTTGGTCGCGCACTCGTTTCCAGTCCGCGATGATCGCGCCGGCCTGATGCGGCTAATCGAACAGAGCGTCGCTGGCGATCTCCTGGCAATGAACGCTCATCGATCACCCAAAGGCATCCATCTCGCCTACCAAGCGGTGGTCTTGGTTTCCGAGAGGCCTTAATAGCCCGCGCGTCTTGAGATCCCTCTCCCCGTTTGCAGAAGGTCAGGGTGAGGATCCGCTATGCTGGCGGAGCACTGGGGGAGAGCAAGGCGAGCGGAAAAACTCCCAGCCCGATCTGTATCAAGTGCAGCGCGCCTTTTTGTTATCCTGAATGCAGCGAGTAACTGCGAGCGTAGTGAAGAATCTCGGAGAACTTCGCGCGTCGCTGCGCGACAAGCGGAGCCGGTCCCGGTCCTTCCTTTTCCTGTGTGAAGACTACAACTGGCTCAACTGCCCGAACGATCGTCCCTGCGAGGTCAGCGTTCGCGATAGTCCCGTCAGATCTTCATCATTGTAAAATTCCAGCTCGATTCGTCCTGGGCGCTTGCCGCGCTGGCGCACGATCCGAACCTTACGTTTCAGTGATCGCTGAAGCGATTCCGCCAGCGCGACCAGGTTCGGATCGTCGCGATGCGCCGTTCGGATTCCCTGCCCGCGCCGTAACCCACGCTTCGCGCTCGCTATCTCTTCAACTTCCCGCGAGGTGATCTTCGCGTCGGCGATCTTTCGCGCCTCCGCCAACTGCGCCTCCGGCGAGCTCAGCGCCAGTAGCGGCCGGACCTGCCCGGCGGTGATTTCGCCGCGCCCGATCATCTCGAGCACCTCGAACGGCAAATCCATCAGCCGGATTAAGTTCGTTACGTACGAACGGCTTTTGCCGACCCGTGATGCTATCTCTTCATGAGTAAGAGTAAACTCTTTGCTCAAGCGTGCGAAGGCTTGGCCCTCTTCTACCACACTCAGATTTTCGCGCAGCAGATTTTCGACCAGCGACATTTCGAGCGCCTGCCGATCATCAAGTTCCCGGACGACCACTGGCACGGTCGTAAGCCCCGCGATTCCCGCTGCACGCAGTCGGCGTTCACCCGCGATCAACTCAAAGGTATCGCCGGCAGGCCGCGCAACGAGTGGCTCGATAATCCCCTGCGCCTTGATTGCCTCAGCCAATTCGGCGAGCGCGGTCTCATCGAAATAGCGGCGCGGCTGAAAGCGCCCCGGCGTTATCCGCTCGATCGGTATGAACTGGAAGCCGTTCTCGCTTTTCACCTCAGCAGCTGTATCCGCAGACTCGGCACGGGTAACGCCATCGTTTGGCATGTCCGCAGTCTCGGTGATGCGAAGCAGCGCCTCCTCCTGAGCGAGCACAGTATTTTGAATCAGCGCGTCGAGCCCTCGTCCCAGTGTTCTGCGATTCATGATGCTTTACCTCTTGCCTTCTCCTCGCTGCGCGCGAACAGCGCTCGCAGGCTCCAAGTCTTGGTTTTGGATTCGGCCTCGGATTGATCCCCCTTCGCTCCAGGCGGGGGGCTGATGGTTGGGTCGGTTCCCGCGAGGCGCGCCAGCAACTCTGCGGCGAGTCCGCGATAGGCCTCAGCACCCGCTGACTTCGGATCGTATTCGAGCACCGAAAGCCCGTGGCTCGGGCTCTCCGACAGACGCACGTTGCGCGGAATCACGGCCTGGAAGACATCGCTCGGCAGATGCTTGGCGACCTCGCGCGCGATCTCATGGCTGAGCCGATTGCGCGCATCGAACATCGTGAGTACGACCCCCTCGATCTTCAGCTTTGGGTTCAGCGCTTGGCGTACCTTGCTGATCGTCCCCAGAAGAGCCGAGAGCCCTTCGAGCGCGTAGTATTCGCATTGCATTGGCACGAGCACCGAGTCCGCAGCGACCAGCGCATTCAGCGTAAGTAATCCCAACGATGGCGGCGAATCTACAAGGATAAACGCGTAGTCATCTTTAACTTCGTCTAGGATTTTCCTGAGACGTTGTTCCCGCCCTTCAACCGCAGCCAACTCAACCTCAGCACCCACTAAGTCAGGTCCGGACGGTACCACCGAAACGTGGTCGCGCACCTTAACGATCGCATCTTTCAGCGGAATAGAGGCGCTGATTACCTCATAAATCGTCTTATGGGATGCTCTAACGGTCGCAAGAGTCTCTTGCGTCGATAAACCGGAAGTCGCATTGCCTTGAGGGTCTAAATCGACCAATAAGATGCGTCTTTCGGCAGAGGCGAGCCCAACCGCCAGATTAATCGCGGTGGTGGTTTTGCCGACGCCACCCTTTTGATTAGCAATAACGATCAGCCGCCCCACAACCACCTCATCCAAGCTGTGATTAATCACCCGGAGCGAAGGTGGAACAAGCAGGCGCATCTCACCTGTGTTGTTTCTTCGCTCCGATGTTTCACGCGAAACATCGATAGGAAAACATCTTAAGCCCCGCTGATCGCAAAAGCAAAATCAGCGGCGTGAGAAATCCACATCTTTTCCACTGCCGAGATTTTTTAGCGCTTACGGGACACGACCAGGAGGCGCGGCACACGACTTTTGCCTCGAGTTACAGCGTAGGAGAGTTGCTCGGTTTCGCCGAAACCAACGGCCGCAGCGGCCGCCTGATCGAGAGGCTGGTCGGGGTTGGCGTAGAGTATCGCGATGCCATGTGCTTTGAGGGCGGCTACGGCGCTCTGATAGAAGACTTCAGGTTGGGCGAAGGCTCGCGCGGTTACAACGTCGAAGGATGCCAGTAATGCCTCGGGACCGCGATGGTGGGAATCGACCTCGACATTCGCCAGGCTCATCTCGGAAGCCGCTACGGTTAGGAAGGAAGCGCGCTTACGGCGGGCCTCCAGGAGAGTGAAGTTAGCCTCCGTAGCTGCTGCCAGCACGAGTCCGGGAAAGCCAGCCCCGCTGCCGAGGTCGAGGACCCGCCGACCTGGCCCGAAAATCCCTACCAACTTGGCCCCCCGAGGCTGCTTCGGTAACAACACAGGGGAAAGGCTATCGAGGATATGGAAAGCTAATTCCGCTGGATCGTCGGGAGCGGCTGTCAGATTGGTTTTGCTACCCCAGAGAGCTAAGGCCGCGGCGAACCTTTCTAGTTTCGAGAGCAGATTTACCGGTATCGCGAATCCGACCTCTCTGAGCTCCCGCTCCACGAGAGCGATCGTTTCTTCTGCGACTTGGGCTGGTTCTTTAGGGCTCTTATCTCGATGTTTCACGCGAAACATTGCGGATGCAAAAAGATGAGATTCTGCACGATAGTTAATCGCGACGGCGGAGGCAATCGGCTTTCGAAGGAAATGTAGGCGGCGATGTTTCGCGTGAAACATCGCCTTGGAATCGAATTCAGTCGCTTGGTATCGACCGCGAGCGAGTCGAGCGGAGATGAATGGCCAAGAGGGATACGGCAGCAGGGGTGATCCCGGGCATCCGGGCTGCCTGCCCAAGGGAGCGGGGCCGAACCCGGCTCAGGCGTTCCCGAACCTCGGTCGAGAGCCCGGTAACTTCGGCAAAATCGAGGGACTCGGGGATCAAGCTATCTTCCATCCGACGGAAGCGCTCTATCGACTCGGCCTGCCGCCGAACATAACCCTCGTATTTCACCTCGGTCTCGAGCTCAGCAGCCGAATCGGCGTCTAGAAGAGCTTCCAGTCCAGCGATTTGCAGCAACGTCTCGTAGGAAACCTCCGGGCGTCGCAGGAGTTCAAAGGCGCGGACGGGTTCACTCAAAGGGCGAGCGCCGCACCGGGCTAAAGCCTCGTTAACGGTATCGTTCAGAGGAACGAGATGCGCCCGCAGGCGTTCGATTTCTGCTCGGATATTCGTGCTCTTTTCCCGTACGCGCATGCCTGAGGTGCTGTCGAGTAGGCCGAGGCGCTCCCCGATAGATGCCAGACGGCGATCGGCATTATCTTCGCGGAGGGCCAATCGGTATTCGGCGCGCGAAGTGAAGATGCGGTAGGGCTCGCCCCCGATTCCTCGGGTCACGAGATCATCGATCATGACGCCGATATAGGCCTCATCGCGGCGTAGTACGACCGGCTCCTCACCCCGAGCCCGCAGAGTGGCGTTGATTCCGGCGATTAGGCCTTGAGCACCGGCCTCCTCATAGCCAGTCGTGCCATTGAGCTGACCCGCAAAGAACAGACCCTCGATCAGTTTGGTTTCGAGCGAAGCCTTGAGCTGGGTAGGATCGGAGAAATCGTACTCGATAGCGTAGCCAGGGCGCATGATCTCGGCAGTTTCGAGCCCAGCGATCGAACGAACCATCGCGATCTGGATATCGAGTGGCAAGCTGGTCGAGAGGCCGTTGGGATAGACCTCGATCGTATCACGACCCTCGGGTTCGAGGAAAATCTGATGGCGCGCTTTGTCCGCAAAGCGCATCACCTTGTCTTCGACTGAGGGGCAATAACGCGGGCCGCGGCTCTGAATCACTCCGGAGTACATCGGGGAGCGGTCGATTCCGCCCCGGATAATCTCGTGAGTACGAGCGTTGGTCCATGTAAGATGGCAGGCGAGCTGCGGCTGCGTGATATGTTTCGTGCGAAACGAAAAGGGTGGCGGCGGTTCATCGCCGGGCTGCCGCTCCAATATCGAGTAGTCGATGGAGCGGCTATCGAGACGCGGGCAGGTGCCGGTCTTGAGCCGACCGACACGAAAGCCGAGTTCGGCCAGGCTATCGCTCAGGCCCATCGCGGCAAAATCGCCGGCGCGCCCCGCGTTGTAGTTCTTCAGGCCGATATGAACCAGGCCCTTGAGGAAGGTTCCGGTGGTAAGGATTACGTTTGGGGCCGCAAAGACTTCGCCGATAGCCGACTCGGCGCCGCAGACCCGCGAGCCCTCGGTTAGCAGGCGCTCCACTGAGGCCTGTCGGACCGAGAGATTCGGCGTGCTTTCGAGAACGCATTTCATCCGGGCGCGATAGGCGGCCTTGTCGGCCTGGGCGCGCCGCGCTCGGACGGCAGGCCCTTTGCGGGTATTGAGAAAGCGGAACTGGATTCCGGTTTCGTCGATAGCGAGCCCCATCTCGCCGCCCAGAGCGTCGATTTCGCGCACGAGCTGGCCTTTGCCGATCCCGCCAATTGCCGGGTTACAGGACATCTGGCCAATATGATCGAGGTTGAGCGTGAGCATCAGTGTGCGCGCACCCATCCGCGCGGCAGCGAGAGCCGCTTCGATACCGGCATGGCCGGCGCCAACAACGATCACATCGTAAAGCATCGGATTTGGGTCGAGCGATGATTATGGCGCGGCGGCCTCCGTCGGCCAAGACTGCCCACTTCGAGAAGACGCCGATGTTTCACGTGAAACATCGGGGGCAATATGAGCAAGCTAATACGATTTGTAGTGAGAAGCTACAAAATGTAACAACAAGTACCGCTCCTTAATCCGAGTACCAACGCCAGGCCCACGCTATCTATTTGTCAGCTTATAATATCAGAGTGCAGGCAAGCGCCGTGATTCCACAGGTTATGTGCGCGCTAATGAGATCAGCGAGATGGCCACGACGATAGCTCAGACCGATGAAAACGGCACCGGCGAGCAGGGCTGGAAACGTTACGCCGTTGAGCAGCGCGAAAGCTACAACTGTTCCGCCGAATGAGACCGGAGTGAAGCTGCTGTAGGGCAGATCCTCAAACTCGGGAGCGATCAGACGGCGGGCGAGATAACCGCGGAGCGCGAGTCCCTCGGCGAGGGGAACTATAATCGTGGCAAAGGCGAGGATCGCGATGGTTCGCGGCGCATGCGTCGAATGGACCATCTCGCTGGACGCGCAAAGCATCTGAATGAGCGCTGCTCGGCGCTCGAGGGTAAACCAGATCGCGCCGACGGCGACTCCGGCGAAAAGTGGGAGGAGCGATGGCCGCAGGTTCTGGGTAATGCTGCGAAGTTCGCGTTGATAAGACCAGATGATCAGGAGGGCGGCGGTGAGGCCGGCCAGATAAACTAAATCCGCGCCCGTGCTGGCAGCAAAGGCTTGATCCGTGGTTGCCCCGAGGAACACGGCAATTAGAGGCATCAGATAGGCGGTGGCTGGGTTCGACACCTTGATGTTCGCGCGATGACGAGCGAAGAGCCCGAAACGCGAGCTCGTGGCAATCAGGCCGCAAGCAACTAAATTGAAGAGCAGCCATCCAGCGACCGAGTGGAAACCCTTTACCCCAGCGTCGGAGCTCCAGGAGCCGATCCAGATGAGGGCGGCGATTCGCGCGACGTTGAAGAGCCAGATCGCGATCATGCCGATCGGGATCAGCAGTATGGCGCTCGGGAATTTGAGGTCCTCGCGGGCATACCAGAGGTAGGCGGCGACCGCGACGATGATCAGAGCGACTCCCTCGACTCCCGAGCAGGCTGGACCTACCAAGGCGGAGAAATCGCCGAGGCTGATGATGAATTTGTCGGGATCGAGCTGTACCGGCTGGCGTAGCAGATGGAGCAGCCCGACGACCATCACGAAGGTGATCCGCTGCAGTGGCCACCATAGTTCGGCGATGGAATTGCCGAGCAGGAATGCTGCGAAGCCGACGCCGAGGCCCGCCGCGATCGCGGTGCGGCTCTGCCGCAGCCATCGTAACCAGAAATTCGGCGGTAAAAGCGTGCAGCACCACGAGATTAGCGCGACGAGCGCCACGAGGGCCCAGAAGATCAGCCCGAGTTGCCATTCGAGGGTTGAGGCTGCGGGACTGGCGCGCCTAAGAAGAGTACTGCCCCCCAGAAAGGCCAGACATAGGAGATGCAGTCCGAGCCAGCGCCACGAGAGGAGTCGCGAGGGACCGAGCTCCATGAGTGTCCCGAGCAATTCTTCGCGCAGGCTCTTCCAGCTCATCAGAAGCATCACGGCGACGCCGGTGAGGAAGACAGGTCGGAGGCTGTGCTGGAAGCCGAGCAGGAGTTGGGTCGAGAGGCTCGGGTCGGTCATCCGAGCGTCGGCATTAAACGGGAGGGTCAGACTCACCATCTCGATAGCAAACAAGACAGTTAAAGCGAGCCATACCAGCGATCGCTCGATGCCGATCGCGCGCCAGAGGTTGGAGATCTTCGCAGATGGTTCTGTTTGGGGTAGGGAGGCCATCGATAGAATTACAGAATGATAGACTGCCTCTGCCTAAATCGCGATATTTTACGCACACAGCTGATCGGACTATTCGTTAACAACAGCCGCGACGAGCACTTATCCTAGAAAGATCGTGCCTGAGTCTGAAAAAGCTCTGAGTTTTGCCAACGGTGCGATGAGTCCGATTCGGAAGGATGAACGATGTGCCGGAATATCAAACCGCTCTTCAATTTTGAACCGCCGGTGACGCCGGATGAGATCCGGGCCGCGTCGATTCAGTTCGTACGCAAAATCAGCGGCTTCACTAAGCCATCGAAGGCCAATGAGACCGCCTTTGCGGAGGCTGTCGATGAGATTGCGGCGATCTCGGCTCGATTACTGCAATCGCTGGAGACGACCGCGCCCGCTCGAAGTCGCGAGGTCGAAGCAGCGAGGGCCAAGGCGCGGGCTGCGGAGAGGTTTGGGACCTAACCCCTCTAGGGGGAAAGGGAACAAAAGAGAGCGTGAATCGCGGAGCGCATCGACGATTTGGGAATGACAGGAGGGTTGCGCCCGCACCCGCGTCGCGCAGGCGCGCTCCGCGACCTTTCCCACGTCAGGGAGAGGTTTGAGGCGTTTGTCGTTGTCGTTTCAGCCCATGTATAGAAAGAGGCGCGAGCGATGATCGGAAAGGTAATACCGCGATGAAGATCGGAATCAGTGGAATCGGGATGGGTAAGGGGTCGCGTCCGCGGACCCTGCAAGTCGTGGCTGAGCATGCCGACCGGCTCGGTTTCGGCACCCTGTGGTCGCCTGAGCACGTGGTCCTCTTCGATCAATATGAATCGGCCTATCCCTACACCGAGAGCGGCCAGTTCCTGGCGGCAGGAACGATCGACCTGACCGATCCGTTCGTAACGATGAGTTATGTTGCTGCTCGCACGAAGCAGATCCGGCTCGCAACGGGTATCTGCCTGGTGCCCGAGCATAATCCGCTGGAGTTGGCCAAGAAGATCGCCACGGTAGATAAGCTCAGCGGCGGCCGCGTCGCACTTGGAGTCGGAATCGGATGGTCGTGGGAAGAGTTCGCAGCGTTGGGAATTCCCTTCGAGCGGCGCGGGGAGCGCACATGCGAATATATCGAGGTGATGCGCAAGCTATGGCGCGAGGAGAAAACGACCTTCAGTGGCGAGTTCGTGAAGTTCGAGGGTGTGCGATCTTATCCGAAGCCGGCGCAAAGCAACGGCGTGCCGATTATCTTCGGTGGCGAGAGCGTTCCTGCGCTGCGGCGCGTGGCGCGCTATGGCAACGGATGGTTCAGCGTGAAGCTGAGCCCGGAGGCGCTGGCGGCGAAACTCGAACGACTGTCCGCGTTGCTCAAGGAACAGGGTCGATCGCTCAGTGAGATCGAGTTGATTGTCTCACCGTACGATCGGGCGGTGCCACGCGAGGAACTCAAGCGATACGCGGAGCTTGGCGTTAAAGAAGTAATCCCGTTCGTGCGGATGCCGACGGACGAGCGGGAGATTCCGGCGCATCTGGAGCAGATAGCCCGGGAATGGGTCGAGCCAGCCGCGGCGTGGTAGAGAAGTTTCATTAGCGGACCCTCACCCTAGCGACGAGCCGACGGCATCGTCGTTTCCTGTCCCTGAGGAAAGGTACGACGATAGCATCGAAGACCGTTGCGAGATTCCTGAAACTGCGTTGGCGACGGAGGTTTCGGGATTTCTCGCGCGGCTCTCGGTGACGCGCGAAAGGCCTGCATGATATAGCTCATCGGCCGGTACGCGCGCGGGAATGACAAGACGGTCGCAATTGATGCAAAAAGGGCTCGCCGAGCACGATACGTGTGCGGCAAGCCCATTTTTTCGCAGGGACCGTAGCCCCGCGAGTTATGGCGGCGCTCTCGTCGCCGCCATGATGCCTTCGCTCGCCTATGACGGAGGGGATCGTTCCGTCCTCGTCACCGGAAAGCCGGTCATCATGAGCTCGTACCCCCCTTCGGGTGTTGAACCCACTACGATCGTTAGACCCTTCGGGATGAATGTGCAAGGGCGCGGGAGGTACGTTTTGTCGAAAGCGGAATCACGTTTCCACTTTTCCGTCGGGTCAAGGACTCCGGGGTATTGGACTGACCGCGGCCTGAGGAGGCCACAAGATTCTTCGGCTCGCGGACTCGCCTCTGAATGACAGAAGAGCGCCGCACCTCCCACTGGGGAGAGAGATTTTTAGTAGGCGACGAAGCCGGACGTGCTTAAGCGTGCAGAGCACGTTGATGTCGAGGCTGCGCGAATGATCTCCGCCACGTGCTCAGGGGGAGATGCGTGATTAGGCGGAGGCGAGGATTTCTTTGGCGCGTTTCAGGTCTGACGCGATTTGCGCGGCGAGTTCAGCGCCGGAGGCGAATTTTCGCTCGGGGCGAATACGCTCGATCAGTTCGAGCTTAACCTCTTGCCCGTAAATATCGCGATTGAAATCGAAGATGTGTGCCTCGAAGGTGCGCGCGGGCTCGGCGAAGGTCGGGCGCATCCCGATGTTCGTGATCGAAGGGAAGGCTCCGTCGCTCAGGACTATCCGCGTCGCGTAAACGCCGTCGGGCGGAATACATTCAGTGCGACTTTCAATATTGGCGGTCGGAAAGCCGATCGTGCGACCGCGCTGGCGACCGGTTACGACGGGTCCGCGCAGGAAATGCGGCCGCCCGAGCATCACGGCGGCCCGACGGAGATCGCCCGAGGCGATCGCCTCGCGGACCGCGGTTGAGCTGACCTCGAGACTCCCGGCGCGCACGCGCTCGACCACGATCGCTTCGAAGCCGTACTCGCGACCCAGCGCGCGCATCGTGTCGGCGTTACCCTCGCGATTATGCCCGAAGCTCACATTATGGCCGACAACGACTGCGCGCACGCCGATACGTTTGCGGAGATAATCTTGGGCGAATTCGCGCGGGGTTACGCGGCTAAGCTCCTGGGTAAAGGGCAGCATGATAACGCCGTCGATACCCGAGGAACGGATCAACTCAGCCTTGTCGTCGGGCGTAAGAATCATCACCGGGGCGCGCTCCGGCGAAAGGATCTTGGCCGGCAGCGGAACAAAGGTCAGGGCAAAGGAGCTGCCGCCGATCGAGCGTGCCTTATCGATCGCCGTGCGCAGGATCGTCTGATGGCCGACATGAACGCCGTCGAAATTCCCCAGCGCTATGACAGGCGAAGTGGGGTTGCCGAGGTCGTCGAGGTTACGAATAACACGCACAATCAGTTGCCCGCGCTTTGGGATAGCGAATCCAGCATCGCCTTGGCCTGCGCAACCTCGGGAGCGTTGGGATGCTCATTCACGAGCTTCTGCAAGGTCAGGCGCGCATCTATCGGGTCGTTGATTTTGGTAAAAGCCTCGGCTTCGCGCAACAGCGCGGCAGTTGTATAGCGTCCCTCGGGGAAACGACTCGAGAGATCGTTGAACTGCAAAATGGCCTTTTCGTACTGGCCCATCTCGTAACGAGCGTTGCCGGCGAAGTACTCGGCGGGGCCGCTCAGTTCGGATTTGGGATAGCGGCGCTGCAGATCGTCGAATTTCGCTGCCGCATCTTTGTAGTTCCCACTTTTCATCGAGGCGAGCCCAGCGCGATAGAGCTTTGCGGCGGGATCGTTCTGCGTCGATGCAAGTTCGTGCGCGTCGGCGGCCTGCCATGTTGGGGCCGTGGCTGCCTCGGGCTGAGATGCGGCGGCTGTCGATGCAGCGGCTGGAGACTCGGCTGCGGCTAAATTGGTTGGAGCGGCGGCCGGCGTCTCAGCGTTTTCGTCGTTATCATTCTCGGCTGGAGATGGCGAGGCTCCAGGAGAGGCGTTGGCTGCGACGGTCGGAGCCCCCTCGGGTGAGGCGCTTGCGGCTGGACTTGCCTCGGCGGCGGGACTGGGTGATTCACTCGGCGAGGCCTGGGGCGTCGTCGCGTTCTTGCCCTCGAGCTTATTCAGACGCGCCTCGAGCGCAGCAATATTGTCGTTGCTGCCGCCCTGCGGGTTGTTGTGCTCCAGCTCGGCGATACGGTCGTTTTCACGGGCGAGTTGCTGCTGGAGCGCCTCGATCTGCTGGCGATCATTGGCGACGATCGTGCGCAACTCCTCCTCGTTGGCGCTGGATTGGGTCGACTGGCTGGAGGCGGTCGGGCCGCAACTGGTAAGCGTAAGGGCAGCGAGACCGATCGCCGCAAGGGCGATCGTCCCGCGACCCGAACTATCCGGCTTTACTGCGTTACGACGAAATGGTCGCGACGGTTCTTTTGCCAACAATCCTCGGTCTCCTCGGTGCACACGGGCAATTCCTTACCATAACTAATAGTCGATATGCGGCTGGCGGGAATACCCAAAGTTTGGAGATAGTCCTTGGCCGACTGGGCGCGCTTGGCGCCAAGACCGAGGTTGTACTCGGCGGAGCCGCGATCGTCGCAATGGCCCTCGATCTGGACATGAGCGTTGGGGTTCTTCTGGAGCCAATCCGCATTGGCCTTCAGGATATCGCTATCCTGGGGCCGGACGGTCGATTCGTTATAATCGAAATGAATATCGCTGAGCGGGCCTTCGCCTTCGGAGCCAAGGGAACCCTTCTGCAACTGCTGCAGCGAGCTGCCGCCCATCCCTTCCTGGCCGAGTCCGCCATTAGCGCCCGCGCCGTTTGCACCGGCATTGGCCCCGGTTTGGTCTTTCTTGGACGAACATCCGCCGACCATCAAGAACGCCACTAAGAGTACTGACAGCCCAACAGGCCGCATCCACCCTTTAGCCATCAATCCACCCCGACCACGATGGGTTCGTATCATTACCCTCCTCCTCCGTTAGTGCGCCTGTTATTTTGCCTTCCGTGACAAGTAACATATAGAGCCTGCTGGTGCCGCCGCGCTTCGAGCTGAATGCGACGTAGCGTGAGTCGGGCGACCAGGTGGGGCCCTCGTTCGATCCTTCCGTGGTAAGCTGCCGAGCCCCGGTGCCGTCGGCGTTAATCACAAAAATCTGAAAGCCACCGCTGGCGCGTCCTTCGTAAGCGATCTTTTTGCAATCGGGGGAGAAGGCCGGCGCGGTGTTGTAATCACCTTTATAGGTGACCCGCCGAGCTTCCCCGCTATCGAGATCCATCACGTACACTTGCGGATTCCCGGTCTTATCCGATGCAAAGACCATCTGATTGCCCGTACGACAGACCGACGGATTGACGTTGATCGCCTGATTCTCCGTCAGCGCGCGAATTTCCGCGCCACTCTGATCGAGCAGATAGAGATTGGTATGGCCCGCATGAGAGAAGGCGGCGACGATACGGCCGTCACCGGTGAGTGTGCCACCGACGGGCATCCCGCGCGCCGATTCGATGCGGTTTTCGACACCGCGCGAGAGATCGACCAGGTAGAGCGCCGGGCTCATCGTCTTGTAGGACAGATAGAGCAGATGAGTCGCGTTCTTATCGAAGCTCGGGAAGATATTAATCGTGGGATTATCGGTCACACGGAAGAGCGATCCGCCGTCGAGCCACGAGGTATAGACCTCCTTGAAGCGACCGCCCCGGGTCGAGGAGAAGGCGACCTTGCTCGCGAAGGGGCCGCGGGTTCCGGTGATAGTCTGGATCAGGGCGTCGGCGAAGCGCCGGGCCATCTCACCGGTTTCGCGCGGCACGCCATTGAACTTCCGTCCCATCATCCGGCGCTGCTGGCCGACATCGAAGAGCATCACCTCGACGGAGACTTTGCCTCCATCGCGCTGGACGGCGCCCTTGACCAGAAACTCTGCGTTGATCGAACTCCAATCGGCGAAATTGAACTGGCCGACGTCGTAGCCAGAGTTTTGGGCGTCCTCGACGTAGCTCGCCGGGTCGATCAGGCGAAAGAAGCCTGCGAGCTTCAGATCGCGTCGGAGGGTCGCAGTGAAGACGTCGGAGACCTTGTGATCGTTATCGCCGCCCAGATTCTTGAGAGCTGAAACCGCTATCGGCGAAGATTGCTCCGCACCGACGATATGCATCTGGATAGGGCCGCTGGGCAACTGAGCCGAAGCTCTCCCGCCCATACCGGCAAACAATCCCAGCACGCACCCCACGACCATCAGTATTCGCTTCATGCGCTTTTCCGCTTCCACCACTTGCTGCTGAAATCCACGATCGAGAATAGTCGAAAACATCCTACGAGTTGAGGTCGCCCAGTTTGAACACGGCCTGAATTCCTTGCCAGAACTGCGTGCGATACTTATCCGGTGGCGGCGGAAATGGCGCCGCCCGCCGAATCGCCCGGACCACTGAATCATCGAAGGATGGGTCGCGAGAAGTGTCGCTGACCTTAACGGCATTGAGGGTGCCGTCGGGATTGATGCCGAAGGTTACCGTGGCCGTCAGATCAGGATTATCGCCGGTGAAGCTCCAGGCGTCCTTAATCTTTTTCTGCACCTGTTGATAGTAGAGCAGAAACGCAGGGTCCTGAAGAATCCCTGCGCTGCCGGTGCCGGGTCCAACGCCGTAGCCCTTACCCTCGGTCGCGGCCGTGCCGGCAACGGGGCCACCACCAGCCTTCGCGTCCTTGGTGCCGTTCGTTTCGTTTTCTGTCGTCTGCTCAGCCTTGAGATGCTTCAGATGGTCGGCCATCAGCTGCTGGCGCACCTTTTCGAGCTTCTGTTCGACGCTCGGCGTGGCTTCGGCCTTGGCCACTGCTACGGTTGGCGTCGGCTTGGCGCGGTGATGCTTATCGTTCTTGGGCGCGGGCGTCGGCGTCATCGTCGGAGCGGGCGTCGCGGGATGCTTCTTCTTGGGTTTCGGCGTCGGGGTAGCCGTCGGACGCTTAGTCGGCGCCGGAGTCGGCTTGGGCTTGGCCGTAGGTTTCGGTGTGGCCTTTGGTGTTGGAGTAGGCGTCATCGTGGGCTGAGCCCTATGCAGGGAGATCGCGTCTTTGTCCTCGTCGGCGAGAGCCGGCGGAGTCGATGCGGGCTCAGGTGTCGAAGTATCGGGCTTGGGCTTTTCCTGCCTCGGTTCTTCCTGCTGATTCTGGCTGAGGCGCGGCAGATGAGTTCCAAGGTCACCAGCCGGAATAGAGTCGACGATCTTTACCGTATAAGCGGCAGGTGGAGCGGCCGGGCTAAGCCAATTCGGCAGAACGAAGAAGGCGAGATAAAAGAGTCCGACATGGGCGAGCGCGGAGACGATAATCGCCAAGATATACCCGGCCGAAAATCCTCCTCCCTCCCGTTCATGCGGATTGTGATCCCGCTCCATCGCATTCGAACTGCTCGCTGTAAAAGGGAAATGAAAGTCTTAGAATCACTTCCGTCCTAAGGCGAGGTGTTCGATGACTCCCCTTCCGGCATTTCCGTCACCATCCCGACGTTCTCGATACCGGCCGCCTTGATCGCCGCCATCGTGCGAATCACATCGCCGTATGGAACCTGATCATCGGCGCGGATAAAGACTTCGCGGTCGGGACGCTCGTGGGCTATCGCGTTCAGTTTTTCAGTAAGCGCCGCGGCAGTGAGCTTGGTATCGTTCAAATAGATCTGACGGTCGCGCGTGATCGAAACGACGAACTGCTCCTCTTTGCCCGGGATCGCAGCGGCCTTGACCTTGGGCAGACTCACTTCGACGCCCTGCTGGATGATCGGCGCGGTCACCATAAAGATGATCAGCAGCACCAGCATCACGTCGACCAGCGGCGTGACGTTGATTTGGGATACGAGTGAGCCCCGCGGGCCCGATTCCATCGCCACTGTTACTTAAACCCTGGTTGAATCGCGCAACCTTTACGAGAGGAAATGCCGCTCGGCGATATTGAGAAATTCGGAGATAAAATTATCGATTTCGGTTGCCAGCAAGCGCACGCGGGTCGTGAGAAAATTGAAGAACATTTGCGCCGGAATCGCCGCGACGAGTCCGACCGCAGTAGTGATCAATGCTTCGGCGATACCCGGTGCAACCGCCTGGATATTCGAGGTGTGCGACGCGGCAAGGCCGAGGAACGCCGTCATGATGCCCCATACGGTGCCGAAGAGGCCGATAAACGGACAGGTCGATCCGGTAGTGGCGAGAAACGGGATGCCGTGCTCAAGCTTGGTCAGCTCAATGTTGGCCTGACGCTTCATCGCGCGGGTGACGTTCTCGACTCCGCCAAGATCGGTCGAGAAGCCATTCTCAGCCCCGACCGCCTGACGTTTGGCGCGCGTGAGCTGCAACAACTCCTGATAGCCGGCGCGAAAGACTTGCGCGATCGGGCTATGGGTCATGCCGACGCTGGCGGTATGGATTGCGGCGAGGTTTTTGGACTCCCAGAAGATCGAGATGAAGCCTTCGGACTCGCGGCGCGCTCGTGAAATCTGGACGAACTTGTAGAGGATGATACCCCAGCTACCGATCGAGAAGCCAATCAACAGCAAGAGGACGCCGCGAACAATGGGGCCTGAACCCCACAGCAGCTCTGCTACACCGACACCGCCATTCATCAGCAGCTAATCCCGCCCCACTACATCACCGCACATCATCTAATTATTGGCGCCACCGGCAACAGTGTCAAATTTGCACCAACCAGCATCGACCGTTCGAACGATAGACGATTCAGCGCCGCTTTCGATTCAATTCGGCCTGTGCCGACGGCATTTCTCGTGATCGTCGGGAGTGAATAGCCATTCATTCAAATGAATATCGACACAGTTGCGCTTCGGACCCGCAGCGCCAATCGTGCGTTATTGAGGTGCACTGTGCATTAATTGCGATGTTCGTTGTGCACTGGCAAGGCCGATTTGCTACGGTTTTTGAGCAAGCTAAACGACGAGGTTCAGCGAGTTGCGAGTTGTGTTGATCGGGCAGGCGGCCTTCGCCGAGAAAGCCCTGGAAGTCCTGCACGCCCGAGGTGATCAAATCGTTCACGTCTTTGGACCACCGGAAGTTCCGGGTGGTCGACCCGATCCACTGAAAGCCAAGGCGACCGAGCTGGGCCTGCCTTTCAGCGGGCCCAAGTCCTTTAAGGGCGAGGCGATTTACGAGCAGGTAAAGGCGCTCGACGCCGACCTGTGCGTGATGGCCTTCGTTACCCTGATCGTTCCGGAGCGGGTGCTCTTCGCCCCTCGTCACAAGACGATCTGCTTCCATCCGTCGCTGCTACCGCGCCATCGCGGGGCCAGTGCGATCAATTGGACGCTCATGCAGGGCGATATGCATGCCGGGATCACTTGGTTCTGGCCTGACCGAGGGCTCGATACGGGGCCGATCCTGCTACAACGACGAGTACCTATCGGACCGAACGATTCGACCGGTTCGCTCTACTTCAACACGCTCTTTCCCCTTGGGATCGAAACTTTGAGCGAGGCGATGCGTCTCGTTGAGTCGGGTACTGCGCCGCGGATCGAACAGAATGAAGCGAGCGCGTCATACGAAGCTATATGCCGCGACGAGCAAGCCAAGATCGATCTCGCGCGGCCAGTGCGAGAGGTACATAACCTGATTCGCGGATGCGATCCGCAACCCGGTGCCTTTATTGCGCTGCCGCAGGGACAACTGCGCCTGTTCGATTCGCTTATCGACGAGATGCCATCGTCGGTCGCGCCGGGCACGGTTGTCGCGCTTAGTGGTGAGGGCGTTCGTATCGCGCTGGAAGGTGGATCGGTGCTGGTGCGTCGCGTGCGACTGGAACCGAGCACCAAGAAGGTATCGCCTGCGGAACTCGGCGGCGACATACTGCGCGTCGGTGCGCGACTGAGCTAGGTTTCGTTTCGTATCCCGGCTGCACAGGAACGAAGTCGAGTTGCGCCCGGAGCAGGCAGCGGTGAGTTTCTCATCTAAGTAAGTTGCTTTTCTGAACGGCTGAACACTAAAACTTTCTTCAATGGAGGCTAATCCTCAAACCGCCGCCGCATCTGCCGAGCCTGCATCGACGCCACCACCCGCGACACCATCGACGTCGCATCCCGAGGTGCCGCATAAATGGATTATCGCGATCGCGGTTATTCTCTGCACGATTCTTGAAGTTCTCGACAGCTCGATCGTGAACGTCGCACTGCCCCACATGCAGGGCAGCTTTTCGGCGACAATCGATGAAGTTACCTGGGTCGTAACGACCTACATGGTCGCGGCTGGAATCATGATTCCGACCACCGGGTGGATCGCGGGCCGCTTCGGTCGCAAACAGTATTTCATCATATCCATTACTGCGTTCGTTATTTCGTCGGCGATGTGCGGAGCGGCTCGCTCGCTCGATCAGATGGTCGCGTTCCGCTTCCTTCAGGGTATCGCGGGTGCGGCATTGCAGCCGCTTTCGCAGGCGATCTTGATGGAGACCTTTCCACCCAACGAGCAAACGCTAGCGATGGCGGTCTGGGGGCTCGGGTTGATGGTCGCGCCGATCATGGGGCCGACGGTCGGCGGCTATATCACTTCCAATTGGAACTGGCGCTGGAATTTCTATATCAACGTGCCGATTGGGATCGCAGCCGGGTTCATGGTCTCGACCTTCGTGCACGATCCGCCTTATCTGCAGAAGCTCAAAGGCAAAGGTCGCGCGGATTGGCTCGGCATCGTCTGCCTGATCCTTTCCTTGGGGCTAGGCGAAATTGTGATGGACCGAGGTGACCGCGCCGATTGGTTTGCCGCGCCATGGGTCTGGTACTGCTCGATCATCGCGCTGGGTAGTTTCATCATTCTGGTGCGGCATGAATGGCGAACTCCCGACCCGATCGTTCACGTGCGGATCCTCAAGAATCCGCGCTTCAGTATCCCAACCGCGCTGCTGATCATGCTGACCTTCTCCGCGTACGGCATGACTATCCTCAACCCAATCTTTTTGCAGGAGCTGCTGGGCTACACCGCATGGAAGGCGGGAGTTGCGATGGCGCCGCGCGGGATGGGTGTTATGGCGGCGATGTTCCTGCTCGGTGGTATCGCCAAGAAGGGATATGACACGCGTCCCATGGTCGCGTTTGGCTACTTCCTGATCGGATATTCCGCTTGGACGCTTGGTGGGCTCGACCTCTCGATGGCGATGAGCAACTTCATCTGGCCGACCACGATCCAGGGAATTGGGATGGGGTTGGTGTTCCCGAATCTGTCGGCTGCCGCGCTCGGATCAATCCCACGTGAGCAAATCGGTTACGCGGCCAGCCTCTATTCAATGACCCGTAATATCGGCGGCTCGATCGGAACCTCAGTGCTGACCACGATGATGGTCCGGCGCGAGCAGATTCAGCAATCGCGACTGACCGAGCACGTTTCCGTCTTCGATATGTGGCATCTGGGGCAGCAATCGCCGCCGATGCCGGGTGGGATGCACTTCAACTATATGGGCGAGTTGATCACCGGACAGAAGCAGGGACTCGCGATGCTCTACGGCGGGGTGCAGAGTCAGTCGATGATGCTCGCGCTGAATCACATCTATCGATCGTTGAGCGTCGTCATGGTGATCGCGATTATCATGTGTTTCTTCTTGCCACGCCCACGCGGCGCCGCCCCGGCCGACGCGCACTAATCAGGCAAAATCGCGAAGGCGCGGGCGGGAAAGCCGAGACCATGTTTGGGCTTCGGCCAGGTCACGACAAGCAGTGCGCCGGTAGCTGGGACCTGACCGAGATTAGCCATCACCTCAATTTGCCAGTGGCCGTGCTTTAGTAGCCAGCTTTCAGAATCGAGATTCGCAGTTGTGTCGGTGTCCATCGATTCGTGGCCGTTGGCGACGATACCGCGATGTTCGTAGAGAAACTTGATCGCGTCGAGCGACCATCCGGGAAACGGATAGCGCTTGAAACGCTCCGGATTCGTAGTCCAGTCCTTCGACATATCGGTACGAAGCGCCGCAAACGATCCGGCAGGCACGCGACCGAGCTGTTTTTCCCACGCCTGGATATCAGCAATCGTGAGCGCATGACTCGGATCTTTGGCTAGAAGCGGCGTTATATCGAAGACGACGAGCGGCAGGATCATCTCCTTGAGCGGAATCTGATCCAGTGCCTTACCATCAGTAGCAAAATGTGCCGGTGGGTCGATATGAGTCCCGTATTGACCAACCATCGTGTACTGAAAAGTACGGAAACCGTCCTGTGCGATCGTGTACGGCCGTCCGGTCGAAGGATCGACGGCAGGCGCGAACGTCGCAGGGCCGAACCCTTTCCATACCGGAGTCGTCGGACTGAAGGTATGCGTCAGATCGACGAAGCGCTTCGATGCGATAATGCGGTAGGCGTCGGCTAACGAGTTGTTTGCAGATTCCGCGTTGATGCTTGTAGAACCAGTGATCAATCCGACCGCGAGAATCAAGAGTGCGAAGGCTCGGTGACGGGTGCTCTTCATCGCTTAGGGCTCGGGGTCCTTCTTGCGCTGGCCCATCGCCTGCGCGACGCCGGGCATTACCTTGGGAAAACCTTTGCCGGTGAGCTTGTCCATCGTGAAGCTGTCGAGCCCCTGCACCATGTAATGCGAGTGGGCGTTGCGGATTGAGTGGCTGTAGCCCATCGCGTCCTGTGCCGAGTTGATTGCCCACTTCGACATCCGGATGGTGAAGGGATCGTTCGCGGCGATCTCTTCGGCGAAGGCCATCGTTGCGCTCTCCAACTGATCGCGAGGTACGACCAGATTCACGAGGCCCATCCGCTCCGCCTCGACCGCATCGATGAAACGGCTGCGGAAGACGAATTCCTTGGCCTTGCGAATCGGGATATCCCAGGGAATCGAGAAGTACTGCATCAGGGCAGGCAGAAACTTGGCGTCGTCGGAGGCGACGATCAGATCCATCGAGGCCGCAAACATCCATCCGCCGAAGATGCACATCCCCTGCACCTGTGCGATCGTCGGCTTACTGAGATCGCGCCAGCGGAGCGTCGTATCGAGGAAGAGGTCGCGCGAGAGGGCATACTCGCCACGGATTCCCTTGGGGTATGGGCGCTGACGCATGTCCTCCTTTTCTTCGGGCGTGCCGATATCGTGGCCGGAGGAAAAGGTATCGCCGGCGGCGGCCAGGATAATCGCACGGATATCGTGATCGGCTTCGGCGGCCTTGAAGGCGTGATCCATCTCCTCGATCATCACGCGCGACTGAGCGTTCTTGTAGCGCGGCCGA
Organism: Binataceae bacterium (SeqCode); assembly: GCA_035541875.1. GTDB lineage: Bacteria > Desulfobacterota > Binatia > Binatales > Binataceae > JAJPHI01. The sequence continues at coordinate 27,193 of DATKML010000001.1, forward strand.
TTCGTGATGACCTTGGCGATCGAGCCGTGCTTCTCATAGATGATTGCCTGATACTTCACGGCACTATCTTGCTAGCGATTTTCTCCTCGGCGCAATCCTTGGCCATATCCGTCGTGGCCTCGGGTGCTGCTCAACTGATACGCGGTTGGGCGACTTGTGAGCATCTGGCGCTCTCGTTCGACGCTCCTCTCCTACGAAACATCGAGATCTTTCGCGTTGTTGCCGGTGGCGCGCTCCTTGCTCATGGCGCGAGAGGGCTGCTCTCCAGTGTAGCCCTTCGCCGAAGGCGCAAGTGCGTAATCAAGGAGGAAACAATTTTGAGCGGAAGTACGGGTCGCCTTCAGGCGATTGAAGCTGTTACAACTTATCGCCCGAGCGCGGAGCATCTTTCTTTAACCAAGACCTCCGCGACCGAGTTCTTTGGGGTGAACGTCTTCAACAAGGCGGTGATGAAGGCGCGTCTGCCGAAACCGGTCTTCAAATCGCTGATGCAGACGATTGATACCGGCTCAGTGCTCGATCCGACGGTTGCCGACGCGGTCGCCTCGGCGATGAAAGATTGGGCCACGGAAAAGGGCGCCACGCATTATGCTCACGTCTTCTACCCGCTGACCGGGTTTACCGCGGAAAAGCACGATAGTTTCTTGTCGCCCGACAGCGACGGCAGCGCGCTCGCGGAGTTCTCGGGCAAGACACTGACGCAAGGCGAGCCGGATGCATCGAGCTTCCCCAACGGGGGTATCCGCAATACCTCCGAGGCGCGCGGCTATACGATGTGGGACGTAACCAGTCCCGCGTATATTTTGGAAAACCCGAACGGGACGACGCTCTGTATCCCGACTGCATTCGTTTCATGGACGGGCGAAGCGCTCGATAAAAAGACGCCGTTGCTGCGATCGATGCAGGCCCTGAACCAGCACGCTCAGCGTGTGTTGAAGCTGTTCGGCCACGAGAATCCCGCGCACGTAGTTTCATACGCCGGGCCCGAGCAGGAATATTTTCTGGTTGATCGACATTTTTATTTTTCGCGTCCGGACTTGTTGGCTACCGGGCGCACCCTCTTCGGAGCATTGCCCCCCAAAGGTCAGGAATTCGAAGATCACTACTTCGGCGCGATCCCGGAACGCGTCCTCGCCTTCATGTTGGAGGCGGAGCGTGAACTCTTCAAACTCGGCATCCCGGCGAAGACGCGCCATAACGAGGTCGCGCCGGGCCAGTTCGAAATCGCTCCAGTCTTCGAGAACGGGAATCTGGCGACGGACCATCAGCAGATGACAATGGTCGTACTGAAAAAGGTCGCCGAAAAATACGGGATGGTCTGTCTGCTGCATGAAAAGCCCTTTGCCGGCGTCAACGGATCGGGCAAGCATGTAAACTTTTCGATTGGTAATGCTACTCAGGGGAATCTGCTCGATCCCGGTGACACGCCTCACGCGAATGCGCAGTTCCTGGTCTTCTGCGCAGCGGTTATCCGCATGGTTCATCGATGGAGCGGATTGTTGCGCGCTGTGGTCGCGACGGCTTCGAACGATCATCGTCTGGGCGCGAACGAGGCGCCGCCGGCGATCATTTCAGTCTTTCTGGGTGATCAGCTTTCACAAATTTTTGATCAGGTTATTAAGGGTGGTGCTGACAATTCGAAGTCCAAGGAGACCCTGCACGTTGGGGTGGACTCGCTGCCCAGGATTGCCAAGGACCCCGGTGATAGGAATCGGACGAGTCCGTTCGCTTTTACCGGCAATCGCTTCGAGTTTCGTGCCCCGGGCTCGGGGATGTCGATTGCCGACCCCATCGTCGCGATGAACACAATCTTTGCCGAATCGCTCGACTACGTTGCGACCTGGCTTGAGCAGGCGATTGACGGCGATCGATCGCAATTCAATGCCGCTGTGCAGAAATTGCTCGAAACGATCATGAGGCAGCACGGCAGCGTGGTCTTCAACGGCAACGGCTATAGTGCTGAGTGGCATGCCGAAGCGAAAAAGCGCGGCCTGCCGGTCCTGCCGTCATGTGCTGATGCACTACCGCTGCTTGGCAGCAAGGAGGCGATCGAACTGTTCTCGAAATACGGCGTGCTTACCGAGCGGGAGGTAATGAGCCGTATGGACGTAGCTCTGGAACATTACTGTCTGACGGTCGGGTTGGAAGCCCGGACGGTGGTTGAGATGGCGAAGACGATCGTCTTCCCGGCGGCGATCCGCTACCAGGGCGAGCTGGCCTCGACCTGTGCCAACCTGAAAGCGGTCGGATATGTCTTCGATACTGATACACTGGATCGCCTTACTGCGCTGGTCAAAGACCTTCAAGATAGCACCGCGAAGCTGGAGAAGTTGCTCGCGGAGCATGGCGGACACAGCAAGCTCGATCACGCGAAGCATATGTGTGACAAGGTGATCCCGGCGATGGCTGCGGTGCGAAAGGCCGCCGACACGCTGGAGGGTATCGTCGCTGACGACCTGTGGCCGCTCGCCACGTATCAGGAAATGCTCTTTATCATGTAGAGAGAAAGATTTCGGGATCTCCTTGTGCCTCGGCGCAAGGTTGGAATTACAAACGATAGCGGCGGGCATCGCCCGCCGCTATCCTATTTCTTTCACGACCCCTCTTTACTTACTGCCGTATTCGCTGATGATCTGCGAGGCGTTCGCGGAGGGATCGACCTTCGGATAGACCTTCAGGATCTTGCCGTCGCCGCCGATTATGTAGGTCACGCGACCATCGAGGCCATACTGAGGGATACCGTTAGCGACGCCGTACGCCGTTGCGATCTTCTTGTCGGGATCAAGCAGCAGAGGAAACGGCAGGCTGTATTGCTTGATAAATTTGCGATGAGAGTCGGCCGAGTCGATACTACATCCGAGAAGCACGATTCCGGCACTGTGAATCTTGGCGTAGCTATCGCGGAAGGTGCAGGCTTCGGTGGTACATCCGGGGGTGAAGTCTTTCGGATAGAAGTAGAGCGCAACCGTCTTGCCGCGATAATCGCTCAGTTTGACAGGGACTGTCTCGTCACCATCGATCGCGTGAGTCGAGAACTCCGGCGCTGGGTCGCCCGCCTTCAACAAATCAGCGAGCGCATGGGCCGGAGCTACAAGCAAAGTTGCGATACCAAGCGCCAGAGCAAAGGCGATAGTGCGGAAAGGCTTCATCGTTGAGTCCTCCAAGAGTCAGCGCTCAGCTTGAACGAGAGAATCGGTCCTGCCAACCCACTAATCACTCCATCGCCGCCATCGCGCGCAGCACCTGAGCCAGCGCCTGAGTCCCGTCGAGGTCGTGGCCCTGCGCTGAGGCTGCATCGAAGAGCGCACTAACCATCGCCAGGGCAGGCAGAGGCGTTCCGGTTTCGCGCGCAGCCTCGCTAACGAGACGCAGATCCTTGCGCAGCAACTTGATAAAGAAGCCGGGCCGATAGTCTTTAGCGATGATCTTGGGGCCGAGGTTGTTGAGCTGCCACGAGGCTGCAGCACCGCCGCCGATCGCCTCGAGAGCGCGCGCCGGATCGAGCCCGCCGCGAGTCGCCAGAAGCAGCGCCTCGACGGTCGCTTCGAGATTCACCGCAACGGCAACCTGATTCACCAACTTGGTCATCTGGCCGTGGCCGACCGGGCCCATGTGAGTGATACGCTTGCCCAGCAGCTCGAAGAGCGGACGCGCTCGATCAAAATCCTCGCCGGCGCCGCCGACCATGATCGTCAGGGTGCCCTCTATCGCTCCGGGCTCGCCGCCTGATACGGGTGCGTCGAGAAACCTTGCGCCGCGACGGCTCAGCCGATCGGCTACACGTCGTGCACCGGCGGGTGCGATCGTGCTCATATCGATAACAAGGGTCTTCGGCGCAAGAACGGGCGCGATCTCCTCGATGACCGCTTCCACATCGGGCGTATCGGGCACCATCGTGAAGACCACTTCGGCCCCGCGCACGGCGTCCGCCGGAGTCGCAGCGACTGTCGCACCATCGCTTTCGAGGGCCTTGGCTCGGGCGGCTGTGCGATTGAAAACGGTGACTCGATGGCCCCCGCGGAGCAGCCGCCGCGCCATCGGCGCTCCCATGATTCCTGTTCCGATCCATGCGATCTGCACAACAAGACTCCTCTCCGGGAAGGTAAGTGCCTAGCGGCGCGGGGCTTTCATGAAAGCTTCGAAAGCTGCCTTGTAATCGGGATGCCATCGCGACAAGGCAGGTCGATTCTCGACGATATCCCCGGCAGCCCACAGAATACGACGCTCATCCTGATCCCGTGTAGTCTCATTGTCCTGACACAGGATGTAGAAATCGTTGCGCTCGAGTCCCTGGATTAATCGCTCGGCGACCTGCTCCGGAAGCCATGCGGCAGGCGGAGGCGTCGGGTTCCGGCGCGCTGCATTCCCCGTGTACGTAAAGCCAGGGATCAGCAGATGGGCACTCACCTGGCATCCGGGTCGATTGCGCAGGGTATGAGCCAATCCTTCGGTGAGCGCCTTCACCGCGGCCTTGCTCACATTGTAAGCCGTGTTGCCCGGCGGAGTAGTAATGCCCTGTTTCGAGCCCGTATTAACGATGAAGCCGGGCTTACCACTTGCGGCCATCCGATCACCGATCCGTTGAACGCCATTCAGGACGCCCAGGACATTAACGTTCAATGTGCGTTGCCATACGTCAGGATCAGAGAACGTATCGGCACTCTGAAAAGAGGCCGCGTTATTCATCAGGAACGCAATCTCAACGAATCGCCCGAAAGCCGTGTCAGCAATATGATCGAGGTCAGTCGCCGACGAGACATCTGCTTCGAGCGCGAGGACGTCATCGGCACCGCCGCGACAGGACTCGATCAGCAGCTTGGCGGCGGACTGAAGCGCGTCGCGATCACGGTCGACCATACAGACCCGCATCCCGAAGTGGGCAAGTTGACGAGCGGTCGCTAGACCGATACCGCTTGCGCCGCCAGTAATGATTGCGCCGAGCCCCGCGCCAAGCTCTGCTATCGAAGTTGTTTCGAGCATCCCTGTGCAATCTCCTTGAGTGATCGGAGATCGGACTAACGGCGCATCCGCGCCGCACTCGGTTGTTCATGACCGATAATCGGATGGGGCTGATAGGGCTTTTCCAGTTCGGCTACTTCTTCGGCGGTCAGTTTGATCTCGACGGCCGCGAACAACTCCTTCAATTGGGAGATCTTGGTCGCGCCGATAATCGGTGCCGTCACGCCGGGCGCTTGCAGAACCCAAGCCATCGCGATCTGCGTTGAACTGACGCCATGGGCTTTCGCCACTTTGATTGCGGCTTCGGCGACTGCCGCTTCGTCTTCCCGATGATAGAAGCGCTTGGTAAATGCGTCGGTAGCGGCGCGTTTTGTCTCAGCGCCCTGGTAATGTGCAAAGAAGCCGCGCGCGAGAGGGCTCCAGGGGATAAGCGCGACGCCCTGATCGACGCAAAGCGGATTCATCTCCCGCTCCTCTTCGCGATAGATCAGGTTGTAGTGATTTTGCATCGTAACGAAACGATGCCATCCGTGCTCGCCCGCCGTGAAGAGAGCTTTGGCGAACTGCCACGCCGCCATACTCGACGCGCCCAGATGGCGCACCTTGCCGGATCGCACGAGCGAATCCAGCGCCTCGAGCGTCTCCTCCAGCGGCGTTGAGAAGTCCCACCGATGGATTTGATACAGGTCGACATAATCCATCTTCAGGCGCCGGAGTGAGTTCTCGCAGGCCTCAATAATGTGCTTGCGGCTCAGGCCACGGCGATTCGGTCCAGGGCCCATCGCGCCGTGGACCTTGGTCGCTACGACGATATCGTCACGCGAGGCCAACTCGTTGAGCCATCGCCCCGTGATCTCTTCGCTGCCGCCGATCGAGTAGACGTCCGCCGTATCAAAGAAATTGACTCCGGCTTCGAGCGCGACGGCGAAGTGCTCTTTCGCCTCGTCCATCCCGAGCGCCCAATCGCGGGGCATTGCCCACGACGGCTGCGGACCGCCGCCGTAAGTCATACAGCCGAGACAGACGCGAGAAACCGTGATGCCCGTATTGCCGAGTTTCGTGTATTGCATGGTTGTTACTTAGCTCTTCTGCGGGAACATTCAAGCGCGCCGCGCGTGGGCTAGGGCTCGCGCTTCTAATTTGGCTGTGGTTACGTCGACGGCGAGGCTTTTAGCTAATCTAAATTAGAAACGGGAGAAGCGAGACGAAGCTATTGTGTTGGTGGGCCGTGGGAGATTCGAACTCCGGACCTACTGATTAAGAGTTTTTCCAAGGCAGCAAATCGGCACCAATCAGAGCAAAAAAAGCAGAGTGTTCGCCGGTTTTCGGCCTATGCACCCTGCTTCAATTTGCTCCGGTTTGCCTCTATTTCACGGACATTATGCGGAGAGCTTCGACCTTAAAGGAGTGTCCGCTCTATGTCCGCGAATCCGTATGTTGAAGCGCGTCGCGAATGGGATGAGCGTTATGCCGATCTGGTGCTCGTAAGCGCAACTGGCAGCTTGCCGCCCGTCGCGCACAATCCCTGCTGTGTGATGCGCAAGCCCGCGCAGGTGCTGTACACGTTCGACGATTACATGGGTGACAGCATTCTCTCGCTACCACATGCGGCCATCCTCCGCGACGCGATCGATCAGCGCCTCAACGTCGTGATCGCCGGCGCGTAACCCCGGTTCACCGTCTGACCAAGCGATCGAATCTTTCTCTCGAAGATTAAAGTTGAGAGCTTCTGCTTAAAAGATTAACGCCCCTGAGCTTCGGGTAGGCCTTGACGAATCTGGGTCGAAAAATGAGGCGAGTCGTCCGCAGCCCTCGACCTTGCTGTGATGTTGCTGCGTGTTCGAAGGTCTGCAAACGGCAGTTCCGTCTCGATCCGGCCCCGTTCGTATAGGAGTTGATCGACGTTGCCATTGGCCAGCAGCCGCCAGTCCAAGGGTCCGCCCGCGCCAATGTCTAGAGCATGGCCGCGGATCGTGGTCGTACAGTTCTGCGTCAGGGCGTTGTACCATCGCGGATGCTCAGCGAGCCGATTGACCTCATTGAGATAATCGACCAGCAGAGCCCGCGCCTGCGGGCGGGAAACGCGGAGCCGATAAAGATATACCTGCTCGCCGCGGTAATTCGTTCGCAGTCCTACAAGGTCACGCTCATCAGCGACTACATAATAAAGTTCGTACTGGCGGAAGAAGCCCCGAAGCGCCGAGTATGATTCGCCCTTCTCTTTGCGTGTCTCGATCGAAATCGCGAGGTGCTGGCCATCGTCGAACTCCCAACTGATGATCGTATGCGCGATGTGGGTCGGTCCCCAAAACGACAGAAACAGGTCAACGCCGCGAATCCGGTCGAGGTCGTAGGACCGCGTCTCCCAGCGCTCGTCATAGTCGGACTCGGACCGATATTTGAAGTTCCTCACGTTCTGGATGGTCACGGTTGACCGGTTAAAAGCTGCGCGAGCTGTGCGGGCCACATCTGGAATCCAGTCGCGGGCATTGCTCGGGGGAATCGACGCCCACCAAACGGCGACAGCAACCACCGGCAACAGCGCGGCCAAAAGGCCTCTGAGGAGGGGCCGAACGAGCGCCGCCAAAAGGACAGCGATCAACGCCATTCCCCCGGCCATCGTGCCCGCGATCACGCGCGAATCTGGTCCGTCGAACCACAGCGCAAGCATTCCCCACGCGACGCCCACGACAACGCTCGTGAATAACACCACGGTAGCAATCCATCGGAGAACGCCCCGGACCATCAATGGATTCCCGTATGCTCGTAAAGGATGCGGCGGACCTCCTCGATCGTCTGGGGGGTAGCTTGAGTCGAGTGACCCGAATGCACGACCAACTCGGATTCAACACCGTCGATATGCGCGCTCTTGTACTCGACCACGCCGTCGTCGCCGTCCTGTATCGGTCCGCTCCCTTTCACGGGAATGATCGAGTTAGCGTGTACACCGCTTGCGATCGGCATCGTAGCGAGGGTCTTGATAAAGGGGTTGGAGGCATCCATGTTGTCCAGCGCGGTCGGAATTATGACTGACGAATGAAACAAGCCGGCTTGACGCAGCTTCGCAATTTGGACGGCGGTCTTGGCCAATCCACCCGGCAAGTTGATGAATTTATTTCCGAGTTTGGCGATCCAGTTACTCGCCAGAAAGCTGCCGCGATGCGGCGTCGCGATGAAGATTACGCGCCTCACGAACGGCAGCGGTTTGACGAACATCGCTCTTGCCAGCAGGTCGTGCGTTTCGGCGTCGAGCCCGGCCTTTTCGAACGGTACCTGCGCAACGTTATCCCAGAAGCGCGAGCCGCTATCGACGACGGTCATTTTGGTCAGCAGTCCACCCTGGCTGTGGCCGATTACGACCATCTGGTCGAGCGCGGGGTCTTTTCCTTGCGGATCAACGCCTTTGCGGACCGCTACAAGCGACTCCCGTAAACGCATGGCGGACAGGGCGATCGGATTGCCGCTGTTATAGAGGAAGAACCACAGCTGATAGCGCGAGGCGATGGCAGGGTCGCCGAGCAGTTCATTCGCCATCTCGGCCCAACGCGCGGGGCTCGATGCGGTTCCGTGAACCAAGACGACTGGAATCAGTCCCGGAAGATATGGATGCAGCATATAAAGACCGCCGCTGCTCTCCCCGTTGCCATTACCCAAAAAGGAAAAATCGCCACGGCGAAAGCCCGCGATCTCGAAATCCCAGATAGGCGCACCTTCCAAGCGATAAGCCAGCGCCGCGCTGGGATCCGACTCAAGCGGTACTACGTAGGAACCGATCTGGACCGTCGGCGCCACCGCTTCGTCGTAGAGCTCGACGGTACCGTGCAGACGACCATCGCTCATCGCGCGGCGCGGATCATCGAAGCGCACGAAAGCGGTGAGCGGGACTTTCGCTGTCGGGGGTATCCAGCGGTTCGCAGTGCTGCCCGGCGATGGTTCGACTTTGGCCGAGAGTGCGGCACCGATCCCAGCTTCGCGGTATGTATTGCGGAGTCCGCGCACCTCCAGATCGGCCAGCGATACAAATTTGATCAGATGATATCCGCCGTACCTCGACCCTTCCGCATTGACCGCGAGATCGAGCGTGCCGAACGGCAAGGCGAATCGGCGAGGACTAAGATCAACTTCTTTTCCATCGCCGGTCGCCAGCCCTAAAGCTATACCCCGATTGTAGAGGTCCACGGCGAGCCGCAGGCGCGGATCATATGGGCCGGGGGCCTCCGCAGGGCTGGGCGGAAACAAAAACGCGTACGCATAAGCCGAGGATGCCAGGTAATGAGATCGGTTATGCGATTCCTCGGCGTATGCGAAGGAGAGTTCGGACAGCGCAAACAGCCGATCGCGCTCGTCCGGTTGGCCGAGGCCGGAATTCAACTCCTCAAGAACCCTTTCCGGATCTTTATCGAAGCGCTCGCGAAGTGCATTGCGCTCCAGCAATTGGGTTGCATATTCGCTGGGCCTGCCGGTCGACAGAATGTTCGCGTTCAGTTCGCGATGTGCCGCCTGCTCGTCGAGCCGCTTGACTCCGACTGGGGTCGCGCAACCGCTAGCCACCATCAGGAAGAATAGAGTTCCAACGACCCCAATCTTTGCCCACCCCGCCAATCGCATCGAAGGAACCCTCATAGCCTGGATTATCTCATCTCGTTACGACGGAGAACGATGAGACCTAAGTCTAGGTCGCGTCCGGATCGAATGTTCGAGGCAAAGCTCTTCAATACCAATCGAGCGGTCAGCCAACTATCCAGACAGCCTAAAGTTCCATTGCCGCTACAGGAAGTGCTCCATCTTTTCTTCAATCGCCGCAAAGTGTCTCACTTGCGCCGATGGGGAACAATAAGCAGCCGGTAAGATATCATGTCAGGGTGAACCTAGGTGACTGAAGCTACTACTGCGACGTGCTCCGGACGGGTCCGCGAGGCTTCAGCCGCAGGCGTATAGCCTGTTGGTCTAACGATATGCCTGAGTCTTCTATGAGAGTACCTGAGAATTCTCCCTTTGCCCCGACATACGGCCTCCGTTTACTCAAGTGCTTCTGCGTAGAGATCCCCAATCAGCTTAGCGGCCGCGGCCCTTACCGAGCTGCCTTCAGGCGGCATCTCTGACACTTTTCGCAGGGCCGCGTCTAACGAATAATAGTCGTCTACCGCCTCGGGCGAAAAGACGTTTGCCAGCTGAGTCGCCAGGGCTGCGAGCAACTGCATATCCGATTCGCGCCGCCACGCCGCCTCTTGCTTCCTAGTCGCGTCCACCGAGGACCGCTCGCGATTCCAATTGAGCAGCAAATCAGCATAAAACTGAGTGATTTTATCTGCGACCAGTAGACGGGTTCTCTGCCGCTGCTGGTGTTTCCAGAACCGGTGCTGGACCCACGCGGTCGTCAACGCTCCTGTGAGCGAAGCGACCAGGATCGCAAGCGCACCGATAAACGTCGCTATCGTATATGACATTAAGGGTCCTTCAGAGGTTAGTTCAGAGCTCGCGGTGTAGTGCTCGATTGGAGCCCTCAATTGACTGTGTAAACAACTTTCGACGCGGCGTTTATGTAGAGGCGCCCGAGAGACACCGATGGTCTCGGTTCGCGCTACTTTGAAGCGCAGATAGGCCTCGATTTAGCCCTGGCCTCCGATCTCATGCTCGTCGGGATCTTCAGACTTTTGGAAGGGCTGTATTCTCGGCTGAATATTTCTACCAAGAGTCAGATCGCCTGAGACACGACGGAAACATCCACCCACATGCCTAGAAAATCGTTTGTGTCGCCTATCCAACTCCCGGAAATAGGGACTGCTTGAGCAGGGTCGCGGGCAATTGCAACTCGTATCAAGTCCCGGTTTCCCACAATCCCATTGGTGGGATCAAACTCGACCCAGCCTGATCCGGGAAGATAGACTTGGACCCACGCATGGGTGGAGCCGCCACCCAAGTTATTGTTAGCGTTATCACGATGCGGTGAATACAGGTAACCACTGACAAACCGTGCGGCAAGCCCGAGCGCCCGCGCTCCTTCCATCATAAGCAAGGCGAAGTCACGGCAGGTGCCGCTGCGCAGGCGCAAGGTCTGCACTGGTGTTTGCACCCCGGCAGCATCTCGCGCAATGTATGCGAACCCTTGTTGTTTGATCGACCGGGTCATCGCTGTCAGCATGGCCAGAGTCGAGCTGCGACCATCGTGATGTTGGAAGCCTTGGGCCCAGGCGTCCACTTCGCGATAATGATCCATATAGTGACGTTCCATGCACCGGCTCAGATCAGGGATTTCGTCGGCGGGGTAGCTGAACGGAAAGGTCTGCGCGTACGGCTCAAGGGGGCAGTCGGGCAGCGCGTTCTCGAAGTGCTCAAGTTGGATCTCGCTCGCGAAGCTGAGCAATCTGGTCGGCTGACCGAACGAAGCAATCGCGACCGAGTTGCCAAACACATCGAACATCCAACGCAGGGAAAGCGGTTGCGGGTTTATATCGAGTCTCGTCGTCACTAGGCGCAAGTCATGACTATCGCGTGGCCGCAACATCAGGCGGTGATCCCCCAGCGTCACAGCATTGCTGTAGCGGTAGGTCGTTGTATGCCAAATGGTCAGGAAGCTCACTACACAACCACACTGGCTGATCCCAGCCGGATTTGACTATTCATCAGCGCTAAATTAAGCATTGCGGGTTTCACCTGGAGCCGACGTGCACCGGTTGTCGGAAAACTGGTCGCATTAACTTGTCAGCCTCAATCCCAGATAATCCAAGACCAAGCGAGGTTCGACTTCGCTCACCAACGCAGCCGACATGATCTGTAATATTTGGTCGTCGACATCCGCGAGAGTAGGTTCTTTCTTGACAGGGTCGAACAGCAGAGGCTCATCAGGTTCAGGGCTACGCCCAAACCTTTCACAGAACGCTGAGTATCGGATCTTGGTGATATGGAATAGGGCTTTGCCTAATTGCTCTCTTTCTTGATGTGTGATGCCTTTTGGCCGCGCTTGCATTCTCCGGCGTTTGTCCAACCTGTCACCTTCCAGCTTCCGGGTAATTGGCGTTTCATCGTTCCAGCCTCCACCGAGTCGACGAGATCGTTAGTGCTTGCCTTCGGCGGTAAAGGTTGGTCCCTATTCGGCGGTCGAGTAAGAAGGGCAACCTAGGCCCGCGCCATTTGCCCTCTTACCAGCGGCGCGCAGTCGCGAGCAGCGCCACCATCGCGGCTATCGGCACGAAGCTTACTTGGGTGCGGTTTAGGCTCGTTGACCTTGGCACTCCGGCCTTTGAGTTTCTATTCGTTGAACTGACGGATCGCCGCAGCGGCTTCTCACGCAGTCGCGGTCTCGACAAGAACAAAGCTTTTCAATTGTCCAGAGAATCTATCCGCTACTACCGAGGCGCTCTGCAATTGTCCGGCTTGCGAGAATAGCTTATGAAGGCCATTATTCGACACGGAGTAGGCCAGATTGCCCACGTACAACTTGATGGCCATGTTGTCCTCTGGGATTACGTCGGGATGGTTCCGAACTGAGAATCCGAGCTCATTCCCGGGTAATGTGAAAGGAACGACCAAACTTGGTATAACCACGCTATATCTCTCGACCTGCTAAAGATACCCCTCTCCGAAAATGGAAGTACTTGCTTCGGGATGCCTTGAGGAGTCTCTCTACCCATCGTTGTACTTCTGTTCCGGTGAAGAATAGTTCAAGGGTACTTGCCGTCGGATACAGTCCACTCCATCCAGAAAATATGATTGAAAGCATAGAATCCGGGTGCACTAACCGTATCCATTGGGAACAGCCGATCGCTTCCACAGGCACCAACTAAATGCGAAAGATCCATTGCAGAGCCCAATTAAGATGGCATGATGCTCTCTTTGCCGCCACGGAGCTTCTCCCGATGGATGCCACGCCTAAACCTGATGTACGCCTCGTCGAACCAACTGCTCAAAAAACGAAACGCGACGAAAGCCCACAGCCCTTCTTCCCCCTGCCGACAATCAATATCGCCCCGCCGCGGAGCGCGCGCGCGGTCGGGCTCCTTCTGGCGGCCGACGACGATCCGCTTTTCCTGCAGATCAAAGCCGCGCGATTTTGTGGCCGGTGTCTGGCGCGGGCGCATGCCCAATCTGGTGACGCGGCAACGATTTCCGGCTACATGGGATCCCGTGGAATCTTTGATAACGCGATCGGCGAGTTTGCCGTGTAATATGCCGACTAGAACTAACGGGATCATCAGAAGCTTGTTAAGGCAGCTCGCGAAAAGAGAGTTGAAGCCAAGGTTGAAAGCTGAACGCCGGATACGTCCGCGTACACTGTTTCTAGGTGTCTTCGCCGCTATTAGCCGATTGGCCAATGCCCAGACCACGCTTTCTGACGAAGAAAGCTGGAGCAGGACCTCACCAATCCACTTTCCACCTTGCCGCAATTGCTGGTTCGGGACAGTTACACCCAGCGAGTATATCTCGGTAACTGAAGCCGTTTGAGGCTCAATGTTCATGAGAAAACACGGATCACCATTGCCCGAGTGGATCATCCCTATGTGTTACGCCGCAGGTGCCGTGCCGGCGGGGATGCTTCTGCCCAGACTTGAGCACCACTTTCTCGGGCTCACCTCGTCTTTCAGCAGTGCCGTCGCACTAGCCATCCTTTCGTCGATTACTTCCGGCATGATTGCACTGACCGGCATTGTCTTTTCGCTCGCTTTCGTGATGGTGCAATTCAGCGCGGTGGCTTACTCGCCGCGGCTGGTGTTGTGGATCTCCCGTGACCCGGTCATCTGGCACTCAATAGGAATTTTCACCGCAACCTTTCTTTATGCGATAGGGGATATGGCCTGGATCGATCGAGCCGGCCTGAGCGGGGTGCCGTTCTTTAGCACCCTGATGGTGATTGTTCTGACACTGGCGAGTGTAAGCATGTTCATCGCCCTCATTCAGCGTATCGCGTTGTTGCAGATTAGCCGCATGCTCGCCTTCACCGGCAATCTTGGCCGGCAGGTCATCGAGGAGATGTATCCTTCCCTCGAGACACTCCCGAGCACTGATCGCCCGGGAGAGCTCGCGAACAGGACGGTCTCACAGACTGTTACGTATTCAGGAGAGCCACAGGCACTACAAAGCGTCGATTCGTCCGTGTTACTGGCGTTAGCAACGGAGACCGGAGGTTGCGTCGAGCTGTCGGTTTCCGTCGGCGACACTTTAATCACAGGGATGCCCATGCTTCGCGTCTATGGCGGCAATGCCCTGGTCAAGGACGAAACCTGGAAACAAGCGTTTGAAACGGGTACCGATCGTACTTTTAGTCAAGATCCCAAGTATGCGATTCGCCTGTTGGTCGACATCGCGATCAAGGCGCTGTCGCCGGCGATAAACGATCCCACTACCGCCGTTCAGGCGCTCGACCAGATACAGGATCATCTTATGCGCCTTGGGAGCAAACGACTCGAGATCGGCAACCTGCGCGATAGTCAGGGAATCGTCAGGCTGATCGTCTCTTACCCGACGTGGGAAGATTTTCTGCACTTGGCCTTTGAGGAGATACGCTTTTGCGGCGCGACCAGTATCCAGGTTATGAGACGGATGCGAGCGCTGATCAGCGATTTGATTGCGGCCTTGCCATTCGAGCGTCATGCCGCACTGGAGCACCATCGAGAGCGGCTGAACGCAACCATTGTGCGATCGTTTGCAGACGAGGAAGACAAGTTCGACGCTTCACTGGAAGACCGTCAGGGCTTGGGTGTTCCTCGAATGACCCGCGAGGCTCGGCAGGACGTAGCTGGATGAAGTTCTACTGCGCCCTTGCCATCGTTCGGCGTTATGCGATCGCCACCCTAGCCTTGGTGCTCGCGGTCTCCTCATCGGCTGTGGCGCAGAGCCGTAGCACTCCGAGCGAACTCAACGTTGCTGTTGCGGTTGTTCCGCCGTTCATTATGCAACAGAACGGTTCATTAAGCGGATTCGATATCGATCTATGGAACGCGATCGCGGCGCAGATGAACGTTAAGACGAATTACGTTGCCATGCCCGACGTCTCGTCGATCCTGGGCGCGATGCGTTCCAAGAAAATCGATGTCATCGCCGCGCCAGTCGTTATAACCAAGGCACGCGACGAGGAGTTCGATTTTTCGCTACCAGTTCTGCAATCGGGAATGCAGATAATGGTACGGGATACCGGCGAAACGAGCACGGCAAACCCACTCAAAGATCTGATCAATTTGATCATTTCGAAAACCACTGCGATCTGGCTTGGCATCGCACTGCTCTTAGTGCTTATCCCGGCGCATCTGGTTTGGCTGTTCGAACGCGACCGCGAAGACGGTATCATCCAGAGCCGGAGCTATATTCCCGGCATCTTCGAAGCGATCTACTGGGCTGTTTCCTGTCTGGCGACTCAGGCGGAAAACATGCCGCATCACTGGTTCGCGCGTGCCTTCTCCATCTTCTGGATGTTTGCCGGAGTAGTCTTCGTCGCGTTCTACACCGCGCAATTGACGACAACCCTGACGATCCAGCAGATCCAAGGTACGATTAGTGGACCCGAGGATCTGCCGGGCAAACAGGTAGCGACTATCGCCAATACTGTCCCTGCGGATTATCTCCGCACGCGCGGCGTTCAGGTCAAGGAATTTACGCAACTGGAGGAGATGTTTCAGTCTCTGCAAAACAAGAACGTCGATGCCGTAGTCTTCACTTCACCAGTGCTCCTTTATTATGCAGCGCGTGAGGGAAAGGGCCGGGTCAAGCTCGTCGGTCCCGAATTCAACGTTTCGCCGATAGCTTTCGGCTTTCAGCTGGACAGCCCCCTGCGAAGGAAAGTCAACCTGGCTCTGCTTACGCTGCGCGAAAACGGAACTTACCAGCAGTTCTTTACCAAGTGGTTCGGCAGTCCGTAGGCGGAACTACTGTTGGAAAGAGAAGTGCCTCGGTAAGCGAAGCAAGTCGGCAAGGCCAATTTCGCAGAGCAGACAAAATTCCGTCGCGGACCAATTTCCTTGGTGGTCGTGATTTCGATCCGGTGAAAATCACTCCTCGAATGATAGTCCGGTAGTGCGCCATTAAACGGGGTCACGGATTTCCTTCTGACGGCCTATTTTCCATGGACGAAGGCCGACGCCCTGCCGGCTTCAAGCAAGCGGTCTGGATCGAGGAGTCCGAAAAGCTGGATGATTTTGGCCACGACACCTGTCCAGCCGGTCTGATGGCTCGCGCCCAGTCCCGCCCCATTGTCACCGTGGAAGTATTCATAGAAGAGGATGTGATCGCGCCAGTGCGGGTCAGTCTGGAACTTCTCCGTTCCGCCGTAGACGGGGCGCCGGCCGCGCTCGTCGCGAAAGAAAATGCGGGTCAGCCGATCCCCAATCTCCTTGGCGACCTCGAAGAGGTTCATCATCCTGCCTGAACCGGTCGGGCATTCGATTTTGAAGTTGTCGCCGTAGTACACGTAAAAGCTCAGAAGCGCTCGGATGATGAGTGCGTTGACCGGCATCCAGATCGGACCCCGCCAGTTGGAGTTGCCGCCGAACATACCGGTGTTCGACTCCGCCGGCAGAAAGTCCACCCGATACTCTTGGCCCTGTGTCCGGAAGACGTAGGGGTGCTGCGCGTGGAACTTGGAAAGCGAGCGGATGCCGTAAGGGCTCAGGAACTCGCTTTCGTCGAGCATTTTG
>DATKML010000002.1:0-49213 GCA_035541875.1 Binataceae bacterium (SeqCode)
CGATCGGCTTCCTTCCAGTACGCCTGATCGCCGAAGACTTCCCGCTCCTGCCCGTGCAGCAGGTCAGGCAACTGGGTGATGTCGGCGACGCTGGCAGCGGTCGCCCGCACCGTATGGACGATACCGCGTTTATCCGCGCCGATGTGCAGCTTCATCCCGAAGTGCCAGTTGCGACCCTTGCGAGTCTGCTTCATCTCGGGGTCGCGAGTCGCACTCGCGTTCTTGGTCGAACTCGGCGCCGCGATGATGGTCGCGTCCACGATGGTCCCCGCACGCAGCCACAACCGGCGTTCTTCCAGCAAGCCCGCCACTGCAGCGAAGATGGCTTCGGTCAGCCCGTGTTGCTCCAGCAGATGACGAAAACGCAGAATCGTCGTCTCGTCCGGCACCACCTCGTCGCCCAACTCAATGCGGGCAAAACGCCGCATCGACTCGCTGTCGTAGATCGCATCTTCGGCCTGCGGGTCCGAGAGGTTGAACCATTGCTGCAGGAAGTAAAGCCGCAGCATCTTCTCCAGACCCAGCGGTTGCCGGCCGTTGCCCGCCTTGGGGTAATGCGGCTCGATCAGCGCCAGCAGTCGGCTCCACGGAATCACCGCGTCCATCTCCGCCAGGAACCGCTCGCGCCGCGTCACCTTGCCCTTCCCATGCCACGCTATCGAAGCGAACGTCCGCTGATTACCCATTACCGCACCTCCACACCCGCCCATCCAACTAACTATTTATATAACAACCGAACCACTTGTGCAGAGGTTCCCTAGGCCTTCCGCTCTCACTCGAAAGAAAGGGCTTGCGCCCCGCTAATCAAATCTAGAATCTCCGTCGTGACCGCGTCTTGGCGCAGTCGACGCACCAGCTTGGTAAGTTCTTCACTTTTATTCTCGGTGTTGTGACGAGCTGCTTCCATAGTGCGAAAGCGTATCGAGTTCTCACTGAAGAATGATTGCATAGCGGCGTTCTCCAGCGTTGCGAAGAAATACTCGATCACGATGTCATCGAAGAGGTGGCGTGGGCTCAGGTTGATCAATGGTGGTACACGCCTGGCCTGCCTATTCATAATGGGAAGTTCGAGGGGCAAAAGCCTCGACCGCACGAGGCGTACCGCCTCGGCGGCACCATGCTGAACGTAGACAACCTCTAACCCCGTAACCGCCCCGTCGCTCAACATCCCATAAACCGCCGTCGCGAGGCGGCGCGCGGTCGCGGTCACTCCCGAGCTATGGGTGGCCATTGGCAGAACGAGACGCGGCTTAAGCCCTCGCTCGAGACATATCTGTCCGCCGCGCGATCCGACCACGATGAGAACTGCACTGGCTTCCCGGAGCATCTGTTCCGCGGCTTGCACCAAGTGTTCGTTGAAGCCGCCGCACAACCCGTGCTCGGCGCAGAAGACGATAAGGCCGGGTTGAGCCGGCGCAGTCCCCGCGGTCGTTCGCCCGTCCGCAGGTAGCATATCCGCTGCATCGAGCAGCGCCTCACGAATTGTATCGGAGTACCGCTGGATAGCTTCGAGCGAGCGCAACGATTGCTGCATCTGCGATGCCGCAATCGCACGGATCGCCGCGACGATTTCCGACAACTCGCCGAGCGAGGCGATGCGCGTGGCAATTTCTCTTTCCTGAGCCATCAATCCGAAGATGAATGGCTATGCGAGGCTATTCGCTCGATGACTGCCGCAAGCATCGTGTTGACGGTTGCACGATCCGCTGCATCAAGATTACCCGACGAGTTGATCCGCCGGCCGAGATCATCACCCTGAACCTTAAGCCATTCGCCAATCGCTTCACGCAAGTCCGGAACTTTGTCGAGCGGCACCTTATCGATGACCTTATCGTCGATAGCAACCAGAAGAGCGACCTGATGGGCAAGCGACAGAGGTCGGTACTCCGGTTGCGTAAGAACCGCTCGGATACGGCGACCATGTTCAATGATCGCGCGAGTGCGGTCGTCGACCATGCCGCCGAAGCGGGTGAAAATTTCGAGTTCAAGGAACTGGGCGTATTCGAGCCTCAGCTTCTCGGAGAGCTTACGCATCGCGGACGACTGCGTCTTACCCCCTACGCGCGAGACGCTCTTCCCCACATTGACTGCTGGCTTCTGTCCCTCATGAAAGAGCCGCGCATCGAGGACGATTTGTCCGTCGGTTATCGATATGAGGTTGGTGGGGATATAGGCAGAAAGATTCCCCTCCTGGGTGGCCGCGATTGGCAGCGCGGTAAGCGATCCACCTCCGCGTTCATGACTTAATTTCGCTGCTCGCTCCAGTAACCGCGAGTGTATATAGAAAATATCGCCGGGATACGCCTCGCGCGCCGGCGGATTGCGCAGCAGCAATGACAACTGCCGATAGATAACGGCATGCTTGCTCAGATCGTCGATAATCAGCAGTGCGTCTCCACCACGCTCCGAAAAGTATTCAGCCATCGTGCAGGCCGCATACGGCGCCAGCCATTGTACGCCCGGAGGATCGTTGGCTGGCGCAAAGACAAAGATACAGCGCTCCCGCGCGCCGTAACGTTGCACGGCGTCGATCACCTGACTAACCGAGGAAGTTCTCTGACCTACCGCACAATATACACAGATAACGTTACTTTCCCGCTGATTGATGATCGTGTCGATCACGAGAGCGGTCTTCCCGCTTTCGCGGTCACCGATGATCAATTCGCGTTGGCCGCGGCCTAAGGGCAGCATCGCATCGATAACCAGCAGACCGGTGTTAAGCGCGGTGTTCACAAAATCACGATCGACTATGGGCGGCGCAACCTTCTCTACCGGTTGCCGCTGCTCCGCTTCGATCGGAAGGCCCCCGTCGACCGGATATCCGAGCGCGTTGACCGTGCGACCGAGCAGCTTCTCGCCGACCGGAACACTTGCGACCGCGCCGGTTCCGCGTACGAGATTCCCAGCTTCAATACCGTTTGCACGTCCGAGCATCGCGCACCCGATGAGATCGGGATCGAGGGTTAGAACGATGCCGGCGACCGGATCGCCTCGATCGGACCGTTCGAACATCAGTAACTCGCCGAGTCGCGCGTCGGGCAACCCGCGGACACTTGCGACGTCGTCACCGACCCGCTCAACCCGACCGATCTGATCAAGACGCGGTTGGATTCTCAGCTCATCGAGCGCGCCGCTCGCTCGCCGCAGCCGATCACTCACGGCGTCAGCGAGATCGTTCGTGGCCATAAATCTCCTTCAGGTCGAGGGTGAGACTGTCACGCCAGCTGAAGTTGAGAATTGCGTGCGGAAACGTCAGCACGGCACCCCCGATAAGAGCGGGATCGGTATCGAATGTGATACCGAGACCAGGGCCGAGCTTTGTCGCCAGTTGTACCTGCCACTCCGACTGCTCTTGCGCATCGAGCGGATGCGCTGTTGTAACCAGAACGCTGCTGCTGCCGTTCCGAGGCAAAATCTTGGCGCGCTCCTGAGGAGCCATATGATCGAGATAGGCGATTACTTGTCCGCGAAAGGCCTGCTCGACCGAGCCGATTCCGACCCCTCGGAGCAACTGCTCTGCCAGCTTGGTGGCGAGCTCGACGGTCTGCTGGTACAGCTTTTCACCGGCACTGACCCGCTCCTCTTCGAGACGCTTGAGAGCTTGCTCGCGGATTCTGTCGGCCTCGCGTTGCGCTTCTTCAATATTCTTCTGGCGCTCCGCGAAAATATTCGCGCGCGCCTCATCGATCATCTTCTGGTGTTCGGCGCTGATGGCTGACTTGGTTACCTCAAGCTGTTGTCTGAGTTGTTCGGCGCTTGCTTTCTCCGCCGATGCTTCTGTCAGCGCCCGCGAAACCTCTTCCTGCCTTCGCGCTACCATAGCCTTGACCGGCTTGAACAGAAAACGACGCAGTAGCCAAACAAGAACAAGGAAATTGGCGGCCTGCAGAGCGAAGGTCGACCAGCTGAAGTTCATTTGACGAACGGATTCGCGAATAACAGCAACAAGGCCACGACCAGGCAATAGATTGCCATCGTTTCGATCATCGCAAGGCCGACGAACAACGTGCGCGATAAGGAGCCCGCAGCCTCAGGTTGTCGTGCGATTCCTTCCATCGCTGCTACGATCGCGCGTCCCTCGGACAAGGCAGGCATAATCGAACCAACCGTGACCGCAACCACTGCGCCGATGATACTCAGCATCTGAAGCGTCATCACCAAATCTCCCTCACTTCGGAATTGCACCGATGCCGCCACCTATATAGACGGCCGCCAAAATCGTAAAGATGTAGGCCTGCACAAGGCCAATCAGGATCGCGAACGCCATAAAGGGAATGGGCACTAACAGCCCGGCCAGCGCGAGAACGATCGCGAGCACCAGATCGTCGCTCATGATGTTGCCGAAAAGTCTCACTGCAAGAGAAAAAGATCGTGTGATCTCGGAAAGAATATTCAGGGGCAGTAGCGCCGGATTTGGTTCCAGATAACCTTTCAAATAAGGAACGAGTCCCTGAATGCGGATACCGAAAAAATGCACGGACAAAAACACTATTGCTGCAAGTGCTGCAGGCGTTTCCAGTGCCGCGGTTGGCGCGGTGACTCCGGGTAGAACTCCGGAGAGGTTCGCAATTACAAGGAAAATGAACAACGTCCCAAGCAGTGGCAGGAAGGGTTCTGCTTCACGACCTATGATTGCCTGTATCTGTTCCTCTATACCGACTACTATCGATTCAATCACCGCCTGCGAGCCGCGCGCGACGACTTGGAAGGCCCGCGTCGCTAGCCAGCATGTGATTGTCACCACTGCCATCAATCCCCAGGTGGTCACGACGGTGCGGGTAATTGGTACGGGGCCGCAGTGAAACAAAACCGTTGATTCCAGTCGGAAGTGAGTCATGACTTACTCGTAGGCCGCAAAGTTTGACGATTGATAGCCAAGGCTCGTATCAGATGAAAACCCGTAACACTCGATATCAGCGCCATCGCTCCGATATGTGCACAGAGGGCAAAGGCCACGATTATCGCGGTCATTCGCAGAGCGTGGAGAAGCAGACCGTGCCATCCGGGACTCGAACCGAGGTACATCTGAACGTTCAATCCCAAGGCTGCAAGGTAGGTGTAGCCGAACAGACCTCCCAGCATGACGAAAGCACAGAACCGCCAGACAACGAACTCGATCATGCGCTATGCATCGCCCTCCAAACCGCCCAGAACCCGAAGGCGGCTCCCGCCATAACCAAGGCACCGCTCCAAGTCACGCCCGTATCAAACTTGTGGTCCAGCCATCGACCAACAAACGCTCCCAATAAAATGGGTGCGACGATGCTCCATCCGAAGCGGCCCATCATCGCCAGCGCACGTCCTATCGGCCATTCGCCAGTCTGGAGCCAACGCTCCCGCATCCGATGCGCGCGTTCCACCGCTTGCTCCAACTCTTTCTGCTCGCGTTCGGAATCCTGGTTGGCTTCCACCATACGCCTCCAAGGAAATCCACAGCCTCAGCCTTGCGGGGTAGCCTTGATCGGTTGCTCGGCGGGCCGCAGATAACGATAGATTCTTCGAACCATAGCGTGTTCCAGCCTAAGGACGTCCGAACGCGCGGATTGTTCGGCTTCCAGATTCCTCACCATTGCCTGAAGCACTTCGCCGCGCAGCAGGGCAAGATCATCGCCGATCACAGCCTCTCGCGTCGCGATTTCGACCAAATTGCCATTCCGCACTCGCAGCACTCCTCCTCGGACTGCGACGTAGTGCTCGCGACTACCCCCGTCTCGCCACCGGACAACGCAGACGGCAAGCGTAGTTAAAAGGTCGGTGTGTCGAGATTCGATACCAAAGGAACCGCTGGCGTCCTCGGCGCGAACGTATCGCACGCCATCTTCATCGACTGCGATTGCCGTTGGTGTCGTGACCATGAACCTCATGCCTTATCGCCCTGCTCTTTGGTGAGTTCCTTTTGCCTTGCGTCGTCGAGAGTTCCAACCATGTAAAAGGAACTTTCCGCCCAATCATCTACCTCGCCCGACAAGATGGCATCACAGCCCTTAATCGTCTCTTTCACTGGAACCGATTTCCCATCAATTCCTGTGAACTGCTCAGTGACCATGAAGGGCTGGGTCAAAAAACGCTCCAGCCGTCTGGCTCGGGAGACCGTCCTGCGGTCTTCAGCGCTCAGCTCCTCTACACCCAGGAGTGAAATGATCTCTTGCAGCTCTTTGTATCGTGCAATCGTTCGCCGAACTGCCTCGGCGGTTTCGTAGTGCTCCGCACCCACGATCCGTGGGTCCAGTAACACGGACATCGAAGTTAGCGGATCGATCGCAGGATAAAGTCCCTCCGCGGCCATATCGCGCGATAGCACTACCGAGGAATCAAGATGACGAAACGTCTCGACCACGGCGGGATCCGTAAAGTCATCCGCAGGAACATAGACCGCCTGAATAGCGGTTACCGAGACCCCGGCCACCGATGCGATCCGCTCCTCGAGTTCAGCGATTTCTGTGGCTAACGTCGGTTGATATCCGACGCGAGAAGGCAATCGACCGAGCATGCCGGAGACTTCCGAGCCTGCCTGTACAAACCGAAATACATTGTCCATCAACAGTAATACATCCCGATGCATCACGTCGCGGAAATATTCCGCGATAGTCAGAGCGGTCATTCCAACCCGCCATCGCGCACCCGGCGGCTCATTCATTTGACCGAATATCAGTGCGGTGCGTTTGAGGACGCCGGAAGCGCTGAGTTCCGCTAGTAATTCGTGGCCTTCACGCGAACGCTCCCCCACCCCTGCAAAGACGGAAATGCCGGAATATTGCTCGACCGTGCTGCGAATCAGCTCCATGATCAGCACGGTCTTGCCGACCCCCGCGCCCCCGAACATCCCCGCTTTGCCTCCGCGAGCGAGCGGTGCGAGCAGATCGATAACTTTGATGCCGGTACGGAAAACTTCGCGCGCATGATCTTGGCGGCTGATCGATGGCGAAGTTCGATGAATCGGCCAGCGCTCGATCTCGGGCTCGAAGGCTCCCAGCCGATCGATTGGGTCTCCCAGCACATTGATCAGACGGCCGAGGACCTTCTCTCCAACAGGGACCTGAATCGGGCTGCCTGTAGGCTGGACTAGAGCACCCCGATGTAGCCCGGCCGTGTTGCCCATCGCAACGCCGCGAACGGTTCGTCGGTCCAGATGCTCCTGTACTTCCACCACAAGTTGGCCTGCATCCTCCGACTTGACTAACAGTGCGTCGTTAATAGCGGGCAGCCGTCCGGATGAAAACTCGACATCAATGACTGAGCCTCGAATCCGAGCGACAGAGCCGCAGACCCTTCTAGAACCGGCAGGCAAAACTTGTAACGCCTCGGGCAAAACCGAATCTCCACAATGGCATCGGAGCACTCAGGTCAGGTCGATTGTACCGTCCAGAACTTCAGAGAACGACCGCCTCGCCGCTTTTGTCCTTCACGCTGATAAATTCAGATACGTCGCATTGCGCGGCTCCGCTCAAGGCCGTAGCGCCATCCCAAATGGGGCGACGCTGACGCTTGGCACTCGGCCTTGATTAGGCTCCGCCGCGCTCGTAGTCGTGTCGCTCCGCTCCGCATCAGATCCCCTTTCCGCCATCCGGCTTCCAGTCTCGGCGAGAAGCCGGTCGGCGGGGGAAATGGCCTTTAAGCCAATCCATATCCGCCCTGCCTTTCAGGAAGATACCGTCTTGTCGATCAAGCCCCCCATTAGGGGACTCGGGCCATTCCGAATACACTAAAATGATCCGCTAAATATGGCGACGAACTGCCCCGATAACGCCGCTTTGATCTTGGGCCATCGCGGCTCGAAGTATTACCCTGCACGCGGACAACTGAAACTGGACTCACCCCGACGTACCCAAGCGCTCTTCCATGTGGCGGAATTTCCAGATCAAAACCGAAAACGCCCATCCGACTACGAACAATGCAACGATCGCGTATCCCATTGACTCGAAATCCAATGCCCCTGGGCGCTGAAAAACCGGCCAGGCAATTTCATTTCCGCTGCAAGAACCTGGAGCAATTCGACCGTACCTAAGAAGGCAAACAAATTGCGCCAGTAATGACCCGTTACCTCCATCGCTACCAGGGAATCGTTTGGATCACCCAGGAGCTCGCGAAGCCGCTGATATCCCGCCGCCTCCTCTCCGAACAACGTTGACCTGACGAGCAGCGCGCCATCGTCATTCACCACCGCGACCGCGTGACGCTCACTTCCGATGTCAATTCCCGCATACCGCATCTGCTCCTCACCTCCTGGTTTACCTGACTTCCGGAGACCTCCGGACGATGCTCACGCTCATGCTTGTTCATACGAGGAGTCGCTTCGCGCCCTCAGGATACCGTTCGAGCCCACGAGCAACATGCGAGGACGCCAATCTTCCCGGCGAGGATTGATCCTCATGCGGGCGCACGGCGGTGCGGAACCTGGAGCGCGCCGGAGTATCGCGATCGGCAGCGATGCGGATGACGGGACATGAGACCGAATCCATCTATCGGCGTTATGCGATCGTCGATGAGACGATGCTGCGCGAGGGCGCAGACAAACTCGCCGCTTATCATTCGGCCGCCAAGAGCTCGCGCGGAAGTGTCCGTCCGCTTAAGTCGCCCGAATCGGCGAAATCGTAATCCAGCTTTTAGCTGATAGGGTCGAAGGGATTGAGACAGCGTACGCCGCTGCGCTCGATATCTTTTACGTTTCGCGTTACCAAAGTCAGGCCGTGGGCCTGCGCGGTTGCGGCCAGGAGCGCGTCGACGACCGGAAGAGAAGCGTGTGCGCTCAAGCGACCCCAGATTTGGGCGATCCGTTCGTCGACCGGCAAAATGCGCTCCAGGAAGGAATCCAGGACCTCATCGAGCCAGTTCTCCAAGGCCTTTGCCTGACGCGGATTGCGAGGGCGCAAGCGCCCGATACCTTGGCGGATTTCGCCGGCAACCAAAACACTCAGGAACAACTCGTCGTCCCGGGCGGTTTGATACCAGGCAGCCACGTTCGGGTCGCAGCGTCGGCCCTTGCGTACTTCCGAGATAATATTCGTGTCGATCAGGAACATTCCAAATCAACCACGCGGCCAGTGTCGAGCGAGCGAGTGATCTCAACGCCTTCCAACGGTGCGGACGCCAGTAAAGCCTTGAAGCTTTTACCACCGGTTCGGAGCCGCTGGTATTCGTCTGCGGGCACGAGCACCGCGACGGGTTTGCCGTGACGCGTGACGGTCTGTGGCCCCTCCTTGAGCGTCCGTTCGACTAACTCGCTGAACCGCGCCTTCGCCTCTTGAATCTGCCAATCCATAAGATCAGTCTAGCCAGACTAGTCGGCCATGATCAATTGCTTATAATTTTGAATCCTATCGGCGGGGACAGTTGTTTAAGCTAGAGAGCAGGGCAACCCGCAGCTGCTTAATCGCGACAGGAAACCGATCTAGGACCAGACGAAGACCGTGATAAGACGTGTCTTCAAACTCCACTATGAGCGCTATCGCCCTCCCGTATCTTTTGGCAAGAGGCAACTCGCTTCCTGTATCGAAGTTTCAGCCGCATCACATCCAACTCACATCAAGGCTTCGTCCCGCCCACAGCCTTTGCCATTTTTTCTTTTTGCCTGACGAGGGCCTAATACTCGGACTCAAAATGCGCAAAGAGCCAAAGTTCAGCCCAAGATTTGGGTTCGCCGCGACGCTTCGCCTTTGACAGCGAAAGCTATCGGATTTACAAACACTTTATGGCTGTAGGGGAAACTTGATGCCGAGGGCGGGACTCGAACCCGCACGGAGGTTACCCTCCAGAGGATTTTAAGTCCTCTGTGTCTGCCATTTCACCACCCCGGCACCGGGTGAAGGCCTAATATTACCGTATCCCCGCGCGACAGGCACATCGCTTAGTCGTCAGTTGCTCCACACTGAATCATCGACATCCGATTATCGTCGTATTGATTGAACGCGGCCCAAGGGCCGATGATTGAAGTTACGAGGTAATCTGGAAAGTGCGACTTCCCTCTGGACGTTCGAGCAGTGCGATCTTTGCTCTCATCGGTCTCTGCGGATGTGCCGTTGCTAGTGCCCCTATCAAGGATACGCCACACGTCGTCGCGTCACCGCAGACAGGTGCAGTATCGGTCACGGTTAAGCCCAGCGACGCCGTGGGTGATGTCCAACCGGTATATGTTTCGGTGGCCAACGGAACCGACACCCCCCGCTCGGTAGTTCCGAGCCAAGTCTTCGCAATCGATAGCGCGGGCAATCGGATCGCACCGCTTCCCCCAGCCGAAGCTGCTCGGGAGGCCGGCAACGCGGGCGAGCTAAAGGCAGCTTTGATGAGCGGCGCGGCCAGCGGTGCTTTAGGTGCGGGAGTTGGAGCAGGGTTGGGTGCCATCGCAGGATCTTTGATTCATAGCGGAGCCAGCGGCGCGGGAATCGGTGCAGCTATCGGAGGTGGCACCGCCGCCTTTCATGGCGTCAGCGCAGGCGCGTCGAAGGCCGACCAACAGGCGAATCAGCAAATCAATGCTTTGGCCTTGCAACCCGGAGAAGTCCGGCGGAATTTCACGGTCAGCGGCTACGTCTTCTTTCCCAAGGGCGATTATCAACAGGTCCAGCTCGTGTTGGTCGATGGTGAAACTGGTGATACCCAGATGATCAACGAGCCCCTCAAGTGAACGAACCGGCTCCGGCTCTAGTCTGATTTCTTCTGGCGTTCGAGCAACTCGTCGAGCGCCTCATTGATGAAATAGCGCTGACTCGGGTCGCGGTTCGCTAGCTCGGCCTTACGCAATTCGACCCATTGCATTATTGCGCCGAGGGCGACCGCTGTGATGTCCGGCACTTCCAGTTCCACAGCGAGTAGCTCCAGGTCGGCGTACAGTTCGTCTGATAACACTAGTTCGATCTTCATTCGCTTGTAGCTCCGACCCGTAGCGCCCCTGCATCTTCATACTCAGCGCGGGTCACGAACTTCGAAATTGCGGAAGATATGTTAGTCTTCCGTCTCCGGATTTGCTTTGGCTACCCCCGATAAATATTCAGGCATTCTCGTCGAGTATCTCGAAGAAGGTCGCCTGCGTGCGGCACTTGGTCTGCGCGAACAAGGTGATCAGGTCGTCGTGCTCGACGGCAACGGACGCGAACGCAAGATCTCTCGCGATCTAATACTCGTTCGCCATCCCGATCGTCACGCCACCCGCGACACGCTCAAGAACGTGCTCGCTGCGCTAACCGAGGAACATCAGCGGTTGGCCGGCGAACTCGATCTCAACCTGCTGTGGGAGATCGTTCACGAAGATGAACAGGGACGAACCGCTAGCGCATTGGCCGAGACCTTCTTTGGGCATGCGACCCCTCTGGAGGTGGGCGTGATACTCGATGCGCTGCTGGCCGATCGCCTCTACTTTGTGCGGCGGCATATGGAATTTGTGCCCCGCGATGCTGAGCAGGTCGAGAGGCTACGCACGCAATACGAGAAGATTCGGTTGCGCAGTGAGGGTGGCAAGCAGACGCGTAAGCTGCTCAGCGCGATACTCGAAGACGGTCCGCTACCGGCGCGCGAGGAGGTCGATTCGCTGCTCACCGATATTCGGCGCTACCTGGAAAATCCCTTTGCACGGAATCGCGATACCGCAGCGCTGCTCGAATCGATCGCGGGGGAGCTGACGCCAGGCGAAGCTGCCTTCGAGATCCTTGAGCGCATGGGGGCGGCTCCGTCAGGCCCACGCTTTGCGTTGATCGGCGGGCTCCGCATGCATTTCAGCGATAACATGCGCAACGAAGCGGCCGCGATAAAGCCGGTGCCGCGTCCGGAGTTGGAGCCGCATTGGGCGGTCACAATCGATGACGACGACACAGTCGAAGTCGATGACGCGATTGCGTGCGATCCAATGCCCGACGGTGGCGTGAGGATTCGTGTGCATATCGCGCTGGTGGCCGATTTTGTGCCGATGGGAAGCGGGCTGGATACCGAGGCCGCCGCTCGCGGAACGACAGTCTATCTGCCGGAGACAACCGTGCGGATGCTGCCCGATCCAATCGCCATTGACGGTGCCAGCCTGGTCGAGGCTAAAGAACGTAACGTACTGACCACCGACGTCCGACTCTCGGCAAACGGTGAGCTATCTTCCTACAGCGTTTATCCTGAACGGATTCGAGTATCTACGCGTTTGAGCTATGACACCGCGGATCAGATTCTTAGTGGTCCGAGCGACTCGGCAAATCCGGAAACCGTCGCCATGCTTCAACGGCTGCAGACGGCAACCAAAAAGTTGCGCGACAAACGGCAGGCGGCGGGCGCACGTATTTTCCATCGCCGCGAGGCCAAGGTCACCGTCACTGACAACGATATTGCGATCGAGATTCTCGACAGCGACTCGCCGAGCCGCGAGCTGGTCGCCGAATGCATGGTGTTGAGCAATTACATCACGGCAAAGATCGCGGCCGAGCGTGGCGTGCCGATGATCTATCGGGTGCAGAACAACAGCCCCGACGACATCTATGCTCATCGTGCACGGCTCTCGCTCTATCCGGAGTTCCATTCCGGTATTGGACTCGATTGTTACGTGCAGGCGAGTTCGCCGATTCGACGTTATGTCGATCTGGTGGCGCAGCGGCAGATTATATCGATCCTCAAAGAAGGCGAGTCCGCTGTTTACGGTCGCGAAGAGCTGATGAACGTCCTAGCGGCGGCGGAGACGACGGAGGCTGAAGCGCGCGAGCTGGAGCGGCGAGCCAAACGTTATTGGACGCTCCTGTATCTGAAACGCAACGCCGCCGACCGGCCGCTGATAGCGACGATTCTTCGAGACGGCTCGAGTGCGGAAATAGATGAATACGTGATTCGCGGATTGCTACGTGGGGCGCCAAATCTGGCGACCGGTACCAAGGTCGTGGTGGGTATCGGACAGGTCGATCCGACGCGCGGCTCTCTCACCTTAAACTATCAGAGTACTGTGACGGTGGCTGAAGAAGGCGGCTGATAGCCCGCCTCCTTCCCCCCTCTTGTGCCGCCGTTCACTCAAAGTCAATCAGCGCGTCTCACTGTTGCCGAAACTATCCTGCTCGAGACGCCACTGATCAATCGATTCTACATTAAAACGCCAATCGCTGCCGACCTTGAAGGCTAGTAGCTGGCCGCGCTTGAGCTGACGATAGACCGTGGACGGATGAACTTTCAGGTAGTCGGGAAGCTCTTTTACCGTCATCACATTACTGTTGTCCATTTTCATCTGTCGAATGACCTCCTTGTCGCACCTAGTTCGGCGTGAGTGACACTCAGTACAGCAAGGGGTGTGCCGCGCGGATTATCCGCTTTAATTCAACGGATTTCGCCTTAGCGTGGCTTAATCTGCAAGATTCTGCCGCCAACATTTTGGCAGTCTCAGAAAAATGACTACGCAGATCAAGTATAGCTTCCAAGGAGCGATGAAGCCTAACTGACGAAAAAGCCCAATTTCAAGTCGAGCCGGCGAGCTATCAACTCTGACATGCTCATCTGAGCAATCGCGGCTTGAGCGAATCTTCCGTCGTCAGATTCAGGAAGGCTTCGCCCCTGATGCGTGATGAGAGGAAAAGACCTCAGACTTTACCGATTAGGCTCTTCTCAGTCTCGCCGATGAAGCGCTCGATGCCATACGCATCGTTCTGGCGATGCAGGAGGATCAAGCGCTGCACGCCGACGTCCTGGAATTGCTTCGCCGTGTCGAGATCGACGCGACCGCGGGGACATACGCTGATTTCGAGATCTTCGAACTTGCGGCCGGTTTCGCGGCATGCAGCCTTGACCCCTTCAATACAGATCTTCGCGCCATCAACGTCGAGGGCGAACCCGAACCATCCTTGGGCAAGTCGCGCCGCACGCGAGTAGGCCGCCTTGGTATGGCCGCCGAAGACCACCGCCGGATGGGGTCGCTGCACCGGGCGCGGAAAGGCGTTGATGCCGCTGAACGACAGGAAGCGCCCCTGATAAGCGGGCTTTTGCATGTCCCAAAGCGCAATCATCGCGGCGAGAAATTCTTCGCTGCGCGGCCCCTTATGGTCGAACGGAGCTCCGATCGCATCAAACTCCGGCTTGAGATAGCCGATACCGATGCCGAAGATCAGACGACCGTTGGAGACCACATCGACGGAAGCAAGCTCCTTCGCCAACACGACAGGATTACGCTGCGGCAGAATGATTATCCCGGTGCCGAGCTTTACTTTGGAGGTGTGCGCTGCGATAAACGCGAGCGCAACGGCGGAGTCGATGAACGGCGTCTCGGCAGGAACGGGAGAGGGCGGAACCTGCGGTTCGGGCAGGACGATATGTTCGCCGGTCCAGACGCTGTCGAAGCCCGCGGCTTCCGCGGTGCGTGCCACGGCGGCCGCAGTTACAGGATCAGCGCAAGGGCCCATGTTAATGCCGAAAATGCCGAATTTCATGGGCCGATCCTTAACACACGCTGCTCGACTCGACCAGCGAACCTGGAGGTGAATTGACGCCTCGATAACCCTCTTCCATAATTTCTGCGCTTGAAGGGTTTACGATGAGATGTGCGCAATGTGGGGCGGAGGCAGCGCAGGGCGCAGCCTTCTGCTCGCGATGCGGAACGCGGTTGCAGGCACCTAAGCCGGCTGCCGTGCGTGAGTACGCGCTCAGCCGAATCCTGCCGTCGTGGTGGCATTTCGCGCGCGAAATCGTAATCGCGATAGTGATGGCGGGCTTTGGCGTGACCATGCTTGCGCGAGGGAATGGACGCCCCGGCATCCTCCTCATGATCGGCTCGGTCGCGGTATTCGGATTAATCGCGCTGGCGCGCAATAACACGAGCTGGAGCCTGACATCTGACCGCCTGATTGAGCGGCGAGGATTGCTCGCGAGCAGCCGCCGCGAGATGGAACTCGCGGATGTCCGCTCGATCGAGGTCACGCGTTCGCTGGGGCAGCGCCTCTTTGGACTCGGCGATGTAATGATCGCTTCCGCCGCCAGTGCCGAGTTTTTAATCCGTCTGAGCAATATTCCCGATCCGGAGCAAGTCGCCGAGATGCTGCGTCAGGCCCGTCTGAAACGGCTCGCCTGATCAAGCGGGGCGGGCGCTGTGGACTGACGATCTCGCTGATCGTCGAGAAGCTTTGCTGTGTTCTTTCGTGCACTGCATAATGGCCGCGAGGTCGAAGAGGCGGGCGCGATGGGACATCCGAGTTTGCGCTACGAGCGCAAGTTGTGGCGCGAGGGCGTACAAGTCGTCGCAGGAGTGGATGAGGCCGGTGTTGGCCCGATGGCGGGTCCGGTGGTGGCCGCCGCCGTCATCTTCGAACCCGAAGTCTTCATCAAAGGCGTTAACGACTCCAAGCAATTAACCGCCGAGCGTCGCGAAGAGCTGTTCCCCAAGATACAGGAACGCGCGATCGCGATCGGTGTGGGGATCGCTCATCCGGGGGAGGTCGATTTACTTAATATCTACTGGGCGACGATGGCGGCCAGCGAGCGTGCGCTCTACGCGATGGGCCGGAAGCCCGATCACGTGCTCGTCGATGGGCGCCTGATTCCTGAACTCAAAATGCCGCAGACGAAAATCGTCGGTGGCGACCGCAAGAGCTTCTGTATCGCAGCTGCTTCAATAATCGCGAAGGTCACGCGCGACCGGATGATGGCCGAATACGACGCGCAGTATCCCGAGTTTGGTTTCGCCCGCCACAAGGGTTATTGCACACCCGATCATATGGCGGTGCTGGAGAGGCTCGGCCCTACGCCGATTCATCGACGATCTTTCGCCCCCGTCTGGGAAGCGGCGCAGCGCCGCCTGTTCTAGAGCGAGACGAGGAGCAACAAGCTACTCCCAGTCTTTACCGTCCCGTCAGGGCTTATAACTGCAAGCCCCCGGCGTACATCCGTTGTAGATGCTGTTCGCGTCGTCAGAGACGATTGTCTGGCGTCCGTTCGGCGCGACCAGCGTCAGGTCTTTGGGGAGCACCTTAGTCTCGAACTTCCATCCGGTCGGCAGTTTCAGCTTCGTGCCGAGCTGCGGCAAAGAATCGTAATTCAGATCTTTGATCACGTTCTGATTGAAGGCTTGCATCACCCACTTCATGCCGTCGGGGGAGACCAGCATGAAGACCTGCTTGCCGGCTTTGAAAATATAAGTGGAGCGACGAAGCGACGGCACCGGATGGTACGCGGGAACCGGGAATTTCCCTGCCTTCAATTCATCGAAGGCCTTGGGCGGTATATGCGAACCGCCCATCCACTTGGCGTTGATTCCTGAAAAATCGGTGGAGATAGAAGACGCTTCGACCGTTGCAGTATCTGACACCCACCAGCGGGGTCCATTCTTGTAAGCGAAGGCTACTGACCACTTAGTAGCCAAAGCCTTCGCATCGATGGGGTCCCAGCTCGACGCGGGGCAGGTATCTTTCGGGTCTGCTGCGTTGTTGTTCCCGAAGGTGTTGAAGTAGGAGATGTTACCGTTTGCAGAAAACAGCCAGACTTCGCAATAACGCGTATCCCGCAAATCCGAAAAGGTCGTCTTGGTGGCTGCCGCCGCTTCTTTGACGAACTGTGGTTCAACGAAGGACGGGACTTTTGCCTGCGCCTCCGCGCGGTGTGGCGCAAAAATGGCGGCTGATGTGAGTGCAGCTAGTGCGATGATCAGGAAGAGCTTTGACCTCATGATAGATCTGACCGAAACTCCTTGTTTCCTGCCCCGCGACAGTTTTGCATCGCGTCGATCATCAGGCAATCCTCCCTGCGACCCTGACGCTTTTGAGTTGGCAAGATGCTTGGCCGCGCTCTCCGGCTTTAGCCATATGAAGTACCTAGGACGAGCGGGGCTTTTCGCAGGTTTTGCCGAGCGGGTACTCTGTCTGGAAAACGGAATCCCGGGTTAAGATGCTTCTCGCGCGATGGCTGCCTGCGAGCGCCTCAATTAATGCCAAACTGCTGCTGATTACGCGGACGTTGCGTGGCTTCGCCGATGGTGCGGTCAGCGTAATTCTGCCCAGCTACTTGATCGCGCTGGGCTTCAGCTCCCTGGCGATCGGCGCAATCGTTTTCGGCACGCTTTTCGGCTCTGCATTGCTTACGTTGTGGGTCGGTCTCGCACGCCATCGCTTCGGTCCGCGTCTGATCCTCATCGCGGCAAGCACCCTGATGTTTCTGACGGGGCTCGGCTTCTTCAGTGTCTCGGGTTTTTGGCCGCTGTTTCTTATCGCGATCGTCGGCACGATGAATCCATCATCGGGGGACGTCAGCGTCTTTCTTCCCGCCGAGCAGACCGCACTCGCCGAGGCGGTCGCGCTGCGCGATATGACCGCGATGTTCTCGATCTATAACGTTGGTGGTGGTTTCGGAGGCGCGCTCGGAGCACTTGCCGCGGGACTTCCAACCTTGATCAGTCGCGCTCTCAGTTCCGATCCGGTCGCGGCTCAACGTGCAGTGTTCCTCGGCTACGGACTTTTGGGACTGGTTGTGGCGACTATCTACCTGAAGATGGAAGAGGCCGCGCCCGCGCGCCCGCGCACGGAGAAAACGACTCCGCTAGCCAAGTCGCGAGGCGTCGTGTTGCGGCTGTCGGCGCTTTTCAGCCTCGACTCGTTTGGCGGCGGGTTCGTCGTTCAATCGTTGTTGGCGCTGTGGCTCTTTCATCGCTTTCAGCTCAATGTGCAAACCGCGGGAGCCTTCTTCTTTCTCGCGGGATTACTGGCTGCGCTATCGCAGCTGGCCTCGGCCCCTATAGCGGGGCGGATCGGTCGAATCCGCACGATGGTTTATACACACATACCGGCAAATGCCTTCATGGTATTGGCGGCCTTCATGCCGGGGCCCAAGTCGGCGCTCACCTTTCTCTTGATGAGATCGGCGATTTCGCAAATGGATGTACCGGCGCGACAATCGTACGTGATGGCGGTCGTACCGCCCGAAGAACGTGCTGCGGCGGCGAGTGTTACCAATGTTCCGCGCAGTTTAGCGACGGCCTTCGCGCCGCTGCCGGCGGGCGCGCTTCTGGATAGATCTGATTTCGGCTGGCCATTGATTTGCGCAGGCGGTTTGAAATTGATCTATGATCTATTGTTGCTAGTGATGTTCAAATCAGTGCGGCCGACCGACGAGGCCGGTTGAACGCTTGAGTTTGTGGGAGAAGGCAGTAGGAAGAGACGATTTCGCAGCGACACGCTTTGGTGAGTTCACTCGACGTTCATCGCTAATGGCCTTACTCCAATAATGCGATTGCGTTAGTGTCTGATCGAGAGTGGTGTGGCGCCTGAAAGGCGCAAGGGGGTTCGCAATGGCCCTGGAACGCGACAAGCATGTGGCCGAGCGCGCGTTGCTGACAATGGACGCAACGCAGCTACTGGATCTCTACCGGCGGATGGTTCTGATTCGCCGCTTCGAAGAAAAGACCGCGGAGATGTATTCACGCGGCAAAATCACCGGCTTCTGTCATCTCTATGCTGGCGAGGAAGCGGTCGCGGTGGGAGCGATCGCAGCCCTTTACGACAAGGACTATGTCGTCTCGACTTATCGCGAGCATGGTCATTGTTTGGCTAAGGGCGCATCGCCGCGAGCTGTCATGGCGGAGCTATTCGGTAAAGCTACCGGGCTTTCGCGAGGACACGGTGGCTCGATGCATTTGTTCGATCCGAATCTGCGCTTCATGGGTGGATATGCGATCGTCGGTGGCGGATTACCAATCGCGGCAGGACTCGGTTTATCGATCAGCTATCGCGAAGAGCCCGAAGTCGTCTGTTGCTTCTTCGGCGACGGAGCGCTGCCGCAGGGCGCATTCCACGAATCGCTCAACCTCGCGTCGCTGTGGAAGTTGCCGGTTATCTTTATCTGCGAGAACAACTTCTATGGGATGGGCACGATGGTGCAGAACGCCATCTGCCAGGAAGAGCTCTACCGCTTTGCCGAGCCGTATAAGATGCCGGGCGTGCGTGTGGACGGGATGAACGTGCTCGAGGTCTATCGCGCAGCGACTGAAGCTGCGACGCGCGCGCGCGAGGGCGACGGTCCTTCGCTAATCGAAGCCGTGACCTACCGGTTCCGCGGCCATTCGATGTCGGATCCCGCAGAGTATCGCTCCCGGCGCGAGGAGCGTATCTGGCAGGAACGCGATCCGATCAAGGGTCTGCGGCGCAGGCTCCTGCAAGACCATCGCGTGGCGGAAAACCAGCTCGATCAGATCGACAATGAAGTGAACGAGGTGATCGAGGACGCGGTGAAGTTCGCCGAAGAAAGTCCGGAACCTGGAATCGAGACTCTCGGCAAATATGTCTATGCCGAAGAAAGCAAGGACGCTTAGATGGCGCAGATTTCATATCGCGAAGCGTTGAATCAGGCTCTGCGTGAGGAACTCGATCGCGACGAACGCGTCTTCATCATGGGCGAGGAAGTGGGCTACTTCGGCGGCGCCTTCAAGGTCACCGATGGCCTGCTTGCCGTTTATGGCGAAAAGCGTGTGCGCGATACGCCGATTTCCGAGTTGAGCTTTACCGGTGCGGGCGTCGGCGCCGCGATGGGTGGCCTGAAGCCGATCGTCGAATTGATGACCGTGAACTTCGGGCTGCTGGCGATCGACCAAATCATCAATAGCGCAGCCAAGATTCATTACATGTTCGGCGGGCACGCCAAGGTGCCGATGGTGATTCGCACGCCACAGGGTGGCGGTCATCAGCTAGGCGCCCAGCACAGCCAGAGCCTCGAAGCTTACTTTCTGCATTGTCCAGGCTTACGCGTAGTGATTCCGGCAACGCCTGCCGATGCGAAGGGGTTACTCAAAACCTGTATTCGCCAGGATGATCCGGTGATCTTTCTCGAACACGAATCGCTCTACGGCGTTAAGGGCGAAGTGCCCGACGGAGAGCATCTGGTGCCGCTCGGTCAGGCCAACGTGTTGCGCGAGGGCAAGGATGCGACGCTCATTTCGTATTCGAAGTGCGTTTACGATGCGATGGCGGCGGCGGAAGCTCTCGAAAACGAAGGGATCGACGCGGAAGTGATCGACCTGCGGACGTTGAACCCGCTGGACATCGACACTGTGGTCGCGTCAGTCAAAAAGACTGGCAAGGCAATCGTGGTATACGAAGGATGGCGCACCGGTGGAGCCGGGGCCGAGATCGCGACGCAGATCTACGAAGCTGCGTTCGATCATCTCGATGCGCCGGTGGAGCGGATCGCGACGCTTGATACGCCGATCCCCTACAACGCTCGACTGGAACGAGCCGCCCTGCCGAGTCCAGCCGATATCGTCAAGGCCGTCGAGCGTTTGATGTAGCAGCGAATCTGCGACGCGATCATCGCAGTACGATAGCGGCCGAGCAGGTGCATCGTGCTCGCCTGCCTGAAAGGCAAGGGAACGATTTCGATGAGCAGTGAAATAGTGATGCCCAAGCTTTCCGACACGATGGAGGAAGGCAAAATTATCCGTTGGCTCAAGCATCCGGGTGATCGAGTTAGTCGCGGCGACGCACTCGCCGAAGTCGAAACCGACAAGGCTGATATGGTGATGGAGGCCTTCGATGAGGGCATCCTCGCCGAGATTCGCCTCAAGGAAGGCGAATCGGCTCATGTCGGTGCGACGATCGCGATCTTGAGCGGAGCGGGCGAGGCGGTCAGTGCTTCGATACCTTCTGCCGCCAGCGCGGAAGCGCCAGCGCCCAAGCCCGAGACTCCGGCATCCGCCGCGCGCTCAGTCGAGCGTGTGACGCCGATTCGAGGGAACAAGCGGAGGCGCAATGGCAACGGTAACGGAGCGGAGCCTATCGAAGATGCCAAGGTAGAAACTGCGATTCCTGCAGCGGCGGCGCCGGTGGAAATTGTTCCGACCGCTGACGAGGAAGCCGGCGGGTTCCCGGTCTCGCGCGATTTCCATCCGGCGCTGACAGCGCATCCTTCGGCGGCACCAACGGCTATCGTCGCCCCGCCGCCGGGCAACACCAGCGTGACCACGGTTCCGGAGACTCATGCCCCGCACGACGGCGGCAAAGTACGATCATCGCCGCTGGCGCGTCGCGCCGCCGAAGAGGCTGGAATCGATATCAGCCAGGTGCGCGGTACGGGTCCCGATGGTCGTGTGACCAAGCGCGATCTGGATAACTATATCCGCGAGCAGCAGCTCTTCCGCTTCCGGCGTCTGGTGGCGCCCCGCGAGGGGCTGCCCGGTACGCGCGAAGAGCTCTCGAAGATGCGCAAGACGATTGCCCAGAGGATGGCGCAATCGAAGCGCGAAATCCCTCACTTCTATGTCACCGTCGAGGTCGACATGGAGGAGGTGGTGAAACTTAAGAAGTCGTTCGAGGTGACGGAACTGTTCGAGGAGAACGTCACTTATAACGACATCATCATCAAGGCGACCACGCTGGCCCTGACACGCTATCCGCGGATGAACGCGAGCTATCAGGACGACGGTATCGTCATCTATCCGAATATCAACATGGGCGTCGCGGTTGCCGTTGAAGATGGCCTGATCGTGCCCGTGATTCATGAGTGCGAGCGCAAGTCGCTGCCCGAGATTTCGCGCGCGTCGCATCAGTTGGTCGCGAAGGCGGCGCGGGGTGGCTTCACCGGCGATGACCTCTCCGGCGCGACGTTCACCATCTCGAACATGGGGATGCTGGGCGTCGAGCATTTCGCGGCGGTCATCGTGCCCCCACAGGCCGGGATTCTTGCCGTCAGCGCGGTGAAGGAAAAGCCGGTGGTGCGCAACGGTCAGGTGGTGGTCGGCAAGA
Source organism: Binataceae bacterium (SeqCode) (assembly GCA_035541875.1). Classification (GTDB taxonomy): domain Bacteria; phylum Desulfobacterota; class Binatia; order Binatales; family Binataceae; genus JAJPHI01. The sequence goes on from DATKML010000002.1 coordinate 21,657, forward strand.
CGATGATGATCACTGTGGCCTGTGACCATCGCATTATCGACGGCGTCGTCGGCGCGCGCTTCGTGAACGAGATCAAGCGGTTCCTGGAAAATCCGGCGAGCCTGCTGGTCTGAACCGCGGGAAGTTTTGGCTTGAGGTGAAGCGTGCCCAATCCACGTTATGACCTGGTGGTAATTGGCTCCGGCCCGGGTGGGTATGTCGCGGCGATTCGAGCGAGTCAGCTCAAGATGCGCGTCGCCGTCGTCGAGCGCGATCTGCCGGGTGGTGTCTGCCTCAACTGGGGATGCATCCCGAGCAAATCGTTGCTCAACTCGGCTGAGGCGATGGAGACGATTCGCCATGCCGAGAAAGAACACGGTATCGGTGTCGGTGAAGTTAGCGTCGATTTCAAACGGGTTATCGCACGAAGTCGCGAGGCCGCCTCGAAGCTCTCCAAGGGCGTGAGCTTCCTGCTGCGCAAGAACAAGATCGACTATATCGAAGCGGAAGGCTCGATCGCGGGACCGCATACAGTGGCGCTCACGCCGGTAGCGGGCAAGCCTGCACCGAAAGCTGAAGCGATCGAAGCCGAACGGATTCTAATCGCGACCGGATCGGGCGAGCGGCTTTTCCCCGGGATGGCTGTTGGGGACGGCGTGATGACGAGCCGCGAGGCGCTGGCGCACGATCAGCTGCCTGCGAGCGTGATCATCATCGGCGCGGGTGCGATCGGCCTCGAGTTCGGCTATTTCTATCAGGCCTTTGGCTCCAAGATTACGATCGTCGAACTGGAGAAGCAGATGCTGCCCGGTTTCGACGAAGAGATCGCCGAAGAGTTACGCAAGTCGTTCATCAAGGGCGGCGCGACGATTCTGCTTGGTCACAGTTACAAGTCGATGACGCGCAAGAACCGCGGATGGAATGTCACGCTCGATGCTGCCGGCGCGGCGAAAACGATCGAAGCCGAGGCTGTGCTCGTCGCAGTGGGGCGCGCACCGATAAGCAAGGAACTGGGGTTGGACCGCGTCGGAATCGCGGTGGAGCGCGGCGGCTATATCAAGATCGACGATTCGTTCCGCACGACCTGCCCGAGTATTTATGCGATCGGCGATGTTGCCCGGATGCCGCTACTGGCACACAAAGCCTCGGCGGAGGGCGTCGCAGCCGTTGAAATCATGGCGGGTGTGCGTGAGCCGGGTTTCGATGTCGAGGCGATCCCCGGATGTATCTACTGCGAGCCGGAAGTTGCTACTGTCGGTTTAACGGAGACGCAGGCGAAAGCGCGTGGGATTGAAGTGAAAGTCGGCAAGATGCCGTTTCGCGCGAACGGCAAAGCCGTCGCGGTGAACCAGACTGAAGGCTTTGTGAAACTTGTCGTCGGCAAGCAATACGGCGAAGTGCTCGGATGCCAGATTATCGGCCATCACGCGACCGACCTGATCTCCGAGGTCGTGCTTGGCAAGACGCTCGAAACGACCACGGTTGAGCTGGGCCACGCGATCCATCCGCATCCGACGCTGTCCGAGGCGATTATGGAAGCGGCCCTCGCCGCCGAAGGCGAAGCGATCAATTACTGATCAGGCAGATGAGCGCAGCATTCGGGTTGAACGTCGTAAGACTCGGTACCATCGACTACGAGGTAGCGCTGCAACTGCAGAATTCTCTGCTAGTGGCGCGGATGGGCGATGCGATCGAAGACACGCTGCTGCTCCTCGAACATACGCACACCTATACGCTGGGGCGCGGCGCGGACGAACGCTTTATTATCCATCCGCCCCCCGACATGCCGATTCATCGCGTATCGCGTGGTGGCCAGGTGACCTATCACGGGCCGGGGCAGCTGATCGGCTATCCGATTTTCAAACTCGAAGGCTCGGAGCGCGACCTGAGTCGCTATCTCCGCAAGTTGGAGCAGGTTCTGATCAATGCACTTGAGCGATGCGGTATCGCGGCGGGTCGGCGCGAGAAACTCACCGGCGTCTGGGTCGCGAACGAAAAAATCGCTTCGATCGGAGTCGGTATCCGGCGTTGGGTCACCCAGCACGGTTTCGCGATTAACATTGCAACTGACTTGAGCTACTTCGATCGAATTGTGCCATGCGGAATCGAAGGCTGCCGGATGACATCGATTGCCGCGCTCGGCCATCGTGAGGTTTCTCTAAATGATTTCGGTGGTATCGTCGAAGAAGAGACCGCCGTCGTGTTCGGGCATTCGGACAGACACCAAGTCGATCCGCAAGATCTGTGGCGTCTTGTCGAAGTTCCGGGCGAAGCGGTAGCGACAGCGAATCCATGATTGAACGCAAACATCCGGATTGGATCAAAGTTCGCGCACCCTCCTCACCGGAGTACTTCCGCACGCGCGGGATGCTCGCCGAGCTGAAACTGCATACGGTCTGCCAGGAGGCCTGCTGCCCGAATATCGGCGAATGCTTCTCGCATCGCACCGCGACTTTCATGCTGATGGGCGATGTATGCACGCGCAATTGTCCCTACTGCGCCGTTGCACACGGCAAGGTCCGCCCGTTAGATCCCGATGAGCCACGCCGTATTGGGGAGGCGGTCGCACGTCTCGGCCTGCAGCACGTGGTGGTGACCTCGGTTGATCGCGATGATTTACCCGATGGGGGCGCCGCACACTTTGCCGCTACCGCGACAGCGATCAAACAAGCCTCTCCGACATCGCGGGTCGAAGTGCTGGTGCCGGACTTTAAAGGGGTGCACGAAAGCGTCGAGACCGTGGTGGCGTCGCAAGTCGATATCTACAACCACAATATCGAGACGGTGCCGAGCCTTTATCGCAAGTGTCGCCCGGGCGGCCGCTACGATACATCGCTGGATGTTCTCGCGCATGCCAAGGAATCAGCACGGACGCGCGAACTTCCGCTGATGACCAAAGCCGGTTTGATGCTCGGTCTGGGCGAAGAGCGCGAAGAACTGATGCAGGTCCTGCGCGACCTGCGCGCGGTCGATTGCGATATTTTGACGCTGGGACAATACCTGCGGCCGTCGCAGGACCATCTGCCGGTAGAGCGCTACATCACGCCTGCCGAGTTCGGTGAGCTAAAGATCGCCGCGCTCGCGCTGGGATTCCATCATGTGGAATCGGCCCCACTGGTGCGCAGCTCGTATCACGCCTGGGAGCACGTCGCTCCCTCCGCAAAGGCCTAATTCACACGTTGATCGTAAGTTCGCTTCATTAGTGTGCGGCTCCGCCTCCTCCAACTTTCGCGCCGCGCAGGAAGAGGAACGACGGAATCATCACGAGCGCGCAAACCGTGAGCACGCGATAGATGTCATTGAACGAGAGCATTGCGGCTTGCGCTTGCACAGCACCGTAGATCATCCCGAAATTCTGCTTTTGCCCGGTGATCATTTGCGGGAGGTACTGGAACTTCGGCGAACCGGGCATGATCGGAGCGGTGTTGCTGAGCTTCCACGCGTCGAAGGATGAGAAGTGCTCAACCAGGTAGGACTGATGCAATTGCTGATGGCTCAACAAGACGTTGGTCATCCAGGCGATTCCGATCGCCGCGCCTGTGTTGCGCATCATGTTGTAGAGGCTCGCGGCGTAGCCCATACGCTCCGGAGCCACGCATGAGATGGCGGCAGCGCTGCTGGGCGGAAAAATCGTGCCGAAGCCGAAGCCCATTACCATCGTCGGCCAGATAATCGCCCACATGCTCGATTGCGTGTTGAACTGCGACGAGAACCAGCATCCGATTGTGATGAGCGTGAAGCCGAGCCCGATAATTTTTGTCGTGTCGATGCCGAACCGCGCCAGATTTCCCACGACCATCATGCTGAACATCGCGCCCATCCCGCGCGGCGCCTGCACTAGACCAGCGCGCGACGCGGTATAGCCCATCAGCTCCTGAAGGAAGATCGGGTTGAGAAGCAGGGTGCCGAAGAGCAGGGCGCTGAAGACGATCGTGATCGCCATCGCGGCATCGAAAATGCGGTACTCCATGATGCGCAGATCGAGGATTGGATGCTCGAAGCGCAATTCCCAGATGATCAGTCCGACGAAGGCCGCTGCTGAGGCCGCAGTCGAATAGACGACCCACGGGCTATTGAACCAATCGGCGCGTTGACCGCGATCGAGCACAATCTGCAGCAGGCCGAGGCTTACGATCAGAAGCATGATGCCGACATAGTCGACCTTGCCGCCCGATGCACGATTTTTCATGTATGGCGGGTCGTGTACGAAGGCCGAGACCATGCCGAAAGCGATAAAGCCGACTGGAATGTTGATGTAGAAATTCCAGCGCCAGTTCCATTGGTCGGTGATCCATCCGCCGAGCGTCGGGCCGAGAATCGGCGCGACCATCAGGCCGACGCCCCACAGCGCCATCGCCATCTGCTGCTCTTCCGGTGGAAAGGTTTCCATCAGAATCGCCTGCGAGGATGGGATCATCGCGGCCCCAGCCATCCCCTGAATCAGGCGGAAGATGACCATCTGACTGAGCGATTGAGCCGCGCCGCATAGAGCGGAAGCTGCCACGAAAGTAAAGACTGAAGTGAGGAAGTAGCGCTTGCGGCCGAACCGCATCGCGATCCATGCGGTCATCGGGATCATGATGCCGTTGGCGACCAGATAGCTCGTGACGACCCACGCGATCTCATCGATACTCGCGGAGAACGTTCCCTGCATATGCGGCAACGCGACGTTGATGATCGAGTTGTCGAGCACCTCCAGCGTCGTCCCGAGCATCACCGCGACCGCCACGAGCCACTTGTGGGTGACTATCTCGTGTGCAATCGGCGTCTCAGGGATATCTGCGAAATCCAGGTTTTGAGTCAGTTCTGCCACGATATCGAGGAGGCCTACGCAGTGAGTTTAGATAACCATCGCAAGGATGCCGGCGGTAATCAGCGCTCCCGCCCAAATCATGTCGAGGTTGATCCAGGCGCTGCGCAAAATCTGCAAACCGATCCACTCATACACAATCATTGCGACGATACCCATTACCATGAACATCGCGCCGGTATGAAGCAAAACGACAGCGGCACTGCCAACGAGTCCATTGTTGCTCGCCGCCATCATCAGGAGATGCTGATGGTGCTGATGCGCCGCGGCGTAACAACTCGGGATCTTCATCATGACCGGGAAGAGCATCAGGCCAGCGCCGTGCGCCGTCGCCATCAGGAAGGACCAGAGCACCAGATCGAGCCAACTCACGCGCATCGCAACCCAACGCGGATGAGCCTGCGGCTTTACGATGCGAAAAATACCGAAGAGAATCAGGATCAGCGCGCCGGCCGGGCGAAGAAACCACCAACTCTGCGCCATGGCCCTGGCGATCAGCAGCACCACCAGCGCGACCGAGATGAAATGCCCGATTGCGATCGGGAAAAGCGCCGCGATTACCTTGCTGCGGCGACGCTCCTGCAGGCCGAGTCCGACGGCAAACAGCCACCCCATCGAGGGGTCGAGGCCATGGTAGGCGCCGAGCATCGCCACGGCGATCCATGGCCAGGCACCGCTCACGGGTAACAGAAGGAATCCGAGGAGGAGTCGCCGCCCTCCAGACGCACCTGATGTGCCCGCTCACCGGTAAACGGCACGAAGAACTTCGGATCGAGTTCCATCCCGCCGTTGGCGCCGATATTAATCGCGGTGACCCATCCGCGGATGCCCTCGGGATAAAACTGAGCGTCCCAAGCCCCGTAGAGTGAGTTGCTCAGATAGATCCGGCGGCCGTCCCGGCTGAGTTCGAGCATCTGGGAGCCGCCGTTGAGCTCGCCGCCCTTCGGATGCGGTGCGTGCGAGACGATTCCCCCGAGACGAACCTTACCTGCGAGCTTAGGCGCAAACGGGTCGCTCACGTCCCATTGCTGCAAATCGCCAGTGCCGAAGCACGCGATATACAGGAACCGATCGTCGAGACTGAGATTGATATCGGTGATGAGCGGCGGCACCGCCTTGAAGGGCTTGAGCGCGGGTGGCAGCAGATCCGGATCGGCAGGTTCAGCCGGGATATCGATAATCTTCTGCAGACCCCAGTTGCCCTTGTCGCGATGCCACAGCCAGATCGAGCCCGAGAGGTCCTTGGTGGAGATGACAACGCCGACGAAACCGTAGGCCTTGGTCGGATCGTGGGCCGGGCGCAATTCCAGCGCCATCTGATACTCGGGGCTCATCTGCAAGGTCCGGAGATGTCGGCGGCGGCGGAGATCCCACAGATGGAGCGCGTGGCCATACTTTCCGCCCAGCAGTAGATCAGGCACAACGCCGTTTTCGACCATCTTGGGCGTGCCCCACTCACTGGTGACCGCCGTGTCATAACCCAAATGCCACCAGAAGTCGTACGCCAGCTCCTGCGGGCCGCGATCGACTTCCCATCGTCCGAGTACATCGAAACTCTCGTGGTCGAGCAGGAAGATACCGCCCGGGCCGTCACCCGCGGGATTGCCGAGGGCGCTGACGTAAATCGCATCCGGGCCGCAATGGATCGTATGCGGGCGACTGTAGCCGGTGCGCTCCGCGATCTCTTCCGGCTCGATTACCTTAACGATTTTCGGATTACGCGGGTCGGGTTTGGTGTCGATAATGTGGATACGCGACGAGCGCAGGCCCGGCACGATTAGATAGCGGCGCTCGACATGCGGATGCGGCGCGTAGGGGCACAGCGCGGCGCTGCAGGCGTTCCAGCCGAAGTGATGGAGCTCGTCGCCCACACCTGGCATCTCGACGCGGCCAACCACCTGACTATAGGTAGGCGACGCGGGATCGACGTCGAGGACGCAGAGCGCGTCATGCTTGCCGTTGGCGGGCGTGGGGTTAAAAGCCACAACGTAGGCGAGCTTCTCGCGTGGCGCCTGCATCGCCATCCGCGGCGACGGATAAAAAGTCTGATCGGCTTTCCACAGTGGCATATAGATAACCTGTCCTGAGCGCGATATGCGCCACGATAGTTGCGTACGTTATGCCGTTCAAGGGACACTGCGGGCATCGGCGGAAACGCCAAGTCCAAGCATAAGAGGCCCCGTCATGGCTGAAATCGCCCATCGCTTCGTCACCACCAACGGTATCAAGATGCATTACGTCGAGGCGGGATCGGGGCCACGCGTGCTGCTCTGCCACGGTTTTCCCGAATCCTGGTACTCGTGGCGGCATCAGATACAGGCGCTCGCTGAGGCGGGTTTTCACGCGATCGCTCCGGACATGCGTGGCTACGGCCAGACCGAACAGCCTAAAGAGGTAGAGGCCTACGATATTTTTCAGCTGACCGGCGATCTCGTCGGGCTGATTAATTCGTTTGGCAGCGAGCCAGTGGTAATCGTCGGGCACGATTGGGGTGCCTGGATCACGCAGGCTGCCGCGCTGTTCCGTCCCGATATTTTTCGCGCGGTCGTGTTGCTGAGCGTGCCTTTTCTGCCTCGAACCTCGATTCGCCCGAGCGCCTGGGAGCAGCAGAAGTATCCGGGCAAGATCTTCTACCAGCAGATTTTCCGTTCACCCGGATCGGAACAAATCTTTGAAGCCGATGTGTACGCATCAGTCGTGAATGCGCTTTACTCCGCCTCGGGCGAGCCATCGGTCGAGCAGCGATGGAAGTTCGCGATGGATCCCAAGGATCTGGCGAGCGCCGGGATGGCTCCCACGCCCAAGAAGCCGAGCTTCGTCACCGATGCGGATATCGAGTTCTTCGTCGGCGAGTTCAAACGCAGCGGCTTCGTCGGAGGCCTGAACTACTATCGCAATGTGGATCGTAACTGGGCGCTGACGCCATTTCTCGACGGAGCCAAATTGCGGCAGCCGACGCTCTTTATCGCGGGCGACCGCGATGGGGTCCTGGGCTTCTGGGGGGAGGAGGTCGAAGCGATGGAACGTAACGTACCGAATCTGCGTAAGAAACTGATTCTCCCCGGCGTTGGACATTGGACGCAGCAAGAGGCACCCGACGCGGTCAATCGCGCGTTAATAGAATTCCTGCGTGGCCTGTGACGGCCATGGGGATTGTTGATCGCGATACCATCTTGCGAGCCCACTCGCAGATAGCGTAGTGCTACGGCAATCGGACCGATAATCCTGTCGATCCGGGGCAATACATCAAAATCGGAGACTCAGTACGGTGCTCCGCCGGAGGTAAACGGTGAACGGGTCGCACAATCTGAGCGCGCTGTTTGGTCGTATCCTGCTGTCATTGATCTTCGTTTTGTCCGGTTTTCAGAAGATTACGCAGTTCGCCGGGACCGCCGGATACATGGAGCATATGGGTGTCCCGATGGCCTATCCTGCTCTCGTCCTGACGATTATGGTTGAGTTCGGCTGCGGGATGATGGTGCTGCTGGGCTTCAAGACCCGACTCGCTGCAGGGATCATCTTTCTGTGGTTCATTCCGGTCACGATCATCTTTCATGTTAATCAGTGGCGTCAGGGGCAGGACGCGATGATCAACATGATCATGTACATGAAGAACCTCTCAATTATGGGTGGATTGCTCCTGTTAGCCAGCTACGGGCCCGGAGCCTTTAGCATCGACGGCGACGGTCGAGCGGCCTGACGATAGGCAAAGAAAAAGCGCCGGAACCATCGGTTCCGGCGCTTTGAGTCGCTTCGTTTGATCTTCGCTTAGGCGGTCGCGCCGACTGCGACTTTGACCATCGTCTGCAGTTCGCCGCTCTCGTAGAGTTCGCGCACGATATCGCATCCACCGACGAACTTCCCGTCGATATAGACCTGCGGAATCGTTGGCCAGTTGCTGAACGCCTTCACCTGCTCGCGCACTTCGCCATCGCTTAGCACGTCGACTGTGCCGTAGGGCACGCCGAGCTGCTCGAAGACCTGCACCGTGGCCGCCGAGAAGCCGCATTGCGGGAAGTTCCGGTTGCCCTTCATGAAGATGCAGATCTTGTTGTTCGTGATTGCGGATTTAATCCGGTCGATTGCCTCAGACATCTCAAAAACTACCTCCGATTCTCGAACTGGGCGGGGGTAAGGGTCTTCAGGGCCAAAGCGTGGACCGCCTGACGCATCGCGTCGCCTAGAGTTGCGTAGACTATCTGATGGCGCTCGACGAGCCCCTTGCCCTCGAATTTCTCGCTCACGACGAGCGCCTCGAAATGGTCGCCGCCGCCGGTCGTGTCTTCGACCATTACTTTAGCACCCGGCAATCCGGCTTCGATCATTCGCTTAACTTCAGCCGCTTCCATGACGGTCCGTATAATAGCCTCTTTGACTCCACTATTCCAGAAGCTCCGCACGTAGGGGTTGTCGTTCACATCTTGTGTTCTGCTATATAGCAACGTGTGGTCAGTCTTGCGGCGCGACTCTCGGTGATATTCGTCCTTGTTTTGGCCTGGCTGATGGTGGGGCCGCCGGTCGCCGCTTTCCCCGTGACTCTCAAAGTAGCGCCGAAGAAGATCAGCCTTGGCAGCGCGACTCTCCTGCCTCCGAATGCTGTATCGGTTGGACCTAAGACCGTAACCCTGACCGTGAACGTAAAGTCCGGCGGCCCGGTCAATGTGCTCGGCGTAGCATCGGATAACCCGGAATTCACCGTCCAACACTCATGCAACTACCACCCCCCCATCCGGCTGCTCGATCTCGCCGGGGGGCACTTTCCGATCACTATTTCCTTTACTCCGAGCAAAGCCGGCCCTAGAAAAGGCCGAATCACAATCACCACGGACGCTGCTAGTCCAAAGCATGTTGCGGTCAGAGGAATCGGCAAGCTTGGCGCAGCCGACCTGACCACCACGAACCTGAGCTTTCCCAGAACGGTAGTTGGCAGCGCGACACCTCGGCAGACCATTAAGCTCGTGAACCAAAATCCGATCGCGCTGCCGGCCCCGCTCGTCTCCATGACGGGTCCCTTCAGCAAAACCGATGATACCTGCGCTGGAAACGTGGTCGCCGCGAACGGAAGTTGTGACGTTGCCGTCGTTTTCCAGCCGGTCGTGACGAGCAAGGCAACGGGCAGCATCAGTTTCAGCGACGTTGTCGCGCGGAGCCCTCAGCGAGTGAGCCTTTACAGTATCGGTCTCGAGGGACCGAGCGCATCGCCTACCCCCACTGCGACTGCTACCCCCTCAGCCACCCCGACCGCGACCCCGTCGCAGTCACCGACAGATACGCCGACTCCGACACCGATACCGCTACGGCGACTGCGACGCCGAGAGCATCTACGAGACCGACAGCCACAACCACCGCGACGCCAACTCCCCAGCCAACCGTAACGCTTATCGGCACCGTCGAGAGCGGAACGACTCCGATCGCTGACGCGAACGTGACGCTCTATGCCGCCGGGACCGGCGGCAGCGGATCGGCTCCATCCGTGCTCGCCACCACGAAAGGCTTCACTAACGGTACCTTCTATCTATCTTTCATTTTGCCGACACCGGTACCCGCACCTTTGTATGTTGTAGCAACAGGTGGCGATGCGCGCGGTGGTGCGAACAGCGCGATCAAGCTGATGGCCGCGATAGGGATGTCCAACGCCGTGCCGAAGGGGACGATCGTAATCAACGAACTAACCACAGTCGGCTCTGCTTACCCATTGAACCAGTTCGCTGATCTCACAACGCCGGAGAACCTCGGCACCTCCTCGACCAATCACCTGGGCCTAATCAACGCGATGGCGGTGACGTCGAATCTCTTCAGTCTACAGAGCGGCGCTCTGGCGAGCTTTCTGGCCAACTCCTCCGCGTGTACCGGAGGATCGCCGCCCGCCAATTGTGCTACCGAAGAGAAGCTCGACACGCTTGCCGATATTGTCGCGGCCTGCGTCAGAACCGCTGGGCCTTCAGGCGCTTTTCCAGCGGACTGTTCGACGCTTGTTGGTGACTCACCCGCGTGCGACCAGCTTCTTTGCTACACCAACACTAACGATACGCTGCAAGCCGTGCTCGCGATGGCCCGTGCACCTGAGGCGGTGAATCCCTCAACCGGACGAACACTGCCATTCACTCTCGCGACGCCGGCCTCGCCCTTTCAGCCGATTCTGAGCGCGACTCCCAATGATCTGACGCTCTCGCTCAGCTACGCAACGGGTTTCAGCGGTGCCAGAATCGCGATCAACAGCGTCGGTAATGTTTGGTTCTCCGGCACCAACACGTTTGGAGAGTTGGCGCCGAACGGGACGTTAATCTCGCCGACCGCAGGTTTTCTCGGCAACGGGACAATTACCAGTCCCGAGGGGCTGGCGATCGATGCGGCTTTGTCGGTCTGGATCCCCAACAGCGCCGGTGTGCTGACTGAGTTGCGACATAACCGCAGCTTCGCGGCGAATTACAGTGGCGGCGGCCTCAGCGGATCGCAGACCGCGGCAATCGATTCGTTCGGCAACGTCTGGATCGCGAACAAGAGCAGCGACGCCGTCGTAAAGATCAGTCCGAGCGGAGCTTTTTTCTCAGGAGCAGATGGCTTCACCGGAGGAGGGCTCGCGAATCCGAAGGGCTTGGCGCTCGATGGGTTCGACAACGCCTGGGTTGGTAACGATAACGGGACGGTGACCGAGTTGGATCTCAACGGCAATCCGGTTGGCGCCACTCCCTTCAGCGGCGGCGGGCTGAGCAATACGGACCAACTAGCGATCGACCCCTACGGCGATGCCTGGGCCGCGAATCAAGGCAACGACAGTATCAGCGAACTTGATCCCACCGGGGTTCCGATCTCGGGCGTGAACGGCTTCACTGGCGGTGGCCTTAGCGCGCCCAGCGGAATCGCGATAGATGCGATCGGTCACGTCTTTGTATCCGATCGGAGGTCGGGCGTCGGCATTGCGATTAGCGAGTTCGATTCCGGTGGTAATCCGCTTTCGCCCAATACTGGTTTTTCGGGGTCGGGCTGAACAGTCCGCATGATCTAGCGATCGACGCTTCCGGTAATGTCTGGGTGAACAACGATAACGGGTCTGCGATAACCGAATTTCTCGGTCTGGCTGCACCGGTCAAAACGCCCCTGCAAGGATTGCCGACGTCGCCCTGAAGTCAGCGTCCTTCGATTGCTCGCGAATAAGTCTCCAGGTAGCTCGCTGCGATTACCGGCCATGTGAACTGTTGTGCCAAGTCGAGGGCCTTCAGACTCATTCGCTCGCGCAGCGATTGATCGTCCAGCAATCGCCGAAGCACTCCAGCCAGTTCCTCCGATGTGTTTTCGCGCAGCAGCAGACCGTTTCCGCCGTCCCGGATAGCCTCCGGAACACCCCCGATTGCTGATCCGACCGTCGGGACTCCCGCAGCCATCGCTTCAAGGAAAACCAATGGCAACCCTTCGCGAAAGCGACTAGGCATCACGAAGATTTGCGCTCCCTTATAGAGGCTCCCCAGCTCGGCCTGCGATTTGAACCCGAGCATCTCGACGCGATTCGACAAACCGAGTTTCCCGATCATCCTTTCCAGCGTGCCCCGGTCGGGTCCGTCGCCGGCGATCAAAAGATCGATCTCCGGATGATCCTGTGCGATCAATCCGAGGGCCTGAATCAGCAGGTCGACAGCCTTTTCTTCGAGGAAGAGGCGTGCCGCGCAGAAGAGATACGGTCGATTTCGTTTGAGCGGATGAGCTTCGCTCAGCACGTGGAAATCCGCACCATTAGGGATTACTGCAGCCGAGGCCATCGCAGGTGACAGGGTCTGCATATAGTCTTTGGCCGCCTGCGATACGGCCGTGAGTCCGCTCGCAACCCGAAGTGAAGCGAGCGCCTTTGCTCCCCAAGTCCCGGAGTACGATGCGGACTGAAAGCTTACGACCACCGGGATCTGCTCGGATCGGCAGGCTTCGATAATCGTGGGGAAGCGTTCCCATACCCCGCCGTGGACGTTAACTACCTCAGGACGCCACTCACGGAGAACCTTTTTCAGCTCTGTTGCCTCGACGCGACGGAAGAAACGCTCGGGATGCCGCCACGTGACCGGCTTCCATCGCGGGACGTCGATCGGGAAGCATTCGACGTTGGATCGAATCTCACGATCCTCGCGATAGGGGGCGCGGACCGATGCGACCGCGACACTGTGGCCCCGCGCGAGATATTCGCGCGCCAGGCTATCGACGGCCTCACGCAAGCCGCCCAAGGCGCGAAAGGCCTCGCAAATGAGTAAAATTCGCATTATCTAAGCGTCAGCAAATCGGCGACCCTGACTGGCTGACCCTCGACCGTCACAAGGATGCAGGGTTGCCGTGCCGCGTTGCTTTTAGCATTATGCGTCGAGATTCCGGAACCATTGGTAGTTCTTTGAAGAACCGCGTTGCAATCGCCAGTTCGAAACAACGAACAAAGCGCTTGGTCGTCGTTCTCGGGATGCATCGTAGTGGCACCAGCGCGTTAACGGCCGGGCTGCGTGCGGTGAATGTGACGTTGGGCGATCGCCTGATGGGTGCTGCTCCCGATAATCCCAAAGGCTATTACGAAGATACCGGCGTCTTTCAGCTCAACGTCAAACTGCTGCAAGCTTTGGGTCTGCGCTGGTATTCGCTCGCTCCTATTTCCTCTGCAAATCAACTGACCTTACAGTCAGTGCCTCTTTTGGCGGAGGCCGGCAAGCTTTTGCGCGCACGATGTGCGAATGCGCCGGTAGCTTTTGGCTTCAAGGATCCTAGGACCTCGCTCTTTGTTCCGTTTTGGCGCCATGTCTTTGAAGCCGAGGGTTACGACGCGCGCTACATTCTCGCCCTGCGCAATCCGGCGAGCGTTGCCGACTCGCTGACGCGACGCAATGCCTTTCCTGAAGAGCGCAGCTTTCTGTTGTGGTTGAAATACTCAATCGCCAGTGTCGTCGACACAAATGACGAGCGGCGTCTGGTGGTCGACTACGACGCGATTATGCGTGACCCGGAATTCCAGCTTCAAAGGATCGCGCGAGACTTGGAATTGCCCCTCGATACGTCCGAACTCGCAGCTTATCGCGAGCGTTTTCTGGACTCCCAACTCCGTCATAGCGAACGCAGCGTCGATCATATCGCGACCGACGCCGATTGGATGCCCCTCGTCAAAGAGGTTTACGCAATGCTCCGTGAAGCGGCCGATGACCGTATCGATCAGGCCGCGCTGACGACCGCCTCCAAGGGTTGGAGTGCGGAACTCGCTCAGCTGCTGGAAGCGCATGCCTCGCTCGATGTGTCCGACCAACTCGACCTTCCGGAAGAAGAAGAGCGTGAATCTTCGACAACGGCAGCGAATCGATCCAACGGGGCTGTTCGATCCGCGGCCACGCTCCGTGACGAAAAATCGAGCCGTTCAGAGAGAAAAGCTGCTTCCCGTCGTTCCTCGGCGAGAGGGAGGCGTATGGCGTGGTCGGGGGTGAGCGCGCTATGCGTTTGGATAATTGCCACGTTATTCCTGCACTTCGATCAACAACGCCATGTCCGCATCGCGCAGGCGTCAGTTATCGCAGCCGAGGAGGGGAGAGAGCCGTTGCCGGCAAGGCTCGCGACCGCGATGGCTACGATTGTCGATCATGAGCTTCACAGCGATTTCGGGTGGCGGCCCAATGATTTCCCGCTGTGGGGTCCTCAAACGTTGGGCGATAACGATGCTAACCGCCAAATCGGAGTTATCCTCGGCGTGCGAAGTGCATTGGCTGTTTTGAAGGGTCAGATTGGATCAGCGGACCCGGACCTATCTATCGCCGAGACTGATTTCCAGACCGACCCGACGCAACGGGGAAACGATTCTGCTGAAGCGCGCTATCAAGACGGCGTCGTTCATCTGCGCCAGTTTGCACGAAGGCAAGAGGAGACTCCGCTAGACCCTGAGCGCATCGATCACGGAGCTAAAAACTGGCATTTCTTTCGTGAGTGGGGGAAATTTCTGGGCACGACACCGACCGCCCTTCGCGACTCAGAGCATCCGGAGAGCCGCTCCTGGACGTACCAGACGGAAGTCGACGACGGTTTCTACCGCACCCAAGGCTATGCCTTTGTTATTTACTGCCTCAGCGAGCAGATAGTCGCGACACTCCGCCACAGCCCTGACTTCAGTGCGAACGCCAACGAAGTCGAGGGCAACCTCGCGGCCCTACGTGACGGGGTGACAACCAAGCCCCTGATGGTCTGGAGTGACTCCGCTCGCGAAGCTCTCGAAAAGAATCTTCATCTGTTCGGCACTTCGGTCGAGGGCAAGTACGCCTCGGCCGGATAGCGAACCCAGAGGCTTAGGTAAAAAGCGCGGCCGCTGAAAGTACCTCATCCGGTCTTTCAACAGCCGCGCTTAACTTCGTTAGTGCACCCGCTTACGTCTTACAGATGGCGCAGGAACCAGTCGCGGGCCGCGCCGCTCGATTTCTCGAAATCTTGTACGTAGGCATCGAAGTGCCCGCCTTTCAAAACCACCAGCGACTTGGGTTCGAGCGCGCGCTGATAGGCAATGAAGGCTTCCTCGGCGATTGCAAGATGGTCGCCGTCAGCGATCAGCATCAGCAGTGGCGTCGGGCTGATCCGCTCGACGTACGCAACCGGTTCATATTCGCTGAGCATCTCGACCGTGCGCAGCGTTACTTCGTTGCGCCAGGACGGAGCCCGCTCCTTGCCCGTCGCCGTGAACCAGGTCCACGAGTCCGGCGTTGGCAAGGCCGCAGGCCCCATCGGATCTTCGCTGACGACCGGGAGCATCATCGGCGCCTCGCCCTTCATCCGAGCCTCGCGGTCGGCGTCGAATTGTTCACGGAGAATCGCGGCCATATCGGCGCGCACCAACCGCTTGAGGTTGCGCGATCCGCTCGCGAGCGGCACCTGTGATACTGCGCATTTGACCCGGCGATCGATTGCGCTAACCACCAGCACGTGACCGCCGCTATAGCTTGATCCCCAAACCCCAATCCGATTGCGGTCGATTCCCGGTTGTTGGCGAACCCACGTGATCGCGTGCCGATAGTCACGAACCTGCTGCCACGGGTCGATCTCCTGACGCGGCGTGCCGTCGCTCGCGCCGAAGTTACGATTATCGAAGACCAACGCCGCCATCCCGGCCGCACTGAAAACCTCGGCATAGCGGTCGAGATGCATCTCTTTGACCGCCGAGAACCCATGCGCCATTACGATCGCCGGAACTGAGCCACTGGCTCGATCAGGAGTATAGAGCCATCCTCGCAGCGTTACGCCTTCAGCGTTGAATTCTATGTCCCGTCGCATATTGGGTTCTCCTCGCGTTCAGGGCTTGCGGCCGCCCGATTTGCGCATCTTGCCATATTAAGGGCGGTCGCCGTCAATCTGACTGGAATGTAGCGCAGCTTATGGGTAATTTAGGCATACCCGTTTAACCGGACTCGTTCTGCGGAGGATAGTTCAGTGGCAATTAAGGTTGGAATCAACGGCTTCGGCCGTATTGGTCGGATGTTCCTTCGGGCTGCGTTGCACAAAAAAGAGATCGAAGTTGTCGGCGTCAATGACATCACCGACGCGCAGACCCTGGCGCATCTGCTCAAATACGATTCGATCCACGGGCCACTCGCCCAGGATGTGAAGGTCGAGGGTGGGCAGATCACGCTCGACGGTCGCGCGCTGAAGGTTTGTGCCGAGCGCGATCCTTCGAAGCTCCCGTGGAAGGATCTCGGTGTGCAGGTCGTTGTCGAATCGACTGGCTTGTTCACTGCGCGGGATAAAGCCGCGATGCATCTGAGTGCCGGTGCGAAGAAGGTTGTGATCAGTGCTCCGGCCGAAGGCGCCGATATCACCCTTTGCATGGGCGTGAATCACACCAATTACGACGTGAAGAAGCACGATGTCATCTCGAATGCGTCTTGTACCACCAACTGCCTCGCGCCGGTCGCGAAGGTACTGCATGAGAACTACGGCATCGTGCAGGGCCTGATGACTACCGTGCACGGCTACACGCAGGATCAGATGCTGCAGGACGGTCCGCACAAGGATCTGCGGCGCGCCCGCGCGGCGGCCCTCTCGATGGTGCCGACGTCTACCGGTGCAGCTAAAGCTATCGGTCTCGTGCTGCCTGCGCTGAATGGCAAGCTCGACGGTATCGCGGTTCGCGTGCCCACACCGAACGTGTCGCTGGTCGATCTGACTGCTACGGTTGAGAAGGACTGTGATGAGAAATCGCTCAATGCGGCGATGAAGAAAGCGGCCGAGGGCGAGCTCAAGGGTATCCTCCAGTACAGCGACGAGCCGCTCGTCTCGATCGATTTCAACAACAATCCGCACTCGTCGATCTTCGACGCGCCGCTCACCAAGGTGTTGGGCAAGCGCCTTGTGAAGATCTTCTCCTGGTACGATAACGAGTGGGGCTATTCGAACCGGCTTGCCGACGCGACGGCGTTCGTTGCCGGTCAGCTTTAATTTTCGAAGCGAGCTGAGTTTCGTTATGGCAGCGACGCCGATTACCAAACTGGCGCTCGAGGGCAAGAAGGTCCTCGTGCGATGCGATTTCAATGTGCCGCTCGATAGTGGGCGTATCACTGATCCGATTCGCATCGACTCAAGCCTCGAAACGATCCGCCATATTCTGAGCCACAATGGTGCGGCGGTGCTCTGCTCGCATCTTGGGCGCCCCAAGGAGCGGACTCCTGAGCTGAGTCTCAAGCCCGTCGCGGAATACCTGTCGAACGTGCTCGGCCAAAAGGTCGCGCTCGCGCCCGATTGTATCGGCGATATCACCGGTCGGATGATTCACGATCTCGCACCGGGTAACGCGCTTCTCCTTGAAAATCTCCGCTTCCATCCGGAGGAAGAGGCGAACGACCGCGATTTCTCCCATGAGCTGGCACGAGGCAAAGGCGCTTACGTCAATGATGCTTTCGGCACGGCGCATCGCGCGCATGCTTCGACGGTCGGCGTCACCAAATTTATCCAGGAACGCGCGGCGGGCTTCCTGATGCTCAAGGAGCTCGACGCGTTGCGCGCGGTAACGGAAAACCCCGCGCATCCGTTTGTAGCGATTTTGGGCGGAGCCAAGGTCTCGGATAAAATCGGCGTCATTCGTAACCTGGTGACGAAGGTCGATGCGATCCTGATCGGCGGCGCGATGGCCTATACTTTTCTCAAGGCCCGCGGTCAGTCCGTCGGCAAATCGCGCGTCGAGGAAGACAAGCTCGACCTCGCTCGCGAGCTCGAAGCGTTGGCGGAGAAGCACAGCGTCGCGATGGTGCTGCCGATCGACCACATAGTGGCCGCAACGCCTGAGGCGACAGCGACACCGCAGACGGTGCGCGAAATTCCATCCACGATGATGGGGCTCGATATCGGACCGGCCACGGTTGCGGAGTTCTCAGATCGGATTCGGAGCGCAAAGACCATCATGTGGAACGGTCCACTCGGCTTCTTCGAGCTTCAAGCTTTCGCGCAGGGAACACTCAAGATCGGCGAGACGATCGCGAACCTAGCGGGTGTCACCAGCGTGCTCGGCGGCGGCGATACCGCTGCCGCAGTTGCGGGACACCCGTGGACGGACAAATTCACGCATATTTCGACCGGTGGCGGCGCAACCCTGGAGTACCTGGAAGGGATCGAGTTACCCGGCGTCAAAGCGTTGGAAGCTGATAAGGCCTGAACGGGTTAAACTAATCTCAAGGTTTTCTGCGAAAGTAGAATCTCGCCTGCGATAAAAATCGGGGACCGAATCCGTATGCGCAAAAAATTATTTGCCGGAAACTGGAAGATGAATCTGACGCCCAACGAAGGGCGCACCCTGATTGCCGAGCTGCGCGCTGAGATCGATCGTGACGCAGTTGCCTTCGCGAAGGATCGCGAGGTGCTCGTCGCGCCGCCCTTCCTCACGATTCCAGCCGTCGCACAGTCACTGGCTGGCTCTTCGATTTTGCTTGGCGCTCAAAACATGCACTTTGAGGAAAAGGGCGCCTTCACGGGTGAAGTCTCGGCTCCGATGCTCAAGGCGCTCGGCGTGACGCACGTGATCCTTGGCCACTCGGAGCGCCGGCATATCTTCGGCGAGAGCAATGAACTGATCGGCAAACGCGTCGCCGCGGCGATCGCGAATCGCCTGGTCGCGATGCTCTGCGTAGGCGAAACTCTTGAAGAGCGCGACGGTGGGCGCACCTTGCCGGTAGTGCTTACCCAGTTGCAGCAAGGGCTGGCCTCAGTGAAAACCGCGAACGCGGCGCAGGTAGTGGTTGCTTACGAGCCCGTATGGGCGATCGGTACCGGACGCACGGCTACGCCCGCCCAGGCGCAGGACGTCCACGCGGCTATCCGCGAGGCGCTACGCGATCACTTCAACCGCGAGGCCGGTGATTCGGTTCGAATCCTATACGGCGGCAGCGTCACGGCCGAGAATGTTGACTCTCTCATCGCAAAACCCGATATTGACGGGGCTCTGGTTGGCGGTGCAAGCTTGAAGGCCGCCTCGTTCGCGCGGATCGCGCGCGCCAAAGTGCAAGCTTAGATTAGGGGCTGGGTAGCGAAGGCACTTAATGATCGCTCTCGTCGTAGTGATTCATATCCTCGTCTGCGTGACGTTGATCGGCGTCGTCTTGCTCCAGCAAGGCAAAGGCGCAGACGTTGGTGCGGTTTTCGGCGGATCGAGCCAGACCGTTTTCGGCGCGAGCGGCGCAGGTAACCTCCTCACCAAAGTGACGGGGGTGTGCGCAGTAATCTTTTTTACGACCTCTCTCATCTTGGCCTACACCTCGACGCGACATGCAACCAGCAGCGTCTTTGAAGGCGTTAAAGTGCCGTTGAAGAATCTGCCGCCGGGTAATCTCGGTGCGCCAGTGGCGCCACCTGCGCTGGGAGGCAATGCGCCGAGCGTCGCAGCATCGCCGGCAGCTGGAGCGAGTGGCGCAACCGGAAATGCAAGCAGTCCGGCCGCTTCCACGGCGGCATCGGCGGTCGCGTCCCCGCAGGCCTCGAATGCGGCAGCTGCGTCGGTTGTGGCCACGCCTGCGGTTAAGGCCAGTACCTCGGTCGCGGCGTCGGCGGCAGCGTCAGTAGCTCCTTCGCCGATGGCTAGCGTTGCCCCGAGTGTCGCTCCGATGGCAGCACCGACCGCCGCGGCCAGCAAAGCGACGAAGACGAAAGGCAAAAAAGTTAGAAGGAAGACCTCGGCGGCATCCGCACCCTGATGTCGTCGATGACCAAAAGTTCGCAGGGCTGGCTGTGATTAATTGGATGGGCTAGCCTGTTCGATAGTGCGCGGGTGGTGGAATGGCAGACACGCGAGTTTGAGGGGCTCGTGGTAGAAATACCGTGCGGGTTCAAGTCCCGCTCCGCGCACCAACAATCCCGAAATTAAAACTCCCCTGACTTATCGAAGCGGCTGTGCCAGCAACCGCCGGTGCGGCAAGCTCTGCTTCGCGGCGGAGTGCGAAGCCGTATTTGCGGCGCAAGCGGTCGAAAATTTCGCGCAAATACTCGTCATAAGATGCTGGCGCATAAACATGGCGGCCGTAGTAGTCGTTGATACGAGCGGCACTGCCCGGGAAGTTCTCTTGCGCAAAAGGGATGAAGCGTCGCGCTGCGGCGGGTTTAAGAAATAGTGAACGCCAGCAAACCTCGGTGGCTCCGGCCTGACGTGCCGCGCGGATTACCTGCTCGATCGCATCGACGTGATCGGTGATACCGGGGATCATCGGCATCATCAACACGTTGCAGCGGATTCCCGCCGCGGTCAGTTGTCGAATCGCTCCGAGCCGCAACGACGGTCGCGGGGCCCGCGGTTCGAGCATCCGCTGGAGCTTGCGATTCAGCGTAATCAGCGAGAAATTCACGCTGATATTTGAGTGCTGATTAATTGCCGTAAGCAAATCGAGATCGCGCACAATCAGCGCTGACTTCGTCGTAATCGATAGGTTCATCCCGCCAAGCTGCGCGAACACTTCGAGCATCGAGCGGGTTAAACCGAACTTTCTTTCTGCCGGTTGATAGGGATCGGTCGCGGTGCCCAGCGCTATCTGGTCCTTGCCGACCGCAGTGCGCGAGAGGTTGCGCGCCAGCGCCTCGGCGGCCTGCCGTTTGATAAAGATGCGGCGCTCGAAGTCGATCGGGCCGCGAAGCTCCAGGAATTCATGCGTGTAGCGTGCATAGCAATACATGCAGCCGAACTCGCATCCGCGATATGGATTGATCGTCCATCGGAACGACAGACGCGGATTCGAGCATCGATTTAGGATCTGCTTTACCGGCATCTCGATAAACTCGACGTCCCGCAGATGCGTTGGAGCGCTCTGAGTTTCCGGCACGAGCGAAAGATTAGCCGCTTTCATTCGGCCATTTTCGTTATTTATTCGCTTTCGATCAAGAGAAGTGCTGATTTTTATGTTTGATAACTGCTAGAGATGAAGCGATAAGTTGAGTAGAGCT
This sequence comes from Binataceae bacterium (SeqCode), assembly GCA_035541875.1. Lineage (GTDB taxonomy): Bacteria > Desulfobacterota > Binatia > Binatales > Binataceae > JAJPHI01. Next base: position 42,847 of record DATKML010000002.1, read on the forward strand.
AATTAATGATAAATAAAAGTGATGGATTTAGCGTTAAAGTGCGCTTAAAGTAATTTCTACAAGGTTATAAGAGGTATAGAAGCGATGAGCAAAACGTTGCGAGCATTTCTCTCGATCACGATTTCCCTAGCGCTGTGTCTGAGTGTGTTCCTGCTGTCTGTGGACTTGTCGGTGCTGCTTGTGCCGGCTGGTATCGTGGGGTTGTTCATCGTGAACGTTGACCCGATATTGGAAGCCGTAATGAACTCAAGCAGCGCAGATGAAGTTGCCGACTAGCCTGAGGCCCGCCAGCAACGGAGGTGTTCTCCGCCTTGAGGGGTAGAGTCGATCAGCTCAACTGGCTCGTGATCGCTTGAGCTATCTTGGCGGGCGTGGCGAGTCGGATAAACGCACCCAACCGCGGGCCGCGCTCCTGACCCAGCAGTGCCCGATAGATCACCGAGAAGATTTTCCCGGGCTTATCGTAGTTAGCCCGCCCCAGGTCATAGATCGATTTCTCAATCGCTTCGGCCGACGCTTCCGCGTTGGTGTTTAGCCATGCGGCGAGCGACTTCAATTGATCGGCCTCGGCCGGCGTCGGCGTGATGGTCTTTTTCTCGGGCGCGATGAAGTCCTGATAGAAATTGATCGCGCAGTTCATCAGTGTGCGCGCTAACGCTTCGGTGTCTGGATCGCTCGTGATCTTCGGATCGTAGGTAACGAGGTACTTCCACAGTAATTCGGTATCGGCGCTCCCGACAGCAGGGACCAGATTCATCACCAGCGCGAAGCCGATCGACGTATCGAAACGACGAGCGCTCGTGCTCTGCAGCACAAATTCGAGCGGCGAGTTGCGTCGAGCCGCCTCATCCGTCGCATTCCACTCGCGCAACGCTTCGAGGTATTCGTCGACGTACTGCGGGATCGCGTCGAGGAAGAGTTTGCGGGCGCGGCGCGGATTAAGGATCAGAAAATACTTGAGCACTTCGATTGGCGCGTACCGGCGCCATTGCTCAACGCCAACGCCACGCCCAACCGACTTCGAGACTTTGTGTCCTTCCTCGTCGAGATACATCTCGAAAGGGAACCCGAGAGGCGATCGCCCACCGAGCACCTTGAGAATCTGTCCTGAGAGCCGCGCCGAATCGATAAGGTCCTTACCATAAAGCTCATAATCGACTTTCAGCACGTACCAGCGCAGGGCCCAATCGACCTTCCATTGGACCTTGCAGAGACCGCCGAGCACGCTCTGCTCGCCCTTGAAGCCGCATCCGTGGGCGCCGCCGAAACTGCGCTCGCATGAGAAGGCAACTGCCGCGCGATCGGGAAAGTAATCTGTAACCAGCGTCGAATTGATCTGCCCGCATTGAGGGCACAACGGCATGATTGGGGACCATCCGACGCGATTCTCCTCGCGCAGTGTTGGTGCAACGATCGCGATGATCTCCTTATGCTTGGCAACGATCAGGCGCAGCGCCTCGTCGAACCCGCCGCTTGCGTACATCTCGCTGGAGCGGATCAACTCGTACTGAATTTCGACCGGGGCCAGGAAGCTACCCAACAGGCTAATCATGTGGCTGGCGAAGCTGTCGTGACCATCCTCGAAGGGATCGGGAATACGGCATACGGGACGGCCAAGATGTGGCGCGGTTTTCTCGCGATTCGGGATACTTTCCGGGACTTTGCGTAGCCCGTCCATGTCGTCGATGAAGACCACAAAGCGCGCCGGACGCTTCTCTCCGAGTACGGTCATAGCGTGGCGCACGAAAGTTGGGCGCAGCACTTCACCCATCGTTCCCAGATGGGGCAGGCCCGACGGTCCGAAGCCGCTCTGGATCACCACCGGGCGCTCAGCCGGATAGTTACTGATACGTGAGCTTAGTTTCCGCGCCTCTTCATAAGGCCAAAGATTGAGTTCCGGAGAGGAGTCAGCCACCGAGGTCATCCTGATTGCGTGAGATTTCCGCTATTCCTTGCCGCGCAGCACGCGGGCAAAAGCCTCGTGCACCCACGGATCGATCTGAAGGTCGCGCATCTTTTCGGAAGCGAGCCGCAGCTTGACGCTGCAATTGGGGCATATCCGCGCTTCTTGTGCAAAGCCGCCGCGATCCTCGATCGTTAGCCGGATCAGCCATTCCGTAATCGACCGCCGGCAGATTTCACACTGATATTCTTCCATGGAGTTCGCGCTACCGACCTAAACGCACGCATTGTAGCCGATTCTCGGCGCACCGTCATTGCTGGAGGGCTGATCGGGCGGCCCAAAGCAGCCGCACCGTGAGTACGTGTTCGGCTGAGCGGGTCTAAAGCGAAGTGTGTTTGGGTTCCCGGGTAGTAAGAATTCGCTAGAAACTCTTTGGCTCGGATGGTTTTCTCTTCTTGCGCTCGCGTTCAATCGCGGCGTCAATACCATTCACGGTGTAACCGATTTGGTTAAGAAATTTGTAGAGGCGGAGCACATACTCGCGAGGCGTTCGCTCCTCCCATAAACGCATCGCGTCTTCGGTTTCGGACAGATCAGGTAGCCAAGCTCCGCGTTGTTGGAGAACTTCGTTGAGTGATGTGGCCATCACGACCGCGCGAGCCGCCGTCGGATTCTTCGATGGGTCGAAGGGGCCACGTGCCCAGCCCATCTTTAGGCCAACTTCCCAAACATCCTGACCGGTAACTGGCATCATGCTCCCTCTGACCGATCGTGAATCTGCGATTGCTTAATCGCTCCGGCTCTTTTCGCCATCGCTTGTTTGAATTCTTGCCGGCTGATGTGCAAGGAGAGCAAGAGTGGCGAGACGACACGCTCGACAAATATTCGAGGGCTTATTCCCGCGCCGGAATCGTGCAATCGCTGCTGATAGTTCGCAATCAGCCCGTCGCCCGGCATTTTAAAGCAGGCGAGAACGTCGGCGAGGTCATCGATAGTTGCTGCTCGGTCTTCGGCAAGTTCCAGTTCGACTATCGCCCGATAGAATCCTGCGTGTGCAGCTTCATCGCGGCCAACCAGATGGAATATTGGTTCCAGCACAGCATTTTCCGCACATCGAGCCTTTTCCCTCTGTATCCTGTAGGCAACGTAAGTTGCGCCTTCCTGGATCGCTCCGTAGCACGCCATCTTACGCGGTGTTTCGAATGGAAGCCGCCAGGGTTGTGAGGTTACGCTTGCCTCCAACGCTTCGACCTCGGCCTCCGAGCGCAGACCCGAGCGGGTCAAATATTCGCGGAAGACCAATCCGTGCTGGGATTCCTCAAAGGCCCAGCAGGTCTGGAACCACGCCAAGCCGAACCGCGAACGCACGAGCTCGAGCCCTCGTGAGCTGTAGTCGGGAACGTAAAGCTCCTCGGCACAGAACAGCTCGACGCACTGAGCGATGCCCTCGGTCGATTGCTCGGCCTTAAGTTCGTTCCATGGGATGTCATTGAAGACACTCCAGCGCCGTTTCTTTTCCGCCGTTTCGAGGAAATCGAGGTAAGTATGGTACATCCGGTTACGGAAGGTTTCCGTCAAATTCAGCTGAGCCTCAATGGTTGCGTTCGATGGGGGTTTAAGGAGAATCGCTCACGCGCTGGCCCGCTTGGATAGTCGCTTACGATCCTCTTCGTCCTTCGCACTCAAGAGACGAGGGCATTTATCAGACAGCCACTGATCGGTGACGGTGCTTTCCAATGCCCGACCTGCTTCATCGACCGCCCAGATGCCGCGACTAACGGCGCTGAACTGTTGGAAGCTCCGGCCGCACCTGCGACATCGGTATCCCAGCGTGGACCCGCGAGGCGCAGACCAGGCAAGCATTTTGACCGCGAAATCATGCGTCTTCCAATTGCTCATTGTGGCCCCTCAATTCTAGGTTTCATTAAGATTCAGGTCTGACGCAGTTGCGGGTTAAGAATGTGCTGCGCGATCGCGGCTCTTGCCATTCTTCAGCGATGGGTCGGGTTCGATCTTTATCTCCTGTCCATTGAGCAGAGAGTGGTTCAACAGACTGAACGCAATCACTGCGTCGGCGACTTCGACCATCTCAACGACACCGAAACCGCGACAAAGACCTGATACCTTGTCGGTAACTGCTAATGCTCCGCGAACCTCTCCTGCGCGGGAAAAATGCGCAAGCAGGTCTTTGCTCGTGACGGAACTGGCCAAATTGCCAACATAAACCTTGGGCATTACCGAACTCCTTGTGCTTCTCAAGCGGTTCGGATTGCCCCTACAGGCGACACCGTGTGGTCTTAGATGGACCGCATCCGAAGGCGAGTAACTTCAGGGTATTCCTTGCACGCCCAGAAGTACACCCGTGAAGCGCCCGACGCTCGGCATGACAGAAATTAGTCGGTCGGCATCTGAGACGGGTATCTTTTCCAGTCCGGATGATGTATTGTACGGATTCCACGCTCGGACGTTCCTTTCACGCCTACCCGGGAATGAGCCCGGTTTCTCTGTTCGGAACCATCCCGACATAACTTTCGGAGGGCAACATGCCCAGCAAATTGTACGTAGGCAATCTGGCCTACTCAGTGTCTAACGACGATCTCCACGAACTTTTCTCGCAAGCGGGCCAGGTGCAGAGCGCCACGGTTATCTCGGACAAGTTTTCCGGACAATCAAAAGGGTTCGGCTTTGTTGAGATGACGACTTCTGAAGAGGCCACCAACGCGATTCGTCAGTTCAACGATTCAGATCTCAAGGGCCGGAGCATCAAGGTCAATGAGGCCAAGCCGCGCGAATCGAGCTTCGGTGGCGGTAACCGCGATCGCAACAACAGCGGCGGCGGCGCGGCTCGAGGCCGGAACCGCTGGTAAACAGCAACTCATCAAGCAATCGCAGTTCTCGATGACACGTCGATGACATGGGTCCGGCGCACCGGCGCCGGACCTTTTCATCGATGAAAATCCCGCCCCATTTCCCAGACCCTCTCGATAACGTCGTTCACACCGGAGTCAGTACGGATGGATAAACGCCAAAGAGAACGTTCCCGCAGAGAGAAACAACAACAGAAAGAGCAGCGTCGAGTCGAGCGCGCCGTGGAACGCGAGCGGCGAGTCCGTCAAGGTGGTAAGGATGATGACCTCGCGGGTATAGTTCCCGGTCCGCAACCCGGCCAGATTATCGACTTGTCCTGAATCCTATCCCCGCCGCGTCCGAACTCCAGCCTCTGAAGCAAAACCTAATCTTGCTCGCTCTTCGGGTGCGTGGATCGCTTTATTGAGACCGCGCTTCTCAGGCCGTCCCCGGAGAAGGGAGCCTGGTCCGGAATCTTCCCCCGACTGCCCAATGCGGAGGCATGTCCTTTCAGCGAGAGGAGGTAATCGGCCCTGCTTTGAGGTCCGAACGGGAGCATCCCAAAGACCGCTGAAAAAGCACATCCGATGCGCTAGACTTCGGGCCAGCGTTTACATGATCAACCACGCAATTATTCACCGAGTGAATTCGTATCGATGGCTTCACCGCTAGCTCAATTATCGCGCAAGCTTTTTGGCTCCAGGAATGATCGCGAACTCAAACGGTTACGACCGTCGGTCGAGCGTATCAACCAGCTGGAGCCGGAGTTTGAACAGAAATCGCAAGAGGAGTTGCAGGCTCTCGTTGCTGAATGGCGCAGCCGCCTCAGTGCGATCGAAGATTACGAAGAGCGCGAGGGTGCGCTTTGGGATCTCCTGCCCGAAGTCTTCGCGGCTGTGCGCGAGGCCGCCAAGCGGACGCTCGGCCAACGTCATTTCGATGTGCAGCTGATCGGCGGCATGATGCTCCATCTCGGGCGCATCGCCGAGATGCGCACCGGAGAGGGCAAGACGCTCGTCGCGACGCTGCCGTCGGTGCTCAATGCTCTGGCGGGTCGCGGTGTACACGTCGTCACGGTCAATGATTATCTGGCGCGGCGCGACTCTGAATGGATGGGTCGTATTTATGGCTATCTCGGCCTGACCGTTGGGGTGATCGTTCACGGCCTTACCGATCAGGAACGCAAGGCCGCCTACGCCTGCGATATCACGTACGGGCAGAACAACGAGTTCGGCTTCGACTACCTGCGCGACAACATGAAGTTCTCGATCCACGACTACGCGCAGCGCGAGCTGAACTTCGCGATCGTGGACGAGGTCGACTCCATCCTCGTCGACGAGGCGCGCACGCCGCTCATCATCTCGGGCGAGAACGCCACCCCGAGCGGCAACTACGTCAAGATCGCCGCGATCATCCCGCGCCTACGCAAGGACGATCACTACGTCCTCGACGAGAAGAACCACCAGGTCGCGCTGACGGAAGAAGGCAGCGAGCTCGCGCAGCAGATGCTGGTCGAGCGCGGGATCATCAAGAACCCGAACCTCTACGATCCGGCGAACCTCGAGGCCCTGCACATCTTCAACCAGTCGCTGCGCGCGCACACGCTGTACAAGCGCG
>DATKML010000003.1:0-112061 GCA_035541875.1 Binataceae bacterium (SeqCode)
GAAGTCTTCGGCTTTTTGGTAGCTGGTGCGCGGCCGCCCGGGTTAAAGGTACCGCCGCCGGCACCGTCGAGAACAAAGAGGTCCGTGGTTTTTAGAACGACACCCAAGGCATCCTCACCCCCGACGATCAGCACACCGCCAGTGGGGATAGTGGTGCTGGCCGGAATAGGCGCGAGGTAGGTCGCGGTGTGGCCGAAGCGCGAATCCGAGAGCCCACCGCTGGTAACGGCTGCGATCGTACCGGTTGCGCCGGCCTGTGCCGTGTAAAGGTCCGCCGAGCTGCTAACACCACCTGACGTCACGCCGCCAGTGATCAGGGCCTGTTGCGAGCTGCCGTTCGGGAAGGCCGCTGCGGCATGCAGGTAGCGCTGTGCGGTCATGGTCGGACCCGGGGTGAAACTCGCCCCGTCGTAGATATCGGTGGATTCGAGCGCCCCCAGCACGTCGTTGTGGCCGCCGGTGACGAGAACCCGTCCACTGCCGTCAGAGAGCATCGTTGCTGTATGGAATTGACGCGGCTCGCTCATCGAACCGGTCGCGACGAAGGTTCCCGGAGCGCCATCAAAGAGATCGAGTTGTACACTATTGGCTGCGCTGGCTGCACCGCCGGCTATCAATACGGTTCCGTCGACCAACGTCGTCGCTGTGAATTGCGCGCGACTGCTATCCATGCGAGCAGCCGTTGGCATGAAGGTCTGGGTCGAGGGATTGTAAGTCTCAGCAGTCGTGAGTGCGGTCTGCGTATCGTCCTCGCCACCAACGATCAGCACGGTCCCGTCACTCATCAATGAAGCTGCGTGCATGGTACGCGGGGTCGTCATCGTGCCGGTCGTTAAGGCGAACTTCCCGGTCGACGGCGTATAGATTTCGGCACTCGGCAGCGCGTTCGTCTGGAACATCGGAGCGGGGCCCGACGCACCGCCCGCGATGAGAACCGTCCCGTCATTGAGCAGAGTGGCCGAGTGCGAGACGCGCGAATCGGTCATGCTGCCGGTGCTGGCAAAGGTCTGCGTATTAGGGCGGTACGATTCAGCGGCATTCGTTGCTGCTGCCGCACCGCCGCCACCCGGGTTGCCCGCGCTGATACCACCGGCGAGCAGCACAGTGCCGTCGCCCAGCCGCACCGCAGTCTGGCCGGCCAAAGTCGTCCGCATCGCGCCGACGCCCGTGAAGTTTGAAGTAGAGGGGTCGAAGATCTCAGCGACCAGCGAGATGCCAGCTTGCGAGTTACCGCCACCACCGGTGGTGCAGGTGCTCGCGCAATAGCCTCCTGCTATCAAGACGGTACCGTCCACTAACAGGGTCGCAGTGTGTAGCGCGTGTGCGAGTGTCATGGCCCCGACTGACGTAAAGGTCTGGGCTACCGGGTCGTAGATCTCGGCAGAGGCCAGAGCCGTCGCAGTCCGGTTGGTGGTCGAACTGCCTCCAGCGATCAAAACCCGCCCGTCGCTAAGTAGAGTCGCTGTATGGCCCTGTCGCGCAGCGGTCATATGGTTGGCAAGCGCGGTTGTGGTGCCAGTTGCCGGATCGTAGATCGTTGCCGCGCTTTGAACTGTTCCGGAGCCATCAACGCCGCCGGCGATGAGCACGGTGCCGTTATTCAGCAACGTCGCGGTCTGATTCTGCAGATGCAAGGAGAAAGAATGCGGTACGAAAACTCCAGCCGTCTCCGGCGTCGCCGCAGAAGCTGGTAACGCTCCGATTGTTCCTGTCGCCGCGACCGCCAATGGCAAGAGCCATCGCATGATCAATCCGGGTGGAATCCCGAAGGTGCTCCTGGCCGAACCTCGCATCGTCTCCAATCCCCCTTTAGTAGTCCGGTTTGGGCCGATACTAAGTGGCGGTCAGACTTAACACTACGAGATATTTTCGCCCTCACCCGGCGCTGGGGGCTATATTGGCTCCGCTTTTGGTCGAGGTGCTTTTTCCGCCCGTAGCAATTTCGGCCGACACCCGTTAGTCTTCGAATAACGAACCGGCGCGGGGCTCTGCCCTGCGAATTAGTTTTCCCGGTCTGGAGCCAAGCAATTATGGACCTTTTTGCACCGTCTCATCTGATTATATTGCTACTGATCATTCTGGTAATCTTCGGCCCGAGCAAACTCGGTGACGTTGGTGGGGCGATGGGTCGCGCGATCAAGGATTTCAAGCGCGCGATGAACGACGATACGCCCCCGAGCACACCGCCGAAGACTGTTGCTTCTGATCAGTCGACAGGCGAAAAGCCAATCAATCCTGCTTAATCCGCGACGGTCCGCGCTCCTTGCCCGATCTGATTTAGTTCCAGTCCAGTGGGAGGCGACTGACCCCTCTTCCTTCTCGAAATGATACTCCTGCGACGCGCCGGATGGCTGGCGGCGGCCCTGCTAGCCGCCTACGCTTTGTGGCTTGTCGCCTTTAACCGGGGCGAGCAGCCCTCGGTACTGTGGTTTACCGTTGCGGCGCTCGGTGTCTATGCGATCGGCTACCGCTTCTATTCGCGCTTTATCGCGGAGCGGGTGCTCGAACTCGATGATTCCCGTCTGACCCCCGCAATCCGCCTGAGCAACGGTCGTGACTACGTTCCCACGCCACGTTGGATCACGTTCGGCCATCACTTCGCTGCGATCGCTGGTCCTGGTCCCTTGGTTGGTCCGGTACTGGCCGCCCAGTTCGGCTATCTGCCTTCGACGATCTGGATCATCTTTGGCGCAGTGCTCGGCGGATGCGTGCAGGATTTCGTGATTCTCGGATGCTCGCTGCGGCGCGATGGCCGCTCACTCGGGCGGATGGCGCGCGAGGAAATCGGTCCGGTGGGAGGCTTCACGGCGCTCGCCGGCGTGCTGCTGATCATGGTGATTCTGATCGCCGTGCTCGGTCTGGTCGTCGTGAACGCGATGAAGCATAGCGTCTGGGCGACTTCGACGGTCGCCGCCACGATTCCGATCGCGATGATCGTCGGCATCTATATGACCCACATCCGCCCGGGACAGGTGCTGGAAGCCTCGGTTATCGGCGTCGTCCTGGTCCTGCTGGCCGTCGTAGGTGGGCAATACGTAACCGCGCTCGGGTTCGGCGGATGGTTCGATCACGATGCCCCGAAGCTCGCGATAGCGGTTATCGCCTACGGTTTTTTCGCCTCCGTCCTTCCGATCTGGTTGCTGCTCGCACCGCGCGATTATCTCTCGGCCTATATCAAGATCGGGACGATCGTTGCGCTGGCAATCGGCATCCTCGCGACGCATCCGATGGCGCAGATGCCGGCGCTAACGCGCTTTATCGACGGCACTGGCCCGGTCTTTGGCGGCAAGGTTTTCCCTTTCGCGTTCATCACGGTGGCCTGCGGTGCAATCTCTGGATTCCATTCGCTCATCGCCTCGGGCACGACACCCAAGATGATCGAGCATGAACGGGACGCCCGGATGGTCGGTTACGGCAGCATGCTGATGGAATCGTTCGTGGCCGTGATGGCCCTGATCGCGGCGGTGATGCTCAAGCCGGGTATCTACTTCGCGATCAACGCCCCCGCCGGAGTTATCGGTGCGGGCGCTGCGGCCTGCGCCAAGGTTTCTTCCTGGGGCTTTCCAGTCGGCCTCGACGAGATGCAGAAACTGGCCGCGGCGGTCGGCGAGACGTCGCTCTTCTCACGCACCGGCGGCGCCCCGTCACTCGCGGTCGGAATGGCGCAAATCTTTGCCGGTGCGATGGGAGGCGGCGCGGTCGCCGCTCTCTGGTACCACTTCGCGATCATGTTCGAGGCGCTCTTTATTCTGAGTACGCTCGACGCCGGAACCCGCGTTGCCCGCTTCATGCTGCAGGATCTGCTCGGCTCGATTGCGCGGTCTCTCGCTGATAGCGCTTCCTACCTCAATATCCTGCTGAGCTCGTCGATCGTTGTCGCGGCGTGGGGCTACTTTCTCTACTCGGGCACAATCGATCCGCTCGGTGGGATCAACTCGCTCTGGCCGCTGTTCGGTATCGCCAATCAGATGCTCGCGACGATCGCGTTATGCGTCGCTACCAGCGCCCTGATTCGCAGCGGCAAAGGGCGCTACGTATGGGTCACGATGCTGCCGCTCGGATGGCTACTCGCGGTGACGACGACCGCCGGTCTCGAAAAGATCCTGAGCCCTGCGGTCAATATCGGATTCGTCGCACACGCACGCCATCTGGAGTCCGAGTTGGCACTTCCGGCGACTACTCCGGCGCGAGCCGCCGAGATCGCGCGTCTTATATGGAACGATCGCGTCGACACCTTCATGACGATCTGCTTCCTGATAATCGTGGCCATCGTCGTGAGTGATTCGTTGCGCGTCTGGCTGCGATTGATGGGGCGCGACGCGATCTCATCCGAGGCAACGGAGCGAGCCGCATGAAAAAGAATCGCATGCTCCGGGCGATGCGTGAGATTGTGCGGGCACTCCAGCATCTGAATTGCTATGAGCCGCCGCAGCCACAGCAGGATCAGCTCTCGCGACGTGAAGCATCGCGTCGTTTCAAAGAAAACTTGATGCTCCGATATCGGACGCCGAATCGATGTTGCTGAGGCGCATGTCTCAAGGTCGTACACGGGGTCAAGAAATCTAGGTGTTTTCCGCAGTGATCTAACTGTTTTTTCCATTCGTTTTATTGACTATTCCAATTGGGTAATCCCCAACCCTCCGCTAGCCTCGGGTTGGTCTGTTTCGTGCCGATTTCGCTCCTGATCGCTCTGGCGCAGCACGATCCAGATCGGGAGGGGGCATTCGTGGACAGACTGTTAGCAAAAGAGGCTAAGGGCGCCGCGACGATAGGTAGTCCGGTGGCGTGGAGCACGAGTATGAGCGCCGATGCCTTGGGTAATCTCGCACACGAACTGCGCACACCGATCCAGGTGATTCTCGGACTGCTCGATATTCTGCAGGACGAGTATGTCGAGCAAATGGACGATCAGGAGCGAACGATAATCGAGCGGATGAACGTGAATGCGCTCGAATTGGGCCAGACGCTCGATAACTTGATGACCTTCGCGATCGCGCAAGCCGGGAAGCCATCGCTGGTCGATGAGGGCCTTTCGGCCAAGAGTATCCTCGCCGATATTGGCCCAACGCTTGACGCGGCGAATCGGGCGAAGGGCTTGAAGCTGATCTTTGATTTCAAGGATGCACCGCCGGTGATTCGCGGACCGCGCCGCGTGATCGTCTCGACCATCACGAATCTCGCACTCAACGCGCTCAAATTTACACCTGCTGGCTCGGTCATTATCGCACTTCGGGAGACGTGACTTCCTGACGGTGTTCCGGGTATCGCGATTGAAGTCAGCGACACCGGCCCCGGGATGACTGCGGCGCAACTCGATGAAGCGATGCATCCGTTTGTGCAGCTATCCACCACCAGCGCGCGACGCCATCGGGGGATCGGTCTCGGACTCGCGATAGTCAGTCAGAATGTCGCATCGCTCAAGGGGCGACTCGACCTCCGCGCGACGCCCGGCGGTGGCGCCACCTTCACGGTCCGCTTTCCGGAGCGCGCTCTGGCAGCACAGCCACGACCGCGTCGCGCTATCGGCGTACCTCGTGTCCCTTCAGTGCCGCATTAGCCAGCGCCCCAACCAACGCGCGGAGCAGTGGTGCGCTGAAGCGAGTCTTACCGCTGAAAAGAAAGGCGGCGCGGAAGTTCCGGCGCCGCCTTTAAAGTCTGAACCAGAACGTACTAACGATAATGCCGCATCAGGCCGACCACGACCCCGCGGATTCGCATGTCATTGGCGTTCACGTAAATCGGTTCCATCGTGGGGTTCGCCGGCTGCAGCCGCACGGTGCCATTCTCACCCGGATAGTACTTTTTAACCGTGGCCTCATCGCCGATTAGTGCGACCACCGTCTCGCCTGAATTGGCGCTGTCGCGTCCCTCGACGATAATGTAATCGCCGTCGCGGATACCTTCGTCGACCATCGATTCGCCTTTGACGCGCAGACAGAAGGTGTTATCGCGATGCACGAATTCCTCGGGAACCGAGATGGTGTCGTTGCCCTCGACCGCTTCAATCGGAATACCTGCGGCGACTTGGCCGACCAACGCCAGGCGGCGCAAACCGGCGTGATTACCGTTCCCATTGCCATTGCCGTTTTCGATCTCGAGCGCCCGGCTATGATTATGCGTGCGGCGGATGAAACCCTTGGTCTCGAGGTTGTGCAGATGCTTATGCACGGTGGCGAGCGACGAGAGGCCAAAGAACTGGCCAATCTCGGCGAGCGTCGGAGCGTAGCCGTTCTGTTCGATATACTGCTGGAGATAATCCACCATCTGCTTCTGCCGCTTGGTTAACGTCGCCATCGCGTAACTTCTCCTGCGAAACTCCGCTAATTCTGGCGAACGTGCAGCGAAGACGCAATACTCTAAATTAGCTTGATGGAGCGGCTACGCAGCATCTGATGATAATGCATCTCGGGGTTGATTTGATTGTTTCCCCTTGGCGAGACCACATATCCTTAACTTAAAGAGTGTGATGGCAAAATTGCGGATAATCTTTGAGAACGGCGACCCTCAGCGGACGATCGAGTTCGATCCGTCCAAGGCCCCGTTTCATCATGACGGCCAGCCTGGTTCGATTCTCGACGTGATGCTCGGCCACGGTATCCATCTGGAGCACGCCTGCGGTGGTAACTGCGCCTGTACTACCTGCCATGTGGTCGTGAAGCAGGGCTTCAATCAGCTAGGGGAGGCGTCGGAGCAGGAAGAAGACCTGCTCGACCGCGCGCCTGGGCTGACCCCAACCTCGCGCCTCGGATGCCAGGCTGTAATCGAAGATCCGTCTGCCGAGATCGTAATCGTGGTGCCGCGCTTTACGATCAATCAGGTGAGCGAGAGCCACAGCGGTTAGCGATTCGTTGCCCAACGATGGCATCGACGACGACATCAGGACGCCCCGGCCATCGCGGGCGTATCGAGCGGATTCACGATCATGCTCCCGAGGTACGCTCGCTTTTCATCCGATGCGTGGGTGCTCCGATACCGGCGTTCGCTCCCGGGATGTTTATCTCGATTGCGATACCACTGGCGAGTGAGGCTCGGGTGCGACCCTACACGATCGCGTCGCGACCGGAGGCGGGCGACCCCTTCGAACTGGTCTTTAATCGGGTTCCCGGCGGCGTCGGCTCCGAGTGGCTGTTTGGGCTCGGTGTTGGAGATGAGTTCGATTTCACGGGCCCCTTTGGCGCTTTCGTGCTCGACCGCGCACCTTCAAGCCCGACGATCTTTATTGCCGAAGGTACCGGGATCGCGCCGATCCGTCCGATGCTCTATCGCGCGTTAGCGGCCGACGCGACCTATCCGGTTGAGCTGCTTTACTTTGCCGAGCGCGGGGAGCATCTGCTCTACCGCGATGAGCTCGACGAACTCGCGAGGCGTTATCCGCACTTCCGCGTCGAGACGCGGGTATGCCCGGAAGGACTCTGGCGGGCGGCTGCTGAAGAAGTGGGCCGGCGATGGATCGACGGTGACGGCGATCGTTCGCGGCACTTCTATATATGCGGTGTTGGCGCGGGTGTGATCGAATTACGCGATCAACTGCGTGCGGCGGGCTATGAGCGCCGCTCGGTGCACTACGAAAAGTGGTGAGAAGCTAGTCGCCGATTGTGACGATCGTCGCGCCGGCACCCCCCTGATGGGGTTCGGCCTGGCGGAATCCGGCGCAGTAGGGCGAGGTGGCGAGATACTCGTGAACGGCCTTCTTCAGTGCGCCGGACCCGATTCCATGGATAACGCGGACTTCCTTCTGGTTGGTCAGGTACGCCTGATCGAGGAACTCTTCGAGCCTGCGCAAAGCGTCACTGGTGCGCTCACCGACGAGATTCAATTCGGCCTCGATACTCTTACTTGAGGTCACGGTCACGGCCGGAGGAGCTTCAGCACCCCGCGCGGGTCGAGCGCGACGCAGCCGCTCAGGCGCGACTTCGATTCTTAATCCTCCACGGCTGAAGATCGCTTTGCCCGGTTCGATCGCGAGCAGCTCGCCACGAATATCACCGAGCTCGACCTGATCGCCTGCCCGGAGTGGTGCTTCCGGTTCTTCCTTCGGTCGCGCCTCGCGCGGCGTTATTGCGTCGAGCCTGGCGCTGGCCGCGGCCATCCGATGGGCCAGATCGTGGCGTGTTTTGCTCTGCGCCTTCATCTCGGCGATAACGTTGGCGCCTTCACGCCGAATCTCGTCGATTAGCCTCGCGCCGCTGTCGCGAATCTCCTTGCGCTCCGTCTCAAGCTGCGCGCGCGTGCGCTCGATCGCCGTGGTGGCTGCTCGATCGCGCTCGCGCATCATGCGTTCCTGTTCGGCTAGCTTTTCGCTCTGCTCTTTCAGGCTCGCGCGCTCCTGCTCCAACCGTTGCAGGGCGTCCGCGAGTTCCGCGCTACCAGCAGGTAGTGCTGCTTCGGCTGCGCCGACTACCTCTTCCGGCAGACCGAGGCGACGCGCAATGGCGAGACCGTAACTTTGTCCAATCGTATGCGGCTTCAGCCGATAGAGCGGCGCTAACCTATCAGCGTCGAAATCAACCGCGGCTGCATCAAAGCCCGATCGCGAGTAAGCGTGCAGTTTGACCGCCGTGGAATGAGTCGCGACCGCGACGATACAATCGCGCGCTGCAAGATAATCCATCAGTCCGATCGCGAGTGCTGCGCCCTCGACCGGATCGGTGCCGCCGCCCGGTTCGTCCAGGATGACCAGCGCGGGCTCCTTGAGCGAGCGAATCACGTCGCTCATGTTCACGACATGCGCCGCAAAGCTGGAGAGACTAGCGGCGATCGATTGTTCGTCGCCGATATCTGCAAAGACGCTGCGGAAAATTTTGAGCTTGCTGCCAAGGACCGCCGGAATCATGATTCCCGCCTGCGCCATCAGGGCGAACAGTCCGAGCGTCTTCAGCGCGACCGTCTTGCCGCCTGTGTTGGGACCCGAGATCACGATACCGTGCTGGCCGACACCGATACGCAAAGCGATCGGCACCACAGAACGTCCCGTTGCGACCAACAGCGGATGCCGTGCTTCGCGCAGTTCTATCTCATCCTCCGCGATCTCCGGCTCGATACAGCCGAAGCGCTCAGCGAAGATCGCGCGGGCATTGAGTGCATCGAGCGCGACTAACGCCTCGAAGGCCAGATGGAGCTGATCGGCATAGCCGCGTACCATCGCGGATAACCGCATCAGCAGGCGATACTCTTCAGCCGCTGCCTCCCGCTCTATCAGCGCGAGGCGATTGTTCAGTTCGACCGCCCACATCGGCTCGACGAACAGCGTTTCACCGGAGACCGAGCGATCTTGGACAACCCCTTCGAGTCGTTCGGTGTAGTTCAACTTGAGCGGCAGCACGAAGCGGCGATTGCGGATGGTGACGACGTAATCCGAAACGAAGGGCTCCATCCCAGCCGCGTTAAGCGAACGAGCAAGCCGCGTCTCCAGTTCGAGCCGTTGATCGCGCAATCGGTTGCGCAGGCGCTTCAATTCGGGACTGGCTTCGTCGAACAACCCGCCGTCATCGGCGAGCGCTCGCAGCAATGCGTCGGCGAGTTCCTTCGGCGCGACGAGATTACGGACGATCGTGCCCAAATGGGGCAGGGCTTCGACGCGTGAACGCAGAAAGGCTTCGGCAGTGCGCGCCGCGATCACGAAATCGCGAATCTGGACGAGGGCCTCGCCGCCCAGTACCGCACCTTCGGGCGCGACCGCCAGCATCAACTCGCGTTGATCGACGAAGTCATCGATCGGCACCCCGCCGGAACGACTGCGCAGCTCGACGAGTTCGGCAGCCGTGCGCAAACGCTCGCGAACTTCGGCTACATCCGAAGAGGGATGCAACGCCGCGACCCGTCGCTTGCCCGGCTCCGATACAGCGAAGCCGGTGACGATCGCAACGACCTTATCGAATTCGAGGGCTTTGAGATCCCGTTCGCGCATTTACAGCAGTTTAGCCCGAACTCTCGCCCACTCAATTGATCGGCCTAGCCACGAACTGCCTTGGCGAAGGCTTCGAGCTCTCGCGGGATATCCGGTCCGGCAGGTTGATAGGCGATTTCGGAGGCTCCTTGCGCTTCGAGCGCGGCGACCCGCTCGCGCCATCCAGCACTATTGAGCGCGAGCCCCTGCTGCGCCAGCAGAGCGCCCGTGACGAAGCGGCGATCGCGCTCGTTCACCCCAATCAGATGCTGATCGTGCAGCGCGAGATGGCGCACGCGTTCGGGTATCGAGTTATAGACCGAGGCCCACGCTTCGGCGTCGGGGATACGCCCGAGCTGTCCCCACTCCATCGCCGCGTGGAACGCGACAGCCGCGCCGTGTCCTGCAGCCGCGATCGAGCGCGCCGAACCGGGATCTTCACCCTCATCGAGCACCGTACCGAAGGTCAGGACGACGCTAGTCTTGAATCCTGCGATTGGCGCCATCGCCGCAAAAACACCGTCGCCCAACTCGTGCGCCGCCGCGATTCCTTTGGGACCAGCCGCTGCGATGATGAACGGCACCTCGATCGGCCGCGGGGCGCCGAAGCCCGCCGGATGCATCATCTGCATCATGCCGCCTTCCCATTCGACCTGCTCGCCGCGCAGCAGCGCTTTCAATGCTTTGATGTACTCGCGGACGATCGACCATTTCATCGGGCGCTGCCCGAGCGTCAGCCGACCCGTGAAACCCGATCCGATTCCGATCGTGACGCGGCTTGCACCAGCTATCGATACCAGTGTTGCAATCCCCGATGCGTTCGCCATCGGATGACGCAACGTCGGCACCAGGACGCCGGGTCCGAGAACGATCCGCGTCGTCTTTTCCGCCGCGCGGCAGAGTTGCACCCAAACGTCGGGATAGAGTGCAGGCGAATCGTAAAACCATGCCCGCTCATAGCCCAGGTTTTCTGCTACTCGCGCGTGTTCGTGCGATTGGTTCGAGGTTGCAAAGGCACACGCCAGTTTGATCGCCATCTTCTCGCTCCGTTCAGACAGTTAAGCTCAAGCGCGACGGTTCCATATCAGGCCGCCAAATTATCAAAGCACGGCCGAGTTTGGCATACTCATCGGCCATGGAACGGATTGAATCCCGCATCAACCCCAGCAGCCCGGACTTCAAGCAAAATCGCGACGCGATGATCGCGCGATGCGACAAGCTGCGCGCCGATATCGAGCGGATTCGTCTCGGCGGTCCCGAGAATGCCCGCAAGCGCCACGTCGACCGTGGCAAGCTGCTCGTCCGGGATCGAGTGAAGCGTCTGCTCGATCCCGAGACGCCCTTCCTCGAGCTTTCGACGCTCGCAGCTTACGGGATGTACGACGGTGACGCGCCGGCCGCCAGTATCGTGACCGGTCTCGGGCGGATTCAGGGGCGCGAGGCTGTGATTGTCGCCAACGACGCGACGGTTAAGGGCGGCACTTATTATCCCATTACCGTGAAGAAGCATCTGCGGGCGCAGGAGATCGCACTCGAAAATCGGCTGCCCTGCGTTTACTTGGTCGATTCGGGTGGTGCGTTTTTGCCGCTGCAGGCGGAGGTTTTTCCCGATCGCGAACACTTCGGCAGAATTTTCTACAACATGGCGCGGATGTCAGCGGCGGGAATCGCACAGGTCGCCGTTGTGATGGGATCATGCACCGCCGGCGGCGCGTACGTCCCCGCGATGTGCGACGAAAACATCATCGTGCGCGAGCAGGGCACTATTTTCCTCGGGGGGCCGCCGTTGGTCCGCGCGGCGACCGGCGAAGTCGTTACTGCCGAAGACCTCGGTGGGGGCGACGTCCACACGCGTATCTCGGGCGTCAGTGATCATCTAGCAGATGACGACGAACATGCGATTGAGATCGCGCGCAGCGTCTTTGAAAATCTCGGCACCAAGAGGAACCTCGACGCGGTACTCGGCCAAGATACGCCCGAAGATCCATATTACGATCCCGCGGAACTCTACGGCATCGTCTCGGTCGATCCGCGCAAGCCTTACGAAGTGCGCGAGGTAATCGCGCGGATCGTCGACGGCAGCCGGATGCATGAATTCAAGCCGCGCTATGGCGCCTCGTTGGTGACCGGCTTCGCCCGTATCTACGGCTATCCGGTGGGAATCATCGCGAACAATGGCGTGCTCTTCAGCGAATCGGCGCTCAAAGCGACACACTTCATACAGATGTGCTGCACGCGGCGAATTCCGCTGCTCTTCCTGCAGAACATCACGGGCTTTATCGTCGGCAAGCGCTACGAGCAGGGCGGTATCGCGAAAGATGGCGCCAAGATGGTTAATGCGGTCGCCAACGCGCAGGTGCCGAAATTTACCGTCGTGATTGGGGCGTCGAACGGCGCGGGTAACTACGGGATGTGCGGGCGTGCCTACTCGCCGCGTATGCTCTTCATGTGGCCCAACGCCAAGATCTCCGTGATGGGTGGGGAGCAGGCCGCGAACACGCTCCTTACCGTAAAGCTGGATCAACTGGCGCGCGAAGGCGGTAAGATGTCGCCGGAGGAGCAGGCTGAGTTCGTCCGACCCACGCTGGAGAAATACGAGCATGAATCGAGCTGTTACTACGCCAGCGCACGTATCTGGGATGACGGCGTGATCGATCCGCTTGATACGCGCGCGACGCTGGCCCTCGGTATCGCAGCATCGCTCAATGCAGGTATCCCGGAAACCCCACCTTTTGGTGTTTTCCGGATGTAGCTGGTGTCTGAAGCGTACGAATTGTACAATTCGTACATGCCCAAGACAGCTAAATCGGGGAAACCATCGTCGATCGCGGCTACCGATGCGCGTGACCAGTTCGCGGACCTGATCAACCGCGTAGCGTATGGGAAGGATCGCATCCTTCTCACGCGGAGGGCGAGGCCGGTTGCCGCGATAGTCCCACTCGACGACTTGCGTGTCCTCGAAGAGCTCGAAGATAGAGCTGACCGCGAAGCGCTTCGTCGCGCTCAAAGTGAGGTCAAACGCAAGGGCGCGATTCCCTGGACCACCCTCAAGCAAGAATTGGGTCTCGACTAGTTAGTGCCCTACACCATCGAGTTTGCACCTTCGGCAGCGAGAGAGTTACAAAAACTTGAGCGGCGGGTTCAAACCAGACTAGCCACCGCAATCGACGCGCTAGCGCTAAATTTTCGTCCTCAAGGTGCTGCCAAGCTTACTGGAACCGAAGCGTGGCGGATTAGGGTAGATGACTATCGCGTTTTGTACGAAATCAAGGATCGAACGCTTGTTGTTTTGATTTTACGAATCGCCCATCGTCGAGAGGTTTATCGTTAACCATACTGCGAAGTATTGGGTTAAGGTGGTTATCGCGTCCGAACAGAGGCCAACCCGCGAAAGGAGCCGATCATGAAAGGCTACGGCGTTACCGTTTCTCCGATGTCTGGGATTCCCTATCCCGAATTCGTTCGACTCGCGCGCGAAACCGAGGATAGCGGTTACGGCGGCGTCTTTATCCCGGAGGCCAATAACGATGCGTTGCTGTGTTCGATGGCCGTCGCGAACGCCACCAAACGAATCAATATCGGCACTTGGATCGTGAATATCTATCTGCGCGAGCCGACGCTATGCGCAGCAGCGGCCGAGATGGTGCAGGACGCTGCCGAAGGGCGTTTCATTCTCGGCCTCGGCGTGAGCCATCGCCCTGCGCTCGAATTGCGCGGTATCAACATGGGAAACGCGCGTGATCGTCTGCGCCGCGATACCAAAGTGATTCGCGATGCCTTCAGCGGGGCGATCGATATGTTTGGGATGAAGTTCCGCGCCCCCAAGCATCCGATACCGATCTACTTCGCCGCGCTCGCTATGGAGACGGCGAAGCTCGGCGGCGAACTGGCCGATGGACTGATGCTCTACATGTGCCCGCCCGAGAGGATGCGCAAATCGATCGACGCGGCGCGCAACGTGGCTCAGCAGAACAATCGCAAGCCCTCGGACCTCACGATGACCTGCGGCGTCCCGGTCTTCCTGCATGACGATCTGAACAAGGCCTACGCTGCTGCGCGGTCAGGGCTGGCCTTCTACGGAGCGTTGCCCTTCTACAATCGGATTATGGCCAACAGCGGCTTTGCGGGTCCGGCGGCGCAGATTATGGAAGCCGCCAAGAAGCGCGACAACGCTGGGATGGTAGCTGCGGTTACCAATGAACTCGCCGATTCGGTGGCGCTCGTCGGTCCGGCCTCGCGCTGTATCGAGCGACTGGTGGCGTACCGGGAACAGGGCTGCGATGTCCCCATTCTGGTGCCGAATCCAATCGGAGAAGACTTTTCAACCGGTGTGCGACGCCTGCTGAAAGCCTTCAGCAAACTCAACTAGGTCGCTTGTGAAGGTCACTATGGCACGGCTCACACCCGAAACCGTTAAAGTCCTCGCGCACCAGCTCTACGATTACGATCTCAGCGATGACTCGGCCGTCTCGGTCGCGCATATCGTTGGTGCGATGACTCATTATTTACGGCGGCTCGACGCATTGCCGCTCGGTGGTCTGCAGCCGCCTTTCGGCTACGCAACCATTGTGGCCGAGGCTCAACGTATCAATCGCGGGAAAAAATAATGAGTAATCCAGCCGAGTTGCTCAGCTTTGATGTCGCGACGCTCGCCGAGAATTTTCGGCGCAAGATGCTCTCGCCGGTCGAGGTTACCGATGCCTATCTCGCTCAGATAGAACGGCTGGAGCCGAAGCTGCGATGCTATATCACAGTGACCGCCGACCTTGCCCGCGCCTCCGCCAAGCAGGCTGAAACGGAAATTGCCTCGGGCAATTGGCGCGGCCCCTTTCACGGAATTCCGGTTGGCTTAAAGGATCTCTGCAGCACCAAGGGGATTCGCACGACCGGCGGTTCGAAGATTCTCGCCGACTCTGTGCCCGACTTCGATTGCACCGTATGGGCGCGGCTCGCTGAAGCGGGCGCTGTTCTCCTCGGCAAATTGAACCTGCATGAGTTCGCTGCGGGCGCGACGAACACGAATCAGCATTGGGGAGTCTGTCGTAATCCTTACAACACCGACCGCATCCCGGGTGGGTCCAGCGGCGGATCCGGTGCGGCGATTGTCTCGCGGATGGCGGCCGCGACTATTGGAACGGACACCGGCGGATCGATTCGGATTCCGGCGGCGTTCTGCGGATGCGTCGGGATGAAGCAGACCTACAGCCGCGTGAGTCGCTACGGAGTTCTGCCGCTTTCCGATTCGCTCGACCATGCGGGTCCGATCACGCGCAGCGTTCGCGACGCTGCCCTGATGCTCCAGGTTATCGCGGGTCATGATCCAAACGATGCTACATCCAGTCACGAGCCGGTTCCCGACTATGCGTCCGTCTGCGGGCGTGAGGTCAAAGGTATGCGCCTTGGGGTTGTCCGCGAGCTGACAGTGGGATTGAGCAGCGAGGTCGCGTCGTCGTTCAATGGCGCACTGGCGAAACTGAGCGAAATCGGCGCCGAAGTCACGGAGGTGTCGATTCCCGTAATCGAACATATCGCGGGTATCTCCTCGACGATCACTTTTGTCGAGGCCGCAGAGTACCATCAGTCGTGGCTGCGCACCCGCCCCGGTGATTACGGAATCGATGTGCGGCGGGCGCTCGAAGCCGGGATGCTGACGCCCGGGCCGCTCTATGTTCGTGCGCAGCGCGCCCGCTCGGTGATGCTCGCGCAGGCGCTCACCGCGCTGGAACGCTGCGATGCGCTGGTGGCACCGACCACTGCTATTCCAGCGCCCGTTATCGATGTCGGTGCGCGAGCCAAGCTGCCGACGGGCGAGGCAGTCGATATGGTCGCTGCAATACTGCGCTTCACGGCGCCATTCAATGTGACGGGCCAGCCGGCGCTCGCCTTGCCCACGGGTTTATCAGCCGACGGGCTGCCGCTATCGATGCAGATTATCGGGCGGCCCTTCGATGAGTCGGGTGTTTTTCAGATCGCCGCCGCTTACGAAGCCGCCCGCGGCCCGCTCCCTGAACCGAAGGCGCTATAGTTAGCTGGTCTGGGGCAGTTTCAAGCTTTCCGTCGAGTTCGCGGAGAAACGGTGAGTCCGAGAAAAACCAGCATGCTTTGATTGAGTCGCAAAAGGTCGGAGTCGTCGAGATGGCCAATTCGTTCGCCCATCTTTGACCTAGGAACCGTCGTAATCTTGTCGACCATCAAACGGCTGGGTGAGCGCAGACCATTATTCGGATTCGGTTCGATCAGAAGTCTGAACAACGGAGCATCTAGTTCGGAGGTAGTAAAAGCGCAGATAGTTATCGAACCGGTCGCATCAAAGCTGTCGTCCTGAACAATAACGACCGGTCGCGGTTTCCGGGCGTAGTCCGGGCCGCTCGCGACGGTCCAGATCTCACCGCGCTTCACGCGTCTTCTGAAACCGCGTCAATAAAGGCCTGATCAGCCCCTTCTGCCGGGCTCTTGGCGACAGCGAGCGATTGCCGATGAGCTTCTGCACGAAAGGCTTTGGCACGCGTGTCCGGCACCCAAATCTGGATCGGGCGCAGGCCGCGTTCCCGCAGTCGCTTACGATGGTTGGAGACCTTTTGTCGTGACGACGCCAGCTTGCTTTTCATCGCGTTTCCCTCTTCCGGTTACATGTAACTTAGCAAGGGCTTCTCAAAGCACCATCCCTCTACAGTCGCTGATCGAACTGCACGATAATCCCGTCGGGATCCTGGAAGAGGGTCGTCAGCACTTTTCCTCCCGAGGGCTCGCCATAGGCGACCGTATCGGATTCCAGCGGCGGCACGAGGATCGGCACCCCGGCGGCTTTGAGCTTTTCCACACGCTCGCGCAGGTCGTCGACCCAAAAGGCGAAGTGATGCACTCCAACCTGATCGAGCTTGATTGCCTCGCCCGGAGTCTCACCCGGATTTTGCGATAGCACCAAAAAACTGGAATGCGGGCCGTCTTCGAAACGGAGGTAAACCGCGCGGCGCTTGCCCTTCTGCGGATTCGTGAAGAGGGTCTTCAGCCCGCCGACGTTTTCCATCGTGTCGAGGCATACTTTCAGCCCCAGCAAGTCGCGATAAAAGTGGAGCGATCGATCCATGTCGCGGACGCCAATTGCGATATGCGATACTGCCTTCATGCCGCTTCTCCTTGTTGCTAAGCCGCAGCGCCGGACTGCGGTGCGTTGCTTCCGGTCTTCAGGAACGCTTCGGCGACACCTTCAATTACGGTTCCCTTGAAAAAATCCGGATTCATTCCGGCCCAGAACTCCAACGGGTAGCCGCAGACGAAATCGTGGAAATCGTCCGACGTGATAATCCCGTCGTCGACCAGTTCACGTGCTTCGACCAGCACATCGCGCATGTTCTGCACGTCGAAGTGGCCGATATCGGACCCGAACAGCGACTTTATCCGCGCACCGTACGGATTCACCTTGTCGTTGAAGCCCCACGCATTCATCGGATCGTCCGCTTCGCATCCGAAGTAGAAGTTGCGCGCGAAAAGATCGCGGAAGTCTGACGCCTTCTGGATTTTGCACGCCGCGTAGTCGTCGATAATCTCCGGTCCCTGCGCCGCCCACGCCGCCGCCACCGCGTCACCTTCCGGTACCGAATCCCAGCCTTCCAATTTATCGGCCGCCTCTTTGCTCCCGTACTTCTCGAATAACTCGCGCAGCATATTGCGATCGAGATTCGCCGGATTCACCTCCTCCAGCGCCTTCGGGTTGCGTTTCTTCCAATGGCCTATCAGGTCGCCGTAAAGCTGGCAGGCCCATCCGACTCCGCCCTCCAGAAACGCGACTTTCAGCGTTGGGAAGCGTCGCGTCACCCCGCCGATTAGCAGCGCTTTGCAGACGGCCTCGCCCGCGCTCGCGAAATGTCCGATATGGTTGTAGGTGAAATTCGTCGGCGATACGCGGAATCCTGCGCTGCGTCCCGCGCTATGAAAAGTCGGCGCGAGGCCCAGCTCGACGCATTTCTTCCATACCGGGTCGTAGTCGTAAGGGCTGTCGATTCCGAGCACATCATGGATCGCCGCGAAGCGGTTCCGCTCGCCCCGACGCACCGTCCCCGGGATCGACCGCCGGATCATGCTGCCCATCACGATCACCTTGAGCCCGAGCGACTTCACCTCCTCAAGCTCCGCGATCGCTTCTTCCGGCGTATGCATCGGAATCGCCGCGGCCGGAGTAATCCGGTCGGAGAACTCGCGAAACGCGTCGGCGATATACATATTGAATGCGCGGCAGGTCGCTTGCCGCATCTCCGCGTCGCCGATCGAATAGAGGCCCAGTCCGCTCGTCGGATAGACGATCGTAAAGTCTATCCCGAGTTCGTCGAGGCGATGGTACAACAGTTTCGGAATCATCGCGGTTGCACGATCGAGTGTGTTTTTGGTCGGGAATGCCCACCATGCCTGCTGCGCGCGCCCTTCGTCCCGCCGCTGATCGGTCGTCAGTCCGATGATTTTCGCCACAATTTCGTCTCGTGATTTCAGCCCTTCAGCGGCTTTGGTTCCCCCGACCTTCTTCAGGTAGTCGAGAATCATCGGTTGGTACTCGATCCAATGGCCGTCTGAATCGATAACCGGATAGTTCAAGCCGGCGCGAATCTTCTGCGGATCTGCCTGATGGTTACCCGACATGGCCTTATCCCCTCTGCTCGCTCATTCTTTCTGCCAGTGCTACTCAGCCCCGAGTTTCGCTGTCAAGGATAGAAGGGTGCTCGCTCCGCTTGGGTTTCCGAACTACATCTTGCTACAAGCGAAGGGTGCCCACTGGAGCACGATCTTCATGCGCAGACCAAGCCCCCAGGCTCTATCCGCCTTACGCAGCGGAATTTCCACGCTCGCGCGAAGTATCGCTAGCGGATTATTCGCCCTCTGAACCTGATCCGGTTGCGCATCGCTATGGAGAGAAAGATGATTTCGGTACTCGAAGAAAAAGACGCGATTCGCGACTTGATGTCCGAGTATTGCTTCTATATCGACAACGGCGAGTTTGAGAAATTCGCCGGACTGTTTACTGCTGACGGCGTCTTTGAGACTGGACCGCTAGGCAAGCTCAAGGGTCGCAAGGCGATTCACGATTTTATTGCGGCGCATGTGCCACGCCTCGGCGAGGGACCGATCCGCAAGCATTGCACGATGAACCATCTGATTCGCGTGAAGGGCAAAGAAGCCTCAGCCGATAGCTATATCGTGATGCTGCGCGAGATCGAGACGGGCGTCGTCGCTTCGTTCGCCGGTCGCTACGAAGATAAACTGGTGAAGGAAAACGGCGAGTGGCGGTTTCGCTTACGGAAGATCCACTTTGATATCACCGGCGACCTTGGTCTGAAGAAATAGGGGCATAACCTGTGGCTGATGCGCGTCCGAAACCGATACCCGCTCCCGACGAAATTACTGCACCCTTCTGGCAGGCTGCGCGCGAACGCAAACTAGCGATCCAACGATGTGCCGGATGTGGTTACTACAACCATCCGCCGCGGCGCTTCTGTGATGCGTGCCTGTCGCAGGAGCTAGCCTTCGCGCCCGTCACCGGCAAAGGGAAGGTCTATACCTTCACCGTGATGCATCAGCGTGACGTGGCCGGCTTTGAAAACGACGCCCCGTTTATCAATATCGTCGTCGAACTCGATGAGCAGCCGATGCTGCTGATGGTCTCCGATATCCCAATCGGTGAGCGCGATCGGGTTCGTATCGGCGCGCCCGTCGAAGTATCTTTTGAAGAGCGTGGCGACGAAATTGTGGTTCCGCGCTTCCGTCTTCTCTGAGCTTATGCGTGAGAGTGCCTGATGTGGTCTGGTAGAGGGAAAACCGCAATCGTTGGAATCGGTTACTCGGAAATCACCCGGCGACCAAACAAGCCGCTAGGCTTGCTAGCGGTCGATGCGTGCCGCGCTGCGATTGCCGACGCAGGTTTGCGGCCGGATCAGATCGACGGCCTATCGACCTATCCCGAGTCGCCCTTTGCGGGTGCCGGTAATCGCGACGGCGAAGATGTCGTCAGTGTCATGTATATCGTGAATCATCTGCCGCTCGCGCCGGATATCCGATGGTACGCGCAAATCGAGACCGGCATGATCGCGAGCCCGATGATCGAGGCGGTGAACGCGCTCATCGCCGATGCATGCGATTACGTACTGGTCTGGCGCGCACTCCATCGCCCGGTAGCCCGAAGCTCGGATGGTAAGACAGCAGGACCCTCACGCGCCGCCGGAGATGCGCAATTCATGGCGCCCTACGGTTGCAGTTCGATCGTCCAGTGGCATGCGCTGGCGTGGCAGCACTATATGCATCGCTATGGCGCGACGCGCGATGCGCTCGCCGCGCTCGCTCTCAACAGCCGTAGCAACGCGAATCTCAATTCGCGCGCGTTCTTTTATAAAGACCCGATGTCGCGCGATGACTATATGAATTCGCGCTGGATCGCCGAACCGCTCTGTCTCTACGATTGCGACGTTCCGGTCGACGGATGCGTGGCGATGATTGTCACCACGGCTGATCGCGCTCGCGATCTGAAGCGTCCGCCTGCCTACATTGCGGGTTACGGGCAAAATACTGCGCCGCGCCGGACGCTCTTTCACTACGCCCTTGATGACTACATGGAGTGCGGCGGCTCACTCTCGCGCAAATTGTGGTCGTCTGCGGGTTTGGGTCCGAAGGATATGGATGCGGCTCAGCTCTACGACGGCTTCAATCCCTCGACGCTGTATTGGCTCGAGGCTGCGGGCTTTTGCGGGCAGGGGGAGGGCGGCTCCTTTGTGCAGAACGGACGAATCAGTCTGACCGGGGAGTTGCCGGTGAACACTTTTGGAGGCAGCCTGAGCGAAGGCCGGATGCACGGGATGGGGCACATCGCCGAGGCCGTCCGTCAGGTCACGGGACGAGCTGAGCGGCGCCAGATTCCCGGCGCCGAAGTTGCCTGCGCGATCGATGGCTCCCCGATGCTCCGTGGTAGCGGCCTCGTCGTCACCAAGGCTCCATCATGAGTAACTATTTGTACGAAGTTCTCGACCGTCTAATCGCCTTCGATACCGTTAGCTCGCATAGCGATATTCCTGCGATGGAATATCTTGCCGACCATCTCGATCGCCACGGGCTGAAGACCGCATTGCACAAAAGCGAGATTGCCCGCGTGTCGCAGGCAAACCTGATCGCGTGGGCTGGACCGCCGGAGGAAGACGGGCTGATCATTTCGGGTCATCTCGATACGGTGCCGTTTCAAGGGCAGCCCGGATGGAATCGCGATCCGCTGAAGCTCGAAACCAGCGACGATCAGGTTTTCGGTCGTGGCACCAGCGATATGAAAGGGTTCCTCGCTCAATGCGTCGAGGCTGCGCGCACCCTCGATCAGGCACGGCTAAGGCGTCCGGTCGTATTTATCTTTACCGCGAGCGAGGAAATTGGCGGTCTCGGGGCCAAGCGCGTTACGCCGGAATTGCCCGATCTGCTGGGTGATGTGCCTTGCCCCATACTAGCTTGGATTGGCGAGCCGACTTCCTATGCGATTCACGCCGCGCATAAGAGTGCCGTCCTCCTGGAAGTGACGATTCGCGGACGCGGTGGGCACAGCGGCGCGCCGCACAACGGCGTTAATGCGATTGCGGTTGCGGGCAAAGTGATCGAAGCGATCGGACGTCTTCAGGAAGAGTGCCGGACCCGGATCGATGCACAGTACGCTTCCATGTTTCCGGATACGCCGTTCGACGTTTTGAATTTTGGCACAATCTCCGGTGGTATCGCCGATAACGTGATCGCTGAGCGATGCTCCTTGCGGATCAGCTATCGGACACTGCCCGGCAAGGATCCGCTCGCTCTGCGCGATGAGATCGAACGTCGCTGCGCCGCGATCGATACCTACGATTACGCGTCGCATAATCATCGCGCGACGATCGAAGTCGGCCAGGCTCTCGTGATGCCCGCGATGGGTTCCCCGCGCGGTACTGCGCTTGAAGTCGCTCTGCTGGAAACGACCAGGACATCGACCGTATTAGGCGCGCCGTTCTGTACCGATGGGGGATGGTTCGCCGATGCGGGTATTCATTCACTCATCTGCGGTCCCGGAGCTTACGAGCAAGCTCATCAACCCAACGAATCGATTCCGCGTGCGGCTCTCGACAGCGGACCCGCGATGATTCTGAAAGTGATCGAGCGCCTCTGCAGCTAATCAAGGCGCGGCGCTAGAGCCAGATATGCCCAGCGCAGACGAAGGTCACAGCTCCTCTTCGGCGGTCGGCACCGATGGAGGTGCGATTCGGCAGGCGCTCAAATGGATCGCGACTATCAGCGCCGTCATCTCGTTCGTCTTCGCTGTTCGACAGGCACTGAATCTCGCGGCCGATACGCGCGCACGGAGCCATCAGATTGCTGAACTCGAAAAAGTCGCTGCCTCGGAAGAGGATCAGGCGGCGTACGAAGCGGCGTGGAGCAATCTGATCAAGGCACAACAGCTTGCGGAAGCAGGCGGAGCGATTTCCAAACTGATTGGGCGGCAGGATCGCGATACCGCTCAGGTCGATCGACTACTCGAAAATCTCGCGATGAAGTGGATGGAAGACGTCCGCCTCAAGCCCGGCCAAAAATTCGCGGAGGTGGTCGATAGGATCGAGCCGGTGCTGCAGCAGGGCGCCGCCGATGCGACCGGCTCGCGCAAGGCAGACTTGCTCGCGCATCTCGGATGGGGGGCCTTTCTGCGCCAGCGCGACGGCTTCTACGGCAACGATCCCGAGCGGCTCTACAAGAAGGCTCTGGCGGAAGATCCGCATAATCCCTATGCGCTTGCTAATTCGGCGTTCTTCGCTCTATGGACCAGCGCCGACAACATGGCAGCGGCGGAGAAACAATTCGACGCCGCCTTGGCTGTTGCTGGTGCTGCGCGACCCTATGTTCGCAGAATACAGTTCGCGGCTCTCCAAAATCACATCCCGGCTAGCGGGAGCTGCGAGATAGGGTACCTCCGACAGGTCAATGCGATGCGCCAGCAGGGCGAACCGGTCGATGACCACGTTAAGCAGCAGCTCTACAGCCTCTATGAGAGTCTCTTCTGGGATAACGACCCTGCCGAGATCAAAGACTGGTTTGCAGCCGTGCCACCCGCCGAGCAAGTAAAGATGTTTCAGGCGCTGTACATGGCTCCCGGTTTCGGCGGCGACGAGAACGCGAAGCGCGCCTATCTGGCGTTGCTTGAAGAGGCGGCCGGTCAGGATGCGGACGCGAAGCTGATTTTCGCCGATCTGCGCGTCAAGATGACTCCCGAAGCCTACACCCGTTTGGTTGCCCGCCCCGAGCCGACGATCAAAAAAATCTCTTCGGTCCCTGCGGCCCGCTAGAAGTCTTAGCTTCGACGCCTTTCAAGTAAGAAGTTGCTCAACGCTCGATTGAACTCATCCGGCTGCTCGAAATAGACCGAGTGCCCGGCGCCGGGAAACTTCACGAAGCGCGAACCCGGTAGCCGCTTCGCCATCGTCTCCATGATCTGCGGCGCGATTAGCGCATCTTCCTCGCCCACGATCAGCATCGTGGGGATACGCTTTTCGATTACGGCGTCCACGCGATGCTTCATGCCCATCAGGATCGGGATCAGCTTCGGCGGCACGTTGCGATTCAGTCCGGTTATCTGCTGATAGAGAAAGCATCGCACCGGATCGCGCTGCGGAAAGTTCGCGGCATAGGCCCTCTGAAGTACCTGCCCGAGCGTTCCACGCGTATTGTCGCGGAGCGCCGCTTGCGCTTGAAGCACCTCGGGATCGTCCATCCCAGCGGTTGTATCGCAGAGGACGAGTGCGTCGACGCGATTGGGAAAGAGCGCCGAGAAGCCCAGCACGCTCCATCCACCCATCGATTGGCCCACCAGCGTCGCTTTTTCTATCCCGAGATGGTCGAGCAGTTGCCGCAAATCTTCAACGTAAGCGTTCGGCCCGGGCCCGTCCGTAACATCGTGCGATTCGCCGAAGCCGCGATGATCGAACGTGACGCAGCGATAGTTGCCCGAGAAGGCCGGGACCTGCTGCCACCAGCTCAGATGATTTCCACCACCGCCGTGCGCGAAGACCAGTGCCGGTCCTTCGCCGTGCGATTCATAGTAGAGGTTGATTCCGTTAATTCGCGCATGTGGCATCTGCTTGTTTCCTTGTTGTCATGTTGAGCGAAGTGAGCAGCGCGAACGCAGTCGAAACATCTTGGACAGCGTCGTCCGCGTTATTGCGGGCGAAGCCGGCAGCGGTTTTCTTCTGACCGCGAAGCGCTCCATGCCCAATAACGTGTCGGACGCAGCTAGCGATAGGGTGCTGCATTATCCGAGGCCCATATCGTAGAGGCGATTGGCGTTCTCGAAGATGATCTTCCGCGTCACATTAGCGGGTGTCTCCGCAAAGTTCTCTTCGATTACCTTGAGCGAGTTGGGGAAGGTCGAATCGGCGTGCGGAAAATCCGACGCCCACATGTAGTTCTGCTCGCCGAAAAATTTCCACGTCGCCGCACCCAGCGGATCATCCTGGAAAGTTGCCCATACGTTGCGCTTCACGTACTCGCTGGGTTTCTGTGGCATCCGTTTCGAGAAGCCCATCTTTGAATGCACGTGGTCGAGGCGATTGATCCAGTTTGGCATCCAGCCGACGTCGTTCTCCGCCGATACGATTTTAAGTCTGGGAAAACGCTCGAACACCCCGCCGTAAACGAGTCGCGTGATACACTGTTCGACGACGTGGATAACGTGGATCTGCAGGTCCGCCATCGTCGGCATCGCGGGCGTCAGTGGCATCCCCGACACCAGCGGTTTATGCAGCGAAATCGGTATCCCGAGATCCGAACAGACCCGCCACAAGGGATCGAAGCGCTCGTCGCTGTAGGGCAGGTCGTTACTGTCCGAAGCGAGAATCAGCATACCCTTGAGTCCCAGCTTGGCGCATCGTTCGATTTCCGAGACATCAGGCAGATCGCTCAGCGCATATAGCCCGATACCGACCAGGCGCTTCGGACTATGCCGGCAGAACTCGGCGATCCAATCGTTGTAAACGCGCAGACAGGCGCGCTGCAGCTCCGCATCTTTGAGATTGAACAGCACGATCCCGAGGCTGGAGTAGAGCACCTCGGCCACCACCCCATCGAGGTCCTGATCCTTGAGCCGCTCGACCGGATCCCATCCGCTCGGTCGCGCTGCTTCGTAACCTTTCTTCAGATGCTCTCGCAGTTCGTCGCCGCTGCGGCCTGCCGCAAAAGTTCCGGCGACTGCCAGCGGATGAATTCCCGGTGCGACGAAAACATACGGAGCGCCCGGCTTTTCCGCCTTGATCACGCGCGGCGCGTTATCGCGATACTTGCGATCGATCCGTTCCACCCACAGATCGCCGGGTTCCGAAACATGCGAGTCGGCTGAAATGACGCGTTGATTTGCCATCGAAGGAGCTCCTTAATTCGTCGTTTTCGCGGCGGCTCCGCCCGAGCGTAGTACTCGTCCGGGGAGTTCGCCTGAGTGGCGCTGCTCTTCGTAGAGGATGTGCCCATTTACGATCGTGTACTCAATCCCTTCGGCCTGCGTCACGAGTCGGCGTCCGCCTCCCGGTAGATCGTGTCGAATCTCCGGACGCTCCGGCGATCCGATCGTCGCAGGATCAAACACCGCGATATCCGCCGCCATACCGGGTCGGAGCAGGCCGCGATCGGTGATCCCGAAGAAGGACGCTGGCTCCGAAGTGATGCGTCTAATCGCATGCTCCAGCGTGATTGCGTGCTTCTCGCGCACATAGCGTCCGAGCAGATAGGTTGGATAGCCCGCGTTGCACAGCATATCCACGTGCGCCCCGCCATCCGAGATTCCGATCATGGTGCGCGGGTCACTGAACTTCGCGGCTACGCGTCCCTCGTCGATATCCAGCAGCGGCATCATATAGTCCAGGCTTAGCTCATCTTCGATTGCGAGATCGAAGAAAGTATCGAGCGGCGCTACCCCGCGCTGATCACTAATCTCCTGAATCGATTTCCACTCGGTCCATTTCAGCGCCCGGTTGTTCGCCTCTTTCACCTTCGCGCGCGACCACATATCGCGGAAGACGGTGCGCCGTTCCAATTCGGCCGCGAAGCGGGCCCGGAAATCACGATCGGCATAGACGCTCTTCTGTGCCTCGATCGCTTTATCCGCGAAGATCGGTTTAAGCGAATTCATACTGGCGAAGAGAAACGGGTTGCGCAGATTGAACTCTACGATCAGCGGCCGCACCGCGACCTGCGGGCGGCATCCGCGTTCGATCAGTGGTGCAGCCTTCTCCAGCGTCTCGGTCCACGCCTCGGGCGCATCATCGCGATCACGCAGATTCAGCCACGTTACAGGCCTCCCGCTCTCGGACGACAGCAGATCGAGAAGGACATACTCTTTGTCGGAAAGGCCGCTTGGTTGTTTGGTTAGCGCAATCTCGATCACGCCACGATCAAAATCGCGCAGGACGTGCGAGTAGGCGCGCAGTTCGTCGTTGCTCGCGAGTCGGCAAGCGAGCGGCTGCGCCTTGTACCCCAGATGCTGCGGCATCACGGTCATCGAAAAGCCGATCGCGCCTGCGGCGATCGCCTGATGCAATAATCCGCGAATCTCTGCAGTCTCCGCCTCGGTGGCCGCACGTTCCATCGCTTCATCGCCCATCACCCAATGGCGAAAGGGTGAGAGCGAAGCGAGAAAGCCCATGTTGATTCCGGCGCCGCGCTTATCGGCAGCATCGAGGTATTGCGGGAAACTCTCCCAATCCCAACTGATTCCTCGACTCAGCACCTCATATGGAATCGCTTCGACGTGTACCAGGTTCCACGCGGCCACGTCGCGTTCAGCAGGCTTGCATGGCGCGAGCCCGACGCCGCAATTCCCCATGATCACCGTCGTAACGCCGTGCCACGAGGAGCAGCTAATCAGCGGATCCCAACAGATTTGCGCATCGTAATGCGTGTGCGGATCGATGAATCCCGGCGCGACGACCAAATCAGACGCATCGATTGTTCGCGCCGCACCATGCAGGTTCTTATCGATAGCGACGATCCGGCCATTCGCGATCGCCACATCGGCGATCATCGAAGGACCACCGCTTCCATCGACCACGCGGCCGTTTCGCAGCAAGAGATCGTAAGCCATCTGCTTTCCTTCCGTTGATCCGATCACTTTCTGCGTAGGACGCCAAGGATAAGGAAGTCAAGCGCGATTCGATTTGCTTTCAGTGAGCCGGTTGTGATCGATTCATCATCGGCAAAGCCATCGCAGATTTGACCAGAGCTTAGGAATGGTTAAGCTTTAAGCGCGGATCTGGTGCCGCAACGCGGAGTACGAATAGTGAACGCCTCTCTACGATTGCTGGAACATGTTTCGCGCGCGACCGTGGGTATCCACGTGCAAGTGCCGGAAACGCATCCGTCGGTTGCGATCGGTCTCGGCACCGACCGTCGCGGAACGGGCACGATAGTCAGTTCCGACGGTCTCATCGTTACAGTTAATTACATGATCATGGGCGCGCACGACGTGATCGTGACCTTTACCAGCGGCGAGCAAGTTGCGGGCAAAGTGATCGCCCGTGACTTCACGACCAGCCTCGGCTTGATCAAAATCGACGGACGCGATCTGCCGCATCTCGACGTTGTCTCCTCGCAGACGGCGTCGCTCGGTCAGGAAATCCTGCTTGTCTCCAGCATCGGCGGCGAGAAGCGATGCGCCGACACTGG
Organism: Binataceae bacterium (SeqCode); assembly: GCA_035541875.1. Taxonomy (GTDB): domain Bacteria; phylum Desulfobacterota; class Binatia; order Binatales; family Binataceae; genus JAJPHI01. The sequence goes on from DATKML010000003.1 coordinate 27,569, forward strand.
AATCATCACCTACCTCGGACCCTTCGATGCGGCTTGGGAGTTCGTGCTCGAGCGATGCGTATGCGTTACCGCGTCGGCATTGAATATCGGCCTCAACGGCGGCCCTATCGTTAATTCCAAAGGGCAGCTGCTCGCGGTTTCGTATCTGAACTTCGCTGAGATGGTCCGCCCGATTCTTGGGATTCCCGGCGAATGCTTCCTCTCCGGTCGTGACGAACTGATACGCCACGGCCACCGCGTGAGTACGCCGCCGCGCCTGTGGCTCGGCCTGCTCTCTTACACCTTGCGCGAGCACGTGGTGATCGCGGGCGTGATGCCCGGGAGTCCCGGCGAGAAGGCCGGTCTGCGGCAGGGTGATTTGGTACTCAGCGCCGACGGACGCGATATCCACGAGCGCAAAGCCCTCTACGAAGCGATTAATCGCCATCGCCCCGGCGAGGACGTGCAGCTCAAAATCATGCGCAACAATCGCGTGCACGATCTCGCCATCACGGCGATCGTCGTCGACGACTACCTTGGCTAATCGCTGAGCCGATACTAATTACGCTTCGCAAATAAAAAGCCTCTGCCGTAACCGGGAGAGGCTTTTACGTCTTAAGACGTTGGTCCGATCGGGCTGCTTTACACGTCTTTGAAAGCCCGCTTGGTCTGGCGTGCTTCGATCGCGGCTTGCGCTGCGGCGAGCTTTGCCACAGGCAAGCGGAACGGCGAGCACGACACGTAATCGAGTCCGAGGCGATGGCACAGCTTTACGCTGGCCGGATCGCCGCCATGCTCGCCGCAGATACCGATCTTAATCCCTTTGTTGGCTTTGCGCCCCTTCTCGATACCGATCTTCATCAAGCCGGCTACGCCGGTTGCATCGAGTTCCTGGAACGGATCTTTCTTGTAGATACCGCGCGAGAGATAGTCGTTCAGAAATTTCGAGGAATCATCGCGCGATAGTCCGTAGGTCATCTGCGTGAGGTCGTTGGTGCCGAAGGAGAAGAAGTCGGCGACTTCGCCGATCTGATCTGCCACGATACAGGCGCGCGGCACTTCGATCATCGTGCCGATCGTGAAGTTGAGACGGACCTTACCGTTGCGGCTCGAGACTTCTTTCGCCTCCTCGCGGATTTCCGCCGCGAGCATCTCGAACTCTTTGCGCTCGCCAATCAGCGGCAGCATGATCTCGGGAATCGCCTTCACGCCCTCAGCGCGTAACTGGATTGCTGCTTCGAGGATCGCGCGAGCCTGCGCCCGATAGATCTCGGGATAGCTTACGCCGAGTCGCGAACCGCGATGACCCAGCATCGGGTTGAATTCTTCCAGGCTGTTGCGCACCTGCATCAGCCGCTCGGGATCCGCGCCGATCGTCTCTGCGAGTTTTTCAATCTCGGCTTGGTTCTTAGGCAAGAACTCATGCAGCGGCGGATCGAGCAGGCGGATAGTTACCGGCTTACCGGCCATCTCGCGCAGTATCGCCACGAAGTCCTCGCGCTGCATCGGCACGATTTTCTCCAGCGCGCGAGCCCGCTGCTGATGGTCTTCCGCCATGATCATCTCGCGCACCGCGTCGATCCGGCCCGGGCCGAAGAACATATGCTCGGTGCGGCAGAGTCCGATACCCTCGGCACCGAACTCGATCGCCACGTGGGCATCGGTCGGTGTATCCGCGTTGGCGCGCACGCCAAGCTTGCGCTCCTGATCGGCCCATTTCATGAAGGTGCGGAAGAAGTCCGACATCTCGGGTTCTACGGTCGCGACGCGCCCGGCGATTACTTCGCCGGTGGAGCCGTCGAGCGTGATGAACTCGCCCCGGCGTAGGGTGCGGCCATTGGCCTGCATCGTGCCCGCAGCGTAGTCTATCTCGACCGCGGAGCATCCGGCGACGCAGCACTTACCCATCCCGCGTGCGACAACGGCAGCATGGCTGGTCATACCACCGCGGGCAGTGAGGATACCCTCCGCGACCTGCATCCCATGAATATCTTCGGGCGAGGTTTCGTGCCGAACCAGAATAACGCGCCGGCCCGCATTAACCGCCTCGACGGCTTCATCGGCGGTGAAGACCACCTCGCCCGCAACGGCACCCGGCGACGCGGGCAAGCCGCGCGCGAGCACGTCTTTCTTCGCGCTGGGGTCGAGTCGCGGATGGAGCAGCTGTTCGAGCTGTTCAGGCTCTACGCGGGTTAGCGCAGTGCGCCGATCGATAAGCTTTTCGTTCGCCATCTGCACCGCAGCGCGCACGGCAGCCTCGGCAGTGCGCTTGCCCGTGCGGGTCTGCAGCATGAAGAGCCGACCGCGCTCGATCGTGAACTCCATATCCTGCATGTCGCGGAAATGCTTCTCGAGCCGATCGGAAATCTTCAGCAGCGCTTTGTAGATAGCCGGAAACTGTTCTTCGAGCGTTGCGAAATTCGCCGCGCGATCGGCCTCGCTCACCCCATCGGTCTCAGCGCGACGACGCCCGGCGGCGAGACTGATCTGCAGCGGATTCCGGATACCCGCGACGACGTCCTCGCCTTGCGCATTGGCGAGAAACTCGCCGTAGATACCGCGTTCGCCGGTCGAAGGATCGCGCGTAAACGCGACGCCGGTGGCGCAATCGCCGCCCAGGTTCCCGAAGACCATCGATTGCACGGTCACGGCCGTGCCCCAATCGCCCGGAATATTATTGAACTTGCGATAGGCGATCGCGCGTTCGTTGTTCCACGAGTCGAAGACGGCTCCGATAGCTTCCCAGAGCTGAGCCTTCGGATCCTGCGGGATAGCACGGCCAACGCGGCGGCGAATGAGGTCGCGGAACTCGCTCACCAGTTCTTTCAGGTCATCGACCGAGAGATCGATATCGTTCTTGACGCCGCGACTCGCCTTTTTGCGATCAATCAATTCCTCGAATGGATCATGTTCGTGCTTGCTCTCGGGTTTGAGCTTGAGCACGACGTCGCCGTACATCTGGCAGAAGCGCCGATAGGAATCCCAGGCGAAGCGCGGGTTGCCGCTCACTGCTTCGAGTCCCAGCACGGTCTGATCGTTGAGGCCGAGGTTCAGCACGGTATCCATCATGCCGGGCATCGACACCCGTGCGCCCGACCGGACTGATACGAGCAGCGGATTCTTCGGGTCGCCGAACTTGCGGCCCATCACCTTTTCGATTCGCGCGATACTCTTGGCAACGCCCGCTTCGAGCCCCTTCGGATACTTGTGCTTGTGGTCGTAAAAGTAGTTGCAGACCTGGGTTGAGATGGTGAAACCGGGGGGCACGGGCAATTTGAGCGAAGCCATCTCCGCGAGTCCCGCACCCTTGCCGCCAAGGATTTCGCGCATCGAAGCCCGACCCTCAGCCGTACCACCACCAAAGAAATAGATTTCAGGATGAACCCGCGCCATGGTTAATTCGCTTTCTCGCTACAGTTGTAATGTTTCGTGTGAAACATGATGTTTTTCACCCTTGACCGTTCTCCACAGGTAATTTCGTTTTTTCCCCAGAAAACTGATCCGATAGCTTTATCGAGCCCAGCCGATACGCTCGATCAGGACGGCAGCCAGGCTGTTGATCGAGATGCGCTCCTGCTCGGTCGTATCGCGGTCGCGCAACGTTACCGTATCGTCTTCCATCGTCTGATGGTCGATTGTGACGCCGAAGGGCGTGCCAACTTCGTCCATGCGACGATAGCGACGGCCGATCGAGCCCGCCTGATCGTAGCCGACGGTGAAGTAGCGCTGCAGCATCGCGCGCACCGCGTGGGCTTTCTCCGGATGCCCGTTCTTGCGGAGCAGCGGATAGACCGCGACCTTGATCGGTGCGAGCCGCGGATCGAGTCGCAGCACGATACGCTCTTCGTTCTCGACCACGTCTTCATCGTAGGCATCGAGCAGAAACGCGAGCATCGTGCGATCAACGCCGGCGGCCGGTTCGATAACCCACGGACGATAGCGCTGCTTGGCCTCTTCGTCGAAGTAGGTCAGGTCCTTACCGCTGAACTTGGCATGCTGATCGAGGTCGAAGCTGCCGCGCCGGGCGATACCTTCAAGCTCGCCCCATCCGAAGGGATAGAGGTATTCCACGTCGGTCGTGCCGCGTGAGTAGTGCGATAGCTCATCCTGGGCATGCGGACGCAGCCGCAGATGATCCGCTTTCACGCCGTACTTCACGTACCAGCTGAAGCGTTCATTCACCCAGTAGTTGAACCACTTCTGTTCTTCTTCAGCATCGGGCTTAACGAAGAACTCCATTTCCATCTGCTCGAATTCGCGCGTGCGAAAGATGAAGTTGCCGGGCGTGATCTCGTTACGAAACGATTTGCCGGTCTGCGCGATACCGAAGGGTAGCTTCACGCGCTGTGTATCGATCGCGTTGGCAAAGTTTGCGAAGATTCCCTGCGCGGTCTCCGGTCGGAGATAGACCGTGTTGGCGGTGTCCTCAACCGGGCCCATGAAGGTCTTGAACATCAGGTTGAACTGACGCGCTTCGGTCAGCTCGCCGCCGCACTCGGGGCATCGCGTGCCCTCGATATGGTCGGCGCGAAAACGCTGCTTACAGCTTTTGCAATCGACTAGTGGGTCCGTGAAACTTTCCAGATGGCCGGAGGCCTCCCAGGTGCGCGGATGCTGCAAAATAGCGCTATCGAGTCCGATGACGTCGTTGCGCGCCTGTACCATCTCGCGCCACCAGGCCTCTTTGACGTTGCGCTTGAGTTCAACACCCAGCGGGCCGTAGTCGAAGGTCGAGCCGAGCCCGCCGTATATATCGCTGGTGGGGAAAACGATGCCACGGCGTTTGCTCAAGTTCACGATCTTTTCCATCGTGACTGCACGCTTTTCCGTGGATTGATTAGGAACAGCTTCCGCCAAAGGATTCCTCCAAGTGAATCATGAATCTCTCTCGGCTATCAGCCGAGCGTAATGATCTCAGTAAAAATTTCGCCGCCCGGGCGAATCTCCAGAATGCCAACCGTACCGGGCACATCGACCAGATTGCGCGGCAAGGTTGCACTGCCTGGATTAACCACCAGCGTCGTACCGAAGCGCGTCACGCCTTCAAGATGGCTATGGCCCATCACGAGCACGTCGACCGGCGCCCCGAAATGCGTGTTCATTGCCCGCTGAAAAACTTCGTCAGAGGTCTCGTCCGGAGTCGGCAGCGCATGCGCCAAACCGATCCGTAGGCCCTCGACTTCCAGCAGATGCGCGAACCGGACGCGCTCTTCGGGCTCGAGCTTATGGCGATGGCCATCGAGGCCTTCATCGCCGTTCCCAACGGCAGCGATTACCGGTGCGATCGTGGCCAGTTCGTCGAGCACGCGATTAACGTAAACGTCACCGGCATGCATAACGAGGTCAACGTCGCGGAAGACCTCGAAGACCCGCGCCGGCAGATGCTCGCAAGCCTCGGGAATATGAGTGTCGGAGATGAGCCCGATGCGCATTGATGTTGCCGTGATAGAAGTTCCCGAAGTGAGATGTTAAAGCTATCATGGACCTAAAGTCGCGGCAATTTGGGGCTGGTCCGGCCCATCGACGCCCGCGACCTCCAAGGATAGGTGACGACGTGCGGCACAAGGTCTATCGCGGATTGGCGGCGTTGATTCTGGCGGTTGGGTTGGTGGGATGCGGTCACAAGCTGGTCGCGCACAACGGCGATACGACCGTTAACGTCTATCCCAGCAAAGAGCAGTTCGACAAAGTCCAGTCGATGAAGTCGCAGGGCGGCCCGGTTGCGATGCTTGGTGGGCTGGGCGAAGGCTTGCTCGCGAAGAAAATAGACGCCAACACACCCGTAAAGGTTATCTCCAGCGACGATAACGGTGCGATGATCGAAGTTGCCGACGGCCCCGAGAAGGGCTTCAAGGGCTACGTAGCCAAAGACAACGTGGACTAGCCACGGTCATCCAGACCTCCGAAGCCAGACCAAAAAATAAGTGGGCCGGTGCTAACCGACCCACTACATTCGCTCACTCTTTCTGGTTCTGATTACTTCTTAGCGCTGCGCCGTGCACGCGCTGCCACGAGAAGGACACCCGAGGCACTGAGTCCAGCGTAAACGAACGATGGATCGAATTCGGGAACCGCTCTCGGGCCGGTCGGTCCAGTCGAGCCGGATGGTCCGGTTGGCCCGGACGGTCCTGTGGGGCCGGAAGGTACCGCAAGGGCAGTGCTCGCGAATGACGCGCAGGCCGTCACAATAACAGCGGCTAACAGCAATTCACGGATTTTTCTCATCTCTAGCCCCTCCCAGAGTGCCTAAAGGTTAAGCAGAAATGGCTGGGCGAGTGCAAATCGCTGATTAGCAAAGATTAACCGCCGAAAGGTTATATTTCACCTTGAGTCTGTGTGCTTACGGTGTTCAGAAGGCCCGTGCGAACAACGCTCGAGTGGTTTGGAAGAAGTTCGGCGGTGTGGTGCCGAATGGATCTGCCGTGATAGGAAAAAGCGATCAGCGCCTCCCGAAGGGAGGCGCTCCCGATTACGAACGAACTGTAGATGGCTTATAGAGCGTTGGAACCGCGCTCGCCGGTACGGATACGGACGACCTCTTCCATCGGCAGCACGAAGATCTTGCCGTCGCCGATACGGCCCGTTCGGGCGGCGCGCTCGATTGTCTCGACCACCTGCGCTGCCATCTCATCGGCGACGATGATTTCCAGCTTAACCTTCGGGAGAAAATCGACCACGTACTCGGCGCCACGATAGAGTTCGGTATGCCCCTTCTGGCGGCCAAAGCCTTTCACTTCGCTGACGGTCAGACCTTGAACACCGACGCTCGACAAAGCCTCTTTGACTTCATCGAGTTTGAAGGGCTTGATGATTGCCTCAACCTTCTTCATTGGACTCCTTGACCGCCGACGGGCCACACCTGTGGTACGCCGTCCGAGCAGCCTTTCCTCTGTACCTTTTTCAGAAATAACGTCGGTCACGCAAGCCCCCTTGGAGGCATTTTTTCCCCGCGTAGGTACGCAAGCGCGGTGCCACCGTAGAGGGTGAACCGGGAAAGGTTAGAGAGACCTCGATGGCTGAACAACAGGCATCAGGCAAAAAAAACAGCAGATCACGACAGTCCTCAATCCAAAGGCGGAGGGCGTTCAGCTAGGCGTTTTTACGCTTTTCGCCGAGTCGCGGCTCCTCGCCGCGCAATAGCCGACTGATATTTTCGGTGTGTCGGAAGACCACCAGCGCAGACATGGCGATAGCCAGCAGGATGTAGTGGCGCGGGCTATGGGTCATCGCGTTGGCCGCAGGCAGCACCATCGCGGCTCCGAGTGAGGCCAGCGACATGATGCGCGTCGTTGCCAGGATAGCCGCGAAAAGCGCGAGCGCAATCGCGAGTGGGATGGGCGCGATCATCAGCCATACGCCGACCGAGGTCGCCACGCCGCGGCCACCCTTGAAGCCAAGAAAGATCGAGGAGATTGAGCCGACGAAAGCGGCGAAGCCGACCAACGCGAGAGTGGTTGGATCAGAACCAGCGAACCACCGCGCGAGAGCCACCGGGATGAGTCCTTTGAGCACGTCACCGATAAAAGTAATCGCAGCCGCGCTCTTGCCTCCGGCACGGGCGACGTTGGTCATCCCGACGTTGCCGGAACCGACCGTGCGCGGGTCGAATCCACGAACCCTGCCGACGAGAACGCCAACCGGCGTCGATCCAATCAGGTAAGCGACGATAGTCAGGAGGATGAGAATGGTAGTGCTCCGAGAAGGCCTCGGTTTGGCTTTGGATGGTCGGGGTGACTGGATTTGAACCAGCGACCCCTGCGTCCCGAACGCAGTGCTCTAGCCAGGCTGAGCTACACCCCGAATCCATGGCGCTTTACGCGGCCGTTTAAGGAAGAAACGTTATAGCATCGCGGAAGGAGCAACGCGAATCGCTCGGCGAGGAAAAATTCGCGAGCGCATCGAGCAGCGATGCAGCTACCCGAACTATTCCTTGCTGCCCTCGATATAACCGCCGAGGTCGCTGGAGTCGCGCACCTTGGAGGTTGGGCGGTAGTTGCGATTGCCGGTCGATACCGCGTGATGGCCCTCGACGGTGGCGAGGCGCCCATCGCTCGCCTTGCACGCTTCAAGCAGCGTCGTATCCGCGATCCAACCCGAGTTGTGGCTCTTGCAGACCATCGTTCCGGTGAAATCGTAGCGATGCCAGTAGATCATTCGTTGCGGCGCGCCCGAAGGATCGTCCGACAAGTGGGTGTAGATCCACTTCTCGTTGTAGTGGATTCCGTTCTCTTCGAGCTCGACCGGGCTGTTGAGACTGCCCTCCGTTTTGTCGGGCGTGCCGAGTAGCACGACGATCGCGTTGCGGGTGATCTGATCGCTCATACCTCGAAGCTCTCCGGAAAGGGGCACTTATGCTGCGCGATATGGGCCTCGAAGTCGGGCCGGAACTGCGTGAAAAATGCGCGTGCCGACCAGGAGCATCCGTCGGCGAGGGCGCAGATACACTTGCCGTCCATGAAGTTGCAGCACTCGGCCAAGGTCACCAGATCCTGCTCGACGCCTTCGCCCCGCTCGATACGAGAGAGCGTCTTGTAGAGCCATCCCGTGCCTTCACGGCATTGTGTGCACTGTCCGCAGGATTCGTGCTTGAAGAAGCGGGCGGCCGTCAGCGCGACGCGCACCAGGCAGGTGCGGTCATCCATCACGATCAGGCCGGCGGTCCCGAGCAGCGAGTTCACTTTGCGCAGGGACTCGTGATCGACCAGCGTGTCTATCTGATCACCGCGCAGAATCGGCATCGAGATACCGCCGGGAATCACGGCCTTGATCGTGCGACCTTCTTCAAGGCCACCGGCATAGTTGTAGATCAGATCGCGCATCTTCACGCCGAGGCGCAGTTCGAAAATGCCCGGATTCTTAACGTGGCCACTCACACCGAAGAGCGTATGGCCGGTACTGTTCGGCCCTGGCGCACCCTCGGCCTTAAACCAGTCGACACCGCGATTGATAATCGCCGGCACCTGGGAGCAAGTCTCGCAATTATCGACCGTGGTCGGACGGCTCCATAGCCCGCGGATTGCCGGGAACGGCGGACGCTTGCGCGGCTGGCCCTTACGACCTTCCATCGATTCGAGCATCCCGCTCTCTTCGCCGCAGATATAGGCGCCAGCACCGGGCTGAATATGGATATCGAAGCGCCGGCCGAAGCCCTTGGCGTTCTCGCCGAGGAGTCCTTTTTCGTAGGCTTCGCGAATTGCACCACGCACGATCCGATAGGGTTCGACGTATTCGCCACGCACGTAGATAAAGGCCGCGTTGGCCTCGATCGCGCGAGCGGCAATCATCACACCTTCAAGAAACAGGTGAGGATTGCGCTCCATGATCTGACGATCTTTGAAGGTGCCCGGTTCGCTCTCGTCGGCATTGACCGCAAGATAGCGCGGACCACCATCCGGCGGCGGCATGAAGGTCCACTTCAAACCGGTAGCAAAGCCTGCCCCGCCGCGGCCGCGAAGGCCGGCGTCCTTGACCATCGCGGCGATCTCTTTGGGCTCCATCGTGGCGGCCTTCACAATCGCCTGATAGCCGCCATTGCGTACGTAATCGTTGTAGGTCAGCCATTTCTCGCCGTTGGGCGGCAGCAGGTAGCCCTCGACGCCATCGGGGACCGTCGAGATAATGGGCGCGGCACGCCGCGCGGCGATCGCTCCTTCGGGCGACTTCACCAACCCGGCGACGAAGTCGGAATCGACTCGTTCGAGATACGGATTCCGATTTACCATCACGACCGGTGCGGTGGCGCAGGAGCCGAGGCACTCGACCTCGACCAGCGCGAAATTGCCGTCCGGAGTCGCCAATCCCGATTTGATTCCGAGTTCGCGCTCAAGGTCTTTCACTATCCGGCGCGAACCTTTCAGACAGCATGAGAGACTGGTGCAGACCTGGATTACCGCTTTAGCCTTGGGCTGGTTGAAGAGCGAGTAGAACGAGGCGACCTCGGCGACTTCAATCGGGCGCAGTTCGAAGATTTGGGCGAGTTCGGCGAAGATCTCGTCGTTGAGCCCACCCTGATCCTCACGCGCGGCATGGAGCGCAAAGAGCAGGGCACCGCGCGCATGCGGATAATGCGTGATCTCTTCGCGGATTTTTTCGTGCGTTGCAGCGGAAAGAATCATTTTCTAGCGATCACATTCACCGCCGATCATGTTCATCATGCCGAAGGTCGGCACGACGTCGGCGAGTTGGCCTCCGATTAACATATGTTTCAGCGGCGACATGTTGGAGAAACTAGGCGCGCGACAGCGGCACTTCCAGGCTTTGCCGGTGCCATCGCTCACGATGTAAAAGCCGAGTTCGCCATTGGCTGCCTCGACCGCGTGATAGACCTCGCCCGCCGGCGGCATCCCGCCTTCGAGGACGAGCTTGAACTGATCGATCAGTTCTTCCATCCGCGAGAAGACTTTGCCCTTCGCGGGCCAGCGAACGCGTGGATCATCAACGTTCACGGGGCCGTCGGGTAACTTGTCGAGGCACTGCATGATCATCCGGCGGCTCTGGCGCACCTCTTCCATCCGTACCAGATAGCGATCGAAGTTGTCGCTATGCTCACCGACCGGCACGTCGAAATCGATCTGATCGTAAACCAGATAGGGCGTTACGCGGCGGAGGTCGTAGGGGATTCCGCCTGCCCGTAAAATCGGGCCAGTGACGCCCCACGCCAGCAGATCGTTGGCTGGAAAATGACCGGTGCCTTCGGTACGTTCGCGGAAGATCGGGTTCTCAGTCAGCAGGCGATCCGCGTCATCGATCAGCTTGATCGTCTTGTCGAGCCGCTCGATCGCAAAGTTCTTGAAGCCATCGGGAAGGTCGGCCGAAATCCCGCCGATCCGGGTGAAGTTCGTCGTGACGCGCGCGCCACAAATCGCGTCGCTAAGATCGTACATCAGCTCGCGGCCTTCGAGCAGATAGAGCATCGGCGTGAAGGCCGCCAGTTCCATCGCCGAAGCGCCAATCGCCAGCAGATGGTCCGCGATACGCGAAATCTCGCTGCCGATCAGGCGGATAAAATTGCACCGGGGCGGCGTCTTGATATCGAAGAGTTTCTCGACCGCGAGGCAGTAGCCAACGTTATTCAGAATCGCCGAGCTGTAATTCAGGCGGTCAGTGTACGGAATATTTTGATAGAAGAAGCCGGTTTCGCACTCCTTCTCGAAGCCGCGATGGAGATAGCCGACCTGAACGTCGGCATCGACGACGCGCTCGCCCTCGAGATCAAGCTCGATTTTGACCGTACCGTGGGTTGCCGGATGCGACGGGCCGAACTGAATCCGCATCGGCTGCGTATTCAGATCATCGAAGGCGTCGGGGCGGCCGGTGCCTTTGAGATTATTGGGGGCGACGAGGTTCTTTTGCAGCAGGTCCGACATAAGGTTCAATCGGCTGTTCGTGCCGTTTATCGTAGTCTTTGCGTAATGGATGACCGACGAATTCCTCGTACAGATAGATTCGTCGCAAATCGGGATGGCCGTTAAAGCGGATCCCGTAAAGATCCCAGGTCTCGCGTTCGAGCCAATTGGCTCCCGGCCAGACCGTGGTCAGCGTCGCGATTGATGGATCGTCCTCAGGCACCCGACTCTTAATACGCAACCGGTGCAGGTGCTTGGTCGACATCAAGTGGTACACCACGGCGAAGCGCGGATGCGGCCCCTTGGGAGGGAGCACCAGCTGATGACGCCGCAGCGGCAATTTGCGCATCGATGACGTATTCCGATCCCAAATCATCGGCTTAGTCTCGAAGTCGTCGGGCTGGCCATAGTAATCGACTGCTGTCACGTCGAGCAGCAGGTCGAAGGCCAAGTCCGGATCATCGCGCAGAATCGTCGCGGCCTGGACGATATTCTCACGCTCCACGTGGATACGATCGTCGCTACGGAAGCTGTGATGCTCAAGCACCATCGCACCGAGCAGCTCCGTCACTTTGGTCAGTAGCGGCGAGAGCGCTGGGCCTGCTTCAGCGGCCTGGTTGGTATTATCTGGCGTATCAGCGCTCATAGGTACGGCGGATATAATCGGTTCGGGTTTTGAGCTGGCCCACCGGAACCAACAGGTCTTGTTTATGCCATAGCGAGCCGCGACGCGAATAGCTCGCGATTTCCACCTGGCGACTCATCACGATTGCCTCTTCCGGGCAGGCTTCTTCGCAGAGGCCGCAGAACATGCAGCGCGACATATCGATATCGAAGATTTCCGGATAGCGCTCGACTTCGTCGTTGGTCTCCGCGGGGAAAATCGTGATGCAGGTCGTGGGGCAGGCCCACTCGCACATCCCGCAGGCGACGCAGCGCTCCTTGCCGGAATCCATCTGGACCAGCACGGGCATCCCGCGCATCGCTGGAGGCTGCACCAGCCGCTGTTCGGGGAAGTGAATCGCGAAGTCCTGCCGCCCGCGAGCGAACAGTCCCAGATTCTTGAACAGATGTTTCAGCGAGACCGTCAGTCCCTTGAGAATCGCGAACCATGGTCGTGCATTCGACCATGATTGTGCGGGACGCTTTACCTTAACTACCTGAACTGCCATCCGGAAAACTCAAACAATCCCAGCGTCGCGCCATCACGCGTGATGCTGAAAATCTATCTGCCTCCTGCGGCATGAGCCGGCGCGCCGTGACCAGCCGTCTCGACCGTCATCGCCGGTTTCCCATGGCCGCGTAACAGGAGCAACGACCCGATGAAGATCACCACCGAGGCGATCATCAGCTCCATCCAGACTGTCCAACCATACACGCGTGTAATGTAGGGCAACAGCAGTCCGGAAACGACAATCCAGATCCGGTACACCATCTGGAAGAACGACCATCCCGTCGCCTGCAGCGAGGGCGAGAGATCCTCCAGATATTCCGAATAAAGCGCACACCATGGAATGAAAGCCGACGCGGCCATGCCGCCCAGCAGCAGGGTAACCCACCCCAGCGCTTCGCGCGAGAGCGGCGGGTCAAAGTTTTTGAACCACCACACCAGCATCGCCAGCATCACGACCGCCATCAAGAGGCTGATCATCTTTCGCGCGCCGAGCAAATCGGCCAGATAACCGGCCGGAACAAGCATGACGAGGTTAAAGAGCCAGAAATTGGCCGTCATCGCAGCCGCATCGGGTTGGCTGAATTTGAAGGCTTGCGAGAACATCAGCGGACCGAAGGTTTGAATCGTCAGGGCCACGGTCAGAAAGGCCACCGAACCCAGCACCGTTACCCAGGTATCGCTATGGCTCAGGAGCTGGCTGAAGGCGCCCATCGCGCCGGCGGGTTCCTGTCCGGCCAAATCGCCCGATTCGAACGCTTCGCCGACTTCCTCTTCCTCGGCTCCTACCACTGCCATCCTGAGCTTCGGGGATAGATCTTTGAGCGAGGTCAGCACCGGAATAGTCAGGACGATCGACAACACGCCCATCATCAGGATTTCGGTCTGCCAGCTCTCACCGACCATCATCAGGGTCTTGGCCGGGATAAAATTCCACAGCCACTGGCAGGCTACGGCCCCGAATGTGAGCAATCCAAAAGCGACGCCACGGCTTACGCGCGGAGACATATCGCGTGTGAGGCCGCCGAGCGCACCCCACATCAGTCCCGCGACGATATTCATCAGGCCGCGCACAATCATGAAAGACCAAAAGCCGCTCATCAGCAGATTGCCGAAGGTCAGAGCTACGATGATCACGAGGCAGACGTCGATTACCACGACGCGGCCGTGACGATCGGCTAGCGGACCCCCGAACATCGCGGAGATAGCTGAGAGAAAGACCGCGATGGCAAGGAAATAGGTGAACTCTTCTTCGCTGAAGTGCAGCGACTTCATCCAATAGGGTAGTAGGGCGGAGAAGCCGAATTCGTAGAACGAAACGATCGTCGCCATCACCGTGAGCGCAAGCATCCACCAGCGCTGGCCGCCCTCCGGATAGGTATCCAAGACGCGATGAGTAGCGAAGTAACCCTTCAAGCCCCCTGACTCAACCTGCGGTGATGCCATAAGCGCTCGTCCCCTGAACTGACCGTTAGCGGCGCTCGTCGCGCATTTCGCCGAGCGCTGTTTATTTCACGCCGCAACGGGTGCGGCGCGTCCCCATAGCCCCACAGGCGCTATGACCGGTCAGAACGGGATTGTCAAGCCGGACTCACTTGCCGGAGGCGATGCTACCAACCTGTGTGCCGGCAGAGCCCAGCTGATCGAAGCGGACGCCGCCGAAGGACGAGCCGTCGCTTTCGATCGCGGTCCAGATCTGCGCCAGATCGAATTGGTCCTGCCGCGATTCGACGAGGTTCGAGAGCCGCGTGAAGATTTCGCCGTCTTCAAGCCATCCGGGCGTGGCGTCGATCGCTTTCTGAATCCGCTGGACACGTCCGGCGTGATTGGTAAAGGTGCCGTCCTTTTCCGCGAAGGTCGTGGTCGGGAAAAAGGTCTTCGTGCCGGCGAAGGCGGAATCGAGGCGCAGATCCTGCACGATTAGCAGTTCGAGCTTGGCGAGCGCTGCTGTCAGACGGTCGCTTGGAACGGCGCGAACTAAATCGCTGCCGCAGACGTAGAGGCCTTTGATATGGCCCGCCTCGATGGCGCCGAGCAACGCTTCCAGGCCATCGTCAGCACCGCTCACCAGACCGAGTTCGCGGACACCGCGAGCGTTGGGTGCTTTCTCTGCCTTGATCAGCAGGTCGTCGGCTTTGCCGAGCTCGACGGCCATCGCGAAGCGCGACGCGCCAATTCCCATCAGGAGGCGGCCGAAGCAATAGTTATCTTCGTTCGTTAGATGCGGCGAGACGATCGCGCCAAAGGCTGCGCCGCCGTGCTTATTCTTGAACTCGGCCAACTCGGCTCCGGCCTTGGAGACGGCGGTCATCCAATCGGTCTCGGCTAGCTTGCCATCGCGAATGATCATCGGCGCGCGGGCACGCGTCTCGTCGCCGACGAACTTGTAGTTCAGCCGACCCGCATCGCACATCCAGGTGTCGTTCACCGCGTCGTTTCTGCGCGGGGTCAGACGCCAGATGCGGTTCCGATAAGCCGAAATGTTTATGTTGCAGCCGTTGGAGCATCCAGGGCACACGCTGGCGGTCTCTTCGAGAAACCACACGCGAAGCTTGTGATGGAAATCCTTGGTTTCGAGTGCGCCAACCGGGCATACGTCGGCCGTGCACATCGAATAGTCGTTGTTGAGCCGATTCCCATCGTGGATATCCAAGACTGAACGGTCGCCTTGATTGAAGACCGCGAGCTCGGCCGTCTTGCTGATCTCGCGGCAGAATCGGACGCATCGTCGACAGAGGATGCAGCGTTCCTGGTCGAGCACCATCCGGTCGCCGATATCGATACGCTTTTCGCGCTTGCGTCGCGGCTCGAGCGTGCGACCGAAGCGGCTGCTGTAGCGCATCGTGTAGTTCTGCAGCCAGCATTCGCCTGCCTTGTCGCAGATCGGGCAATCCAGCGGATGGTTCATCAGGAGCAGCTCGAGGACGCCGCGCCGCGTGAGCGCGATCTCGGGTTCCTGTGTGAATACGACCATCCCGTCGCGGACCTGGGTGTTACAGGAGATCTGAAGCTTGGGAATACCCTCGACGCGGACCTGGCACAGTCGGCAGGACCCGTCGATCGAGAGCTTCGGATGGTAGCAGTAATGCGGGATATCGAGCCCCGCATCGAGCATCGCCTGCAACAGAGGTACGCCTTCGGCCGCTTCGATTTGGCGTCCGTCGACGGTGATTTTAACGATTTTAGGATCAGCCAATTTTGCGCCCGCTGCCGTGAAGGTCGAGTCCCTGCCAGCGCTCGCCCAGGCGCTCATTCTGGACACGCTCCTGGAGCTTAATCAGCGCGTCGAGGACCGCTTCGGGTCGGGGCGGACAGCCAGGGATATAAAGATGAACCGGAATAATACGATCGATCCCTTGCAGGACCGCGTAGTTATCGTAAGGACCGCCGGAACTCGTGCACGCACCGAACGAGACCACCCACTTCGGTTCGGCCATCTGGTCGTAAACGCGCTTGAGAATCGGCGCTTGCCGCTGCGTGATCGTGCCGACGACGAAAAGCAGGTCCGCCTGACGTGGCGTGAAGCGCGGGAGAGCGGCGCCAAAGCGATCAATATCGTAACGCGGTCCGGCGACCGAGAAGTACTCCATGCCGCAGCACGCCGTCACGAAGGGGTAGGCAAAGAAGGAATATTTGCGTGCCCAGTTAATCGCGTCAGCTAGGCGGGTGGTCGCAAAAGCGTCGGGGAACGCGTTACCCTCGTCCACCAGCGAATGCCGGGCGACCGCATTGCTCATCACATAGCTTGATAATTTCCGTCGCATCGCCATCGAAACTTTCGTCTCACCCTAGAAATTAGACGATTTTACACTGAGATGTCACACGGTCTGGGCGGCGAATCCAGCACAAATCTTCCCCGCCTGGAGCCGTACAGTGCTTCGCGCGAGCGATTCTATCGGCTTGCAGAGCCGCTGATAAGAGGCTGACGCCGTGCGTTTAAGTCCAGCGGCGGCGGAGATGAAGCGGGCTTGCGGAACGGTCGCGCCATCACCTTGGGGAAGTGGATCGTAAAGATGCTGCCGCGCCCTTTTTCGCTTTGTACCGCAATCCAGGCGTTGTTCAGTTCCAGAAAATGGCGCGTGATCGTCAGCCCAAGGCCGATACCTTCGAATGGACGGGCGTAGTTATCGCGCTCCTGCGAAAAAGGCTCGAACGGGCGCGGGATATAATCCTTTGCGATACCGATGCCGCTGTCACGAATCTCGATCATCGCGGCGTTGCGGCTGGTCATCTTGAGACCTACCTCGACCGCGCCGTGCTCGGTGAACTTGATGGCGTTGGCGAGGATCTTGGCGAGCGCGATAGTCAGGCTGTGCCGGTCGGCCTCGACGATCACGTTTGGGGCGTCGATAGTGCAGCTCAGCCCGATTCGTTTGGCGACTGCGGCAGGGGTCGACGAACGCACCACTGCCTCGATCAGAGGTGTAAGCTGCAGACGCTCGACCGTTTTGGGCACGGTTCCGGATTCAATCCGCGACTAATCGAGGATATCGTCGACCGTCCCGAGCAGGCGATTTCCGGCCCGCTCGACGGCTTGCATCCAGACCCTGGCGTTCGGGGCGCCGGTTTCGGTGGGCCGTTCGCCCAGTACTTCGCAGTATCCCAGGATGACGTTCAGCGGGGAGCGTAGTTCGTGGCTGGCGTTTGCGATAACTTCGACAACGCTTCGCGTCGCTCCTTGGCGATGACGGCGGCTATCTCGCGACGGAGTTGTTCGTTTTCGAGCCCACTGCCCAGCAGATTGGTGGCGGCCTGAAAGAAGGATACATCGCTCGAATTGAACCTCCGATGGGTCCCGCTGAAAGCGCCGATAATGCCGTAGGGGAACCCGTTGCGGATAATCGGGGCAACCAACCCGCTGATGACTCCCTGCTCCAGCAAGAGGCGCGGCGCCCGCAGGCGATCATCCGACGCGGTGTCATCGATCACCATCGGTTTGCCGAAAACGAAAATACGATGAGCGGGCGAATCGGGTTGCGTCGAGATCCGGGTGCCGATACGTAGCTGCGCGGACCATCCATAACCACCACGGAAGATCAGTTCAGCCTTCTTTTCGTCCCACGTAGCGACGCCCACGGCTTTCATCCCGACTTTGTCGGCGATGGTGCGCGTAAGCTCTTCGATTAGCGACAAGGGCTCCAGCCCTTGCGCCACTCGCCGCGTTAACTCCGCGAGAGCGAACAGACGATCGTCGGAAGGGTGCGGGATGCTCCTGCGTCTTGTCTCGCGTCCGTCGAACAAGCCAGGCTGGTTGGCTGGAATTGATTGCGCTCTTAGCCGGTTCCAAATCACCGTTAGTCAACTCCAAACCACAAGCTCCTTGGCTTAGATAGAACCCAAGTGACTGATTGTCACCAAGTTACGCAAGACACACTTTGTTATTGCTCGCACCTGCGCCTCTCTGCAATGAAGTGCAAATTGGGGACGAGCGAAGATGGGTGGTGATTGACCACCCTCCTTCGCGGATGGTAATAATTATCAACCGATATGAATGCGCGCCTGGTCAGCGATAGCAATCATCGTCAATATGCGAGGCATCGGCTCGACGAGTTCGCCGCGCGATGCCGTGATGGCGGTCTGGCGGTTACGCCGCAGCGCCTCTCGATTATAGAGGCGTTGCTGGAGTCGACCGACCATCCGAAGGCTGAGCAGATCTACGATACGGTCCGTGAGTTGCATCCGCATATCTCGCTCGCCACGGTTCATCGTACGCTTGAGACGCTTTGTCGGATCGGTGAAGCGCGCAAGGTAACGGTGCTGCATGACAGCGCTCGTTACGACGCGAATCTGACGCCGCATCAGCATGTCGTGTGCGTCGAGTGTCGGCGCGTACGCGATATAGAGATCGCGAACATGGGGCAGTTGCTCGGGGCAAATCCGGCGTTGGAGGGGTTTGAGACGCTGGGATGGTCGTTGGAGATTCAGGCGCTTTGCGAAAGTTGCCGGAGTCTCCAAAAGAAGCGCGGGTCATCGAGGAAAGAAAAGGTTTGAGTTTCGCACCAAACCGGCGCGGATAGTCGTTGCCGGATTAAGTGGAGGGTCAGGAGAAAAAATGGCAAGTCTAAAGGGAACCAAGACGCATCAGAATCTGAAAGACGCGTTCGCGGGAGAGAGCCAGGCGAATCGCCGCTATCTCTATTTCGCCAAGATCGCTGACGTGGAAGGTCATCCGGATGTCGCGGGCCTGTTCCGTGATACCGCTGAGGGTGAAACCGGCCATGCGCACGGCCATCTGGACTATCTGAGGTCGGTGGGCGATCCGGCGACCGATAAGCCGATCGGCGATACGCTGAAGAACCTGCAGTCGGCAGTCGCGGGCGAGACCCACGAGTACACCGACATGTATCCCGGGATGGCCAAGACGGCTCGTGACGAGGGCTTCGGCGAAATCGCCGACTGGTTCGAGACACTGGCAAAGGCTGAGAAGTCCCACGCCGGTCGCTTCTCGAAGGCTGCCGAGACGGTCTGACGCGAACGCAGAATAGCTCGGAGCCGGCCTGCAGTCTGCATAGGGTTGCAGGCCGGTTTCTTTCTGACTCACGCCGAAGGGATTTACGATGGCTGGAAGCGAATGGCGTCCGACTGATGCGCTGACTTACGACCCCAACGAGCCGCGTTACTGGGATCGCGCGAAGCTCGATACGGAGATCAATCGCGTCTTCGATATTTGTCACGGCTGCCGGCTCTGCTTCAACTTATGCCCGTCGTTCCCGGCGCTGTTCAAAGCGATCGACGACAAGGGCGAAAAGGAACTCAGCGGGATGACTCCGGCTGAGAAGCGAGAGGTTATCGACCTCTGCTACGAGTGCAAACTGTGCGAGGTGAAGTGCCCCTACACCCCGCGCGATAAGCACGAGTTCCAGCTCGATTTCCCGCGGCTCGTTACGCGGGCGAGAGCGGTCCAGGCGCGCGAGGAAGGTATCAAGCTTCGCGAAAAGATGCTCGGCGATCCGGATCGCGCGGGAAAGATGGGCACGATGATGCCGCGGCTCGCCAACTGGGGATGCCGCAGCAAGTTCCAGCGTTTCATGATGGAGAAGATGCTCGGAATCCATCGCGATAAGAAGCTCCCCGAGTTCACTACCGAGACCTTCGAGAAGTGGATCAAGCGCGAAGGATTGCCGTCTGCACCTGCGGAACCGCAGGCGAAGGTCGCAATCTTCCACACCTGCTTCGTGAACTACTACAACCCCTCGCCTGGCAAGTCGCTAGTGAAAGTGCTCGCGAGGAACAACTGCGCGATCACATGCCCGGAGCAGAACTGCTGCGGGATGCCCGCGCTCGATGGTGGTGACGTCGAGTTCGCTAAGAAGCAGGCGCAACAGAACGTCGAGAAGCTCCTGCCGCTGGCGCGTCAGGGTTATCGAATCGCCGCAATTAATCCGAGCTGTTCACTCATGATGCGCGGCGAATATCCGATGTTGATCGGAACACCCGAAGCTGCCGAACTGGCGAAAGCTATAGCCGATCCGCATGAAGTGCTTTATGAGCTTTTCCGGGCCGGCAAGTTTAATCGCGATTTCAAATCGACCCCCGGCAAAATCGCGTATCACGTGCCGTGTCATCTGAAGGCCCAGAATATCGGTCTGCGTTCGCGCGACCTGATGCGGCGAATTCCTGGCGTTGATATCGATACCGTCGACGCGTGCACGGCGCACGACGGAACATGGGCGATGAAGAAGGAGTTCTTCCCGCTCTCAATGAAGTGGGGTGAGAAGGCTTTCAGCGGGATGCGCGAAGCGGAACCGAACGTGATGGCGACCGACTGCCCGCTCGCCGCTATTCAGATCGAGCAGGGCACCGGGACCAGGCCCCTCAATCCGGCGGAGATTCTTGCCCGCGCATATGAGCCCGACGGCTTTCCGACGAAGGTTGAACCGCCACCGGCCGCGGAGGAGGAAAAATGAAGCCGGTTACGCTGAAAGAGATTCTGTCCATCGAGCAGTACGAGATTCTGCGTCCGCGGATTCGTCCCTTGGTGATTGCCGAGAAGAATCGTCGTCGTCTCATCGTGGGTGAGCATCTGATGCTGCTCTTCGAGAACGGCCAGACGGTTTGGTACCAGATTGAAGAGATGGTGCGGACCGAGAAAATCAACGCCGAGGCGGCGATTCGCCACGAAATTGATACTTATAACGAACTGCTGCCGCGGCCCGGTGAAATATCGGCGACGATGTTGATCGAATATCCCGATCCCAAGCAGCGCGACGTCGCGCTGCGCGAGTTACTTGGTCTGGAACGCCATCTATGGGTCTCGATCGACGGACGACGCGAGGCCGCGCGTTTCGATAGTCGGCAGATTGCGACCGATCGCTTGAGTTCAGTGCAATTCGTGCGTTTTCCGCTCGGCGGAATCGACGCTGACGAATTTCTCAAGTTGGCGAACGCGGGGAAGATAGCGCTTGAGGCGGACCATCCGAAGCTCACGGCCCGTGCTGAAATCCGCGGCACCCTGGCGCAATCGCTCAGCCAGGATCTGATCGACTAGCGCAGTTGTCGAGCGACTTATCGCATCAGTGCAGCGAAATCCGCCTATCCGCAGGGGGATGGTCGCCGCCGACGTTTTGGACGAAGGCGTCGGCGTATTGCGATTCCAGCAGCACGAATCCTCGTAGAGCCTCGCTACCTTCGGCTAACGCTTCGTCCAAAATCCTTGGATCATGGCCGGGGGTTGTGCGCAGTTGCTCGATCAACTCCCGGATTCGCCTACCGTCGTAGTAGGGACGGTCGAACGCATCGTGCCAGGTCTCAATTTGACTTCGGGATTCCTTGCCCCTTTGCAGGCCTTCCATATAGAGCGCCGAATAGCGCGGCAATTCGTACTGGCGGAAGTCGCTTAGCTTTTGCCAAGACGCAGCTATTCCGTCCTGGTCTACCTTGGGATCGCCGGCCGCAATCGCTGTTCCGGTCGGTGCGTTTCGTGTCTCGGATATTGCCGTAGAAGACAACGGCGTTACCGAAGATAGCGGTCTTCGTGCCCGTGGTTGTATACGCCTCCGCTTTCGCTCGCGAGCGGGAGCAAGCAAAACAAATTACAGCGCACGGAGGCTTCTCGGCCGGATCGATATACTTGGCCGTCAGGTTACGGATACCGGTATAGCGAAGGTGTACATTTCCTTCAGCAAAACCCAGGAAAGCCATCGCCGGGTATTCATAGTGTTCGAAGGTGGTGTCGATTCCGACGTCCTTGCAGCCAGTTGATTGCACAAACCTGCTCGCATCGACATAGGAGTGGAACAAATCGCGATGGTGGTCTTCGAAGTAGAAGGCATCGCGCGATTTGGTGAAGAGGTTCCCAGCGAAAGGCCGCGTGCGTAACTCTCTGGGTGACAAAGAACTGAAGAGCAATGGCCGATATTCATTGGCCACAACACAGGGGACCGAGGTCACTACGAGCATCGCGACGATGCCAACGATGACGGTAGGTCTGAGCGTGGCTTCGAGGACGACGGCTAGCAAGGGAACGCCCAAGATCAGAATCGGTAACTCGAGCCGCGCTCCCCATCGCTGCCATCTCAGTAGCGCTGAGAAGAGTAGGGCCGATATGACAATCCCCAACGCGTAGAGCACTACGTCGCGTCGTCGACTAATCGGCACGATAGCGCATAAGACGAGAGCACCAAGTAGCATCAGAATCTGAAGCGGATTTCCGGCATAGGTCTCGTTCCGATTGAAACTTTGAACCTCGAAGCCATAGCCGTTCGCATTGTCGATCCGACGCCAGATGAAATCGGGATCGTCAGGGTCGGCCCCGAGCCATCGGATGGCCTTAACGGTGTATTGTTCGACTTCGTCGGTGGCTTTTTCGGTGAGCGTGAACTGCAGCGCCAGATTTCTTAGTAAATTCGCCGCGCTATCGCGAACGCTGATTCTGCCCACAGACGCATCCAGGTGAGCTCCACCACCAGCGAAATTAGTCCCCAGCGGATTGCCCGTAAGATTGTAATTGCGCAGGCTTGGCGGGGCGTTGAGGATAACCACGATCGTCGCGAAGACCAGACCATCGCGTAGCAGCCATTCTTTGCGAATCCGATAGCGCGCAAGGAAGCAGGCCGCGAGTACGCCGGGGAGCACAACGAAACCGGTTCCCTTGGTCGCGATCGTCAGACCGACTGCTGCCGCACCAGCGGTCAGAGCATACGGATAGTCTTCACTCGATAAACGTAGAGCACAAAACACTGCTGTTACAAACCAAAATGAGATGACGACTCCATTCGTCGCACCCGAGCTTTCGGTCAGCGCGGTCGGTAGAGTCGCCGTGATGATCGCGGCGAGGACCTGTCCTTTGGCGCCTGCGCCCAGCTCTCGTGCTATCGCTGAGGTACAGACGATTAGACCGAGAAAACTCGCGAACTCGACGAGATTAACCAGTCGATCGCTGCCGAAAAGGATGGTGAAGTTTAGCGCCGCGTACTCTGCCCAGACCGCATATACCAATTGGACGTAGTCATTGGTCGGGAAGAACGCGACACTGCGGTTGCTCGTCCAGAGGGCGACCCTGGATATGTGGTAATCGATCACATCGATACTATTCGGCGGACTCAGAATGGCCGTGACGCCCACCGCGAGTACGAGCAAAGCCGAGCCAACCGTCAATAGCTGCAGTCCCGGCGAGATTGTCCGGAATGCTCGAGCCAGTGTGGCGAACGAAGGGATTTCCAGGCTATCGCGGTATCGCCAAAGGATCGCGAAGGTCACCATGTTCGCGGTCAACCACGCTAGCCCCAGGGTCGAACGATCGAGATGATGGCCTAAGCTGGTCAGCTCAGTAATCGCAAAGAGTATAAAACCCCAGTAGCTTGCAGCATAAAGAGCAGCGTCGCGAAGCCCGCATCGTTTGCTTCGGAGCAGCAGCCACAGCAACGGAAACTCCAGTACGGGGAGAATTGCGAGTGCCTTCATGTCAGGGCGCGCTTGCGATCGAGCTTAGGCGTCGAGACCTCCAGGAAGTCTCAATTGTATCGAATGACGGCGATTTACCAACGGCAAAATTAACTTCGGAAGAAGTCAGATTGGTGCCGGGTACCCCTACCGGAGCCGTTCATTAACTTCGCAAGTGACATGAGAAACCGCCAGTACCCCAATACATCCTGAGTGCCGGATCCGACGTCTATGCGACTGGTTGATTGGTCTTCTATCTTTGGGCGAGCGTAGCTAACGTCCAAGCACGGTTTTCTTCTCTTGCTCCGGCGTTGCCCAACGCACGCGATTGCCGCATCCTGTAAGCCGCTAAATAGTGAAACAGGAGCGGGCAGTCGTGGACTTCAATATCCCAAGCGATATCAAGGCTTATCTTGCGGAACTCGACGCGTTCATTGAGCGCGAAATCAAGCCGCTCGAGCGTGAGAACGACAATATTCGGTTCTTCGACCATCGCCGCGAATACGCCCGCACGGACTTCGAGCGCGGTGGCCTGCCGCGCCACGAGTGGGAGGCGCTGCTCGGCGAGATGCGTCGGCGAGCTGATAAGGCGGGCCATTATCGCTACGCGCTCCCCAAGGAGTTCGGTGGCAAGGACGGCACGAATCTTGGGATGGCCATCATTCGCGAGCATCTGGCGGCCAAGGGACTCGGCCTGCACAACGATTTGCAGAACGAAAGCTCGATCGTAGGCAACTTGCCGACGGTTCTGATGTTCCGTGATTTCGGCACATCCGAGCAGAAGCAGAAGTTTATCCCCGGAATCCTCGATGGCTCGATCAGCGTGGCCTTCGGTCTTACTGAACCCGATCACGGCTCCGATGCGACCTGGATGGAGACGCGCGGGGTACGCGACGGCGACGGCTGGAAGATCAACGGCTCGAAAATCTGGAACACCGGTCTGCACGTTGCCACGCACGATTTCGTTTTTGCTCGCACCAGCGGACGTGACGGTGGGGCTAAAGGAATTACCTGCTTTATAGTTCCGACTGACACCAGTGGCTTCAAGGTCGATGAATATCTATGGACCTTCAATATGCCGACGGACCATCCGCGAATCTCCTTGAAAGACGTCTATGTGCCGGCAGACGCGATTCTCGGCGATCCGGAAGATGGACTCGCGGTGGCGCAGCATTTTGTGCATGAAAATCGGATTCGGCAGGCGGCTTCATCGCTGGGTGCGGCTCAGTTCTGCATAAACGAGGCGGTGAAGTACGCGAATGAGCGCAAACCGTTCGGACGTGCGTTGGCGACGAATCAGGCTATCCAGTGGCCGCTCGTCGAACTCCATACGGAAGCCGAGATGATCCGGAATCTGATCTACAAGACGGCGTGGGAGATGGATCAGATGTCGAAGCCGGAAGTCGCGCAGAAGCTCTCCCATAAGGTTTCGATGTGCAACTACCGAGCGAATCGGCTGGTCTGCGAGGCAGCGGATCGCGCGATGCAGGTGCATGGCGGAATCGGCTATTCGCGTCACAAGCCTTTCGAGCATATCTACCGGCACCATCGGCGGTATCGCATCACGGAGGGGGCGGAAGAAATCCAGATGCGCCGCGTCGCGCAGATTCTGTTCGGGTTCGGATCGAAGGCGAAGGCCGCCGAATAGTGGATTCGAGTCGGTGGGTTTGGTGAAAATCGAGGGTCTGATAGCCTAGAAATCATCGGTACAAGTCTTGCGGAAGCCCTTAGTCCTTCCGATTTGCGGATGGTAAGCTCCGAACGTTCGGTACGGCTCGCTGGTTGCTAGCCGGCTCAAGGTGACAATGGGGTTTGTGCCGAGGTTTCCTTAGAGGTCATACACCTGCGATGGCGCTGCTGCGTATCCGAAAATTTCCTGACCCCGTGCTGAAAACGGAGGCCAAGCCAGTCGAGAATATCGACGGGAGCCTCAATCATTTCATCGACAGCATGGTCCAAACGATGTACGCCGCGCCCGGTGTCGGTCTCGCTGCGACTCAGGTTGGCGATGGTCGCCGGGTAGTCGTGCTCGATACCGACCACGAGAATATCGGGAAGCATCTGCTCAAGCTGATCAATCCTGAAATCGTCGAGCGCGAAGGCACGATTGTATGGGAAGAGGGCTGCCTTTCGGTGGTCGATTACAACGCCGACGTTGAGCGATCGGCCAAGGTACTGGTGCGGGCTTGGACGCCTGACGAGAAGCCGATCGAGGTCGAGGCTTCGGATCTGTTGGCCGTCGCGCTGCAGCACGAGATTGATCATCTGGATGGCAAACTCTTCATCGACCGAATCAGCCGGATCAAACGCGATCTTTACAAGCGCCGGCTGGCCAAGATGATCAAGGAGGGTAAAGGCGATGGAAAACCCTCCAAAGCTCTCATCTGAAATTAACCCTCGACCCTTGCGGATCGTATACATGGGCACGCCCGCGATCGCGGCGCATGTGCTCGAACGGCTAATTGCGGGATCGGGCGAAAACTTCACGGTTGTCGCGGTTGTTACGCGACCCGATCAGCCGCGCAAGCGTGGCCTCAAGCTCGAACCTTCCGAGGTTGGGGCGGTGGCCGAGCATCATGGCCTACCGACACTGAAGCCGACGAAGATTCGCACGCCGGAATTCCTCGCGCAGCTCAAAGCCTTCGATCCGGACCTGTTGGTGGTCGTGGCTTATGGACGGATTCTGCCGAATGCCGTGTTGGACGCACCACGGATCATGCCGATGAATGTGCACGCGTCGCTGCTCCCACGCCATCGCGGGGCTGCGCCAATCGAAGGCGCGCTGCTCGCCGGCGATCCCGAAACCGGGGTTACAATTATGCGTATCACCGAGCAGATGGACTCGGGGCCGATGCTGCTGCAGCGGTCACTCGTTATCGCATCGGACGAGAGCCAAGGCAGTCTCAAGGAGAAGTTGGCAGAACTGGGCGCGTCGGCACTCATCGAATCACTGCAGATGCTGAAGGAAGGGCGGCTGGTCGAAACGCCGCAGAACGAAGCCCTCGTCACCTTCACCAAGCCGATTACGAAAGAGGAATCGGTGATCGACTGGACGGGTGATGCGACGCAGATCGAGCGGATGATCCGGGCCTTCGATCCATGGCCCGTGGCGCGCACGAAGTACGCCGGCGAGGACTTGCTCATCTGGCGCGCGCGCGTCGCGACTGGATCGGTCGAGGGCGAACCCGGCAGGCTAATCGCGCTGAAGCCTAATCCGACGATCAAATGTGGAGCTGATGCGCTGACTCTGATCGAGGTTCAGGCACCCGGTCGCCGACGGATGGCCGCCGGAGACTTTTTCCGGGGACGACGAGCGGAGGTCGGTGCGCGCCTCGGCTGAGTATCCTTTAGCACCACCGACCCCCAAAATCCGCGCGTTATTTCACCTGGATGGTCTTGATGTAGTCGACGATCAGTTTGATCTTCTTTTGTATTTCTTGCGGAGTAAAATCTGCGCCCGAGCCCGATCCAGAAGAGGCGCGAAACGCGAGGCCCCAGACCGGCATTGGCGACGCGCCTGGTTCTCCCTTGGTCCCGTGAGCCGCGACCTGCTCGGTCCCATTGATCGAATTCAGCACTCGTTCTTCAGGAAATACGCCGCCGTTATCCTTCGCCAGCGTGGTTAGGTCGGCTGGCTTGACGTTGAGCACCGCGGCCATTGGTCCGTCACCCTTACCGTCCATACCGTGGCATTGTGCGCAGTGAGTGCGATACTGACCGATCCCGGTGATGATGCGTCCTCCGGGACCCATCTCTTGCGCCCGAGTCCATGGCGCCAACCCGCAAATCAAGACGCTGCCGACGGCGGAAGCCAGTGCCAGTTTAGAGAAGCGAAAGCCAGTTGCCATGATTTCCTCCCAGCCTCGAAGGCTATTTTGATCTTGAGCCATCAACACGCTCTGAGCGTGCTTCAAAGAACTTGGGATCGGGGGAAGAGTGGGGCGTGAGGGTGAGGTAGATGCGGAAGGGTTATTTTAAGCAGAAAGACCAACGCCGGACTGGAGTCCGGCGTTGGGATCTTGGTCTAGTGGACGTTAGGGGTGGAGGTGGCCAGTTCGTCGGCGATCTTCAATTTGGCCATCGCCTTATCGTAGTCGCCCTTGGCGTAGGCCGCCTGAGCAGCCTTCCAAGCCTGATTCATCTGGGCGTTGTGCACGGATGAAAGCTTGGCATCCCAGAGGTGGCGCGCAACCTTGGGCATCTCTTCCTGCACCTGCTCCTTTGTCGCACCCGATGGGGCCGCGGCCGCTGTTGCAGGAGCTGCCGCTCCCGATGCCGCCGGTGCGTCTTGAGCAAATGCCGGAAGCGCCAGACCGGTCGCCATCGACAATCCCAAGGTCAGAACAGCTGCTTTTGCAACTTTCGTCATTCCTCGCTATCTCCTCTTCCGCGCATTTCGAACTCGATGACTACGTTCGGTTTTTCGCGCTTGGGACGTTACTAGCACTTAACATCACAGCCGTAAACACGTCTCCTTCAAACAGCTTGTTTTTTGTTCTTCCTCGGAAATCGATGGTCACGGTTGTTGCTTCCTCGCAAAGTTCAAGGGAAAACTGCGATACGGTCGGCACCGTACAGGTGTGTCGCAACGGAGTGGCACTTGCCGACCAAGCTTTCTGGAGGGGTCGTACCATTAACGAGCAAACGAACGGCGAAGCACCGAAGCAAGTCAGTCTGGCGCAACTGTTCAGAGTGTTCTTTTATATGGGCGCCACCAGTTTTGGCGGCGGGGTCGTAGCCTATCTACGCGAGCATCTGGTGCATCGCCAGAAATGGCTTAACGACGACGAGTTTATCGCGGCACTGGAAATCGGCGAGACCGTCCCTGGGCTAATCTCGACCAACGTCAGCGTGATCGTCGGGAACCATCTACGCGGCGTCCGGGGCGCTATCGCGGCAATAGTCGGGATGACGATCCCGGGCGCCGTCGCTATCGCTCTACTTGGCGTGCTCTATTCGCACTTTCGTTCGGATCCCGAGGTCAAGGCCTTGCTTGCCGGCGTTAGCGCAGCCGCTGTCGGACTTATCTTCGCGGTCACAGTGCAAATAGGTAAGCGCGAAATGACCCAATGGATCGACTTCGCGATTCTGATTCCGGTGTTCCTTCTTGTCGGAGTCTTTCATATTTCGCTAGTGCCCGCGTTGGTTGTCTTCGCACCGATCGCGATCTGGATCCATCGTCCGAATGAGGCCGAACTCAGCCGCTACCATGCCCAGCGCGCTGAGTATCATTCGCAAATGGCCGACCATCACACGAAACGCGCGGAAGCAGCGCAATCGGAATCGAAGGAGCAGGCAGCATCATGAACCGGCTCATCACACTGACCAACGTTTTTGCCCTACTTTCGATTCTGGCTGTAGGTGGAGGCACTGCGGTGTTGCCGCAGATGAAACATGAAGTAGTCGCGCAGCACGATTGGCTGTCGGCAGACCAGTTCGCGGATATCTACGCCCTTGGGCAGCTAGCGCCGGGACCCAACATGAACATGGTGACGGTGATCGGCTACCGCGTTGCCGGCATTCCCGGGGCTATCCTGGTGCTGATCGCCTTTTATCTCCCGTCCTGCACGCTGGTCTTTGCCGTCAGCAAGGTTTGGGATCACTTCGAAGGATCGCCATGGCGCGACGCCGTCCAGCGCGGGATGGTGCCGATAACAGTGGGGCTGATGCTGTCGGGAGTTTACGCCATCGGGAAAACCGCCACCTTCAGTCTCAATCATTCATCGCGACACAATCTCACCACGATCGCGATCACTGCGGCTGTCACGGTGATTCTGCTGCGCCGTCATATAAATCCGGCGCTGTTGATCCTGACGGGAGGGGCTGTCGGATGGTTTGCGCTGCGCATGGTATGATGCGCCGAAAGAGTTGAACATGGCCTCCAAAGAACGCAACAACCACACGAGCCTGCCGGAAATTAAGCCGGGACATTACAGCGACGGAAGCCCGCTCGACGAGGTTCACTACCTTGAGTGCAAGCTGATCCTCAAGCCCGATCGCTTTATCTCAGTCCCCAGCTTTCATGAGTTCGGGGATATCGTTCGGCGAGTTTCGAACGATATCGATATTGGCTTCTCGACCAGTGGTTACAAAAATCTGCGGCCACGTATACGTGAAGTCGTTTTCCTCGATACCAAGGACTTTGCGCTCTACAACAACGCTTTTATCCTGCGGCGCCGAGTAACTTATGAAGACGGGTTTCCCGTTGGAAAGCCGGAGATCGTTTTCAAGTTCCGGCATCCGGACCTTCAGACGTCGGCCGAGCTGGACGTGCGTCCCGGTATCCACGGCGACTACAGGATTAAGTTCAAGGCCGAAGCGTTGCCGCAGAAAGACAAGATCGGCGGCATCCGTATGCTGTACTCGCATAACGTCGAACTCACGTTGAATGAGCCGCATATCGTCGACGGCTCCTCAATGACGCGCTTGTCAGGGCTGTTTCCAGCATTGGAGCGTCTTAGTAAAACGGGCGCAAAGAAAATCGATCTGGTAAATCACACGATCGTCGAAGAAGTTCTCCAAGACTTGGGCGAGCTTGATTTCGGCAAAGGGCTGACGGCCAAATCGAACGCGGCGCTCTGGCGCGAACGGGGAGACCACAATCTGCTGGTCGGCGAGTTTTCGTTTGAGTGCAAATTCAAACGGCGTGACGATCTGCACGAAAAGGCAGTCGATCGTTGCAAGCGCTTTTTCGAAGCACTGCAGTTTGAGGCTAAAGACTGGATCTCGCTGGGCACAACCAAGACCGGAATCGTCTATCGGCTCAAGGGCAATCCGCCCCAGAGCCATGAGTAGCGCGAAAACGCGATTCGGCGGATCCAGCCCGCGTGGCTGATCGAATCCATCGAGCACCGGCAAAGCGTCCGGGGCTCGAAGCGCGCGCCGTCGCGCTAGATATCCTGTTACGGGTCGAGCGCGAAAAGGCCTTTGCCGATGTCCTGCTGGGTCACCGGTTGCCGGCGGTCACGAATCCGGCCGATCGGCGCCTGATCACGCAGCTCGTGCTCGGTACAATCGCATGGCAACTCCGCATCGATTACGAACTCGCGCGTTATTCCAGCCGTAAAATCGAAGAGCTCGATCCGGCCGTTCGCGCGATCTTGCGTATGGGGCTTTATCAGTTGCGTTGGCTCACGCGTATTCCGAATCATGCGGTAGTCGATACTTCCGTCGAGCTGACGCGAACGACCCCCCGGCTTGCGGCAGCCGGAGGCTTCGTGAATGCGATTCTGCGGAGCGCGCTCCGCAAGTCGGTTGATTTGCCTGATCGCGCAAAGGACGAAACTGGGTTCCTCGCGGTGGCGTACTCTCACCCGCGCTGGATGGTCGAACGGTTCATCACATGGTTCGGCGTCGCAGACGCTGAGGCGATTATGCGCGCCAACAACGAAGCTGCCCCAACGGCGCTGCGGCTGAATCTTCGGCGCGGCACTCCGGACGAAATATGCGAGCGGATCACGCGCGATGGGATGACGATCGCGCGGCGCGGTCCGCTGCCTGAAACGGTCGTTCTCGACGGCGCTCCGTTATTCAATTCGGACTCCTTTCGCGAAGGGCTGTTTACGATCCAATCGGAGGCCTCGCAGATGGTCGCGCGGTTGCTTGATCCAGCACCGGGCTCGACCGTAGTCGATTGCGCTGCCGCTCCGGGCGGCAAGAGTACGCATCTGGCCGAGTTGGTTGGCGGGGCGGGAAGGGTTCTGGCGTTGGATCGCAATCAGGCGGGTCTCGTCCACGCGCGATCGGTAGCGAAACGCCTCGGCCATAAAAATATCGATTGGGCCTGCTGCGATAGCGCCGACGGGCTGCCGGTACGAACAACGTCGGCGCACAACGTTCTTCTCGATGCTCCCTGCACGGGGAGCGGCACGATGCGCGAGCATCCGGAACTACGATGGCGTCTTCAGCCGGGAGATTTCGCGCGGATGGCGAAGCTACAGGAGCAGATGCTTGAGCAGGCGGCCGCAGTCACTGCGCCGGGCGGCGCTGTCGTCTATTCCGTCTGTAGTCTTGCGCCGCAGGAGGGGGCGAATGAGATTGGGACTTTTCTCCAGCAGCAACCCGAGTTCAGCGTCGACGAAAAGCCCTCTTCGCTCGATTGCTTTGCTGGACTCGTAGATGCCGATGGCTTCGTGCGCACACGACCTGATCGCGATGCTCAAGACGGTTTCTTCGCTGCGCGTCTGATCCGGCGAAGCTAATCAGTCATTACAAGGCGGACTCGCGTCGGGCGGCGAGTGGATACTGACCAATCGCACCGATGCGACACCCTCGCGTTCCATCCCGAGTTCGCGGGCCGCACGATGAGAGAGATCGAGGCTGCGACCAGAGACGAAGGGACCGCAGTCGTTGATACGCACTTCGACCATATTGCCGTTATCGACGTTCATCAGGCGCACGATCGAGCCCATCGGGATCGACGTGGAAGCTGCGGTCAGCAGTTCCGGATCGAAGCGCTCGCCGCTGCTGGTGTGTTTCCCTGCGAAACCCGGTCCGTACCAGGAGGCGCGTACTATCTGAACCGGCGCCGGACGCGGCGGTTCCGGCGGTGGCTGGGGTACGGAAGCCAGCGGCGGAGGCTCCTCCATCGAGTCGGGAACGGTCTGAACGGCGCACGCTGAAAAGAGCGAACTCACAGCCACCAGCGCCAACAGACATATTGGTCGAAAATAGTTCTTCAGCGAGTTACTCAAAATCCGCTCCCCCCCCACCCGAACCCTCCAACACGCGCCCCCGTTGAGCTCCGCGTTAGTGGAGTGATCGATTCGGTCGGAATTTGATTGAATGATAGATGGAGCAACGCGGGTGCCATCGCGATGGATAGCGAGCCCATCAAAGCCCAAGCGTGTTCGCCAGGCTTTCGTCTTCGAGTCGGCGATCAAACTAAATAGCTGTGCTCGTAATTGCGATTCCGCAACTGCGGGCGCTCGATTTCGCACCCGCCAGCGACTAACCTTTTGAGCGTGCGACCGGCTACACGTATTGCCCCATCGATTCTTTCTGCGGATTTTGCAGCCCTCGGCGAGGAGATTCGCCGGGTCGAGGCTGCGGGGGCGGATCTCATCCACTTCGATGTGATGGATGGGCATTTCGTGCCCAATCTTTCAGTGGGAATCCCGGTGCTGAAATCGGTTCGAGCGATCACCAAGCTGCCGCTCGATGCGCATCTGATGATCACCGAACCGGCGCGCTATCTGAAGCCTTTTGCCGAAGCCGGCGCCGATATGATTTCCGTCCATGCCGAGGTTTGCGACGACCTGCCCGCAATCGCCAAACAGATGCATGATTTGGGTGTCCGGGCTTCCGTCGCGATCAATCCCGACACACCGGTTGATCGGGTGCTGGCAGCCGCCGAGCATCTCGACATGATTCTCGTGATGAGCGTGCATCCGGGCTTTGGCGGGCAGGGCTTTATTCCCGGGAGCCTCGATAAACTCCGTCAGATTCGAGCAGAACTCGATCGGCGCGAACTGAACGTCGATCTCGAAATCGACGGCGGTATCAAGGTCGACAATATCGCGAGCGTCGCGCAGGCCGGAGCGAACGTTTTCGTATCGGGTTCCGGCATCTTCGGACAAAAAGATTACGCCGGGATTATCGATCAGATGCGCCGCGCGGCCCGCGCGTAGACGGGCTATCCGCCAAGCGCAGCACGCAAAGCAGCGCTGGCGTCCGCAATAGCCTGCTTCGAAATATCGAGCACCGTCGGCATCCCGAAAAAGCCATGAGTCACACCGTCGTAGCGCTTGAGCGCGACGGTTACGCCCTCTTCACGTAAACGGGCGGCGTAGGCTTCGCCCTCATCGCGCAAAGGATCGAATTCCGCGGTAATCACGAAGGCGGGTGGCAGGCCGCGCAGTGTCCTGGCGTAGGCGGGGCAGGCGTACGGATTCGTATGATCCTCCGCATCTGCAAGATAGTGGCCCCAGAACCAGTCCATGTCGGCTCGCGAGAGGATGTAATAGCTGTCCTTGGCGAACTCGCGATGGGACGGCGTGTCGAGCACGCTCGTCGTCGCAGGATAGACCAGCAGTTGATAAGCGAGCGGCAGATTCGCGCGATCCCGCGCCATCAGAGCGACGGCCGCGGCCAGGTTGCCGCCCGCGCTTGTACCACCAACGGCGATACGTTTCGGATCGACGCCGAGAGCAGAGGCATTGTCAGCGACCCACTTCGTGGCGGTGTAGCAATCTTCGGGTGCCGCGGGGAATTTGTGCTCAGGCGCAAGGCGGTAGTCGACCGATACTGTGACGCATCCCGCCGCGTTGGTGAGCATCCGGCACGGCTGATCGGTCATATTGATATCACCCACAACCCATCCGCCGCCGTGAAAATAGATCAAGGCACCAAAGGGTCCCTTGCCCTCCGGGGTGTAGATACGTACCGGAATCTCGCCGCCGGGTCCCGGGATAGTGCGGTCGACTACTTGCGCGACCTGTACAGCGTTCGGACCTTGCACCACGCGCCGCGAAGTCATCTTGCGCGCCTCGATCGGCGTCATCGTATGGAAGGCCGGGACTTCCGCCGCAACCATCGCGTCGAGCAATGCTTTCATCTGGGGATCGAGTGGCATCAGTGAGGCTCCTTCTGGATGAACAATATCAGACGTAAAGTGCGGCGAGGCGCTCGAGTTCGGCTTGGTAGGTGCTGTGGGTCATACGCGTGCCGATTTGCATGATCACGAAGCGATGCGCGCCTGCGTCCTCATACTCGCGCAAGCCGCTTTGCACACTGGCCCGATCGCCGCGCAATTCGCGCTTCATGATCGTGATATCGAGTTGATTGAAGTCCCGACCCGTGCGGGCACATTCGCCTCGAAGCTTGCCAAGCTCTTCGCGCAGCACCTGTGGCTGCAGGAAGATCGGACACCAGCCGTCGCCCCACTGCGCAACCCATAGGAGGGCGTTCTTGTCCTTACTGCCGATTAGAATCGGCGGCCCACCTTGGCGTGCCGGCTTCGGATAGAGTTTCACGAGAGGGAACTTGACGTACTTGCCGTCGAATGAAGCTTCCTCCTTGGTCCACAGCTCGCGCATCGCCGCGACGTACTCTTTGGTTTGAGTCCAGCGATGAGGAAAGTCGCAGCCGAGAATCTCCGATTCCTCCTTAAGCCATCCCGCGCCGATTCCAAGCATCAGGCGACCATCAGACAAATGATCGAGCGTCGCGGCTTCGTTCGCCGTGAGAATTGGATTCCGCTCCGGCACGAGCATCACGCCGGTTGCGACTTTGAGTCGAGTCGTCGCGCCTGCTGCCAGGGACATCGCGACGAAGGGATCGCATACGTGGGAGTAGGCTTCGGGAATCTGGCCTTGCCCCGGCGGCGATTCCGGCAGCGGCGTGGTCGTATGGACCGGGATAATCGCGTGTTCCGGAATCCATAACGATTCGAAGCCGAGAGCCTCCATCTTCCGGGCGAGATTCGCCGGATCGACCGTGTATTCGTTGACCGTAAAGAGGATGCCGATCTTCATCGCGGGTTTCCGCTCCTTAGGCCGCTAGCTTCATCGGCAGATGCTTGATGCCACGCAGCAGTACCGAGCTGACCCGTTCAACATGATCGCGATCAATCGCAAAGGATGGGCAGGCCTTGAACATTTCTTCGAGGCCAACCTTCGCCTCCAGTCGAGCCAACTGTGCACCGAGGCAGAAGTGCGTGCCGAAGCCGAACGCCAGATGCTCACTTGCGTCGCGCGCCGGGTCAAAACGGTCTGCATTGGAAAACTTCCTTTCATCCCGATTGGCTGAACCGATCAAAAGAAAGGCGACAGAGTTCGCTGGGATCTTTTTGCCGCTCAGTTCCACGTCCTGAGTCGTGCGGCGAAAGACGATCTGCACCGGCGATTCGTAGCGCAGCACCTCTTCGAGCATCTGCGGAATCCTGGCGTGGTCCTTACGAACCTTCTCCAATTCCCCCGGATGAGCAGTCAGCGTCAGCATCGTGTTGCTGAGCAGATTCATCGTGGTTTCGTTGCCGGCGAGCAGAATCAGCATCGCCATCGCCAAAACTTCGTCAGCGCTGAGCGTCTGACGCTCTTCATCGGCCTGCACGAGCACGGTCAGGAGATCTTCGCGCGGAGTTTTCTTGCGATCGGCGATCGCCTGCTGGAAATAGGCGCGCATCTCGGCATTGGTCTTCATTACCTCAGCACGCACCGCCTCATCGGTAGGACGACCTGTGCCGATTACGACGTTGTCCGACCAGCGCTTGAAGTCGATGCGTCGCTCGGTTTCGACGCCAAGCATCTCCGCGATAACGATCACGGGGAAGGCGCCCGAGAACTCGCGTACGAAGTCGAACTCCGACTTGGCGCTCGCATCGCGGATCAACTCAGCCGCGATAGCGCGGATGCGCGCTTCCAGTCGCCCGACCATCCGCGGCGTGAAGCCCTTGTTGACCAGCTTGCGCAGTCGGCTGTGATCGGGCGGGTCGGTTTCGATCATCCAGGGAACTTCAGGCGCAGGATTCAGGTCACCGATCGATTGGCCGAGCCAATGAGCCGACGAAAAGATCTGCGGATTCCGCAACGCGAAATCAACGTCGGTGTAGCGGCTGATCGCCCAGCATTGCAGCGGCTCCAACCACGCAATCGGATTATCGCGGCGCAGTTCGACGTAGTAGGGATACGGATTGGCCTGAACTTCGGGCAGGACCGGATTGTACTCCATGACCTTGCTCCTTTGGATGATCGCTTATAGAGATCGCTATTTCTTGGGCTCCGTCAGTTCACGATAAACGCGCATCGCCTCGACGGCGGTCGGCACGCCGCTGTACTGCGAGAGATGGATGATCAGTTCTTTGATCTCCTCCTTGGTGATACCGAGGTTCATCGCGCCGCGCATATGGATCTTCAACTCGGGTGCACGGCCCAGCGCAGTAAGGGCGGCCATCGTGATAAACGAGCGGATCTTGATCGGCAATCCGGGGCGACCCCAGACCGCGCCGAAAACCTGATCGTTAAGGAAATCTGCGAAGCCGGGATCAAACTGGCTTAGATACTCGTGGCCCGCTTTGGCGGCCTTCTCGCCGAATAAAGCGGTGCGGATTTCAGTGCCTTTTTTCTTCAATTCTTCAGACATAGGTTTTCTCCGATTTATTGCTTTGGAACAGAACCACGCAGCAAGTCATTCTGAGCGAAGTCTTCGGAGCGAAGAATCTCGGCTGCTACCGAGTGTTGTGACGGCAGGCGAGATTCTTCGTCACTCTCCTCCTCAGAATGACTTGAAGGAGGTTCGAGCATGGAACAGCACTAGCCTTGGCTGGCGCGGACCTTCACGCCGGCGCGATCCTCCTGCACGGTGAAGGTGGCGCTCGAGTCCTTGTCGCCAAGGCCGTGCGCGAGCGCCTCGAGCATGTCCTGCTCGACGATATTCGCGATCGGCATCGCGCAGTTGTGCTCGCGCGCGAGTTCCGTGGCGAGTCCGAGATCTTTGCGGGCTAGTTTGAGAGCGAAGCTCACGCGATCGAAGCCACCTTTGAAGACGACCTTGGGCAGCGCGCGGAGCAGCATCCCCTGACCATAGGCGCCGTTTGAGACTGCGGTATAAAGCGCTTCGGCAGGCACCCCGGCTTTCACGCCCATCGTGAACGCCTCGGCAAGAATCTGCATGCTGCAAATCGCGATCATGTTGTGGACCAGCTTGGCCACTGCGCCGGCGCCGATCGCACCAACATAGGAGACCTTGTCGCCGATACCGTCGAGTGCCGGTTTGACCTTGTTGTAGACCTGCTCGTCACCGCCGACCATCACCGCGAGCGTGGCGTTGCGCGCTCCCGGAACGCCGCCGCTGACGGGCGCATCGAGCATCGCGATACCTTTATCGGCAAAAGTCTTGTGCAGTTTCCGGATCAAGGTTGGCGAGTTGGTGGATAGATCGGCATAGACGGCGGTATTGCTGATCCCATGGATAATCCCGTTCTCACCGCCCAACGCGACGGCTTCGACCTCTTTCGGTCCCGGCAGTGAAGTGAGGACCAGCTCGGCGTCCTTGGCCGCGTCGGCGGGCGTGTCGGCCCACTTCGCGCCGCCCGCGAGATGCGCTTCCGCCGCTTCGCGACGTACGTCGTGAACAGTCACGGTGTGGCCGGCTTTGATCAGATTGAGGGCCATCGGGCCACCCATGTTGCCGAGTCCGATAAATCCAATACGCATGATTTTCATCTCCCCAAATGCTTCCGCGGCCGCAGCGGGGATCGCAGCGGCGCTTACGGAGCGATGCCTCGGTTAAAGCATCAGGGAGCGGCATCCGGCAAGGAAAAGGGTTCCTGACCGGGCGGTCGGGATTGACAATCGACCGCCCGTGTATCACCGTACATAATAGTTATCGCGGCCTTATCCAGAGCGGCGGAGGGACTGGCCCGACGATGCCGCAGCAACCGGCCCCCGTGGCGCTGGTGCTAAATCCTGCGAGACCGAATGAGTTGCGGTCTTGGAAGATAAGGCGAGAGTTGTTGCAACCCTCGTCCTTATCATCGGATGAGGGTTTTTGCTTTTCTACCCGATGCTCGGGATAAGCCGCGACAGAAGTGGAATGAAGGACTCGCACGATAGAGCGATCATGATTGTCGGTGTCGGTGGGCTCGGTGCCCCGGCGGCGATCGCGCTTGCGCAGGGTGGTGTCGCGAGCCTGATGTTGGTCGATCCCGATCCGGTAGAGCTTTCGAATCTGCCTCGACAGGTCATCTATAACGAAGCAGAGATCGGCGCGCCGAAGGTTGAGGCTGCGTCGCGGCATCTGCAAGTGATCGCGCCCGCGATTCGCATCGAAACGCATCAATGCTTCTTCGAAGCGAGCAATGCCGCAGAGTTGGTCGCTCGCGCATCCTTCGTAATCGACGCGACGGATAATCCAGAGACGAAGTTTTTGATCAACGATACGTGCGTCGCAAGCGGCACACCCTACGTTTACGGTGGCGCGATCGGGATGACCGGTCAGGCGATGACGATAATCCCCGGCGATACTGCTTGTCTCCGCTGTCTCTTTGAGGAGCCTCCCGGCGAGGACGACGCGGCTAGCTGCCGTGACGCAGGTATCGTCGGTCCTGTAGTCGGCGTTATCGGCGAGGTGCAGGCGGCTGAAGCGCTCCGCTGGATGCGCGATCAGATGCCCGCGCTCGCGGGCACAATGCTGACTTACGACGGAAGAATGGGACGATTGCGACTAACGAAAATTACCGTACGAACAGATTGCCGATGTACGAGTAAGGTGGGACGAGACGACTTGGCTGTACCATCCGCCGAGATAAGGAGCCACTGACGTGAAGTCAGAAGCAGTGAGTTACGTAACTAATCTTAAGTGCCGCGAATGCGGCCAGGAATATCCAATCAGCCCCCTGCACGTCTGTGAGATGTGCTTCGGGCCGTTGGAAGTCGGCTACGATTACCCACGGATCAAGGCGGCGATTTCGCGCGCGACGATCGAGAAGCGCGCGCATAACCTGTGGCGCTATCGCGAATTACTGCCAGTCACGGGTGAGTCCGATATTGGACCTCATTCGGGCTTCACGCCACTCGTGCGATGCGACCGGCTAGCAGCCGAGCTCGGCGTGAAGAAGCTGTATCTTAAGGACGATACGGTGAACCATCCGACGCTCTCCTACAAGGATCGCGTGGTTTCGGTAGCGATCACCAAGGCGCGCGAGTTTGGCTTCAAGACGGTTTCGTGCGCATCGACGGGGAATCTCGCGACCTCAGTCGCAGCCCACGCTGCTCGTGCTGGATTGAATTGCGTCATCTTCATGCCCGAGGGCGTTGAAGCGGGCAAAATCGTCGGGTCGACGGTTTACGGTGCGCAAGTGATCACGATTCGCGGCAACTACGACGACGTGAATCGGCTCTGCAGTGAGATCGCCGACAAATATGGCTGGGCCTTCGTGAATATCAATCTGCGGCCGTATTACACGGAGGGCGCCAAGACCTATGGGTTCGAGGTGGCAGAGCAGCTCGGATGGAAGCTGCCCGAAAATATCGTGCTGCCGACTGCGGGTGGCACGATTCTGCCCAAGGTCGCGAAGGCATTTAAAGAGCTTAAGGAAGTCGGTCTGATTCGCGACGGCGAGTGCAAGGTCCATAGCGCGCAGGCCGCCGGCTCAGCACCCGTGATCCACGCACTGCACAAGGGCACCGACCTGATCACGCCGGTTAAGCCCGACACGATCGCGAAGTCGATCGCGATCGGTAATCCGGCGGACGGCTTTTATGTTTTGAAGGCAGTACGCGAGTCCGGCGGATGGGGCGAAGGAGCCACCGATCCCGAGATTATCGATGCGATTAAACTGCTCGCGCGTACTGAAGGTATCTTTGCGGAGCCGGCCGGAGGCACGACGCTGGCAGTGACGATGAAGTTAATCGCGCAAAAGCGTATACGGCCAGACGAGAGCATAGTGGTATCTATCACCGGAAACGGCTACAAGACGCTGGAGGCCGTTGCGGCGACAATCGCTCAACCGCACGTGATCGAGGCCCGGTTGAAGGACTTCGACGCGCTGTTCGAGCGGCTCAACGGCACGTCGCGTCCGCTGGCGGGCGCGGCCTAAGGCCCGGTGGGCACTTCCCAAAAGGGAAGCGAAGGAAGTATAAGTTAGATAGGAAGGAATAAGGCTAGTAAGATGCCAGTAAAGGTTCGTGTCCCGACGCCGCTGCGGCGCTTCACCGGTGGCAATGACGAAGTTTCCGCGAACGGCGATTCGATTAAGGCCGTTATCGCAGACCTGGAGAAGAACCATCCGGGGATTGGCGAGCGCCTGCTCGACGAAAAGGGCGATTTACGGCGCTTCGTTAACGTCTACCTGAACGGCGACGACATCCGCTTTCTCAGCCAGCTCGATTCGAAGGTTAAGGATGGCGACGATATCTCAATTGTCCCGG
The DNA here is from genome assembly GCA_035541875.1 of Binataceae bacterium (SeqCode). GTDB lineage: Bacteria > Desulfobacterota > Binatia > Binatales > Binataceae > JAJPHI01. Next base: position 67,813 of record DATKML010000003.1, read on the forward strand.
CCATCGCCGGCGGACGCTAAAAGAGAGATCGTTCCCGCGAATAGCGCGAACAGCGTTCTCGAGCTGATCGGCAACACGCCGCTGCTCGAGATCACGCGGCTCACGGAGGGCCTTCTGCGCCCCGGTGTGCGGATTTTCGCCAAGCTCGAGGGGTTCAACCCCGGCGGTTCGGTAAAAGACCGTGCAGCCCGCAAGATGATCGAGTTGGGTATCGCCCGTGGCGAACTGCGTCCGGGCAAGGTGATCCTCGACTCGACCTCCGGGAACACCGGAATCGCGCTCGCGATGGTGGGGGCGGCGCTTGGCTATCCGGTTGAACTGGTGATGGCCGCCAACGTAAGCCGCGAGCGGAAGAAAATTATCGAGGCGTTTGGCGCGAAGCCGATCTACTCCGATCCGCTTGAAGGATCGGACGGAGCGATCGTGTTGTGCCGCAAGCTGCTGGCGGAGAATCCCGATCGTTATTTCAAGCCGGATCAATATAATAACGAGGGTAATTCCTTAGCCCATTTCGAGACCACGGGTCCGGAGATCTGGCGCCAAACCAATGGTGGCGTTACCCATTTCGTCGCGTGCATGGGAACCAGCGGTACCGTGATGGGGACCGGACGTTACCTTAAAGCCCGCAACCCGAAGATTCAGGTGATCGGCGTCGAGCCTGACGATCCGATGCATGGTCTTGAGGGGCTGAAGCACATGGCGTCATCGATCGTGCCGGGGATCTATCATCCCGAGCAGCTCGACGGCAGAACCGAAGTCAGCACCGAAGACGCCTATGAGATGGTCTACGGTCTCGGCCAGATCGAGGGTGTGCTGGTGGGGCAATCGTCGGGTGCCGCGATGGTGGCAGCGTTGAAAGTTGCCTGCGGCCTGCGCGAGGGCAACGTAGTGACCGTGTTCGCCGACTTCGGCGACAAGTATCTATCGACCAATCTGTGGATCGGATGGCAGCAATGGCGCCGCGAACGGATTGAACGGATGGTGAGCAAATGGAACGCATCCGCGAGCGCTACTACCTGAGCTATCCACGCGCTCTGATCAAGGAACCGATCCTTTATCATCTGGTCAAAAAATTTGACCTGGTCTTCAATATCCGCGGCGCCAGCGTCTCCGAGGAGATGGGTTTGGTTGCCGTCGAGTTCGAAGGTAGCACCGATCAGATTGAGCGCGCGCTGACGTGGTTGCGCCAGACCGGCGTCACGGTCGAACCAATCGAAAAGAACGTCATCGAGTAATCGTCATATCCAGAAATGCCGCTGAGTAATCGGCAAATCGAACGCTACAGCCGGCAGATTATCGCTGAAGGCGTCGGTGGGATCGCACAGGAGCGGCTCCTCGCGTCGCGTATCGCGCTGATCGGCTCTGTCGATGACGCTGGCCGCGCGCTTCGCTATCTCGTGGGAGCCGGCGTCGGATTTATCCATCTGAGTATCGATGGTGCAACGCAGGTCGCGCACCTGATTGATCAGGCGAACGCGGCAAATCCCGAGGTAAGCGTATCGCCAGATCTGCCGGATCGGGTCTATCTGATCGTCGCGCTTATCGGGAGCGGGGAAGCGCTACGATTGGCGGAATCCTATGCGAGCGCTAATCGGGCGGTGCCGACGATCTGGGTTCGCCTCGATACGCCGGAAAGAATCGCGCTGCTGCATAGTTCCAACGTCTGCTTCCAGTGTGCCCGCGGCAGTCTGACGGCTCCGTTTCGCACGCTCAGTGAGAACGCAGCCACGGTCACGATGGTCGCTGTGACTGAAACTCTCAAACTGCTGATGGCTGATCCAACTAATGGTTCGAAGCTGATCGAGTTTGACGGCTATGCTTCAAGCACCACGACAATTGGAATTGATCGGTCGCGCGATTGTGCATGCCGTCGAGACCTCCGATGAGTCGGGGTTTATTCCGAGAGTTCCGAGCGGTTCAAACCTGGCTCTTCGATTTCGACAACACGATCGCGGCACTTGAACCGAAGGTCGATTGGGCTGGCAGTCGGGTTAAACTCGAGGCCTTTCTGCGGCGAGAGGGCGTCGCGGAGTCTATCTTCAAGGAAATTCCGAAGGGTAATCTTCCGCTCTACGACGCATTGCTGGGGAGGGTTTTGCGGGGAGAGTCGGTCAGTATCGGAAGCGGCCTCGCTCAGAGCGATCCGATGGAGCTGATGCAAATAGCCTCGACTATGATCGAGAGCTACGAGCTGATCGGTGCGGTGGTGGCGGAACCGCTGCCGGGTGCACCCGAGCTGCTCCAGAGGCTCGTTGGGCGCGGCTCGCAGGTGGTAATCGTGACGTCGAATTCGTCGCGGACGGTGAGAAGCTGGATTGAACGCTTCGAACTGACTCGATGTATCGAGGGAATCGTTGGTCGGGATTCGATGCTCCCGCTCAAGCCCGCTCCCGATATGGTGCGGCGCGCTCTGACTCAGGCCATGGGAACCGCCGAAGAAGTCTGCTTTGTCGGCGACTCGGAAGCTGACGCGCTCGCGGCCGACAGGTCCGGGCTCCGCTTTCTGGGTATCGCGGCGAGCGAAGCCAAGCGCAAGCAGTTGGAGCCCTACCACCCAATCGCGCTGTTTGCGAATCCGGCCGAGCTCCAGAGTCGCCTTCTCGACGATTATGAAAACATGACTAATTGAGTCGTATACTTTCGAGCAAACTCGACTCCTTCACCAGACTTTAGCTAAAAAGCGCCTTAAATCATTGGAGATTTCCTAAGTTGAGCGGTCATTGATTCCCGAGCATTAAGCTTGACGATCCAAATTAGATAACTTATATTGCTCGCTTAGTAATCTATTTTTTAAGGACCACAATGGGGCTCCATCTCGATACCAGTATCGTCGTCCTTTTTCTGATGGCGTTGTTCGCGGCGACGGTCAATGGCGCCCTCGGCTACGGCTTTTCGTCGCTGACGGTTCCTGTCGCGCTACTCTTCTTCTCGAACAAGATCCTGAGCCCTGCGCTCGTTCTCGTCGAGTTGGCGGTTAATGCGTGGGTTGTGATTCTTAATCGGCGGAGCTTTGCCGCCGTGAAGCGGCGGACCTTGCCGATCCTGTTTGGCCTCCTGCCGGGTATCCTGATCGGAAGTTATCTACTCACTAATATCAACGCCGGCTACCTCAAGTTCTGGACCTATGTGGTGATGCTCCCGATGATTCTTCTGCAAGCGGCGGGCTTCCGGCGTCCGATCGATGCGGAACATCTGGCGGCAGTTCCGTTGGGCCTCGGCGTGGGAACCCTGTACTCGACCACGACGATCTCCGGTCCTCCGCTCGCCATGATGTTCAACAATCAGGGGCTCCACAAAGAGGAGTTTCGCGCGGCCCTCGGGATTGTCCGAATCGCGGAGACGACCTTCACGGCGATCGTGTATGCGTTTCTCGGCCTTTACAGCACGCAGAGCATGCGTCTGGTCGTGCCGATCGCACCGGCGCTCTTGATGGGATTGCCGCTCGGAACCTTTCTACTGCGTTATGTAAGGTCGGAGACATTCCGGCGTGTTTGTATGAGCTTTGACGCGTGGATTGTCGGCTTTGGTTTGGCGCGCACGATCGTTGATCTTAAACTACTGAGCACGTTTGGCGCTTACAGCGTTTGGGGAGCGGTGATTCTGTTCGACCTCTTCCTGCTCTATCAGTACTTTGTGGCCGGACGTGAGAATTTATTTCGGACCCGGCAGACCAAAGTCGGTTCGAGGCTGCCCGGGAACGTGCTGGCGTAGCCGGTTCGTCCGACGCATCCTGAAATCCGCCGCTTTACCGATTCGTTTCTAAACCATACTTGGGAGAGAGTTTTTCCAGACAATGAGTGAAGGATTTACCTTGTGGTTCACGGGCCTTTCGGGCTCGGGCAAGTCGACGCTAGCCAATCTGGCGGCGGACGAACTGCGCAACCGTGGCCATCGCGTCGAAATTCTTGATGGCGACGAAGTACGCACCAATCTGTCGAAGGGTCTCGGCTTTTCGAAGGAAGACCGCGACACCAACATCCGGCGTATCGGATGGGTCTGCAAGTTGCTCGCGCGCAACGGCGTCATCGCGATTTCGGCAGCGATCTCACCGTATCGTGAGGTGCGCGACGAAGTGCGCAAGATGCACGATAACTTCGTCGAGGTCTTCGTCGAATGCGATCTCGATACGCTGGTAGAACGCGACGTGAAAGGCCTCTACAAGAAGGCGATTGCGGGTGAGATCAAAAATTTCACCGGTGTTTCCGATCCCTACGAAGCGCCGCTCAATGCCGAGTTGGTCGTGAACAGTGCCAAGGAAAGCCGCGAGGAAAGTCTCGAGCGCTTGCTGAGCACGCTGGAAAAACTCAATTACATCCGAGGAGCCGCACAATGAGCGTAGCCCAAGATCCGATTACCGCTCACGGCGGCGGCGAACTGGTAGACCTTAAGGCACCCGCGAGTGAAGCGGCCGCGCTACGCAAACAGGCTGCGGGTCTGACCGCGATTCCGTTGAGCGCGCGCGATACCGCTGACCTCGAGATGCTGGCGTCGGGCGCGTTCTCGCCCCTGACCGGCTTCATGGGCGAGGCGGACTACGTCCGCAGCCGCGACGAGATGCGGCTGGCCAACGGGATTCCGTGGTCGATCCCGATCACGCTCGGCGTCGAAGAAGCGCTCGCCAAGAAGCTCGAAAAGGGCAAGGATGCGGCACTGGTCGCCGAGAACGGCGCGCGCATCGCAATCGTCAATGTTGCGGAGATCTACCAGGTCGATCGCAAGCGCGAGGCGGAGGCGGTTTTCGGAACTGCCGAAGATGCACATCCGGGGGCCAAGAACGTTACTTCGACTCCGCCGTGGTGTGTCGGAGGCAAGGTCACCCTGATCGACGAGATTCCGGGCCGGACCTTCCTTGAATATCGCCTCGAACCGCGTGAGACGCGCGCCAAGTTCCGCGAAAACGGCTGGCGCAAAATCGTTGCGTTCCAGACACGTAATCCGACCCATCGCGCACACGAGTATATCCAGAAGGCAGCGCTGGAGATTTGCGACGGCCTGCTGTTGCATCCGCTGGTCGGTGAGACCAAGGGCGACGACGTGCCCGCAGCGATCCGGATGGACACCTACAAGGTTTTGCTCGACCTCTACTATCCGAAGAATCGCGCGATGCTTTCGGTGATGCCTGCGCATATGCGTTACGGCGGACCGCGTGAGGCGATTCTGCACGCGATTATCCGACGCAACTATGGCTGCACTCACTTTATCGTGGGGCGCGATCACGCCGGAGTAGGTAATTACTACGGCACCTATGATGCACAGAAGCTGTTCGAACGCTTCACACCGGCGGAGATCGGTATCACGCCGCTGATGTTCGAGAACACCTTCTACTGCTCGAAGTGCTTCGGGATGGCTTCGTACAAGAGCTGCCCGCATACCGATGCGGACCGGTTGCTGCTATCCGGCACGAAGGTGCGCGAGATGCTTCGCGCGGGCCAGGCACCGCCGCCCGAATACACGCGCCCCGAGATCGCTGCGATTCTCGCGAAGGCGATGCACGAAGCTGCTTCCAAATCATAATTCGTACTGATCGCAAAAAGATAAAGCGCCGGACCTCAACCGAGATCCGGCGCTTTTTTGCTTGGACGACGATTATTGGAGCGGCGGCTCTTCGTCGAACGAAGGTTGCATCACGGGTGAGCCGTGATGGAGGACCATCATCCATTTCTGGCCGACGCGCTCGAAGACATTGGTTGCGAGCACCTGCGATCGCGCGATGCCATCGTAGCCGCGCTGTGTCAGATTCTCTTCGGTGACAATCGTGGCGAGGTCGCGGCCCTGGAAGATCTCGAGTTCGCGTACTTCGAATTTCATTTCGAAGGCGCTCTGAAAGATGCGCTCCCAACTTTGCATCACGGGACCCCATCCGACGAGCTTGCGCCATCCGGGATGGATACAGATGATTCTCGGGTCACGCAGCCATATCCCTTCCATCTTTTCGATTTCTAAACTTTGGAAGGCGGTATAAAAGCCACGATTCGCTTCGATAATCGCGTTGCGCTCGGACATGGGAAAGGCCTCCGTCGGTGGGCTGCCTGATGCAAGCGTGCGCCAGACCGCCTGCCGATACAAGATGGCGCAGCAACGAACCTATATTTTGCATCGCGCGCAAACCCGTTAAGAGATTACGATGCGATACGCGAAGCTAGGTAACACCGGACTCACAGTCTCACGCATCTGCCTGGGTTGTATGACTTACGGCGGAGGAGATCACGTCCCCTCTTGGGCGACAAATCGAGCTTGGGCGCTGGGGATGGACGAGGCCAAAGAGCACTTCAAAGTCGCGCTCGACGCCGGAGTTAATTTTTTCGATACCGCGGATGTGTACTACGTCGGTAGGAGCGAAGAGATCACCGGCCGATGGCTCAACGAGATGGCCTCGCGCGACGATATTGTGCTTGCCACCAAGGTCAACGGTGCGATGGCACCCGGGCCGAATCGGCGCGGGCTCAGCCGCAAGCACATTATCGAGGCCTGCGAGAAGTCGCTTCGACGCCTGAAGACGGATTACATCGATCTCTACCAGATTCATCGATGGGACCCGACGACACCAATCGAAGAGACTCTCGATGCGCTCGATTCGTTGGTGCGATCGGGCAAGGTGCGCTACCTCGGTGCATCGAGTATGGCGGCGTGGCAATTTGCCAAGGCGCTTTTCGCGGCGAAGGAGCACGGATGGCATCGCTTCGTCTCAATGCAGAATCACTACAATTTGATCTATCGCGAAGAAGAGCGCGAGATGAATCCGCTATGTATCGATCAGGGCGTAGCGATAATCCCCTGGAGTCCGCTGGCGCGCGGCTTCTTTGCCCATCACGACGGCGCCAAGACCAAGCGTGCGGATACCGACGATCTGACCAAGGATATGTATCGTGAGAGGCCCGATGAGATCGCCGTAGCAGAGGAGGTCTCGAAGGTCGCAAAGGAGCGGGGCGTCACCTCAACGCAGATCGCGGCAGCCTGGATTCTGCAGGCTCCTGGAGTGGTCGCTCCAATTGTCGGTGCGACGAAGACGCATCATTTGAAAGAGATTTTCGACGCCGTCGAGATCAAGCTGACAGCAGACGAGATCGCGGCGATGGAGAAGCCTTATCAGCCACATCCGATCCTGGGTCTTTGAGAAGAAACAGTTCGGAGCTTAGAGTCACTCGATGAAACGAGATAACGGGGAGCGGCGTGCGAGGCGTAATCGGATCATCGCACTGGTTGCCGGGGTGATCACGGCCGTTGCGATCGTGCTCGCGTTCGCCTCCGAGTATCTCGATCTGCCTTGGAAATGGGTCCGCCCAGCAGCCGAGTTGTTCCTGCTCGGCGAATTGGTCGGGCTGGTCGTGCTGGAGCGCCATCAGCTTTTTGAGCCCGTGCACGAGACCGTCGGCGGTACTCACACGCTCGTGCGGGAAATCCACTCGATGGTTGCGGATGCGGCGCGCGATGCGGGGCAGGTGAACGCCTGTGCAAGTACGCCCGAGGTCTTTGCCGCGACGGTTCGCGCGATGCGCGACGCGCTCACCCGCGAACATTCGGCGCCGCAAGTTCTGCGAATCGCTCGCCTTTCAGGCAGCATGCGTCGATTTGAGGACCCTGACCTGCGCGGCGAGTTCGAGGCCTTCAGCGGCAGTATCGCGGCGTTCCTTCTCACTCCCGGTACAGCGTCTCCAGATCCTCGCGCACTTCGTTGGTTAGTACGACAAATATGGGCTTTTGCGAGTCAGGAAAACCTCGATTACTGGCTGCAACAGCTCCGTCAGATATGCCGCGAATCGCCAACAAATCTGGAAGTCAAAGTGATGGTGCGCCCCCGGATCGATGCCGTCCTCTCACCAGCCGTGATTACTGACCGAGATGTGGTGCTCACCTTCGATGATGCGACCAGCTCATTTCGTTGGGGGTTCCGCTTTCAGGGCCAGCAGCATCGGGCACTGCTCGAACGATGGTTCGATGATCTGTGGGCGAATATCCCGGATACGTACCGCATCTACTCTCGGCGTGGCTTTAGCGATGATGCGATCGAGCGGGTTCGCACTGAGCTCGCAGCAATCGAAAAGCCGCAGGCAAGTTAGTTGAATCGTAGGAATCGCTTGAGCTTTGGCATCTGAACAACCCGTAATGGGACTGACTGACCGCGGCCATAGAGGTCCGCGAGATTCTTCGGCTCACAGACTCGCCTCTGAATGGCAGAAAAGAGCCTTCTCAAAGATTCACGAGCTCTCGAGATGATAGACCTTATTTCGGATCCTCTTCCTGCAGCATAGCGGTAGGTAGAACGTTGGTGTCGAGGTCTTCGAGGAACCGCGACGCGCGTCCCATCACATAGCCGAACTGCCGATCGATCATCTGGATCGGATAGGTGATGTAGAGTTCGTCGCGCGCTCGTGTGCTTGCGACGTACATCAACCGCCGCTCCTCTTCGAGGTCGTCGGGCCGCACGCTCATCGGGCCGGGGAAGCGACCATCGGCAGCCCAGATTAGAAAAACCGCGCGCCACTCGAGTCCCTTGGCTGAATGAATCGTGCTCAGTGTGAGGTAGCCCTCTTCGGGATCGACCGCGAGCACGTCACCGATTGAATCGGTGGGCGGCTCAAGCGCCATATCGGCGAGCATCGCTTCGAGACTGCGATAACGCTCGGCGAGATTCTGGAAATGCTCCAGATCGCGTTCACGCTTCGGATAATCGTCCGCGTAGGCCTCGCGCATGATCGGGAGATAGTACTCGACGACCTGTGCGAGCTGATCTGCGGGTCGTTCCTTGTCGGAGCGTAGTGATGCGAGCAGCTTCGCCAGTCGGGCGCATCCCTGGACGGCCGACGTCGCTCGTGGCGACATCGTCTGGGCGCTGGATACGAGCGCCTGATCGGGTGAGGCGTTCGTGAGGATCGTTTCGACCATCCGCTGAGCACGACGAGGGCCGACGCCCTCGATTAGGACGAGCGTGCGCATCCATGAGACGGCATCGGCTGGATTCGCGATAATCCGCAGATGGGCCAACACATCCTTGATGTGGGCGGTCTCGATGAACTTGAAGCCGCCGCGTTTTACGAAGGGTATATCGCGCCGCTGCAGCTCGAGTTCGAGGTCAAAGGAGTGAAAGCTTGAACGAAACAGCACCGCGATCTCGTCGAGCGCAACACCCTCTTCACGTAGTTCGAGGATCCGCTGGGCCACGAAGCGCGATTGCATGTGCTCATCGGCGGCGCGCACCAGCATCGGACGTAGCTCGCCGGTCCGCTGTGTGAAAAGCGCCTTGGTGTATTTTTCAGCCGCTCGCGAGATGACTTCGTTGGCGACGTCGAGGATGCCCTGCAGCGAGCGATAGTTCTCTTCGAGCTTGATAATGCCGGCGCCGGGAAAAATCTTCGGAAAGTCCATGATGTTGCGGAAGTTGGCGCCACGGAATCCATAGATCGATTGCGCGTCGTCGCCTACGGCCATCACGTTCTGATGAGTCGCCGCGAGCAGGCGCACCAACTCTGCCTGAATCACGTTGGTGTCCTGATACTCGTCGATCATAATGTAGCGATAGGTGTCGGAAAGGCGGCGCCGCGCGGCCTCATCGGTGCTCATCAGTTCGGCGAGACGAAAGAGCAGGTCATCGTAATCGACTAATCCACGCTCGCGCTTGTACTCTTCGTACTTCTGCGCGATCGCCAGGATCGCCTCCTCGTGATCGAGCAGATGGGGGAAATCGTCCTCCAGCTCCTCGGTCAGCGAGCGATTCTTATTACGGGCCATGCTGATGGCCTCGGCGATGGTGCCCTTCTTGGGAAAACGTCGATCCTTCGAGCCCAGTTCGAGCTGGGCGCGGATGAGGTTGATCACGTCCTCCATGTCTCCGCGATCAAGGATAGTGAAGTTGGGCTTCAGGCTGATCGACGCACCCATCCGCCGCAACACCTGATTCGCGAAGGAGTGGAACGTGCCACCCGAGACCTGCGATCCGCGCTCCCCGATCAGCTGCTCGACCCGGCGCAGCATCTCCTGCGCCGCGCGTCGCGTGAAGGTAAGGAGCAAAATCGCGCCGGGAGGTACGCCGCTCTCGATCAGCCGCGCGACACGATAGATAAGGGTGCGCGTCTTGCCGGAGCCTGCTCCCGCGATAACCAGCAAGGGGCCATCGCGATGCGTCACCGCGGCGAGTTGCTGGGCGTTGAGCAGATCGCGATAGCGGATCTTGAAGGCGCTTTCGTCGAGTTCCGCCTTTATCGGACGATTTCTGAGAACGATTACCTTGTCGGTCACTGCGGTTCCAAGTCTAGCACGAGCTTCGGAAAGGCAACGCGCCACCACCCTTAAGGATGGCGGCGCGTTGGACGCGAACTCGGTTAGGCGTGCCGCTTAATACGAGAATTCCATGTTGAAAAACAACGAATGGATATCACGCTGCACCAGGTTGGGAATGACGCCGTTGTAAGCGAAGGGCGTACCTGTCGGCGATTTCGGCAGGAACTGACCGTTCAGCTTGCTACCAGGCACATAGTTGTAGCTGGCCGCCGAGGCAATCGGCATGCTTTCCTGGTTGTGGAAGTAGAGCAGGTTCTGGCTGTCCAGGGCGAAGCGCAGGTACTCGTTGTACTGATAGCTGACGCCCGCAACGATACGTTGGAAGTCGAGCGGATCCGCTCCACGCACATTGGTGTTGGGCTGGAACCACTGGAACAGGCCGAACAGCGTGAACTTCGTGGTGGGAATATGGAAGTGCCCGAAGAAGTCGAAGCCCTGTTGCACGGTCCGACCGTTGTTCAGCAGCGCATTATAGACCGCCACCTGAGGTCCATAGGTCCCGTACACGTTGTAGCAGGTTGCGCTCGATGAGCAGGCGTTGCCAAAGGCGCCGGCGGTCTTAACCGGAGTGCCAGTGGGGGTGCCGAAAGCATCCTGTGGTCCACTGCCGGAGTACAAGTTGCCGACGTTGAAGGCGTTTTTGCCATAGTCGAACTCACCAGCAAGGCCCCATTCCGGTGTCGCATAATGGAGTACGGCGGCGATACGTTCGAACTGCGCTCGGCTACCCTTCAGCGGTGTGGAAAGACCTTCCGAATCGGGCGTGACGTTTCCCCAACCGTAATTATAAAAACCGGTGAGCCCCAATCCCTGGAAGCGCCAAGTAGCGCCAAAGGGGTAAATCGTCCCCTTGGCCATCACCTCTTTGGTGTTTGACTGTTCGGCCGTACGGAAGCTGCCGTTGTTGTAAACACCGAAGCCATAGTCGAGGTAGGTGGCCTCGCCGCCACCGAGTTTAACCGGGCCATCCATCTGCAGGCCGACCTGGCTGGACGACAAGCTGATATAGTTCCACGGTACCAAGGTGACATAGCGGTATTGGAAGAGATCTTCCTCCCATGGAATGAATGGGTTCGGCTGAGCTCCGAAGGTCAGGTTCGCGCCCTTAAGTTGAGGGGTAAGGTTATCCAGAATACCCTTGTACTGAACGAACGCATACTTCATGCGGAGGTTCATGTCACCGTTGAGGTTCGAGCCGACACCCGTGGTCTTACCGTTGTTGTTGTTATCCGAAGCGGTACTGGCACCATTGGCCCGATAGATCTCCGGTGTAAAGCGGAAAAGCCAGTTGTCAGTCGGTGTGAAGAAAGAGTTGATGTACACTCGGCTGACGTCGAATGAATTATAGCCGTTGTTGCCGACACCCGGTGGGTTGAGGTTCTCATTGAACTGCGGCCCAAATCCAGCGTGGGTATAGAGACCCCAATCCATGTAGGTCAGAGCTCCAAATCGAAGCTTGTTCTGGAAGTTGTCGGTATAGCTCTTCCAGGCCGGCTTGATGTCCGCGATCTGCTTTTGCACATCAGCGTTGTCGGCGCGCTGCTGGGCCTGAGTCTCCGCAACCGCCGCTCGGAACTGGGCAGTGGTCTTTTGTTCGACCTTCTGCTCAATTGCCTGTTCGTCGATCTGAGTACCGACAACCATCGGCACGCGGCCCTTTCCGGGGTTCACAAATACCTGGCCGGTCCGCTTGTCGATGTAGAAAGTTACCGTTTTTGCAGTGGGTTCAGAATCTTGCGCCAGCAGAGGCTGCACAGTCATTGGCAGCGCAAGTGCTCCCGCGAGTGCCAACGCAATTGTTCGCTTGAATCTCATTACTCTCTCCCGATGGGTAATGGGTTTAGCCATGGTCACTTCTTATCCGTCTTTGGAGTCCGGGCATCGACCAGCTGGATTGACGTGAAAGTTTTGCCATCCGTTGAGAAATAGTCTTTGCCGTCAGAACAGACGAACTTGGACGGAGTACCCTGACCGACGATCATGCAGTCCTCGACGCGCGGATATGGGCCGGAACTCATGAACATGTCGGTGGCACAACCGGACACGCTGAGTGCTGAGAGCGTCAAAGCGAAAACGCCGACGCATCTCCTGTTGTTTGGAAGCAACTGCTTCATATTGAAAGTCTCCTCCCTCGAGACATTCATGAAACTAATAGGGTGCCCTCACGGGCTGACTTATCGGAGTGTTTGTTCAGTCGACTTGGAGCCGCTTACTGTTACCTCCACATCAGATCGAATTCTCTTCTCCGGAAGAGTTTATTTAGCCGGCAAAACAATCTGGTTGAGTTGAGCCATTTCCTTCTCTACGACCGCGGGGGGAATTGACGCGTAATTCAATCCGGCGGTGAATTTTTGCCCGTCAGTTAGTGCCCACTTGATGAAATTGATTAAAGCCTCACCAGTGCTGCGGTCCGACTGCTGCTTGTAAACGAGCAGCCAGGTAAATGACGAAATCGGATAGCTGTCCGCTCCCGGAGCCTCGGTGATCGATACACGGAAGTCGGAGGGCATATTGGCTGCAGCGCCGGCAGCGGCGGCAGTGACGCCCTGCAAGCTGGGGACAACCCAGTTGCCGTCGCGATTCTTGATCGTGGCAAATGGGATTTTGTTGCTGAGCGCGTATATCAGTTCGACATAGCCGATCGCTCCGGGCGTCTGCTGAATAACTCCCGTGACACCCTCGTTACCTTTCGCGCCGACGCCTACAGGCCATTTAACTGACTTGCCCTTGCCGGCCTTGCTGGCCCATTCAGGACTGACCTTGGTCAGATAGTCAGTGAAAATGTAGCTAGTACCGCTACCGTCAGAGCGATGCGCGGTGACGATAGGATCGTCGGGGAGTTTGACGCCGGGATTCAGAGCAGCAATCGCTGGGTCTGACCAGGAAACAATCTTGCCGAGAAAAATGTCGGCGACAACCGGCCCGGAGAGATGAAGCGGTTCCTTGATGCTGTCGAGATTATAGGCCAGGACCACTGCTCCCATAACGGCAGGGAAGTGGAGAACTGGCCCGGGCATCTGCGATGCTTCTTCGTCACTCAGGGGAGCGTCACTTGCGCCGAAGTCGACGGTTTTGTCTTTCAACGCCTTGATGCCGCCGCCCGATCCAATCGACTGGTAATTGAATTTCGCGGAGGAAACCTTGGCGTATTCGTCGAACCACTGCGAATAGATGGGATAAGGAAAGGTCGCTCCCGCGCCGTTAATCAGTGTGCTTGCCACAACGGATCTGCCCGCGAAGGCGCCAAGCCCTAGTGCTAAAAAAGTGATGAGTAGTTTGCGTTTCAAGGTAGTAGTTATTCCTCCTATGCGATGGTGGTAGGTTACGCGCGCAAGTATACCGAGCGGCACGAAACAGGTAGCCGGTGTTCGTTACGGGCAGGTTAAGAACCGGTTGCGACAGGTTGAATTCGAAGGATTTTCGTCAGGCTGGAGTTTTTGGCCTCAGCTAGCTAAAGATAGGCCGACGTTTAAATGCAGCTCACAGTGAAGGACGACACTATGAACTTTGGCCTGCTGATGTCATTCCGGAACTCTTCGCGGAGGGAGTTGTCGTATTCGGAGCTCTATCGGAAGCATGTCGATCTCTGCGTCGAAGCTGAGGAACTAGGCTTTGATACCATTTGGCTGACCGAACATCACTTTGTCGATGACGGTTATACCCCAAACATGATGCCGCTCGCGGCAGCGATCGCCTCGCGGACCAAGAAGATCCGTATCGGTACCTTCGTGCTCCTAATGCCGCTGCATGAGCCGCTCCACGTCGCCGAGGAGGCAGTCACGATCGATGCGTTATCGAACGGGCGCTTCGACCTCGGCTTGGGCCAAGGTTACGTGCCGAGCGAGTTCGCCGGCTTCAATATTCCACGCGAGCAGCGGAGCCTCCGTTTGCGGGAGGGAGTCGAGATCGTGCGGCGCCTGATGACCGAAGATAACGTCAGCTTCGAGGGTAAGGCTTACACCGTGCGCAACGCGACGCTGTATCCGAAGCCGACGCAAAACCCACATCCCCCGATTTGGATCGGAGCCCGATCGCGACCGGCCACGGAGCGCGCCGCGCGCAACGGTTACCATCTGGCGGGTACCGGTGAGCGGCAGGCCCAGATCTATCGTGAGGCACTGACGGCGGCTGGTCGGAATCCCGAGGATTTCAATATCGCGCAGCTCCGTTTCGGTTACGTTGCCTCGAAACGTGAGAAGGCCTGGGATGAATGCGAGTTCGGACTGCACTACTTGCTGACCCGTTACGGGAACTGGATCGCCGAGGCCAACGACGTTCCCGGCGACGAAAGCTATCGTCAGATTCCGCCTGTTGGTGAGCTGCGCAAATCCAACGACGCGGGCATGATTGGCGAGGGCTTCATGGTGGGCACGCCCGATGACGCGATCGCGCAAATCGAGGAGATCGAGAAGTATGCGACCCATCTCGCGCTTGGGCTGGCGCTACCGGGTATCGAGCCGAAGAAGATTCGCGCCTCAATGAAGCTCTTCGCTGAAAAGGTGATTCCGCACTTCCGTCGCAAGGGGCGAGCGCGCAAGAAGGCTTAAGCAGCAAAGCTTACGCGGCGAAACGCGTGAGCAACGGGATGATTTCGCGCTGAGGTTGGCCGCCGCTGATCTCAGCGCGTCCGTTTTCGATCGTTATGTCGAGCTCGCTGCGAATACCAAAGCGGCCGGGCAGGTAGATTCCGGGTTCGACGGAGAAGCAGGTTCGGTCGATCAATGTGCGGCTGTCGCTCGTCTCGAGTGAATCGAGGTTGGCCCCGGTGCCGTGAACCTCACGTCCGATCGAATGGCCTGTGCGATGGACGAAGTTCTCACCGTAGCCCGCTGCTTCGATAACGCTGCGGGATGCGCGGTCAGCTTCGGCTCCCGTGACAGGTTCACCCGCGGCGATACGCGACTGCACTAGCGTAACGGCCGCATCTCGGGCCCGCGCTACGATCGCAAAGGTCTCCGCGTATTCGCCCGGTGTGACGGTTCCCGCGTAGCCCATCCAGGTAAGGTCGCCATACACGCTATCGGCAGCCGTCTCCTTGGCGAAGAGATCGAGGAGAATCAGGTCGCCGTGCTTGATCCGCGTATCGTTGGCTTCGCCGGTGGCAAAATGTGGATTCGCAGCGTTCGTATTGACGGCGACGATCGGGGGTTCATCGGTGTGGAGTCCCATCGCCGCAATACGACCGAGCACGAACCGCTGCATCGTGAATTCGGTGCACGGTAGATGGTGTCGAATGCGGCGCGCGATCGCCGCGAAGGTCTCGTTCACGATCGTCCGCAGATGATTAGCCGCGCGTCGATGACCTGCTAGTTGAGCCGGCGTCAGAGCGGCTTCGAAGCGCTGAATCAGGTCGGCGGCACTTACCACTTCCACGCCGAGCGCCTGAACGAGTTCGATCGTGCCTGCATCGACGCGCGAGACGTAAGGGATGGCGCAGCGCGGCGAATAATTCATCGCGATGCGGTTTTTGCCGCTGAGGATTCTACTCAAGCCGGCGATCATCTGTTGCTCGGATCGATAGACGACCCTTTCGGAAGCGGGGATAGCATCGAGGCGATGAGCCTCGACCGCTGACACGAGCGCCCGCGAGGTTCCGTCGGCCCCGATGAAAAAGAACCATCGGCGCGTCGCTAGCCCGGTCTCCGGGAGACCCAGAATCCGGTAGGCGAGGGGATCACTGAGGCGAAAGTCGTAAAGCAGCCATCCCTCAAGGCCACTCTCCCGCAGTGCCTGTGCGATCTCTTCGATGCGGCCCATCGAGATCTATTCGGCCTGAAAGCGCCGACCCCAAGAGTGGATGCGCTCAAGGTCGATCCGCACGATCGGATTCTGCTCGGGGTTCAAGGTCATCGTGCGATATTGGGGATACTTGGCCCGCAACCCGCGCAGAGCCATCAGATATTCCGAAGGATCTTCTACCACGGTGGCGCGGCCGTGTATCAGTACATAGGCGAGCGACGACCAATCCTCCTCGTAATGGTCGACCACCAAAGCGACCCGCGGGTTTTCGGCGATATTACGCATCCGCTTGATCCTCGTGCCCGACACGCGCTTGGGCTTTTCGTCGACCACGAAATAGAGGCGGTTATCGTCTTCGACCCAGAAACAGAGGGGAATGTTATGCGGGGTTCCGGATGCATCGGCAGTCGCCAGATGGGCAACCCGAGCCAGTTGCAGAAAATCGTGCACCCGCTGATCGACGGCGATGACAGCTTGGTCGGCCATATCTTTGCCTGTCACTAAAGAGTACTCCATAACCGACTTCTATGGCTACGGAGACTCTCTCGTGGGTGCGAGGGGTCTCTCGGGCGTTGCGTGGTCGATTTCTATCGAGATCTATCGTTCCTCACCGAAGAGGAAGATTGCGAAAGCAAGGACGGTAAAGATCATGTTGGGCGTCCAGGCCGCGACCCACGCCGGGATGATATCGGAACGCCCGAGTGATGACGTCAGCCCGAAGGAGAGCCAGTAGCCGAAACCTATCGCGATCGCGAGAATAAAGCTCCGCCCCAGCGTCAGGCTGCGCGGGAGCGGATCGAGACTGAGTGCGATGCCCAGCGCGACCATGATCACGCATGCGAGCGGCATCGCATACTTCAAATCGAGATCCACCATGTAGCCGCCCGGGTCCAGGCCCTTCCTGCGCAGGCTCCGGATATAACGATCGAGTTCCCAAAGACTGAATTCTTCTGGATCAAGCTTAAGCAGACTCAAATCGGTGGGTTTCAGAGATTGGCCGAACACGCTGAAGTGGTCGAGAGGCGAGATTTGCCCGTTCTGCTCAACACGAAAGGTAGTCGGATTTTCCGGGACCCATCCAGAGCCGTTCCATTTGGCTGATACCGCATGCTCGATATCGCGCAGCGCGTAGTTGTTATCGAGTTGGTAGATCGTGACGCCGCGCAGGGTTGAAGTCCGCGCGTCGTAACGATCGGCGGAAATAAAACCGCCGCGCTCGCGAACCCATATCCGCTGATGGGCGAAGACGCCCTTTAACTCGCGGCGCTTTAACTCGACTTCATAGAGATAGCGGGCCTGACGCGTCGTAATCGGAACCAGCGTCTCGTTCAGCACGAAATTGAAGATCGCGATCACGCCGGCGATAACAAGCACCGGCACGGCCATCTCCAGTCGACTAATCCCAAGCTGCTGGCAAGCCAATACCTCGCCCGACCGATTCAAGATGGCGAAACCCAGCAAGACTCCCGCGAGGCAGGCCACCGGTAAAAGTTGCGAGATGATGAGAGGAATTTTAAGGGCAAAGTAAGCGAGTCCGAGAAGTCCGAAACCACCGTAATGGATCAGATCCTTGAAGCGATCGAACATATCGCCAAGCAGATAAGCGATCGTGAAACCAACCAGGCAGACGAAAAAAGGCCCCAGAAATTGACCGCCTAGGAAGCGATCCATTGTTGGCGACAATCGCGGGCGTGCGCTCATGCCGGGACCTCACGCCGCTTGTTGTACTGCTCGATAAAATCCCACAGGAAGTCGACCACGCCGCGCCCCTGATCTCCTTTGTCGGCGGCCGCGCGCAGGAAGAGCAGCGCAGCGACGATTGCGAAGAGCGCGTCGGGGAGGCTCATTGCGACGAGAGCAGGCATTTCGCCGCGTTGTGCGAGGGCTTCAGCCGCGCGCATCAGCGAGTAATAGAGAAAGAAGAGCGTGAGGGCGACGCCGAAGCGCTCGCCTTGGCCACCACGGGCAGGCTTGAGTCCGAGGGGAATACCAATCAGGGCAAACAATAAGGTGGTGAATGGGACGGTGTACTTGCTGGCTAGCTCGGTTTCGGCATCGCGGTCCGGCTTGCCTGCAGTTCGCGCTTTCGCGATAGCATCACGCAGCGCGCCGACACTCATCTCCTCGGGATCCTCTGCCGGAAGTCCTAGACCTTCCTCAGGATGGACGCTGAGATCGTACGTCTTGAAGCTGGTCACATGACTCGTGTTGTTGGTGTTATCGACACCGAACAGCGATCCGTCGAAGAGGCGTAATGTGAGAGATTTCGCGGCGCGATCTGGAATCAGTAATCCATTGCGCGCAATGATCGTATTTTGCTGCTTCGGATCGCGCGCGTCGGAGATCATCACGCCGTGCAGGCTCTCGTCCGAGTTCGAGACCTGATCGATATAAACCACTAATCCCGGAAAATTGCGGTTGAAGACCTTTTCCTTCAAACCCGCCGTTGAGCGCGTTTGCGTAAGTTCAAAGAGCTTCTCCCGCAAGAGCGAATTGGCCCACGGTCGGACCGAAAAGGCTAGCCAACTCGAGACCGCATACACCACACCGGCTACGAGGAGTACTGGAATCGAGAGGCGGTACAGACTCATCCCGCAAGCACGCGCCGCGATCAGCTCCCGATCCCCCGACATCCGCCCGAAACCCATCAGTACCCCGAGCAATACCGCCATCGGGAACGTGAGTTCGAGAAAAGCGGGCATGATACATCCGATAAGGCTCATGACGTCGCTCAGCGTCACGCCGCGATTCACGACCATCTCGGTGAGCTTCAGCAATCGGCCCGTTACCAGTGCGAAGGTCAGCAAAAGAACACCTAGCGCGAACGGAGCGATAACTTCGCGCGCGACATAGCGATCGATAATTTTCGTCCCTGGGAACTGCATCGGAGCTTCGGATTCGCAGACAACGGGCATCCTAGCAGGACACGGGATCGAACCCGAGAGCCTCCTAGACGATCATCTGTGCGAAAGATAAAAAAGGGCGATGCGGTCGCATCGCCCTCTTCGAATGACGAAATTGATCAGGTAGAGATTAGTCTTCTCCGCCACCCCATCCGAGTTGCTTGAGATTGCCTTTGAGGCTCAAAGCGGTGATCGGAGTCCCGCAGACGGTCACGCCCGAGAGGGTTCCGTTGTCGGTCTCGATAACTTTGCCTTTCTTTCCATCGGGGCTTGCCACCAGAATACCGAAGTTGAGGGATCCGGCATTTACGACCGGCGGAGTCGCGCTGGCGTTGGGAACTAAAGGCAACACCATCGAAAAAAGCCCTGGGCTGCTCCCCGGATTATTAAAGGTATAGGTTCCGTTTCCGGTCGGCGCGCCGCCTGCTCCGCCAATATCGAAGGAATCCGCACAGGAAGCCTGCACGCTATCCGCATGCGTCAGGATCAGGTTGCCATTCGAGACGTTCCCGTTGCCGTCGAAGGTCAGAGTGCCGAGGACCGTGACCTCTCCGGGCTTGCCGTCGTCGGCAAAGCCTGTCGCCTCAAACTCGTACTGTCCGTTCAGCGTTGCGAGAGAGAAAACCCCACCCCCACCACCGTGGCAGTTCCACGAACTAGTCGAGTGACCGCCTTTTCCATGACCGTGAGCAGCCAAGGCGGGTGACGCCGCAAGCGTCAATGCGATTCCGGCTATCCATGCCTTATTGATGTTCAAAATACATCCTCCCCCAAGACTTTCTGAGTTGAGCCGAATACTAATTAGATAATAATAGGCTGTCAAGATACCAGATTGGCGCAAATCAGAGCACGTCCTAGTTGCTCTCTATTGAGTCTTGCCGAGTCAAATTCCAAGCTTTTCTGATTGGAAAAACGTGGTTCCATGCCTCCGCAGATGGTTTACTCCCATTCGGATAAACTGAAAAATAATGTCGGATGGAAATTGTTTCGGCTGCGGATTGCAGGTAAAAGGGATGCAGTATGGAATCAGTTAGTTCCCCAGCAGATCGCAGCGAACAACGCGTCACCGAGCTCCTCGAACTCTTCTATCCAGTGCACTACAAGACGGGTATCGCCTTCGAAGACGCTATGCGCAATGGCCAATTGACGCGCAAGCAGACGGCGATTTTGTGGCTAATCCATTCGGAGGGTGTTGATCGACGGCAGATGCGCCGCAAAGAGATCGAGAGGCTCCTCCAGACCTGGTTCGAGGTCAGCAGTTCCGCCATCACCAAAGCCCTTCGAGGGATGTCGCGACCGCCGCTCAGCCTGCTCAAGATTATTGAAGATCCTGAGTCGGCCAGGGAGAAGCAGGTTCTACTGACTGCCAAGGGTGAGAAATTTGTTCAAATGATGGTGGCGGAAGGGCGCCGCATGATTCATCGGATCGTTGAACAATTAACCGAAGCCGAGGTCGACGGCGGGATCATGTATTTGCGTAAGGCCACCGAAGCGATGGAAAGCGGCTTCAAAAGTAACATGGCAGGGGTTGAAAGCTAGATCAGCGGTCCTAAACGCCGGAACGGATGGCTCCGGATGCGAGGAACGTGCGCCCAAGAATCAGCATTATCCGTTTAACATTAGCTTGGCTTAAATTAAGCGGGAGACCTTGCTAATCGACTTGTGGCGCTTTCTCTTTTTGTTGAAAAGAATTATAGGAAGACCCTGCGGCATGCCTCTGGGGAGTAAGCTGGGCCGCTCGTCTTGGGGACGGGGCCTTGTGTTCGGGGAAGAAGCCAAGGCCCCTAGAACGTCGACTTTACAGCACTCCTAACAGAGGCATGCCGCCGCAGACTCAGGGTCGATGGAAATGCTTGGGGTATGGTGCTTAAGCCAGATTATGCCGAACCATCAGTCGGTCTCCCTGCCACGGTCCGCCCATAGAGTGGCGGCCCAGCTGGACACTACGTTGTTGGTACGCGAACGTTACCATCCGTACCAACCGCAAGTCAAATCATTGTGTATGAACCGGCTGATCGCCTATTAAACTATTAAATCTGGTCCCGGACGCCGATGGTCCCACGCCCCCCCAAGCCGCGCTCTTCCGAGCACCTCGAACGCCTGCTCGATGCAGCCGAGCAGTTGTTCTGCGAGGAAGGGTTTCTTCATCTCACCACCGACGTGCTCGCCCAACGGCTGCACTGCTCGAAGCGCACACTGTATGAAATAGGTGCAGGTCGTGATCGGATTTTCGAGGTCGTGTTGCAGCGACGCACCGAACGGCTTGAGGGTTCGCTCTTTGCGCAAATCGATAGCGCTCCCAATACCGAAGCGGCATTGATGGCAAGCGTCGAAGCGATCGTGGCGTCGCTTGAAGGAATGTCTCCTATCTATCTCCGCGATATTCAGCTTTTCCCGGCGGGTATCAAGCTGGTAAAGGGCTTCCAACGTAAGCTTGCCGACGCTATTGGGCGAGCAATCAAGCGCGGCGAAAAGGAACAGCTGTTCCGTCGTATCGAGCCGCGCGTCGCTGCCGAGGCACTAATCGCCTCGATCAATCGGATGATCCAGCCCGATTTTCTTGCCACCTCAAGCGTGACTGCCGCTCAGGCTGTTAGCCAAGTGTTCCAAATCTTCTGGGGCGGTCTCAGTCGTAATCAGGGTGGAGTCCAGAAAACTCGCTCACCGCGATCGCAATCGAAACGTCCCGCCGCCGACAAGACGGCAGCCGAAGCTTAGCCAGCGGTTTTACTCACCCATCTTGACGTAAGGGAAATCGAGCGGCTGATGATTGATGCCGCGCGCGGGCGCAGCGAGCCATCCGGCGTACTTCCCAGGCTCGGTCTCCGTTTTCATCAAAGAACCTACGTAAGCTCTTTCCGAATCGGTCGGCAGCCAGTCCTTGAGATGGCTATTCCACTCGTCTTCCGAGATTATCGCGCCTTCGGGCGAGACTTTGACGCTGGCGAAATCACCGATGCGGCGATTGAAGCCGCGATGGGGCAACTTGAGTTCGAAGTCGATACCGGCGTTTTCGATGATCTTATTCCATCGGAGTACGCCGCGAGCTGAATCGCCGACGTAGTCATCGCGCAGAATTTCGTTGATCACCTTCAGCGACGGCTGTTCTTCTTCGACAATCCGGCTGCCGACACAATGCGCAATCTTGTGATGTTGCGTGGTCAGGCGATGATCGTCGGAGCGATCGCTCTCCCGGAAGCGTCCTTTTAATCCTGCTGTGAAATAGTTTGCCGCGTTCGTTGAGATCTCCGAGCCGAAGAGATCGAGCGAGACCGAATAATGAAAATTGATGTACTTCTGGAGGAGTTCCAGCCCGATTCCGCCGTACTCTTCGACCTTGGCGCCCGGATACTGCTTCATCAGTTCGCAGGTCCGAGCGACAACGCGTCCAACCCCCGTCTCACCGACGAACATATGATGAGCTTCTTCGGTGAGCATAAAACGGCAGGTGCGGGCCAAGGGATCGAAGCCTGACTCGGCGAGGCTTGCGAGCTGATACTTGCCATCGCGATCGGTGAAGTAGGTGAACATGAAGAAGGAGAGCCAATCGGGGGTCTTTTCGTTGAACGCTCCCAGGATCCGCGGATGGTCGGAATTGCCGGAGCGGCGCTCAAGCAGCGCATCGGCCTCCTCGCGTCCGTCGCGGCCAAAGTAGGCGTGCAGCAGATAGACCATCGCCCACAGATGGCGCGCCTCTTCGACATTCACCTGAAACAGGTTGCGCAGGTCGTAGAGCGACGGCGCAGTGGCTCCGAGATGGCGTTGCTGCTCAACCGACGCGGGTTCGGTATCGCCTTGAGTGACGATCAGCCGTCGCAACATCCCGCGATGCTCCCCAGGCACTTCCTGCCAAACCGGTTCGCCAACGTGATCGCCGAAGGCGATTTGGCGATCGGGTTCGCGCTCGGCAAGGAAGATACCCCATCGATAATCCGGCATTTTCACATAGCCGAAGCTGGCCCATCCTTCGGCATCGGCGGAGATAGCCGTACGCAGATAGATCTCGCGGCTTTGAAAGCCTTCAGGACCCATCTCCCGCCACCAGTTGAGGAAGCGCGGCTGCCAATCTTCGAGGGCGCGCTGGAGGCGGCGATTATCCGCGAGATTCACATTGTTCGGAATGCGCTCTGAGTAATTGATAGCCATCTCATACCCTCCGGCGATCGAAGCTGGCCCGTTGGCCGCTGCCGTAGCGTTTTAGTGCGCCCTCAGCGCCGACTGCGTTGGGGCGTTGAAAAATCCAGTTTTGCCATGCCGAGAGACGCGCGAAGATCTTGGTCTCCATCGTTTCGGGGCCGGCAAAGCGCAGTGACGCTTCCATCGCCGTGAGTGCATCGGGCGAGAAAGCGGCGCGCTCTTCGAGCGCCAGACGCACCTCGTCCTCCCAATCAATATCGTCGGGCGCAAAACTCACGAGTCCTAATTCCAGCGCGGCGTCCGCATCGAGGTCTTGGCCGATTTGTTTGCGCAAATCTTCCGCGTGAGTCTCGTCGCCGATGAACCGGGTAGCTAGGCGGGTTAAGCCATTGCTCATTGGCAACGGACCAAAATTCATCTGATTTAGACGCAGCCGGGCGGCAGGTAACTCTTCACCTTCGCGCGTGCTGGCCAGCATGTATGAACGATCGGCAGCCAGCGCGACTTCGAGCAGAGTTCCGACGAAGCAGGAGCCGGGTTCGATGAGGGCAAAGACCGATCGTGCGCTCAGATCGATTCGCTTTAAGACACGCTTGAGGTACAGCGTGATCTCGCGCGCCAACCAATGATCGGCATTGCGTGCGAGCAGCTGGTCGTAGCTGTCGACTAGGCGGCCATCGCCGTTGGTACGGAAAACCCAAGTGCCGATTTCCGGTTCGTTAAAGCGTAGATAGAGAATCGCGTCGTCGAGTTCGCGCGCTGACGCCAACGGCCAGAACGAATCATCGATTCCGTCGAGCGCACCAGTTCCGGACGGAGCCGCCTCCCCCGGACCCTTAATCGCGATATTCGCCAGCGCTCGCTCGCGATCGATTTCCACTTCCACATGGCTGTACGTGATGCGATCGTTTGCGATACTTCGATCCAGCGGCCGCAGAGCAATGCCCTCAGCGTCCGCCGGACGGGACGATTGTGCTGCCAACTCCTGTGCTCGCCGTTGAGCAACCTCGATCAGTTGGCTGCGCGGTACGATCTCATCGACGAGCCGCCACTCGACGGCGCGTTTGCCACGTACGCCTTCTTCGGTAGTGCAGAAAAAGTCGGCAAGGTCACGCCGGACGTGCCGTTTATCGACGAGGCGCGTCAGTCCGCCGGTACCCGGGAGCACGGCCAGTAGAGGAACTTCCGGCAGTGAAACGCTCGTTGAGCCGTCATCGGCCATCACGAGATGTTCGGTGGCGAGCGCCAATTCGTAACCACCGCCAGCACAGGAACCGTTGATCGCGGTCAGATAGCGCTGGCCGGAGAAGTTGGATGCATCCTCGATACCGTTGCGGGTTTCGTTGGTGAATTTGCAGAAGTTCACCTTCAGGCCGTGGTCCGATTGCCCGAGCATCCGGATATTGGCTCCAGCGCAGAAGACCCGCTCTTTGCCCGACGTGATAATCACGGCGGCGACCTCCGGATGCTCAAAGCGCAGCCGTTGGGTCGCGTCGTAAAGCTCGATATCGACACCCAGGTCGTAGGAATTCAGCTTGAGTTCGTAGCCGGGTACAATCCCGCCATTTTCGTCGACATCGAGCACGAGCGTAGCGATACGTCCGTCGCAACGTAGTTTCCAATGCCGGTAACGATCCGGGCTGGTCTGAAAATCGATCATCTTTGAGGTCCGTTTAAGCTGCAAGATAATGCAGGTCATCTTCGATTGCAAGCATTATCTTGCATGTTCCAATTGGGCTGCCTTTCCGATCAAGGTCGTGAGTTCCTTGGCCGATTGACGCACTGTTCTGCCACTCGTGTCGAGGGTAGCGTCGGCCATCGCATACAGCGGCTCCCGTTGCGAGAGAATTCGCCGCATATCGGCCAGCGCCGCCGAAGGGGAAGTATCCGCGCTGACCCGATAGTCGCCCTGGCGCATCACGCGCTCCCAGTGCTCTTGCGGGGTCGCCCGAAGCCAGACCGTGTAACAGGAATCGAGCAGGAACTGGAAAGCGGCCGGTTCGGCTACCAGCCCACCACCCACCGCAAAGACGAGGGGCTTACGCCGCCCGACGATTTGCCTGAGGGCCCTCAGCTCATGACGCCGATAACCGGCTTGTCCTTCGAGCTCGAAGATCTCCTCGATACTGACGCCCGCCACCGCCGCAATCTCGTGGCTGAGTTCGAAGAATTGGTAACCGAGATCTTTTGCGAGCATGGAGCCCAGCGTGCTTTTGCCCGCGCCGCGCAGGCCGATCAACGCGATACGCTCGCCACGATCGCGACACCGCCCGAAGCGCCGGGCGAGAAGCGCACCGGCTTCGTTCAAGTCTTTCGGCGGTAAAGTACGCAGCCGTTGCGCGATAAGCGTGTATTCCGGCATAGGAGGAGCTTGATCGTCGACCAGTTCGCCCAAGGGCACATCGATCGCGCTCGCGAGCTTCTTCAGCATCATGATCGAGAAATTGCCGCGCCCAGCCTCCATCTCAGCCAGGTAACGTTCGGAGATTCCCGAATCGCGCGCGAGCATCTTGCGCGTCATGCCGTGACGCGCACGCGCGTCTCGCACTCGGCCGCCAAGAGTAGCCAGAAAATCCGTATCGCTCGAGGCTTCGGGCATCTGCAAAGGACGTGCTTTCAGGGTTTTACGCTCGACCATCTTCCTGATGCATTATCTTGCATTCGAGCCGCCGACGCCATAATGCTGATGGCGCAACCGATCACAGGAGAAAGAGAGCGGTGAGCGACGAGTCCAACGCTGCGAGCCATTTCATCGACCGCCATCTGAGCGAAGGTCGCGGCGCTAAGGCTGCCTTCATCGATGCGACCGGGCCGCACAGCTATGCCGAGTTGGCGCGGCTTGTGAATGAGGCCGGGAATCTGCTGCGGAGCCTCAACGTCAGTCGCGGCGATCGCGTGATGCTCTGCATGAACGATTCGATCTTCTTTCCCGCCGTCTTCTTCGGCGCGCTGAAGATCGGCGCAATCCCAGTTCCTGTGAACACGCTGCTGGTGCCCGAGGATTATCATTATCTTGTCGCGGATTGCCGTCCGCGCGCGATGGTCGTCTCGGTGCCACTCTTGTCCCGATGCGAAGCAGCGCTGATGGAATTCGTTGATCGGGCCGCGGTTCTTATCGAAGGAGACGGAGCGCATCTCTACGCCTCTCTGGAAGCGGCACTGGCGGGGAGTGGCGATCGGCTCGATGCAGTACCAATTTCGTCGCAGGATGTAGGCTTTTGGCTGTACTCATCGGGCAGCACCGGCGGACCCAAAGGCGTAATCCATCGGCATGAAGATCTGGTCAGCACGGCGAAGTTGTATGGCAGCGGCGTGCTGGAACTTAATGAACACGATGTAATTTTTTCTGCCTCAAAGATGTTTTTTGCCTACGGACTAGGCAATTCGAGCACGTTCACGTTGCATGCCGGTGCGACTGCGATCTTGTTGCCTGATCGGCCGACGCCTGAGGTGGTGCTGGCGACGCTGCTGGAGCGCGAGGTTACAGCGTTTTTCGGCTTCCCGACGCTCTACGGAGCGATGCTTGCGGCTGCGGAAAGTCAAGGCAGTGGCAAGTTCGATAAGTTACGACTGTGCATGTCAGCGGGGGAAGCTCTACCGCTCGCATTAGCGGAGCGATGGTTTACGCGCTTCGGTGTCGAGATTCTCGACGGAATCGGCTCGACCGAAGCACTGCATATCTTCATCAGTAATCGTCCCGGCGACGTCAGGTACGGGACATCGGGCAAGCCAGTTGACGGCTACGAAGTAAAAATTCGCGATGAGCATGGTGCGGAACCGGCACCCGATCAAATCGGCGATCTGTGGTGCCGTGGCCCTTCGATTGGTGTGGGATACTGGAACAATCCGGAAGCCACAAGTCGCACGTTTGTCGACGGATGGCTCCGCACCGGCGATAAGTATTTCCGTGATGCGGACGGCTACTATCACTACTCAGGCCGCAGCGACGATATGCTCAAGGTCGGCGGCGTGTGGGTTTCCCCATACGAGGTTGAATCGGCGCTGATAGCTCATCCGGCGGTGCTGGAAGCAGCCGTAGTTGGGCACTCCAATGTCGACGGGCTCATCAAGCCTAAGGCCTACGTGGTGCTGAAAGATCCCGCATCCGCATCGCCGGCGCTCGCGGATACGTTGATGCAATTCGTAAAGACCAAGATAGCTCCATACAAGCATCCGCACTGGATCGAGTTCCGTTCCGAACTACCGAAAACCGCGACCGGAAAAATCCGTCGCAACGTTCTGCGGGATCAAAAGTGATCGCGATCTAGGTGGCGTCGCGGCTCACGAGATGACACGAGTAAGTCTTGATCACTAGCCATACCTCGCGACCACTCTCGAGTTGCAACTCGTACCCCGCACTGGGCGTCAGATGGACCTCGAAATAGACATCTGATCCGGCCGAGAGATTCGCGATTGCGGTCGTGCCCTCAATCCGCATCGAGACCAGTTGAGCCTTAAAGATGTTGCGGGCGCTCAGGCCGAGCGGTTTGGCCGTTGCGATCATGATATCGCCAGCCCTGATTGCAACCCGAACAAAATCACCGGATTCGTATCGTGCGAGCGGCACCTCAAGGCCGACAGCGCTTTTGCCGAGATGGCAATGCATCGTGCCCTGCTGCTTGTTTACGGATTCCACTTTAGCGTCGAAGATGTTTTCGAAGCCTGTGAGATTCGCGATCAGCTCCTGGCTCGGAGCGGCAAGAACTTCCTGCGGAGTCCCGTGTGCGATAATCCTGCCGCGATCGATCACAAGCACGCGTTCGCCGAGGGCAAACGCCTCGGGTACTGAGTGCGTAACGTACAGGATCGGAATCTGATGGCTGACGTTCCATGCTCGCAGATCGTTCAGAAGAGCGGATTTGGTCGGATTATCGAGCGCAGTCAGCGGTTCGTCGAGGAGCAGTAAGACAGGGTCAGTCGCCAGCGTACGCGCGAGAGCAACGCGTTGCCGCTCGCCGCCGGAGAGTTGGCTGGGTCTGCGATTCAGTCGATCGGAAATGCCGAGGGTGGTGACCAGGCTCATCACTCGATCGTGTCGTGCGGGCGCTGCCAACTTCGCCAGCCCGTATTCGATATTTTCTTCCACCGTCAGATGGGGAAACAGGGCGAGATTCTGAAACAGGTAGCCGATCGAACGATCGCGCGCCGGTACGTTGATGCGATGCGTATCATCAAACAGGGTCCGCGACCCGATCGACAGAACGCCATCGTCTGGTTGAAGCAACCCGGCAATACAGTTGAGTAGTGTGCTCTTACCCGCCGCCGATGCACCAAAAAGGATCGTGAAGCCGGGTCCCGCTTCAAACTGAGCGTCGAGCGAAAAGTCTTTCCCGAGATTTTTGCGCAGGCGAACCGAAAGCAAATTCGAAGTCGCGCGCGTCGCCATGCACGGTTTTATTAGCACACGGGAGTCGAGCAATCTTTAGGGATTGTCGAGCTATTGCTGCACGAGCCATCCTGCACCTGCCCGTCGATTCAGCGCATAAAGAATTGAGAGTGTCGCGAAGGACACCGCCAAAAGCACCAGCGACGTGTGGTTCGCGGTCGCATAATCGAGCGCCTGCACATTGTCATAGATCGTGATCGAGATGGTTTGCGAGACCCCCGGGATATTTCCCCCCACCATCAGGACGACGCCGAACTCGCCCAGTGTATGCGCGAACGTCAGCACCAATCCGGTTACGATTCCGCCGATAGAGAGCGGCATGATGATCCGCCGGAAGGTCCGAAGCTTCGAGGCGCCGAGTATCGCCGAGGCGTTAAGCAAAGTCGAATCAACGGACGAGAACGCGCTGGTGATCGGCTGAACGGTGAACGGGAGGCTGTAAAGAACGGAGCCTACTACCAGCCCTTCAAAGGTGAATGGCAAACCGTGTCCCATCCACGACTGGTAGAGGCGACCGAAGGGGCTGTGCGGTCCCATCGCTATCAGGACGTAAAAGCCAAGCACGGTTGGTGGGAGCACTAGCGGAAGGGCCACGACTGACTCGACCAGAAACTTCCATCGCACGCGCGTGTACGCGAGCCAGTAAGATAGCGGCAATCCGATTACCAGCAGCGTCACGCATACGACGAAGGCAAGTTTCAGGGTCAGAGTCATCGCGGCCCAATTCATCAGCGTGTCACCCGATCAATTCCCGCTCCCGGAGGTAGGGATCGTAAAGCCATAGTCTTTCATCAGGCTGACGATCGCCGGTGTCTTAACAAAGGCCAGAAACTTCTTTGCCGTTTCCTTCTTTTGCGATGCCTTCAGCACCACGGCCGCCTGTTCGAGTGGTGGATAGTCCGACGCCGGCACGAGTTCATAACGGCCCTTCTCCTTCAGGCTCGGCGCCAATGCCAGCGAGAGCGCCAGCAAGCCGATATCGGCATTACCGGACTGCACAAACTGCGCCGCCTGCGAGATATTTTCACCCATCACGAGTTTGCCACTGACCTTGTCGTAGATGTTTTCATGCTTCAACGCCGCGACTGCTGCACGACCATAGGGCGCGTGCTCGGGATTCGCAATCGAGATTTTGTGCACACTCGGATCGGTGAGTACCGCCAGACCTTTCTTCAGGTCCAGGGCCGAAGGGCTCGGCACCCAAATTACGAGTTTGCCCACGGCGTACTCGTAGAAAGTATCGGCCTCGACTAAACCCGCGTCCTGTAGCTTCCTGGGGTAGCCAATATCGGCGGAGAAAAAGAGGTCGAAGGGGCCACCATTCTGGATTTGCGAAAAGAAGTTCCCCGACGAACCGAAGGAAGCCTTTATCGTATCGCCGGTCTCCTTCTGGAACCGCGCGACTATCTCGGGAAACACGAAAGTTAAGTCGGAGGCTGCTGCTACAGTAATCTCCTCCGCCGCTGCTTGGCCCGATGGCCACAATACGAACAATATGAAGAATGCTGAGACGATAGCGGCCCAGAGGCCGGAACGATGATCGCGGTTTCGGGATTTCATTAGCTGCTCTCTTTATGAAGGATAAGGTTTGCCGTTAGACGGTGGGCGAACCTCACAGCTCGCCCATCGTCGGTTGTTAGTAACTCAGTTCCATGTTGAGGAAGATCGCGTGCGTATCACGCGGCACCAGGAACGGAATCGTACCGTTGTATGCAAATGGCTTCGTGGTTGCCTTGTCTGGTAACAGGCGTCCATTGAAGCTGCTGCCAGGCACGTAGTTGTAGCTCGCCGCCGATGCGATCGGCATGCTTTCCTGATTGTGATAGAAAAGGAGGTTCTGGCTATCCAGCGCAAAGCGCATGTACTCGTTGTACTGATAGCTCACACCCGCCACGACCCGTTGGAAATCGAGCGGATCATTCCCGCGCACGTTGTCGTTCGGCATCATCCACTGGAACACACCGAAGAGCGAGAACTTGGTCCCCGGAATATGGTAGCGACCAAGGAAATCGACTCCGACCTGACGCGTCCGGCCGTTGTTCAACAGCGCGTTGTAGACCGCTGTCTGAGGGCCATACGTGTCGTACACACTGTAGCAAGCAGTCTTCGCGCATGAGGCGGTGCCACCGGTTCCCGTATTGCCGAAGGCCCCGGCTTTTGTAACGGCAGGCCCGGTGGGCGTACCGAACGCATCCTGAGGACCGCTGCCCGAGAACAGGTTACCCACCTGGAAGGCGTTCTTGCCGTAATCGAACTCACCAAGGAGGTTCCATTGCTCCGTAGCATAGGAGAGCATCGCGGCAATCCGTTCGAATTGCGCAACCTTACCCTTCAGTGGCCCGGTCAGCCCGGACTGATCGGGTGTCGTATTGCCCCAGCCGTAATTCCACCATCCTCCGACGCCGAAACCCTGGAAACGATAGCTCGACCCGAATGGATAGGCCGTCAGCCGTCCCATAACCTGCTTGGTGTTGGTCTGCTCCGGCGTGCTGAAGTTGCCGTTGTCGTAAACGCCCGCAGCGTAATCAAAGTAGGTCGTCTCGCCACCGCCGAGCTTAATCGGGCCGGCGAATTGCAGACCAATCTCACTCGAAGAAAGGCCCAGATAGTTCCAGGGCGCCAGATAGACAAAGCGATACTGCGTGAAGTCTTCTTCCCATCCGAGGAGCGGGTTCTGCTGCGCACCCATCGTAAAGGTGCCGCCTTTTAGGGTCGGCACGCTATTCCAAAGACCCGAGTACTGTGCATACGCGAACTTCAAGCGGAAGTTCATACTGCCGTCGAGATTGCTGCCGACGCCAGTGGTCGTCCCGTTCTTGTCGTTCGAGCTGGCGTTGCTGCTTTGCGCGCCAGTCGCTTTGTAGATTTCGGGCGTGATGCGGAAGGTCCAGTCATCCGTCGGTGTGTAGTAAGTATTGATATAGGCCCGATTGATATCGAACGAGTTGTAGTAATTATTACCGGGTCCGGGCGGATTGAGATTTTCCAAAAAGCGCGGCCCAAAACCGGTCCGCGTGTACATCGCATAGTCGAAATAGGCCAACATCCCCAGCCGGAACTTGTTCTGGAAGTTATCCATATAGCTCTTCCATGCCGGCTTGATCGCAGCGACCTGCTTTTCGAGGTCCGTTTGTTTAGCGGTAGTCGTCTCCTGCTGAACTTCGAGCTTGCGGTCGATGATCTTGACCTGCTGTGCTAGTCCCTCGAGTTCCTGATTCTTTTTTTCGAGATCGTTGACTTTTGTTATTAGCGCTTTGACCTCAGCCTGCAACTCCGCGTTCGACTCCGCGTACGCTGGAATCGTCGTAAAGATCGATGCGACCGCGGCCGTTGTTGCCAGCCAACGCGCGCCCTTCACTGCTCCGTTAGATTTTCTGCTGATCATTGTAAATCGTGGCTTCCCCCGACTGATAACCTGTGCCAGCGGCTACTGGGTCTTCTTGTCGGCTCCCTTCCCGAGCCGAATGTCGCTTAACTGCACCGACGTGTAGGTCTTGCCGTTGCAGACGAATTTCGTCGGCGTCGACTGCTGCAAAATCATGCAGTCTTCAACCCGTGGTGTTGGTCCGCTGCTGAGAAAGAGCGTTCGGTCTGCCGCGCAACTACTGAACAAAAGTGCGACGGCCGAGACCAAGGCCGCTCCTATACCGGTCCCGTTTCGTCTTCTCGCCATAAGGTTGGTGAGTCCTCCCTGGTTTGGTTTCGCGTATATGACATTATGAAAATGATTTGACAAGAATAATGGCTTATCCTTAAGTTCGACCTCCAAAGAATGCTAAAAAGTAAGTGTGAATCTCGGCCCGTCCGCCCACGATTGGAGGTGGCATCTTGTCGATAAAGTCCTCTGGTGCACAGCTGCGTGAACTGCGGCAGGCGCGTGAGCTATCGCAAATTGAGTTGGCCAAGCGCGCCGGCATTTCCCGGCAAGCTTTGGGCGCAATCGAGGCCGATACCTATCAGCCGGGTGTCGATGTCGCGTTGCGGCTCGCCGGGGAACTCGGGACTACGGTCGAAGCGCTCTTCGGAGGCCATCGCGAGGATCGACTCACCGCCGAACTCGGTCATAGCGCGGGCGGTGAGGTTGCCGCGCGCGTTTCGCTCGCGCGCATCGGCGGTCGCCTGGTTGCGATCCCTGTGCCGGCCACCTGTGTGATGCTCACGCCCGCGAGCGGTTTGGTCGAACGCAGCAGCAAACAGAAACGAGTCGAGGTACTGTCGTTCCGGACGCGGAGTGAAATCGATGCGACGCTGGTGATTGCTGGATGTGATCCCGGTGTCTCGATCCTGCGCGATTACCTTGCACGTCGTCAGCCCTCGATCGAGGTAGCGGCGGTGCCCGGCTCCAGCCACGATGCGCTCATCTCGATACGTGACGGCAGCGCCCATGCCGCCGGAGTGCATCTGCGCGATCCCAAGACCGGGGGATACAACGTCGCGGCAGCCCGTGAGGTCTTCGGTCCGAAACGCTTTCGGATGGTCAACTTCGCACGATGGGAACTGGGCTTGGCGACCCGAACAGACTCGTCCATCAAAGACGCCAGTCATCTGACACGACGCGGAGTCAGGCTGATCAATCGAGCATCAGGATCGGGGGCACGAGCAGTGCTCGATGAAGTCCTCGTATCAAGCGATATCGATGGCCGCACGATTAGCGGATACGACAAACTTGCTGCCGGTCATCTCGAAGTCGCCGCGGCGATCGCCGGCGGCGTCGCTGACGCCGGCGTCACGATTCGCCTGGCCGCCGACCTTTACGGTTTGGGCTTTCAGCCGTGGCGCGAGGAGCGTTACGATCTGGTTATCCCCGAGCGCGAATTCGACTCGGCTCCCGTCCGACAACTGATGGAGGCTCTTAACTCGAGCTTGCTCGCGCGCGAGATCAGCCAGTTGTGCGCCTACGATACGGCGCAGATGGGTCGCGTCGAAAGCCTTTTGGCCTAAGAGGCCTTCTGCCGCTCGACTTGGCTACAGCGGAAGAATCTCACAGACACACCAGACACTCGGTTTTGCAGTCAAAGCGATAGGAGAAAAAGGATGTCACTCAGTGCGCGTAATCATCTTAAGGGAGAAATCACCGACGTGTTACTCGGAACCGTAACTGCTCTAATCACGGTCAAAGTGGGAGACAACATCGTTGAGTCCGTGATCACCAGACGAAGCGCCGAAGAGATGGGACTCAAGAAGGGCGATAAGGTCTTGGCCGTAATTAAAGCCACCGAGGTGATGATCCAAAAGGACTGAGCAGTGATTATCGCCCGGTATCACGCGACGCGAAGACGATGGGGACAAAGTGGCCTGTTGGCGCTCTGTCTCCTGATGCTTTTCGCCGCCCCGAGTTTGGGCGTTGAGCATCCGGATACCGCATCTGCGCCCAAGGCTGAAGTCCGAATCACCGGCAAGGTGGGACAGCCACTGGTCCTGACTGAGACGGATATTGCTTTATTGCCCCAAAAATCCATCGACGTTAGCGACGATCACGGCGTGCACGCGAACTATCGCGGTGTTGCGCTTGCATCGTTGCTTGATCGCGCTAAGGCGCCTCTCGGCAAGGATCTGCGCGGTCGCGCTATGCGCCTGTATCTCGTTGTCCACGCGGCCGACGGCTACGAGGCGGTTTTCGCTCTGCCGGAACTCGATCCCGCTTTCACCGATAAGGTCGTTCTTCTCGTTAACGGCCGGGACAGTCATCCGCTCTCCGCTGAAGAAGGGCCCTTTCGGATCATCGTGCCCGACGAGAAGCGGCATGCGCGGTGGGTGCGTCAGGTAACGACGCTCGCGATAGAAGAAGCGCAGTAGACCCCCACAGCTTCTCCCCAAGAGGGTTACTGCGGAGCCGTGGTGACCGACCATTGGCGCGCTGCGAATTGCCATGATACAAGCTTTTGTAACATATAGTGGCATAGAGAGGAGAGAGGTAATGGCAGCAGGAGTAGTATCAGTAGAGCGCGCCGCGGCTGGAGTACAGTCCCGGGCGGTGTTGGATTTTCTCCGGAAACCGAAGCAGTTGCTGATTGGCGGCAAATGGGTGTCGTCGAAATCAGGCAAGACCTTCGAAACGATGAATCCCGCCAACGAAGAAGTTCTGGCCCTGGTGGCCGAGGGCGATAAGGCGGACGTCGACGAAGCGGTCAAAGCGGCGCGCAAGGCGTTCGAGGAGGGCAAGTGGCCCTCGATGAGTCCGCATCAGCGCAGCCGCGTCCTGCTCAAAATTGCCGATCTGATAGAGCAGCACAGCGACGAGCTCGCGACGCTGGAAACGCTCAACAACGGGATGGCGATCTCGTTGGCCAAAGGCATGGTGGCGGGCGCCGTGGATACCTTCCGCTACTACGCTGGATGGTCCACGAAGATCTACGGCGAGACGAACCCTTCCGATCCCGCTTTCTTCAACTACACGTTGCGCGAGCCAGTGGGCGTGTGCGGTCAGATCATTCCGTGGAACGGCCCGATCGCGATGCTGGCCTGGAAGATCGCGCCCGCGCTAGCGTGCGGTAACGTTTCGATTCTGAAGCCGGCGGAGCAGACCCCGCTCACGGCCCTGCGCATCGGCGAACTGATGCTCGAGGCGGGTATCCCTGACGGCGTGGTGAATATTATCACTGGTTACGGGGAGACCGCCGGAGCAGCGATCGCGACGCATCCGGATATCGACAAGGTGGCGTTCACCGGTTCGACCGAAGTCGGCAAAATTATTCTGCAGGCCTCGGCCGGCAATCTGAAACGTGTCTCGCTGGAACTGGGCGGCAAATCACCCAACGTGATTTTCCCTGACTGCGATCTCGAGACTGCGGTACCGAATTCGGTCTTCGGCTTCACGATGCTCTCCGGGCAGGTCTGTTGCGCAGGAACCCGCGTCTTCGTCCAGCAGGATTTCCATGATCGTTTCGTCGACGCGCTGGCCCGCTATACCGAAAAGGTCCAGACCGGCGACCCGCTCGATCCCAAGACCACCGTTGGTCCGCTGGTCTCGAAGGAGCAGTTCGACCGCGTCAAGGGCTACCTCAATATCGGCAAGAACGATGGCGCCAAAACGGCGGCGGGCGGCAGCGCACGTGACGGCAAGGGTTACTTTGTGAATCCGACGGTCTTCGTCGATGTGAAGAACGATATGAAGATCGCGCGCGAAGAGATCTTCGGCCCGGTCGCCGCAGTTATTCCCTTCAAGGACGAAAACGATGCGGTCCTGCAGGGCAATGACACCAGCTACGGACTCGCCGCGGCGGTGTGGACCGAGGACGTGAGTCGGGCTCATCGCGTGGCCCGGGCGCTCAAGGCCGGAACGGTTTGGGTCAATTGCTACAACAATATCGACTCAATCTCGCCCTTCGGCGGTTACAAACAGTCCGGTATCGGGCGTGAACTCGGCAAACACTCGATTGAACTCTACACCCAGGTCAAATCCGTCTGGATGAAACTCTAAGTTCCGCTTCAGGGGCAGAGTGGGAGCGCTGATAGGGAGACTTCCACTCTGCTTTTTCTCGGATTCACAACGGTTAGGTATTGTGCCATCATGCGGGCACTTGTAAGTCATGATGGCGAAACGTTCGACGGCAATTGCGCGATTGCCTCACAACAATTGCAAGCTTTCGGGCATCAACTCGGAGCTCAGTAAGCACATTCAGATGGATCCCGTCTGAGTGGAGCTCAGGGTCTTGGTGCTCGGTTCCCCAAGGGAGCGGTAGGCACCCCTCTACGCCTTCCGCTCCCTTCTACTCTACCAATTAGAAGGGTTCGAAAAATGGCTGAAGGTAACAACGGAAGTCCGCAATTTCGCGTCATCGGAACTCGTCCTATCCGCCACGATGGTGCCGACAAGGTCACCGGACGCGCCAGATATGGTGCCGACTACGCTTTTCCCGGGATGCTCCATGGCAAGGTTCTGCGCAGTCCCTACGCCCATGCGAAGATCAAGACGATCGATTACTCGAAAGCCCTGGCGCTGCCGGGTGTGGTCGCCGTTATTACCGGTGCCGATTTCCCCGAGGTCGGTGGCGCGGCGCAGGAGGTTGGAGAAGGTGGGCCAGTCAATCCACGCTTCCTCGCGATGAACATCATGGCGCGCGGCAAGGTGTTCTACGAAGGTCATGCGGTCGCCGCTGTCGCCGCGAGCGATCGTCACACCGCTGAAGAAGCGCTCCGTCTGATCGAGGTCGATTACGAAGTTTTGCCGACGGTGCGCACGGTCGATGACGCGATGCGCCCGGATGCAACGATTCTGCACGACGACCTGCGCAACAAGGATGAGGGTCCCGACAAGGCTACGAATGTGGCCAACCACATCAGGTTCACCCGCGGAGATCTGGCGGAAGGCTTTGCTGCGGCTGATTACGTGATTGAGCGCGAGTTCAACACGGCGATGGTCCATCAGGGATACGTCGAGCCGCACAATGCGGTCGGCATCTATAACATCGATGGTCGCGCTACGGTTTACTGCTCAAGTCAGGGGCCGTTCGCGATCCGCTCACTTAGCGCGCAGGTTCTCGGGATGGCGGAGGGCGATATCCGCATTATCCCGGCCGAAATCGGTGGCGGCTTCGGCGGTAAACTGACGATCTATCTGGAACCGTTGGCCATTCTGCTGTCGAAGAAGACCGGCCGCCCGGTGAAGCTTACGATGAGCCGCGCGGACGTGTTGCGTGCCACCGGACCAACCTCGGGCTCGAAGATCCGCTGTCGGATGGGAGCGACGAAGGAGGGCAAGATCATTGCCGCCGAGATCTGGATGGCCTACGAGGCAGGAGCGTTTCCGGGTTCGCCTGTCGGCGCCGGGGCGATGACGATGATCAGCTCGTACACTATCCCTCACTTTGTGATCGACGCGTACGACGTAGTGGTTAATCGCCCGAAGACTGCAGCTTATCGCGCTCCGGGAGCGAGCAATGCCGCCTTCGCTACAGAAACTATAATCGATGAACTGGCGGAAAAATGCGGTATCGATCCGATCGACTTCCGCTTGATGAACGCAGTGACGGAGGGCAGTGCTCAGACCGCCGGCCCGGCCTTCAAACGAATTGGGTTTGTCGAGACGCTGCAGGCTCTCAAGGAAAGCCCGCATTATCGGTCGCGACTGGAGGGACCGAATCGAGGGCGCGGCGTCGCGGCGGGTTTTTGGTTCAACGCCGGCCTGCAATCCTCGGCCGTGGTGAACATCCATAACGATGGTTCTGCAAGCGTGATGACCGGCTCGGTCGATGTCGGCGGTTCGCGTGCTTCGATGGCGATGATCACGGCCGAAGTCTTAGGTTTGGAAGCGCATGAGGTTCGTCCGCTCGTTTCCGATACAGACTCGATCGGCTACACCGATGTGACCGGAGGCAGTCGCACTACGCTTGCCACCGGCCAGGCTGTGTTCGAGGCTGCGCATGACGCATTGCGGCAACTTAAGGAACGCGCGGCCAAGTTCTGGGATAAGAAACCGGAGGAAGTTAAATTCAGCAACGGTGTCTTTAGCGCGGAAGGCGACGGTATCAAACCGCTCTCGCTGAAAGAGCTGGCGACCAAGTTGCCGCGCACAGGCGGTCCGGTCGTAGGTCGAGCGACGCTGAACGCCAAGAACGTCGGCCCCGCATTTGCCGCGATGTGTGTCGATATAGAGGTCGATCCGGAGACGGGAAAGACGCAATTACTCCGCTGCACGATGGCTCAGGACGTCGGCAAGGCTATCCATCCGAGCTACGTCGAAGGACAGATGCAGGGCGGCACTGCACAGGGACTCGGCTGGGGTCTGAACGAGGAATATGTCTACGATGCCAACGGGCGGCTGCGTAATTTCGGTTTGCTCGACTATCGGATGCCGACTTGTCTTGACATGCCGCTGATCGAGACGATTTTGGTCGAGGTCGCCAATCCGCTGCATCCGCTGGGTATTCGCGGTGTCGGCGAGGTCTCGATTGTACCTCCCCCGGCTGCTGCGGCTAACGCGGTGTACCGCGCATCTGGCGTGCGGATGACGGAGTTGCCTATTTCGCCGGTGCGTCTGCTCAAACGGATTCTCCAAAACACAACGACCGCCGAAAACGAAGCTGCCGCAGCGAGCTAGGAG
The DNA here is from genome assembly GCA_035541875.1 of Binataceae bacterium (SeqCode). GTDB lineage: Bacteria > Desulfobacterota > Binatia > Binatales > Binataceae > JAJPHI01. The sequence continues at coordinate 106,295 of DATKML010000003.1, forward strand.
GCCAGTCAGAGTCAGGAGATATTTCGTCAGGATTGAAGCAGGGACGACGCGCGGGGCAATTATGAGATTAGCCTCATCGAAGTGCCTTTGGCCTGAAGTCCGCGATATGTTAGGCAAAATAGTTACGGTCCGAACAGGAGGATAACCCATGGCAGCTACGCCTCAAATCGAACGTGCCGCTAAAGGCGCGAAGAATTCTGCGGCGCTCGCATTTTTGCGCGGGCCCAAGCAATTGTTGATAGGCGGCAAGTGGAAACCCGCCAAATCCGGCAAAACCTTCGAAACCATCAATCCTTCCAATGAGGAAGTGCTCGCTCTGATCGCCGAGGGCGACAAGGCCGACGTTGATGAGGCAGTCGTTGCGGCCCGCAAGGCATTGGAAGAGGGCGCATGGCCCAACATGAATCCGCATCAGCGCGCCCGCGTGATGTTCAAGATTGCGGATATCATCGACCAACATACCGATGAACTCGCGGAACTGGAGACACTCGATAACGGCAAGCCGCTGACCTTCTCTCGCGCGTTCGATATCCCGGCGTCGGCGGAGACCTTCCGCTACTACGCCGGATGGGTCACGAAGATCTACGGTGAGACGAATCCGTCCGATCCGAATTTCTTCAACTTCACTTTGCGTGAACCTGTTGGTGTTTGCGGCCAGATTATTCCGTGGAACTTCCCGATGCTCATGGCCGCGTGGAAGTTGGGACCCGCACTCGCCTGCGGCAACACGGTCATCCTGAAGCCTGCTGAACAAACCCCGCTCACCGCCCTTCGGTTGGGTGAGTTGATGATGGAAGCGGGCCTCCCCGACGGCGTCGTGAATATCGTCACCGGTATGGGTCCGGGCGCAGGCAGTTCGATCGCGGAACATCCAGCGATCGATAAGGTTGCGTTCACTGGATCGACCGAAGTCGGCAAGATCATCCTGAAGGCGTCGGCGGGCAATCTGAAGAAGGTATCGCTCGAACTCGGTGGCAAAGCCCCGAATATCATCTTCCCGGACGCTGACCTGGATCAGGCGGTGCCGACTTCGATGATGGGCGTGTACTTCAACTCGGGGCAGGTCTGCTGCGCCGGGACCCGTATCTTCGTCCAGCGTGATCGATACGATGAGACGGTCGAGAAGCTCGCCAATTTCAGCAAGGGTATCACCGCAGGCGACCCCTTCGACAAGAGCAGCACGATCGGACCCCTGGTTTCGCGCGAGCAATTTGATCGCGTGAAGGGCTACCTCTCGGTCGGTCTGGAAGAGGGTGCCAAGGTCGCGAGCGGTGGATCGACGCTCGATCGCAAGGGCTACTTCGTGCAGCCGACGCTCTTCTCGGAAGTGAAGAACGAGATGCGGATTGCGCGTGAAGAGATCTTCGGACCGGTCGGTGCAGCGATCGCCTTCAAGGACGAGAACGACGCAGTTTTCCAGGGCAATACGACGGAATACGGCCTGTCAGCCGGAGTATGGACCCGCGACGTATCGCGCGCCCACAAGGTCGCACGCACGCTCAAGGCCGGTACGGTTTGGGTGAACTGCTACAACCAGCTCGACCCGATCGCCCCGTTCGGTGGTTACAAGCAGTCAGGCTTCGGCCGGGAACTCGGCAAGTACGCCATCGATCTGTATACGCAGATCAAGGCCGTCTGGATGAAGCTGTCGTAATCCACGAAGCGATCGCCACAAAGCAAGCGGCGGGTATCTCACTATACCCGCCGCTTTTGTTTCAGTCCCTAAAAGTAGTGATTACGAATCGCGCCGTCGTAAAGACCGCTCTTCAAACAGCAAGCTTTGAAACGGCGTGTGGAGCCGCAGGGGCACAGATCGTTACGTCCTAGTTTCTCGACAAGTTGCTTGTCGCCGTGCACGAAGCGATCGCCTCGCTTCATGTGCGTCTCCGATGGGAATCCGCGGCGACGTTTACTCGTTGCCTCAAAAGCAATCGCTTTCCCGATGTTTGTTCTTGCGCATCGCAGTCATCCTCCTTAACACACGACAACGTTAACGGGCTGCCGCCCTTAACGGCAGCACACACGATGCCCCTGCGGACGGTACATCGAGTTTAGGTAAGGAGTTCGCTCAGCGCGGCGTCGATAAAGGCGTTATCCGGCGGATTCGCCCCCAAGCCCACGATATGGCCCCAGATCGAAGGGATCGGTCGCAGCTCCGCATGCCGCATCTGCGCGGCTTCGAGGCGGTTATCCTGCACCCGAAAATAGAGGTCGGTCGTACAGGGCATCACGATTGCGCGGCAGCGGATAGCTCTGAGCGCGGCGGCCAAGTCGCTCTTGAAGATCGGGTTCGCGCTGATATCGGCATGCTGCCACGTCGCGAGCATCGCGAGCAGATCGTTCGTATCGCGCTGACGGAAGTAGCCTTCGATCATGCGCGTGGCGTCATCGACGGAGGCGAGACCCAGCTTGCGATATTCCTGCTCGCGGAAGAAATCCTGCGAGAAGACCCATCCAGCATAGACGCGGCTGAACGCGATCATCCCTTTGACGGGCGGGCGCTCATACCAGCCGTCTTGATACGCATCGTCGGCGAGGAGTGCGGCCTTCACACCTTCGAGAAAGAGATAGTTGTGTGGAGAGGTCTTGGCGGTGCCACAGATCGGCGCGATAGCCTGCACCATCTCAGGGTAAAGCGCGCCCCATTGAAACGCCTGCTGCGCTCCCATCGAGAAGCCAACGACTAGCCTTATCTGATTGATACCGAAGTGCTCGGTGATGAGGCGATGCTGGCAGGTGACGTTGTCGTAGAGGGTCACGCGTGGGAAGGCGGCGCGATCGAGCGGTGGCGGAGTATTGCTGGGCGACGACGAGAGACCGTTGCCGAACATATTCGGCACGATGATGAAGTAGCGTGCCGGATCAAGCGGGCGCCCCAGTCCCATCAGCGATTCGGTCTCGGTGTGTGTGCCGCCATAGAAGGTCGGCATCACGATGACGTTGTCGCGCGCCGGTGAGAGCGTGCCATACGTCTTGTAGGCCAGCTTGGCCCGCTGCAGAGTGACCCCGGACTGAAGCGGGACGTTGCCTAGTTCGAAGATCTCGTAGTCGGCCACGAGCGACCGCTTAGGCGGCTTGCGCGGCGCGAGCGTAGTGTGTGGCGATCTCTCGTCCGATCAGCTCGATCTGTCCGGCCCAGGCCCCCGGTTCGGCGACCGGCCACAGCACGAACTTGTCGAGACCGCGCGCGATATATTGCTCAAGCTGCTGGATAATATCGTCGGGCGATCCGAACAACGTCCGCTGCGCAAAGGCTTCGGCTCCCCGGCCAAGCGAGGCAAGCATCGGGCGCATCTCCTCGATTGCCTTCTCCTTGGTCTCACCCAGACGGCACAGCAGGATCAGCCCCGATTCGATTCGAGCATCGGCTCGGCCGAATTCAGCAGCGTACTTACGAATCGTAGCCAGGTTGGTGGCGAATTCGTCGGGCGTTTGAAAGGAAGCGAAGTAACCGTCTGCGAAGCGCGCCGTGCGCTTCAGGGCCGCGTCGGCGCGGCCTCCGACCCACAGATCTATCGTGCCTGAAGAGTTGTGCTCACGCCGCACCGGTCGAGGCTCGATCGTCACGTTATCGAAGTTGAAGTATTTGCCGTGGAAACTGAAGTTCGACTCGGTCCACGCCTTGCGCAGGATCGCAATTCCCTCGTCGAGGCGGCGTCCCCGTCCCTCGGTTGAGATACCGGTGGCCGCGTAGTCGGCGAGATTCGCCCCAGTGCCGACCGCCATCACCATGCGGCCGTGGGAGAGATAATCGAGCGTCGCGAAGGCCTTGGCTGCAACCAGTGGATGGCGCAGGTTGAGCAAGAAGACGCTCGGCCCGAGCTTGATGCGCGAAGTGTGAGAGGCGAGCAGCGCCAACGTCGCAACGACATCGAGTTCGGCTGAGGGAGCCAGAAGGTGGTCAGATAGCCAGAACGAATCGAGTCCCCATCCTTCCGCGCGTTCCGCAACCTCAACGATCGTATCGGGCGATGGTAGTCCGAGGCGAAAGAGGCCAAACCCGACTCCAACCTTAATCTGCTTCATTAGAAACGCTCCGGCTAGGCTCTGACGTTCTTCAGTGATAGTAACAGGAGCCATGGCAAAACCGCTATCGAATGGGAAGGTTGTCGAACTTAGCTTCCTGGGTACTGGAGACGCCTTTGCAAACGGTGGTCGTTTCCAATCCGGCTATATTCTTGAGGCGAATAATTATCGAATCTTGATGGAGGCGGGGCCGACCTCGCTCTGCGCCATGAAGAAGATGAAGGTCGATCCAGCCTCATTCGATCTCATCCTGATTAGCCATCTGCACGGCGATCACTACGGCGGATTGCCATTCCTGATCCTCGAGTACTTGTACGAGAGCCAGCCCAAAAAGCTGATCACGATCGCAGGGCCACGCCGTCTTGAAGCGCGCACTTGGCGGCTCTTCAATACGATGTTTCCCAATACCCGCGGCGATCTCGCCAGGCTGCGTAACAAGCTCAAGTTCGTGGTGCTCGAACCCGACGATAACAAGCGTATCGGCCCGGTGCGTGTTCAAACGATTCGGACTCCGCACATGCGGCGCGAGGCATCGTTGGCGCTAAGAATCGTTTTCGACAGCAAAACGGTGGTCTTCTCCGGCGACAGCGGATGGAGTGACCATCTGGTCGATTTCGCAGCAGGAGCCGACCTGTTTCTGTGCGAGTGCACTTATTTCGAGAGTGCCCACCTCGACTTTCACATGAACTATCCGCAGTTGCAGGAGCGGCGCGAACGCTTCGATGTCGGCAGGATGATCCTGACGCACGTTGGAGGCGAGGTGTTGCGTCGCGCCAACGAAATTCGCATCGAGACCGCGTCGGATGGCATGACCGTGCAAATCTAGGATCGACCCCCGACGGGGTCCGCTACTCTTGCCCCGCAGATGCTTCCGCAGATAGAGAAGTGAATACGGTCGCGCCGGAGTCGATCCGGTGGCTGGTTCGTTTTCTTACGTTAATAAGGATAGGGGTATCTCCCGGATGGGAATTGCAGACGGCAAGCGTGCTCTGATCGTCGGGGTAGCTAACGACAAAAGTCTGGCCTGGGCGATTGCGCAGGAACTGCACGCGCAGGGTGCGGAGATCGCGCTGACGTATCAGGGCGAAGTGCTCGAAAAGCGGGTCCGGCCTTTGGCGGAATCGATCGGAGCCAAAGTCGTTGGCGAGCTCGACGTCACCAACGACGATCAGATCGCGGCGGTCTTCGCAAAGATCAAAGAGCTATGGGGCGGGCTCGACATGATGGTTCATGCGATCGCCTTTGCCGATCGTGAGGATTTGCGGGATCGTTTTCTCAGCGTGAGCCGCGGCAATTTCGCCAAGGCGATGGATATCAGCGCCTACTCGCTGGTTGCGATGGCGCGCGCTGCCGAGCCTCTGATGGAAGCGCGCGGCGGCGGCTCGATCGTGACGCTCTCCTACATCGGCGCAGTGCGGGCAATCCCCAACTACAACGTGATGGGCGTAGCAAAAGCCGCGCTGGAAGCTTGCGTGCGTTACCTGGCGCTCGATCTTGGCGGCAAAAATATCCGCGTTAATGCCCTGAGCGCTGCGCCCGCAAGGACCTTGGCTTCGTCGGCGATTCGCGACTATCACACGATGTCGCATGAGGTTGAAGCACGGTCACCCCTCAAGCGTGGTATGCGCTCTGACGAAGCAGGCAAGATGGCTACGGCACTGCTCAGCGATATGTCGTCGGGAGTGACGGGTCAGACGGTTTACGTCGATATGGGTTTCAGTATCGTTGGATAAAATTTCGC
>DATKML010000004.1:0-92347 GCA_035541875.1 Binataceae bacterium (SeqCode)
GTCCGGCACCGCTCCGACTGTCCGAGAACTTTCCGAGAAAGGGGGTAAAAATTCATGGTTTTGAACGACGGCGTTGACCTCGGCAGGCCCGCATTTACTGGATTTTTTCGGGTCTAATACCCCTATGGATAGGTCTGCAAAACCTCGATGCAGCGGTTCGAATCCGCTCGCCGCCTCCATTAAATCTCCTACTCGACAAGCTGCCATGAGCTGTAGCTCCGATCTTTAGCTCCATCTGATTCGGCACCGAAGCGCAAGCGGGTCACCGTCAGGCCAACCCAGAGTACGATCAGCGCCACATCGAGCATCAGTGCCAGCGGCTTCTACCGAGCTACTCCTTCGGCGGGCGGGTCATTGGTGATCGCATTTCTTCCGACCACTCGCCGCCTTCGTTGCGCCCTTGGAAAGGCGCGCGGGTCCTTCCCTGCGAAAACGTTCCCTTTGGATAGGTAGCTCTGCATCTTTCGGAACCCAGTCTGCGCCTCTCAGCAGATAGCAGCATGCAATTCTGGCAGGCTCTCTAGCATTACTATTGTCTTAGTGATTGTTACTCCCTAAGGCATGTTAGTTGCCGTTTGCTGTTTGCGGACGGCTTGGTCAGCCGGACTGCTCTGAGGAGCAAACGTGTATAATATATCTCGTTTTTCTGGCACTTCTGATTTTCTGGCCCGCACGGGTTACCGCGCAATGCACCACAACCACAGGCGCCTTGGTTAACGGAACTTTGGTCGAGACCTTCGAGGCGCCAGGCGGAACGGACAATAATTGGCAGGTGATGGTAGGACAGGGAAACAGTCTCAATTCTAATTATGTCTGGCCTAAAGCGCCTCCGCAGTGGGGGACCAAATCCGGTAAGCTGGTGGTTAGCTCGGGCGGAGTGCTATTGCGGCGAAGCGATCCGGTCGCAAGCCACGGGATACTATTTCACGGGTTCATTTGCGATTCTCACCGATGGATTATCTGAGGGTGAGCAGAGCAACATATTCGTCAGCAAGACGACGGACTTCAACGGCCCGAATGCAGCCAGGCGTCTTTACTTCGCCAAAGCCAACGGCAACTTGTTCCTCAAGATGATCCTGGGTTGGGATACCTCGATTAACAATCGTCCGGCGTTGGTTTACACTTTCCCTCTCTCCGTAGGTCAGCCTTACGACACGAGCATTTTCTACGACACCAAACGTCGGGCCTATCTCTGGTCCGTTAACGGGCAGTTGGCCGCTGTGGGCAGCATGCCTTGCGATTGGCCACTCATCGGTACCAAAGTCATCGGAACGTCCGGTTCTTCGAACGGGCGGAATTCGGTGTACGTCGTGGACAACGCTCGCTGGTTCGAGTTACCGCAATAGTGGTGCTTTCGGCGCGGGCCTGATCTCCACGCCGCCTCCATTAGATCTCTACTCGACGATTTCTCCCTTGAGACTCTGCACGTAAGATGCGACCTCGCCGCGTTCGCGTTCGGGGATCGAGAACTTATCCATCGCCGCGACGGCATGACCTAGAAAGATACTCCAGTCACTCTCGTTGATTCCCATCCCGGCATGAGCGAGCTTCATGTCACGGCCACGATAGTAAACCGGGCCACCCGCACAGTTGCATAGAAAATCGATCAGGAGTTGCAACTCGCGACGAACACCGTCGGTTCCGCGATGCGCCCAGAAACGCCCCAGTTGCGGATCCTTCTGGAGCCGTCCGACCAGGTCGGTTGCAAAGGCTGCAATTCCGTCATACCCGCCGAGCCGCTCGTAGAGCGTCTTATTTGCTTCGCTCATTGCTAGTGCCTCGTCGCAACCCTACCACGAAGCTTCGCGGACGAGCGAATCACGTAGAAGCGACCGTTAGACGAGCATGCGCGGGAGTCCGAAGAGACCCCAGGCGCCCTTCGGCGAGTCTGATAGTGAGAGCTAGGACTGCGACGCGGCGAGCAGCGACTGATGCTCGATCGCGTCGCGCGCACCGATCTCCCGAAAGCTCTTAACCTGTCCCAAACCGAAACGGGACATCATGCGATATACCGTATAGCGCGAGATACCCAGCAGCTTTGCCGCCAGATGGCAGTTACCGTTAGCTTTCCTGAGCGCACGAATCAGGGCTGATTTGATCGCGTCGTTGAGCAGATAAGAGTCAGGCGACCCAACACTCTCCTCAACTGTGTAATCAGTGACGGTGATTTCGCGCGGTTCGGACGCAACGCTATTCCCATCGGAAAAACCTTCCGTCTCAACGTTCTGGGCTGCTGTGCGCACTGACTCCGGCAGATCGTCGATGTCGATACAGTTACTCTCGGCCATCATCACTGCGCTCTCGATCGCGTGACGTAGTTCGCGCAGATTTCCCGGCCACTGATAGTCCGTCAGCATCTGCATCGCCGATCGCGAGATCCGATCGATAGACTTGCCGATCTCTCCGGCAAACAGCTTCGCGAAGTAGGCAACCAGCGTCTCAATCTCTTCGAATCTTTCGCGCAGGGGAGGCACATTGATCGAAATTGCATTGAGCCGATAGTAGAGGTCGGCCCGAAAGGTGTTGTTCGCGACCATCGCCGAGAGATCGCGATTGGTCGCCACTATCAGGCGGATATCAACTTGATAACTGCGGGACGAACCTACCGGCTGTATCTCGTGCGTCTCGACGGCTCGCAGCAGTTTAGGCTGAAGCGCGGGCGGAAGTTCGCCAACTTCATCGAGAAAGAGCGTTCCACCATCAGCGGTGCGGAAGTAACCAAGTGAATCTTCGCGCGCATCGGTGAAAGCCCCTTTGACGTGACCGAACAACTGCGACTCAGCGAGCGAATCAACCAGATTGGAGCAGTTGAAGATGATGAACGGGCCGTTGGCCTTGGCGCTGCACTGATGGAGCGCACGGGCAACCAAATCTTTCCCGCTGCCTGATTCTCCCTGAATCAGTATCGTTGATTTGTAAGGACCGAGACGCTGGATCGTCTTCGCAACCCGCTGCATCTTGGCCGACTTCACAATCATCGGTCCGAGTCGCGGTGCGTCCAGCAACTCTGACAGTAGAATCGAGTCCCCCACTTGCGGCTGCAATAAACTCATAGGGCGCGTAAACTTCTCCTCATACTTACTCGCGGTTTAGCGCACTCACAATCAACCAATAGCAAAGGTAAACGTTCCACCTTTAGCGATGTAGTGCAATAGAATTTTCTGGGGTCAAAAGACCCCATGCGATTGAGGAGAGATAATCAGGCCTTGGCTGAATTTCTAATCACTAGTCTATAACGAGCCCTGCTGAACTATACCGACTAGATTCCGGAACTTTGAGCGGTGCCGGACGGTTCTGTCCTGCCGGAAGAGCCGATAGACCTTGCTGAGCAGCGATGCTCAGAATTGAAAGGCAATGCTCAAGTGAGCATTATTGCGCTGCAGATGCCGAACTGCCGGAGGATTTAACGGTCAGTTTGACGTCGCAGGCACCGTCGTCTTCGCCAAAGCACAAATTGCTGATTGCGCCGGCCGCTCCAGCGCTCGACGCGCTGGCATTAGCGGGGCAGATCCAGTGACCTCCCGAATCGTATTGCGCGACCGCGTACCAATGTCCGGCGTCGAGCGAACCTTGCGTCTGACCGTTCACTGGGTTGGTCGAAACCACTGTGAAGCCGTCATGACCACCCGCCGGATCGTAGTGCATAAAGATCACCAGCCAGCGGCCGGCGCCACGTTTGGTCGCCTGCCAGGTCATCGGGCTGCTGGAGGAAAAGACCGGAATCTGCCGACAGAGCCACGGGCGCGGTTGCGCAGACCAGGCCGGCGCCGCCAATGTCATCGCGGCTGCAGCCGCCATCGCACCAATCCGACAGAGGAAACGACTCGCGTTGGACTTTTTCATTACCACCCTCCTAAGCCCCGGCCTCACTACCTAGTTGAATCAACTGCTCGACAATCGCCCCAAGATTGCCGTCCTTGGGCGTAAACACCGCGCGCACTCCGAGCTCCTGCAAACGTGCGCGATCTCTCTCAGGAATGATTCCGCCCATCACGAGTTTAACGTGGGCCGCATCGCTGCTTCGCAAACGCTCGATCACTTCCTGCGCGATCGAGATGTGCGCTCCCGCCAGACTACTGATAGCCAGGATACTCGCATCCTCCTGCAGTGCGACTTCGACCAGTTGTGCAGGTGTCTGCTTGAAGCCCGCGAGAATCACTTCCATCCCGGCCTGCATGCAGGCGTGGGCGAGCAACTTCACCGCATTGATATGCCCATCGAGCCCCGCCTTTCCCAATGCGATACGAATCTTATGCTTCGCGGTGGGCACCGTGAGGCGGCCGACCGACGAACTCCGATCGAGTATCGGCGGCGTATAACGACCGTTAGTGGCCTGCTCGATCGTGATAGTCCATTCACCAACGGTGCCGCCGGCCCGGGCCAGCGCGATCGTCGCGTCCATCACGGGACCCTTGTTACGCACCGCCGTGTCGAGTGCATTACGGGCTTCGCTAACCGCAGTATTATCGCGGGCCGTGCGCCATTCGCGCAGCGATTCCGCGCGTTCGCGTTCGAGTGCGGACGAGTCGACCTCGTTCGAGGCGCTTGAAGGGGGCGTCAGTCCGATCTCCCCGGTGAAGGCGTTCACGCCTATCGCGATAATCTCGCCCGTTTCGATCCGACGCTGGCGCTCGACGAGGAGACCGGTGAGCCGCGACGCGACCGATTCGATCGCACGCGTGTAGCCACCCTCGCGCAGGCCGAGTGCAATCTGCCGGGCCTGCTCGGCCATTTCATCGGTGAGCTTTTCGATTACGTGGCTACCGGCGAAGATATCGCCGTAGTCGCCGATAGAACTCTCATGCATCAGCACCTGTTGGGTGCGAAGACCGATCAATTGTTCCGCTTCATCGGGAAGCGCCTGCGCCTCGCGAAAACCGGGCAGCTGCAGAGCGTTCACCCGCGCATCAGCCGAGAGAATGACCGGCAGGGCTTCATACGCGATCCGGATAATGTTCACTTCGGGCTGTTGCTCGGTCAGCGTGAGCGAGCGCACCTGGCATCCAGCACGAAACGCAACGTCTTTGAATCCGTACTCACTCTGACAAAGCTCGCGCCAGAGCTTGAAGTAAGCGCGAACCTTGCAAATCTCAGGGACCAACTCGATACCGCTGTTGATGAAGAACGAAATCCGGCGGACTGTTTGCTCAAAAGCCTCAGCCGAGAGCATCGGTCGGAGCGCATCGAGAATCATCAGAGCATTGCCGAAGGCATAACCGACTTCTTCGGCCGGCCCAGCGCCACTCTCCATGTAGTGGTAGCCGCAGCAATTGATCGGATTCCAGTTCGGCACCTGCTCGACGGCAAAACGGATCAGTTCCGTTGAGAGACGGAAGGATACCTCGGGATTGAATATCGAGGTACCTCGCGCGACGAACTCCTTCATAAGATCGTTCTGCGTAGTGCCGCGCAGTTCGCTCCACGGCACTCCCTGCCGCTCCGCGACCACAAGATAGAGCGCGAGCAGAAACGGCGCTGTAGCGTTGATCGTCATCGAGGTGTTGATCTGCCCAAGCGGGATACCAGCCAAGAGCCGTTCCATATCCTGCCAATGGGCGATCGAAACCCCGGCCTTACCGACCTCGCCCGTCGCGATAGGGGCATCCGCGTCGTAGCCGTTTTGCGTGGGCAGATCGAATGCAATAGAAAGACCGCGCTGGCCTTCCTTCAAATTGCGCAGAAAACGCTGATTGGCCTGGCGCGCATCGCCGAATCCAGCATAGGTACGGATAATCCAAGGATCGCGGCGGGGTTTGGTTGCGCGATCGGTCTTTTTCGAGGCCTCGGCCATCTCTTACTCCGCCGGCGCCAAATTGCACCGGTAACCTTTCAGCCTAACGATGGACCTCTGCCGACGCCATACGGTAAGTCGGGCGCGATAGGAGCGCCTCAGGCCATCACTGAGAGTTGGTTTGCCAGCCGGGTCGCAACTTCCAGAGTCGGACCGCTCGGCTCCTCGAAAAGTGAGAGAATCGGCACGCTCATCTGGCGCCTGAGAATACCGAGAGCACGCCGCTCCCGCATACGTCGATTCAATTCACTCCGAGCAATCCCTTCGAGCTTGCTCATTGTTGAATACTGGCTTCCGGTCGCACCAACTTTCAGCATCGCGGCGATATCGCTCTCCTCGAATCTCGATCGAGCGGCGCGATTAAACACTACCCCAGCAGTAGCGATTTCGAGCTCCTCGAGCTGGCGACGTATATCGAGCGTCTCGGTCATCGCCAGATGGTCCGCGGTAGTAACGATAACCATCGCGCACTTCGCTCGATCGCGGAAAAAGCGCCCGACTTCGAGGGCCTCGCTACCAACGAGATTGTTGCCGAAGGTCTCCCGCGCAGCGAAGGGCATCTTCAACATGCTGAGCGCCTGGCCACTGGCGGGCAGGTCCACGACGATTAGATCCCATCGGGGCAGGTCGGGCGAGCGACGCTCGATCTCATGGTAGATCTTGCCCACCGTCAGCAGCTCGCGGACCGCGGGGGCGGCATGAACGAAGTACTGATAGAACGAAGTCGCGAAGACTGCGTGCAGCAGCGGTCGAGCCACGACGAAGCCCAGGTACTCTTCGACCGACTCTTGCCGATCGAGCAACATAGTCCAGAGATTGTCGGCCAGCTCGATAGGTCGGAAGCCGGATTTGCGTCGATACCCAGCCGCGATCGGGGTGCGCGGGTCGGTCTCCATCAGCAGCGTCCGCATCCCCTGACTTGCCGCGAAGTGAGTGAGCGCACCGGCAACGGTCGTCCGGCCTACCCCACCCTTTCCCAGCAGAATGATCGCACGACGAGCGAGCAGCGCATCAAGAGCGCGTGGAGTGCCTGCTCGATTTGTATTCGGAGCACTCAATGTTTCACGCGAAACATGAAAAATTTCACCCTGAAGTTCTTCACCCTTGACCGCGAATGGGATGGCGATCGCCGTTACTTCTAGAGTGCTTCGAAGGTGGCTCGACGAGGGGCTCGCCATGATCGAGGATCAGAAACGCGAGGATGCGCGCCGGTTCCGTTGTACTAACGTTGCGGGCCGTGCGATGGGTATGGCGCGGCCGCGGCGGCTCATACCAGGTATCGCCCGCGTGATAGGTGATCGGCGGCAGCGGATCAACGCCAATCTCGACCGTGCCTTCGAGGACATACCCGAAAACCGGCCCCGGATGGAGATGCGGCGGTGACAAGGTTCCGGGAGGGAAATCGACGGTAACCATCACACCCAACTGCTTGCCTGGTCCCGGGAGCGGATGGGTCATGATCTGCCGAATCATCACTTCAGCCGGACCCGCGACTGCGGGTGATGGGCTCGCCGTCGCTAGCGGGGAAGCGGCTGCCCGAGCGAACTGCGCTAGCAACTCAGGCGCAGCGAGCATCGGGGAAATCGCGAGCGTTTTCATTGCCTGTCGGCGGGTCAGCATAGCGACCATCCTATTGGTATCGGACTATCGGTAGGAATGATCGGCGCTTGCGAAAAAATCCAGGACTCCTCACGCGGCATGATCGGTGTGCTGTTTGTGGGAATCGACCTGAGGACGAGCGTTTGCGCGCGCGGGAATGACAGAACGACCCGGATCTGGCGACCACCTCAGGCCGCAATCGACCATTACCACGGCCTCGCAGACCCCGCACGGGTTTCCGTGGAACGGACTCATCGCGGCTTGGGGAAGCCGCAAGATTCTTCGCCGAACGCAGGCCCCTTCGGCCGCCTCAGACTTGCGTCGGCTCTGAATGACAGAACTGGCGGTATCTATCAGAGCCCGGTTAATCGCTTTTGAGGCAAAGCCTCTATCAGGGAGAGGGATCGATCTTGGAAGTGGTACTGGTCAGGGGCGGGGCGGCACGAAGGAGAAGACGGTGCCGTATGCATTTGCATCGGTTAGATCGTTGGCACCGCCGCTCTGAGTCATGCCGTAAAAAGTCTTTCCGCTAACAATCAGATTATCGATAGGCTCGCTGCCGGTTGCATCGCAGGTGGTGAGGCTCGGGTTAAGTGGATCGCAGAGGGTGCTGCCAAGATCGAAGGACCAGACCACCTGATAACAGTCGCCCTTGGAGCATTTGCCCGGCTTGAAACGGAAGATCGTCCCTCCGCCTGACGGAGGCGACGGCTTTCCACCATAGAGCGTTTGCCAATTCGCGCCGCCATTGCGCGTCATCCCGTAGAGCCATCCGTCGGGACCTGTGACGAGCGAACCATAAGGATTGAAGCCATCCTGCAGGACACCGCCCTGCCCATCGGTGACGCAATTCCCCGGCGACGCAGTGCAATCCAGGCCGAACTCGTGAACGACTTCGTACGATTTGATCGTCGGCGGCGAGGCGAGACTGATCTCCGCTTTGAAGATCACGCCGGAACCGGGCAACGGCTGACCGCCATCGGTCAAGATTCCCGATCCGCCATCGGTGGTCAGTCCACAGACCACCGCCGTGTGCGACGCCGACTTAACGGTGGTCACAGTGAGATTGCCGTGGTCAGAGTAGGCACCATCGGGTCCGCCTGCGACTGAGCACGCCTGACCCTTGAAATAGTGAAGCGGGGTATACGTCGCGGTGGCTGGATCGAAGGCGAAGAGCACTCCGTTACCGATCGTTTTGTCGGATCCAACGCCCATCCCACCCTGCCGCGTCATCCCAAGCAAAAGATCCTTGCCGTTGGCATGGACGACTATCGGGCGACCATGGGGCGTATCACCAGTCAGCGACGAAGGCACTGTCGCGGTGCAATCGGACCCAACATTGAAGACATCGGAGGTACCCGAGGCGTCGAAATTGAATAGCACCTTATCGGCTGTGGCTGTCGACGAGGCGGGAAAAGTGTAGAGGGTTCCGCCACCGTTCATGCCACCTTCAGCCGTAGCGCCGTAGAGCAGTCCGCTGTGGCTGTTCAACGAAAAGACACTATGCGGCGTTGCCGCATCGGCGCCGGATCCACCATCCTTCGGGCCGGCGAAGGAGTAAACAAAACTCGGAGGAATGCCCTGTTCCATCCAGGCGACTGGATCGAACGCGAAGATCGCGCCGAGGTCGGGGCCGCCACCATCGAGCGTAGTGCCCCATACAGTGGCCTTGCCGACCTTTGCTACATCGCAGACGGTCGAGCCCTTGGATCTGGTGACGCACAACATCGAGTCGTGATGGGGAAATCGTCCGCTGCTTTTATCGAGCGAGATTACCGGATTCCCTTGATAGGCATTGCCGGGGATGTGGAGGCCGAAGATAGTCCCCCCACTGTTAGCACCTCCCGCCGAGGTACGGCCAAATAGGAAAGTCCTGCGTCCGCTTTTGACGAGCGTCAGCGACCCTTTTGGATCGCTACCGGTGTTGGTTCCGTCGAAATCAAGGAGAACTTGATATCCTGGAGTTGGTTTGGGTAGCTGTGCAGCATGCGAGAGTCCCCGCCCCGGCGTGAGGACGGCGAAAAGAGTGAGCGATACAAGTAACAGGGTGATCGCGAGAGTTTTCATCGATCGTTTCCGCGTAAGCGTAGAAGGAAAGATCTTAGACGAGCGAGGCCCGTTGACGGTCTAAAATAGCGCGGGTTGGTGATCGGGGCGACCAGTTTTTCCCAGGACCCTCACCCTCGCATCGGCGCTACGCGTCCGATCCTCCGCCCTCTCGCGGTCAGCGGGAGAGGGTTCTAGATTTTAGAGCCAGCCTCCTAGAGAGGAGCGTGTTACCAGCGGATTAGGTTTGCGCCCCAGGTCAGACCGCCGCCGCATGCGTTGAGCATCACCAGGTCGTTGTCGTGGATTCGGCCAGCTTCGCAGGCTTCGTCGAGCGCGATCGGTACCGACGCCGCCGAAGTATTGCCGTAGCGATCGACGTTGGTGAAGACCTTCTCCGGGCCAAGCCCAAGTCGTTGCGCGACCGCATTGATGATCCGCAGGTTCGCCTGATGCGGCACGATCAACGAAAGATCTTCCAGCGGAACGCCGGCCTTTTCAGCGACCTTGCGTGAGACCTCTTCCATGCTTTTCACTGCGATCTTGAAAAGCTCGGGGCCCTTCATATTGATCGCATCGACGTGCTCGCGGCGCGCTTCCGCATCCATTGTAGTGCAGACACCGCGGTTCCGCACATAAAGCAGATCCCAGTATTGACCGGAGGATCGCAGCAGACTGCCCAACACTCCGCGACTGTTGTTCTCGCGCACCAACACGACGGCACCTGCGCCGTCGCCAAAAAGCACTGCGGTCGAGCGATCGTTCCAATCGACCATCGTTGAAAGCGCGTCGACTCCCATCACGAGCACGCGCTCGTAATCGCCCGCGCGCATCGAAGAATCCGCCACGCTCATCGCATAGATAAAGCCCGAGCAGGCCGCGGCTACGTCGAAGGCAGGAATCGTGTCGAGCCCGAGCCGATGCTGTAGCTGGCAGGCAAACGACGGAAAACCAAAATCGGAGGAGACCGTGCCAACCACGATCGCGTCGAGGTCAGTGACCTTCATTCCAGCGCGGCTCAACGCCGAAGTGGCAGCCGTCGCGGCGATATCGACCAGGGATTCGCCCGATGAGAGCACATGGCGGCGTTCAATTCCGGTCCGCGTGCGCACCCACTCGTCAGATGTATCCATCCGACGCTCGAGGTCCTTGTTACTGACGACAGTGCGAGGCGTTGCGCGTCCCGTAGCGACAATTCTCGAACCCATGCTTTATCCGATCAGTTCTCGGCCGCCGGCCGAAAAGCCAAGGTGGTGTTGGTTCCGCCGAAACCAAAGGAGTTCTTGAGCGCGACGCGGATCTTGGCGGGACGCGCCTGGTTAGGCACATAGTCCAAATCACACTCAGGATCGGGATATTCGTAATTGATCGTCGGCGGAATCATCCCGCGTCGAATCGCGAGGATAGTGTATACAGACTCAATTGCACCGGCAGCGCCGAGAGTATGACCGGTCATCGACTTCGTCGAGCTGACCGGAATCTTCGCAGCGTGCTCGCCGAAGACCTTCTTGATTGCCTGGGTCTCGGCCACGTCACCCTGAGGTGTCGAGGTGCCGTGCGCGTTGATGTAATCGACCTCATCGAGCCCGATACCGCCATCTTCCAGACACATCTGGATACAGCGGCCCGCACCTTGTCCTTCGGGTGAAGGCGACGTGATGTGATGCGCGTCGGCGTTCGAAGCGTAGCCGGCGATCTCTGCCAGGATCGTTGCACCGCGCGCGATCGCAGCTTCACGCTCTTCAAGGATTAGCGACGCCGACCCTTCCGCGATCACGAAGCCGTCGCGCTCACGATCGAAGGGGCGGCTCGCGGCCGTCGGATTATCGTTGCGGGTCGACAGCGCACGCATCGCGATAAACCCGCCCACGCCAAGCGACGTCAAAGCCGCTTCAGCACCGCCGGTTATGGCCGCATCAAGGTACCCGTGCCGGATCATGCGGAAGGCTTCGCCTATCGCATGGGAGCCGGAGGCGCAAGCGCTGGTGGTGGTGATGTTCTCGCCACGCGCGCCGAAGCGAATCGAGATATGGCCCGGCGCAAGATTCGACAGGAGCTTGGGGATGAAGAACGGAGTGATGCGCTTCAGCCGCGTCTCCATGAAGGAGATGTGATTCTCTTCGATCGTGATCAGTCCGCCGATCCCGTTACCGACCAGCACACCGACGCGGTCGGCATTGCTATCATCGATCTTGAGGCCGGATTGCTGCATCGCCTGTTCCGCCGTCGCCAGTGCGTACTGGATGAACAGGTCCATTTTGCGGATGTCTTTTTTCTCGACCCAATCGAGCGGATCGAAATCACGTACTTCACCCGCGATGCGAGAGGCAAAATCCTCGGCCGGGAACCGGGTGATCGGGCCAACCCCCGACCTACCAGCCATCAATGCTTCCCAGTTCTTCTCCACGCCGGTTCCAAGCGGAGTGACCAGGCCCACGCCGGTCACCACAACACGGCGATCAACATTTCGTCTCATCCGGACGCGCTCCCTCCTCGGGTTGCTTGATATTAGCTTACCAGACCCCGGGATTTTGCCGAAATCACCGCCGCCCGGAGTGCCCACAGCCTGCGGATAGATTGGTCCGGCTCAGCTTGATTGGTTCCAAGCGCTGATGGGACAATCAATCTCGAACAGGGTGTCAGGCGACTTCGGGTCCTTCGGCAAATTCGTTTAGCCAATGAATCGAAAACGTGCGGGCGGTGACGACTGATCGGCAGGCCTTCGCTATATTGGCCCCTTCATTCTCGGCAAAGGAACATATCGCTGTGGCTGCAGCGTCCGAAAAGCAAAGTAAAACGACTCCTCTGGAACTCTCATGCATCAACTCGATCCGCACGCTCGCGATCGACGCGGTGCAAAAGGCTAACTCGGGTCATCCGGGGATGCCGATGGGTATGGCGCCCATCGCCTATCTGCTTTTCACCCAATTTATGCGCCACAACCCCAAAAATCCGCATTGGTACGGGCGCGATCGCTTCGTCCTGTCGGCAGGACACGGCTCCATGCTTCTCTACAGCGTGCTCCATCTGACGGGCTACGACCTCAGCCTCGATGCCCTGAAGCAGTTCCGCCAACTCGGCAGCAAGACTCCGGGCCATCCGGAAAGCCATCTGACCCCAGGCGTCGAGACGACCACCGGTCCGCTCGGGCAGGGCGTCGGCAATGCCGTCGGAATGGCGATAGCGGCAAAGCATCTCGAAGCGCGTTTCGAGCGCGGCGGCTCCGGCCTCTTCGATCAGCGTATCTTCGGCATCTGCGGTGATGGCGACCTGATGGAAGGGGTCGCGAGTGAAGCCGCCTCAATCGCGGGACATCTCGGTTTAGGCAATCTGATTTTCATCTACGACGATAATCACGTCACGATCGACGGCCATACCGATCTCGCCTTTACGGAAGACGTATGCCGCCGCTTCGAAGCCTACGGATGGCACACCCAGGCAGTCGAAGACGCCAACGATTTGGAGGCTGCCTCACAGGCAATCGAGAAGGCGATCGCCGAGAAAGATCGCCCCTCGCTGATTCGCGTCCGCAGCCATATCGGATATGGCAGCCCGAATCGGCAGGATAGCTCCGAGGCGCACGGCAAGGCGCTAGGACCCGAAGAGGTCAAACTGACCAAGCAGTTCTATGGATGGCCCACCGAGCCTGACTTCTTTATCCCGGAAGAAGCGCTGCGCGAGTTCCGTCGCAGTGTCGAGCGTGGAGCCGAACTGGAGCAGCGATGGGATCGCGATTTCGCAGCGTATGCAAAGGCCTATCCAGCGGAAGCGGCGGAGTTCAAGGGTGCGATCGCGGGCGAGTTGCCTGCCGGATGGGACAAGGATATCCCAGTCTTCACGCCTAAGGATTCCTTCGCCACCCGCGAGTCAGCCTCGAAGGTCCAGCAGGTAATCGCACAGAAGATCAACGGGCTCTTCGGCGGCTCAGCGGATCTCAACGAATCCACCTTCACCGATATCAAGGGCGGCGGCGATTTCGAGCGTCATAACTATGCCGGACGGAATCTGCATTTCGGGATTCGCGAGCATGCGATGGGCGCGATTCTGAATGGTCTCGCGCTGCACGGCGGTTTCATCCCCTTCGGCTCCAGCTTTATGGTCTTCACCGACTATTGCCGGCCGTCGATCCGCCTTTCCGCGCTGATGGATCTGCAGGTTATCTGGATCTTCACGCACGACTCAATTGGAGTCGGCGAGGACGGCCCGACCCATCAGCCGGTCGAGCAGTTGGCGAGCCTCCGTGCAATTCCGAACCTCACCGTGATTCGTCCGTGCGACGCCAATGAGGCCGCCGAGGCCTGGCGCGTGGCGATCAATCATCGTCACGGCCCGGTGATGCTCGCTTTGTCGCGCCAGAAACTGGCGACGTTGGATCGGAGCGTTATCGCACCCGCATCGGGACTCGCTCGCGGTGCATACACCCTGTGCGAAACTGCGGGACGCGCGCCGGAGCTTATCCTGATCGCGACTGGATCTGAGGTGCATCTCGCGCTAGGCGCCGCGACCGAACTGGAAAAGCGTGGTCATGCGGTTCGCGTCGTCAGCATGCCGAGCGACGAATTGTTCGAGAAGCAGGATCAGGACTATCGCGACTCGGTGTTGCCGCCATCGATCAAACGGCGACTCGCGATTGAAGCGGGCGTAACCCAATCGTGGTATCGCTGGGTTGGTTTGGAGGGCGACATCGTCGGGATGCACTCCTTCGGCGCGTCGGGCCCCGCCGGTACGGTAGCTAAGCATTTCGGTTTTACTGTGGAGAATGTCGTCGAGCGAGCGCTCAAGCTGTTCTGAACAGAGTGCACCGCATCGACGAGCAACTTTTTGGAGCATCGAGTCATGAGTAATGCGAAAAATCCGCTGTATCGGCTCCAGGATTTCGGCCAGAGCGTCTGGCTCGATTACATCCAGCGCAGCCTGCTCTCGTCGGCCGAGTTCCGCCGGATGATCGACGAGGACGGTCTCCGCGGGATGACTTCGAATCCGACGATTTTCGAAAAGGCTATCGCCGGCTCAAACGATTACGACCAGCAATTCGACAAGCTTGCCCGCGCCGGTGCGAGCGTCGACGAGATCTACGAAGCGCTGACCACGGACGATATCAAGGCGGCGGCCGATGCGCTCCGGCCGATCTACGAAAAGACCGATGGGATCGACGGTTACGTGAGCTACGAAGTTTCCCCGCGGCTCGCGAATGATACCGCGGGAACGCTCGCTGCGGCCCACCGCTATATCAAGCTAATCGATCGCCCTAATCTGATGATCAAGGTGCCGTCGACGCCAGCCGGTATCCCGGCGGTCGAGCAGCTCATCAGCGAAGGCCATAACATCAACATCACGTTGATGTTCTCCTCCAAGCATTACGATACGGTCGCCGAAGCCTATATCCGCGGGTTGGAACGCCGCGCCCAGGCCGGACAGCCGCTCAATCGAATCGCATCGGTTGCGAGTGTTTTCGTCAGCCGCGTCGAGACACTCGTCGATAAGCGGATCGAAGAGAAACTGAAGGCGGGTGGAGACAGCAGTCTCGGCGCGCTGCGAGGCACCTCGGCAGTTGCCGGAACGCAGCTCATCTATCAGCGCTTCAAAGAAATCTTCAGTAGTGATCGCTTCAAGGCGTTGGCCGCGAAGGGCGCGCGGGTGCAACGTCCGCTATGGGCCTCGACGGGGACGAAGAATCCCGCGTACAGCGATATCAAGTACGTACAGGATCTGATCGGGCCAGACACCGTGAACACGATGCCGCCGGCCACGATGGATGCGTACCGCGATCACGGGCAGCCACGCGCTACCGTGGAAGATAAGCTGGCAGAGGCACGCGCAATCGTGAGCCGCCTTGCATCGGCGGGTATCGATCTGGATGAGGTCGGTGAGGATCTGCAGCGGGAAGGCGTGGACGCGTTTATCAAGTCGTTCGATGATCTGCTCGGAACGATCAAGAAACGTCTGAGTTCGGCTGCCGCCGCGTAAGACAGTCGTTCGATCTTGTACTTCGGCGTCGGCTAAAGAAAGATTAGCTGCATCGCAGGCGCATGCTCGCGACCCGATTATGAGCGAAAAACAGATTATCGTCCTCGATACTCCTGAAGATATTTACACCCGCGCGGCTGAGGAGCTGACCCATCTGGCGGGCGAAGCGGTTTGTATTCACGGCGAATTTCGCCTGTGTCTGGCAGGTGGTTCGACACCGCGGGCAACCTATGAGCTGTTGGCTTCGCGGTTCCATCACAGTATCGATTGGAGCGAGGTGCAGTTTTTCTGGGGCGACGAGCGCTGCGTTCCGCCAACGGATGGCGCGAGCAACTTCGGGATGGCCGAGCGCACGATGCTCTCGAAGCTCGGGCTCGAAGCCCGCCAGATCCATCGGATGCAGGGAGAGTTGCCGCCGGCCGACGGTGCACAGGCGTATGAATCGGAACTGCAGGAAGCCTTTGGACTCGCGCCGGGTGACCTACCGACCTTCAACCTGACCCTTCTCGGCTTGGGCGATAATGCGCATATAGCCTCGCTCTTTCCACATCACCCGGCTCTACATGAAACAGAGCGACTCGCGATCGCAGTAGAGGTGGATGCGCCCGAGCGTCATCGGATTACCCTCACGGCCCCGGTGCTCAACAACTCAGAGCGGATCATTTTTCTGGTCACCGGCGAGGGCAAAGCCGACGCGGTTAAGAATACGCTCGAAGGTCCCCGCGACAGCGAGCAATTCCCCGCCCAGATAATCGCGCCGACCCAAGGCGACGTTATCTGGCTGCTCGACAAGGCCGCAGCCAAAAAGCTCACTTAAGAACTTCCCAAGCAGGAACTGGCAGCGGCAGAATAAGCATCATGCGTTTTCTGCTGCGCCATTGGACTGCGATCCTAATAATCGTGGTGCTCGCCGGATGGACTCTCTTCTATCTGCCGGGTACTCCCAGTTTCGCGATTTTTGAGCTCAAGCGATGTGTCGATGCCCGCGACGGTAATTGCGCCGCCAACTACGTCGATTTTCGTAAGGTCGTGCGCAACGCGGGCTACGAGATGGTCGAGGGCGACAACAACGGCAGCGGAGGATCGTCCAATCTGCTCGGCCAGGTGCTGGGCAAAGGGATGGTCGATCTGTTCTCAGGTCCGATGGCAGGGCTGCTCCAGCAATGGGCGGTACAACAGGTAGATAACGGCAGCAAGGACGTCCAGATGCCTGGAGTCGGCGTCGCCGGCGCGATCATCCTGCTCCATCGCGATGGTAATGCGGCCTATACTCGGTTCACCGATCACAAGAATCAGACGTGGGAAGTGCGGTTCGCGCGGGAGGACGGCGCCTGGAAAATTATTGAGGTCAAAAACGTGCGCCAGTTGCTGGAGAAGCTCAAGCGCCACGAGATGAAGCAGTTCAACCAGCCGCCATCATCGGGCTATCCGGCCCCGATGCCAGGCTACCCACCTGCACCACCCGGATATCCGCCCGCGCCATCGTCTGCGGAGCCGATGCCGACGAGTTAGTCGAAAGCGAGACCGTGGATTACCGCTATTTTAGCTTGCCGGGATCGAGGCGGTCGCGGAGATGGTCGCCCAGAAAATTGAACGCCATCACCGCGGTCGAAATGAAAAGACCGGGGATCAGCACCCACGGATAGTGCTCGATATTCTGCGGGTCCATCGCCTGCGAGAGCAGATTTCCCCAACTGGCGGCCGGCTCTTGAATCCCCAGACCGAGCAGCGAAAGAGCGCTTTCTCCGAGAATATAGCCCGGGATCGAGAGCGAGGCGTTGATCGCAGCGAACCCAAGCATCGAGGGGATTACGTGCTGCCGCAGGATACGCGATCGCGATCCACCGAGCGCACGACCGGCATCGACGAACGGTGCTGAGCGGACAGCCGCAGCCATCCCGCGAATCACACGCGCAAAACTCGCCCAACTGATGAACGACATGATCGCAACAATCATGAAGAAGGTCGCAACCGGGCTCAGGCCACTCGGAATAACTGCCGCCAATGCGAGCAGAAAGTAGAATTGCGGCAGCGACATCTCGATCTCGCACCAGCGCATGATCAGATTGTCGGTCCATCCGCCGACGTAGCCCGAAAAAGCACCGACAAAAATCCCCAGCGAGAAGCTGATCAGCACACCGACCAGACCGATACACATGCTGACGCGCGCGCCGTACACGATGCGTGAGAAGAGGTCGCGGCCCAGACCTTCGCTGCCGAGCATAAACCACGGCGTCGTCGGGTCCTCGGTGGTAAATAGATGGCCTTGATGAAAAAAGCGGATGAAGGTCTTGCGGCTCTCATCCACGGCATAGCGCCGGGCGGCCGGATCGACCATCCGGAGCGGATACGCAAATAAGTATCCGTGGGCACGATCTGCGCCGTGGCTCAGATGTAGCGCCATCGGCGGGCAGTCCGGGAGACTGCGGTACTGATAAGCGGGATCGTACGGAGCAATCACGGGTGAGGCTGCGGCCATCAGATAAAACAGCAACAGCACTACCACCGAGAACCGCGCGGGCCACTGAGCAATCTGCCATTCATCGGATAGTCGCGCCCACAGATTCGGCTGCGGCGGCAGATCCGGAGTCGACGCTAACGGCTTGGGCAAGGCGCTCATGACTATTGCGCGGTCAATGTACCGAAGTTCACGCGCGGATCGACCGCGACCAGCGCCATATCGGCGATCAGATTACCAAGCAGCAGCAGCACGGTTCCCATCAGCACCGAGCCCATGACCAAAGGAACATCGAGAGAACGCACCGCCTGCAGGAGCAGCAGACCCAGGCCCTGCAGATTCATTACCGTCTCGACCAGGGCAGCGCCGCTTAGCAGTCCGGCGAGTTCGTAACCCGCCATCGTGACGAACGGATTCAACGCATTGCGCAGAACGTGCTTGAAGAGCACAAGCCTTTCGGGGAGCCCCTTAGCCCGCGCCGTCCGCACAAATTCTTCGTCCTTGATATCGAGAATCTGCGATCGCATCAGCCGCATGAGTGAGGCCATCCCGGCGAGGCCGAGTACACTTGCCGGCAGGGTTAGATGGTTAATCCGGTCGGCGACCTTGCTCCATGAATCGAGGTTCGGGTAGTCAGGCGAAAAGCTACCGCCGACCGGAAACCATCCGGTGCGCAACGCGAAATCCATCGCGAGGAAAGCGAGGAAGAAGGCCGGCACCGACATCCCGAGGAAACTCAGGAACGAGAGTACACGATCGAGTATCGAGTTCTGTCGCACAGCCACGACGACTCCGATCGGAATCGCGAGCAGCCAGGAAAAGAGCATGCTGGCGACCGAAAGAATCACCGTATTCAGCGCGCGCGCCGCGATCAGATTCGTCACATCGACGCGATACGCGAATGAAACACCCAAATTGAGATGGAGCACATCCCAGAACCAGGTGAAGTAGCGCACGAGTAATGGCCGATCGACGCCGAACTGCGCTTCCATCTGCTTGATCACGGCGGGCGGAATCCTTGGGTCCATCGCGAGGTTCGAGACAAAGTTGCCGGGCACGAGCGACATCGCGCAAAACGAAATGAAGGTGATCCCGACGATGAGCGGAATCATCAACAGCAACCGGCGTATGAGAAAGCGAACCATAGTTTCACTAGTCAGTACGGAACTGAATCAATTCCGGCTGGTACTGTCCCCACACCGTCGGATCGTAGTTCTGCAAGGTATTGCGATAGGCAATAAATCGACGCGATCGCACAGTCTCAATAAAAGGTAGTTGGTCGTGGAGAATCTGCTGGATTCGCCAGTAATACGATGCTCGTGCATGCGGGTCCATCACCTGAGTACCCTGATCTAGAAGCCGATCGATCTCTGCTTCCCATGCTGTCGCGGGCTTGGATTGCATCGGGTTCCACAGATGCAGGTTGCCGGATGAGCGCAGGAAGTTCGCCCCATTATTGGGCTCTACACCACCGGTAAAGCCGATAAGAACGCAATCCCAGTCGAAACTCTTTTCGAGTTTCTTCACCAGCGAGATAAATTCCTGCGGCCGGTAATTCACCTTGATCCCGAGCGCCTCGAGATCCTGCTTGAAGATCACGCACATCTCACCGCGCACTGATTCGTCGCCGGTGGGGGTACTGAGATTGAATTCCAGCGGATGGCCCCGCGGGTCGCCACGAACGCCCGGCCGGAGCATCTTATAGCCCGCTTCATCGAGCATCCGGGCGGCGAGTTTCAAATCGTACTCGTAGTCCTTGAGATTAGGATTGTGAAAAATCTTGTTCTCGGGAGAGATATCGCTGACCGCTGGAATAGCCAGTCCGCGGAAGCAGAGATTGATCATGCCCTGCTTATCGACCGCGTGGGCGAGCGCCCGCATGAAGTTGATATCGGTGAACCACTTCAATCGCGGGTCGGATTGGTAGTGATTCGGATTGCGATTGAAGGCGAAAAACAGCGATCCGGTGTCGACACCGATCTCCTTCACCGTGATATTGAGTTGCGCGGCCCGCTCGCGCAGGGTCGCAACCTCCTCGGGACGCGGTGAATAGATGTCGGTCATCCCCGCGGCGAAGCGCAGATATTGCGTATTACGATCGGGCACGATCATCAGCACCTGGCCGTGCAAGCGTGGCAAGGGGGCACCATTCGCTTCATGCATCCAGTAGCCGGGATAGCGCCGGAAATCGATTAGCTGCCCCGGAACGTATTGCTCCATCTCATACGCGCCTAGAGAGATGAGCTTGCGCGGCGGCGTATCGACGCCCCAGGTTCGATTGAATTCCGCGGGGCTCAGTTTCCCGAGAATATGTTCGGGGATGATGGGAAACCCGATCGCGTAGAGTAATGGTGCGAAAATTCTCGGCAGATGCATCACGACGGTATAGTCGTCGGGAGCCTCCGCCGTGATCGGTTTATCATCGACTGTGAGCGCGAAAACGTTGCTATTGGGAATATGCGGGTCGAAGATCGTCCGCATCGTGAAGAGCACATCGCGCGAAGTAAACTGCACTCCGTCAGACCAGTGCACATCATGCCGAAGGTGAAACGCGATCGTTTTACCACTGTCGGCCACCTCCCAGCTTTGGGCGAGATCGGGATCGATAAAATTAGTTTTCGGGTTGTCTCGGACCAGACCCTCAAAGAGGTCGCCGACCGCGGCACCCGATGCAGTGTCGGTAATCAGGATGGGATTGAAGGTCCCCGGATCTGAGGGCATCGAGTCGTACAGGGTCTGCGTCGCCGCATGATCATTGGGCGGACGATTCACGCGACATCCGGTTGCAAGCACTCCAGCTAGGAGCGAGGCAAGCAGCGGCAGCGGTTTCGGGCTAAGCAGCTTCACCCGGGTTAATCCGGCCCCGTCGATCCGATCTCATTGAACCCGAGCTGCAACTCTTTGGTCTGCGGTCCGGGATTGAGAACAAAGGATGAGTCAGGAATAGTCTGGTCGATCAGAGGACTATTGAAGCGAAATTTGATCGTCGTCGCAGTGGTCGGGAAGCTCGCTTCGATGGTATGCGGGAAAGCAAAGCCACCGATGTCGCGATAGTCGCTGTAGTGCACTTCGTAATCTATTGTTCCATCGGCCGTTTGATCACGCACCGTCACGAGATCGCCGTTGGTAAAGGTAAGCTGCGAGGTCGCCGCGTCGCCGGAGGCGAAGGAAAAGGTACTGCCGCCGTTTTCGTCGGATTTCGCTTTCGGGGCCGTGTTGAGCATCGAGGCGTCGGGAGCGAGCGCGAGCAGCAGGCGAGCGGCCTGCTCGGGCGTCAACGGTATCCGCGACACGCGATCGAGTGTCGCCGCAGTAGCCGCTCCACGCGTTATCGTATTCTTCGAAGGATCGAAGACCGCCACCTCGTTCGCATCGGCAGCGACGATCAGCGCAACACCGAGCGGCGACAACACCTCGACACGGAGATTCGCCGGACGCCGGATAACAATCCGCTCGCGCGCCTTCACATGACCATTCGGCCCCGTGTACTCCATCACGGCTGCGGTCTGCAGCGAGGTGAGAACTCGTTCGCGCTTCGCCAGCGCTTGCATATCAGCGCTGGGAGCCTGAACGACGGCGGGAGGCGGCTGTTGCGTCGCGCAGGCGCTTAGGACCGCCAGGGACAGCATTGCCGCTGTTGTAGCTCGGCGAAGACGAGAACGCATCGAATCAATGCGCAGCGTGCTGCTCGGTCTCGCCCAAAGCATTCAGCTTGCTTTTGAGGCGCTGGATTTGATCCGGCGTCTTCGCCTTGACGAGCGCGTCTTCATATTGATGGCGTGCGTCGCGGGCCTTGCCGATCTTCCGGTAGGCATCGCCCAGATGCTCCGTGATCGTCGGATCGCTGCCCGTCAGATTGACGGCGCGCTCCAGCTGAACTACCGCCTCGGAGTAATCACCCTTCTGATAGTAGACCCAGCCAAGGCTATCGACGTAAAAGCCGTCGTCCGGCTCGATCACCAGTGCGCGCCTGATCAGCTTTTCGGCTTCATCGAGCTGGGTGCCCTGTTCCGCGTAGGTGTACCCGAGGTAATTGAGCGCCGGCGCATTATTCGAATTGAGCGCGATCGCCTTGCGCATCTCGACGATACCCAACTCCTTCTGCTGATTCTGATCATAAAGTGCGCCCAAGGTGAAATGGAATTTATCGTTACGCGGCTCCTGCTCGACCATCTTCTTGGCTAGTACGATCGCGCTCGCGTAATCCTTCTTCTCCTCGTAGACGCTGACCATAAAGCCCATGATTTCCGTGTCATTGGGGCGCGCGCGCAGTGCGTCTTGCAGCTTGCTGATCGCGTGTTCGGTATCGTGCTGCTTGTCGTAGATGTTCGCTTCCTGCAGGCGCGCTTCGGCGTAGTGCGAATCGGACTCGGGAATCAGCTCGAAGGTTGCGAGCGCCTTCTCGTTCTCATTCAGCTCGGTGTAGACGATCCCGAGATAGTACCGGACGCGATAGTTATTCGGCTCCGAGCCGAGCACAAGATTGAATTCGGTTGCAGCCCGGTCAAAATCACCTCGTTCGAAAAACAGAAGACCAATCTTGGTGCGAGTGTCGGCGGGAGTAGTAATCAACTGCTCGCGTTTCTGTACCTCAGCGACCGCCGCATTGAGCTTGTTATCGTCGGTGCTGATCTCCGCCAGACGTTTGCGCACCTCATCGTTATTCGGATCGGTTTGCAGAATCCGCCGATAGATCGCAATCGCTTCCTTGGGTCGCCCTTCCAATTCACGCAACACCGCTACATCGAGTAACAAAAGTTGCGACTGCGGGCTCAGACTCAGCGCCTTCTCGTAGTAGCGGTCGGCATCGGTGTAGCGCCCTGCGTCGATGCTCACGCGCCCCGCATAGTAGTAGCCAAGGAAGGAATTAGGGTCGAGGGCGATTAGCTTGTCGAAGATTTGGGCCGCCTTGACGTAGTCGCCTTGCTTGGCGGCCAAGGTGCCGAGAAACAGGTAGGCTTCCTGCGTCTTGGGCGAAAGCTCGATTACCTTTTGATACTGCTCGGTCGCTGCCGCGTCGTCACCGAGCGCCGAGCTGATACCCGCATCGAGCAAACGTCCCCGTACGAATCCCGGATCGAGCGCGATAGCCTCCTGCACCTGCGCGAGCGCATCCTTCAACCGTCCATCGCGCACATAGAGATCGGCCAGCTTTACCCTTAGTGCAGCGTTATGAGGGTCGTACTTGACCGCCGCTTCGAAGTCCCGGAAAGCTTCCTCATGATCGCCATTGTCCGTCGCAACTTCCGCCTTGAGATATGCGCCCATCGCGTAGGCTGAAGGCGGCAGTTCCGTCGGCGGCAATCCACCGAAGGGCTTGGCGCCAATCGCTCCGTTGCTCGCCGAACCATGTCCCGTATTCAGATGGGAGCAGCCGGCAAACATCGTTATCGTAACGGCCGTTGCGATAAGGTATCGAGCCACGGACAGACGAGATCGTGATGAAGATGCAGGCACTTAGAACTAATCCTCTTAAAAAACCGGGAGAGATTTTACCCCATTACTGGAGTTCTCTCTCCCTTCGCCATTATCCCAGTCTTGCGCCGTGTTCCGCCAGCGGGCAATCCTTTTTTAGCCCGTCAGTCTGGAGCCTAAGCCAACTACCTATCAAGACGCCTCGATGAGCCGATCATCCGGTAGTCGGTTCGGCCTCTGGCCACTCGTAAGCCTGATCTATCTGCTCGTAAGCGGCGGCGCTTATGGCATCGAGGAAGCGGTGGGTATCGCCGGGCCGCGCTTAACGCTGCTCCTATGCACGATAATCCCCATTACCTTGAGTCTTCCGACCGCCCTGATGGCGGCCGAACTCACCGCTCTCATACCGGTCGAGGGTGGTTTCTATTTCTGGGTCAAAGCGGGGCTCGGTCCCTTTGCCGGATTTGCCGAGGCCTACCTCACGATCCTCTTTACGATGGTCGATTCGGCTATCTATCCGGTGCTTTTCGCTACGTATTTATCCTTTCTGCTGCCTATAGGTCCGACGACTCAGACGCTGCTGGGTGTCGGATTAGTCTGGTTGTGCGGCTTGCTGAACCTGCTCGGCATCAAGACGGTCGGGCGTACCTCGATCGGCTTTACGAGCCTGCTGCTGCTACCGATGGCGGCCCTCGTTCTTTTCGGCCTACCCCAATTCGGACACTGGTCGCTGCCCCCAGAAGGCCCCGATGGCCATCATCTGCTCGCCGCGCTCGGCGGTGGGATGACGGTCGTGATGTGGAACTTCGGCGGATGGGAAAACGTGAGCGTGGTTGCGGGCGAGATCGAGACCCCGGGGCGCAACTATGTTCGAGCGATCGCGATCGCACTGCCGATGGTCGCGCTTGGCTATCTTCTCCCTCTGAGTGTGGGTCTTGTTGCCGATGGTAGGGCGAGCAACTGGCATACGGGCTACTTCGCCGAAGTGGGTGCGCGCATCGGTGGTCCGTGGCTGAAGCTCGCGATCGGTCTCGGGGGCGCGATCTCGGCGTTCGGGATGTTCGACGCGGCCCTGCTCTGGGTCTCCCGGCTGCCGTTTGTGCTGGCCGGGGAAGGCTACTTGCCGCGTGGACTGGGGCAGATCTGGAAGACCTCTGAGGTCCCGGCCCGCTCGATCATCGTATGCTGCGTCGTCTTCAGTGTGCTGGTGTCACTCGGCTTCATGACGCTGATCGTCCTCGACGTAGCGTTCTACATGATGGCGCTGATGCTTGAGATGTGGGCGCTCGTCCACCTGCGGTACGCACAGCCCGATCGCAAAGGACTCTTCACTATCGGCGGCGGAAGGATGGGACTCATTCTAACAGTCGGAGCGCCGCTGCTGACCTGGCTCGCGACGTTCGGCTTCGCGATCGCGCAAGGCGGCGGCGAGTACGATTATCTCGTCGCAATCACGCTGGCTCTCCCCGGATGGCCGCTGTACCTGTTTCTGCGGCATCGCTATGGCGGACCGGCGAGCGAGCAGCGCTGAACCGCTTACTTTCGGCGATGCTTACGCGGGGGCGGATTGTAAACGTGGAAAAACGAAAACGCCGCGATGACTAGTGCATGCGAAATCTTGCCTGACGCGATCAAATCCTTGATCGAATCGAGCGGTACGACGGTCACCTCGGTCTCTTCGGAACCATCGGGGTTCGAGTGCTTGTCGCCGATTTCACGGACGTTGGGCGCGAAAAATGAATAGCAGATGTTCGGCTGGATCGCGGGGTTCGGGTTCACCCAACCAAGTTCGATAATCGTTTCCGAATCGAAGCCGGTCTCCTCGTTCATCTCGCGGCGAGCCGCATGCGCCGGATTCGGATCCTCCGGATCGACCATCCCGCCCGGAATTTCGAGCGTAAAATCACTGATACCGTGACGGTACTGCTTCACCATCACCACTTCGCCCTCGGGAGTCACCGGAATGATATTCACCCACGCGGGCACATCGAGAATATAGAAATGCCTCTCGCCGCGTCGCGGATGGACCGACTTGCGCTTATGAAGATCGAAAATCGGAGTTGAGTAAACGCGCTCGTTATCGAGCGTGCGCCACTTGCGCGCCTTCGAGGGCATCTTAGAAGAGCCGGCGGTATTCGATCGCCGGGCATCGATCCATCACGACCGTCATGCCCGCTTCGGACGCGCGCTTGGCCGCATCGAGATGCACCACCCCAAGCTGGCCCCAGAGGATCTTCGCACCTTTCTTGATCGCCTGCTCCGTGATTTCGGGCAGATATTCGGGGCGGCGGAAGACATCGACGATCTCGACCGGGTCGGGTATCGACGCGAGGTCGGGATAGCAGCGCTCGCCGAACTGATCGCGTAGCGCCTCCGGATCGAGTTGCGGATTCACCGGAATAACCCGAAAGCCTTTGCGCTTGAGCAGCATCGCGATTTCGTAGCTATCGCGATCGGGATTATTCGAGCATCCCACCACGGCGACCGTCGTCGGCTTGGATAGAATCGCTCGAATCTCATTATCCGTTGGATTGGCAAAACTCATACGATGCTCTCGCTGGGCTGATTTTCAGCTCTATTATCGCGCTCGGGAGTATTTTTACCAATCACTTAGGCGAGCTTGCGATAGAGTCGATGACTCGGGCCAAAGCCATCAGACCAATTCATCCCGGTGACGAGCTGATTTTCCGCTTTCGCATCGACGTCGAACGACTGCTGCCAAT
Source organism: Binataceae bacterium (SeqCode) (assembly GCA_035541875.1). GTDB lineage: Bacteria > Desulfobacterota > Binatia > Binatales > Binataceae > JAJPHI01. Next base: position 26,000 of record DATKML010000004.1, read on the forward strand.
CGGCAACATAGGTTCGCTTCGCGATACGCCAGACACCCTCGCGCCGCGTGTACTGATCGAGGTAGCGCCCACCGAAAATATCGTGGAGCGCGCGTCCGTCCTTCACCATGATTCCTGCCGCTAGCCCATAGCTCTCGCCCTCGGCGACATCGCCGCTCACGCGCACGAGCGGGTCGCACGTCATGTGCCATCGGCGGGTCAGGCTGCGTTCGACTTCCATCACCCGCTTGATGAAGTCCTCGCCCTTACCCTTGAAGAAACCGAAGTCGATTTGCGCATCGGGCCAGAAGACCGTCTTTAAGGCAGCCTCATCGAGCCAATCGAGTGCGCGACTGTAGTGTTGAACCAGTTCGATGCAGGCCTGCTTGTCGAGCAGTTCGCGAAGTTCGTCTTTCTTTTCTGACATGTCGACGCCTCCCGACAGTATGCGGTGGACCCTTGGGGCGAGATGGTTGCGCAGGAATTATTCGATTCCGAGGATTCGATCGATTGCGCGGGGGACAAGCCGCAGGATCTCGTCGCGGCATTCGGCGAAGACGGCATCGCCCTTCTCGAAGGGGTCTTCGATATCGCCGGATTCCTCGACGAACGACCGCAGCGTATGAATTTCGAGATCTTCGGGAACCTCGAACCGTTCACGCAGATGACGGGCCTGCTCGTTGGTCATCGCAATGACCACATCGGCTTCCTCAAGCAACTCCGGGTGCCGTTTGAGATCGGTCGAAGTCGCTTCCTCGCCAAGATGGATGCCTACATCCCGCAGTGCCATCCGCGTATCGAGTGATACGAGCGCGCCGTCTCGCGCATACGGAGCGATCCCGGCGGAGCGTATCCGCACCCGTTCGATCGCATCGCGCCCGCGCAGTTCACGCACCATCAGATGCTCAGCCATCACACTGCGCGCCGTATTGGCCGCGCAGATGATCAAGATTGAAGAAAACCGCGGCTCCCGTGGAGCCGCGGCTTCAGATTGCGGATTTTTTGCCACGCTTAGATGCGATCGGCCAACACGTCGCCGAGCGTTTCCTTCTTGGTCACCCCGGTCGCCAGTTCTTTTTTCACGTGGGCACCGAGTTCCGCCGGATCCCAGAACTTGAGCGGGCCGGACTGCTTGATCGTGGCTGCGCTGTGCCAGCCCTTCATCAGCCAGACCTTGCCCATGCCGACGCGGAAGACTTCACCATGAACGTCTTTCGCATCATCGCTGGCGAGCCAGGTGACGAGCGGCGCAACGTGGGTCGGGCTGAAGAGATCGACCTCACCGGCCTTCGGCGTCGGCATCGTGGCGGCGGTCTGCGGGGTCGCGTCGATGGTAAGGCGGGTACGCGCTACCGGAGCAATCGCATTGATCGCGACTCCGTAGCGGGCCATCTCGCGGTCCATGATAATCGCCATCGTGGCGACGGCCGCCTTCGCGGTGCCGTAGTTGCCCTGTCCGGCGTTGCCGAGCAGACCGGAGTCGGAACTCGTGTTGATCAGACGGCCGTTGAGCAGATTTCCCGCCTTGTGCTGCTCGCGCCAGTAGCTGCAGGCGTGACGTGCCATGTTGAATGTGCCCTTCAGATGAACGGCGATAACGGCATCAAAGTCGTCCTCGTTCATGTTGAAGATCATGCGGTCACGGAGGATACCCGCGTTGTTCACGACCGCATTGAGCTTGCCGAAGTTATCGATGGCGCATTCGATGATGCGCTTCGAGGACTTGAAATCGCTGACGCTCTCGAAGTTCGCGACTGCCTCACCGCCAGCGGCGCGGATCTCTTTGACCACGTCTTCTGCGGGTGAGCGCGATTGTCCGGTGCCGTCGAAATGGCCGCCCAGGTCATTAACCACTACTTTGGCGCCGTGCTTGGCCATCATCAGCGCCTCTTCACGGCCAATTCCGCGGCCCGCGCCGGTTATGATAACCACTTTTCCGTCGAGTAATGCCATCGAGTTTGTTCCTCTTTTATCGCGGACGGGTTACCGCCGCGTGATCATTCAGCGTTGTTTTGGATAGACGCTAGCGGCAGTCAAAGTCAAGGCTGGCAAATCCGGATCGTGCGTCTACGGAAGCTCGATCGAGCCTACATGACCAGGTCACAGGCGATCGCTTTCGCGCTACCTTGTAAGCTTAAGCTGGATACGCCCTGATGACCCCACTTATCGGTATCGTACTGCTCACTCTCCTGGTCCTGGGGCCGGTCGTCTCTCGCTTGATAGAAGAGCATATCGAGATCTTCTTCCTAACGATCGGCGCAACCGCGATGACATTCGCCGGCGCTTGGCAATGGGAAGTCGCCGGACGGGCCGCTTCCGTACCGCTTGGAATCACCGCGACCGTGATCGTCGCCGACATCATTTTTGGACGAATCCGCGGACAGTTGGATACCGCCGTCGGCTGGATGCAAGCGCGCATCGAGCATCGTTTGCTCACGGGCGGAACGGTACTCGTTATCGCCCTGCTCTCCGCAGTGCTAACGGCTGTTGTTGCGGCGCTGATGCTGGCCGAACTGATCGAGCTGATGGGTCTGGGACCTCGAGCTCGGGTGCGTGTCACAGTCGCCGGATGCTTCGCGATCGGGCTCGGATCGTCCCTAACGCCCCTTGGAGGTCCGCTTTCAACGCTCGCCGCCAGTGGTCTCGGGATTGGTTTCAGCGGGCTTTTCGTGATGCTCGCACCCTTCGTCCTTCCAGGGATTCTGGTCTGCGCGATCGCGGCCGGACTCATCGCGACTGATCATGAGAGCGCGATAGCCTTCGCCGCTGCACGCACCGTCGTACTTATCCGCGAATCAGTTCTTCGCGCGCTCTTCCGAGGGATCGAGATTTACGCGTTTATCGCCGGTCTGGTTCTGGTTGGCGAAGCCTTCGGCCCTCTTGCCGGCCACTACGTTCCGTTGATCAGTCGGTCGATGCTCTATTGGGCCAATACATTGTCAGCTGCGATGGACAACGCGACCCTCGTGGCGCTTGAGATGCGCTCGATGGACCCGGTGCGCGCCCGCGAGGCGATGATGGCACTCCTGATTGCCGGCGGGATGCTGATACCCGGGAACGTCCCCAATATCGTCGCGGCCGCCGCACTCCGTATCGGGGCGAGCGACTGGGCCAAGATTGGCATCCCGGCAGGCCTCGTGCTGCTGACGCTTTATTTCATCATCCTGCGGCTCGTCGCCTAACCGAATCTTCGAATTTCTCGCCGGTACGGGTTGAACACTTGACAGCGCGGCTACGTTTATACGAGTAGAGGATCCGCAATGAACGCTTGTTCATGCAGGATCCATCGACGGTAGGACGGTTTTGGCTATGCAAAATCAGTTCAGCATTCTCGCGATGATCGAGCAGGGCTGGTACGCCACCTACCCGCTCCTAATCATCTCGGTGATCTGTACGACAATTATCTTCGAGCGGATGTGGGCGCTGTGGGGCGTCGCATCCAGCGCGACCAAGATGGCCGAAGGTGCGCTGCAGCCGCTGAAGCAAGGCAAGTTCGACGAAGCCCTCAAGCTCATCGACGGCCAGGACAGCGCAGGCCATCGAGTGTTCCACGAAATTATCACCGAGGCCCAGACGGGTAATCGCGAACGCCTCGAAAACGTCGACGAAGAGCGTCGCTTTGCCGAGATGCTGCGGCTACGCGGCTCGATCTGGATCCTCGCAACCTCGGGCGCCTCGGCACCTTTTATTGGGCTGTTCGGAACCGTCGTGGGTATTTTGGTCGCCTTCCAGTCGATGGCCGTGATGGGCACGGGCGGCTTTTCGGTTGTCGCGGCCGGTATTTCCGAAGCCCTGATCTCGACGGCTCTCGGCTTGGTAGTCGCGATTATCGCGGTTATTTTCTACAACTTTTTTTCGCAGAAGGTTGAGCAGATCAACGCGACGCTCCATATCTGTGCGGCTCGTCTGATCGATGCCGCGATCGTAGGGAGAGAGCTGCGTGGCCTTTAGTGCACCTCAAGGCCAAGGCGGGATGTTCTGGGAAATCAACATCACGCCCCTGACCGATATCTTCCTCGTCCTGCTCATAATCTTCATGGTGACGGCCTCGGTAGCGGTCGAATCGGCGACGCATGTCGATCTGCCCACCGCCGAATACACTTCACCGGAAAACAAGGGCGTCATCGTCACCTACACCGCCAATCACGAGCTGTTCGTGAATTCGAAGGACGTTCCCGAACGCGAATTTGAACCCGCCCTGCACGACGCACTCGGGCGAGTCGATTCCAAGATCGTGATCTTCCAAGGCGATCGAACGGTGCTGCTGGGCGATATGGTGCGGATTCTCGATATCGCCAAGGTTGCCGGCGCTGATCAGATCGCGATAGCGGCCAAGCGCGCCACCGGCGGTGGCAACGGTTGAAGCGCAGCGTAGGACGGAGCGTCGAATAGTCATGGCGATTCAGAGCGGCGGCGAACAGGGAGGGATGTTTGCCTCGATCAATATCACGCCGCTGACGGACATTTTTCTCGTCCTGCTGATAATTTTCATGGTTGCGACGGCCGTCACTATCGAATCAGCGGCGCACGTCGATCTCCCACGGCTCGAATCGTCGAGTCAGCCGCAGCAGCCGCGCGGAGTGACAGTGACCTACACCGCGGAGCATCAGATTTTCGTAAATCAGAAGCCGGTGCAGGAATCTGAATTGCGGGCGGCGGTCAGCGAAGCACTCACGAAAACCGCCGAAAAGACCGTGATCTTCAACGGCGATCCGCGGGTTATCCTTGGCGATGCGGTCAGGATCGTCGATCTCGCCAAGCAGGCCGGTGCGGAACAGATCGCACTGGCCGTCGAGCATTCTTCCGGGCCTCCTTCGGCAGAGGTGAGTTCGCCTGCCGCCGGCGGGCCGGGACCCGAAGCTGTAACGCCGGGCGGCGGTCCTGCGCCTGAGCCGGTAGCCCCGTCGAGCGGACCCTGATGGATACGCGAACGATTATCTGGCTCGCCATCGTCGGCGCGATCGCGATCGTCGTGCTCACGGTTGCGCTCTATCAACGCGCCGAAGCAAAAGCCAAAGCCGCGCCAATCAATCCCGCGGATGAAGATCCGCTGATGGGCGGGAAGCGCAAGTCGATCTGGAACGTCTTCCGCTTTATCGAAGGTCCATTCGAAATTTCGATCGCGATCCACATCGCGGTCATCCTCGCCCTGCTGTGGGGCGTACATCTTGAAGCCGGTCGCAACCTGATCCGGGTGAACTTGCAAGGCGGAGGAGGCGGCGGCAGTCAGGAGATGAAGCAGCTGGACCTGCCTGAGATGGCAATGCCGGAAATGCACGCGCCGCTGCCGATCGAACGGCCAGTGGTCGCGTCGCAAAGTTCCGAAGCGATCGCGACGGCGACCCACTACGTCCGCAGCGTTGCGGGTAGCGGAATCGGTGCCGGACGCGGCGGCGGAATCGGCAGCGGTTACGGTCGCGGCGTCGGCGCCGGCTTCGGCGGTTTTATCGCCGGACTGCGCAAGACGGGTCTCGAGGTTGCGATAGTTATCGACGGTACCGGATCGATGCTCCGGGTTATCGAAGACGCCAAAGGACGGATGAAGCAGCTTGTCTTCGCGATCCATCGGCTGGTGCCTGGGGCACGCATTGGCGTAGTCGTCTTTGGAGGCCGCGGTGAGCAGATACAGGTGCAACCTCTAACCGCTTCATCTGAAACACTGGTTCACTTTCTCGGCAGTATCGCCGCTCACAATGGCGGCGAATGGCAGGAAGATACGCTGGGCGCAGTCCGGACCGCGGTCGATCGGATGGGCTGGAAGCCCGACACGCACAAGGTGATTATCCTCGTCGGCGACACTCCACCCTTCAAAGAAGACATGGAGCCGGTCCTCGATGAGATCCGCCGGTTGCGTGCTGAGAACGGCTCCTTCAACACGGTCGACGTAACGACGGAGGAGCACGAGCGGTTCATCAAGGAATTTTACGAGCAGATGGGGATGAAGCCTCCGCCTGACGCGGCGAAGAACATGCCCTCCTTTTACAATGAGACGCGTGGCTCATATCAGCAGATGGCCGAGGCGGGCGGCGGTGTCTGGAAAAGCCTGACCAAAGACCAACAGATTAACCAGCAGGTACTGATTCTCGCCTTCGGCACCGAGTGGCAGAACGAGGTCGCAGCTTTCGGCCGAGGCATCACCGCACACTAAGGGTCAGGAACGCAATCACCAGCTTTCGATTTCGGGGCTCATCGCTTCGAGGATCGTTCCGTCCGGGTCCTTGAAGCACATGATTCCGATTTTGCCCCCTTTGGGCCCGTCGTAACGCTGTAATGGCGCAACGAACGCGACGCCCTTAGCCTTCAAGGTTTCGTAGGCCTTCTCGATATCATCGATGATGAAAGCGATCCGGCAGATTCCGATATGGTTGAGCGTCGGATAGGGCTCATCCTTCGGCGGCGGTGGATCGAGAAACTGGACGAGATCGAGCACCGGGGCGTTCGGATCGTCACCGAGGCGCATAAAGACGCCACGAAGCTTCTTCACCTCAACACCCAGAGCCTCGCCGATATTTGGTTTGCCACCGCCGAGGACAAAATCCTGCGCTTTTTTGAAACCCAGATCTTCGTAAAAACGGATCGAGCGTTCCATATCCCGAACGCAGACATTTACGTGAAAGAAGCGACGAAACATTGAATCATCCTTTGCCGGCGAAGCGCCTTTAATTGCCGCGCAAGATACTGTCACAAGCGAGCGAGGGTCAAACGTCCTGCCGTTGCGAGCGACGCGACGGCCCGAGCAGATAGATGCCGCCAGCGAGCGGCGTCGAGAAGATCAACGCAAAGACCAGCCCCCCGATAACGGCGACCGCGAGCGGTTGCTGCACTTTGGCGCCGGCACCCATCCCCATCGCGAGGGGCAAAAGACCGGCGGCGGTCGCGAGGGTCGTCATCAGGATCGGACGCAAGCGAATCGTCGCAGCGTCGATGAGGGCTTGCCTCGGATCAGTTGCGACTGCGGGATCGCGCTCGGCGTGATCGAGCAGCAGGATACCGTTTTTGGCAGTGATTCCCGCAACCATGATCAGCCCCATGAAAGACGAGATATTGAGCGACAACCCCGTCAGATCCAGTGCCGCAAAGCTACCGGCGAGACTCGCCGACGCACTGAGCAAAATCGCAATCGCGGGAGTGAGTCTGCCGAACTCCCACATCAGTACGAGGAACATCGCCACGATCGCGGCAATCAGAACCATCGTTAACTGCTGAAAGGCCCGTTGTTGATCTGCATAGAGTCCGCCGTACTCAAGCGTGACGCCGGCAGGCAGTGCGAACCCTGCCAGATTCGCCTTGATTCGACTGATCGCGGTGCTCAAATCGATATCGTCGACGCGTCCCGTAATGTGCATCACGGGAACCAGTCGCTCGCGATCAAGTTCAGCGCGCTCGCCGCGCCAGCTGAGCGTCGCCAGATTCGAGAGAGGAACGAGTCCGCCTGCGGGTGTGCGCAAAAGCATCGTTGGGATATGGCGCAAATCCTGACGATACTCCTGCGGGTAGCGTACGCGGACCCCGAAGAGTCGATCGCCGGCGCGCACCTCGGTCGCGACGGTTCCTTCCACCGCAGCTTTGAGGGCGTCCAGCACGTCTGACGCATTGAGGCCGTAGCGAGCAGTGGCGGTCTGATCGACCAGGATCTCTTCTTCGGGATTGCTGAGAACGATACCGCTCTTGATATCAACGAGCTTCGGGATCGTACGCAGGCGCGCGGCGATCGCATCAGCCGTCTTTTCAATCGTTACCTGATCGGCCCCGAAGACTTTGATCTCGATCGGTTGCGGGGTTCCCGAGAGATCCCCGATGAAATCCTGGAGCACCTGCGAGAATTCGATCTCGACGTTGGGCAGCGAGACCTCGATATTGTGGCGCACGGAATCCATCACGGCGTCGATATCGCGCGTACGCTTTAATCGTAATCGCACCGAGAAGTCACCGCGGTTCGACTCGGTAAGAAAAAACCCCAACTGCGTTCCGGTCCGCTGGGAAAAGGCCACCACCTCGGGCGTCGCCCTTAGAACGTCGCGGATTTTGCCCAGCAGTACCTGGGCATCATCGACACTGCTTTGTGGAGGCAAAACGTAATCGAGAATAAATCCGCCCTCGTCTAGGGCCGGCAGATAATCACTGCCCGTAGATTGATAGAGAACCAAAGTTAAGGCCAAAGCTCCGACGACACCCAGTGGAGCCAGGACCGGGACGCGCAGAAAAGGACGAAGCGCTGCCAGGTAGATCGTACGCATCAGGGCGAACACTCGACCATGTTCGCGAGCCGGGCGTCGCAACCATTGCAGCATCATCTCGAGCGCAGGCGTGAAATAGAGCGCCAGCAGCATCGAGACAAAGAGTCCACCGCCCAGGGTCAGGGCAAGGGTGCGAAAGAAGACGCCGGTAACCCCTGATACAAAGACCAGTGGCGCGAAAACTACGATTACGGTGGCCGTCGAGGCGATCAGCGGACGCAACAATTCCTTCATCGCCTGCGACACACTGGTTGCGGCACTCTCACCTTCGGCGTGTGCACGATGGATCGCTTCGATCATCACGATCGCGTCGTCGATAAAGAGGCCAATCCCGGCAGCCAGACCTCCGAGGCTCATCATGTTGAAGGTCATTCCCGCCGCCTTCATCACCGCGAACGTAATCGCGATCGTGCACGGCACGACGATAGCGGCGACCAGCGCGCTGACCACGCTCCAGGTGAAGACGAAGACCACCGCCACCGCCAGGACCAGGCCCAGCGCGATCGCGTCGCGTACGGAGTCGAAGGATTCTGTTACGAGTGCCGCCTGATCGTAGGAGAGCGAGAAGCGCACATCGGGATAGCGTGTGCGAAATTGATCGAGCAGCGCATGAGTCGCAATCGAAATCGCGACCGTATTACCGTCGGGCTGGCGGCTCACACCAACGAGGACCGCCGGCCCACTCTCACTAAAAGTGCGGATGAAATCTTCACGGATAGCGATTTCGACGTACCCTATATCACGCACGTACACGGGCTGATTGTTCACCGCCGCGATCGGTACTGCCGCTAATTCGTCGGCGTCCTGCAGCCCGCCATTCACCACAGTGAGCATCATGCGATGGCTATCGATCAGGCGCCCGGCCGATTCGATCACATTGGCTTTAGCCAAGCCCGCAGTAACGTCCGCTGTCGTAACACCGTGCTGGAGCATCCGGGAGGGATCGAGCTGGACGACATACTCCCGTTCCTTGCCCCCGACCAGTTCAACGCGATGGACTCCTTCAATGCGATGGAGACTCGGGGAAAGGTCGTAGCGGGCAATATCGGTAAGCTCGGCAGGACCACGGACAGAAGAGCTGAGACTAATATCGATGATCGGAAAGGTGATACTGGTGAGCAGCCGGGTCTCAAGTTTGGCAGTCGGCGGCAGCTGTGAGCGCACCTGGGCAAGGGCACTGTTGAGAAGCTGAAAGCTCGCGTCCGAGTCGCCCGTATCGCTAAAAACTACATCGATCTCGCTACTGCCACGGGTCGTAGTCGAGCGGACCTGGCGGACTCCGGTCACGCCGTAGGCGGCTTCTTCGATCGGGCGCGTCACGGCGACCATCATCTGCTGCGAGGGAAGCTCGCCCACGTCAGCGAGAATGATGGCCCGCTTGAACTGTATCTCGGGAAAGACCGCGCTCGGGATAGACAACGCCGCGAACACGCCCAGCATCGAAGCCGCGAGAACCGCGAACAGCGCCAGTATCGAATTACCGCGCTTCATGGGTTCGCGAGGGTGACCTTTACGCGCAGCCCGTCGGCCAAGGCATAACCGCCGGACGTAATAACGATCGTGCCGGGCTGAAGACCGGAGGTAATCTGCGTCTGCTTGTCGTTGCGAAGGCCGAGCTTGACCTCCGTGCGATGAGCTAGTCCGTCATCGCCGGCTACGAAAACATGGTGAGCGCCCGTAGAGGCTTCTTCGAACAACGCCGCATTCGGCACGACGATCGCGTCGGGAAGATCGGCGGTCACAATCTCCACTTCGACTGGTGCGCCGCTCTGCGTTAGACGATCGATGCCCGTGAACTCGATCCGAATCGGCAGCGTCGCACCACCGGCACTGAAATTGGGCGACTCCGCGCCCACGCGCGCAGCATATTGGATCCCGGGATTCAGGGGCGAGGTGACTATCGCGTTAGCCCCGGAATGCAGCTTGGCGAGTTGATCAACCGGCACCGCTGCCTCAACATAGATACTTCGCGGATCGGTCAAGTCGGCGATCGGATCCAGTTCTGCGACGATCTGACCATCGCTGACGATCCGTTGGGCAACGACCAAGTCCTCAGGAACAGTAACTGCAATCGCAGTATTCGAGCTGTGGCGCTTCAACGCGGAAGCCAGCGATGCTGCCTCATTGGGATCGAGGCCACGCGCTATGGCCAAGCCATTTTCAGCTGCTTCCGCCTCGCGATTGATGATTCGCGCAACTATCTGTCCGCGACTAACCTTATCGCCACTCTGCAAGCCCAAGCCGACGATTCGCCCTGCCGCCGGCGCGCGTAACATCAGATGGCGTCGTGCGACGGTCGTCCCCAACAGCCGGACGCGCGATTGCATCGGTCTGCGCGCGACCTTCGCACCTGTAACCGCCATCACTATCGCTGAGGGCGGTGGGGTCTCCTCGTCGCTGTCGGTTCCGCTTGGCTTGGGACCGCACGAGCAGACGAAGAGCATCAGCGCACCAAACATCAGGAAAAGCTTGAGGGCTCGAGTCCTGATCACTGCTCGGCACCAAGGATCATCGTCGCTTCGGCCGTCGCCTGCTGCGAGGCGAATCGGTAATCGAAACGAGCGAACCGCAGGTTCTGCGCCTGCTGGTAGGCATCCATTACTTCGAGGAGAGTGATATTGCCGCCGCCGAGAAACCGCGTCCAGGCTAACGCAAAAGCATCGTCGGCGGTCGTCTGCGATCGATCGAGAATTGTGAGTTGCTCGCGCGCGGTGCGATAACGCGCGGTCGCATCGGCCAGTTGGCGTTGCAGATCGATCTGAATCTGGCGCACTTGAGCGAGTGCCGCGTGCTGTGTCGCTTTCGCCTGATCGATGTGGGCGTTGACCAGTCCACCTTGAAAGATTGGGACGTTGACCATCCCGTCGTAGGAGGCGCCCAGATGATGGCCGAAGGTCTTGGGCGGGTCGATCCCTTCCCATCCGGAGGTTAGGGCCAGTTTGAATGTCGGAGCGGCTTCGGCACGTGCGGCGGCGACCGCCATTCCGGCGGCATCGACCTGGCGTTGAGCAGCTTTAAACACGGGGCTGCTCTCGATATGACCGTCCGGCAGAGCGGGCAGACTAGATACCTCCTCGAGAGGGATGTCGCTATGACCCGGTTCGCCGATGAGCGCGGCGAGAAGAATTCCAGCTTGTTCCGTGGTCTGCTTGGCACTGGCCAGGGCCAGTTCGGTACTGTCATGCGCGGAACGGATTTTCAGGACATCGTTGGCGATTGCGCGTCCGCTGTGACGCAGATTTTCGATAATTGCGAGGTATTGCGAAAGGCGATCGAGGCTCCGCTCCAGTTCACTGACGGCGCCACGGGCTCGAAGCAGATCGAAGTAAGCGACCGTGGTGGCGAAGATAATCTGTGCATGCGTTGCGTTGAGGCCAAGCTTCGCGGCTTCATCGGCGTATCGTGCCGCCTTCAGCTGCGCGGCTCGTTTGCCACCGTCGAGGACGGTGTAATCGAGACCGAGCTGCGCGAGCGTAAGCCCGCGATTCGTGATGGTCTCGTCGTAGCCGGGCGCCTGTGTGTAATCGCCATTGGCGGCGATCGAAGGAAACAACGGCGCGCGGGCCTCCCGCACAGTGGCATCAGCAAGATCGATCTGGGCGCTGGCGATTTCCGCCGCCGGAGCATAGGCAAGCGCGCGACTGAGCGCTTCTTTAAGAGTCAGCGGTTCAGCAGCAAATAGATCGATCGCACGAACGAAGAATACGCACGCGATCGCGATTAGCAGGACGAATCGTCGCGGCATGCGACGATGATAACGCCACGTCCACGATCAGCCTAATTAACAAACGTTAAGCAGAGGACGGTCGCTACTCGCTCTCCCAGTCGGAATCCGTTTGCCACGACGCTTCGGAATATGAGGCGGACCATTTGCTCACTCGCACTGTGTCCGGGGCCAGATAGTCGCTGACCTCAGCTGGAGCAGTCGCTTCGGCAAGTTGGGTAGCCTTGGCGGAATCGTCCTGCCAGGCGAGTTCGGAGGGCGCGGTCGGATTCGCGCGGAGGAAGCGACTCAACGGAACCAGTCCCAAGAGCAATACCAGGCTAGCTGCCGCGGCAAGCCGGCTGCGCCGTTGAGCTTGTTCGCGCCGAGCCTGAACAATGACGCGGTGCGCGAAATCATACGGAAGGTGTTCTCCCGACAACGCCACAAGACTCAACTTATCATTCATCTTCTGACTCCTTCGCGGCCATCAGATGCCGCAGACGCTGCCGCGCACGAAAGAGACGCGATTTGATCGCAGCGAGGCTGTCGCCAGTAATGCGCGCCAGACTTTCATAACTCCATTGCCGATCGCGCATCAGGGTAATCAATTCCCGCTGGTCGTCGGGCAACTGCGCGATCGCTCGCGCCAGCGCGGCGCTCGCGGATTCATTCTCCATCGATGGCGGCTCGGCGGCGACACTGTCGTGCCAATCCTCCCACGCGACGAGATAACGCCGGCTTCGACGATGGCGCAGATGGTCGTAGCAGGCGTTTCTAACGATACGAAACAGCCAAGGCTCGAAGACCTTTAGCGATTTAAGGCGCGGGAGCCCGTGCACCATCTTCACAAAAATCTGCTGACACAGGTCCTGCCAATCCGCGTCGTCACCGATCAGCGTCACGACCATCCGGCCGACGCGCCGCTGATAGTCGCGAATTAACTGTTCCAGCGCAGCTTCATCGCCGCGTTGGGCTCGCGTAAGAAGATCCGCGAAGAGTGGATCGTTGCCATCGAGCCGCTCTGCTGAGTCAGCAATCGCTTGATCGTCGCTGTCACTCACTCGGTCGTACAAAAGCGTCTGATATCCGATCCTGGCCGTCATCGAGAGAGCACCCGCGATGGACGCCGCGCGCGACGTCCATCGCCCAGTCTACCAAAGTTTGGCCTACTCAGCCGGGGGGCCCATCGGAGGCGGGGGACCGTCCTCGCCCATGAGCGCTTCCATCTGTGCATGGAGCGCTTTCATCTTGGTATGCAACTCCGACGCCTTGGCTAACTGCGCTGGAGTCAGCACCCCGCGAATCTTGAGGGCGGTGGCCATCATCTGCTGGTCGAGTTGCTGACGGACCTGGTTTTCCTGGGTCTGCAATGGGGTGAGATCAGCTTCACTCACATTCCCTGATCCCATTAACTTGTCCGCTATTTGTTCGTGGATTGAATGCAGTTGCTTCATCAGCGGACGTGCTTCAGTGAAATTCGCATCCATGATCTTGTGGACTTGCGCCTGCTGATCGGCAGTAAGATTCACGTTCCGCAGGAGCATCATCATCGGCATGTGACCTCCTCCGGGCCCTTCGCCGCATCCGTGATGGAACGGCTGGGCAAACGCCGCGGCGGGTATCGCGCAGGCAGCCGCGAAACACAGTGACATCAGGAACTTTTTGAACAACATTCCTTAAACTCCTCGGAGGACTTCCTGCCTCCGTTAAGGCAAGACGTACGGACTCGTAGGGAGTTGCGGCAGCTATTTGCCGATACAGAAATCGCGGAAGATCTTGTCGAGAATATCCTCGTTAGAGATAGCGCCCGTGATCGAATCGAGGGCCTCGGCGGCGAGGGCAATATCAACCGCAATTATTTCCGGGGGCATCCCTGCGGCCGCTGCGTCGCGCGCCGCCTGCAACTCCTCGTAGGCTTGCGCGAGTGCCGCGCGATGGCGCTCGCGCGAAATTGCCACCGATGAGCCCGCTTCATCTCCCGATCCGATCAGCGCTTCGATCGTCCGCTCCAGTTCCAAGCGCAAAGCGTCGATTCCTGTGGCTGCGGTAGCCGAAAAATCGATTAGCGGAAGCGCCAGGCCGTGCTCCCTAAGTTCAGCCTTTTCTAAAACCTGAGTGAGATCACTTTTGTTCAAGAGGGCAACGCCAACGCGATCGCGAGTTGCTGCGATTACATCGGCGTCATCGGAGTCGAACGGCCGCGACGAATCGAACACGGCGATAAGCAAGTCAGCCCCGCTCGCGGCGATCCGGGTTCGCTCGATGCCGATACGCTCGACCTCGTCGCCGCTTTGTCTAAGCCCTGCAGTATCGGCAAGAACCAGCGGCCACGGACCCAGGCTTATCGAATCCTCGATCACGTCGCGAGTGGTGCCGGGAATAGATGTGACAATCGCGCGTTCAGAGCCGAGCAAAAGATTGAGGATGCTCGATTTGCCGACGTTGGGCTTCCCGATGATCGCTGCTCTTACTCCTTCCCGCGTCAGACGACCGCGGATGAAGCTGTCACGCAGGATTCGGATATCGGCTGCGAGTCCCTCGATGGCGGCGGCGATCGTGTCGCGCGAAGGCAGGCTAAGGTCCTCGTCGGCAAAGTCGATTTCGGCCTCTAGATGCGCCCGGACCTCGATCAATCGCTCGCGCAAGCCTTCGACTCGCTTCGCCAAGGCACCACTAAGCTGATTGATTGCCTGGGCCAGCGCGGCTTCACCGCGAGCATCGACCAGGTCGGCTATCGCTTCGGCCGTCGTCAGGTCGATACGGCCATTGAGGTAGGCTCGACGGGTGAATTCCCCCGGTTCGGCGATACGCGCGCCCACGTCGGCAGCCAGGGCGAGGATACGGCGAATCAGATAGACACCACCGTGGCAGTGAATCTCCGCTATATCTTCGCCTGTGAAGGTCCTAGGCGCGCGAAAGATCGCGCACATCGCCTGATCGATCGTAGCGCTCGTTGTCGGATCGCGGATCTCGCCCAGCCGCAACTCACGCGACGGTACCGCTCCCTTCCCTGCTGGCGTCCAGAGACGCTCCGCTATAGGTATCGCGCGGGGGCCGGAAAGCCGGATTATCGCTACGGCGCCGCGTCCCGGCGGCGTTGCTGGGGCCACGATAGTGTCGGCTAGGTACATCGAGCTGAAAAAGGTAGCATAAGCATCGGTCGGATTCTGTTCGTACGACTTGCTACCCGAGCCACGGTATGGTTCGATGGTGCGTTCAGTCGCCTGCCTGTTTAAGGCTGGGCTTTGCAGAGAATAACTACGATCTTGAACACGAGCCCCAGGCTCGTTGAAGTTGGCCTCGACAGATGAAAAGGACCTATCAACCACATAATCGCCGGCGCGTCCGCACGCATGGATTCCGTGCGCGGATGGCCACGCCGGGCGGACGCAACGTACTCAAGCGCCGACGGGCCAAAGGCCGTGCGCGGCTCGCTATCTCGATTCCGCCGAAACAGCCAGGCTAGAGCCTCGGGCCTTGTCGTTTGGCTTCAGCGGGGCTGACCGGCTACGTCATCGAAGCGAATACTTGCGCGCCCAACGCGCAGGGGTCCGCTTCCAAACGCCCCATTTCGTCGCCTACGCAGCGGCAGATTCGCAGAGTTCTTCAGTGAGAATCGGGATTACCGTCTCACGTCGGATCGGAAGCGCTGTCGTGCGCAATCGACTCAAGCGGCGTGTGCGCGAAGCGTTCCGCATGGACCTGCGATCCCATCTACCGGAAGGAACCGATCTCGTGGTTATTGCGCGCGGGGGAGCTGGAGCTCTCACCTCGGAATCACTTCAAGACGAACTACGCACCGCCGTGACCAACCTGGTACGGCGTATCGGGCCATCTGCGTGAAAAGCGTAACCGTCGATCGCACGAGTGTAACGCCGAGCGCGCTTCGCCGTACCTTAGTTTCGACTCTGCTCAGCTTCTATAGAGGAATCGTCTCGCCGTTTTTGGTCGCGGGAGTCGGACCGGCCTGCCGTTTTGAACCGACCTGCTCAAGGTACGCCGCCGAGGCCGTGAACATTCACGGTGTCGTGCGAGGCGGCTGGATGGCAATTCGACGCCTCCTCCGATGCCGACCCGGCGGCGGATGGGGCTACGACCCGGTGACACACAGTAATTCGAGGACTTAGTTGGAAAGTAATCGGCTCATAATAGCGATCGTCGTAACGATGGCGGTCCTGTTCCTCTACCAGGAATTTTTGCAATGGCGCTATCCGAATTTGTACGGACCCAACGCCAAGCATTCGATGGTGGCATCACCGCAGCCTACTAGTGGCGGTGCGACAGTCGCGACGAATCAGGTAGCCAACCCCGCGCCAGCGGCTGCGCCGGCTACGAGCGCTCCTGGGACGTCGATAGCGCCGTTCGCAGAGAAGACCTTCAAAATTGACACTGACTTTTACGAAGCGACGATCGACAGTCGCGGAGCCCGGCTCGTCAGCTTCAAGTTAAAGAAGTACCTCGCCACCACGGCCCCCGATAGTCCCTACTACGAGGTTATCCGCCGCGGTGAGCGGATGCCGATTGGGCTGGTGGTCGGTCAAGGCGATAACGCCGCGAGCGACGGAGATATCAACTATGCGAGCGATTCTCCGACCGAGCTGAATGTTACGAGCGATCCCGTAACACTAACTATGCGCGGATCAACCGCTAGCGGTGTAACGCTCGAAAAGCAGTTCACCTTCCGTCCGTCGAGTTATGTGTTCGACGTGAGCGCGAGTGTCAGTGCAGCCAACGGCGCCCCGCCGAACAACCTTGGTCTGACGATCAGTCAGCCGATGACCGAACTGGCGGGTTATCGCGATTATCCCGAAATCCAGGCGGACGTTCAGGGCAAGGCTATTACCGATCAGGAGAAGGCCGTTCAAAAAGGCGTCGCTCCGGTTACTGGGACGATTACGTATGCTGGTTTTGGCGATCGCTACTTCCTGGCGGTCTTCTTGCCGAAAGAGCCGAACAACGGAACGCTCGGAATCAATTACATCAATGGCGAAGCGGACGCGCAGCTAACGTTCAGCGGTGCGAGCAAGCTCACGAGCCGTGTTTACGTGGGGCCGAAATCGCTTCAGATACTCGAGGCCGTGGACCCCGCTTTAAGCAAGGCGATCGATCTGGGCTTCTGGGGCATTATCGCGCTGCCGTTCATGCGGCTGCTTAAGATTTTTTACTATGTCGTCCCCAATTACGGGATCGCGATTATCCTGCTGACGATCGTCGTGCGCCTGCTGACCCTACCGATGTCGATTCGGGGACAGCGCTCGATGATGAAGATGCAGCGCTTGCAGCCGCAGGTTGAGCGGATCCGAGAGAAATACAAGGACGACAGTGAGCGGCTGAATCGTGAGATGATGGATCTTTACCGGCGGAATCACGTGAATCCGCTCGGTGGATGCCTGCCGATGCTGGTACAGTTCCCGGTCTTTATCGGGCTGTATCAGGCATTGCTCAACGCCGTGGATTTGCGGCACGCACGCTTTTTCGGCTGGATTCAGGACCTGTCGGCACCGGATTGTCTGCATATCGCAGGTTTTCCGCAGATTCCCTTCACGACCTGTCACGGCATTCCCGTGTTGGTAGGTCTGATGACGGTCTCGACCTTCGTGCAGCAGTGGATGATGCCGAAGCAGCCTGACCCGAGTCAGCAGAAGATGATGATGTTCATGCCGCTGGCCTTCAGCGTCATCTTCCTGCAACTTCCCGCGGGGCTTTCACTTTACTATTTTGCTTCAAACGTGCTGGGTATCGTCCAGCAGCTCGTACTTAATCGCGAATTCAAGCAGAACACAGATACGACCACATGAGCAGTCCGACCGATTCTATCGAAGTAACCGCGCCAACGGTTGATGCGGCGGTCCAGCAGGCGCTGGAACGCCTGGGAGCACAGGCTGACGACGTTTCAATCGAAGTACTCAGCACTCCTCGATCCGGAGTTCTGGGGCTCGGAGCTCGTCAGGCCAAGGTACGGGTGACCCGACGGCCGCCGGAAGTGGCACAGAGTGCAGTGATGTCGCCGCCACCGGCTCCGCCGCCGAAGCCACGCGAGCCATCGCCACCACGCGCTCAAGCTCGTCCGACGCCTCCAGCTCCGGCACCTGCGCGACCAGCACCTCCTCCGCCACGGCCGGTGGCCCCGCTACCAGCCGAAGAACGGCCTGCCGCGCGTGAGATGCCGGCCGAGGAAGAAGTTCTCGTCGAGGCTTTGGCTGAAGAACAAGCCGAGGCTGAGGACACGCGCCAAGTAATCGACGTGAAGGCGCAACTGGCCGAAGGCCAGACCGTGCTCGCTCAGATCCTCGATCTGATGGGCGAGAAGACCGAGATTGAAGTCGCCCGCGACGACGATCCGGAATTGCTCGAACTGAATATCAAGGGCGACGGCTCTGGATTGCTCATCGGACGCCACGGCCAGACCCTCGACGCACTCGAGTATCTGGTGAATCGCATCCTGGCACGCCGGATCAAGGACGCTGCGCCGATTTCAATCGACACCGAATCATATCGGGCGCGCCGGAGGGGACAGCTCCATCGGATGGCGCTGTCGAAGGGCGAGGAAGCCAAGCGCGAGCATCAGGCGGTCACCCTCGATCCGATGCCCCCACGCGACCGGCGGATTATCCATCTCGCGCTGAAAGACGACCCTTTGCTGACGACCCGATCGGCCGGCGACGGGTTCCTTCGATCAATCCAAATCGTCCCCACCGATGAGCGTGGAGGCGGTGGCGGTGGTGGTGGCGGCGGACGAGGTGGCCGTGACCGTCGTCGTGGGCGTGGCAGCGGCCCGCGCGAAGGCGGACCTCGCGGCGGCAGGCCGCGCGAAGAGAATGAATCGGTCGGCGAGCAGGGTGGCTTTCGTCACGGACAAAAACGCATCGTCTGAAGCCGACATTTAGCCAAGATAGAAAACCGGCGTGACCCCAAGGGTCACGCCGGTTTTCTTTTGCCTTCTAGAGTTTGAAGAGACGCCGAAGGTGAGGCGCTCCTCTAGCTACGAGTTGCTACTCGTTCCAGCCCCACTTCGCCTTGTTCGCGGCGATTTGATCAGGCGTCGGATGCTCCTTCGAGGCGAAGGTTTTGACCTTGAACTGATCAGCCTGCTCCGATGTCTTATGGTTCAATGGGACGTCATCCTTGAAGACATCGGGAACTGCCGGTTCCTCGAAAATCGCCTGCCACGGGCACTCCGGCTCACATGCACCGCAATCGATACATTCGTCGGGGTTGATATAGAGCTGGTTGGGGAAGTTCGCCTTGTCGTCACCGACGTATTCGTAAATGCAATCGACCGGACACACGCTGACACATCCGGTGTCCATACAATCAATACAAAGCCGAGTTATCGTCCATGGCATAGCTGCAAAATCCTCTCTTGCGCGATTGCGCTCTTAGCGTACCCTGCCGACCGGCTCGTACCAAGCTCATTCGCGGCAGACCGCCGATTAAATCAGGAGTCTGGGGGTTTTTGCCATAGATGAAGGAGGTTTGCAAAACCTTGCGATGAGATTTTTTCTCTCGAATCGATTCCGATCGGAAAAAGCCTTCAGCTTGTGATTTTTCGCCGTGCCGCGTTACACTTCGCGCGTGGATGCGAAGCTCGAAGCGATGCTGAACTTGCTGCTCGAATCGGAGCGCGCTGGCGTCGTCGCGCTCGAAGCCCTGGAGCGTCAGGTGGAGCATCCGGATCTCAAGCGGCTGCTCCAGACTTCGCGGGAGGACGAGACGTCCGACGCGAAGAGCCTCGACGATTTGATCCGGGCGAGCGGTGGGACTCCTACCACAAACGTAGGGCCATTTGCCGCCAAGGTTGCCGCCGCCGCGACGCTGCATGATCGCCTGCAATTGCTGATTCACGGCGAGGAGTGGGTCGCGCGCAAAATCGAGGAAGCACTCA
This sequence comes from Binataceae bacterium (SeqCode), assembly GCA_035541875.1. GTDB lineage: Bacteria > Desulfobacterota > Binatia > Binatales > Binataceae > JAJPHI01. Next base: position 45,807 of record DATKML010000004.1, read on the forward strand.
CCCTCGCGCCGTCAGAAGGGCCGATTCACGAATGCCTGAAGCAGATGGTGCGACGTCATCATTTTGAAGTCGAATGGGGCCGGGCTGAACTAATCCGGCTGATGAACGAGGTTGGGTAACCTCCAATCCGCAACGAACCGGAGCCATCGATGGACCTAAGCTACAGTCCCGAAGAAGAAGCCTTCCGCGAACGCGTACGCAAATTTCTGCGTGAGAATCTGCCTCCCGGATGGGCCGAGAGCGGCGTCGGTGCACGACCGGCCGGGATGTCGCAACTCGATTTCCTGCGCGATTGGCAGCGCCGCCTGTACGAGAACGGCTTTCTCGGCATGGCGTGGCCCAAGGAGTATGGCGGTCAGGGCGCGAGCCAAATCGAGATGGCGATTTACAATGAGGAGTCAGCCCGTGTCCGTGCACCGGGAGCCCTCAATGCTATCGGCCTTTCGATGGTTGGGCCTACGATCATTTCCCACGGGACTCCAGAGCAGAAAGCCCGTTTCCTGCCAAAGATCCTGAGCGCCGAAGAGATCTGGTGTCAGGGTTATTCCGAGCCGAATGCCGGCTCAGACGTCGCTTCCCTCCAGACTAAGGCTGAACTCAAGGGCGATGAATTCGTCGTCAACGGCCAGAAGGTCTGGACCACGCTCGCCCATCTCTCGCAATGGTGCATGCTGATCGCGCGCACCGATCCCGATGCCCCGAAGCATCGTGGAATCTCGTGCTTGCTGGTCGATATGAAGACGCCCGGCCTGACCGTCAAGCCGTTGCGGCAGATGACCGGCGAGGCCGAATTCAACGAGATGTTCTTCGACGACGTGCGGGTACCGCGCAAGAATCTGCTCGGGCCGATGAACGAAGGATGGCGCGTCGCCACCACCACCCTAATGAATGAACGGGGCACGAGCGCGCTCGCCTCCGTGATGCGCTATCGGATTATCTTCGACGAGATCGTCGCGCTGGCCCGCAAGACGATCCGCAACGGCCGGCCCGCGAACGAAGATCCGGTGCTTCGTCAGCAACTCGCCCAGTTCCATGTCGATCTGGAGATGATGAAATATACGGCGTATCGGACCTTCTCGAAGATTCTTAAGGGCGGCGATCCGGGGCCCGTCGGTTCGATGTCCAAGCTAGCCTGGTCCGAGCTGAATCAGCGGATGATGGAATTCATCATCGGAATCGAAGGTCCCGCTAGCCAACTAATGCGCGACTCGCCATATGCGGTGCAGAACGGCCGCTGGCAGCATCATTTCCTCCGTTCGCGTGCGAATACGATAGAGGCGGGAACCTCAGAGATTCAGCGCAATATTATCGCGGAACGCGTCTTGGGGCTTCCCAAGTCGCGGTAGAGAGATAACCGCAATCCTGCAAGGAGCAATCCCCAATGCCATTCATGTCGATTACTGATCCCGAGTTTTGGAAAATCTGCCCGCAGGGGCTCGAACTCATTCCCAAGAGCATGGTGGGGACCGGCGGTGGCGTCGCCTACTTCGTGATGGGCGACCGCAAAGAAGATGCGCCCACCGTGGTTGCGCTCAAGATGGCGCCCAATTGGGTTCTGCCGCGCCACGCGCATGATTGCTACCGCTTCGAGGTCATCGTGCAGGGGACGCTCGACGTCGGCGATCGGATTCTCAAAGTCGGCGACGTGATGGTCAGCGAGCCAAATACCTTCTACGGACCTCATATCGCTGGCCCCGAAGGATGCACCACGTTCGAGATCTTCAGCAACCATCATGCTTCCCACGAAGCGATGCTAGATATTGCCGGGATTGTCCATAAATTCGACGTGTCCCAGCCCGGTGCTTTCCAGGAGATGATGGACGCGCAGGATAACGCGAAGAAATCCGCTTAGTTCGGCGGCGCGGTTCGCGACGAGTCTATTTAGCCGGTGGAGCAGGGACTTCCTGCATCCGGGCAGTTGTATCGCCGTCGTATTCCAGATGGAGCGCTCGGACGATAATTCCGTGCATCCGCCACGTCGCGATAACGAAAACCAGCTCCAGGATCTGCTCGTCACTGAAATGACTCTTCAGCGCGGCGAAGGTCGCGTCTTCAATCAGGTTCCGGGCAACTAATTCGTCGGCGGCGGCCATCACCGCGCGCTCGGCCGCATCGAATTTGTCCGAGGTAGCCCAACCCTTGATCGCGTTGAGCTTCTCCTCGGGTAAGCCGACCATCCGGCCCACTTTCATGTGCTGGGAGTATTCGAATTTGCAGTCACCTACGATTCCGGCGCGAAGGATCGCCAGTTCGCGATATTTGGGCTCGAGCACGCGCCCGGGTTGCAGCAGCGTGAGCAAAGAGTCCCGCGACATCTGGAGGATATCGGGCACTAGCGCGTAGGTCGTCCAATAATCGCCGGGCGTGCCGGTTGCCGTACCCGGTTGCGCAACAGGATCGCGATCTCCGAAGAACTCGCGATAAATCTTGCGCACCTCGGGTGATGCGTCCTTAAGACTGACCTGCTTGAGCCGGTTCCCCATAGCCGAATCCTCCCGTCGCGTCTTGGCTGACGCGCTGAAGAGCTTGCTACGGCGAGAGATTCAATTCAAATGGATCGCTGGACTCAGGAGGCAGGACCAGTACGCCGCCGCCACTCATCTTCACCGATCTCGCCCTTCACCAGAGCGCAGCAATCCGTGCATAGCAGCATCAGGGAGTCCGGCTGCTGATTGCCTTCCTGATGGTCTTCGCGAGCGAATACTGGCCTGAGCCGTTGAGTGAAGCTGCCGGCGCGTGTGCATAGCTCGCACTGAAGCCAGGACGGCGGTCGCTTAGACCGTAAGGGCGCGACCTTGGGCTTGGCGTCAGGCGTCGGTTCAACCGGCACATTAGAAAGGCTGGCCCGCGGCGGTAACATCGCGAGCCAGCCAATTGCATGAGTTATGCCTTGATCTCGGCTCGGCAAGAAAGTGCTAATCCGAGCCAACGCTTCGGGGTAGTTAGCCATTCCGCACGGCTGTTGCATTTCTCACACAGCCGGGCCGAAGGGTCTTTAAAGGCTATAGGATGGCCCCACTCGAACGCAGCTTTTGCAGATCGTTCGGGCTAAAGCCCCAGTCTTTCAGGGCTACTTCAGTGTGCTCGCCCGGCTTGGCCGGTGGACCCTGAATCGCTCCCGGCGTGCGACTGAAACGGGGAGCAGGACCGGGCTGCGTTACGCCGTCACGTACGACAAAGGTGCCACGTGCCTTGTTGTGCGGATGATTCGGCGCTTCCCCCATGCTCAGGACGGGAGCGAAGCAGATGTCGCTACCCTCCATGATCTTGCACCATTCGTCGCGCGTCTTGGTCAGGAAAAGCGCGGCCACTCGTTCCTTCATCTGGGGCCACGACTTGCGATCGTTCTGCGGTGCCAGTTCTTCGGCTTTGAGGCCCGACTTCTCCAACAGTTCTTCGTAGAACTTCTTCTCGATCGATCCGATCGAGACGTATTTCCCGTCCTTGGTCTCGTAGACGTCATAGTAATGGGCGCCGGTGTCGAGCATGTTCGCTCCACGCTCGTCGGTCCAGATTCCAGCGCCATGCATCCCGTAGATGGCGGTCATCAGCGACGCGGCCCCATCGACCATCGAAGCATCGATAACCTGTCCTTTACCCGATTTCTGGGCCTCTAGAAGGCCAGCGACCACGCCGAAGGCGAGATACAGCGCACCACCGCCAAAATCGCCAACGAGGTTGAGCGGAGGTGTTGGAGCTCCACCGCGGCGTCCGATCGAATGCAACGCGCCCGACAGCGCGATGTAATTGATATCGTGGCCAGCAGCTGACGCCATCGGTCCGTCCTGACCCCATCCGGTCATGCGGCCGTAAACGAGCTTGGGATTACGTGTCTGGCATACGTCCGGACCGAGCCCGAGACGCTCCATAACGCCGGGACGAAAACCTTCGATTAGCGCATCAGCCTTTTCGATCAGGCGGAGCAAGGCTTCGGTCGCTTCGGGCTTCTTGAGGTCGAAAGCGACAGAGCGACGACCGCGATTCAGCAGGCTGTATTTGGTCTCGACCGAGATACCCAAACCGGCATCGGCTGTCCGATCGATGCGAAGCACTTCCGCGCCGAGGTCCGACAGCAGCATCGCGCACATCGGCGCCGGTCCGATCCCGGCCAGTTCGATAACTTTAAATCCCGTAAGCGGTCCCATGGCTTCCCTCGAATTTGCGGATTTTCGGCCCTCACCTTAGCACAGCCGCCTAACGATAAAAGGATTAACGGCCGGATCACCCCTTTGCGCGTTGCTCTTTAAAAATCAACCAACCGAAGCATGCTGAGGGTGAATTTAGCATGTCGGATATCACCGTGGCCTGTAGTAGAATATCGAGGCGAGCTGTGGAACCTATCTAGCGGGATGAATTACGGCGATGACTCACGAAGATAGCGCAAAAGACATCAAACCGAAGTGGTTGGAGTTCGATCCAGCCGTCCTCCGAGAAAGTCTCGACCGGAAGGAATTTTTCCTGCGCCATAATATCGCCGGGCATCCCCTCTTCTCGATGGACCGGTTGCGGCGGCTCGCTGCTCACTTGGGAGAACTGCCTGGCGAGTTCTACGTCGATGCGGGAATTTCCACCGCCGGTCAGCGATGGGAGGAAGCCGAGCGTCCTGAGGATAAACTGACCGACATTTTCGATCGGCTACCATACGAGGATAAGTGGGTCGTCCTGCGGCGAGCAGAGCTCGATCCCGAGTACCGTGAGTTGCTCGTCAAATGTCTGACGGAATTGCGCGAAGGGCTCGGCGGGTCGTGGGGTCGTCCGATATGGCGCGAGAACTCGATCATCTTCATAACATCGCCCAACCGCATCTCGACGTACCACATCGACCGTGAATGCAATTTCATCCTCCAGATAGAGGGCGAGAAGACGATCTACATTTTCGACAGGAACGACCGCGAGGTTCTGCCGGAAGAAGAGATCGAGCGCTTCTGGACCGTTGATAACAACGCGGCACGCTATCGTCCTGAGTTCCAAGGCCGCGCTCGGGAGTATGTGCTACGCCCGGGATGCGGAGTGCACGTTCCGGTTAACGCACCCCATTGGGTCCAGAACCATGATAACGTATCGATCACGCTGTCGATCAATTTCCAACTCACCGACAGTGCCCGAGCCAACACTTATCGCACGAACTACTACTTGCGGCGGATGGGGCTCAATCCAACGCCCCCAGGCATCAGCCCTTTGCGGGACAAGGTCAAAGCGGAACTGATGAGTAGTGCTCTCTGGCTGTGGCGCCATCTGAAGGGCTCGCAGCCTTGGGATAACGAACGAATGACCGCCTGAATCGGGCGGTATTCTGACCAACACCCCGCCTTAATTGAGGTGGGGCTTAGGGTGCACTCGTCGGTTTGGTGCTGCAGGTTTTTCCTTTTTCGGTGCGGCAGCGCGACGGCGGGCATAGACCCCCGGATCTGATAGCGGTGAATGGTCGTGATCATGCCCGTGCGGCTTTTTCTTGGTCACGGGCTTTTCCGGTTCACCGCGCTTTTTCTTCAACTCGGCGCGCGCCGCCATCGTATCGTCGTACTCGGCGCCGCGACCATTTAGATAAGCGGCGTAGCGCGCGTTCGATGGCCCATCCATCCAGCAGATTTGCGCGGGCGGTGGGACCCTGAGTTTAGTCACATCGGACCGCGACGGATTGGCTGGGGTAGAGTCACTTACCGAATCCGCACCGGCATTACCCGCTCGACCGAAGACCGCTGCCGAAGGAATCCGGCGGGCCTTCTTGCCGCACTCAGGGCAGGGAAAGCTCTTAAGCCCGGATTCGCTGAGCGAGGCGAGCACCTCGAAAATCAGATCGCAACGCTGGCACTCGCACTCGTACAGCGGCATCGCAGAGTCTCAATCCCGTTGATTAGTCGATCCGATGCGGATGCTCTTTCCAGTCCTCAGGATCGTGCGTGATCCACATCGTGGCGCCCTGGATATCGCGAATCATCTTGATGCGCTGCAAGGAGCGAATCGACTGCGTGGGATCGTAGTCGATTCCCATCGTCGCGCCCTGATTTACCGCGGCTCGCAGATGGGCCGTGTCGCCGGTCAGGAGGAATTTGCGATTGGGTAGGTTCACCAGCACCGAGCACTCGCCGGGCGTATGGCCTGGCGTCAGGAGGAACTGCACGGAGCCATCGCCGAAGAGGTCGAAATCACCCGCCAGTTCGAGCCAGTCATAGCCACGCGTTGGCAGGAAATCATTCAGGATAAAGGCCCAGCGGCGATCGGGATCGGGCCAGTAGGCGTAACGCAGTTCATTCGCCCCGACCAGGAACTTGGCGTTCGGGAAATAGGTCAGACCGCCCGAGTGATCGAGATGCGAGTGCGATAGGATCACGTACTTCACGTCGGAGGCTTTATAACCAACGCCCTCGATCTGCTTGTCGAGGGTCTCTGACTTGGTCCACTTGATCGGTAACGCCGCGCCGGCTTCACCCCAGTATCCGGGGTCGGTGATAATTTTTTCGTTGCAGCCCGTATCAAAAAGGACGAGACCCTTGGGGTGCTCGATAAGGAATGAGGGGCAAGGCAGCTGCAGTAGCTCGTCGGCACCACCATGCATCAGGAGTGATGCCGGAGCGGTCAGTTCTGCACCGGGCAGTGCCCACATTTTCTTCGCTTTACCTTCCGCCATGATCGGATCTCCCCCTGATTGTGTATGCGGTGGAAGCTAGATCGCGCGATCACGCGCTGTCAAGGCGAGAGCTTTAGGCCGACTTGATCGAGGGTAGCGCGGCAGGTGCCGAAGTTCGCGTTTCGCCTGCGAGTGCTCGAGCTTGATAGATACAGTATCCGATCGCGCCCAGCAGAATCAGCGATGCGATAATTAATGGCGCGATCAACGGTTGCCACCACGAACCGACCGACAGGTCGAAGTTAACGTGATATACCGTCGGCGCTTCGCCAATCGTCAGGAACGCATCGTAATGACCGGGGTCGAGATTAGTCTCGATATCGATCACGCCGGTCGGGTAGCGCTTGGCCGGGAGCGAGATAGCGGGGGATCCGCCTTCAGGCACGATTTCCACCTCAACCGGGTCATACAGAAGTTCAGGTCCCACCAAATCGAACACGAGCAACGTGTTTCCGCCGCGCGGCAAGCTTCCGCAATACTCGGCGAATCGATTGTACTGCGGCTGGTAGGCTGAGAAATGAACGTAATTATCGATCCCTGCGTAGCGCGCGCAGGGATCGTAATCGAGGCCCGGGCCGCCACCGTGAGCCGCCGCGATCCGCGGACAAATCACGCCCATCAGGATGCAAAGGATGATGCCGAGGCGCGTGCGCAAAGCGGGAACTATCACGATTCGCTCTGCGGATTCCCGGTGAAGGTCGGCACGATCGGGCTGCTGAACTCAACGAGCGACCGTTTGCCGTCTGGATCGAAGAACATAAAGAGCCCGCCGATACGGCTCGTCGGATCGCTCATCAGAGCCGTAAGGCGATCGGTCTCCCAGACGGGGCTCGTCGCTTCGAGGTAGAGATCGACGCTCTCGCCCGGCCCAATCGGACGGTTCGGTTGGACGGTCAATCCGGCGGGGGCGATCAACTCAGCCGGATAATCCGGATCGGGCTTGCGCACCGCGCTATTGAGAAAGCGGAGATTGGCAGTCGTGAACTCGCCGAGTGTGATCGGCTGATAGCGATGATTCGTTACACGTACGCGGAACTGCACCGTCCGTCCCGGCACTAGGTAGGTCGTCGTCTGCGGTGTGACAGTAATATTCGCCGGAGGCTCGTCGAGCGGAGGCGCTTTCGTCTGATGGGATTGCAGGGGAATCGTCACCGGATTCGCGAGACTCGTGATGGAGAGCGCCACGATTCCCACAACGACTGAGGCTGCGAGCATCACCGCCGCCATCATCCGGTCACTGCGCGTGATCAGCTTATCGCCCTCGCCCGCCTGAACTGCCTCATAACGGGGAATCAAGAGGGGCTTGCGGAGCCAGTAAACCAGCCATACGACCGCTAACAGGACCCATACAAGGTGCCACGTGATGACATGGCGCAATCCGTAGGTGGCAAGGTTTAGTCGTTTTCCAGTGAGCGTCGTGATCCAGTCGTCGAAACTAGCGGCGTTGCCCGTCACCGTCACCCACTGGCCCGGACCGAGAATCGCGCCGGCTTCGAGCACGTCGAGCATCGGATGGACGTGATAGCGGCCCGGAATGCGGCCGCGCAGCACCACGCGGTACTCGTAATTGCCGCCAAGCTTCAGCGCCATCGAGGAGACGCCGTTAATGCCGTTCACGGAACTCTCAGCACGAATAAAGACCGGACCCGGCACACCCATATTGAGAAAGGTCAGCGTCTCGGGTGAGGGAATCTCGAGCGGCCAGCTCGACATGATATGGAAACGGCCGGTGACGACGAGTTCCTGATTGACCGCGATCGTCTGTGCCGACCACTTGGTGTCGTACCACTGAATCGTTGAGAGGCGCAGCGAGGGCTCCTGCGCCCGCTCACCATGCGCAAACGCGACCGACGAACCCAGCACTCCGCACACTATCGCGAGGATCGAAATGGCGAAGAGCTTCGCGCTAATGAGTCGGGACTTCATGAGTCGCTCAAATCTTCTTCAGCCAGGAGAATTGGCTGCGCACGAAGAGCCATCCCACACCGAGGAAAGTCATATACACGACGATCGACATGAACCCAGCAAACGCGATCGAGAGATAGATTGGGTCCTGACCGAAAGTCCGCAGCGTGCCGCGATTGATAATCCGAATATATTCGGGCGTCCCGGTGCGGATGTAATGGAAGCCCTGCAGATCCGCTATCGACATAAGGGAGCCGTGCAGATTCACGGGCGCAAGGAACGGGGTAATCAACGGCCAGTTCCCGAGATAAAACATCACGCCCCACAGGAAGCCACCGACGATACCCGTGATAAGAAGGCTATCGGTCAGCACGAGGATACAATCAATCGCGATACCCGAAGGAATTAGCGTCGCAGGCCAGATGAAGTTGAGCGGATAGTAGGCCCATCCGTGCATGTTGAGCGATCGGTTAATCCACTCCGCGGTGACGAGGCATAGCGTGAGCAGGGTCGCGGCGAAGGGCAGTCGGAAGCGCGCCCAGAAGATATAAACGAACGCCGCCGGCATCGCGAGTTCAACGACCGGCGTGAACGAAAGCCACCATCGATTGTCTTTCCAATCGGCCCAGAAGTCCCAATCGCCCACGGTCAGCATCGTGACGACGTGATAGAGCGCCATCCCGAGGAAGAACAGGATGACCGCTACTACTAGATCGAAGTGCCGATAGGCACGCTGTTGCGCCTCCGGACTTACCGTCGCTGGTTGGGTGCGGGCGCGCGGAGCAGCCGCCATCGTTGATCTCGTCGCGGAGCGCTATGAAGCCTGACGCTCGAACTCCAGCGCCGGATCAGACGCGGGCCCTTTAGTGCCCTCGTAGGTCTGCGCCTTGCCCGTCGTCAGCTCGTAGAGGTAATCGCAAACCTGCATCAGCAGACCGCCGAGACCGAGGCCGGCCCACGCAAAGACGATGAACCACCAGTGCACAGGGGCGGCAAAACGCTCCTCAAGGATCCAGAAGCTATGCGCCCATTCGTTGAAGGCAACGACCGGCAGGAGCATGAAAGGTCCGGCAACCGCAATGACCCACGGAATCGAGTGACGCGCGGCGAAGCGAGGGAGGCGGGTACGTCCGTACAGGTAAGCGGCGATGCCCACGATGATGTAAATCGGGAAGGCCCAGTAGAAAAGGATGATGTGGCTCGGTGTGAAGGAGGTATCGCGCACGACGGTCTGATGCCAGCTCGCGTCTTCTTCGGCGAAGAAGCTCGCCGCCCAGAACACGGCAAAGACGTAAACCGCAATTAACGCCAGAAAGACGCCAAGGCGGCGTAGTTCTTCAGTGGAATCGAGCCGATCGAGATCGCGCGGTCGTGAGAACCAGATATAACTCCAGATACCTGCCGCGGCGACTCCTTCGAGCGCAAACTGGCTGAAGAGCAGATTCATCCAGTACTGCTGGAATTCCGGGGACATCGCGTCGAGTCCCATGCTCCAGGCGTACTTCTGCTGGTATAGACGCGCAGCGATCATCAGGATGGTGATAACGCCGCTTAACCCCGCGACAAGGCTGGGGCTAATCCATCGGCTCGCGCGCTTGATTTCCGCTTGCGACGCCGCGTCGCCGATTTTGCTGGTGTTTACGAGTGATGCCACTTCGCCCCTCCTCGAAAGAAATCGCGGCTTGGACAAGGAAATGCGGCACCGCGAATCCATCTCGACTTATATTACCGGGCCCCCGATAACGCAAACTTGACCTTTGCACCCGCGCTACGCGAAAGTGCGGCTGAATAGCTGGAGCAGACGAACGTTCTACGATCTCTTGCGCCTGGGGAGGGCGAAAGTAATGGCAGATACATCAAATCGCTATAGCGGACCGGTGGCCAAGGTCGCCCCCGGATGGAGTTGCACTCGTGTGACGGCCCCGAGCGCGCTTTTTGGCGCCAACGGGATGCGGATGGGACCCGACGGCCTGCTTTACGTCGCTCAGGCCTTCGGCAGCCAGATCAGTGCCGTCGATCCCAAAAGCGGCGCGGTGACCGTAATCAGTCCTAAGGGTGGACCCATCGTCGCACCGGACGATCTCGCCTTCGACTCCAAAGGAGTCCTATATGCCACCGAGGTGATGAGCGAGCGGGTTTGCGCGCGTAGCCCAAACGGTGACGTCCGGATTATCGCGGACGGTGTGACTGCTGCTAACGGCGTGACCGTCCATAACGATCGTATCTTCATGGATGAGTGTCGTCCGGGCGGTCGGATGTGGGAACTCTTTCCCGACGGCAGCGCCCCGCGCTTGATCGCCGATAATCTGCCGCTGCCCAACGCGCTACGGCTCGGACCAGACGGCAATATCTATTTCCCGGTGCTGGGCGAAAACGCGATCTGGCGCGTCCCGGTGGGGGGCGGCACGCCCGAGCCCTTTATCAAGGATCTTGGCTTGCCGACGGCGGTCAAAATCAACAGTAAGGGCGAAATCGTCAGCACCCAGGGAGCTACCGGCGAGATCCTCAAGATCGATATCCAGAGCAGGACCAAGCGGGTCCATGCGAAGGTTCGCTCCGGTATCGATAACCTCGAAGTTACCACCGACGACCGAATCTTTATCTCGCACTTCACCGACGGCGGTGTCGCCGAAATCATGGCCGACGGCAGCGAGCGGCGGCTGATTCAGCCCGGCTTCTGCGGACCCGCGGGCCTCGCTTGCAGCGGCGGGGTCCTTTACGCCTCCGACGGCATTAGTATGGCAGCGGTAAATCCGGACGGCTCGCACCATCGCGTCGGCATGATGTTCGATCATGAGTTCCCGGGCTTCGTACGCGGCCTGGCACCGGCGGCTGATGGTGGAGTGATCGTAACGACGGCGGTCGGTGATGTAACGACCTACCATCCGGTATCACACAAAATGACCGAGCATGCGAAGGGCCTGAATGAGCTCTACGGCGTGGCAGCCGGTCCCGGCGGAACGGTGATCGTTTGCGAAGGTGGAGCCGGACGCCTGCTCGTAATCGATGGCAAGGAAATCAAGGTCGCAGCAACTGGACTGTCGCGACCAACCGGCTTGGCCGTAGCCTCCGATGGGTCCTGCTACGTCGCCGAATCGGGCAAGGGCACGGTGGCCCACGTCAATGGTGGAATCAGCGAAGCTCTCGGCGGTCTCGATCGGCCGCATGGACTGGCTCTCTCGGGTGACGATCTCTTCGTGCTCGACGCCGGCACTCATGAGCTTATCTGCTTCTCGACCAAGACCCGCAAGCGCACGACCGTGGCGACTAATCTGCCCGTCGGAGCGCCTCCGGGCGTCGTACCGCATGTCCTCTCGGGTATCGCGGGACTGTTGCCTGGCCCGGTCACGGCTTTTTCGGGACTCGCGCTCGGACCGGACGGCACGGTCTACGTTGCCGCCGACGCCGAGGGCAGTATCCTCGCCGTTCGCCGCGCTTAGCTGAGGCGACGATGCCGCAAGAGATCAGGCTGGAAGAGCTCGACTTTGGCGGCATCGTCCGTCCCGGCGATCAGATTATCTGGGCACAGGGCGCCGGCGAGCCGTCGGCGCTCGTCGAGAAACTGCTCGAACAACGCCATCGGATCGGCCACGCAGAGGTTTTCTGCGCAGGCGTTCGCTCACGCCGCACAGTGACTCTCGAACATACTGATACGCTTAGCTTCAGCAGCTTCGGTGCGATGGGGAATCTGCATGCGCTCTCGCGTGCCGGACTGCTGCGAGTCCTCCCGACCCATCTTTCGCAGGTCAGCGGCTACTTCGCGCGCGGCGATCTCCGGGTTGCTGTCGTATTGGTGCAGCTGAGCGAACCAGATGATGCCGGCAACTACAGTTTCGGGCTGGCCAACGATTTCCCGCAGGCCGCGATCGCCAAGGCCCGGGTCGTAGTTGCAGAGGTTAACGATCAACTGCCTTGGACTTATTGCGACGGCACGATCGACCCAGCGCGTATCGACTATGTGGTGCGAACGTCGCGCCACCTGCCACAGGTCGAGCCTCAAACAGTTGGTGAGATAGAGCATCAGATTGCGACGCACGTCGCGCGCTATATCGAAGACGGGTCGACGGTGCAGATAGGTATCGGTGCGATTCCTGACGCAGTGATGGCGCTGATCGGTGACCGCCGGGATCTCGGCTTCCACTCGGGTCTAATCAACGATCGGGTCGCTGATCTGATGGAACAGGGCGTCGTGACTAACGCGCGCAAACCAATCGATACGGGCATCACGACCGCGGCCTTGCTGGTAGGAACGGACAGGTTGTATCGGTTCGCGCACAAGAATCGGGTGATTCGGCTCTTCACCTACGATCACACGCACAGTGCCCGAGTCTTGAGCCAGCTCGACAAGTTCGTCGCGATCAATTCCGCAATCGAGGTGGACCTTACCGGCCAGGTCAACGCCGAAGTCGCAAACGGCGAGTATATCGGCGGAACTGGCGGGCAAGGTGATTTCGTCCGGGGAGCCCAACTGGCGGCGCGGGGACGATCGATCATCGCGTTTCCATCGAGCGCCCGCGATGCGACAATCAGTAGGATCGTGCCGCGCCTGGCCGATGGAATCGTGACGACGCCACGCAGCGACGCCGATATTATCGTCACGGAATATGGCGCGGCCGAGCTAAAAGGAAGGTCGTTGGCCGAGCGAGCGATACGCCTCGCCGCGATCAGTCATCCGAATTTCCGCCCGATGCTCGAAGCCGAAGCGGCCAAGCTCTAAGGGCGTAGAATCTAAGCAGCAAAGCAGCGCTCGCGAAAGTTAAATCGCGACGGTTTATCTGGAAAAGGTTGTGGGAGGCTCCGGATTGCCAAAGCCACCAGTCCCACCGTAAACACCAATTCCGATTGCGACGCCGCCGGCGGCTCCCAGTACCCCGATCGCAGCAATTGTCGCCGGTGAAGGAGAGAGGGGCATCATACCGCATGGTATCGTGGTCTTCTGCCCTTTCTTCACTGTTACGCTGGGTGCGTTCGGATCCCTGGTGTTTTTGACTTCGACCACGCCCTCATCGACGGAGACATCCGTATACTCGCGGCAGCCGCGGCGATCCTTGCGATCAACGTCGCGGTAATAATCGGTTTTATAATCGGTACCACGCGCGGCCGCTGAGGCATTGGGCGTGTATACCTGATAGTTGGGTGCATTACCGGGAGCGTGACGCACTACCGAGCGGAGCGAGCCAGCCAGAAGATTAACCGAAGTATCCGCTCGCGAGCCGTCAGGATTCAGCACGTCCTTATCCAAAACCACGTCGCTCGATTCCGTAAGCGCGAGCTGCGTACCATCGGACAGAGTAACAGTTACGTTGCTGGCTGGAGCGGTAACAATACGATCGCCGACCTGTACCGGATTACCGAAAACCGCACCCGCCGTCTTGCCCGCGTGAGTAATTGTTACTTTGCCCTGGATAGCACTGATCGAACCTACCGGCGCAGATGATTGTGCGTAAGCGGAAGCGGTCGCCAGGACAAGGAAAAGCAGAATGCAGGCCCAAGTACCGAACACAGCACTTGCAGTTGTGCACTTACCGTTGCTCAAGATTCCGGCCGCCATCCTCTACCCAACCCCACGCTCAGCATTCTGACGGTCTTTGCGACGTTGCGCTAGCCTATAAATGACAGCCCGCGCGCAAGCTCTTCGAGGGTTCTACAGGGTATTAGGTAGTCAATAACCTTGCGGTAGGTCTCGATCGCACTATCTCCCGTACCCCATCGCTCGATCGGTTCAGGATTAAGCCACAGTGTCATCCGGCATCGCCTACTCAGGTCACGCAGGAGATCAGCGCGGGCGGGGCGGCGGTTATTACGCCCATCTCCAAGAATCACTAGTACAGTCGACGAATTGAAACGCCGTAGATGATCTCTGGTTAACTCGCCGAGCACGCGGCCGAAATCGGACCGAGCATAAAGGTCGAGGTTGGGCGTCATCACGAGATGGCCGCGCTCGAAGTCTGCCGACGCGATTCGATCGACATAGACGAAACTCCGCGCACGGCGAAAACAATCCGTGGCACCGGCAAGCAACTCGAGCATCAAAGAAGCCGCGAAATGGACCGAGCCCGAAATATCGGCCAGCGCGACTAGATCGATATGTTTGGGGCGGCGCGCCCGCATCTGCAGATCGATCAAGGCACCGCCGCGCTGGATCGATGCGCGCAACGTGCGGCGTAGATCGATCCGACCAGCTTTAGCGCGTCGCATCCGGCGACCGAGCCGCACGCGCAAACGTCGCTGCAATAATTGCAGAGTCTGACGCGCCTCGCCGTATTCAAGGGGTGTGTAATCGGCGAAGGGCGCTGTCTCGATGCTGTCGTGCGCGCCCGTGCCTCGCTCACCGGGCATAACGCTGGATTCGCGTCCGGCGGACGAATCTCGCTTCGCTGCTTTGCCGATCAGTTCGGCGGCCTGCGATCCGCCAGCACGTTTCAGATCGCCAGCTTGGCGCCGTGCTTCCGAACGCGCTTGCGCGATAGTGCTCGGCGCATTTACAGTGCTGACCTGTCGTGCCGATGCGCCTCGCGGGGTTGCGGCCGGCGGTACGGGATTCATTCCGGAACTATCGCCACGTCCGGTGCCGCTCAAGCCGATCTGTGCTCCGCGGCTCTGCCGGGACAACCCTCTGCTGGTGGGTGAGACAAAGTACTCAGCGAAAACTTGATCGAAGCCCGGGCTATCGGCCTCATCCTTGATTAGCGAGGCGCGCAAAGCCTCGCGCATCCGCGCCGGTCGCAGGCCTGCGACGGTTACAGCCTGCATCGCGTCGAGCGATTCCGCCACGGAGATACGAACCCCGGCCTCGCGCAACGCGCCGATAAAATCGATCAGGATTTCGCGCAGCGGCCGCGCCATCGGATTACGTTAGCGGCTACGTCCGATCATCGATGGAATCTTGCTCTCTGCGACGGTCCGATCATCTTCATGCTTGAGCAAAAGACCAAGTGTCGCGCGGACCGCGGGCGTATCAATCTCTTCGACACCCAAACGCACCAACGCGCGAGCCCAATCGAGAGTCTCGGCAATCGACGGCGACTTGCGGAGCTCCATCTTGCGGATCACATTGACCAATCGCGCAGCTTCGAGGGCGAGCTTAGCTGATAGCTCCGGCACCTTAAGCTCGATAATTTTCCGCTCCTGTTCGATTCCCGGAAAATCGATAAAGAGATGCAGGCACCGGCGCCGCAACGCCTCTGACAGTTCGCGTGAGCGATTCGAGGTGAGCACAACGATTGGTCGCTCGGCAGCACGCAGCGTCCCCAGTTCCGGCACACTGACCTGAAAATCCGATAGCGCTTCGAGCAGGAACGCCTCGAACTCCTCATCGGCCTTGTCGATCTCATCGACCAGAAGCACTACTCGCCGCGACGCCAGCATCGCCTTCAGCAAAGGCCTTTCGAGTAAATATTCCCGCGAGAAGATATGCTCCGAAAGTTCCTCCCAGCGAAGCCCTTCATGCTCGCCCGCCTGCAGGCGCAGCAACTGTTTTTGGTAGTTCCACTCGTAGAGCGCGCGGGCTTCATCGAGTCCCTCGTAGCATTGCAATCGCACGAGAGCAGTATCGAGCATCGTTGCGATAACCTTGGCGATCTCCGTCTTGCCGGCGCCCGCTGGACCTTCGATCAGGAGTGGCTTCTCCAGCGCGAGTGCGAGAAAAATCGCGGTCTCGGTCCGCTCATTGGTGATGTAATTCGCCTGGCGCAATCCCGCGCTGACGAATTTCTGGGTGATCTCCACAGCAATGAGGATCGTTGCACGATCCTGCACAGTCAATGAGCCCGATTAATCGTCCAGGAAGCGAGCGAGCTTGCGGAAATGTGATGCGTAACTGCGACGCGAGTAAGCTCCGCGATTGATGTACGCCGGATGATACATCGGGAAGAGGCATAGAGTGCCCACGCCGATCAGTTGTGGACGGGACGGATCGAAAGGCTGATCGCGGCCCGCCAGCTCGGCCCATGCGATCCGCCCGAGGCACGCGACGATACGAGGCCGCACCAGCCCCAGCTCAAACTCCAGATGGGATCGGCAGGCGGCGATCTCGTCCGGATGAGGATCGCGATTACGTCCCTTCGCGTCCTGCGGATTACATCGCACCAGATTTGTGATGAATACTCGCTTCAGCCCAGCCCGCTGAATCATCAGCCGCAACAGATCCCCCGAACGGTCACCACTGAAAGGGATACCGGTGCGATCCCCACCGAAACGTCCTGGCGCTAATCCAACGAAGGCGACATCGGCCGGAACCGCTCCATCTCCGGGAACGACCCGCGAACGGCATCGCACGAGAGCCGGACATCGGACGCAGCCCCGGATCGCGGCTCGCCAATCAGATGATTCAGACGCAGGGTTCGTAACTGCTCAGTCCCACACCAGACCGCCGTCGACGTTGTAAGACTGCCCCGTGATATTGTCCGCATCTGACGATGCGAGGAAGCAGGCCATGCTCGCGATATCGTCGGGCGAGTTCGAACGGCCGAGCGGAATGGACGCATCCATGCGGCGTTGAGCCTCTTCCGTCGAGATACCGCGCTTCGCGACGATTTCATTTTGAATCGCCTCGTATAGATGTGTCCGCGTCGCGCCCGGGCAGATCGCATTCACGTTGATATTGTAGCGCGCGAGTTGCGAGGCGCCGATTCGCGTCATCGCAATCACCGCACCCTTCGTCCCAGCGTAGGCGATATTCGAAGTTCCGCGATAGCCTTTACCGGCGATCGAGGCGATATTGATGATCTTGCCGGCGTTCTGCTTGGCCATCTCGCGCGCAACGCGCTGCATGCAGAAAAACACGCCCCGCGCATTGATCGAAAACATCCAATCCCAGTCGGCCTCGGTAACATCGAAGATGCCAAGACTCTTGGTCACACCGGCATTATTGATGAGAACATCGATACGGCCGTACTGCGCGATCGTCTTATCGACCATCGAATTGATGTCGGCAACGCTGCTCATGTCGGTCATCACGAGGATGCCGCGCCGATTGATCGCCTCGTAAGTCTCGTGCGCGCTGGCCTCGTCGATTTCCGCGACTACGACCTGCGCCCCTTCGGTCGCAAAGCGCTGCGCCATCGCGCTGCCCATCCCACGCCCTGCGCCGGTCACGATCACTACTTTGTTGTCGAATCTCATCGAGTCGCCTCCCTCTGCCTTCTACCAAGCTGCTGCGAAATTGCAATTTCGGCTGGTAACTGGGCCTCGTGTTAGACTCGGCAGACGATGGATTCCGCAGCGCGACAGAACTCAGTGGACACGATGAGCGATCATCGGGAACCGCTGCGCGCACGGGTGGTGATCGTTGGTTCCGTCGGCAACGAGGTTGAGCAACTGACCTACGCGGTGCCTCCGGCGATGACCGCGAATATCCAGCCGGGTCATCGCGTGCTCGTACCGATGCGCTCGCGGCGCGTTACCGGCATCGTGCTCGAAGTCGGACCGGATCTCGATACCGGCGGTGTCACGCCTAAGCCGATTCTCGAAATGCTGGAGGCGCGTCCGCTTTTCGATCGGGCTCATCTCCAGCTGATGGATTTCCTTGCCTCCTACTACATGACGTCGCTGGCGGAGGCCTATCGCAGCGTGATTCCAGCGACTGCGCGGGTCGAATCGCAGCGCTTGCTCCAGGTCGGAGCGGAACCGAATCCGCTGGCCGCCGCGACGCTGACACAGTTGGAACGCGCAATTCTGGCGCGGCTGGCGCGAGGACCTGCCCCCTTCAATGCGCTGAAAAAGCTCGGCAACGCGAAGGAGGTCGAGGCTGCGACTAATCGCTTGATTGCGCAGGGATTTGTCGATCAGCGCGACGGTACCCGCGGACGCCATCGCGAGAATCTGCCGGAGATCATCAAGCTGTCCGACGCGGGATTACATGCGAAGCTTCGTGGCACGAATCAGCGCGCAATTATCGATACATTGGCGCAGCACCTGGGCGACGGTATCCGGCGCGATGAGCTTGAGCAGAAGAGTGGCCCGCGCGAGGCGCTGCGGGGTCTAATCGAACGCGGCATCGTCGAGGTCGTACCGCTCTCCGGTTCGGCACATCAAGCTACCGATGCAACAATCACTCTGCCGACGCTGGATCTGACTTGGGAGCAGACCGCCGCGATCGATGAGATCATTCCCGCGATCCAGCAACGCCGCACATCGACCAATCTGCTTTGGGGCGTAACCGGCAGCGGCAAGACGGAAGTGTACGTGCGACTCACGGCTGAGGCGCTCAAGGCGGGCCGTCAGGTAATCATTCTCGTTCCCGAAATTGCGCTCGCCGACCAGGTAGTGCGCGCCTTTCGCGAGCGCTTTGGCGCGCTCGCCGCGATCTTGCACAGCGCGCAGAATGTCGCCGAACGATGGTCCGCGTGGATGGCGGCACTGAGCGGGGAGACGCGCGTGACTATCGGTCCGCGATCCGCGATCTTCGCCCCGTTGCACGATGCGGGTTTGATCGTCGTCGACGAAGAACACGACCCTGCTTATAAACAGGAAGAAGGAATTCGCTACAACGCGAGAGATCTCGCCGTCGCGCTGGGCCGCTTCAGCAACTGTCCGGTGGTGCTCGGCTCCGCGACGCCATCGGCGGAGTCGTATGCCAACGCCCGCCAGGGGCGCTACAAACTGATTCGTCTCGCAAACCGTGTCGGCGGACGCGATCTCGCTTCGGTAGAGATTCTCGACCTGCGGCAGCATCTGCCGAAAAAGCCCGAACGCGAAGAGTCCGAGGACGCGGCACTCGCACCGGTGCCACTCGCACCTGCGTTGATCGACGCTCTGCGCGCGAATCTCGCGGTCAAAGGCCAGAGCGTTATTTTCCTGAACCGGCGCGGCTTTCACAATTTCTTGCAGTGCCATCTCTGCGGCAACGTGATCGCCTGTCCGAACTGCAGTGTGAGCCTGACGTTCCATCTGCGCGATCGCACCGTGCGATGCCATTATTGCGGCGTCAGCGAAGACGCTCCCGAGATGTGTCGCGAGTGCGACGGCTTCGGCCTTGAAGGTCAGGGCTTCGGCACGGAACGTCTCGCCCACGCTATCGGCGAACTGATCCCCGACGCACGTATCGAACGGATGGACAGCGACACCAGCGGACGGCGCGGCGCTCGCAGTGCGATCGTCGAGGGGTTGCGCGACGGGACAATCGATATCGTGGTCGGCACCCAGATGATCACGAAAGGCTTTGATTTCCCCGGCGTCACTCTGGTCGGCGTCGTGATGGCCGACCTGACTCTCAACATCCCCGATTTTCGTTCGGCCGAACGGACGTTCCAGCTTTTGACGCAAGTTGCGGGACGCGCTGGACGTGGCGATCGTCCGGGACGCGTGCTGATTCAAACCTACGCGCCGCATCACTACAGCGTCCGGGCCGCGCGCGATCAGGACTACGCCCGCTTCATGCGACGCGAGTTCGATTTGCGCCGGGAACTCTCCTATCCGCCCTTCGGACGGATGGCCCTCGTGCGTATCGAAGGCCCGGAAGCGACTCCTGTCAGCACGATAGCTGCGCGCGTCGCGACGATTCTCAGCCGCTTCGCCCAGCCCGATACTATCCGCGTACTCGGCCCAGCCCCCGCCCCCATCGAGCGGCTTCGCCAGCGCTTTCGCTGGCAGGTGGTAGTCAAATCACCGCGGCTCAACGATATGCGCACGGCACTAGCCGCGATGCGCTCGCAGATTGCCGCCGAAGCCGAACGCGCTGCAGTCCGCGTTGGAATCGATATAGACCCCGTCAATATGATGTGATCGCGCCGCTTCTCGGCTCGATCGAGTTGTGTGTAAAATCGCCCTCGTTACCCGACTAGAGGGCTGTAACAATGAGCATCTCGATCTATCCGATCACGGAAACCTTTGCTGCCGAAATCGGCGATATCGATCTCAGCCGTCCGCTTAGCGACGCGGATATGCAGGCGGTGCGAGAGGCCTTCGCCAAATACGCCGTGCTGATTTTCCCCGCACAGGACCTGACCGTCGAGCAGCATCTCGACTTCGCTGCAAAGTTCGGCCCGCTCGAACGTACGATCGAAATCGCGATAGGCCGTACTCGACTGCGCACACCGCCCGAGATTGCCGACGTCGCCAATCTCAATGCCGATGGATCAGTGTGGCGTGAAGACGCGCGCCGGCGACAATACGGGATGCTCGGGAATCGGCTCTGGCATACCGACAGCTCGTTCAAGGCGCCGAGCGGTTACGCTTCATTGCTCTACTCGCGATCGATTCCACCGATCGGTGGCCATACCGAATTTGCCGATTTGCGCGCGGGGTGGGACGCGCTTCCCGAAGCGACCAAGAAGCGCGTGCGCGGTCTCGTCGCTGATCACTCGCTCATCTATTCGCGGGCCCGTATCGGTTTCACCAACTACTCCGAGACCGAGAAGAAAGCGCTGACCCCAGTGCCCCATCCGATTGTACGCACGATCGCGGAGTCCGGACGCGAGTCGCTTTATATCGCTTCACATATAGGGAAGATTCACGGCCTCAGTGATGATGAGGCTGAAGCGTTGCTGAAAGAGCTTTTTGCTCATGCGACGCAGCGGCAGTTTGTTTACACTCATCGATGGCGCCTGCACGATCTCGTGATGTGGGACAATCGCTGCACGTTGCATCGCGGAACCGAGTTCGATGATCTCCGCTGGCCGCGTGATATGCAGCGTGCCACGACCTCGGACGACGCCGAAGGCTACGGCCCGCAGGTCGGTGCCGTCGAGGCAACCGCTAACTATTGAGGAGGACACGCGATGGATGTTGCTGAGCTGGCGAGCAAAATTCGGTTGCTCGAAGATATTGAGGCGATCAAGACGCTGAAATATCAGTACTGCGCCTACTGTGACGACTCCTACAACGCCGATGGTATCGCCGGATTATTTGTCGAAGACGGAACCTGGGATGGGGGTGACTTCGGGCGTTGTGAAGGTCGTCAAGCGATTCGCAAATTTTTCCGTCATTCATCAAAGATCCTGAGCCTCGCGGCCCATCAGGTGATGAACCCGATCATCAAGGTCGATGGAGATCATGCCACGGGCGAATGGAAGCTGTGCCAGCCGTGCACACTCGAGACCAAGAGCGGAGCACGCGCGATGTGGTTAGTCGCGAACTATCGCGATGAATATGTCCGCACGCCCGCCGGATGGAAATTCAAGTCGCTAAAAGTTACGTCGCTTTTCTTTGCGCCGCACGATGAGGGCTGGGCAAAGACGCGCTTTTTCAAAGCCTGAACAGGAGACACCAGATGCGCTTTGGCTTGACCACCGACTTTCGCAACATGCCGGGAGCCGGCAAAACCTCAGCCACGGTTTACGCTGAGACTCTCGAGGTCTTCACCTATGCGGAGACGCTCGGGTTCAGCGCCGCATACGTCTTTGAGCATCATTTTACTGACGACGATTACATGTCCTCGCCGATGGTCGCGGCGACCGCGATCGCCGCACGCACCAAGACGATGCGCGTCGGTCCCGATATCGCGATTCTGCCGCTCTATGATCCCGTTCGCGTCGCCGAAGATGGTGCCGTGGTCGATCTGATCTCCAACGGCCGCCTCGATTTCGGTGTCGGCCTCGGCTACCGGCCACAGGAGTACGCGGGCTACGGCCTCGATATCAAGCGCAAAGGCGAGCGCGCCAACGAGTCGCTCGAAATTATCCGTAGGCTCTGGCAAGGAGAGACCGTTACCTTTCACGGTAAGCATTTCAATGTCGAAGGGGCCAAGCTCTCACCTCGTCCGGTCCAGCAGCCGAACCCGCCGATTTGGGTTGGCGGCTTCAGCAAAGTAGCGGCACGCCGCGCGGCCCGCTTCGGCGACGGCTATATCGGACCTTCCAATCGCACGATGTACGAGTGGTATCTGAACGCGCTTAAGGACGTAGGCAAAGATCCCGCCAAAGCGCGCGTGATGGGCGGCGATCTGTGGCTGATCGTTTCGGAAGATCCCGATCGCACTTTCAATGAGTACGCATCGAATCTGCTCTATTGGTTCAACGCCTACTCGCGATGGTTCGAAGGGACCGATACGAGTCCATGGCCACATCTCGAAAACAAAGAGCAGATGCTCTCGCTCGGCCTGGCAACGATCGTCACGCCCGAAGATGCGATCAAACATATCAAGGCACGCACGACGGAACTGCCGGTCGAGATGTTCACGATGATGCTGACGCCGCCGGGCGCTTCGACGAAATCGGTCCAGACGGGCCTGGAGCTGTTCGCCAAAAAGGTGATGCCGGCTTTCAAGTAACCTGCCTTAGGGCAAGCGGCGCAGCAACCTTCATCCGTCTGTTTCGCGACTGGTCAAAACAAACGCTATCAAGGCGACTATAAAGAGAAGCGTCATAGCGATAAGCCCAGCAGCGTCCGACGACGGTATCAGGTACAACAGCAAGCTCGAGAGCAAAAACCATCCCACGAACAGCAATCGAGCCAATCTCTTCGAGCGCTGTGACGGCAGTTTGTCCCACGGTTGAGTCGGCATCGTGCTGAGCCTCATCGCCGATCGATAAACGTCCGCTCCTTGCCGACAAAGATCGCTGAATTCGGAAAATCGATGAACTTGCGTTCGTCTTCGACCGCAATCTCCATCGCGCGCTTGCCTTCTGGTGTGTTACCGACGATTGCCAGATCGCCGCGATCAAACCACGCCTCGGCATGACCGGTGTATGAAGCGACCTGCGTACCGCGGCTCTTGCGCAGTTCCTGTTCGAGCGGATCTTCGCATCGATGGACCTGCAAGTAGCGTTTTAACCGCATCCCGGGTGCTGCGTAATGGCGGATGGTCGGGCCGTGATTGGTGCGCCAGTAGAGCTGCGCGTGATCGAGCGAAAGATTCGCCGGATGGCGTAGGCAGAAAAACAGCTTCACCAGCGAGCTATGCTCACGCGCGACTATATCCTCGGATGGATTCACCTGCGGATATTCGTAGGCGAACCAGATCGGTGAATTCGGCAGATCGATGAAACGCGCTTCGTCTTCGAGCAGCTCCTTGCCCGCTGCTTTGCCGGCCGCGCTGCTGAAACTGGCAACGAGCTCCTCGCGATAGTTCCACCACAACTCCGCGACCCCGTCGTAGGCCGGCTCCATCTTGCCGCGCGCGCCAGCGAGCTGATCGTTGATGGGATCGTCCAGCGTATGAAGCTGAACGTAGCGCAGGATATTCAGCGCCACGGAACTCTTGGCCACTATCGGACCGTGGGTTTCACGCCAGTACTTTTGAAAGTCAGCACGGGACATCCCGGGTTTACGTCGGAGGGCAAAAACCAGCCGAATCATAAGTCGCTCCTCAATTCGAATAGCCAAGAACTACGCGGAACAGTTAATCCACTCCGCCCGGGTCTATCAAGGATGCCGTAAGGTCCTGTGTTACGATCATTGGATGGCTAACCGCGAATCTGCTTCCTCGCGCCGTTTCAGCACTTTCATGCTTTCGCACAAAGGCGATCTGACACTCGCACTGTCGGGGCTGGTCTATGTGATGAGCTGGGTCGCGCTGCGCTGGACCTCGTGGAAGCTGACTGCTGACGTCGCGGTCTCGATGGCGGAGGCAGCTCTGATCGGCGGACTCTGCGACTACATCGCGCTCAAGATGATCTTCGAGCAGCGATGGTATCTGCCCAACTCGGGCGTTCTCCCGCGCAATCGGGAAAGATTGATCGACGGGATCGCGTTCACTATCGAGAACGAATGGCTCACACCTCAAATGATCGGCACGCGGCTAGCCGAGATGGATCTGGTTGGCCGATTGGGCAGCTATCTCGAGGACGTTCGCCTCGAGCAGCTGCTCGGCCAACGAGGCATCGATCAAATGGTCGAACGGGCACTCACTCTTCTCGACTCACCGGAGGCGCGCGAGCAGCTGGAAATGATTCTCCGCAAAGCACTCCCGAAAACTTTTGCTCGGCTCTATGCGACTGCGCGTCGTTTCGGGGTCGAGGAACTGAGTGCGCGGATTGTCGCGAACCTTCGCAGGCGCTGGCCCGAACTCCGTGACGATCTCGATCTGGCGGAGACCATCGAAGAAGCGATCCACGAATTCGGCCGCCAGCTTCACGATCCATCGAGCTATGCCTATCAGTTGGTTCGCCGCGTCATCGACACGATCGTGAACCGCGCTGTCGACGCGAGCCGCGGACAAATCTCACAGATGGTGCGCGAAAATCTGGGGCTGCTGTCCGATGAACAGATCAGGCTGCAAATCGAGTCCAAGACGCGGACCCATCTCGATTGGATTCGCGTCAACGGCGGCATCTTCGGCGCGTTCTTTGGATTACTCTTTGCGCTTTCGCGCCTCCTGCTTCATCAGAGTTCCGCGCTCATCACGCGGCTGCATGTCTTCGGCTGATTGAGCAATCCTCTACCGCCCGCTCAAAGCGTCTGGCGAGCATCACGCCTAACAGCTATATAGAGAGCCGGAAATCAAACACGAGGAAACTCAGCTATGGCTACGGCGCTTGCGGGAAATCAGAACTTCGCTTTCGACGATCGGAATATTCGCTGGTACCCTTTCGGCGATTTCAAACATTTCGTCTTCGCGATGTATGACTTCGACGGCAAGCGCAAAGTGGTCGATTTCATCCTCATGTTTGAGCCCAATGAAAAGATCTTCCTGCATCGCCATCTGGCGCTGACCAACACGCTGGTCGTGCAAGGCGAGCATCGCATCTATGAGCCCGACGGGCGCCTCAAGGAGATCCGCCCTGTCGGCAGCTACACTTCGAGCGATCCGGGTGCGCCTCATCAGGAGGGCGGCGGTAGCGAGGGATGCGTCGTCTTTTACAGTTTGCGTGCTGAGGGTGATCTGCTGTTTGAAGTGCTCGACGACGATCAAAAAGTGATCGGGACGTTGAGCATGAAGGACTTTGAGGACGCCTACAAAGAGCAGATGGCCGCACGCAAGGCGTGACCATCTAAAAAACTAGGCGGCAAAAGACCTGGCGCGATTACGATCCCTGCTGGGCGCAGCCGTTACCCAGGTCTGACCACTCTTCCTGCAACTGCCAGGTAGTTCCGGTCGAGAGGGTCACCGGTGCGCTGAACTGCCATGCGCACAGGTCGCCGATTTCATTTATGTGCGGCCCGTGCCACGCGCTCAATTTGGGATCTGTGATGGACTCGGCTAACTCGTGCGCCACAACGGTCCCGTAGATGCGGGTCCCGTAGGTATAGGTGGTCGAGTCGTACAGATCGCCGGGATTGCAAAGATTAGTCGCACTGACATTGGGCACATAGGCGATCGCGATCGGCTTCCCCTCGCATGTGGCATAGGAGTGCCATGCACAGAAATTGACCCGATTCGACGGAAAAGTCGACGTAAAGACGAAGTACACACCGCCCGTGTTGTTCACCCGATCGATCGGATCGAGGGGCAGATCGCCGGTCTTGATAAACTTGCAGACCTCGTGTGCGACGCTCCCGCGCGAAAGTGCCCTGGTCGGGGCTTCCGTCGTATCGAAGACGTTAGCTCCATAGTACGAGGAGGTCGCCGCCGTCGGCAGGTACTGATTGAGAAGGCTCGAATAGCTGCTGTTGCCGAAGCCGGTAAAAAAATCGTCCATGCCGGCTACGAGATCGCTTGGAAACGCGCTCGGATCGCCCCAGTAGATCGGATAGGTGCGCGAACTCTGCAGGACCGGACCGTTATGATACGGCACCTCCATTCCCGCCGTCTTCTGCCCCCACAACGTACCGGTATCGAAGCCCGTAATGGCCGCGTCCGCTACCCGCGGAGACGCAGGTTGTTGCGATTTCATTAGAAGTGGATGCACCAACGCTTGTTCTTGTGCGTTGGCAAAGCTCGGGTTCAGGATATTCAGGTTAATCAAGCATCCGATTATGGTTAGGACACATATGGATGATGTTTTTTTCATTACCGTTTAAAATTGCTCGATAATGAAAGAAATCATCAATTACGATATTACAAGAGGCAATAACATTTCTTTTTACTAGAGAACAGCCAATACGTATTCTGAGCTTTGACTAGTAGCGTTTCGCTATACATGGTTGCTTTCACGCTTGGAGAAATCAACGTCAGGAATGCTTTATCGACCAAAATAGGTCACGTGAGACTTGATTAGGCGTTTATAACTCAACAGAGCTGGACCGCGAGGAATTGGCGCTCGCGTCAGCGTTGGACGAATACTCGCCAGTCCTGTAGGCTGGGGCCGTTTGATCCGGCTGAAGCAGTGCTGATTCGTTTGAGCTGTGCGGGCGTCCGGATCACAAGAGAAAACGTTGCGAAGCAAAGCCGGGCCTTGGCTCGACACAAACCGGAGGACGCTATGCGTGAAGTTGTGATCGTAGAAGCTGGACGCTCGCCGATAGGCAAGAAGAATGGGACGCTCTCGGGTGCGCATCCGACTGAGCTGCTGGGACAGGTCTTGATGACCGTGCTCGATCGCGCCGGCGTCAAATCATCTGAAGTCGGCCAGGTTGTCGGCGGATGCATCAACAAGGTTGGCGCACAGGCGATGAGTGTGACGCGTACCGCGTGGCTCACCGGCGGTGGCGATCCTAATGTTGCGTGCTCCACGGTCGATTCGCAGTGCGGCTCCAGTCAGTACGCCGTTAACCTAGCGACCAGCCTGATCTCTTCCGGCGCTGAAGATGTCGTAATCGCTTGTGGCGTCGAGAACATGAGCCTGCTGCCCATCGGCTCCGACGCTGTCGCGGGTGTGCAAGCAGGCTTTGGCAAGCCCATCAGCCGCAAATATCGCGATCACTTTGAATTCACCAGTCAGTTCGAAGGTGCCGAGCGAATCGCCACCAAGTACGGCATCACCCGTCAGGACACCGATCGCTTTGGACTCGAATCGCAGGTACGAGCCGCGCGCGCTATCGCAGAGGGCCGCTTCGACAAGCAGCTCATCCCGGTCGACGCGCCCGTCATCGAAGCAGGCAAGCGCACCGAGGCTGTGCGCAAATTTACCAAAGACGAAATTCCACGGAACACCAGCCTCGAGGCGCTCGCCGGACTGAAGCCGGTGGCACGCCCCGACGGTATCCACACCGCGGGAACCTCTTCGCAGGTGGCCGACGGTGCTTCGGCAATCCTGATGATGACAGCAGAGAAGGCTCGCGAACTCGGCTTGAAAGCCCGCGCTCGTGTGGTCGAGACCTGCCTCGTCGGATGCGATCCGGTCCTGATGCTCGAAGGCCCTATCCCGGCGACGCGCAAGCTGCTGACGAAGCACGGCCTCAAGATCGACAATATCGACGTCTTCGAAATCAACGAAGCCTTCGCATCGGTCGTTCTGAGCTGGGCGAAGACTCTGGAGCCGGATATGGCTCGGGTGAATCCGAACGGTGGCGCCATAGCGTTGGGCCATCCGCTGGGTGCCACCGGATGCGGCCTTGTCACCAAGGCGCTCAACGAGTTGGAACGTACCGACAAGAAGGTCGGGCTGATCACGATGTGCTGCGGCGGTGGTCTCGGCACGGGAACCCTGATCGAGCGCATCTGACGGTCGTCAAAGACGTTTAGTGTGTAAGGGGCTGCGACCAATTTCGCGGCCCCTTCTTTTTGTAAATTGCAGGACGAGACGCCCAGGATTCAATGCGCGTCTGCGATGAAAGGAGAATCAGATGAGTGTGATCGTTATCGTTCAGGGAACGCCACGCCTCGACAAGGCGGAGACGCTAAAGCAGTATCAGCAAGCGGCCGGTGCTGTCGTCCAACGGCACGGCGGATCTGCCGTCGGTCGCGGCAGCGGTTTGGAATCGCTCAAGGGAGGCAACCAATGGAAGATCGGAATCGTGATTCGCTTCCCTGATCTCGCTGCAGTTCACGCCTGGTACAACGACCCTGATTATCAGAAGGTGATTCCACTCCGCGACGAGGCCTACGACGGTCTCGAAATCAACGTTTATCAGGAATAATTCGTGGTCCGTTTCGATTCTTGACGCAAAAACAAAAGCGGCCTCACTGCACACAGCAATGAGGCCGCTCTTTTATCCGACTTACACCCCACGCGTTGCACCGTGACGTCCGTTACATCATCTGGCTGCGACCTGCCATCTTGGCAATCCGATCCTCTTCGGCATTTTCACGCTCCGTCGTTGCCACCTTCCCGATCTCTACTCGAACCGGCAGGATGACCAGGCTGAACCCGCGACCGCGAAGCCATTGCAGCAGCTCCAACGCGGTGTGGTTATGCAAAAAGCGGCCAAGGAAATTATTGCTCGCCTCGCCAAAAACCATCTGCCCGGCAAAGTACACGCAGTTTTTGAAATCCCGCCAGACACCGAAGCATAGCTGGCGCAGTTCCGAGACCACGTCCGTTCCGATTGCGCTGCGAAACTCCGCGTAAAACCCAAGATCCGAAGCGAGTCGACAGTATTCCGCTAGGTCATCGGAGAGCCGGGACTCCAGCTGATCGACCTCCTCGGGTCCCTTCAGAAGGGCCGAATCGACTTCGCCGACGCTCAGGAAAACGACATTGTGAAACTGCTTGTCGAACAGGCGCGCCAGCGACATGAAAGTCGCGAGACCCAAGCCGTTGAAACCGTTCACCAGAAGGACCGCCGTCGACGCAGTCGGATCTTTCTGCCTGGGAGTCGCCGAAACAGCGCCGTAAATTTGCGGCAGGATATCTGCTTCGAGTTGCTCGACAGCCTTGCTGACGTCGTCGTAATGCCGTCGGATTACAACGCACACCAACACGACGCCGCCGGTCATCGCGACGGTGATCCATCCGCCCTGATCGAACTTGAGTGTGACTGTGAGCATCAGGATGATCGCGGTAAAGGCACATCCCGTGCCGTTCACCAGGAGCTTGCGGCGCCACTTCGGCTCAGTCTTGCGGCTACGCCACCATAGCGAGCTCATCCCGAGCTGCGACAGAGTAAAGGTTACGAAGACGTTGATCGCATATAGCACGACCAGCAGTCCGACCTGGGCGTGCGTGCCGATGAGGATAGCGGAAGCCGCCAGTCCCATCGCCAGCACACCGTCCTGCGTAACGAGCCGCTCGCTCAAGCCCGACAGCCGCCGTGGCACCCATCGATCCAAGGCCATCGTCGCGAGCACCTGCGGTCCCCCGACGAATCCGGTTTGAGCAGCAACGAATAACAAGGCACCCTCGGTCAGAAGCGTGAAGGTGACAATCGGCATCCCGAGCGAAAAGCCCGCGATATTCCAGTTATTAGTCAGTCGCTCAAAGAGCACTGCATTAAGCGTCTTACCCGCCTGGGGCTCGACGTCGGCAAGTAGGTAGGCGACGAGAATCCCGCCGGCGATAAACGCGAGCGAGACCGCCATGTACAGCATCGTGCGCTTGCCGGTAACGGTGCGTGGCTCGCGCAGGATTGGTAACCCGTTACTGACCGCCTCGATTCCGGTGTAAGTACCCGCGCCCATGCTGTAGGCGTGGAAGAAGATCACCGCCAGGCCGAAGATGCCCAGCACGCCAGAACCTTCATGAACCTGCGAGACCGCATCGCGCGCGATATGGGGTAGTTCGCCCGCACGGCTCAGAAAGGCGTATACCACCAGCATCACATGCATCACGACGAAGCCGAGGAAAATCGGCAACAAGGCCAGCACCGATTCTTTGACTCCGCGCAGATTCATCACGACCATCAAGATCACGACGACGACGCAGGTATACAGTTTGTAAGGCAACCATTCAGCCGGCAAGAAACTGAAGATCGCGTCGGCGCCGCTCGCGATCGAAATGGAAATCGTCAAAACATAGTCGACGATAAGGGCGCATCCCGAGGTAAGACCGGCATATTTACCAAGCAGCTTGCTCGCGACGAGATAGCCTCCGCCGCCGGTTGGAAATTCATCGATTGTCTGCGAATAGGACGCCGAGATGATAAAAACCGTCAGCGCCATCAGCAGTGCGAGGAACACCGCGAGATATTTGTGCGGCCCGAGTGCAAGAAATGCCTCTTCGGGTCCGTAACACGAAGAGCTAAGGCCATCGGATCCCAAGCCTACCCAGGCGAGGAAGGCGACCAGCGACATCGAATGAAAAATTGAAGGATCGCGAACGTCGAGACGAGGCCCGGTGATCAACCCGGTCAAACTGGTGAGGGTGCGCCGACCAGGGCGTGATGAGTCTTCGGTTCCAGAATCCATCAAGAGGATCTCCTGCTTCCGACAAGGAGCGGCCCCACCGCATCACGGTGAGGCCGCTCACCCCCAGGTCCCTCGCTTCAGGAGGATTGCGAGAGCTTTTGCTTAGGCCACTTTTTTCTTCTTCGCGGGCCGGACCAGCGTGCGGCGGCCGATAGGCACGTCGTCGATTGTCTTCGGACAGCCGTCATCCCCGGTAACCACATATTCCGGATATGCCGGGAAGCCATGTTCGTGCAGGTCGAGGCCTTCGATTTCGCCTTCGGTAGGAACACGCAGCCGGAAGCCCATCTCGATCCCGTACATCAGGATCATCGAGACGACGAAGGTCGCGATGGTGACCGAGAAGCTGCCAATCATCTGAGCTTTCAAAACGCCCATGCCGCCGCCGTAGAAGAGGCCTGTCAGCACCGTGCTGGTGTCTGCGCCAGTCGGGGTGGAAGCACCATATTTACCAGCCGCGAAGAGACCCAGCGAAAGCGTACCCCAAATACCCGCCATCATGTGGACAGGGACAGCGCCGATTGGGTCATCGATGCGAAGATATTCGAGGAGATCGATACCCCAGAGCACGATGACGCCTGCGACAATCCCGAGCAAGAATGCACCTTCGGGATCGACCCAGTAGCACGGACAGGTGATCGCCACCAGACCGGCAAGAAACCCGTTAACGCTTGAAGCGAGATCCCACTTGCCGCTCTTGAAGTAAGAGTAGAAGAGCGAGGTGAGGCCCGCAGAGCACGCCGCCAGAGTAGTGTTGAAGGAGACGCGCCCGATACCCTGAACATCAAGGGCCGAAAGCGTGCTGCCGGGATTAAAGCCATACCAGCCGAACCAGAGGATAAGACCACCAGTCGCGCCGATAATCAGATCATGCGGCTTCATCGGTTGGCCGCCGTCGCGCTTGAAAACACGACCCAACCGCGGCCCGAGTACAATCGCACCAGCGAGTGAGATAGTTCCGCCAATCGTATGAACTACGGTCGAACCGGCGAAGTCGTGGAAAGCAATCGGGGTCATGTTCGCGAGCCAGCCATCCGGACCCCACGCCCAGTGACCGATGATCGGGTAGACGAAGCCGGTGACACCAACGCTATAGATCAGGTCGCCGATAAAGTCGCAGCGGCCGATCATTGCACCTGACGTGACCGTCGAACACGTATCAGCAAAGGCGTACTGGAAAACCCAGAATGCGAGGAGTGGCACACCCGTCGTGCCATACGTATCGGGGATACCGTGGAGCATGAAGCCCGTCGTCCCGATCCACGGGGTTCCCGAACAGAACATGAAGGCGAAGCCCCACAGCCAGAAGGTTACACCGCAGATACAGGTGTCAGCGATGCCCTCGACCATGATGTTTACGGTCTCACGCGAGCGGGCGAAGCCAGTCTCAAGCATGACGAAGCCGACCTGCATGCAGAACACCAGGTAGGCCGCGACTAGCACCCAAACGGTATTGATTGCGTTGATGTGAGGCGGTGGTGCCGCAGGCGCCGCGTCCGCGTAAGCTGCACCGGGCAGATACCACTTGGAGATTAGCGTGACGACGATCGCCAAACCGATCGTCTTACCCATCAGAAGATAGCCGGCCTTTTTCCGGATCTCCGGATCACGGATCCTCTCCATGAACAGTCGCCCTTTGGCGACGAGTGCTCTGCTCATCATACCCTTTCCCTCCTGTGCAGCCTTAGTTGAAATCAGCCTCGGTTGTTGAACCGGCCAGGTATTGAGCAACCGATATGCCACGACCGAGGGAGAGGAGTCCGAGCATGAGTAGATATATATCTCCATCTATAGATGGAGAATTCAATCCATCGTGAGTCGTAAATTGACTATCGAAGGTGATTGCCGCTCGAAGAGAGCAGATTACTCAGTAGGCAGTGGGTTGCCTATAAATTAGGCGGTGCGACGGGACCGGCCTAGCGTTGGCTTGGAATATCGCCGACCAAGCCGTGTTTATAGGCATATCGCGTGAGTTCGACACGCGATCGCAAATTCAATTTCTGAAAGATGTTATTCAGATGCGTCTTGACGGTGGCTTCAGTGATCGCAAGTCGCTCGGCGATCTCACCGTT
Source organism: Binataceae bacterium (SeqCode) (assembly GCA_035541875.1). Lineage (GTDB taxonomy): Bacteria > Desulfobacterota > Binatia > Binatales > Binataceae > JAJPHI01. Next base: position 78,457 of record DATKML010000004.1, read on the forward strand.
GCGCATTCCGCTGCCGACATATTTAACGATCTCGCTTTCGCGAGCGGTAAGTTTCTTGGCGGTGGATGTTTCCTGTGCCATGAACTCGGCCGCAAACTCGGCCTGCACTTCCGGTGGCATCCAGACGAGCCCCTCACCAAGGGTCTTGATCGCCGTCATCAGAGTCTCAAGTGCAAAGCGCTTCTGCACAATCGCGCGAGCACCTAGCCGTAGAGCCTGCACTCCATGCTCGGGGCTTTCGCTCGCGGTAAGAACAATCACCTTTACGATTTTCGCGAGACGCGGGATTTCCTCCATCATCCAGCGATTCATCTGCAGATCGAGCAGCAGGATATCGCACTGATGCGTCGCCAAGGCGGCATCGAGATCTTCGGCGCGGTCCACTTCGGCCACAACCTCCAGATCGGGCTGGAGCTGCAGTAGCGACTTTAGCCCCTGGCGGAAGAGGCTGTGATCATCAGCAATAATCAGACGTGTGGTCATATTCAGTTATGGGGCAATTCGATCGTCAAACTCGTCGAGCCTTCGATCTCGCTGAGCGTCATGTTTCCACCTAGTTCTTTTACTCGGGAAACAATCGACCATGGGGCCTTATCCGCATCGGTAAAGCCAACGCCGTTGTCATCGATCTTCAGCAGCGTCATCTCGTTGGTCTCAATCAAGCTTACTATTACCTTGTCAGCATTGGCGTGCCGCTGAGCATTGCGCAACCCCTCCAGCATGATCTGCAGGAGGTGCTCGCCGACCTGAGCAGTACCATTGTACATGGCGTCGATCTGAAAGATCGGATTGGCGCCGCTGGCGAGCGGCGCGCTGCGCCGTACCTTCTGATCAATTCCAGCGAGACTACGCAGATAGGTTCGCACTTCGTCGTATTCTCGTGCGACACCGCTTTGGAGCTCTTCCAGCGCATTCGCCGCTTCTTCTACCTGGCCCCGCGCGATCAGCTCTCGCGAGGTACCAAGTCGCAGATTCACTCCGGCGAGCGCCTGAACGTAGCCATCATGTAGCGATCGCGCGATCGTCTGCCGCTGACTGCGAATCTCGAGCTTGCGCATCTCGTTCTCAAAAAAGGCGCGTTGCTGACCGACAAAGCCGATCAGATAGCCCGAGATGGCAAGATATGCCGCCCGCATCATGAACTGGCCATTCATCTCATGGGCGAGCTCGATTGCTGTTGAATAGGTCACAACGCTTAGAAAAGTGACGACGATCGTGTCGCGCCAACCCGGTCGGATACCCGCCGCGATAATCGCGTAGAGGAAGAAAACAAAAGCCGGGCTCGTTTGCCCCTCGGCGAAGAAGGCGATCAATCCGGCAAAAATTAGATCTAGGGCATTCGAGATGGGCGAGAGGGGGGAAATGACCTCGCGCCGAATCGCATGGTAAAAGCTCGTGCTGTAGAGCAGATGCAGCAAAAGGATTACCAGTACCGAAGGTGTGAGATTGAATAACCCTCCCGCCGTGGTGGGATCGATATAGAGCGACAGCATAGTCAGCAGCGACAGAACGATCCGAGCCTGCGCCATCTTGACGTCTAGACCCCGCATCCCGACCTGCGTCCCGCTTGGAGTATTCGTTTTTGCGTTATCAGTTTCTGGCATTGGATTAGCCGATGATCAGTTGCTCACTTGTCCAGACATCAAGCTGAGTAAATGTTAGCCTTCTAGGAGACAGTAAAATAGCTAACGACAAGGGCGCGAGGTCTTCATCTCGAAGAGCCGCAGCGAGGGACCGATGGCCAAGGTAACGTATCGCGTACGTCCAGAGACAGCCGTTCTCACCACTGGGTTCGATCCGCAATTATCGGTGGGCTCTGCACGACCACCCGTTTACCGCAGTTCAACTTACGTTTTTTCCAGTCCGGAGGCGGCGGAGCGAGCTTTCGCGATCGTGCTAGGTAAGACTGAGGACGATCAGGAAGGGCACGACCTCATCTATGCGCGACTGAATCATCCCAACGCGCAGATCGCCGAGGACCATCTGGTGCCTTTGGAGCGGGGAGCGACGGCCGCCGCTGTCTTCAACAGTGGGATGGCCGCCATCTTTACCGTCATGATGGGCTTTCTCGAGCGGGGCGGATCGCTGCTCCACACCCAACCGCTTTATGGCGGTACGCAACACCTGATTCACAACATCATCGAACCGTTGGGCTTCAAGGCCGTACCAATTCCTGCCGGCAACACGACAGCGATGAGTGATGCGATCGCACGGCTCGACGATCTCCGGCTAGTGCTAATCGAAACCCCGGCGAATCCGACGCTCGTGATGACCGAGATCCGCCATGCGGCAGAGACACTACATCGCCATCAGAGTCGCGCTCTTCTCGCCGTCGATAACACTCTGCTCGGCCCGACGTTTCAGCATCCGCTGGCGCTCGGAGCCGACTTGGCTATCTACTCGGCAACAAAATTTCTGGGCGGTTTTAGCGATCTTCTCGCCGGCGCGGTGCTCGCGAAAGATCCGGCGCTTATCCAGCATCTGCGCGGTCTGCGTGCCCTGCTCGGGAACATCCTGCAGGCGGACGAGTCGTGGATACTCGATTCGCGTCTTTCGACCGTCGCGTTGCGGATGAACCGTCAGAGCAAAAATGCGCAGCGTATCGCGGAGCAGCTCGCGCATCATCCACGAGTCAAGCGCATTATCTATCCGTCACTATTCGACGAACCCGAGCAGGTCAGAATTCGCGATGCGCAGACGGATTATCCGGGCTCACTGATTTCGCTCGAACTCCACGGCGATAAGACCAACGCTTTCAATTTTTTGCGGCGGCTGACGATCGGTCGTAACGCAGTCAGCCTCGGCGGAGTCGAAACGCTGGTGACGCATCCGATGACCACCACACACAGCGAGTTCTCAGAGGAGGAATTCGCCCGCACCGGCATCAGTGAATCGCTGGTGCGAATCTCGGTCGGCACGGAGCATTGGCGCGATCTGCTCGCCGATTTTTCTCGCGCGCTCGATGCTGCATGATCGCGACCGGCGGGTTTTATTCGCCGTCAGGTGGTCGCGATATCCTTGGCCCAATCGCGATTGGCCTTATACCAGCGCACGAGATTCTCGACGCCGACCGCGAACTCGACCTGCGGCTTCCAATGCAACAGCCGCGCGGCCTTTTCGATGTTGGCCCAGGTCGCGGCTACATCCGAAGGATGGGATTCCGCATAAACGATCTTCGCTCGCGCACCCGTCAGTCTCTCGATTACTGCGATCGTATCGATCAGTCGTACCGGCCGATCTGATCCAAGATTGATGATATCGAAGCCAACCGGCACAAGACCAGCGATCGTTCCCCGCGCGATATCATCGATATATGTAAAGTCGCGCAATTGGGTCCCATCTCCGTAAACCGTGACCGGGCGCCCTTCGCTAATCCATTGGACGAAGCGAAAGGGACTCATGTCCGGGCGGCCGCCGGGTCCGTACACGGTGAAGTAGCGAAAAATAGTCGCGTCGATTCCGTAGAGGTGATGGTAGGAATGCACCATCACTTCGGCGGCCTTCTTGGAGGCGGCATACGGTGACAGCGGCAAATCCGTGTTCGCATCTTCGCGGAAAGGGCTGGGATTGTTTGAACCGTAGAGGCTCGAACTCGAGGCCAGGATAAATTTGCGCACGCCGGTCTCGCGACAGAGATCGAGCAGATTCAGCGTGCCGAGCAGATTCGTTTCGACGTACGCCGCCGGATCAATCACGCTCTGCCGCACTCCGGCTCGCGCCGCCAGATTGATTACCGCATCGAAACGCTCCGCGGCCGATGAGCCTCGGGCTGAAGCCCCTTGGGAGACCAGCCCAAAGAGCGCGGCTCGATCAGTAATATCGAGACATTGGAAGGTGAAGTTCGCGCGCTCAGCGAGTGCGGCAAGCCGCCAGCGTTTCAGCCGCACGTCGTAAGCGTCGTTGAGATTATCGATCCCAACGACCGCGTGGCCCTGCTCAAGCAACAACCCGGTGACTTTCGACGCGATAAACCCGGCGCAACCGGTAACCAGTATCTTCATCCGGGGTTTGCACGGCCCCTGCGAGCGAAAGGTATCATCCCTCCCATTTTGAACTGCGGAGCGGCTCGCGAAAAGGCGCTACTAAAGAAATACCACCCGCGGAACGGGTCGATCGCCCTGATCAGTGCATCGACTATTCCAGCAGCACCGCTCCGTGACCGGCACGTGCCGACTTCATCGAACCGGTCGCGCTGAACTTGCCACCAACGGGGTCGTACAATTCCGCTGACTTCAGCGCTGCACCTTTGCCGCGCGAGGTCGTAGTCTTGGCGCCCACTCCTCCAACTAGTAACACTTGGCCCGCCAAGGGACCCGATGTCATCAGCGTGGCGGTATGACCCGCCCGGCTGTTCGCCATCGACGGTTTGCAATTCGTAGTGCCTTGGCCCCCGACACAAGTAAAGGAATCAGTGCTTGGGTCATAAATTTCGGCCGAGGCCCGCACTCCGCCATAAATTCCGAAGGCTATTCCATTTCCCACGTTTGACTGCCCGTAGAGACCACCGGCGATGAGCACCGTGCCGTTGCTTAACAAAGTCGCAGATTGGAATGCACGATCATCAATCGGCTGGCCTGCTGTTGAGGTGAATTTCCCGGTCGAAGGATCATAGACAACGGCAACAGCATTCGCGGACTGGACACTGGCAACCCCTCCGCCGTTGAAGCCACCGACCAGTAGCACTTTGCCATCAACGGAGCATCCGCATCCCTCGATCAGCGTTGCGGTGTGTCCTGCCATCGCCACGGGAAGATGACCCGTAACCGGTGTGAATTTCCCCGTCGACGGATTGTAAAGCTCCGCGGTTTGGACCGCCACGCCGGCGGTATCAATCACGCCGCCCGCGATCAACACTGTCCCGTCGGGAAGCAAGGTCGCAGAATGCAACATCCGTGGAACCAACATGTTGCCGGTGGCGGATGACGCGGAAGTCGACGGATCGAAGATCTCAGCAGCACTCGTCGGCAAGCCACCTGCCGTGCTACCCCCCGCTATCAAGATCTTACCATTAGCTAGCGTCGTTTGGGTGTAGCCAGTACGAGGCGTAACCAGATTGCCTGAGGAGGAAAACGTTCCCGTCGCGGGGTCGTAGAGTTCGATATCGGTCGGCTGAGCCTTGATCGTCAGCACAGCTTTCTTGACGCTGATGCTCCCAGTGAGACCACCAGCCACCAGAACCTTGCCAAGCGGCGTTGCGAGTTCGGTGCCGATCGGGCCTACACGGGTCTGGATCATCGAGCCGGTCCCGTTGAACTTCTTGGTGTTGGGATCGAAAAACTCAGCCGTTCCTGATGGCTTGCTGAAACCGGTAGCCCCGCCGAAGACTAGGATATCGCCGGCCTGTGGAGGTACGAGGGTCTTCGCCTCGGTAGTTACCGATTGGGCCGTAGCGAATTCAGAGTCCGGGCTATCCTGTACAACCTCATAATGGATGGTCGGACGTACGAGGAACCTGGAGAGGCATCCCGCACAGCCAGCCATGGCAATCGGGGGAATGATCATGACGATAGCGGACAGCAGAAATCGAGCTGGCAATTTCGGACGCATCACTCCTCAACCTTTAACGAAGGTCGTCAAATTCGTACCAAGACAGTCTAACAGGTTCGATCGAATGTTCCATAATGCGGACTATTGCAGATTTTTGCCCGAACCCGACCAGGCCTAGAAAAAGGGAAGCCGGATCTCTCCGTCGGACAAACTGGCATTGGATCGAGCTTCGACCTTCCGCGCACAATGACAGTCACTGGAATCGAGGGCTGAGCGCCCCTTCTCGAACGGACCATAACGTCGGTGGCGTGCCTTGCCTTTCAGGCCGAACGGTGCGATTGGTGCCCTACCTGAACATTAGGAGTCGTCGCCATGGCGGAGCCGCGGATGCTCGAAGGATACAAGGTACTGGATTTCACACAGGTGCTCGCGGGACCGACCACCTCGCGTTATCTGGCCGAGATGGGTGCCGAAGTGATCAAGGTCGAAATCGCGCCCAACGGCGATATCTCGCGCGGCGTCCCCTTCATACGTGACGGCCGCAGCGCCTACTACGTTCAGCAGAATCGCGGCAAGAAGAGTCTCTGTCTCGATCCCAAGAAACCGGCCGGGCTCGCGATCCTCAAGGAGTTGGTCCGCAAGGTCGATATCCTAATCCAGAACTTCGCGCCCGGCGTGATCGAGCGAATCGGCCTGGACTACGAGACGGTGCGATCTATTAATCCGAAAATCGTGATGTGCTCGATTTCGTCGCTCGGGCGCACCGGCCCTCTCGCCCACGGACCCGGCTACGATTACATCGGCGCGGCTTACTCAGGCGTACTCGACATGACCGGTTTCCCGGATCGAACGCCCGTTTTCCCACAGGTTGGAGTCGGCGATGTAAGCACGGGGGTTCACGCGATGGGCGCGATCGTGACCGCGCTGCTTCATCGCGAGCGCACCGGCAAGGGCCAGCACGTCGAGACCTCGCTGCTCGATTGCTACTTCAGCTATCACGAGGCCAACGTTCAGGTGTTGAGCCTGAGCCGGGGGGAGATGCGCCCGCAGCGCGCCGGCTCCCATCATTACCTCGTCTGCCCGGTCGGAGTCTTCCAAGGGAAGCATAATCCGGTTTTGATCATTGCCGGAATCGATCATCAGTTTCCGTTGCTCTGCAATGCGATGGGCCGCTCTGAGCTTGCGACCGACCCGCGCTTCAAGGACCTCTCGAGCCGCGCGAAGAATTCCGAAGAGCTGAAGCAGATCGTGCAGAACTGGATCGATTCACTCCCCAGCGATGAAAAACTGTGGCAACTGCTCGAGGAACATCGCGTGCCCCACGCTCCCGTCCTTACTGTGGAGCAAGCAATGGCGCATCCGCATTTGCGCGAACGCAGCACCGTCCGGACTATCAATGATCGCTTTTTGGGTGACTTCGACGTGCCCGGATTCCCGCTACGCTTCTCGGACTTCCCCGAACCTCTGCCGCTGCAGGCGCCGACGCTGGGTCAGCACAACGGTGAGATCCTGCGCGACTATCTTAGCTATTCGCCCGATCAGATCGCGCGTCTCGAGGCCGAGGGCATCCTGCATCGCGGGGAACGGTAAACGGCGTGCGAAGATGGTTGGCGGAGAGGGGGGGATTCGAACCCCCGGAGCCACAAGGGCTCACGTGATTTCGAGTCACGCCGGTTAAACCTGACTCCCGAACCTCTCCGCGCGCCGAAGCAGCATTTCGTTTCGTCGGCCCACAGTCAAGCACCCATCGTCAGCCATCTGGACGAAGCCAGCGAAGGAATCTCACCGGTATCTCGTTTTGACGACTGAAAGGTTTCCGCGATTCGTCTTCGGGCTCAATCGGCAGTAGCTGTGGTACTAGTCGGTATCTAGCCGGCTTAGTAAAAAGAATCGTGCTCCATTGTCGAATCGCAGCCTCTCTGCGGACGTCGGGGTGCACGTCCTCCTCAAACATGTCATCACTTGCGATGGGCCGCTCCGGGCAATTCGGATTGGGACACGAAACTACTGCCAAAAAGCGGATGCGTGTCATAGAGTGGCACGCAGGCATCAGTGGGTTAGCTACGTCTATCCAGCGAAATCGGGCTTTAGTTCGCCGCGAAGGCGTCTTTGACCGTACGGTGTATGGCTTGCTTAGCTACGTCGTGACGATCGCGAAGATGCCGCTCGATCTGCGACTTCAGGAGACCACGCTGACGGTCTAACAGGTTAGCCGAGAGCAGGATCGGCGGCAGTATCACTTTGCCACAAGGGCACTTCAGCGTGACGGTTGTCCCTGCTTCCCACTCCTTCGCGACGTTGAGGGTCTTCACTGCGGCAATTAGTTGTAGGAGCAACTCGTCTTCGGCTGCGGCGGCTTCGCGGGTCTTCATCTGACAAGTTTATCAGACGCTCGGGACGAGCGCAGCGCGGAACCGTTATTCAGGCGGCAATCACTCGTAACGGCGTCCGCCCATTGATTTCCGAGTGATTGGCGTCCTGAGCCGGGCGTCTGCTAGTTTCGGTGCACTTTGATCTAGGGGCACGGCGGGGATGGCATCAGCGAACAGAAATCAGGCCTTCGATTGGCGAGCGATGCTCGGCAGCAAACTCGTCTCGGCGGACGATGCCGTATCGCATATCAAATCCGGCGATCGGATCGCCTCGGCGATTGCACAATCGACCCCCTTCACAATTTGCGGTGCGCTCGCCGGCCGCCTGATGGAACTCGAGAACGTTGTGATCAATCACGGCGCCGCGCTCTTCAACTGGGATCTCCCAGGGCTTGGCGAAAAGTTCCGTTACGAGTCCTTCTATATCTCGCCAATCGACCGCCCACTGTTTTATCCGGAGGCGGGCGGCGAGTTCGTTCCGATTTCCTATTTTCGGCACGGCACCCTGCCCCCGGGCCTCGACAACTTCAACGTCTATATAATGACCGTCTCGACCCCCGACGAGCACGGCTACGTCAGTTTCGGCGATCTCCAGATCATGTCGAAGCTGCTCTCCCAGCGGGCCGATCTCGTAATCGCCGAAGTCGACCCCGCGAAGATTCGCGTTGGCGGCGACAACTCGATGCATATTTCGGAAATCGAGTGGTTCGTCGAACGTTCGCTCGATGCTCCGACGTTGCCACCGCTTCCTGCACCGCCAGAGGAAGAGCAGAGGGTCGTCACCACGATTGGCCAGCTCGTCGCGCATGAGCTGATCCCGGACCGCGCGACGATCCAGATTGGCGTCGGCTCCACCTCCGGGATGATCATGCCATCGCTGCGCAACCATCACGACCTCGGGATGCAGACCGAGATCATACCGATCGGCACCGCGCCGCTGGTCCGCGACGGGGTTATCACAGGCAAATACAAGAAGCTCTTCCCGGGACTCGTCGTCGGCAGTGGTTTCGCCGTTGGCACGCCGCGCGAGGAACTCGACTACGCCGATGGCCATCCGGGCTTTCAGCTCTACGACTTCAACTTCACCGATGATATCCGGCTGATTGCGCGCGAAGAGGGCCTTATCTCGGTGAACAACGCCCTTGCCGTGGATCTGACCGGGCAGGTCGGAAGCGAATCGATAGGCCATCAGATGTACACCGGCACCGGCGGTCAGACGGCCTTCGGTATCGGCAGTTCGATGGGCGGTGGCAAGTCGATCATCGTCCTGCCCTCTTCCGCGATGGTTAAGGGGCAACGCATCTCGCGTATCACACCCTCCCTGGCCCCCGGAACGGTTTGCACGCTGCTACGGACGTTCGTCCATCACGTGGTCACTGAGTACGGTGTTGCGACCTTGAAAGGAAAATCGCAGCGGGAACGAGCGCATGAGCTGATTGCGATCGCCCATCCGGACTTCCGCTCGGAGCTGAGCGCAACAGCTAAGAAGCTCTTTGGCTAAAGCGGGGCAGAGTCTCAGATAGAGAGAAGATCGATGAAACCTGAGCCCAATTAAACATCGCTAGTGTAGAACTCTACTCTTGGCTAAATTGTGAGCGTTTGACAGCGCAAAAGATAAACATCTATAACGGTCGCCATTGCTAGGCGTAGGTGCGCAATCAGTGATGAATGCCGAATACCTCCGCTCAGATTTAGCGTGGTTGGCGCACTGCACTATCGTTTGTCCTGCTTATCGGCTGTCGTACTTCTTGCGATAGCGACGGCGGTCTTGCCGCAACGTGCTTGCGCGGCTCAAGCTCTAACGCCTGCTCCCTCCGACGCTGCTCATACACCGTTCGTGATGCGTCCGGGCGTCGTCGTCGACCCTCAAGACGGGCGCCCTCTACATGAAGAACCCCCAAGGGGGCATCGACGCGGTAGAGATCGAGTCGGGGAAGCTGCTCTGGACGACCAAAGCCGCGGCGAAACCGCTCGCGTTGAGCAGTGGCCACCTACTGGCTCAGGGCGAACCGACGGATCGGATACGCTTCACTTACTTTTTATCGACACCGACAACGGGAGTCAGCACGCCACAATAGGCCTGCCGATGCCGCCAGGGATTGCGCCGCAGGTGAGCGACAGCCTCGGTACCATCTCTCGGGTAGCGGCGAAGATCGTAGGCGGAGACGCGATAGTCTCATAGAGCTTTAGTAGATCGACGGTGACTGGGGTTCAGCTCCGCCGAAACCAGCTCAGAAAGCCGACGGGGCATTCGCCGTCAATCTCAAGACACTGAAGGCGACGGCGATCACGCTTCAGCAGGCTACGGATAAGATCAGCGCTACGAAAACTCCTTCGGTGGCGGTCTCAAGCCTGCAGGATTCTGCAGAGCTTTTCGTTCCGTGGGGGTGACGGGAAGAGTGGATTGCCGGCCGGAAAGTATTTTGACTTGGCCGAAGAACCCTCCGCGAAGCAGATTCCTGACGGCGTCGTGATGGTATCCATCGGCGACGGCTGCGTTGAAGAGTGGAGCAACAACGGAACCTTTCTTAAGACGATCTGTGGAGGCTTCGCCGACGCAGGTTCGGGTTTTGATCCGGCGGCTAATTTTTACCTTACCCTCTTCAGCGAGCAGCAGGTCGCAAAATTTGACCCCACGGGACTATTCTTGGGCTTCGGACCGGCAGCTGCTTATTACTATGGCGAATCGATCGAACGGGACGACTCAGGAAAGTTTTACGTAGGGAATGCCAGCGACTACGATCTGCCTGCTGACCCAGCCTGTACGCCGAGTGCTACTAACTCCTGCTATGGCAGCTACTGCGATTCCACTTCTCCCTACCAATGCTACTCGCGATGCTATCAGCCGCAGGACGGGAATGACGGGAAAACTTACCCCAACTGTCCGTTGCTCGTCTTCGATTCGACCTTCACCTCTTTGCTGCATGCCTGGTATCCGGACACCGAGAAAGCTCCTGCCGGCAAAGAACAAGCAATAGGACGCGGCACCGACTGGGGCGCCATTCTGCGCGATCCGGACCCCAAAAAAGAGTGCACGATGAGGTACACCTCCGAAGGCACCACAGTTAAACAGTTCGATATCTGTAGCGGCACGCAAATGGCTGACTTTGCCACAGGATGACCCGGCGACAATGCGTATGAGCTGCAGATCGACCCCAACCGCAACACTTTTGTCGCAGATACCGAGTCGGTGGTCGAGCGGGATCCTTCGGGCTCCGCCATCGCTACCTATCCATTCACCGGGGCCACCGTCACTCTTCCGATCTTTGCAGTTAACTTCGACCCTGACGGCAAGTCCTTCTGGACCGCCGATCTTGGCACTGGCGACGTTTTCAAAATCGACATCGCTACGGGCAACGCGCCGGTTTAATTCAATACGGGGACGATAGTTACCGGCGTTACTATCAAGCGCGGCCCGCTCTATACTGCGGTCGCGGGAGCAGGGGCGAGCAACGGCATCTACCGTTCGGATGATTGGGGCGCCAGTTGGCATCAGGTTTTCAGCGGCACTAATGCTGCAGTATTTGTCGACGGCAGCACTGATAACGTAAAAATTGCGGTCGGCAACTCCGGCAACGTCGATTTCGTTATCGACAATAACGGCGACCTGCCGGCGCCAAACGGAATCTTCCAGTCACTAGACAGAGGGGTCACGTGGAGCGCGCTACCCACACCGACAACGGCCGAAGCGTGCGGGAGCTTTGGGCTTCATCTCGGAACCCAAGGCAATATCCATCTTTCGATTGCGGCTGACCCAAACAACCCTAAGGTCGTATATGTGGCCGGCGACCGACAGCCTGCCAGCAATGAAGGGTGCGCAGCAGGAGTGGGAGTGCAATTCCCCAACTCGATCGGCGCCGATAACTATACCGGGCGCGTTTTCCGCATTGACGCATCGACCACGCCGGCAACCTTCGCTCCGATCACAGACAACGGCACCAATAGCGGAACTGCTCCCGGTTCCGGACCGCATGCGGACTCTCGCGGAATGGTCTTCGACGCTTCCAACAATCTGTTGGAAGTCGACGATGGTGGAATATTCAAGCAGTCCGGGCCTTCAACTAATACAGGCAACTGGGGCTCGATCGTCGGCAATCTTCAGGTTAGCGAGCTCCACGACGTCGACTTCGACGCCTCGCGGGGATTATTTTCGCGGGAGACCAAGACCGGAAGTCCCGCACAGACCGCGACCGGTGCCACCTCATGGACTGAGTTGTTTCAGACCGGTGCTCTGAGTTCGGCCTTCCAAGGTGACGGCGGCGATGTGGCGGTAGACAACAGCGGCCTAAACTCGATCGTTATCAGTCCAGCGCCGGCGACAGCACAACGCCAAACGGACTAACTGATCTGAACGGTCTCGGCTTCAGCGCCGGCAATGTGTTGCAGAGCGTAACGCCCCTGGCCTTGACGGCGGGCGGCGGCGGTTACACCGCTCAGTTCTCGTCGCCGATAGTGGTTAATAACATCACTACGACACGCATCCTCTTCGGCTTCCAAGACGCGCTCTACGAATCGACCAATCAGGGACAGAACATCACAGCGCTCGCACCCGCGTTCGCAACCAATGACGGGAGTATCCATCACGCGCTCTTCTATGGCGGTACGACTGGAGGAGTCACTAATCCCGACCTGATCTATGCTAGGTCCGGCGCGACCGTATATCGACGCTGGAGTACCCGGTACGGCTCTATTCGCGACCGGGGCCTTACCCGGAGCTGTTAGTATCAACGGCATCACGGCGGACCCGACCGATTACACGCACGTCTTTGCGACCGACGACACTCATGTGTACGAGAGATGGGATGGACCCGGCCCGTCATCCGAACGGCGTCGCAAAGCGCGCCAAGATGGTAATTTCGACCATCGCAACAGGATAGGCGGGAGGGTCCGACATGGAGATTACGACGATAGGGATCGACTTGGCAAAAGATGTCTTTGAGCTTCACGGGGTTGATGGTAAGGGGCGAATAGTTTTGCAGCGGCGGCTGACGCGCAAGCGGCTGTTAGAGTGCCTGGCCAAGCTGCCGGCATGCCTGGTGGGAATGGAGGCGTGCGGAAGCGCCCATTACTGGGCACGGGAGATTAGTCAGCTGGGTCACGAGGTGCGGCTGATGAGCCCGCAGTTCACGCGGGCCTACGTCAAGGGCAACAAGAACGACGTCAACGATGCGGCGGCCATCTGCGAAGCGGTGAGCCGGCCTTCGATGCGTTTCGTGCCGGTCAAGAACCAGCCGCAGCAAGACATCGCCGCGCTGCATCGGGTCCGCGCGCAACTCATCAAGAATCGCACGGCGCTAACCAATCAGATTCGTGGGCTCCTGGGCGAGTATGGGATCACGGTAGTGCAAGGCATCGACCGCCTGCGCCGGGCACTGCCGGTTATTCTGGAAGATGAAGCTAATGGCCTGAGTGGTATGTTCCGCGAGACGCTGGCCGAAATGGCCGAACGTCTGCAGTGGCTCGACGAGCGTTGCCAGCGCTACGAGCGGCGCATTGAGCTGGTCTTTCGGCAAGACGAACGGGCCAAGCGCCTGGGACAGATAGAAGGTGTGGGTCCGCTCATCGCGACGGCGCTCGTGGCGGCCGTGGGCAACGCGCGGGAATTCAAGAGCGGCCGTGAGCTGGCCGCCTGGCTGGGCTTAGTACCGCGACAACACTCCAGCGGAGGGCGCAGTGTGCTGCTCGGGATTAGCAAGCGGGGGGATCGCTATCTGCGCGCGCTGATCATTCACGGGGCGCGCGCAGCGTTGCGGGTCGCCGAACGCAAGCGCGACCCACGCAGTATCCGGATCAGTCGCATTAAACTACGGCGTGGGCCCAACGTCGCGGCGGTAGCGCTGGCCAACAAGAATGTCCGAGTCATGTGGGCGCTGCTGGTGCGCGGCGATAACTACCGCACGCTGGCCGCGGCATAAGACACGCCAGGAGAAAAACACTTGCCGGAGGTTGCGAAGGTTGTTTTTGACGTTGACGGCGAACCGGTCAGACCGGCGCTTTCCAAACCTGCATTGAAGCTCGGCCCCTTTGAGGCC
>DATKML010000005.1:0-84121 GCA_035541875.1 Binataceae bacterium (SeqCode)
GCTTCGATTTTCTCCCAGATTTCGATTGGGGTATCGGCGGTATAGCAGGTGCGGAAAGCGGCGTAGAGCTTCTCCAGCGGTGCCCGCGCAAAATCGATAAGCTTTACCTGCATCACCGCTTGATTGTTCGCCGCTCCACTCATGCACCCAATCTTATTTGATCTGCGGGGGTGTCGGCAGAGATACGAAGGTCGAAATCTTAACAGTCACTTGTTGATGGTCTCGGCGGTTTCAATTGCGCGGCGGATGCGCTGCTGTAAGAGTCGTCCGCAGCATGTCTGACCTGCTGGGCTCATCTTATCGGCGGATTCTGCGACCGCTCTTCTTCCGCCTCGACCCCGAGACCAGCCATCGCCTGACCCTCGGGCTCCTCGCACGCCTCCTGCGCTTCAAACCCGCAATCGATCCGCCGGAGCTGCGCACTGAAGTGTTTGGCCTCTATTTCTCGAATCCGATCGGGCTTTCCGCCGGGATGGATAAAGATGTCCGCGCGCCGCTGGCCTGGAACAGTCTCGGCTTTGGCTTCGCCGAGTTCGGAACCATCACGCCCCGACCTCAGCCGGGCAACGAGAAGCCCCGGATGTGGCGGCTGCCGGCGCATCGTGCGGTGATTAATCGGCTGGGCTTTCCCGGCGAGGGTCTTGCGATAGTGGCTCCGCGTATCGAGCAGCTGCGCCATCAGCAAATGCGGCTCCGTGTCGGAATCAATGTGGGGCCCAACAAGGACACGCCGCCCGAGAAGGTCGCGGACGACTACGCGACACTGATGGGGCGGGTCGCGCCAATCGCCGATTTCGTTGTAATCAACGTCTCCTCGCCGAACACACCGGGCCTGCGGACGTTCCAGACACCGGAGCGAATTCGCGCGATCGTCGAGGCGATGCGTGCGGTGGCGTCCGTCGCCGCCCGCCCCGTGCCAATCCTGCTCAAGATCGCACCCGACCTCGATTCCACTGCCGTCGAAGAAATCAGTGAGGCAGCACTATCCCTCAAACTCGATGGTATCGTCGCGACGAATACCACCCTGCAACGTGACGCGGTCGGCGTGCGTTCAGAGTTGGCCGGAGGCCTCAGCGGCGAGCCGCTCAAAGAATTGGCGCGCGCGATGATCGCTCGGCTTTATGGGCATCTGCGCGGGCGTATCACGATTATCGGTGTCGGTGGGGTGTCCAGCGCGGAAGATGCGTACGAGCATATCCGTGCAGGCGCGAATCTGGTCGAGATGTACACCAGCCTGATTTATCACGGGCCCAGCCTCGTTCGCGAAATCAAGCGCGGCCTGATGCGCTTGCTCGCGCGCGACGGATTCCGCTCTATTAGCGAAGCAGTCGGAAGCGCTCTTCATACGTGAGCTCCTGGCTCGAATGGGAGTTGTTATGGCAGATCAAGCGAGTGCGCCGTATCTCGTCGATGGAGCCTGGTTGCGTGCTCATCAGAACGATCGCGATGTCGTACTGATCGACACACGTCCGCCTGCCGATTACTGGAAGGGCCATCTCGAAGGCGCGCGCCATTTCGATCCTTTTCCGTTCCATCATAGCGATACCAGCGAAGCCGGCCTGCGCAATTTCAACGATCAGCTTGTCTGGATCTTCTCGACTCTCGGGCTGACGGGGAACGAAACGGTTGTTTTTTACGAGGAAAATTCAGGGATGCGCGCGACGCGGGCCGCATGGGCGCTCGAATATATCGGCCATCCGCAAGTGCGAATCCTCGATAGTGGTCTGAAACTGGTGGACGCCAAGCTCACGACTGCCGCGCCTGCTTTCGTCACGGCAAATTTCCCGGGCAAGCCGCGCGCCGACGCGATCGCGCCATACACCTATATTGTCGAGCGGCTCGGAAATCCGGGGACGCAGATCTTCGATGTGCGCACGGCCGAGGAATATTTCGGTGAACGCGTCCGCGCCAAGCATGGCGGCGCAGTTCCCGGCGCGATCCATCGCGAGTGGGTGCAGAATCTAGACGAGCGCGGCGCGTTCAAATCCGCCGCCCAGCTTCGGCAGGAATTCGAAGGGCTCGGACTCGATCCCGCACGCGAAGTCGTTCCCTACTGCCAAGGCGGCTATCGCTCCGCCAACGCCTATATCGCGCTGCGCATCGCAGGCTATACCAACGTACGCAACTATCTTGGCTCATGGGGCGAATGGGGTAATCACGACGACCTACCAATCGAACGGCCGCGTCGGCGGACGCCGCGGCGAGACTGATGAACCGCGTGATTTTGCTGACCGGCTTCGCGCCGTTCGGCGGGGAAAAGACGAATCCCTCGTGGGAGGTCGCCACGGCGCTCGACGGTCGCGAGTTCGACAGTATCGTAGTTAAGGCGAAACAACTGCCGGTAAACTGTCTCCGCGCCGCCCGGCTTATCGCAGAGGAGATCGAGCGCCTCGACCCTTCGGTAGTGCTCGGCTTGGGACAGGCCGGCGGACGCCCCGCCCTGTCGCTCGAACAGATCGCGATCAATCTCTACGACCCACGGCGATCGCACGAGAATGACGGCGGCCTCGATCGTAAACCGATTGTTGCTGGCGCACCTGATGCTTACTTCTCGCGCTTACCGTTCAAGACGATTTTGCCGGTTCTTCGGCGCAAGGGAATTCCCGCCGGACTTTCGCTCAGCGCCGGGATCTACGCCTGTAACGCGGTGATGTATGCGGCATTACACTCCTTGCGTCGACGACCCAAGATACCGGCCGGATTCGTCCATCTGCCCTATACCGCGGCCCAAGCGACTCGTCGTGCAACACCTAGCATGTCTCTGGCTACGATGATCGAGGGCATCGAGACGACGTTGAAAGCGATCGTAAGGCAGAGATAGCAAGAAGCTAGAGCGAAATCATGTTCGCTTTGAAAAGAGAAGCATACCACCATCGGCAGCAAAATGAGTTGCTAATGAGGATTCAGCGTAGCATAGAGCAGTAAAAAGTTGCGTACTGTCTGTTGCAGACTTACAACTTCTCTAACAGCTCGTTAATACTTCTTTTAGGCTAATTTTATCTTATTTCTACATCCCCCTTCTACAATAGCCAGAAAGCACTTCGATGCAGCTCGGGCATGACTGATGCTTCTACTACCCAACGTCACGTTGAGGTGGCTAAGACAAGCAAACGGGAGCGCAAGAGGAGTTTTCGAAATGTCTTCTATCATGACGCTGGAAGAAGTAGCTGGCTATCTTCGGGTTCATCCTTCTACGGTTTATCGTATGGTCAAAAATCATTCGATCCCTGCCTTCAAGATTGGCAGTGACTGGCGTTTCAACCGGGAATCGATCGACGTATGGCGTGTGAGAGCCGAAAAGGGGCCGACGGTTGAAGGCGTCGGTGATGCCGCCGTTGCTCTCGCGGAATAAGCAATCCGGATGTCAGGTGAGGGCATAACCGGGGGGCATCCCTCACCTGACTTTACTTCTTTGATCCGCGCGATCAGTTGCCTAGCGCGGCTCGTTCGGGATCGCGCGATCGGTGAAGCCGATCACCATCCCGAAGGCTTGGTCGGCGCCTAGAGTCAATGTGCCCGAGGCGTCGCTTTCCGGACGCAAATTCTTCGAACGCAGGAAGTCCCCAGCCTTTTTAAGATCGCGCGTCTTGAAGACTAGCGCGTGAATTCCTTCGCCATTCTTCTCCATATCTCGAGCTTCGGCCGAGTCAGTCGCCAGAGGTTGCGCCAACTCGACGATCGAATCTTCGCCGATAGCCACGAAGGCACTGCGCTTACGCCCAGCAGTCTCGGTTTCGTGCAACAGTTTGCCGTTCAGCACATCGACGTAGAGCTTCTTGGCGGAGGGCAGGTCGCGCACAACGAGCGTCATGTGCGAAGAGCACTCGATTCCCAGCGGATGCTCATTGCGCCAGTAGGCGCTCGACCATTCGGGCTTCAGTCGCGGGTCGGGCGTGAAGTCACCCGGCAGCGCGAATTCGAGTTGGCCGGGCGTTTCACGCGGATGGGTCCAGACCGCCGTCGCCTTGATGGGCGGCTTGATCTGTTTGCCGACGATATCGAACAACCGGAAATTATTCTTATCGAGCCGATCGGAGATATCCGCGACGTCATCGACGTACCAGGCGATCGAGTGGAAGTGCTGGCCGAAGCGATCATGAAACTTTTTCACCGACTGGTTGCGCAGGTTCTCCACTTTGGCCGGCGACATCGGCTCCATGACCACGTCGCCAATCGCGATCAACGACGCATCGCGGCCCGCCAGTTTCTCGTACCCGTGATAAAACCGGTTCACGGCGAAAATCTCGTCGTACCACTTGTCGACTGCCGTGAGATCATCAACAACGTGTGTGAGATGAAATAGCTTGCCAATTTTGAACATCGCGGTTCTCCTCTCGGGCGTCCTCTTCGTGCACACTTCATAAGGCAATTGTTGTCTCAGAGGCAAACCAAAGAATTGTGCCCGCACGTCCGGAGCCCTGTGAGATTGCATAGCGACAAGCGCCAATGGTGATTCATCAGCTATCGGTCGACGAAGCGATAGCTAGCGTCGGCAGCAAAAGTACGGGCCTGAGCACCGATCAGGCAGCCGAACGGCTGCGTGAATATGGGCCCAATCGTATCGCCGAGATCGCGGCCGAGTCGTCGCTACTGCGCCTACTCAAGGAGTTCATCCACTTTTTCGCGCTGATTCTTTGGATCGCCGCAGGCTTCGCCTTTCTCGCCGAGTGGATGGCACCCGGTCAAGGGATGGCCAAGATCGGAATCGCGATCGTGGTCGTGATCCTCGTCAGCGGGGTCTTTTCCTTCTGGCAGGAGAGACGCGTTGAACGGACGCTGGCCGCGCTGCGCAAGCTGCTCCCGCAGAGCGTGAAAGTGATGCGCGACGGGTCGGTCGCGATGCTCGCCGCGGAAGCGCTGGTACCCGGCGATATCGTTCTCTTCGGACAGGGAGACAACATTCCCGCGGATTGCCGGCTTGTCGAGGCCTTTGGCGTGCGAGTGAATAACGCGACGGTCACAGGAGAGTCGGCGGCGCAGGCACGCAACGCTGAACCGTCCTCGATGGCTCAGATGCTCCACGCCGAGAACGTGCTGCTCGCGGGCACATCGGTGGTAGCGGGCGAAGCGACGGCGGTCGTGTTTGCCACGGGCTCGCATAGCGAGTTTGGCCGGATCGCACTACTCACCCAAACCGAGCGTGAAACGGAATCGCCCCTGCGTACACAGGTCGCGCATCTCAGCCGCCTGATCGGCGTAATGTCGGTCATTATCGGAATCGCCTTCTTCTTCGTGAGCCGCGTGATCGGCATTCCCTTCTGGGACGGCTTCATCTTCGCGATCGGGATAATCGTCGCGATGGTGCCGGAGGGACTATTGCCGACGCTCACTCTGGCGCTGGTGCTGGCGACGCAGCGGATGGCGAAACGCAATGTATTGATTCGCTACTTGCCGGCGGTTGAGACGCTCGGTTCCGCCACCGTGATTTGCACCGACAAGACCGGCACGCTCACGCAAAACATCATGACGGTGCGGCGCATCTTTCTCGGCAACGGCAGTGTTCTGACATCGAGCGATCATTTCGATGAGGCCGTGCTCAGCCAGTATCGCGAGCTTTTTATGATCGCGCGCCTTTGCCACGACCTAAAGGAAGGCCTCGATAACGGCCGCAAGGTGTGGCTCGGCGATGCGATGGAAATCGGGCTGGTCGATCTAGCCGAGCGAGCGATTCCCGAACTGCCTACATGCCGGAAGGTCGACGAGATACCATTCGATACGAATCGGATGCGCCTCTCCGTTGTCTACGCGATGCCTGAAGGAACGTCTCTCTACTGTAAGGGTGCTCCCGAAAAGGTCTTGGCCATCTGCAACCGGATTCTTATCGACGGCTCAGTCGCCTCGTTACGACCCGAACAGCGTGCCGGAATTCGCCACGCGCAAGACGCGATGGCGCAGCAGGGATTACGCGTCATCGCCCTCGCCTATAGGCCGATGGAGCAGGAACACGGCGCGCCGGAAAACGAGCTGATCTTTGCCGGTCTGATGGGCCTCGAAGACCCGCCGCGACCTGAAGTCGCAGAGGCGTTGCAGAAATGCCGGGATGCCGGTGTGAAGGTAATCATGATTACCGGGGACCATCCCATAACGGCCTCCTCACTGGCACGAGAGATTGGACTCGTTGAATCGGATAACCCGAGAGTCGTAACGGGCGATCAACTGGCTGCCTTGAGCAACACGCAACTGCGGTTGCTTCTCGACGCCCCCGAGATAATCTTCGCGCGCGTCGGCCCCGATCAGAAGTTGCGAATCGTGGAAGCGCTGAAGCAGAAGGGCCAGATCGTCGCGGTGACAGGCGATGGCGTTAACGACGCGCCCGCGTTGAAGAGTGCTCACATCGGTATCGCGATGGGCGTCAGCGGTACTGACGTGGCGAAGGCTTCCGCCGACATGATCCTGCTGGACGATAATTTTGCGAGTATCGTCAACGCGATCGAAGAGGGGCGCGCCGTCTACAGCAATATTCGCCGTTTTCTGACTTATATTTTGGCGCACAACGTTCCGGAGCTGATTCCTTATCTGGCTTTCTCGCTGTTCCGTATTCCACTCGCACTGACACCGCTGCAGATTCTCTCAATCGACATGGGCACCGACTCGCTGACCGCACTGGGACTAGGGGTCGAGCGGCCGGCACCCGAGGTGATGCGGCGTCCACCGCGCGCACCGGAACAGCGATTGATCGATTGGCCCCTCGCATTGCACGCATATCTTTTTCTCGGCCTAATCGAGGCAGCGATTGCGATGGGGGCGTTCTTCTTCGTACTACGTCACGCGGGATGGCATTACGGCAAAGCGATCGCAGCGAGCAACCATAACTATATGCGCGCCACCACAGCGTGCTTCAGTGCGATCGTCGTACTGCAAATCGTGAATGTTTTTATCTGCCGGAGTGCGACGCGATCTATCGTGACAACAGGAATCATGGGCAATTCGCTGATCTGGGGCGGCGTGTTACTGGAGGTCCTGCTGGTGCTCGCGATCGATTACACACCATGGGGTAATCAAATTTTTGGCACGGTCCCTATAACCGCGCAGGTATGGCTTTTCGTGCTTCCTCTTGCTGTCGCGATGCTATTCGCGGAAGAGATCCGCAAAGCGATAGCGCGATCGCGCCGGAAAGACGCTTCTCAAAACCATCGATTCTGCTAAACATCACAAAAATGCTGCGCTGTCGTCTGACATGACGTGGCGGGGTTCGGGGAGGTTCACGATGGATTTCGGCATCTTCTATGAGATTCAGGTCGCGAGTCCGCTCAAGCATCGTGAGCGCGAATACCAAGCTTTTCACGATGTGATGAATCAGGTCGTGCGGGCTGAAGAAGTCGGTTTCACGCACTTCTGGACGGTTGAGCATCACTTCCAGGTCGGCTTCGCGCACGCGTCGGCGCCTGAAGTGCTCTATGGCGCAGTTTCCCAGCGCACCAGCAAGATTCGTATCGGCCATGCAGTCGTGCTGTTGCCCTTCCCTTATAACCATCCGATACGGGTCGCCGAGCGCGTCGCGACGCTCGATATTCTCAGCAACGGCCGCGTCGAAGTTGGCACCGGACGATCGATCACACAAGTCGAGCTCGGCGGCTTCGGCATACCTTACAGGGAGACCCGGGCCCGATGGGAAGAGGCCCTCGATATAATCACGACGATTTGGAAAAGCCCCGACGGTACCTTCTCCTACAAGGGCAAATTCTTCGATATCCCCGAGCGCACGGTCGTGCCGATGCCCGTCCAAAAACCGCATCCGCCGCTCTGGATCGCATGCACCAGCGAAGACACTCATGAACTCGCGGGCAAGCTCGGACTCGGCCTACTCTCGTTCACGCTATTGGTTACGCCGGAGCGCCTGGGATCGCGCGTGAGCAAGTATCGCGAAGCTCTCAAATCAGCAAAACCCTATGGCGCATTTGTAAACAATCGGGCGAGTGCCTTCTCGATGACGCATGTGGCCGACACGGACAAACAGGCGCGGGAGGAGGCCGAGCGCGCTTTCATGTCCTACGTGAACACGACCCTCGTCGCCAACGCGCCAGTGCTTGAGGCCAAGCGCACCGGGATCGACCCGAAGGAAACCGGGCGACTCAATACCGCCCTGCCCGATCGCTATGAAGGCCTCGACCCGAGCAAGATTACGATCGACTCGCTGATCGAAAGCGGGATGTGCGTGTGCGGCAGCCCGGATACGGTGATCAAGCAGCTCGAGCGCATTCAGAAGGAAGCGCAACTCGACCAGTTTCTGGCGATGATGCAGTTCTGGTCGATCCCCCATGAAAAAACGATGCATGCGATCGATCTGTTCGGGAAATACGTGATTCCGCATTTTCGCGAGAGTGGACCGTCGCAGAACGCCTCGGCCGGAGCGTAAACAATCCCAGGAGTCAGCGCGGAGAATCGACGATGGCTGAGCAGAAGCCCGCAACCAAAGAATATCTCGCCACGCCCAATATAACGATCGAGAGCGGATACAACGTCCGACTGCTCGTGCCGCCGGGAACGTTTTACGATCCGCTTTTCCCTATAGCGGGTGCCGGCGACGATATCTGGCTCAACGATGACGGTGGTGAGGAAGAAGAAGGTGAGGGGTCGGCGGAGTCCGCGACGAGCGGCCAAAGTGAAGCAGGCGGCGGTATCTATTGCGTGGATCGCGAGGGCAAGGTAGCACCGCTCGTGCCAGTCGGAAAGATTCCTCCCCCGACAGCGATCGATCGCGCACCGTCGAGCTTCGGCTCCTTCGCCGGCCATATCTTCGCACTTACGCAACCCAAAAAGGGATGGGCCGGAGCGACCGAAAATCATACCGTCCTGCGGATGGACCCGACGAATTGGGAGCCGATCCGCTTCGCCGAGTTTCCCAGCGCAGGCACTCGCGGCAAAGGGATCGCCGGGGCAGGCGTCGATCTGCGCTTCGGTCCTGACGGAACTGCGTTCGCCGGACGGCTTTTTGGTGTGACCTTGCTGAATAACTCAATTTACGAAGTCACGCCCGATGGCAAGGCGCGGGCCTTCGTCACGATGGAAACCGCGCGGCCTCGTCAGCCGGTCGCGATAACCTTCGCGAAGATCGATGGCGAAGATCGGATGATTGCCAGCACTCCGAACGGCAACTTCTCGCCGCGTCGCCAGGTACCCAGCTTCGCGACTATTACGCAAATCACCCCGGATGGGCGCGTCCTGCCGGAGTTCATCGCGGAGGATCTTCTCGCGCCCAGCGGCCTCGACTACGCCCCGGCAGGTTTCGGCAAATATTCCGGGGATCTCTTCGTCGCGGACCTCGGCGGGATGATGCCGACGCCGGCACCTCGCGATAGTGCTCCGCCACGGCTCGGTCGTGTGCTGCGTGTCGACAAGGGCGGCAAAACCCACATCTTTGCAGAAGGTTTCGCGACACCGATGGGACTGCGCTTCATCGGTAATCGCATGATCGTTTGCGACGTGAACGGCGATTATATCGGCGGCGGCATCGAACTGGCCGACGGCTTCGTCGTGGAGATCACCGCTAGTTGAAGCGCAACGCCGTGGTGACTATTTTCCGCCGCTGAGCAGGCCGCTCGCCCACGAAACGACACCCCCGAAGGTATGTGGATACTGGGCGCCAAGAAGCGTCAGGATCGGCAGCACACCGTAAATCAGGAGCTGTACCGAAAAGGCGCCGTCCCAATTGAAGCGACCGGGCGTCGTACCCATAAGAAAGCTGATAATCCGACTACGATTGATCTGCACAAAGACGGTGAAACAGAGCGCGATAACCGTTAGCAGCACCGCCCAGCTGAGCCACACAAGGGTATCTCGTTGCACAAAGGGATAGACACTCAGCGCGAGCATCATCGCTAGCACCCCGGTCATCGCGACCCCTGCGAGGTTGGCTAGCTGCGGAAAGATCTGGCGCAGAAAATCCACCACTCTGGAAGCGACGAAGAGGTTCGTCAGCTCGCGCAGCTTCTCTTCATCCGCATTGAGCGATCGCGGTGGTGTCTGGCCATTTTGCAGACGCCACAATGGTTCGGCCATTTTGACGAGCAGCCCCGAGAGCGTCGCCATCGCACGACGGATTCGGACCATTTCTCGCGTTTGATCGTCCCAATCAGACTCCGCGATACTCTTCTCGAAACGCGCAAGGTGGCTCTCGACTTGAGCAACAGCCGCCGTGATCGGTCCGGTCAGCGCCTGCACCGCCGGATGATCTGCGAGGGTTAATAGAATCTCTCGCGCGCGTTCCAGACAGTACTCAGTCGCGGTCAGACTCGGCTGCGGTTCGATGAGACGTAGTCGCTGATCTTCGGGACGTCCGGGTAATGTCGAGACGCGCAAGCCTTCGTACGCGCCTCGCGACGGATGCCAATACAAGCGCCTAAGTAGGCGATGAAGTGCGTTCCAGACTTGCAGGAAGCGCAGCAGCAAAATCGAGAAATAAAGGTAGATGAAAGGAGCTGACGCGAAGAACAGCACGTCGAAAAATCGCCCATCCATCGGATAGACCCATCGACCTTTGCTCACCGCAAAGTAAATGAATCCGCATGCCAGCAGCAGAATCAGGAACCACCATCCGGTGAGCCGCCACGGGGGACATTCGAGCGCATCGACGACGCGTTCTTCGAGGATACCGACGCCACGAAAGGACTCAGCCTCATCGAAGGCCAGGAAAGGCAGCGTGATGCGCCCATCCTCAAGCAGACGCAGTCGCCACAAATCCCCGCCGATGAGACACAGATTAGCCGCACCCAGGAAGATCAGCGGCATCAGCGGCGAGACCCGGTTACCTAGATTCACCGCACGGATGAAGGCGAAAAAGGTACCCGGCAGACTCTGCATCCATAGCGACACGACGAACAAGATCACCAAGCCAATCCCGATCAGGGTTCCGGCAAACGCAACCGTCGCCAGCGTCGGTTGGACTGAGTAACGACGCGTACCGATCTCCGTATCGGGGACAGGTTGAAAGGAAGGCCAGCCGCCAATCCGCCGACACGCTGCGATAAACGCCAAGACCATCAGAGGAGTCGCAACCATCAGCGCGAAGCATCCGATAATCGCTACCGGCATCCGGAGCAGCGGCCATAGACGCGACGGTTCAGACGTAACCAGCAGCATCCGCAAGGGGAGCAGGTATACTCCGAGACCGACCAGGTACGCGATCAGCAACGCACCGATAAAAGCGGCGACGCGGAGCTCACGTTCGGCACGAAGATCGGCGAAAACACTCTTCCCGGTCATCAGATCCCAAAGTGGTCTTGCCGTTCCCGAAGGCGACGATGCGATCGCGCGGGGTGCTGCCAGAAAAGCGATGCAAGGCAGCAGACAAAGGACCGTCAGTAACATGCTCGCGATCTGGAACGTGATCGGATAGAGAGCGCCGAGGTTGATCTGACCCGATGCCGGTGTGGTGCCACGGGACAGAACATGGTCCATCGATTTTTCGGGAGCAATGAAGTCGAGGGGCCACAAACCATCGCGACCCACTACGCTCAGCCACAAGACCGGCAGACCCGGATCAGCCTTTCCCGCTGATACCATCGAATCGGCACCGCTCGCACCGAAGGGCAGGCCGTAGTCGAGCATCCAATCCGGATGACCCAACTGGACCATCGTGGCGTTATAAACGCCCTCACTATCTTCGGTGGGAAACTGGAGCCGTCGGCCTGTTCCCTCATCAGGATTCGTCCAGGCTTGCTCTGAGAAAAAAAGTGGGTAGGTCGAAAACACCTGCATCCCGGCCAAATCGGGCAGAAAATCCGAGTGGGTATAGAGCAGATCGGCGCTGGTAGTGAAGACCGTCACATCGGGGCAGTTCGCACGGATCTGGCGGACCAGAAAGACGAGATCTTCGACATCCGTGGCAACGACACCAACATAGCGTGCGCGCTCGGCGCGAATCGTCGCCAGAAGATTCTCCAGTACGAGCTGATTATAGACAGCAGAGCGCTCTGAGAATGCCGGAACCACATCGCGCACCTGCTGTGCCGTCTCGTCCGGCAACGGCAGGTTGCGCCCAATCAACTGCTGGGTGGCATCCGAACTCGCAGACACCGACTGCTTGCCCGACGCCGTCCGTAGATCCGATATGTGCAGCGGGAAAGGGATTTTCAGGAAGCCTCCGGCAAATGAACCTCCATGCGCGGACTTGCTACGTCCCGCCTGAGCAAAGCTTGCACCATAGGTGGTGTTCTCCGTCAGAAGAACCACCGGCGGATTGGTGATGCCGTGCGGGAGAAAGTGACTACGCAGAATCGGGATCGCAGCCTTGTCGGGAACGCGCAAAGTGACAAAGTCGACGGGCGGGTTAGTCGAGGTAAGTTCGTCCGCGATGGCCGTCGCTGCTCCGGAAACGATCCGCGCCTGGGGCGGATTTGAGGCAAAGGAAGTACTCCACTCTTCGAGTACGTTACGTATCGAGATGGCCGAACCGGAAAAGCTGGGCCCGATCACTCGCACCTGGCGCGCACCCGAGACCGCCGATTGCACCATCGCCGAGAGATAGGCAGGAGCGCTGGGCTTTCCGGGTTTCCATCCTGACAGCCACGCGATCTGATCGAGGGCGTCGCGCAGGGCTGTCGGATTCACTCCGCGGGTCGGGCTTTCGCCGACAATCATCATCACGAGCAGGCGCGAAAAATCCTGCGGCTCTTTCGCCTCGCGATAGAAGAGCATCACCCCGGGCTCCGTGCGGCTGCGTGATCCTTTGCCGGCCAGGGCGCTGTCCGACGAACTTGGACCGCTCTTGCTCGCATCGTCGATCCACGGCAGGTCAAAGTTCGCGAGTGAATAGCCGTCGCGACCAACAGCGAATGAGATCGCATCCAAATCCGCATCAAACTGACTGCGCAGAGGTGGCGAACCGGGCTCCGGCAAAGAAGCAACTAAAAAATCGATTTGGAAATGTGCACGCGACCCAGTCAGTACTCGTGCTTCGCCCGTCGACGGATGATCGCCGCGCGACCACGGTCGGTCGTTAACCTGGGTTGTGTTGGTATCGAAAAAATTCTCTAGCAGTGCAGCCGCGCTGTGACCCGGAACTTCCTCAGATGCGCTGACGTTGTTTGGCGGTGCTACCGCGGGCGTTGCCGTTTCAGTTGATGATTGGTTTGGAGTTGGTGCTTTCGGACCGAAAAGCGATGGGCCAAGGCCAAGCGCTGCCAGAACAACGATGATTAGAGCCGGTGCTCCCAGCCCCGAACGACTCGAATCCGCCCCCATGTCCCCCCTCCGCATTGACCCGTTAGGTCATCGGCGGGGAGGTGTCAAGCGAAGACTAGTCGAAGGTTAATGTTGTGAGCGGCGGAGGTTGGCCACTTCGGCGCGGGCGCGGGCGGCGCGCAGGGCCTGCTCGGCTTCCTGGTAGCCAGGATCGTAGAAGCTCATTTCGGATAGCTTCTGTTGGGCGGCCTCGACTTCCGGCGCCGCCGCAACCGGATCGACCGCGCTAAGCGGAGTCGCCTCCGATGCGAGCACGGTCATCTCACCGTTCTTAACTTCAGCCAAGCCACCTGTGAGCAGATATTCCGTGAGCGATCCGTCGGCGAGCTTCAGCGTGATCACACCGGGCGTGATCGAAGTGATGAAGTTGATATGACCTGCGAGGACACCAAATTCGCCGTTAGCGCCGATCGCGGTCGCCTGCGCAATCGAGCCTTCGTAGACGATACCCGTCGGGCTGACCAACTTGAATGGAAATGTCTCTGCCATAAGAGTGAACCCTTACCCGCGCACGCCTTTTGGGGCCTGCTTAGCCCTCTCCCATCGGGGAGAGGGATCTTTCCGAAGCCGATTCAACGTAGTCTAGCGGGCCTCGCCGCGGGCCAGACGTTCAGCCTTCGCACGCGCATCGTCGATAGTGCCGACGAGATAGAATGCCTGTTCCGGGAGATCGTCGCACTTGCCCTCAAGGATCTCTTTGAAGCCACGGACGGTCTCGGCGCGTGGAACGTAAGCGCCCGGGATATTCGTGAACGGCTCCGCAACATGCATCGCCTGCGACAAGAAGCGTTCGACACGGCGGGCACGCGCGACGACCAGTTTGTCGTCGGCCGAAAGTTCGTCCATACCGAGAATCGCGATGATGTCCTGGAGATCCTTGTAGCGCTGCAGAATCGCCTGCACCGAGCGCGCGACGGTGTAGTGCTCTTCACCCACTATCTGAGGATCGAGGATGCGCGAGGTTGAGGCGAGAGGATCCACCGCAGGGAAGATCGCTTTCTCGAAGATCTTACGTTCCAGAGCCGTGATCGCGTCGAGATGCGAGAAGGTCGTCGCTGGCGCCGGGTCGGTGTAGTCGTCGGCGGGAACGTAAATCGCTTGCACCGAGGTGATAGCGCCCTTCTTCGTCGTCGTGATGCGCTCCTGCAACTCACCGACGTCAGTACCGAGAGTCGGCTGATAACCGACGGCGCTGGGCATACGTCCGAGGAGTGCCGACACTTCAGAGTTTGCCTGAACGAAACGGAAGATATTGTCGATGAAGAGAAGAACGTCCTTACCCTGCTCGTCGCGGAAATACTCAGCGACGGTAACGCCGGTCAGTCCGACGCGGGCGCGGGCTCCGGGAGGTTCGTTCATCTGGCCGTAAACCAGTGCGGTCTTTGAAAGAACGCCCGATTCCTTCAATTCGCGATAAAGGTCGTTACCTTCGCGTGAGCGCTCACCCACACCGGCGAAGACCGACACACCGCCGTGCTCCTTGGCAACGTTATTGATCAGTTCCATGATCGTAACGGTTTTGCCGACGCCGGCGCCGCCGAACAAGCCAATCTTTCCACCGCGCGAATAGGGGCAGATCAGATCGATAACCTTGATGCCGGTTTCGAGAATTTCGACCTCAGTACCCTGATCAGCGAATGCGGGAGGCTCGCGATGAATCGGCATCCGCTGAGTCGACTGGATCGGTCCAGCTTCATCGACGGGATCGCCGGTAACGTTGATCAAACGGCCCAGGGTACCTTCTCCCACGGGTACAGAGATCGGTCCCCCGGTGTTCACCACTTCCATCCCGCGCACGAGGCCTTCGGTCGAATCCATCGCGATACAACGGACGGTATTCTCGCCGAGATGCTGCGCGACTTCGAGCACGAGATTGCCCGCGCGGTCGTCGATCGAGGGATTGCTGACGCGCAGCGCTGTCAGGATCGGAGGCAGGGAGCCATTGCCGAACTCGACGTCGATAACGTTGCCGAGAACCTGGTTAATCTGGCCGTTTTGTGCACTCATTGCGGAGACTTTTCCCGTCTTGATTTAAGAGCGGCGCATTAGCCACGCAGGGCTTCCGCACCACCGACAATGTCCATCAGCTCTTTGGTAATTTGTGCCTGACGCGCCCGGTTCATCTCGAGCGTGAGGCGTGAAATCATATCGACGGCGTTATTGGTCGCCGCATCCATCGCCGTCATCTTGGCCCCGTACTCGCTGGCCTCGGCCTCAAGCAGTGCATGCAGCACCGCCGCTTCGACATAGCTACGCAGTACCACTGGAATTAATTCACCAGCACTCGGCTCGATAAGATAGTCTGTGGCGTTGGCTGAATCGGCGGCCTCTCCTGCAGGCGGCTCGATCGGCAGCAACTTCTCATAAACTGGTCGCTGCGAGATCGCCGAGCGAAACTGGCTGTAGACCACGCCCGCCTCGCTGATTGCACCCGAGCGCCAGCGCTCGAGGATCATCATAGCGAGATCGCGAGCCAAGGCGACGGTCGCAAGACGTGGCGAGTTGTTGGTACGCTCACCATCAAGTTCCTGGCGGCTCCGTCGGAAATGCTCGACCGATTTGCGACCCACACCGAACAGCCTCACCTCGCCCTCCTGGCGCAGGCGGCGCATCTCTGTTTCGGCGGCACGAATCAGGTTCGTGTTGTACCCTCCGCACAGTCCGCGATCGGATGAAATCACGATCATCAGGGTCGCGCGAGTAGCGTTTTCGGCCGGGGCTGCGACCTCAGGGGCAGAAAGGAGCAGCGAATCGGCTACCCGCTTCAGCGCCTCATGATATGGGCGTGCGTTGAGCAAAGCTTCCTGCGCGCGGCGCAGACGTGCAGCCGCGACGAGCTTCATCGCTCGGGTAATCTGCTGCGTCGATTTTACCGAGGCGATTCGACGCCTGATTGTCTTAAGTGTTGCCATGCCCGCTCAGAGTTGGTGCGTCAGTTTAGTTATTCGACGCGAACCCCTTCATGAAATCGTCGAGAGCGGCAACCAGCTTTTTGCGCAGATCGTCGCTGATTTCGCGCTTCGTGCGGATCTCGTCGAGCAGATCCTTGTGACGCGATTCGATGAATGAGTAGAGCTCTTTCTCGAAGTTGCGGACCTGATCGACCGGCAGCTTGTCGAGGTAACCTTCGTTAGCCGCGAAAATAATCAGAACTTCGCGCTCGACCACGAGCGGCTCGTATTGACCCTGCTTGAGCATCTCGGTGAGACGCTCACCGCGATGCAACATGCGTTGGCTGGCGGCGTCAAGGTCGGAACCAAACTGCGCGAAAGCCGCCATTTCGCGATACTGTGCGAGGTCGAGCTTCAGCGTACCACCGACCTGCTTCATCGCCTTGATCGAAGCCGAGAAACCGACGCGCGAAACCGACAGACCGACGTTAACCGCCGGACGAATACCTGAGTTGAAGAGGTCGGCGTCGAGAACGATCTGCCCGTCGGTAATCGAGATGACGTTGGTCGGGATATAGGCCGAAACGTCACCAGCCTGCGTTTCGATGATCGGCAGCGCCGTCAGCGATCCGCTTTGGAACTCTTCGGACATCTTCGCCGCGCGCTCAAGGAGACGCGAATGGAGATAGAAAACGTCTCCGGGGTACGCTTCGCGGCCGGGCGGACGACGCAGCAACAACGATAGCTGGCGATAGGCCGTGGCGTGTTTGCTCAGATCATCGTACACCACGAGGGCGTGGCGTCCGGAGTCGCGAAAGTACTCACCCATCGTGCAGCCCGAGTAGGGCGCGATAAACTGCAGCGGAGCCGATTCGGAGGCAGTCGCGGCGACGACGGTCGTATATTCCATCGCGCCATAGCGATTCAGCTTCTCGACGACCTGCGCAACAGTCGAGCGCTTCTGCCCGATCGCGACGTAGATACACTGCACGTTCTGGCCGCGCTGGTTGATGATCGTGTCGATCGCGAGCGCGGTCTTACCGGTCTGACGGTCGCCGATGATCAACTCGCGCTGGCCGCGACCAATCTGGATCATCGAGTCGATCGCCTTGATACCGGTCTGCATCGGCTCTTTAACCGGCGAGCGCTTGATGATACCTGGCGCCTTGATTTCGATACGGCGGCTTTCGGTCGCCTTGATCGGTCCCTTATCGTCGATCGGCTGACCGAGCGCATTCACAACGCGACCGAGCAGTGCATCGCCAACGGGAACCTCGGCGATGCGACCGGTGCGCTTGACTTCATCACCTTCGCCGATCGCATTGGGCTCACCGAAGAGCGCAGCACCGACGTTGTCTTCTTCGAGATTCAGCACCATCCCGAAGATCGAGTGCGGAAACTCAAGCAGTTCGCCTGCGGCCGCATTTTGCAAGCCGTAGATACGGGCGATACCGTCGCCGCATGAGAGCACGCGACCGGTTTCGCGCACTGCGACGGAGCCTTCGAAGCCCCGGATTTCGTTGCGTAGAATCTCACTGATTTCTGCGGGTCGTATATCTGCCATAAAGAACCTTCTGAGCAGTCTTAGCTGGCGAGTCGGTGCGCCGCTTCTGCGAGCCGATTAGCCAAGCTGCCGTCGTAAGTCTTGCCTTCGAGTTCGACCACTACGCCGCCGATGAGAGCGGCATCGATATTCACTGTCGGGATGATCTTTTTGTCCGCGATCTTTTCCAACGCCGCGACGACTCGAGAGAGGTCGCCATCGTTGGGAGCCTGCGCAAAGGTCAGCGTGGCTCGCGCCCGCCCCATCCGCTCGTCGAGCATCCGTTGGAATGCATCGGCGACGGCAGGCAGATCCCCGATACGTCCGTGCCGCGCGAGCACCGTCGCAAACGACATCACGGGACCGCTCGATTCCAGCTTAGCGGCTATCCGAGCGATCGCTTCGAGCTTCGCGCTCGGCGCAATCTGCGGGGAAGCAAAGGCCGACGCGAGTTCGGGAGCGTCGACCATCTGGCCCAGCTTCTCGATTTCAGCACCCCACCTTTCGAGCTGAGCGTCGTCGTTCGAGAGACCCAACAGGGCGCGCGCGTACCGCTTGGCTACTTTAGAACTCTTCATGAGCGAGCCTCCTCGCCCAACTTGGTCACAAAGCTATCGAGCAGACGGGATTGGTCCCCCGCCTGGAAATTCCGCTGTACTATCTCGCGCGCGAGGCTGCCGGCAGCCGAGGCGAGGGATTCACGCAGTCGGCGCTGCCCGGCTTCGCGGGCGGCCGTGACGCTGACTACGTTGTCGCGCTCAATTCGCGCGATCGTCTCACGCGTCAGTTCCGCAATCTGCTTAACCTGGTAGCTGGTCTCATCCGCCATCTCAGTGGCGATTCGCGCCTTCTCGGCTTCGAGCGTCTTCAGCTGGTCGCTCGCCGCCGCGGCCAGGCTCTGGGCGTCCTTGAAGGCTTGCTCGGCCTTGGTAGCCGTCTCGCGTATAACCTTGGCGCGATTCTTAAAAAAGGCCGAGAGCTGAGGAACGCCGAAGCGCTTCAGAATCCCGATGAAAAGCAAGAAATTGATAGTGTAAAAGATCAGCGCGAACCAGGTACCCTCTTCAGGAGCACCTTCGGCCGCGTGGACGACCGCTGGGCACAACAGCGCCGTCACAATCGGTAGGATTGCGAACCCGTATCGTGTTCTCATTTAACTGTTAAGGCGTACTTGCGTGCTGTCCGTGACCGGGCGTTCGAGGACTCGGCTCGCGAGTTCCGTCGCAAGACGTCCGGCAAGTTCTTCAAGCTGCCTACCGGCAGCCGCAAATTCCGCTTCAATTCCTGCTCGTACCTTATCGAGTTCAGCACGCGCTGTATTCCGCGCCTGCTCAATCGCATGCGCCGCGCTCTCCTGGGCAGCGCGACGTTCCTGCTCGCGCTTGGCCAAGGCCTCGCGCCGTACTTCAGCCAGTTCCGTTTCCCTACGCTCGACCGCCGCTTTTTGCTCGTTCAAGAGCCTTTCGGTGTTCGCGTTCAAGTCCTTCAGACGATGTTCCCGGTCGGCGATCAATTGTAAGAAAGGCTTAAAAAACAGCCCGCCGAATATAAACCAGAAAACTAGGAAAGAAACAATGAGGGTGCCAAAAATGCCCCAATCTGGCGGCAGATGCATGATGCGCGATTATCTCCAACGGCAGACGGTAACTGACACCGTCACGCTGAGCAAGAGTTTCGTCCTTGGCAATGAAACGGCGGCGACCAGATGGCCACCGCCGCGACAATTTCATCTTTTTGGTCCGGCTGGTAGAGCTTGGACCGAGTTAGCCGGTTTGCCTCTCTAGGCCTTCTGACCAGCAGCCTGCGCTACGCGCTCTTCCTTCGCTTCCTTCGGGAACATCGTGACCTTACGATCCTCGCGCGAGCCCTCCGCCGACATCGAGCAATGGCCCTCGAACACCGCGCCCTCGTGGATGACGAGCGTCGGAGAATTCAGGTTCCCGATAACTTTCGCCGTCGGCCGGATTTCGATGCGGTTGGTCGCCGAGATATCGCCGCTGACCTTGCCGGCAACGACAATCGACGCGGCTTTGATCTGCGCCGTCACGACCGCGCTCTCGCCGATCGTCAGGCTCTCTTTGGCGATGATTTCGCCGTCGACCTGACCGTCGATCTTGGTGCCACCTTCGAAATACAGCTTACCGCTGATCTTGGAGCCGCTGTCGAGATAGGCACCCGCCGTCGCCACCGGAGCCTGGCGTATTGCCGAAGGCTGCGCGGGAGCGGCTTGTGGCGCTGGGGCCGCCGCAATTGGCGCGGCCGGCGCGGGAGCCGGTTGGGGCTGAACCTGAGGTTGTGGCTGCGGTTGCGCCTTGGGCGGCTCGGGACGCGCGTTCTGATCTTTGTTAAACAGCGCCATCTATTTTGCTCCTCGCTGAAAATCGTGGACAGGCTAAGGACAGCGGCAGCCTCCCCGACCAGTCGACCTAAAACGGCTTTAGCCCATGAGCCCCGTTGAGTCAATTCAATATGTGATTGGTCGTTGTTTTTAGAAGCGTGACTGGCCAAGATTAGCGGAGATTTGCCTCACTGGTTCCGATGGCACCAGCTAGCAACGATAGCTATTAGCTGTCACCAGCATTCTATGGCGACGGGGCGGGGCGTCGTCTTGTCTGCTTCACGAACAGTGATTATTTCTCTGCTATGCAGAATCGGAGACCTTCGTTCGAACGGCTCGAAGCAAGTCTGCTCGCCTGTCCGAAATGTCGTGTGGCGGTCAAGCCGCGTAAGCGACTTTTGCTGGTCCTGCCGGAGGGCGATAAGTACGAATACGTCTGCCCCGATTGCGGCTCGACCTGCGGCACGACGGTTCAAAAGGAGCCTGACAACATGCGTCTGCGATAATCGACTCGATTTAGACGCACGTCGCAGACTCCTTAGCTCGCCCCGATAGTTTTTAGCCCATCGCTTGAGCCGACGACGGCTCGATCTCGTAGAGCACGCGCACTTCGCCCGGCTGGCGGAACGGATACTTGTCCTGGCCCAGATATTTCTTCGCCAGCGAATCGATATGAGCGTCGGCGCCGCTCTCAGTGCAGCTCACGACTTTGCCGCGAACCTGGAGATAGCGGTACGGATTTTCGGGATCCTGAATCGAAAGTGCGACCGCCGCGCCTGGACGCATCGTGCGCGCCTTCACGCGCCCTTTCGCTGTATTGACGCGAATCTTGCCACTGGCGTAATCGAACCATACCGGCGTCACCTGCGGTGATCCGTCCTTCATGATCGTGGCGATATGAGCGAACGATTTCTTGGTCCCTAACAGATCGATATAGGCCTCTGGAATCACAGCCATCGGTATAACCTCCACTGCTTACTTTGATGGATCATTTTCACCCTGATGCGACCCCCATACCGAGTCAAGCTCGCGGATGTCGCATTGCCGTGGCGTTCGTATAAAATTGCCTCTTCGAAAGGTTCAATGGGAATTCTGCTATGGCATCTGACCGTCCGCTCGCGACGTTCGATCTGAAACGGCCGCTGCTAGGCGCGCATATGTCGATCGCGGGTGGCGTGAGCCAGGCGCTACTTCGCGGACGCGACGCTGGATGCGAGTGCGTTCAGATCTTTACCAAATCCTCGCGCCAGTGGGCTGCCAAGCCCTATACGAAAGACGAGATTGAATCCTTCAAGACGAATCTGCGCGAGACCGGGATCAAGATGGTCGTGGCGCACGATTCCTATCTCGTGAACATGGGTGCCACCGAAGCCGCACTACGCAAGAAATCGATCGCCGGTGTGATCGACGAACTCGAACGATGCGAGCAGCTCGGCGTACCGATTCTGATCGCACATCCGGGGGCACACGTTGGCGCCGGCGAAGAGGCCGGGGTCAAAAATATAGCGGCGGCGATCGATGAGGCTCATGCAGCCTGCCCCGGATATCGCGTGAAGATCGCGCTCGAAATCACCGCCGGACAAGGCAGCAATCTCGGCTACAAGTTCGAGCAGATGGGCCAGATAATCGATGCAGTCAAAGATAACGGACGGCTGCGCCTGTGCTTCGACACGGAGCATGCGTTCGCCGCGGGTTACGACCTGCGCAGCGAGGAGGGCTATGACCGCACCTTCAGCGAACTCGATGAGCATATCGGACTCGAACTGTTGGCCGCATTCCATATCAATGACTCGATGAAGCCACTGAATTCACGCGTCGATCGGCATGAGCATATCGGCAAGGGCCATATCGGTCTGGAGCCTTTTCGCCGCCTCGTCAACGACCCGCGCTTCGTGAATATCCCGATGTGCCTCGAAACCGAACCCGGTGACGAGAACAAGGATATTATCGAGGACCTCCAGCAACTCCATCAACTACTGAAGGCTGAATGAAAATAACCGGGATTCTTCGCTACAGCAGCCTCCGCTCAGAATGACATCGGTGGTGGAGCGGAAAATAGTTACCGTGCAAACAGCAACTTAGTGTCATTCTGAGCGCAGCGAAGAATCCCTGATCACGATAAGCCCGGAACGATAGAGACAGCATGCCCAAAAGAATCCTCACCGGCGATCGCCCAACCGGACCCCTCCATCTCGGCCACTATGTCGGCTCGTTGCAGAATCGCGTCAAACTACAGGATGAGTACGACACGTACGTTCTGATCGCCGATGTGCAGGCGCTTACCGACAATTTTGAGCATCCGGAGAAGCTCTCGGACAACATCTTTCAGGTCGCGCTCGACTACCTAGCGGTCGGACTGGATCCGAACAAGGTAAAGTTTGTAGTCCAATCGATGGTCCCCGAACTGACCGAACTGACTATCTACTTCATGAACCTGGTGACCGTCGCGACACTCGAACGGAATCCCACGGTCAAAGAAGAGATCAAGCTGCGCAACTTCGTGAAAGGCGTGCCGGTTGGCTTTTGGTCGTATCCGATTTCGCAGGCCGCCGATATTACTATCTTCAAAGCGGATCTCGTGCCCGTCGGCGAAGACCAACTACCGATGATCGAGCAGGCGCGCGAGATCGTGCGCCGCTTCAATCGACTGTATGCGAAGATCCTGATCGAGCCGCGCCCGATGATCGGGGCGATGGCGCGATTACCCGGTACGGACGGCGGCGCGAAGATGTCGAAATCGCTCGGCAACTGTGTCTATTTGGGCGATACGGCGGAGCAGGTACGAAAGCGCGTGATGTCGATGTTCACCGACCCAACGCGAATTCATCCGACAGACCCCGGCCACGTCGAGGGTAATCCGGTCTTCACATATCACGACGTTTTCAATCCGAATAAGGCGGAAGTCGAGGAGTTGAAGGATCGCTATCGCAAAGGCACGGTCGGTGATGTCGAAGTAAAGCAGAAGCTCTACGATGCGCTGAACGCGTTCCTTACTCCGATTCGCGAGCGCCGCGCCGAGTATCAGGCGAAGCCGAAAGAAGTCTACGAGATAATCGCGGAAGGAACGCGGAAGGGTCGCGCCTTGGCGCAAGCCACGATGGCGGAAGTGCGCGAATCGATGAAAATCGCGTACAAGTTTGATGCCTAGTTGCAGTTTTCTAACGACGGTCTTTATTTGTCATTCTCGCGAGTGACTGCCACGCGAGAGAATGACGAAAAGGAACCTCCAGACTACCAAGGACTGAATTGGTCTCCGCAAGGTGCCCCGCCTTTTCGGTTCGCTATCGACACCGCGCAAAGAACTGCCCGACAGGTCCAAATGGTCTCTTTACCGGTTGCTTCCTCGCAACGCAGGCAGCTCACGAGGAAATTCGCGACACAGACCAACGACGCGCGCGGTTAGCTCATGGGGATGCAGGTACAGATACCGCTCGAATAGGACTATCCACCGGCGAGGATTCCCTGAGCGTCTCCAGAAAATCCGTGTCGCCAATGAAATAGAGCGGAATCCGCCACGGTACCCAGCCGCTTTTCCGTTGCACGTACAGATGGGGCAAGCCACATAAGCGGCGGTACTTCGCTCCGACGACATTCTCCCAAGGGAGCCACAAGAGGCTGTAAAGCCTCACGCCGTCCGGTCGTATCTGGATGGTGTAGGTCTTGAAAATTACTGCTGCCACCAGTACTAAGACGCCGGCCTCCAGCAACACCGATTCGGCTGATTGAAGTCCGGTGGTTAAAAGCCCCGGCAGGAAGGCAACGATCAGCAATGCCATCGCCCAGAACGGCAGGCGAAAAGTGACAGTACCGTTGGGCTTCAAATGCGACCAAACTTCCGTGTTTCAGCTTCGATAGCCCTGCGTCAGTACGCCTTCGCGAAATAGGCTCGCTCCTTGGATTCGCTTCCGCACACGACGCACGGTCCTGACGCCACGCTCTGATTGAGGGGAATCGCGCGGCAGGTCGCGCGCGTCTCCTCGCGAATCTTGGTTTCACAAGCGGGATTACCGCACCAGTAGAGATCGATGAAGCCGCCGCCGCCCTCACCCGCCATCCGTGACTTGAGCGCATCGTAGGAGGCGAGCTGATGGGTGTTCGCTTCCATCGCGGCTCGCGCCTGCCGATAGAGATTCTTCTGAATTTCATCGAGCAGCGTCCTGACGTGCGTAGCTATATCGCTGAGCGAAGCTTTGCCCTTGCCCTCTTTGCCCGGGATATCACGTCGCGCCGTCACGACCTCATTCGCCGCGATATCACGCGGGCCGATTTCGATTCGCAGCGGCACTCCGCGCATCTCCCAATCATTGAACTTGAAGCCGGGCGTAACGCCGTCGCGATCATCGAGGCGCGCGCGCAGTCCCGCGTTCTCGAGTTTTTCACGCAACTCCCGCGCTACGGGAAGGACCTTCTCGGCTTCCTCGGGCTTCCGCCAGATAGGCACGATTACTATTTGAGTCGAGGCGACGGCGGGGGGGAGCCGCAACCCCTGATCGTCGCCATGCGACATGATAATCGCACCGAGCAGTCGGGTTGAGACACCCCAGCTCGTCTGATGGGGAAACTGCAACTGATTATTGTCATCGAGGAAACGAATCTCGAAAGCCTTGGCGAAGTTCTGGCCGAGGTAGTGCGAGGTGCCGCACTGGAGCGCTCGCCCATCGGGCATCAGGCTCTCGATCGTGTAGGTATCATCCGCGCCGGGAAACCGCTCCGCTGCACTCTTGCGGCCATAGATCAGCGGCACGGCGAGAAAATCCTCGACGAAGCTGCGATAAACCTCGAGCATCGTAAGCGTTTCCTGCTCCGCCTCCTCGCGCGTGGCATGAGCGGTGTGACCCTCCTGCCAGAGGAACTCGGCGGTCCGCAGAAACGGACGGGTGCGCATTTCCCATCGCACGACGTTGCACCATTGATTCACCATCAGGGGAAGATCGCGATGGGAATGAATCCACTGCGCAAACATGTGATTGATGATCGTTTCGGAGGTAGGACGAACGACAAGCTTCTCTTCCAGCTCCTTGCCGCCGCCGTGGGTGACCACTGCGACTTCGGGCGCGAAGCCCTCAACGTGTTGAGCTTCCTTCTGCAGGAAGCTCAACGGGATAAAAACCGGGAAGTAGGCATTGCGCGCCCCTGTCTTCTTGATACGGCGATCGAGTTCGTCGCGCAGATGCTCCCAAATCGCGAAACCGTCGGGCCGAAAGACGATACATCCGCGGACCGGCGAATAATCGGCCAGCTCGGCGCGTGCGATAATCTCGTTGTACCACGCGGCAAAATCCTCGCTGCGCGGAGTAATCTTCTTGTCGTTCTTCTCAGCCATTACGTCCTGGTTCGTTTCCGCGCGACGGCGGAAGCTCCGTTCGCGGCATGATAGCATAGCGACACGTGCTTGACGCTCTGAGAGCGGCTGGCTTCAATTTAATTGAACGCTGATGGCGAAAAGGATTCTCGATGCGAGCAAGTAAAGTCACCACGGTAGTCGCGGCGCTGTTGGCTCTCGTGATAGTCGCGCGTACCGCCGGCGCTCAGGCCGACGCCAAAACCCACGTAATCGAAGTCAGCGGCGACGGGCAAGCGCAGAGCCCTCCCGATCAGGCCACGCTTGAACTCGCGATCGAAACGCATGCCGCAACGGCCGGAGAGGCTGCGGGAACCAACGGCGCGTTGGCGCAGAAAGTCCGCGATGCGCTCAAGGGCAAGCTCGGCGACAAAGGCACGATGTGGACCGGGGGCTATTCGCTCTATCCCGATTACAGCGAGCCGCGGCCCGGCAACGAAGCCAAGATTATCGGTTACCACGCGCAAAACACGATCACGGTCGAGACCTCAGATTTGGAGTTGGTCGGGCCTCTGATTGATGCGGCAATCGCGGCGGGTGCGAATCGGGTGAACTCGCTCCAGTACAGTCTGCGTGACAGTACCAAGGCGCGCAGTGAAGCAATCACGCGCGCTTCCAAGGATGCGCAGGCGCAGGCCCAGGCGCTCGCGAACGCACTCGGCGTGAAACTCGGATCAGTGATCAAGGCAGCCACGACGGCCGAGATTCGCCCAATCCCCATGATGCGAATGCAGGCTGCCTCCGCGATGGCGGCGGCTGCGGCAACGCCGGTCGAGGCCGGGCAGGTCACCGTGCCGGCCACCGTGTCGCTGACCTACGAGATTCAGTAGAGCGGCGCGGCGCGGATGATCGCGTATATCCTGCGCCGCTTCGCGATCGGCGTCGGCGTTCTGATCGGGATTTCGCTGATCACTTTTCTGATCGCTTTTGCGGTTCCGGCTGATCCCGCGATCGCAGTGGCGGGTGCCAAAGCTGATCCCAAGACGCTGGCAGAGATTCGAGCGCAGCTCGGACTCGACCAGCCGCTCTATCGGCAGTATCTGCGCTATATGCATCGAATCGCGCATGGCGATCTCGGTCGTTCCTACGTCCGGCGCGAGAGTGTGACCAGCCTGATCGCACAGCGCTTTCCGGCAACTGCGATTCTCGCAATTAGTGCGACCGTATGCTCGCTCGCGCTCGGTATCCTGATGGGCTTGGTTTCAGCGGCGCGCCGCGACCGACTGCTCGACCATACGATGCTGTTCATCTCGTTGGGTTTTGTATCGATGCCCGTTTTCTGGCTCGGCACGATCCTGCTGATCGCGGCGGCGTTCTGGTTGCGAGCCTTACCGCTCGGCGGTTTCGGCGACTGGCGCGCTCTAATCCTGCCGACGATCACCCTCACGCTTTCGTCGGCAGGTTATTATTCGCGAATCCTGCACACGAATTTGACCGAGGCGCTTAGCCAGGATTACGTACGGACCGCTCGCGGCAAGGGGCTTTCGCCGATCAGGATTGTGGTAAAGCATGCGCTCGCCAACGCGATGCTCCCGCTGCTGACGCTCGCGGGACTTGATCTCGCGGGGCTACTCTCCGGTGTCGTGCTGACCGAGACCGTCTTCAACTGGCCCGGTATCGGCCGCCTCGCTTACGAAGCCGTCTTCAATCTCGATATCCCGCTGATCATGGGCACGGTGCTCTTCGGCGCCCTGCTGGTCGTGATCGCCAATATTGTCGTCGACCTACTTTACGCGTGGATCGATCCGCGGATCCGTCTCGGTGAAAGCGCCTAACGGATGAACGGCAAGACGAATCTGATGGAGCTGTGCGGCGCGATCATGATCGGGCTGCTCGCTGTGATCGCGATCGCTGCGCCGCTCTTCGCCCCTTACGATCCGACCCGGGCTGTCGCCGCGAGTTTCGGCGATCCCCAGGGGCCGTCGCACGCCTTTTTGCTCGGTTCTGACGAATTGGGGCGCGACGTACTCTCGCGGATTATCTGGGGCGCGCGCATCTCGTTGATTATCGGTATCGCTGCGATGCTGGTGACGCTAACAATCGGCGTGACGATCGGTCTCATGTCGGGCTTTTTCGGCGGCACTATCGATTTCTGCCTGATGCGCGTCACTGACATGATGCTCGCATTCCCGACGCTGCTGCTCGCGATGGCGTTCGTCACTGTGTTGCGGCCGAGCCTCTCCACGATTCTGCTCGTTATTGGGCTTGTGTCATGGACTAGTATCGCTCGCGTCGTGCGTGCAGAGACTTTGAGCCTGTCGCAGCGCGATTTCGTGCGCGCGGCCCAGGCACTCGGAGCACCCTCGTCACGGCTGATCGCGCGGCATATCCTGCCGAACGCCCTGCCGATTATCGTGGTGATGGCCGCGCTCGGAACGTCGGGGACGCTGCTGCTCGACGCGGGCCTGAGTTTTCTCGGCCTTGGCGTGCCACCACCTACGCCGAGCTGGGGCCGGATGATCGAAGAGGCTCGTATCTACTTTCGGACCGCGCCGTGGCTCGCTCTCTTTCCCGGCCTCGCGATCCTCTATGCCGTACTCGGCTTTAACCTGCTCGG
Source organism: Binataceae bacterium (SeqCode) (assembly GCA_035541875.1). Lineage (GTDB taxonomy): Bacteria > Desulfobacterota > Binatia > Binatales > Binataceae > JAJPHI01. Next base: position 27,853 of record DATKML010000005.1, read on the forward strand.
CTACGGCTACCTGCGTCGTCGCGGCCGCAATACCTCTGTGACCATGCGATGAAAGCGCTCACGCCCTTCGGAGCTGCGCTCGCGATATTGGCGTTGTCCGAGCTTACGGGATGCCGCGGTGACTCGGACGGACTCGACCTGCCGAAGACGGCCAAGGTGCTCCATCTTGCGTCCGTGGCAGATGTGCCAAGCCTCGATCCCGCGGTCGGGTACGATACGTCGTCGTGGGGGTTCGAGCAGATGATCTTCGACACGCTGGTTCGCTACAGCGACGCCGGTGTCGATCTCGTCCCAGACCTCGCGACCCAATGGGAAATCGCGCCGGACGCTAAAAGCCTCACTTTTCATCTGCGACGCGACGCCAGCTTTACTAACGGACGCGCGGTGGTCAGCGGCGACTTCAAGTACGCGATCGAGCGGGTGCTGACACCGTCGGTACGGTCCAAGGGAACCGAGTATTTTCGCAGTATCGTCGGCGCTGAGGATTTCGTTGCGGGTCGCGCAAAAGAAGTAACCGGAATCGAGAATCCGGACGCCTGGACAATCATATTTCGCCTGACCGAACCCGATCCGATCTTCGTGCAGAAGCTCGCGATGCCTTTCGCGGCGGCCGTTCCGCGCGAAGCCGTTGATCAGTGGGGCAATGACGACTTCTCGCGTCACGTCATAGGCAGCGGTCCTTTCACGCTCAAGGAATGGCGGAGTGGCGAGCGGATCGTGCTCGTGCGCAATCCACATTATTTCGATCCCTCGTGGCCACGCCTCGATGCGATCGTTCAGCTGATTGGAGTCGATCTCGACCTTGAGTGGCTCAAGTTCGAGACGGGCGAACTCGACGTCTCGGCGATTCCACCCGCCGAGTTCCTGCGCGTGATGAAGACCCCGAAGCTCAAGGCCCTCGCCGAGCATATCGTGACGCTCAGTACCGACTATCTCGGCATGAACTGCCAGATGAAGCCCTTCGATGATGTGCGCGTCAGGCGCGCCTTCAACTTAGCAATCCGCAAAGACAAGGCATCGGCGATTCTCAACGGTCGCGCAGTCCCGGCGGTCGGAATTCTTCCGCCAGGTCTACCCGGCTACGACCCCAATATCGATGGCTATCCTTACGATCCGACCAAAGCGAAGGCCTTGCTGGAAGCCGCTGGAGTCGGTCGCGACTTCGCGCCGACGCTGTGGATGCGAGCCGATCAGACTGAAATGACGTTGGGCGAATCGATCCAGCAGGATCTCGCTGAAGTGGGAGTCCATGCCGTCCTCAAGCCGCTGGCGTGGTCGTCTCTGCTCGAAGCGATTCGGCAACCCAACACCGCCGATCTTTTCAGTCTCGGATGGGAGGCCGATTTCCCCGATCCGCAGAATTTTCTCGAGGTACTCTTCGCAAAAAAGCAGTTCGGCGCCAACAACGATACCTTCTACAGCAATCCGCAGGTCGAAAAGCTGCTGGCTGAGGCAGCGCCGGTCAGCGATCTCAGCCGCCGCTACCAACTCTACGATCAGGCGCAAAAGCTGATCATGCAGGACGCGCCCTGGGTTGTGCTGTACCATCCCGTAAGCTACGTGATTCGCCAGCCCTGGGTGCACGATTACATCCTGAATCCGATGCGCCCGACACGCCTGGAGAGAGTTTGGATAAGCGCGCGAGAAGGAGAGCAACAAACGCGATGACCACGCGGAACAAGGCAGCAGTGTCGGGACCATCCTGGGCCGATGCCGCCGTGACCCATCTACGCCAAGCCGATCCGGTGATGGCGCGGATTATCGATGAAGTCGGACCGCTCGCGATCACTCGACGATCGGAACGATTCGCAGCGCTCGTGCGCGCGATCATTTTCCAGCAACTCGCCGGTCGCGCGGCACAAACAATCTTCGATCGTTTCGTCTCCGCCGTCGGGCAAGGTCGCTTTCCAACACCCGAGCAGGTCCTGGCTGCCAGCGATGAAACGATGCGCGCCGCAGGGTTATCGCGCGGCAAAATGGCCTATTTGCGCGATCTCGCTGAGCACGTCCGCGACGGCAAGCTCAATTTCCATCGCTTTCCCCGGATGGATGACGATGAGGTTATCGCGGATCTGACTCGCGTTAAGGGAATCGGTCGATGGACGGCCGAGATGTTCCTAATGTTCAATCTCAATCGACCCGATGTCCTCGCAGTGGATGACCTCGGCCTGCGTAACGGCGCAACCCGCGCTTACGGAAAAAAGTCTCCCGTTTCGGCCAAAGAGCTTCGCGAGATGGGCGAGAGCTGGCGACCTTATCGCACCGCGGCGTCGTGGTACCTGTGGCAGAGCTTGAGAATCATCACGCCGGAGGGAGCCGAAACTTCACCAAAGAAGAGACCTGCGAAGGCAAAGAAGAAGGTGGCGACTCCCAAAGCCAAGCCCCGATCATCCAGGGTGGCGCCCCGCTAACAGCTCTTGCTGTCATCCAGAGGCGAGTTCTGCGAGCCGATGAATCTCGCGGCCTCCTCAGGCCGCTGTCAGTCAGTTCCACCAACGGAAAGATAGGTGAAGAAGGCCAAGACCCGCGTTCCGCATCTCAAAATGGCATCACAGAGGTATGCGTCATTAAGTAGATTACTTGCTGGACACCAAACTAAACTGCAGTGATGGACTTCATTGAGCGCCTGCTAACTGCGCAAGCGGCCAAGCAAAGTCTGGCTGTGCTCGGCGTCGATCCGCAACTCGATTCGCGGATCTCGCCCGGTATTCCCACCGGCTATGACCTGTCGCGCTTCTCTTGCGAGATCGTTGAGGCTTGCGCCCCGTCTGTTGCCGCGATCAAACCGCAGCTCGCGTTCTTTGAAGCACGAGGACTCGACGGGATGCGCGCCTTTGTCGATGTCCTGCGTGTTGCTCGTGCGCTCGGTCTGGTGATTATCGCGGATGCGAAACGCGGTGATATAGGCTCGACCTCCGCCGCTTATGCCGAAGCTTTCCTCGGCAAAGGCGATTTCGCCTGTGACGCGATCACCGTGAATCCTTATCTCGGAAGTGACGCGCTGGCGCCGTTTATCGCGAAAGCTCGCGAGGGTAAAGGTCTCTTCGTTCTGGTAAAGACCTCAAATCCCTCCTCAGGTGAGTTTCAGGACCGCGAGGCCCCGGAACGTCCGTTATGGGAACTGGTGGCCGAGCGAGTAAACGGATGGGGCAGCGACTTTATCGGTCCCCATGGGCTTACTCCGATCGGCGCTGTGGTCGGTGCAACGTACCCAGATCATGCTCTTCGGGCGCGCCAACTATTACCCAACAGCGTGATTCTCGTGCCGGGTTATGGCGCTCAAGGTGCGTCGGCAGACGAGGCCCTGGCCGCCGTTCGTCCAAACGGAACGGGAGTGCTGGTTAATGCGAGCCGCAGCCTGATGTACGCCTATCTCAAACAACCGAATATGCGTCCCGGTGAAGCTGCCGCGGCTGCGGCCGAGGCGATGCGCGTCGAACTCAATGAGGCTTTGAGCCGTAGACAGCAAAAAGCTGGGTCTTGAGGATTTCGGGGCGATCCGCGACCCGACTGGTGAGTTGCGGCATCAGCGTTAAGGCCCATCCGTAATCCGGATCAACCAGCTTGGCTACGATCGAAGCATCATCAAGTTGTTTCTCCGCGGCACTGATCTCCGAATCGAGCGTAACCCCTGCCAGAAGATAGACGTACGGGGTCTGCTCGAACTCGGGAAAAAGCAACGGGATTACCCCTTGGGGGCTGAGAATCGCGACGCCCTGATCCTGTTTGCCGGCGATTTCTCGCACGGCTTCCCAATCGGTTCGGACCTCTTTCGTGGCCCATAGACCTGCCGTGATCGTATCTGGCGAACGCTGCTTCCATACAGTCCAGCTCGCAGCACAAACCCCGGTTTGCCCGATCGCCGCAAGTAGGATTAGCAGAACCGTTGCGAACCTCCCGACGCGTCCCATCGTACACGCCACGACGGCTCCGATAACCAATACGTAGGAGTACGAAATCCACGCGCTCGGTCCGGCAAAAAAGAGTGTGATGAACAGGATATGCATGATCGCCGTCGCCACGATGATCTCGTCACGCACAGATTTATCGCGCACCCATCGCGGGAGAACCGAGAGCGCGCGGATGATCAGCCATCCGCTGGCTGCGAACCAGAAAACGACCACGCTGGCAAAGTAATAGATCGGCGGCATCCCTTGCCAGAAAAACTTGCCACGACCTCGAAAGAAACCGTAGTCAAACGCGGCATAATGCTTCGCGCCACTGATCGGCAGTATCGTGGCAAACAGCGATCGTGGACCGTTGATCACGAGCGCCAGCGCAGCCAGCACGACCATGGTTGCGGCCGCAGGTGCAAACTCGGCAAGGATCAATTCCCAACGCATGCGCGAGGGCTTCAACGCGCCAGTTCGGTAGAGCTCAGAGATGATGAAAATCGTTAGAATAAAGCCGTAGACGTAGCCCATCGCCGGCTTCGCGAAACACGCCGCTGCTGCAAGAGCTAGTGCTACATTGCGCCGTCCCGAAGCATGCTCCGCGATAGCGTTGCTGAGCAGCACCGCCTCGACGAGCAGGGCGATCGACGGGTAGGACGATTGCACAGCGAAAGGCAGCGCCACGACCATCAACGCAATCCCGAGGAGCGGAACTCTCAGCGCGCTCAGCGTTCGCGCGATCGCCCATCCGATCAGAAGAGTGCCGATCCAATTAGCTGCTTGATACGCATAAGGCGTGGCGCCGAAGAGATGAAACCATCCGCTGCTGAGCCAAATCGGCAACAAGCCGTAGGTGTAACCGAAATCGACTCCGGGCCGTTGACCCTTTTGCGTATACGCGACGAGCGTGAGCCAGCTACCGCGATCGGCGAACGCGAATGCCGTAAAGCCCAAATCCGAGGGTATCCGCAGGATCGCAACCGCGATCAGCTCGGCAACAAAGAGGATCGACAAACGCAGCGTCCCCGCAACGGATTTTTCGGCCGGCACAATCAGTCTTTCGTTGAGCGGCGTGTCATTTGATGGCGCCATCCGCACGGAGTCGCTGGATATCCGCCTGCGTGTAGCCGTGCCCGGCCAGAACCTCGTCCGTGTGTTCGCCGAGCAAGGGCGGTCGGGCAATCGAGCCCGGTGTCTCCGACAGCTTTACGCCGAGCCCTGTCGTCTTGATCTCGCCGTGCACCGGATGGGCGAGTCGCACCAGCATTTCGCGTGCTGTGGTCTGCGGATGCTGAAACATCTCCTCGATCGTCAGAATCGGCCCTGACGGTATGCCGCTGCGATTAAACTCGTCGATCCAATGGTCGGCTGAATTACTCGCGAGTGCCCGATTGATCTCCGCGGTTAGCTCGTCGCGATTCTTGACCCGTAATCCGGAAGTCGCGAAGCGCGGATCGTTTGCCAACTCGGGCCGCTTGATCACAGTCACAAACGTCCGCCACATCGCTTCGTTTCCAACCGCAATATTGAAAGGACGGTCCGACGCCTGGAAGACGCCGTGCGGCGAACCCAGCGGATGGTGATTGCCCGCGGGACCGGGCGTTTTGCCCGTATCGAAGTAGATTCCAGCCGACCAGCTAAGCACACTTGTTATCGCCTCTATAAGCGAGGTCTCGACCTTCTGGCCTCGCCCCGTCAGATGGCGCGATTGCAGTGCGAGCAGGATTCCCTGCGCGGCGAAGATCCCGCCGAGAAGATCGCAAATTGCAATTCCGACACGGGTCGGTCCGCTCTCGCGCGTACCCGTGACACTCATCAGCCCGGAAAAGCCCTGCGCAATCTGATCGAAGCCCGGATTATCACGCATCGGGCCATTGGGCCCGAAGCCTGAGACGCTGCAGGTGATAATCCGCGGGTTCGTTTGCGCGAGCGACACATAGTCGAAACCCATCGCTTCCATCACGCCGGGCCGAAAATTATCGACGACGATATCTGCAGAATCGATCAACCTGCGTACTACAGCGTGCCCCTCGGGCTTACGGGTCGCAATCTGGATGCTCTTCTTCGATCGATTCGTGCACATGAAGAAGTACGAATCCTTGCCCGAGTAGCCGCCCATCTCGGCGCGCGCACCCTCAACCGGTTCGACCTTGATTACTTCGGCGCCGTAATCGCCAAGAATCTGCGTGCAAAACGGGCCCGCCAGATAGCGGGTAAAATCGACCACCTTGATACCGCTAAGCGGCCGTAATCCCTGGCTTTGAACGGATTGCCGGTTAGGTTCAGCCAACGCTACTCACCTCTAAATGAAACTCGAAACGCCCTGTTTCGTCTTATACGATAGTGCCACCATCAGAGACAGCTACGAGGCTTGAACCTCTTTTTTACGCGAAACCGATGAATCGATCGCTAGCCCGATTACTGCGTCCAGCCGGCGTCGTTCTGATCCTGGCCGCGATCGCCTTCGGCATCGTCCAGTGGATGCGCGGAGAAACGCCGGCCGGGCGCTATATCACTGCTGATGTTACTCGTGGACCGATTGTTCGCGCCGTTATCGCAACCGGCACGGTCAATCCGGTTACGACGGTTCAGGTGGGTAGTTACGTATCCGGGCCGATCCAGTCGATCTATGCTGACTTCAACTCGCGCGTTAGAGCCGGCCAATTGATCGCGAAGATCGACCCGCGACCCTTCGAAGTCAAAGTTGCGGAATCGCAAGCAGCTCTGGCCAACGCCAAGGCTCAACTCGGCAAGGACACGGCCGACACCAACTACAAAAAGCTCACTTTTGAGCGCGATCAGCGCCTCGTGGAAGCCGAGGCCGTCTCGCAGGACGTGCTTGATAGCGCGCGTAGCGCCTATCTGCAGGGCGTCGCGCAGATGGCGTTGGACCGCGCGAATATCCAGCAGCAACAGGCCTCGGTGCAGGACGCGCAAGTGCAGCTCGCGTATACGAATATCGTGTCGCCGGTCGACGGGACGATCGTTTCGCGCAACGTCGACGTCGGACAGACCGTCGCGGCGAGCTTTCAGACCCCGACGCTGTTTTTGATCGCGAAGGACCTGACCCAGATGCAGGTCGATACCAATGTCAGTGAGTCTGATGTCGGTAATCTCGTCACCGGCGAAAACGCCGAGTTCCACGTCGATGCGTTTCCGGATCGGACCTTCCAAGGCGTCGTCGCCCAAGTCCGCCAAGCCCCGATCACTGTGCAGAACGTTGTGACTTATGACGTCGTCGTAAACGTGGCGAACCCCGAACTGCTGCTCAAGCCCGGAATGACGGCTAACGTCACGATCGTCACGGCCAAGCGCGACGACGTGGTCCGTCTGCCGATGCAAGCGCTGCGCTTTTCGCCGCATGCCGGCGAGTCGAAGAGTGGGAACAATACGCATCGTCATGGATCCCAGGAAAAGCGCGTCTATACCCTCAACGGCGGGCAGCTACAGCGCGTGAAGATCACGACCGGTCTCGATGATGGCACCAACGTCGAGCTTCTCAGTGGCGACCTCAAACCTGGCGATATTGTGGTAACGGATCAGTTGCGCACAGCCTCTTCGGCGAGCGCCAGTGGACCACCTACCTTTGGCGGCACACCGCATATGGCTCATTGATCGCGGCGATGCCGAACGTCATCGAAATCGCCGATCTCCATAAAACCTACACGCTGGGCGAGATCGAGGTACATGCTCTTCGAGGCGTCAGCCTGACGATCGCACGTGGCGAGTTCGTTGCAATCATGGGCGCCTCGGGGTCCGGCAAATCGACCCTGATGAATATCCTCGGATGCCTCGATCGGCCGACCTCCGGACATTATCTGCTTGAAGGCGCCGACGTCGCGGCGATGGCTGAAGAGGAACTAGCCGCGATTCGCAGCCAACGAATCGGTTTTATCTTTCAGAACTTCAACCTCTTATCGCGTACTAGCACGCGCGAGAATATCGAACTTCCGCTCTTTTATTCCGGGCGTGTGGCTGACGCCGATCGGAGAGCGGGCGAGCTGATCGAAAAGGTTGGCCTGCAGGGCCGCGAACAGAACCATCCGAATCAGTTGTCGGGCGGGCAGCAACAGCGGGTCGCGATTGCACGGGCCTTGATCAACCAACCGGCAATTCTGCTCGCCGACGAGCCGACCGGTAATCTCGATTCAAAAAATACCGCTGAGATCATGGATCTGATCAGGCGGTTGAATCGCGAAAGCGGCTTGACCGTGATTATCGTGACGCATGAGCCGGAGGTCGCTACTTACACCGATCGCGTAATCACTTTCCGCGACGGCGAGATTATCTCGGACGTTCGCCAGGGTGAGGTACAGGTCGCACCAGCGGGTCCCGTGACGGCACAGCGCGAAACTACGACGACGCCACCAGAGGGTCGCGCCACTAGCACGAATTTCGGCCGGATGGCGCTAACGGCCGCGGCGCGGGCGCTGCGTCGTAACAAGATGCGCGCGCTGCTCACGATGCTGGGAATCTTTATCGGCGTCGCCGCGGTGATCGCGATGGTCGCCGTCGGTGATGGCGCCCGTTACGCAGTGCAGCAACAGATCCAGAGCCTCGGGACCAACCTGGTAATCGTGCTGCCCGGCGCGACCACCTCGAACGGTGTGCGCGCCGGTTTCGGCAGCGCTTCGACCCTGACCGCGGCGGACGCGGAAGCTGTGAGCAAAGAAGCGCGCAACGCGAACGCGACGAGTTATACGAATAGCCAGGTCGCACAAGTCATCTACGAAGGTCGTAACTGGAGCACCAGTATCAACGGTGCGACGCCCGCCTATTTCACGATTCGCGATTGGCCAGTTTCTCAGGGCCGGCTGTTCACTGACGAGGAGAATCGCGCCGCCGCTCCGGTCTGCCTACTCGGTCAGACGGTCGTAAATAATCTCTTTGCGCCCGGCGAAGACCCGATTGGCGCGACGATTCGCATCAAGAACTTTCCGCTTAAAGTGGTCGGCGTCCTTGCCGTGAAAGGTCAGTCGAACTACGGGCGGGATCAGGACGACGTCGTGATGATGCCCTTCACGACCGCCGAGCGCAAAGTACTCGGCGTCGCGGCCGTCAGTGCCGTGGTCTCGACCACCACCGGCAACGGATCGACCAACCCCGTGCTCAACCCCTACGCCAGCGTGCTCACTCCGCGATCGGTCTATTCAACCGCAACCAGCCTTTTCAGCCCTTTCGGTAGTGCGCCCAAAATCGCCGGCGTCGTGAATATGATTTATGTCCAGGCCGATGCCGCCGATACGGTTGATCTGGTGCAGAAGCAGGTCACCGACGTGCTCCATCGGCGCCATCATATTCAGCCCGGTCAGGACGATGATTTCACCGTGCGCAGCCTTAACGAGATCGCGCAGGCCTCGGAGAGCGCAACGCGCGTGATGACGCTGCTGCTCGCCGCCGTCGCCTCGATTTCGTTGCTCGTCGGCGGTATCGGAATCATGAATATCATGCTGGTTTCGGTGACTGAGCGAACCCGCGAAATCGGTATCCGGATGGCTATCGGCGCGCGCCGCTTGCACATCCTGCTCCAGTTTCTCGTCGAATCGGTATTACTCAGTATCGTCGGCGGACTTGCTGGTGTGGTGCTGGGAGTAGTGTCATCGAAGGTGCTCTCCTCACTGGCGAGCTGGCCAACGCTGATCTCGACGCCCTCGGTTATCGGTGGTTTCCTCTTCGCCGCAACGATCGGTGTGTTCTTCGGATGGTACCCCGCACGCAAAGCCTCGCGCCTCGACCCAATCGATGCCCTGCGGTATGAGTAGGCCCTAAATACTTTCTCGCTCTTTGGCGGCAGCTGAGACTCTTTCGGCTTTAGCTATAGTTTGCAGGACGAGTTCCTCGAAGCTTGATTCCAGCTCACACAAAACTCGCACCCGGTCGTGACACAGGATTTCTTCGTGGTCGACTTTTACTACCCGACAATCCTGAGTCTTCTTTCGCGATCGGGTGTCAAAACAGATCGGATCGTAGCCACCGCCTCCTACCTTCCCAAACTGTATATAGCCCGCTGAGGCCAAAGCCTTGGACAAAAAGTGGTCTCTGGTAATTTCTTCAACTTCCGCCCAGCGATAAGAACACAACAGAAGCTCGTACAGTGGAGGAAGCCGAACTGGAAAGTGCGCCCGAAGCTTTTCTATGTCACTCTGATCTGTGTCGCATCTCTTCGGCCTCCAATGCTTGTAGCCAAAATCATCTGGTTCACCGGAGGCTAGCTCTAACGCCAGCGGATCTGTGTCCCAAGCGATCAAGTCGTCCAGAATCGGGAAGGTCTTTACGAACTGATCGAGGAGATCGTTCCATCGCTCCTTTTTTAATGGTTTGACCACTGGCCTGCGGCCGAAGATACCTGATTGCCGTCCTACTCGACCGTAACCGATTTCGCCAGATTGCGAGGCTGATCGACGTCTGTGCCGCGATACACCGCGATATGATACGCGAGCAGCTGTAGCGGCACCGTCGTCAGCACCGGCATCAGGAAGCGATTCGTCGTCGGCACATCGATAATGTCCCACGCGACCTCTTCGAGTTCGCGCGAGCGATGGTCCGTCACCGCGATAATGCGGCCGTTGCGCGATTCAACTTCCTTCAGGTTCGACATGGTCTTGTCGAAGACATTGTCGTTCGGAATGATCACCACCACCGGCATCTCGTCGTCGATTAGCGCGATCGGCCCGTGCTTCATCTCGCCCGCCGAATAGCCCTCGGCGTGGATGTAGGAAATCTCTTTGAGCTTGAGCGCCCCTTCCAGCGCGACGGGATAGTTGATGCCGCGTCCGAGATAGAGGAAGTCGCGCGACTTGCCGTATTTACGCGCAACCTTCTCGATCGCTCGCTCCTGACTGAGTATCGCTTCGATCTGATTCGGTATCACGAACATCGGCTGTAGCAGCTCTTCCACCTGGCTCGGGTTCAAACGCCCGAGCCGGCTCGCCAGATGAATCGCGAAGAGATAGAACGCCTCGATCTGCGTGAGAAAACATTTGGTCGTCGTCACGCTGATCTCGGGACCGCATCGCGTGTAGAGCTGCGCATGCGCCTTTCGCGCGATCGATGAATCCACGGTGTTAGTGAGCGCAATCAGATGGCTCCCGCGCCGCTTGCCCTCTTCCATCGCAGCGAGTGTATCGGCGGTTTCGCCCGACTGGGACACCGCGACGATCAGCGTGCGTTCATCGATCGCGGGACTGCGATAACGAAACTCGGCTGAGTAATCGACCTCAGCCGGAATTCCGCATAGCTCCTCGATCATGAACTTGCCGATCTGCGAGGAAATCCACGACGCACCCGCCGAGACCATCACGATTCGGCTTATCGCGCTCGGTCCGCCTGCGGGTAACAGGTCCGCTTCGAAACGTACTTCGTTCGAACCGGCGCTGGCGCGGCCGCTCAGTGTATCGATCCAGGCTTGCGGCTGCTCGGCGATCTCTTTGCGCAGATAGTGCGGATAACCACCCTTGGTTGCCGCGACCGCGTCCCACTCGATTACGCGCGGCTGCCGCTCAATCGGTGCGCCGTCAAAGGTCGAGAGCTTCACACCCTCCGCACTGACTTCCGCCAGTTCGCCGTCCTCGAGTACGAACGTGCGGCGCGTATGCTCCAGAATCGCCGGGATATCCGACGCGACAAAGTTCTCGCCATCGCCAAGTCCGAGCACCAGCGGCGTCGCAGTCTTCGCTGCGACGAGTTTGCCGGGTTCCGTCTGCGACATCACGACGATCGAGAATGATCCACGCAACTCCCTGACGACTGCCCGCACCGCCTCGGTGAGCGAGCTTTTCTCTCGCAGCCGCTCCTCGATCAGATGCGAAATCAGTTCCGTATCGGTCTCGGATTTAAGTTTGTGGCCGCGCTTAATCAAATCGGCGCGCAACTCGATGTAATTCTCGATGATGCCGTTATGGATTACCGCGACGGGGCCCGCCTGATGCGGATGCGCGTTGGTCTCGGAGGGCCGCCCATGCGTGGCCCATCGCGTATGACCCATTCCGATGTGACCATGCAGCGGGGTCTCATCGATCAGCTTGCGCAGATTATCGAGCTTGCCAACCGCGCGGCGAATTTCGAGTGTCTGACCGCCGTTCAGTGTCGCGAGTCCGGCCGAGTCGTAGCCGCGATATTCGAGCCGCCGGAGTCCACCGAGAAGGATAGGCGCCGCTTCGCGGGGCCCGACATAACCCATGATTCCGCACATACTGTCTATTACTTCCCGTCGTTTTTCTTATGTTCGCGCGCCTTCGGATGATCCTTGTGACGCTCATGCCACGCCGCCGTCCATCCGGGCTTTTCGCGCTGCGGATGATGCGACATCACCAGCGCGCCATCCTGGACGTCGCGTAGAATAGTAGTGCCCGAGGCGACGTAGACGTCGTTCCCGACCTTCACCGGCGCGACGAGCTGCGTGTCGCATCCGACCATGCAGTTGTCGCCGATCTCCGTCTGATGCTTGTCGTAGCCGTCGTAATTGACGGTGATAACGCCGCATCCGACATTGCTATCGCGCCCGATAATCGCATCGCCGAGATAGCTCAGATGGCTCGCTTTGCTGCCGCGCCCGATCCGCGCCTTCTTCGTCTCGACGAAATTGCCGATTCGGTTATGACCTTCGAGCTGCGTTCCCTCACGCAGATTCGCGAATGGCCCGATCTCGCACTCCTCGCCGATTACGCATTCCTCGGCTCGTACACCAATCTTCAGATGGGAGCGATCGCCGACTACCACATCGCGCAGCCACGCGGTCCCTTCGATCAGCACGCTTGAGCCGATACGACTGCGCCCGAGAATCTGCACGTTGGGCCCAATCGTCGTATCCGGCCCGATCTGCACTTCGGGACCGATATAGGCAGTAGCGGGATCGATCAGCGTCACTCCCGCCTTCATCAATTCGTGATTCTTTTCTTCGCGCACTTGCGCCTCCATCCGCGCCAATTCCTGCCGCGAATTCACTCCGGCGAACTCATCCGCATCGCGCGCCTGCCACGCGTTAACGGCAAGACCCTCGCGTCGAGCAATCGCAACGATGTCAGTGAGGTAGAACTCGCCTTGGGCGTTATTGGGCTGCAGCAGTTCCAGCGCGCCGCGCAGAAAGGCCGCATCCGCAAGATAGGTCCCGGTGTTGATCTCGTTGATCGCCTTTTCCGCGTCGCTCGCGTCCTTCGCCTCGACAATCGCTTCGACGTTGCCGCGAGGATCGCGTACCACGCGTCCGTAACTGCCGGGATCATCGATTCGGACACTTATAAACGAGAGCTTCGCCTGCGATCGGCGATGTTCCGCGACAAACGCCGCCAGCGATTCGGCTTTGACCATAGGCATGTCGCCACATCCGATGAGAACGTCACCGGCGAAATTGTGGCGAAGTGCTCCTATCGCACAGCGTGCCGCATGACCGGTTCCACGCTGCTCGCGCTGAAGCGCAAAGCTCAACTCCTTCGAGGGACACGCGCGACGCGACGCCGCTTTGACCTCGTCGGCCTGATGGCCCACGACGACGACCAGCGGATTCGCCGCGACCTGGGCCATCGCGCGCAGGACTCGCGCGATCATCGGCTCACCACCGATTTCGTGGAGAACCTTGGCTCGCGCCGATTTCATTCGGGTACCGAGCCCGGCGGCCAAGACTATCGCAGCTATGGGACGTTCCATCTCGTCCCAGGATTGTACCCTAGCGTCAGCCTTGATGCTTTAGGCTAATTTCGACTACGGCACTTCAAAGCACCTATTGACGGCTGAAGCGTTTAGTTTCTGGCCTTTTTTGAGAACAGCGCGTCGAGTTTCGCCCGCGCGTCGGAGCCGGATGCGACGTGTTTAGCTGTCCCACTCTTCGGAGCGAAATAATCACAAAAATTCGCCCGATCTTTGTCGACTACACGCTCCGCTTGGGTTTCACGACATTGATTATTGTAGGCCGGGTCATGAAAATCGCAGTTTAGGCATATGTGTAGCGGACGATCGCACTTCGGGCATCGATCGCGAAACCCGATTACTTCCTGAGGTTTGATCGTGATCGCGCCCGCGCAATGAAAACAGTTCATGCTTCTGGCCTACCCTGAAACGCTGCTAACATTCCAGTGTATTGAGGGGTGGTGGTGAGCAGGGGGCGGGCGAGTCTGCGAGCCGCGGCCAAAATGAAGATGCTCTATGAGATCGAGGCTTTTGCCGAGGTGATCCGCAAGGCGCAGCGCGCCTCCCGCAACACGGCGGTAAGTTATCGCCGCGACCTGATCGATTTTCATGGCTACCTGCTGAGCGGACGTACCGCACTCAACGATTCCGGCAAGGGCGTCGACGCCAGCAAGATTACCGCCGACCATATCCGCAATTATCTGGCTGAGTTGATTCGCGCGCGCGCCTCACGCGCGACGGTGCAGCGCCGCCTCTTCGCGATTAAAGCCTTCTTTCGCTCACGCGAGACGCTCACCGGTGTACCGAGCCCGGCGCGGGCGATGCGTTCGCTCAAGACCGAGAAGCGGCTGCCCCAAGTGATGAGCGAGGACGCGGTTGCGACACTAATCGAGGCCAATGAATCGGGCGACAATCCGGCAACGCGACGCGATCGCGCGATCGTGGAGTTGCTCTACTCGACCGGTCTCCGCGTCAGCGAACTGACGAATCTATGCTGGCGCGATATCGATACCGAACTTGGGATGGTGATGGTGCGGTCGGGCAAAGGAAACAAGGATCGACTGGTACCGGCAGGCGAACCTGCGATGGACGCAATCGCGGCCTGGCGCAAGGTGATGCCTCTTGAACCCACGCCCGACGGTCCCGTCTTCACGAATTTGCGCGGCTCCCGCCTAACAACGCGATCAATTCAGAAAATGGTCGAAAAGCGACTGCTTAACGCCGGTATCGATACGCCGCTGACGCCGCATGGCCTGCGCCACTGCTTCGCGACCCATCTGCTGAACGCTGGCGCCGACCTGCGCTCGATTCAGGAGATGCTCGGCCATTCGAGTCTGGCTACCACGCAGCGCTATACTCATGTCAGTATACGCCATCTAAAAGAGGTTTACCGACGTGCCCACCCGCGAGCCTGATTACGATTCCCCCAACCGCGTCCGCGCCACCACGATTCTGTGCGTGCGCCATCAGGGCAAGGTCGTGATGGCGGGGGACGGGCAGGTCAGCGTCGGCCAGACGATCATGAAGCGCGGCGCACGCAAGGTCCGCCGTCTGCACAATGATCGGATTCTCGCCGGTTTCGCCGGATCGACCGCCGACGCACTCACGCTTTTCGACAAGTTCGAGGGCAAGCTGCAGGAGTTCAACGGGAACCTCCGCCGCGCCGCGGTCGAGATGGCCAAGGATTGGCGCACCGACCGGATTCTGCGACGGCTCGAAGCAATGCTCGTCGTGGCCGATATAGACAGCACTCTCCTGATCTCGGGCGGCGGCGACGTGATCGAACCGGATGACGGACTGATCGCGATCGGGTCGGGGGGCAACTACGCGCTATCAGCGGCGCGCGCTCTGACTCGCTATGCCGCGGATCTCACGGCGCGCCAAATCGCCGAAGACGCGATGACGATCGCCGCCGAGATCTGCGTCTATACAAATGATCAGTTCGTGATCGAAGAGCTGTAGCTCCTTGATTGGCTCTCTCGCATAAGGCAATTTCATCGTCCCGAGCAGCTCCATCCCTACCTCCAGTAGTTTTGCTTCGAGGGCGCGCCGGTACAAAATAAGCCTATGGCTGCTCCGCAAGTGATGACCCCGCGGGAGATCGTTTCCGAACTCGACCGCTATATAGTTGGACAACACGACGCCAAGCGCGCCGTTGCGATTGCTTTACGTAACCGATGGCGCCGGCAGAATGTCGCGCCAGAACTGCGCGACGAAATCGCGCCCAAGAATATCCTCATGATTGGCCCGACCGGTGTCGGCAAGACCGAAATCGCTCGTCGACTCGCCAGGTTGGCCCAGGCTCCTTTCGTGAAGGTCGAGGCCTCGCGTTACACCGAGGTCGGCTATGTCGGCCGCGATGTCGAGTCGATGATCCGCGATCTCGCCGAAATCTCGGTGAAGATGGTCCGTGACGAGGAACGCGAGCGCGTTCAAGTCAAGGCGCGCGAGGCCGCAGAGGAGCGGCTGCTCGATATCCTCTATCCCACACCCGCCGGACGCAGCCGCCGCGCACCGACGATCGACACCGAGACGGATATGGAAGTACCTCCCAGCGATTCCCATCGAGAAACCCGCGAGAAGCTGCGTAAGCTGCTGCGCGACGGCTTCCTCAAGGATCGGGAGGTCGATATTGAGGTCACGGCGCAGGCCACCCCGATGGTCGAAGTGGTGACGCCGCAAGGGATGGAAGAGATGGGCGCGAGCATGAAGGAGCTCTTCAGCCAAATCATGCCCAAGAAGTCGCGCCATCGTAAGGTCAAAGTGCCCGAGGCGCTCGAGATTCTCGCACAGGAAGAGGCGGCCAAGCTGGTCGATATGGAGAATGTCGCGCGCGAGGCGGTGACCCGGGCCGAACAATCGGGAATCGTCTTTATCGACGAGATCGACAAGATTGCCGGGCGGCAATCGGCACAGGGTCCCGATGTATCGCGGGAGGGCGTCCAGCGCGATCTGCTACCCATCGTCGAAGGTTCAACCGTAAATACCAAGTACGGCGCGGTGCGAACGGACCATATCTTGTTCGTCGCGTCGGGTGCCTTCCACACCTCGAAGCCGTCGGACCTTATCCCGGAGTTTCAGGGGCGGTTTCCGATTCGCGTCGAGCTGAAAGCCTTGACCAAAGAGGACTTTATCCGCATCCTGACGGAGCCCGAAAACGCGCTGTCGAAACAATACGTTGCCCTGCTCGAAACCGAGAAGGTGCGCCTCAGTTTCGGACCCGATGCGATCGCCGCGTTGGCGGAAATCGCGGCCCAGGTGAATGCGCGTTCGGAGAACATTGGCGCGCGGCGGCTCCATACGGTGCTCGAACGGCTGCTCGAAGAGCTCTCTTTCAATGCACCGGAATTGGGCGGGCAGACGGTCGAAGTCGACGCTGCGTATGTGCATCAGAGGCTTGATCCGATTCTCAAGAACGAAGATCTCTCGCGCTACATCCTGTAGCTCGTTGGCGATCACCGGAGCATCATCTTGAAAGACCTGCTCGAGCGGGCCCAGATCCTTGCCGAAGCGCTGCCTTATATACAGCGCTTTCGCGGCAAAACCTTCGTTATCAAGTACGGTGGCCATGCGATGCTCACGCCGGAACTGCGCGAGAGCTTCGCGCAGGATATCGTGCTGCTTGAATCGGTCGGGATCAAAGCGGTGGTCGTGCATGGCGGCGGTCCGCAGATCACGGAACTGATCGAAAAGCTCGGACTCAAATCCAGCTTCGTGCGCGGGATGCGCGTGACGGACGAAGCTACGATGGACGCGGCCGAGATGGTTCTGCAGAAGATCAACAAAGAGATCGTCGCGCTGATTTGGCGACAGGGCGGTCGCGCCGTCGGCCTTTCGGGTAAGGACGGCGATCTGATGGTCGCGCGGAAGTTACTGGTTGAAGTTAAAGGCGACAACGGCAAAACCACCAAGGCCGATATCGGATTGGTTGGCGAAATCGACCAGGTGAACCCAGCCGGCTTGCGAGCGCTCGAAGAGGCCGGCTTTATTCCGGTGGTTGCGCCGGTCGGCGTCGGGCATGACGGGATGACCTATAACGTCAATGCCGACGTGGCTGCCGGAGCGATCGCTGGTGCGCTGAACGCAGAAAAGCTGATATTGCTTACCGACGTCGAGGGGGTCAAAAACTTGGTCGGCGAATTGCTTCATCAATTGGATGCAGTGCAGGCAAGAAAAATGATAGCCTCGGGCGCAATCGGCGCCGGGATGATCCCCAAGGTCGAATGCTGTCTCGACGCGCTGCGGGCAGGAGCATTAAGTGCCCACGTAATCGACGGTCGCGTGCGTCATTCGGTGCTGCTCGAAGTTTTTACCGACGCCGGTATCGGCACCGAAGTAGTTGAACGCACGGCGCGGCCGGTAGTGAAGGCGCGCCGATCGCAGCCGAGTCGCCAAATCTAAGAAAGCGGAACTAACCGATGAATAGTGCCGAAATTGTAGATCTCGCCCACGCCAATCTTATCAATACCTACGGTTGCATGCCGCTGGCGTTCGATCACGGCAATGGCGTCTATCTGTACGATTCTGACGGCAACCGCTATCTCGATTTCTTTTGCGGCTTGGCGGTCACAAGTCTCGGCCACGCCCATCCGCGGATCGTCGGCGCGATTAAGGCGCAGGCGGATAAGTTGACCCATGCCTGTAATGTTTTCCATACCGAACCGATGGCGAAGTTGGCGGCGCGTATAGGGCATGCATTCGGCGATGGTCGGGTCTTCTTCTGTAACTCAGGCGCCGAGGCCAACGAGGCCGCGCTGAAGCTCGCCCGGCGTTGGGGGCACGGCAACGGCGGCAAATTCGAATTTATCGCGACGCAGGGCTCCTTCCATGGACGCACTTTCGCGACGCTGAGTGCGACCGGTCAGGAAAAGTACCACGTAGGATTCATGCCGCTCGTGCCGGGATTCAAGCTAGTGCCTTATGATGATGTCGCCGCGATCGAAGGGGCGATCACGAATCAAACGGTCGGCGTGATCGTCGAGCCAATTCAGGGTGAAGGTGGTGTCGTAACCCCGAAACCCGACTATCTTGCCCGACTGCGCGAGGTTTGTGACCGCGCGAAGATCCTCCTGATCGTCGACGAAGTGCAGACCGGGATGGGCCGGACGGGCAAACTCTTCGGCTACCAGCACAGCGGGATCAAACCCGACGTTATTACTTTGGCCAAGGCACTCGGTGGTGGTGTGCCGATCGGCGCGATGGTCGCGAAGGCAGAGATCGCCTCGGCGCTGACGCCGGGCACTCACGGATCGACCTTCGGCGGTAATCCGATCGCATGTGCCGCCGCGCTCGGCGTCTTCGATGCGCTCGAGCAGGACGGTGCGATCGCCAATGCGGCGGAGGTTGGCGGCTATTTGATTTCGCGCCTGCGCGAAATCGCGAAGGATTGTCCCAACGTTCGCGAAGTCCGCGGTGCCGGGATGATTATCGGTGTCGTGCTGAACCATCCGGTGAAAGCCGTAGTCGATGCTTGTTACGCCGAGCGCCTGGTAGTTAACGGCACGGCTGACAACGTGCTTCGTCTATTGCCACCACTTATACTGACTCGCGCCGAGGCCGACGCCGGATTGGCGATTATCGAACGTGCGCTCCGCGCTGCCGCCAAGGCATCCTGACCGACGAGAAGGAATCATGGGCGCTGCCCTCAAGACCCAGCGTAAGCAACTGACAAAGCGAGATTTTCTCGATATGAGTTCGCTCACGCCTGCCGAACTCGATGGGCTGCTGCGACTCGCCACCCGGCTCAAGGCCGAGGTGAAGACCGGTATCGAGCATCCTTTCCTGCGTGGCAAGACGATGGCGATGATCTTTCAGAAGCCATCGCTGCGTACGCGAATCACCTTCGAAACCGGGATGGCGCAGCTGGGCGGCCACGCGATCTACCTTGCTCCGCAGGATATCGGGATCGGCGAGCGCGAGTCGGTTAAGGACGTCGCCCGGAACCTCTCACGATGGGTCGACTTGATCATGATTCGCACGTTTTCGCATACGACGTGCGTCGAACTCGCCAAAGAATCAACCGTGCCGGTGATCAACGGCCTGACCGACCTGCTTCATCCGTGTCAGGTACTTGCCGATTTGCTGGCCCTGCGCGAGCGTTTCGGAGAACTCAGCAAGCTCAAGGTTGCGTTCGTGGGTGATGGCTTCAACCTGGCGCAGAGCTGGATCGAAGCTGCATCCTTGGTGCGATTCGATTTGCGCCTGGCATGTCCGCTGGGCTACGAGCCGGAAAAGACCTTCGTCGCGCAGATGCGACGCGAGAAGCTCGGCCTTATCACGCATGATCCGGTCGAGGCAGTCCGCGACGCTGACGTTATCTATACGGACACCTGGACCTCGATGGGCCAGGAGGCCGAAGCCACCAAGCGGCGACACGACTTCAAAGCTTTCCAGGTCAATTCGGCGCTACTCAAGGACGCCAAGCGCGACGCGGTCGTGATGCATTGCCTGCCGGCCCATCGCGGCGAAGAAATTACCGATCAGGTGCTCGACGGCCCGCAATCGATCGTGCTGGAGCAGGCCGAAAACCGCCTCCACGCTCAAAAAGCCGTGATGATCTGGCTGTCACGTCCCGAGGTTCTGGCCCATCAGGGGCCCTCATCCGTTCAACTCTGATAAGTCTGAGATGACCGCTTCAAAGACAAAGAAAATTGTTCTCGCCTACTCGGGTGGGCTCGATACCTCCGTCATCCTGCGCTGGATCAGGGACTATTTCGATTGCGAAGTGGTTACCTATTGCGCCGATGTCGGTCAGGCCGATGAAACCGAGGGACTCGAGGCCAAGGCCCTCGCGACCGGGGCGAGCAAGCTCTATATCGAAGACCTGCGCGATGAATTCGCCAGCGATTTTGTCTTCCCGATGATGCGCGCGAATGCGATCTACGAGGGCTACTACCTGCTCGGCACCTCGATCGCCCGCCCGGTAATCGCGAAGAAGCAGGTCGAAATCGCGCTGCGCGAAGGCGCCGACGCGGTCGCTCACGGCGCTACGGGCAAAGGCAACGATCAGGTACGCTTCGAGCTGACTTTCGCGCGACTCGCGCCTGAGTTGAAGATTATAGCCCCCTGGCGGATGGCCGATTGGCCGTTCAACGGGCGCGCCGATATGATCGCTTACGCCTCCGAGAAAAAGATTCCCGTTCCGGTAACGGCGGAAAAGCCCTACTCGATGGATCGGAATCTGGTACATATCAGCTACGAAGGCGGCGTGCTGGAAGATCCCTGGCGCGAGCCCTACGAAGATATGTTCCGGCTGACGGTCTCGCCGGAGAAGGCTCCCGATCAAGCTGAATATGTCGAGGTCGAGTACGATCGGGGTAATCCGGTCGCGATTAACGGCGAACGGCTATCACCCGTGCGCCTAATCGAGCGCGCCAACGAAATCGGCGGACGCCACGGTATCGGCCGGGTCGATCTGGTTGAGAATCGGTACGTCGGAATCAAATCGCGCGGCGTGTATGAGACGCCGGGGGTCACACTCCTGCTGCACGCTCATCGGGCGGTAGAGCAGCTGACGCTCGATCGCGAAGTGATGCATCTGCGCGACGGACTTATCCCGCGGTACGCCGAATTCGTGTACAATGGCCACTGGTTCACTCCTGAACGCGAGGCGCTGCAGGCGTTGATCGACGACGCGCAGAGAAATGTGACCGGCACAGCCCGTCTCAAGCTGTATAAAGGCAACGCATGGATTGCCGGGCGCCGCTCGGACAACTCCCTGTATGACCCGACGATCGCGAGCTTCGAAGAAGCCGGTGGTTATCAGCAGGCTGACGCCGAGGGCTTCATCCGGCTGGGCAGTTTGCGCCTGCGCGCGTTGGCCCGGATCGATCAGCGGAATAAGCGGAGATCGTAGGAAACAAGATCGTGGGCAAGGTGCTTCAATTCAGACCGCCGCGTCCCACGCCAAAACTGGTTCCGCGTACGCGGTCTGGCGATTGCCCCAAGTGCAATCACAAACTCGATGTGCACGTGACGCACCCTAATGGATCGCTGAGCTGCGCTGCCCGCGGATGCCTTTGCCATACGCCCCCTACACGTTAGAACCGCAACGCTTGTAGCACCTGCAGGTTTCCGGCAACCTTTTCCTCTCTACTTATGAAAGCAAGCCGTTCAGGCGCGCCGGAGGCTACCAACCTACTCCGGGGGCGATTCAAAAAGGGCCGACTACCTGAAGTCGAGAGCTTTACCGCGTCGCTCCCGTTTGATAGGCGGCTCTATCGCCACGATATCCGCGGCTCGATCGCCCACGCGCGGATGCTCGGCGCGATCAAACTGCTGAGCCCGCGAGAAGTCAGCGCAATAACGGCAGGCTTGCGCGCTATCGAGCGCGAGATCGATCAAGGAGCGTTCAATTTTGTCCTCTCCGATGAGGATATTCATCTCGCAATCGAACGCCGTCTGACCGAAAAGATCGGCGCGCCGGGCCAGAAGCTCCATACCGGTCGTTCGCGCAATGACCAGGTCGCGCTGGATTTGCGGCTCTATCTTCGCGACGAGATCGCAGAGGTTCTTCGCCTCATCGAGTGCTTGCGTCAAAGCCTGATTGCGGTGGCCGCGGCCCACGCTGAGACTGTGATGCCCGGCTATACCCATCTGCAACGCGCGCAGCCTGTGACGCTGGCGCATCATCTGATCGCTTACGTCGAGATGTTCGGGCGTGATTACGAGCGCTTCGAACAAACGCTGCATCGCACGGACGTGATGCCGTTGGGAGCGGGCGCCCTGGCGGGCAGCACGCTGCCGCTGGATCGGCATCTCGTGGCCCGCGAACTGGGTTTCAGCCGTATCGCGGAAAACAGCATGGATGCGGTCGCAGATCGCGATTTCGTGCTCGATTTTCTCAGCGCCTCGGCGATTCTCGCGATCCATTTTTCGCGGATGGCCGAAGAGATTATCCTCTGGACGACTGCCGAGTTCGGCTTCGCCGATCTGCCCGATGAGTTCGCGACCGGCAGCTCGATGATGCCGCAGAAAAAGAATCCCGATCTGCTCGAATTGATTCGCGGCAAGACCGGGCGCGTGGTCGGCGCCCTGATGGCGATGCTGACGATCCTGAAAGGGCTGCCGCTAACCTACAACTCGGACCTCCAAGAAGATAAAGAGCGGGTCTTCGACGTTGTCGATACCATCAAGCCGGTCCTCTCCCTGCTCTCTCAATTCTGGCCGCAACTGGCCTTCAAGCCCGATGTAATGCGAGCAGGCGCGGGCGGCTTCGCCTTGGCTACGGACCTTGCCGAATACCTGGTCTCGCGCGGGGTGCCATTTCGCGAGGCTCACGAGATCGTCGGTTCGTTGGTACGCGACACAATCGCTCGTGGTCTGGCCATCACAGATCTGACGCTCGAAGATTTACGCCGCTATTCGCCGAAGTTCGGTACCGACGCCCTTGCCGCGCTCTCGGTCGATAGGTCATTGGAGGCACGCGCATTACCCGGTGGTCCCGCGCCCAAACTGGTTCGGACCCGGCTGCGCCGTTTGCGCAAAGAGCGAGGCCCTAAACGATGAAGCTACTGCGATCTAAATCATGGCGTCTTGCGTTGGCGACCGGTGTGCTCCTGTCCGCCACGGGGTGCGGCGTTAAAAGCGCCCCACAGGCGCCCGAGCTGGTGCGCCCTGCCCCGATAACTGACCTTACCGCCGCCGCCGATAGCCATGGGATCAAGCTGACGTGGGCACGACCGACCCATTACACGGGTGGCCATACGATGCGCGATCTGGGCGGATTCGTCGTGATGCGCGGCACCGGGGCCAACGGGGAACTTCTGCCGCTGGTCGTATTGCCGGTAACCGATCAGGAGCGATTCTCGGTCGAACGCGAGTTCAGCTATATCGACACCGAAACCACGATCGGCAGCCTCTATCGGTACGAGATCCTCTCGCGCACTACAGACGGATACAGCAGCCCGCCTTCGAACGAGGTGGCCTTCACACGGAGCAAACCGGCCCCGCCACCCAATCCCGATACCTTCAAGCTTCCCTCGACCACGCCGCAAGCGGCCGGTAGCTGAGTCCGCATCGTCGAGATTCGAGGACTGTTTGGGGCGCGAATCGCCCTGTGGTAAAAATGCGCTACGGCTGTCTACATGACTGCCGCGATCGATACATACGAATGAATTATTTCAATTACAAAGGGCAAGAACTCTTTGCCGAGGACGTTTCCGTAGCCGAACTCGCAAAGCGACTGGGTACACCTCTCTATATCTATAGCGCGCGCACGCTCCGACGGCATTTCCGCGTTATGAGCGAGGCCTTCAAGGGCACCGACGTGCTTATCTGCTTCGCGATGAAGGCACTGTCGAATTTGAGCGTGCTCAAGCTGTTCGGCGATATGGGTGCCGGTTTCGATATCGTTTCCGTCGGTGAGCTGATGCGATGCATCCGCGCTGGCGCCGACCCGGGCAAGATTGTCTTCTCGGGTGTCGGCAAGACCGACGAAGAGATAGAAGCGGCACTCAAGGCCAAGATCCTGATGATCAATGTTGAGTCGCGGCCCGAATTGGGTCGGATCTCCGAAGTCGCTCGCCGCTTGGGCGTTCAGGCGCCAGTCAGCCTGCGCGTGAATCCGGATCTCGACCCAGGAACCCATCCACATATTTCGACCGGCCATCGCGACAGCAAATTCGGCATCCCACTATCGCAGGTGAACGAGTATTACGCGGAAGCGCAGAACCTACCGAATCTCGATCTAGCTGGCCTGAGCACTCATATCGGCTCGCAGATTACCGAGACCGATCCATTCAGCGAAGCGGGTCAGAAGGTCGCGAAGATCGTCACGGACCTGCGCGCAAACGGGATCGCCCTGCGCTACGTCGATCTCGGCGGCGGGCTCGGTATCCCCTATCAGGAAGAGCCGCCATCGCCCAATCAGTACGCCTCGGCGTTGATGGCCCCTCTAAAGGGCCTCGGCGTGAAGTTCATCGTCGAACCCGGCCGCGTGCTCGTCGGCAATGCGGGGATACTGGTCACGAAAGTACTCTACGTTAAGGAAACCGACGTGAAGCGCTTCGTCGTAATCGACGGTGCGATGAACGATCTGATCCGCCCCGTCCTGTACGAGGCGTTCCACGATATTCGCCCGGTGATCAAGCGAGATGATCGCAAGATCGTCAATGGAGATGTCGTCGGACCGGTATGTGAGAGCGGTGATTTCTTTGCACGTGAGCGCGATATGCCCGAGGCGCAATCGGGCGATCTGCTCGCCGTGATGAGTGCCGGCGCTTACGGCTTCGTGATGTCGTCGAACTACAACAGCCGGCCGCGCCCTGCTGAAGTTATCGTTAACGGGTCCGATTACACGGTCGTACGCGAGCGCGACACCTTCGAAGATATTATCCGTGGCGAGAAGCTCGTGACGATCGGGGCTGGTCCCGATGCCTAAGCTGCCCTTCGTAAAGATGCACGGATGCGGCAACGACTATGTTTACGTCGTGGCCGACAAGGTACGTCCTTCCGATCCGGGCGAACTGTCTAAGCGCGTATCTGATCGACGCTTCGGTGTTGGCGGCGATGGGCTGATTATGCTCTGTCCATCCGATAAGGCTGACGTTCGGATGGAAATGTACAACGCGGATGGCAGCCGCGGTGAGATGTGCGGTAACGGTATCCGCTGCGTCGCGCGCCTCTATCATTCGATTTCAGGTGGCGCCAAGAATCCCATCGCGGTCGACACCGATTGTGGCATCAAGACAATCGCGTTGCGCGTCGATAGAAATCAGGTGGCAGCCACCGTCGATATGGGCGAGCCGATCCTCGAAGGTCGCGAGATTCCGACGGATCACGATGGGCGCGTAATCGATTTCCCGCTCGAAATCGCCGGCAAAGTGCAGAAGATCACCGCCGTCTCGATGGGTAATCCGCACTGTGTCGTATTCGTCGAAGATGAGAGCATATTCGCGATGGACGATTCGGCGTTCGGCGAGTTGGGCCGCAAATTCGAGCACCATCCGTTCTTCCCGCGTCGCGTCAACACCGAATTCATCCTGCCCGTTAGCCGTAATCGTTTGAGGATGCGCGTGTGGGAGCGCGGCTCAGGCGAGACACTCGCGTGCGGTACCGGCGCCTGCGCGGCGCTCGTCGCGGCAGTGCTCACGAGCCGGGCCGATCGCCAGGCGACAGTGGAGTTGCGTGGCGGTAATCTTGAGATCGAGTGGCGCGAGAGTGGGCCACAGGCAAATCATATCTTCATGACTGGTGAGGCGGTTGAGGTCTTTCGAGGCGAACTCGATCTGCGCGACGGTGAGCTGATCGCCGCCGCCGGGAGGTAACTGGCGATGTTTCACGGAGCCTTTTCCGCATTAATTACTCCATTTCGCGACGGCACGGTCGATGAGAAGGCGTTGCGCGATTTGGTGGAATGGCAGATTCAATCCGGAATCGATGGCCTTGTGCCGTGCGGCTCGACCGGCGAATCGGCAACGCTGACACACGCCGAACACGAGCAGGTGATCAGACTAGTCGTCGATCAGGCACGCCGCCGAGTCCCCGTTATCGCCGGCACGGGCTCCAACTCGACCGCCGAAGCTATCCGGCTGACCCAGTTCGCCAAAGAAGTTCACGCCGACGGCGCCCTCCTGATCTCGCCCTACTACAACAAGCCGACCCAGGAAGGTATCTACAAGCATTACAAGATGATCGGGGCTAGCGTCGATCTGCCTTTGATCGTTTACAACATACCGGGCCGCACCGGCTCCAATATCCTGCCCGAAACCTTTGCCAAGATGTGCGATATCAAGCAGGTCGTCGGCATCAAGGAAGCGTCGGGCTCGATCGACCAATGCTCGGATATTCTGAAGCTATGCGGCGATCGCCTGACGATGCTCTCCGGCGATGACTCCTTCACGCTGCCCCTAATGTCGCTCGGTGCAAAAGGTGTCATCTCAGTCGTTACCAACGTGCTGCCGCGCGAGATGCATGACTTAGCTGCGGCCGCACTTAGCGGTGATTTCGAGCGCGCCCGCTCGATCCATTTCTCGATGCTGCCGTTGATGCGCGTACTCTTCTCCGAGACCAATCCGATTCCGGTGAAGCAGGCCTGCGCCTTCATGGGCAAGTGCACCAATGAAATGCGGATGCCCCTGCTCCCAATGTCCCCTGGTCCGGCAGAAAAACTCCGCGGCGCGATGAAAGAGCTGCGACTGATTTAGGTCCCAATACTCTACTTTCGGGAGAACGCGATGAGCGTAGACACCCTTAATCAAGTTGATGAAAACAATCGCTGGCGGCTTGAGACGCCGGGACATGCCGGATGGAAGCGTACGGCGCGGCCCGACGATCCGAATCGCTATCTGCTGATTTCGGCAGATTGCCACGCCAACGAACCCACGGGTCTCTGGCTCGAGCGGATGGACAAGAAGTACCATAACCGCCTGCCGCGGATTGAGACCGACGAGAACGGCGTTAAGTGGATTATCGCCGAGGGCATGCAGCGCTCGCGCGTCATCGATCATCAGATGACCGGCGAAGAGGCGATTCGCAACAAAGCTGGATTCACGCCCGAACAGCGGATCGCTGATCATCGCCGCGACGGTATCGACGCCGAAATCATGTTCCCCAACAAAGGCCTGTCCGTTTGGGCCACAACCGATGCGGACTTCGGCGCTGCTCAGTGCCGCGTGTGGAATGACTGGGCGTGGGAACTATACGGAGCCTATAACGATTTCATGTCGCCGATCGCCGCGATCATGACCGCGGACGTTAATATGGCGATCGAGGAGATCAAACGCGTCGCGAAGCTTGGCTTCCGCGGGATCAACTTGCCCTGCAAGCCGATTTTCGGCGCCCACGACGCGCGTCATCCGAACTACAACATGTCGATCTACGATCCGATGTGGGAGGTTATCCAGGACTGCGATATCACGATGACCTTCCATATCTCGACAGGTCGCGATCCGCGTGCGGCACGCAAAGATGGCGGCGCGATTATCAACTATACCGCCCACGCGCTGTCGCCTACCGTCGAACCGATGGCCTGTCTCTGCGCCTCGGGTGTGCTGGAGCGTTTTCCCAAGCTGCGCTTCGCCGGGATCGAATGCGGTATCGGCTGGATTCCCTGGATGCTCGAAGCGATGGACGAGGCCGCTCGCAAGCATCACATGTGGGCCTATCCAAAATTGAAGAAGCTTCCGAGTGAGTATTTCCGCGAACATGGCGCAGCCTCATTCCAGGATGATCCGGTCGGGCTGGACGTCGCCGAGAAATATAATCTGGTCGATAACTACCTATGGGCGAATGACTATCCCCATCACGAAGGCTCGTGGCCGCATTCGGCGGAATCGATCGAACGCCAGATGGGCCATCTGAAGGACGAAAGCCGCGCGAAGATTCTGGGGCGCAACAGCGCCAAAATGTTCAAGTTCGACGTCGAGAAACTACTTCGCCGCCGCAACACCGCAGTCAACTAACCTCTTACTCAAACAATAAAGCAGCCATTCAACGCCACCCATGGTGGGTGGCGTTGATCTTTTCGCACCTCGAAGAACCGCGCATACTTTTGGTGCCAGCGGGCAAGGGAGGGGCATCCATGGCAATTCTCGATCTCATCGACACCATCGTGGTCGTGATGATGGAAAACCGATCTTTCGATCACATGCTGGGCTACCTGAGCCATCCGGCCTTCGGTAATCGTCCCGAGGTCAATGGCCAACAAGCCGACAAAGCCTGGTTGGATCGCTACACGAATGAGTTCAATGGCAAACGGCAGGCTCCGTTTCATACCACTCGCCTCGACATGAGCGATGATCCCCGCCACGAGCGCGAGAACTTTCGCATCCAGTTCGGCGCTCCCTTCCAACGAAGCGTTCCTTATCCGATGACCGGGTTCATGCAGAACTACGGTATCGATCCGGGGTTATCGGCCGATGACGCCACCCAAGTGATGGGGTTCTTCACGCCCGCGGAGGTTCCGATTACCGCCTTTCTGGCCGATAACTATGCGATTTGCGACAACTGGTTCGCGCCGATTCCGACGAGCACCCAGCCCAATCGCCTCATGGGGATGGGCGGCTTCACCAAAAGCGACAATACTTTCGCCAACACAGTGCCCGATCAGGATTTGGTCTATGACTGGTGCGGGCGCCAGAACAAGCGCCACGTGCGCTGGCGTGTCTATCACGAAGGATGGCCGTTCTTCATGGTGATGAACCGTTGGCGCCTGGAAATCCTGGCTGACGCGATAGCGGCGCACGGCCAGTTCTCGCCGATCAGCAGCCTCGCCGACGACTTCAAGCATGAAAAGGATTTCCCCGACCTGATCTTTGTCGAACCCAAGTACACGAGCGATCATTTCAGTCCGCCGGTGCCCAGCGACGATCATTCACCAACGACCGTATCCGGCGGGCAGGCATTTCTGCGTCGTGTCTATACTGCTCTCACTTCAAACGCTGAACGATGGAAACGCACCGTCATGGTCATCACCTACGATGAGGCCGGCGGGTTCTTCGATCATGTCTCGCCGCCAGAACTGCGAACGTCCGTTGTAGACAGTAATGTCGATCCCTTCTTTACGATGGGAGTACGCGTCCCGGCACTGATCGTCTCACCGCTGATTAAAGCTCGGAGCCTCTACAAGGGATTGCTAGATCATACTTCGATACTTAAATTTATCGGCCAGAAGTTAGGTGACGGCGGATACTATTCAAACGAACTGAATAAGCGGCCACTGGTTGGTAGCGTGCTAGATATCTTGCGGGATCCACAATGCGGACTCACGGACCCCCGATCAGACGTGCCGCAACCGCCACCGTTTGAACCGAAAGATAGTTTCGTGCGCGGTCGCAATTACCATCCGGTGACGCCCAACACGGAAGCCTTCGCCTATGCACTCAAGCGCATTCGCGAGGATGACCACGAACGCGAGCGTGCGGTCACAAAGTTTCCCGAATTGGCAGAGTTTCTGACTTCCCATGAGGACCTGCTTTGGGAACTAGCAAAGGTAACGGTAAAGGCGAAAGGATGCGTCCTTGGCGATTGTGCACGCAATTTGGAAATCTTTCTCGAGGACCAGGAAAAACAACTCGAGCAGGATGAATCTTTGGCTCCGGTCGCCTATGCGAATCTCACCGAGATGATACTCAAGATGGTTGCCGAAGCGCGGGCCGGCGGCTCCTTCGTCATCGACGAGGCGCATTTTCTCGCCTCGCGACCCGATAATTTGTTTAAGCGCGGCTAGGTATTTCGGCGATCTCAGTATCGGGCGTTATAGACATCTTTACCGAAGGGTTTGAGGCCGGGCTGGCCTGCGTAGCCCAGATAATCGAGATGCCAAAGATCTTCGAGGCTACGGAGCAGTGAGTAATGATTATACGGCGTGTCGTTGATACTGCCCGCTCTGACATAGCGCGACAGGATCAGCGCACCAATACGGCCGCCGCCCGGCCCAGTCAAACCCGGCATCGACGTGTTTGGGCCCGTGGGTTCATTGCAACACGCAGCCGCGTCGGTACTTGCCGGGTCAATCTTCTTATTGCGCTTGCCGATCTGTGCCTCGTCGAAGGTAATTATGATCATCCCGTCCTTTTGATAGGCGGGCGACGCGAGGATCTTCGGCACCCACTCGCGCAAAAAGCGGTCGGACGATTTCAGCCCGCCTCCGTCGCATATCGCCGACGGTCCGTCGTGACCGTCGTTGCAAAGATTCGGCGTGATAAAAACGAAATTCGGTGTCGTTGCGATACTCTTCAGATCCGTGTCGAGATGCTTAAGCGGTCGGTTGTGCTTATCGCAACTGCCGGAGTCGACTAGGGAGTGGAAATACACAAAGGGATTGTGCCGCGTGGCATATTGATCGCCGGCACGGGCATGGATGTGGTCGTCGGGCTGACCGATCGTGGGATGCTGACAGGGTTTCGTCATATCCTCCATGTAGCCACCCCAACTCAGACCCTTTGCTTCTAGCTGCTCAGGCAGCGTTTTCACAATCGATGGGTGAACACAGCCGCGGCCAGTGACTTGTCCTTGACGGTCGAGGTTGGGCGACGATGATACGAATTCAGTATAGGTTAAGCAGTCGCCCTGTGTGTCGGGATTCGGCGCGATTCCACTCACCATCGCGATATAGTTATCGAGACTAAAGTGGCCTATCCCGTAATAGTGAGTCAGTAATTCGCCCTGTTTCGTGAGATCCTGTGCGAGGTAGGGTGCAGCCGAGTCTTGCCCGAAAGTATCCTCAAAATTCTTGTTTTCAAGAACGATGATAAAAACGTGCGACGGTTGCGAGAGTTGCGAGGGTCGGCCGTGTGCAGCGCTGGTTTGAGCCATCGCCGGAGAAACGAACGGTCTGCTGCTGAAGACCAGCAGCAGACCGCCTAGAAGTATGAGGTCGAAAACACGCCGTAACATCAGGCGAGTATAACCTTTATTTGTGACTGCTGTGTTACAAGGGCTCAGTTGAACATGAGCACACTCCGCGCAACCTCACCGGCCTTCATCGCACGGAACGCCTCGTTCACGTCTTCGAGCTTGCCTCGCTTGCTGATCATATCGTCGAGGTTTAGCCGACCCTGCAAGTAGTAATCGACGTAGCGCGGCATATCGATCCGGAAGCGGTTGCCACCCATCATCGTGCCCTGGATCTTTCGCTCCGTCAGGAACTTAGGTCCATCGAGCTCAACTTTGTGGCCCACCGGGATCATCCCGATAATTGTGGCGGTGCCCCCCGGCCGAACAACCTCGAAACACTGCTCGGCAAGTTTCGCTACACCGACCGCCTCAAATGCGTGATCGACGCCGGCCGCAGGTCCGGGACTCGATAGCCCTTCGCCGCCCGGAACGAGCTTACGGATTGCCTCGATGGCGTCGGTGTTCGATGCGTCGATCGTATGGGTCGCGCCGAAGCGCTTCGCCATCGCAAGCTTCGATTCGAATTGATCGACGGCGATAATCATCCGAGCCCCCGCGATTCGTGCACCCTGAATCGCCGAGATTCCGACTCCGCCGCAGCCGAAGACTGCAACGGTTGAACCGGGTTCGATCTTTGCGGTGTTGAGGACGGCGCCAACTCCGGTAGTCACACCGCAACCGATCAGCGCGGCACAATCCAGCGAAATCTGGTCGGTGATTTTCACCAACGCGTTCTCGTGCACCAGCATCTTTTCGGCATAGGTGGAGAGATCCGCGAACTGCATCACGGGCTTGCCGTTCATCGAAAGACGCGGCTTGTCGCCCTTCTTGCGTTGGGTCGCCTTGCGATTCGAGCATCGGTTCGGATGACCCGTCATGCATTCGTCGCAATAGCCACAAAAGACCGAGGGGCAGGATATAACGTGGTCGCCCGGCTTGAGATAGGTCACCGCTTTTCCGACCTTCTCAACGATACCGGCTGCTTCGTGACCAAGAATCGCAGGAGCCGGAAGTGGATAAAGGCCATCGACGAAATGTAGATCGCTATGGCAAACGCCGCTCGCGGCGGTTTTGAGCAGAACTTCGTGATCCTGAGGATCGTCGATATCGACTTCCTCGATCGTCAGTGGCTGATGAGCTCCGTGAAAGATTGCTGCTTTCATTGGTTGATCCTTTTATTAGTTCACTGCGGAGTGCTTCGCGACCACCAGAACCGGTACCGGCTTCTCTCGGGTCAAGGCGCTGCGCGCCTTATACGCGCGTGAAGCTGTCCGAGATTCATTCGCTGCGTTCGCGTTGCTCACTTCGCTCAGAATGACATCCCTTTTATTCGAACATCAGGACCGTGCGTGCAACTTCGCCGGCCTTCATCGCGCGGAAGGCCTCGTTTACATCCTCCAGCTTCCCGCGACGGCTGATCAGATCGTCGAGATTGAGCCGCCCCTGCTGGTAGTAATCGAGATAACGCGGCATATCGATCCGGAACCGATTCGATCCCATGTTGCTACCCTGGAGTCGGCGCTCGGTCAGTAGCTTCGCTCCGTTAATCGAAACCTTCTGACCGACCGGAATCATGCCAATTACTGTGGCAGTGCCGCCCGGCTTGATCGCTTCAAAGCACATCTCGGCCAGCACCTTGAGACCCACTGCCTCGAAGGCGTAGTCGACACCCGAATTCGGCGGCGAAAGGATATCGCGACTTCCGCCGCTCCCTTGGCCCGCATCAGGGTTAGTCAGTTCGCGGATAGTCTTTACGGGATCATCCTTCGAGGAATCGACGGTGTGAGTAGCGCCAACGCGCTTGGCCAGCGCCAACTTCGACTCGAACTGATCGACAGCGATGATCATCCGGGCGCCTGCGATTCGCGCACCCTGAATCGCTGCGAGTCCAACACCGCCGCAGCCGAAAACCGCCACCGTCGAACCCGGCTCGATATGCGCCGTGTTCAGCACCGCACCCATACCGGTCGTAACGCCGCATCCGACGAGCGCCGCGCGATCGAGCGGGATATCCTTATTGATCTTCACCAGCGCGTTCTCGTGCACCAGCATCTTTTCGGCATAGGTCGAGAGCTCGGCGAACTGCCGCACTGGCGCTCCATTCTTGGTAATGCGCGGCTTGTCGCTTTTGCTCCGTCGAATCGCACCTTTGTTGCTGCAGAGTGCCGGATGGCCCGACATGCAATCTTCGCAGTAGCCGCAGAAGACCGAGAGGCATGCGATTACGTGGTCACCGGGCTTCAAGTAGGAGACACCGCTGCCGACCTGCTCAACGATTCCGGCTGCTTCGTGACCCAGGATCGCCGGGGCAGGATGCGGATAGAGGCCATCCACGAAATGCAGGTCACTATGGCAGACACCGCTCGCGACGGTCTTTACCAGTACTTCGCGATCAAGCGGGCTGTCGATTTCTACTTCTTCGATGGTCAGAGGTTGCTTGGGTCCGTGAAAAATCGCGGCCTTCATCCTTGAATCTCCACTCTAAATGCAGAGTCAGCCACAGCCTTGTCGACCAAGGCTTCGGTGTCAAGGAATCGGCCAAGAAAAAAGGCGCGAGAACCTTAGCTCTCGCGCCTGATTTGCGCTTGAAAAGTGGACGCGGGTTACTCGCGTTCGGTAAAGCCTTCGAGCACGCGGGAGCGCCCAGTCTGTCGGAGCTTACGTAGCGCTTTGGCTTCGATTTGACGGATACGTTCACGCGTGACGGCAAACTGTTTGCCGACCTCTTCGAGGGTGTAATCGGTCTTCTGACCGATACCGAAGCGCATCCGCAGAATCTGCTCTTCGCGGGGCGTCAAAGTGGCCAGAACCTTGCGGGTCTGCTCACCGAGATTCCCCTGAATTGCAGCCTCAACCGGCGACGGTGCGAGTTCGTCTTCGACAAAATCGCCGAGCGAACTTTCCTCTTCATCACCGATCGGGGTTTCGAGCGAAATCGGCTCTTTAACGATCTTGAGCACCTTCTGGACCTTGTCCAGCGGCATCTCCATCTGCTCGGCGATCTCCTCGGGACCGGGCTCGCGGCCGAGCCGCTGGACCAGCAATCGGGTGACGCGGAGCAGCTTGTTGATCGTTTCGACCATATGCACCGGGATACGGATCGTGCGGCCCTGGTCGGCGATCGCACGCGACATCGACTGACGTATCCACCACGTCGCGTAAGTCGAGAACTTGTATCCGCGTTGGTACTCGAACTTATCGACCGCGCGCATCAGGCCGATATTCCCTTCCTGAATCAGGTCGAGAAATCCGAGGCCGCGATTCGTATAGCGCTTGGCCAGGCTGACGACGAGGCGGAGATTCGCTTCGGTCAACTCTTTCTTGGCGCGCTTGCTCTTGTCCTGACCCGAAGCGATTGTCTCGAGCGAGCGGGCAAAGCTCTCTGTGTCGGCTTTGACGCGTTTCTCAACTTCGCGGATCGCTTTCTGTGCTTCCTTGATTCGCGCCGCGATATCGAGCAGGTTCTCGCGCGTGCCATTCACCTTCAAGACGTGACGCCGATCTTCGGCCTCGGAGGCTTCGCGGATCAGCTGACTCTTGCTACGCCCGGTCGCCTCTTCGTACCGCTCGATCAAAGCGCGGGAATCGAGCGCCTCTTTGAGCAGACGGCGCATCTCGCCGATAACCGCATCCTGGAAGTGCCGCGATAGCTCCATCTCGCGGAGTTCGCGCTTGATACTATCCTTGTTGCGCGCTAGGGACTTCTCGGTCTTGCCGCGAAGCTCGGCGCTGAGCCGCTCCTTGAGCTTCTCTTCCATCTCGTCCCGGCGCTCACGCAGGGACTGGAGCTTCTTCGAAGCAGTGAAGAGCTTCTTGAGCAGCTTTTCGTTGGCTTCAGGTCCGCGCTCTTCTTCTGATTCGCTGTTGTTGGGGTCTTCGTTTTCTTCGAAGATATCCCGCAGGTCAGCCTCTCCGACTTCCACGCGATCAGCGAACTCAATTACAAGGTCGAGTGTCACCGGCGATCCAAGGACTTCGTCCTCGACTTCGTTCTCACCGGCCTCGATTCGCTTGGCGATCTCGACTTCCTGCTCTCGCGAGAGGAGCTGGAAGTTTCCCATCTCCTTCAGGTAGAGCCTGACCGGGTCCGAAGATTCACTCAGCGAATCGGCCGCTGCAGTGGGTTCCGGCGCCTCGTCCGGTTCTTCCTTCGCCTCGAGGTCGATATCCTCGCCCCCCTCGACAGGCACATCGTCGAGGACCTTGATATCCATGTCCTCGAAGCTGTCGAGCGCCGAACGGAGATCGGTCGGCGAGGTCACGTCTTGGGGTAGGAAATCGTTGACTTGGTCGAAGGTCAGGTAACCCTGCTCACGGCCCAAGTCCACTAAGCCTTGTAGATCCTTCCCTTCGTACTTCTGCTTCATGCTCTGCAATTACCGCCCGCGCCGACTTTGAAAGTAGCCGGCGCTATGGTGCTCTTTGGTTGAATCTCGCCGCTCGAGGCGGCAAAACTCCCCGTCCCTTGTATTATCTTCAGAGTGGCAAACCGATTTTTCTAAAGAGCTAGACGACAATGCCACAACCTGTCAAGTTTAAGCGATGTGCTAACTTAAGTCAAAACAATCTTTGTTAGGCACAAATCCTGCTTACACCTTTTCCCACAATCTAATGACGATTTTCGGGTTGTCATGTTTCAATTCGCAGCACCTACCCGACCCCAGCTCCCTAACTTGGCTCCGTAGAATCCCGACCGTTTCGAGCGGATGAGCGATAACGGCTATGATCGGTCATCGTGAGTCCAACAAGCTATCGATACGCGACGCTATCCGAGCAATTCTATGGCAATCGGCTGCTATTCGGCGACTTGGCTGAATCGCGCACCGTCGGGATCGAGCTATCTTCGCGAAAGGAAGTCGAAGTCTTTAAGCGCAGCCCCGACGGCAACCTCGTCCGGGAGCATCGACCGCTCCGACTATTTGCACTAATAGCCGATCGCGAACTGCTTAGCGGCCTCCACGCGGCTTATAAGCTAACCGAGCTAACTGGGGAGTTTCGCTTCCGCTATCTCCTCGAGGTGGCCTCATCGGACGGGCTTGAAGCGGTGCGACGACATCTGCGAAACGTAACCGGCAAGTCCCCGGGCTCGCTCGATGCACCCTATTTGATTCTCACGGACCCTATCGAACAGCATCTGATGCTGACCGGCACCACCCTCTTTATGGGGATGCAGTTCGACGAACTCCATCGGATGCAGCTCGATATCGAGACCTACGTGAGCCCTGGCTTCGAGTTTCCCTCGGCGGCACGCGAAGGCGATCGGATAATCGCGATCGCCCTAAGTGACTCGCGCGGTTTCGCTCAAGTTCTATCGGCGCGCGAGATGGACGAGCGCACGATGCTCACCGAGATGGTCCGGATCATTCGCGAGCGAGACCCCGACGTGATCGAGGGTCACAACCTCTTCCGGTTCGATTTCGAATACATCGAGGCGCGTGCACGCCGCCATAAGGTGCCCCTCGCGCTCGGCCGCGACGGCAGTATCTTGCGGACGCGGGCCTCGCGGATGCAGATCGCCGAGCGCGTTATCGCTTATCGACGCTACGATATCTACGGGCGCCACATCATCGATACCTGGCTACTAGCGCAGCACTACGATATCGCGAGCCGCGAGCTGGAGGGCTTCGGGCTAAAGGAGCTGGCTCAGCATCTAGGCGTCGCCCGACCGGGACGCACTTACCTCGACGCCTCGCGCGTCAGCTACTACTTCGATAATAATCCGGACGAACTGTTCGCCTATGCGCTCGACGACGCCCACGAAGCGGGCGCCCTGGCCGAAACCCTATCGCCCAGCTATTTCGTGCAGGCGCAGATCTTCCCCTACTCGTACCAGAACGTAGTCCTCCGGGGGAACGCGACCAAAATCGATGCGCTGCTGATGCGCTCTTACCTCGGGCAGAATCATTCGATTCCGTCTCCTAACGAGCCGAGCGAGGTTGCGGGGGGCTACACCGAGATGCGGCGATGCGGCGTGGCGCGCAACGTTCTGCATTGCGACGTGACTTCGCTTTATCCCTCGCTGATGTTGGAGGGTGGCCACGCGCCGGCCAATGATCGCCTCGGCGTGTTCTTGAAACTGCTCGCCGACCTCCGCAGCTTTCGCGTTCAGGCGAAGACTGCTGCACGAGAGGTCGATGGAATGGAGCGGCGTAACCTCGAAGCGCTCCAGCAGACCTTCAAAATTCTCATCAATTCTTTTTATGGCTACCTCGGCTTCGGGATGGGCCATTTCAACGATTTCATCCAGGCCAACGCCGTGACGAAACGGGGGCGGGATCTGATTCGTCGAGCGATTATCGAATTGGAGGCGCGAGGCGCATCGGTCATCGAAGTCGATACCGATGGGATTTACTTCGTCACGCCTTTCGCCCTCGATGACGAGGGGGCGGCGCAGCGCCTAATCGACGAGGTAGGCGCCTCGATGCCCGAGGGTATCCGGCTCGAAATCGACGGCGCTTATCCGGCGATGTTTAGTTATAAGATGAAGAATTATGTCCTGCTCGACACTACCGGCGAGATGACGATTCGCGGATCGGGCCTGAAGTCGCGGGGACTGGAGCGCTTCCAACGGCGCTTCATGGAAGATCTGTTTCAACTTCTGCTGACCGGACGATCCAACGAAGTTCCGCGTTTACGCGATGAGTATCGGGGCAAAATCGAACGCCATGAGATGGGAATCGACCATCTCATGAAGACCGAGACCCTGCAGGACTCGATCGAAACTTATCGGGATAAGACCAGCGGCAAAGCTGGCGGCAAAAAGCGCAATATCGCAGCCGCCTACGAACTCGCCCTCAAAGCCGAACGCCCCTACCTCAGCGGCGATCAGATTTCCTATTACGTCACGGGCAGCAGCCCCAAGGTCAAAGTGGCGACGGCCGCGAAGATGGCGTCACAATACGACCCATCCCATCCCGATGAAAACATTCCCTACTATCTCGCCAAGCTCGACGATCTCTACGAGAAGTTCCGCCCGTTCGTCGAACGCGAGGGTTTATTCATGGCCGAGGAACTCGAAAAGGTCACCGCTGAGCCGTTACAAGCAGACCTGTTTGGCAATTCGATCGAGAAGGGCTGAACTGGCAGGAACGCCATCGAAGCTGCTACTCAAGAATCACGCTTCGCAGTATAGGAGACAGAATCATGGCCGAAGAGAAGGCTATCGATTGGGGTAAGGTTAAGTCTTTCGCCGGGATGATGACAAACGATCTGGGTGCCGCGATGCAAGGTGCGCTCAGCTATATCGGCGATCGGCTCGGCCTCTTCAAAGCGCTGGCCGAAGCAGGCGCAGTGACCACGGCGGAGTTCGCTCAGCGCACCGGATGCAACGAGCGCTATCTACGCGAATGGCTCGGCGCGATGACCGCCGCCAAGTATATCGACTACGACAAGACGACCCAGCGCTACTCGATGCCGCCCGAGCACGCGATGATCCTCGCCAACGAAGACTCGCCCTTCTACATGGGCGGCTTCATGCAGATGATCGTGCCGGAAGTGAGCCTGGCGCCGAAACTACTCGATTCCTTCCGCACCGGCAAAGGTATCCCGCAGAGCGAGTACCCGCCAGAGGTCTTCGAGGGAATCGAGCGCGGCTCAGCTCCGATGTACAAGCATTCGTTGGTACGCAAGTGGATGCCCGCAATGCCGCAGGTCGTCGAAACGCTCAACAACGGCGGCACCGCGCTCGACGTCGGATGCGGCAGCGGACGCGCGATTATCGCGCTCGCGCAGGCCTATCCCAACGCGAAGCTATTCGGTTACGACGGTCATCCGGGATCAGTCGAGCGGGCCCGCGCCAACGCCCAAGCGGCCGGAGTCGCGGATCGCGTGACCTTCGATGTCCTCGATTGCACCAAGCTGCCGGAGAACAAGTTCGATTTCATCGCGACCTTTGACGTAATCCACGACTCGGTGGATCCGGTCGGCCTGCTCAAATCGATTCGCGGAGCACTCAAGGCTGACGGGACCTATCTGATGGTCGAGGTGAACGTCTCCAACGACGTTGCCGAAAATATTAATCCGATGGGCCGGATGATGTACTCGGCGAGCACGCTCTACTGCATGACGGTATCGCTCGCGCATGGCGGCGCCGGTATCGGTGCGATGATGGGCGAGCCAAAGGCTCGTGAGCTAGTGAATCTAGCGGGCTTTACGCGGTTCACGCGCCTGCCAATCAAGGATGCGTTCTCAGTGCTGTACGAGATTCGGCGCTAATTCGATTGTATCCGCATCACAAAAGAACGCGACGCATCGAGTATCACGATGCGCCGCGTTTTTGTTCACTAGCTGATAGAGCTTATTCCGGCACTTTGGTGGGAGCAGCAGCGGGGCTCGCACCAGGCATCGTTATGTGCGGTGGGTTACCCGGCTTCATAGCCTGCGGCGATCCCATCGGGCCATGCCCCGGCGCCATCATCGGCCCGTGACCCGGCATCATTCCCATCATGGGAGTCTGTTGCTTGGTGTAATCCTTGGGTGGCGTGAAGGTATCGACCGAAAGATTTTCTTCAGTGACCTTCGAAACCGTCATCTTGGTTACGATCGGCGGGCGGTTCGCCATTTGAGGCATCGCGCTCATCTTCATCGTGGTCTCGATCTTGAGCGGAATGCCTTCGGGCGCAGTCGACATCAGGGCCATCGGTGTTCCTTTGACCTTGTCGGACATCGTCTTTTGGAAAGTCGTAAAGTTCGAAGCGCCCGGCGCCGAGGTCGAGAAACATCCATTCACGGTGATGTCGCCGCTCGGAAGTTTGCCGGTCCCGGTGTAGTCGTCGCATTCGTAGCCGATCAGCTTTTCATGGGCGCCGGTCTTCTTGAATGTAAGGCCCGTCTGATTCGGCGAATTGGGCATCCCCTTGGGCGGGAACGGCATGTCCATATATGACTTCCGAGCGGTGTAGACCACCGTACGGGTGCCCGCGTCGAGGTCGGTAATCAGCCACTGTTGGCCATCGTCGATCACTGACTTCTGCTTGTTACCCTGAACATAGACAGTGATTTTATGATTGATGGGCGCGCCGGCGCCGCGGTCAGTAACCTGCTGCTCTTCGACGACCACGCCTGCCCATGCGATACCGGAGAGCATCGTGAACCCGAGCAGGCCGATGGCGAATTGTTTCTTCATAGTTCCCCTTCATGCGCGCTGCGCATTTTAATCAGGTTTGCACTCGCGGGGGTCTCCGCACGAGTAGCCCGTTCCATCATCCGGTGAATTGTAAGCCCTGTCAGCCCGATTAGCACCCAGATTAGTTCCTTAATCCGCCGCAGCAAGCCGATAGCAAATCCGATCGCGGCGGGATAACCGAGCGACGACAAGATCAAGGCCTTGCCCCCTTCCTGACTGACCAGTTTACCCGGAATCAGGAAAGTTACCCGCTCCACCAGCAAGCCCAGCGCTTCGACCAGCAGCGGCGTCATCCAGGTTACCGGCTGATGCAACAGGCTCAGGTAGATTAGTATTTCGAGCGGCCCCATGCTCCACGCAATAAGGTAACAGAGACACGAGAGCACAAAGCGCGTGCGATGGCGGGCGTAAAACTCGATCAGAAGGTCGTCGGCTTCGTCTGCGGCCGCTTTGACTTCCGGATTGGCGAGTTGCGGGATTTCCAACTTGGCGGCCGCCCGCCATAGATGCGAGAACGGGTGCTTGAGTTGGATAAAGAAGAACCCGCCCGCGAGTCCCAGAGCGATCGTCAGTCCTGCGGCCACCGGCCAGAACAGATGGTAAAGCCGGGCTTCGAAGGGCAACGCCGCGAGTAACGCGCCGCTGATAAATCCAATCTGGCCGGTTGCTTCGGCCAATGCCGCCACGATTACCGTGGCGAGGCCGGCGGCCATCGCGAGCTTCTGCCGGACCATCAGCGCCATCACGAACTGGCCGCCGAGTTGCGCCGATGGGGTCGTGTAGTCGATCGCCTCACCGGCGAGTCGCGCGACGAGTAATTCGCCGAAACGCAAGTTGCCCGGATAATGTGCGATCGTCACCCGCCAGCCAATCGTATTGGCAATACGCGCAACGGCTTCCAGCGCGGCGGTTGCCGCCAGACCCCATCCGACGAGTCGTACATATTGGATAACGTGAGCGAACCCGAAGTGCCGCAGCAGCCAGGCGTAAAAGCCGAGCCCCAGCACGATTATGAGGGTTTCAACTCGTCGCATTCAGAAGGGTGTCTGTTGGTTCGGCAGCGGGGATGATTGCGTCCGAGGTATTGTTTCAGCCGCAACCTGGTTGCGCAAGGCGCTATCTCCGGCTGGTTCTAGGCTGCTTTCACCGCATCGCACAGGAACTGCACGAAGGGCGAAGTGATTCGGTACTTCTCGACGATCAACTCCATCAGGCCTTTGCCACAAACCTCGTCGTCGCTTAGCGGCGAGCTAATCGCGAAGTCTTTGCGCTTGATGTCTTCAATCAGCGGATGGTCCGGCGGATAGCCGACCGGCGGCCGCTTCAGCGAGTCGCCAAACATCCCACAGCTCGATCGAAACTCTTTGCCTGAAATTGCCTGCTGCCAGCGCTTCGGATGCGCCACGATAGCATCGCGGATGTACTTGAGTGGTGCGGGCTCCGGATGCCACGCGCCACCCCCGATCGCGGACTGTCCCGGCTCCAAATGGAGATACAGTGCTGGAACGTCGGCTTTGCTGTTGTGAATACTGAAATGGGCAGCGACCGAGATCTTGTAGGGGCTTTTATCCTTGGAGAAGCGTATATCACGATAGATTCGCATCATCGAGCCGCCCATCGGTCGCGGATCGGCCACGAAGCCGGGCGGGATTTTCTTCAGCGCGGGAGCGAGATCGGCGATCAGGCGCAGAAAAGGATCGCGTACTGAGTTCTCATAGCGATGCTTGTTCTGCATGAACCATTCGCGATTGTTGTGCACACGCAACTCGGTTAGGAAGCCGAAGAAATCGTCGCCGAAGTATCGTTCGCTCGTGGCCTTTGCCATAGGGCCTCCCGTCAGACCTTGAACCGGATATGAATGATATCGCCATCGCGCATGATGTAGTCCTTGCCCTCCAGTCGCAGCTTTCCGGCTTCTTTGACCTTGGCGTCGGAGCGTAACTCGGCAAAATCTTCGTAACCCACCACTTCCGCGCGGATAAAGCCGCGTGCGATATCGCTATGAATCCGGCCGGCGGCCTCGAGCGCCGACGCGCCTCGCCGCAGCGACCATGCATGGGCCTCGGGCTCGCCCGCCGTGTAGAAAGTCATCAACCCCAGATGGCGAAAGACCGCCGCTATCAAGCGATCGCGTGCGGGAGCTTCGAGCCCTGCCTCTCGCAGCATCTCGCGCTGGCTGTCGGTATCGAGGTCCCATAACTCTGATTCGAAGGCTGCGGCCAGCCGGAAGGAATCGAGGTCGCGAGCCTTGAGCGCCGCTTTTTCGGCGTCGGTTAAATCGACCTTCGCCTGATCCTCGGAACAGTTCACCACCACCAATGCCGGTTTGCGCGAGAGCAGACCGAAGCTCGCAAAGGCCTGGATTTCCTGCGCCGTAAGTTCGAGCACCCGGAGTGGTTTGCCCTCTTCCAGCCATTTGAGGCACTTCTGCAGGGCTCCCCGCTCGAAATCGACCTGCCCTTTTTCCTTTTTGAGACGTTCGAGCCGTCGTTCCGATTGCTCGAAGTCGGCAAACACCAGTTCCGCTTCGACACTCTCGACCGCCTTCACCAGATCAACGCGATTCCCCTCGAACTCCGGAATCACGATGAGGAGCGCATCGACGTCGCGAATCAGCGGTAACAGGCTCGGATCGAGCGCCGCCCCTTCCTTTTGCTCCTTCGGATTTGGCGCGTAATCGATTACCGTCAGCTCGATTTCGACCTTCTTCTTGGAGCCGTAGGTCGCTTCGAGAAAATCCAGACGCGGATCGGGAACCTTGATCTGCCCCGGGCGCCCACGATTCCGTGCGTCCGCTTGCCCGGGAATCGGCGCAAGACCGGTTAATGCATGAAATACGGTGGTCTTGCCGACACCGCGAGCACCAATAATTCCTGTCTTCAATTCTTACTCCAGCCTCAAGGCTCGCATATCACGGCCCGAAAATTAACTCTTCCGCTATGCCCAATTGGCGGTGGTGGGTCACGCTGAACTCCTGTAATTCCCACGCGTCTGCTCTTTGTCTGGCGCGAGGGAGACAAAAGCCGTGCACTCTTGGTCAAAGTGACCCGCCGCTAGTCGTCGCGAGCAGGTGCACCCATCACGCCTTTTGCGATACGCGCCGCCGGGCTGATAGTGTGCGTGCGCGTAGGCACATCATCAAGCCTGCGTTTCGAGGTTCCGATGAAGACACCTAATTTCGATTCGACAGTCGATCCTGCCCAACTCGCCGACGTTCGAGCAGAAATTCGCCAATTCCTGCGTAACGATCCAGCGACCGCCACGCCCCATGCTGATTCGTGGAGCGCCTTCGATACGGCCTTCAGCAAGCGCCTCGGGGCCGCCGGCTTTATCGGCATGACCTGGCCGAAACAATATGGTGGCCATGAGCGCAGCTCGTTGGAGCGCTACGTCGTCGTCGAGGAACTCCTCGCCGCAGGCGCGCCCGCTGCCGCGCACTGGATCGCCGATCGGCAGACCGGACCGCAACTGCTGAAGTTCGGCACCGAGGAGCAGAAAAAAGAGCTGTTGCCCGCGATTGCGCGCGGCGAGTGCTACTGCTCTATCGGGATGAGCGAGCCGGACAGCGGCTCGGACCTTGCCAGCGTCCGCACTCGCGCCGTCCGCAAGGGCGATAAGTGGGTTATCAATGGCCGCAAAATCTGGACCTCGTACGCCCATCGGTCGCACTACCTCCTGATGATTTGCCGCACGAGCGATGATCCCTCGGCGCGTCAGCAGGGCCTGAGCCAGTTGCTCGTTCCGCTCAAGACGCCGGGTCTGACGATCCGACCGATTATCAATATGGCGGGCCTGCACGATTTCAACGAACTACTCTTCGAGGATGTCGAAGTGCCAGCCGATTCGTTGATGGGCACGGAAGGTCAGGGCTGGAATCAGGTCATCAGCGAACTCGCCTTCGAACGCAGCGGGCCGGAGCGCTTCCTCTCGTCATTCGTACTGCTCGAAGCCTTTGCTGAACGTGTCCGCCGTGAACCGTCCGCCGAAGCAGCAGCGCTGATCGGATCGCTGATCGCGCGGCTGGTACCGTTGCGCGGGATGTCGATGGCGATAGCGGCTCAACTCGGCCGCGGTGAATCGCCGAACTTCGAGGCGGCGCTGGTTAAGGAAAACGGATCGCTCTTTGAGCAGGATCTTTCCGAAAAGGTCCTCGGCGAGATGGTGCCCGAGGCCGACCCGACCTCCAACGACAAGTTCAAGCGCCTGCTGGCCGAAGCCGTGCTGCATGGACCATCTTTTTCGATTCGCGGTGGCACCCGCGAGATTCTACGCGGCATTATCGCCCGCGATTTGGGGTTACGCTGATGAGCGATATCACACTGATTGAAGACACTACGCACGGCACGATTACCGACGCGCTGACCAATAGCGTTATCGAGGCCT
This sequence comes from Binataceae bacterium (SeqCode), assembly GCA_035541875.1. Lineage (GTDB taxonomy): Bacteria > Desulfobacterota > Binatia > Binatales > Binataceae > JAJPHI01. The sequence goes on from DATKML010000005.1 coordinate 72,211, forward strand.
CCGAGAAATGCACTTGGGCCGGTTCGGTGTGGGAGAAGCTCGAAGCGCAGGGGCTCACTCAGCCCTCAGCGATCGCCGAAGATCCCGCCGAAGCCTTCGAGATCGAAGCTGCAATTATCCGCGCGAGTGCCGCGACGGCTGTGCCGCTGCCGGTCGCCGAGACCGCGCTCGCTGGATGGATTCTCGCGCAGCACAAGATCGAGGCTCCTGCGGGGCCGCTGACGATCGCGGGCCTGAACGATGCGGATAAGCTCTCGTACAGCGGCGGGCAGGTGAGTGGTTCCGTCGAGCGTGTGCCGTGGGGTCGCGATACGAAAGCGATCGTCACAATTGCCGGTAATACGCTGGTCCTGCTCGACGCGAAGGCGGCGCAGATCACACACGGCATGAACATGGCGAACGAGCCGCGCGATACGCTGAGCTTCGCGGCAGCGAAACCGCTGGCTGTCGGCGGCACCGTCGAGCGCGAAGCTCTTCTCGCGCGTGGGGCAGCGGTACGCGCCGTCCAACTCGCCGCCGCGGCAGCGCGAGTGCTCGAACTCACTGTCGAGTACGCGGGACAACGCAAACAATTTGGCAAACCGATCGGCGGGTTCCAGGCGATTCAGCATCAGCTGGCCGCCGCCGCCAGCGAAGTAGCCGCCGCCCGAGTCGCGGCGCAGCAGGCCTATCGCGCTCTGGCCTCAGACAAAAACGTTCTGCTCGCCTCCGCGATCGCGAAGTCGCGTGCCAACGATGCGGCCGGAGCCGTCGCCCGGATGGCCCATCAGGTGCACGGCGCGATCGGCTACACGCAGGAGTATCAGTTGCATCGCTTCACGCGACGGATTCAATCGTGGCGCGGCGAATTTGGCGCATCGGCCTATTGGAATCGGCGCATCGGCGAACTGGTCCTCGCGGATTCCCGCGGCACACTCTGGGAGGTCGTCAGCGGAGTGGCATGAGTGGCCTCGACTGGGCCCGCACCGTTGGAATCCTTTGCTTCAAGGTAACTGATAGTCTGCCTTATCTGTTACTGCGGTTTCGGAGCTCCAAGATTACGCGTACCGTCAAAGCGCAGAAGGAACTCCGCCGTTTCCATCGTATCCGAATATCGCTTGGAAACGTTAAGCCGACCACAAAAGAAGAGCTCCTAGCAAGCGTTGGTTAAGCCATACAAGCTTGGCTTGCGCCGTTACTCAAAGTAGCTTCGGTAATACGCGATCGGTCAGCGCAAGAAAAGTCTCGTGGCTCAGTGGGGCGCCGATCATGTAATCGAGATGAGCTTCTTCGTGCAGGCGCAGGATCTCATCAGTGACGCACTCGACAGTTCCGTGGATCACAATTGAATCGACGTAGCGGCGCACCGGATCGTCGCCCATATTGAACTTGCCGGGATCTATATAGGTCTTGAGCAGCCACTGCGCGCCTTCACGCGCGACCTCGGCGGCTTCCCGATCGGTTGGCGCGATCGCGAGTAAGCGCGCCGTCGGGATATCCCGCCCCTCGATCGTGTAGCCATTCGCCGCGAGCTGGTCGCTGTAGTACTCCCAATTCTCCTTGGATTCGGTATGGGTTGCGTGCGGGCTCATCAGCACCGAATAACCCTTCGAGGCAGCCCAAGCCAGCGCTTCCTTGGACCCCGAGGCCATCCAGATCGGCGGCGTTGGCTGTTGCAGCGGCTTGGGCAGCACCTCAACATCTTCGAAGCTGAAATACTTACCCTTGTAGGTAAGGCGCTCGTTCTTCCACGCCTTGACTACTATATCGACGACTTCATGGAAGCGTGCCGTACTCTCCTCTATCGGGACGCCGAAGGTCTTGAACTCGCGCGTATCGAAGCCGCGTCCAGCGCCCCAGTTCACGCGGCCACCCGAAAGGATATCGAGCAGCGCGATCTCTTCGGCCAGGCGGAGCGGATGGTAAAAGCCGGCGAGCGTGACTCCCGCCCCTATGCGCAGGTTTTTGGTGCGCGCAGCGGCGTGCGCACCCATCACTGGGATCGAGGGACATACGCTGTAATCACTGAAATGATGCTCAGTCAGCCAGACCGCGTCATAACCGCCGCGATCCATTATCTCGATACGCTGCAGTGCGCGTGCATAAACCGTTTCGAGTTTCTGCCGACGCTCGGGCCAACTGAAGAATTGCAGAATACCAACTTTCAATGCGATGCCCTCCACGTCCGGCTTTAGCCGTCTAGCGCACTGTGTAATCTTGCCACTGAACTTCTCTGGTCGCCTCGCGATACTCGCGCGTATCGCCGCTCCAGTTTTGCGTATTCAGCCCATCGTTCGTCTTGTACCAGCTGCTGCATCCGGGGTCCGCCCAAGTCATCTTCGCCAGGCGGTCCTGAATCTGGCTATTGAAGCGCTTCTGCGCGCTCTCCGTGACTTCGATCGCCGCGAACTTCCGCGCCTCCATCGCCTTGAGGCACTGGATTATGTATTCGGTCTGCCGCTCGATCATGAAGGTGATCGAGTTATGACCGAGGTTGGTATTCGGCCCGTAGATCAAAAACATATTCGGGAAGTTGGCGACGGTCAGGCCGAGATACGCCTTGGCGCCATCCTTCCACGCGTCGGCCAGCTTAATTCCGCCGCGCCCGGAGATATCGACCGACAAATGCCATCCCGTGGTCTCGAAGCCGGTCGCATATACCAGGACGTCGTGCTGATGGGTCACGCCCTCTTTGGTGACGATCCCCTCGGGCACGATACGGTCGATTGCCGTGGTTTCGAGCGTGACGTTATCGCGCATCAGCGCCGGGTAATAATCGTCGGCAAAGAGGATGCGCTTGCATCCGATTGGATAGTTCGGCGTCAGCTTGCGCCGCAGTTCAGGATCGGAGACTTGCGTGTTCAGCAGGTTGATCGCCTGTTCGGTGAAATGGGCACGACCCGCCTCGGTAAAGCCGAACGCCTGATAAAAGACCGCGTCGAAGAGCAGATAGAGATGTTCGCGCTCGGCTGACCCAACTTCGGGCACACTCGCCAGCACGCGCCGCTCATTCTCGGTGATCGGGCGATCGAGGCGCGGGAGGAGCCAGTTCGCCGTACGCTGATAGACCGTCAAATGGCCCGCGATCTTCGCCACCTCCGGAATAATCTGAACAGCGCTCGCTGCCGATCCGATTATGCCAACGCGCTTACCCGTCAGATCAACGCTGTGATTCCACTGTGCCGAATGGAAGGCCGGACCGGCAAAGCTTTCGCGACCGGCGATAGCGGGGAGCTGCGGGCGGTTGAGCTGTCCGAGCGCCACGACCAGCGCCTTCGATTCGTAGGTACCGCCCTGCGCGTCAGTCACTTTCCAGACTGATCGAGCTTCATCCCAGGTGGCCGATCGACCGCCCGTTCCAACCTTCAAATGCGGTCGGAGGCCGAATTGATCGGCCAAATCCTCGGTGTATTGCTGCACTTCCGCAGCGCGGGGAAACAGATGGCTCCATTTGAGCGTCTTGGCAAAGGAGAACTGGTAGAGCGCGACCGGCACGTCGCAGGCGCATCCGGGGTAAGTGTTCTCGCGCCAGGTGCCGCCGACCCTCGTTGCCTTCTCCAGAATCACGAAGTCGTTGAAGTCGGCTTTCTTGAGATGCGCCCCCACGCACAATCCGCCCAGCCCTGCTCCGATAACGACCGCGTCACTCATGTTGTCGATTCCTCCGCCTTCGCCCGCGTGAATCGGCGAGCGTATTCGCAAGAATCCATTATGAACGAAAGTTCAGTGCTCAAAAAAGCGTTAGAAAGCGCTCGAATTCGCCAGCCAACCCGAAAATTTAATGCTGCTTTGTCCTTTACCGGCGGGCTTAATGGAAGCCGGTACTACAACGAGAGGGTTGGGGGGCAAAGGGATGGATCATCAGGATCAGCGCAACTTCCGCTTTATCGGCTTCGGGGCCTTGGCGATTTTTCTATTGATCGTCCTGTCGCGCTTTTCGCCAATCGCCGTTGTACCGGCCGGCCACGTCGGGGTTCTGACAGTCTTCGGGCGGGTGACGGGACAGGTGCTCCACGAGGGGATGAACTTCATCAACCCGCTCGCGCGGCCCCATCTGCTGTCGATCCGAACGCAAGAAATGAAGGAGAGCTCAGCGGTACCATCAAGCGAGGGCCTGATCCTCAAGATGGATACCTCGCTGCTTTATCACGTCGATCCGTCGCAGGCCTCGCAGCTCTATCAGAAGGTCGGCGAGGACTACGTGTACGTAATCGTCGAGCCGCTGCTCCGTTCTTCGATTCGTGAGGCGACGGCGGAGAACACGGCGAGCGCTCTTTATACCAGCGGTCGCGAGCTGGTCGCCCAGCGCATCATGACCGAGTTGAGCAAATCGCTCGCGCCGCGCGGAATCGTGGTCGAGAACGTCCTCCTCCGCGATATCCAACTGCCGGAAACGCTTAGTTCAGCGATCGAGGCGAAGCAGAAAGCCGAGCAGGAATCGCTCCAGATGCAATATGTGCTGACGAAGGAGAAGCAGGAGGCCGAACGCAAGCGCGTCGAGGCTCAGGGTATCGCGGATTTCCAGAAGATCGTCACGGCCGGTATCAGCGACCAGCTTCTGCAATGGAAGGGAATCGAGGCCACAGAAAAACTCGCTTCGTCGCAGAACACGAAAATCGTCGTGGTCGGCGGCGGCAAAACCGGTCTGCCGTTAATCCTGGGGCAGTAAGCCAGCGCCTTTCCTTTGCCTTTTTTCATTGCGCGGAGTATCTCCCGCCCAGATACTTCCGTGCGGGTGAGATGATGGCAAAGCGCAAGGTTCTGGTTACGGGTGCATCGGGTGTTGTCGGGATGGGTGCGGTGCGCCACTTCGCCGAGACCGACGGATGGGACGTTACCGGCGTTTCGCGACGACTACCGCCGCCGATCAAGGGTGCAGAGCTGAATTCCCTCGATCTGCTCGATCGCAAACGATGCGAAGAGGTCTTCGGCCAGATGGCCGATGTCACTGACGTCGTCTTCGCGGCGCTCAACGAAAAGCCGGGACTCTTCGAAGGATGGCAAGACCGGCAGCAGATGGAGATCAATCTCACGATGCTGCGGAACACGCTCGAGCCGCTCGAAGCCGTCGCCAAGAATCTGAATCATATTTCGCTGCTGCAGGGCACCAAGGCGTATGGCGTTCATCTGGGGCCTATTGCGATTCCGGCGCGCGAGCGATCGCCGCGCCATCAGCACGAAAATTTCTATTTCCTGCAGGAGGACTACCTGCGCACGCGCCAGCAAGGTAAGCGATGGCACTGGACGGTATGGCGCCCGCAACTGGTGATCGGTGAAGCAATCGGTGCGAACCTCAACGTTATCCCGCCGCTCGGCGTCTATGCGGCTATCCGACGCGAGGCAGGGCTGCCGTTATGTTTCCCGGGTGGCGATCCATTTGTTTTTGAGATGGTCGATACCGACCTGCTGGGAAAGGCCTATGAATGGGCCGCGGGCGCATCGACGGCCCGCAACGAGATTTTCAACATCACCAACGGCGACGTCTTCGTATGGCAGGAGCTGTGGCCGGCGATCGCTGACGCCTTCGGGATGAGGCCCGGTCCGCACGAACCGGTAATGCTCTCGCAGGAGCTCCTGCACGGCGCCGAGCAATGGGCCTCAATCGTCCGCAAGTACAATCTCGCGGCTCCGACCGACCTGAAGACCTTCATCGGCGAATCGATCCATGTCGTCGATTTCGCGATGGGATGCGGCATGTCAGACCGGCCGCCGATCCTGGTCAGCACGGTGAAGCTGCGGCAGGCCGGTTTCCACGACTGTATCGACTCTGAAGATATGATGCGGAAGTGGATCAAGCGCTATCAGGAAGCGCGTTTGCTGCCGCCTGTTTGATCGCGCAACGGCACTGGAATCAGGGCTCCTCGCCGACAAGATGAGCGACTATATCGCGCACGAACTCTCGCCACTCCCCGTCTTCGAGGAGATTCGGGTAGAGCGTATCGACGTGCGCCAGTCCTGCCGTCAGCACCATGAGGAGTCGAGCGGTTTTGTCCGCATCGAACAAGGGCTTCAGCCGATGCTCACGGCGTCCGGTCTCGATACGGGTGCGCGTATCCTGCGCCATCCGCTCGCTGAACTCGCGCAAGAGTCGCGCTACGCGTCGATCACGACTCGCCACTGTGTGGAGTTCAATCACGATACGCCGCAGCCGGCGCGACGCCGGATCGATATAGTGCGCCACCATCTTGGGAAGGAGATTGGCGCGCCCACTATCACCCCGCATGTGCTGCGCGATAGGTAATGCCGTCAGCGCACGCCGCATCACGTCGAGAAGCAACTCACCCTTGGCGCTAAAATGGCGATAGAGCGCGCCCACCGTCAGATCGGCGTGCGCCGCGATTGCATCGACCGAGGTCGCATCAAAGCCGTGTTTCGCGAACAGCTCTTCGGCCGCATCGAGGATACGATCGCGGGTGGACTTGGCATTCAGCCGGGTGTTTTTTGGGGGTCTGCCGATACGGCGCGGCGGCGCCTTGACCACCTTCTTCGATGCGTGTGTGCTTCTCACTCCTAACAGAACTAGCTGTCCGCGAAGGGATTCGTCAACGCTTGACAGAAAAAGTAAGCGCTTACTATCATTACGCTTCAAGTTTGCGGTAACCGATCACATCAAGAGGAAGACGCCACACATGGATAACGCCTTCGCCGATCAGATTCGTACTCGGGCGCAGAGTGAAAAAACGCGCAGGAGTTATCCCGAGGGATTCCCCGCGCTGCCGCCGGTTCCAGCCGAGCGTTACTGCGACCCCGCTTTCTTCGAACTCGAACGTAAGTACGTCTTCGGCTGCAACTGGCTCTTCGTCGCACATGTCGATGAGTTGCCCGAAGCCGGCGACGTGATCCTGCTCGATCAGTTCCCGCAACCACTGCTGCTCGTACGCGGGACCGACGGCCAGATCCGATGCTTCTTCAACACCTGCCGCCATCGCGGTGCCCCACTCGTCCGCGAGCCTCGCGCCAAGGTAAAGACGCGGCTCGTCTGCCAGTATCACAGTTGGTCCTACGACCTCGAAGGACGATTACACGGCATCCCAGACAGTGAGAATTTCACGGGTCTCGACAAGGCGTGCCTGGGACTCGGCACGGTGCGATGCGATACGTGGGCCGGGATGATCTTCATCAACCTGGATCCCAACGCGATACCTCTGCGCGAATTTCTTGCGCCTGTGATGCAAACCGCGGACGAGGAGATTGGCGATAGTGCGGGGAGCCCCTCTCGTTTCGTGCGCAAAACGGTGCGACGCTTGCGCGGCAACTGGAAGCTCGCGATCGACGCGAATATCGAGACCTATCATGTGAACACGGTGCATCCGGGGCTCGCGCCGGTCCTCGAGCAGAAAGGTACCGCGATCTGGTTGATGGCCAATGGTCATTCGCGGATGTTCACCTCGCAGCGGGTTCCACTGGAACGCAATCCGTTGTTGGGCCGTTTCCCTAACGTGAATCCGGTGGCGAACGAAGGAGTATACGCCTACCTGATCTACCCCAATACGGTGACGGTAATCTCACCCACACTGATTTTCACGACGCAGACCTGGCCAGTCGCTCCGGGCGAGATGCGCTACGACGTCTACTACCTGATGGCCAACCCGATCGACGATCAAAATCGCAAAACGTACGAGCGCGCGATCGCAGCTACGGAGAAGATTCTGGAAGAGGACCTCGGCAATCTAGCCTTCATGCAGGCGTCATACGAGACCAAGACGATCGATTCGATTCCGCTGAACTATCAGGAACGACGGATTTACTATTTGCACGAGGCGATCGACCGCAATATCGGCGACGAGTTGATCCCGTCGCGTCTGCGGGTGCCGTCGATCCTTACGGATTTCGTCGAAGCTTAGGGACACCTTGCACAAGTGAAGCTGTGCAGAGGTCCCAAGCCGGTTCCTACTTAATCGCCACGATATTCGGCGGCGAGGCGTAACCGCCGACCACGTTGAGCGGCGCCGATACAACCATGAACTCGTAGCGGCCGTCCTTGGCGCAATCCTCGGCCAGATCTTCTAGATTGAACTGCTCTCCCAACGACAGCCCGAGCAGCGGCAGCGCCAGCATATGCAGCGATTCTTTGTCCTGGCTGTCGAACGGATAAGCCTCCGCCGCGAACGCGTCGGTACCAAGTCCGGCAACGCGGTTGTCCCATAGCCATTCAGCCATCGCCAGGCCGCCCTGCACACCGCATCCCTTGGCATTTTCGAGCGATCCGAGGCTCTTCTTCACTTCGGGCGATGCATTGTAATAGGCGTTCATCCATCCGGTACGAATGAGCAGAACCGTCCCCGGCTTCAGCTCGCACTTCTGCGCCTTGAGCGCACCCTTCAATTCGTCGAGTGAATAGGTTTCCGGCTCGAGCGGATTGATCTTGCGTCCCGCGTTGGTGCAGTAGCGATAGACGTCGATCACCAGGCCGCGCCCGACGATCTTGTCCTTCCACTTATGCACGCCGATCTTCGAGGTGGTCTTGAGCTCCTGCGGTGTGACTCCGTTGTAGAATTTCTTCTCCCAGGTGAAGCCGACGTGACGCAGGCCGTCCCACTGGGTGCCTTCCTGCGTGTTGTAATTATCGAGCACGTCGTCGAATGCAAGGATGCCGTACTCCTCGTAGCTCTTAACCGTTGCCTTGGTCTCGACCCGACCGCCGATCGGCGGATTCGCGTAACCAACCTGATTATCGAGGCGAAAGACTTTGCCCTCGCGAATCAGCTTGGCCGCTTCGACGATTCCTTCAGGCGTAAGGAAGTTGAAACATCCGACTTCGTCGTCATCGCCAAAGACGCCCCAGTTCGAATGCGCCGGTGCGCCGGCCTTGATCGGCAACTCCGAATATTTCGGGATCTTATTGAAATCAATTTTTGCCATGATGCTCTCCTCGATTTGCTACCGCGCTATGCGACTACTCGTTGGTGCGGTCCTTACGCTCAAAGGACGGCCCCGAGAAACCACTGCCGTATTTGATCCGCTGATTACCGGTCGCCATCCCACCGTCGACAACCATTGCAGTTCCCGTAATCCACTCGGCATCGTCGCTCGCGAGGAAAAGGGCCATCGCCGCGATATCTTCAGGTCGCCCGGCCCGCGGATATGGCTGCGCTCGATCCATGCTCTTGCGGGCAGCCTCCTCACCACCACGCATCCCGCGATAAACCAGCGGCGTCAGTACGCCACCGGGGCAGATGCAATTGACGCGGATACGATCACGGCCGAGTTCGATCGCCGCGCTCTCGGTCAAACTGATCACTGCAGCCTTCGCCGCGCTGTAGGCATGCAATCCAGCGACGCCGCGCAACCCTGCGACTGATGAAGTCGAGATAATCGAGCCGCCACCAACTTTGCGCATCGGCGCGATCGAGTACTTGATTCCTGAGAAAACCGCGCGCGTGAGAATCACAAAGCTCTTGTCCCAGTCAGCAGCGGTGGTCTCCTCGAGCAGACCAGTGGCTCCGCCGATACCGGCGTTGTTGTAAGTGATATCGAGCCGGCCGTATTCCTTAACCGCACGATCGATCATCGCCTTGATCGCGGCGTCGTCACTTACGTCGGTATGCTGAAAAACGGCGCGACCGCCGGCCGCCGCGATTTCCGCGATCGTCTCCTCGCCCATCTGCGAATTGAGATCAGCAACTACGACCGCCGCTCCTTCTTTGGCGAAGCGGATCGCCGTCGCTCGTCCCATCCCGCTGGCCGCGCCGGTGATTACCGCCACTTTGCCGTCTAATTTGCCCATAAATGCTCCTGCGCCGAGATTGATTGCTTCTCTCTGATAGGCGGAGGCGCCCCCGAGATGCAAGGGAAGCATCGGGCTGCTGATCAGCTTACGAGGGTCAGAAGTCGCTAAGAGCAGAAGGTCATTTCGCCGTGACTGAAGGCGACTTCAATAACAACCAGGTGGTGAAATGATTATCGGGCGGAACGGTACTGAGCGGAGGTCTTACAGCGATGAGCAAGGCTCGATCACGTCCCTCACGTGCTTCGAGTGTTATGATCGATGCTGGTTTTCCGGCAGCGGGCTTGGGCTTGATAAGAGAACTGAGATCAAAGCTCACCGTCGCACCGCTGGTACCCGCCGTTAGAGTGGTGCCGGAGAACGCGAGAGGTACTCCCACGATCGTCAGATCAGAGGTCATCGGACAGAGCGCATCGCAACCTTCGAGTCCTTCTTGTTCGATCCAGAAGGGACCGATCATGCGGCTATAGTTGCCTGCATTGATGCTTATACCAACCGGAGCAGGTGAGGACTTCCGCGGCGGTTCCGGCGGGGTTCCCCAGCGGGTAAAGCCGAACGCAGCGAAGCGTTCTTCCGCATCCTGAGGCTTGACGAACGGGCTGTCGGTTACGTTCGCGAACATCGGGGCTAAGAGGTCAAGCGCATCGAGGTCGTAGAGCGCCTTCACGATCGACGCGACGCGTTTATTGGTTGCCTCGAGATTTTGAAACGTCTTCATGCGCGGCGGATCGATGCGCAGGCGATTTTCGTCGAGCAGATGCTTTTCGCTCAGGACCTGCTGCAGCTGCGCGAATTGGCTCCGAACCGATACTGCCACGGCGCTCCACGGACCCACCGACGAGAGGATTAGGCCGATCCCGAGGCTCGCCGGAATAACGCGCAAGTCCATGCTGTTACGCGCCGCTCCTAGATACGCCACCAGCGCCGCCAACCATAGCGCGAACAGCACCAGGCAATAGCGCTCCGGTGTGACTCCATACGCACTGATACGCTGATGCACTGCGCTCAGCAGCATTATCGTGGGTACGATCATCAGCCAAAACCACGAACGGATGAACCATCGCAGTGGACGATAACCCGCCTCGCGCCACGGGTACGCGACCAATGTAACTCACGGTGCCAATCGCGCCGAACGCGAGCACCATCCAACCGATCTCGCCCTTGGGCAGCGAGCGGTAGATCGCGATCTTCACTGCATAGACATGCAGCACCGCTGAATAGATCAGAATTAGCGGAACAAGTGCGAGGTTGAGCACGGTCGAGACCGCGCTCTCGATAAGGTCCGGCTCCGCGCTCAAGGTAAAGCGCTGATCGAGATCCTCCGGGACCATCGTGGCAGCAAAGAGCGGCACAAAGAGGACCGCCCCAGTGGTCCAGATGTGACCGTAAGATCGACCAAACCCAATGTTGAATAGGAACGTGAGACACGCGAGTAACAGCGATAGTCCGCCGCATACAACGACCAGCGCGACGAGGGCCATCGCGATAGCGACACCTAGTTGGAGATTGAAGCGCCAGAAGGCCATGATGACTTGCGGGCGCAGATAAGGGGCTACCATCGTAACCAGGAAAAGACCGAGCAGAACGATCAGGTTTTGGCTGTCGAGAGTACCGTGGAGATACTGAATTAGCGTGGCGGCCGCAGCCGCTGTTATTGCCGCCATAAGGTTGAGCGGCGTGGAGACTCGGCGGCCGATCGCCCATAGATGGGCCGCGAGACTGGCCAAGAAAGCGCCAATCGAGGCGTAAATTTAGTTGGCTCTCAAGCGCATCGCCTAGCTTGATGGCGCCAGCCTCTTGCAAATTAAGAATAATGGCGAGCCCGATCGCGACCGCAACCGGGACCGGAAACCGCGGTAGCGACCGGATTGCTTCCGGCAGCTTGGCGAAGGCTTTCATGACGATAGGGGCGAGAACCTTTTTTGGCGCGCTCCCTGCCGTGCAGCTATGAGGGTGTCGGAAATTTCGTGTTCTTGAGCCATACAATGAAGCCCGTAAGGGCAGGAGGAAGGTATGGCGGCGAACAAGGAAGAGCGGATTGCAGATGAGGTGCTGGACCGACTGCTGGAAGGACGGGATGCGGCGACGGTCTTCGAAAGCGGCGGTTTGGTCGACGAACTGAAGAAGCGGCTGGCGGAGCGGATGCTGAATGCCGAGATGGACCATCATCTGGGCGCGGAGGCGGAGGAAGCAGCCGGCAATCAC
>DATKML010000006.1:0-18992 GCA_035541875.1 Binataceae bacterium (SeqCode)
TAGCCGTGGCAATCCCTCAGCTGGATGAGTTAGAGCCGGAGCAGCAAGGACATAACCTTTGGTTGCGCGCCGCCGCATTTTCCTCGCTCGCCGTGCTGATCGGTGCGAGCGCTATCTGGATCTCAGCGTCGATTCGCTAAAGTCGCAACCATGGGTATTTACGAACACTACTACAACTGTGGTCAGGAGCCTTTCCGCCTGAACCCTGACCCGAGCTTTCTCTATCTTGCGGAAAGCCACCGCGAAGCTCTGGCACAGTTACAGTACACGGTTGAGACCCGCCGAGGATTTGCAGTACTGACGGGAGAGGTTGGAACCGGCAAGAGCACACTGCTGCGAGCATTGCTCGATCGTGTCGGTGAAGACGTTCAGACCGCCTATATTTTCAACCCTCCGCTGTCACTCGATGAGCTTTATCGAGCGATGGAAGCTGAATGGGAGATCACTCTTGGGGACGCCTCGCGCCGCCGCGAACAACTGAATCGCTACTTGCTTGCGCGGCATGCGGCAAGACGTAATCTGGTGCTGATCTTCGATGAAGCGCAGGGTATCGCGCCTCAGGTTCTGGAAGAAATCCGCCTGCTCTCCAATCTAGAGACGTCACAGAGCAAGCTCGTCCAGATTATTCTCGCCGGTCAGCCGGAGTTCGACGCGATGCTCGACTCGACGGAGTTTCGCGCGCTACGACAGCGCGTCGCGATGCGCCATCGATTGCAACCGCTCAATGCGAAAGAGACGATGGAATATATCGACAATCGTCTGCGCATTGCGGGTGCGACCGAGTCGCCCTTTACGCCGGCGGCGTGCGAGAAAGTCTTTCAGTACTCGGAAGGGTTGCCGCGAATTATCAATCTGATCTGCGACAATGCGATGCTCGCGTCTTATGGCGAAAATAAGCGGCGTATCGAGAAGTCCTCTATCGAGTCGGTGGCCAGGAATCTAGGGCTTGATCACAAGCCAGCGAGCATCACGACGCGGTCACAGCCTGCTTCGAATTCCAACGCAGCGCCGGTTGCGATCCCGATTTCCGGTTGGTCGTTGCGCCGCGTGTTCGGGCTCGTAGTATTGATCCTTCTCCAGGTTTTGGTGTTGGCCTCGATCAACCCTCGCGAGCTTTTGGCGTCGCTATCAGGAGTTGGCCAGCGAATCTTCTCGACGCAGCACGCGCTTACGGAATCAAGCGCCGTACAAATCAACAGACCCGCGGCGCAACCCCATGCCGATCAAGTGAGAGTGGTTCATGAGTAACGTCTACAAAGCACTCAAACGGGCCGAACGCGAAGGCTTCTGGCATTCAGAAAGTCAGACCGAGCCTCTCGCGGGCGTTGAACAGCCTGCCAGAACTCAGTCTCCATCGGCGGACTCGACAACGTCTATACGCGGGGACTCGCAGAAAGCGGCTGCGCAACGTGAAGGAGCTAACCGCGACGAATTTCTGCGCGATGTAAGGTCCTCGCGACGGGTCCTGGATCGGGAAGTGGCTGAAGCATCGACGCCGGGCTGGATCAGCAAGCTTTGGCGGATCGTTGCCGGCAACGAGATTGTCGGTAATCACGAGGCCCCTTCGATCGTTATCGGTGATGAGAACGCGACGCCGGCCGCCGAGAAGTTTCAGTTGCTGCGGGTGTGGCTGCAAAGTTGGACGAGCGCCGCCCACGAACGTGTCATCCTCGTCTGCAGTTCACTCCCAAACGAAGGAAAGAGCTTTGTTTCGTTGAATCTGGGGTTGGCGTTGGCCTCCAACGGTTCGCACGTCACGTTGGTAGACGCCGACTTGCGCAAGCCCTCGCTCTACCAATCCTTCGGGCTCTCACCCTTAACGGGCCTATATAGCTTTCTGGCCGGACGCGCCGATTTCAAAGAGTCGTTGACGGCTACGGGATTGCCTGGGCTGAGTCTCGTCTCTAGTCAGGAAGTGGCCGAAAGCGCCACCGAGTTGATTGCCGGGCCGCGGATGCGGGACTTTATCGGGCGTGCGCGGGAGATGGATCCAGAGCAATACATTCTGATAGATGCATCCCCGGTGCTCGCTGCGCCGGAGAGCGAGATTCTGGCGGAGTTGGCTGACGCGGTGCTGTTTGTTGTTGCCGCAAATCACACCCCGCGAGCCTTAGTGAAGAAAGCCTTGGGATTGCTGGGGCATGCCCGAAAACTCGACGTCGTGCTGAATCGGTACGAGGCGAGTTTCACCACCTCCCGACGCCTCGGCTACAAATACGGCTACGGCTATGGCGAAGCGGAACGAGATTTCAGTTGATCTCACTCGATCCTGAATTGTACATGAGGCCGCCCCAATGTTGGGCGGCCTCTTTCGTTTTGCGTCGAGGCGACTTATCGACGTTTTTGCTAAAGATACGATGGTCGCATCCACTGATTCGGGGTTCTTACAGCTTAGTCAAGAACCTTATCTAGATCTAAGAGCGCTTTAAATTTGCAGAAAGAACAACGGACGGCGATAAGTCGCTTGTAATTGTTTATGATAGGCTAGACTGAGCTAATATTGCGTTAATTTTTCACAGACGAATCTCGTGGCTAATCGGATAATGCTCCCGCAATGGAGCACGGTAACTTAGCCCTTACTCTCGCTGAAACCCCAGATTTCACGAAGCACGCGCCAGAAGGTCTCTTGCCCTTAGGGTGGGTTGGCCTGATGGTCGTGATGGCTGCTGTCTGCGTGTGGTTTCAGGAACTCATCCAGGGACCGGGAAATTCGCTGATATTTGGTCTCGCACTGCTCAGTGCGGGCATCCTGGGTCGCGTGAAGTTGGTCTCACGGAACGTTCTCGCCCAACGGAATTAGTTAAGCAAAGATGTGTGTAGCGTATGTTCGTTCGCGGGAGCTGGTGGCACCCAAGCTGATCAAGGCAAGGTCAGCCAGCCTGCGGTTGGGTGGACGCTATTTATCCGCCAAGAAAGTTACTCTTTTTATCAGCGATTCGGCTTGGCTACTGATAAGTAGCCTAATCGCTATCTTTGCGAGTTCATCGTTTTCCAACAGCTGGCCGAACGCTGGTGTTGTTGCCGTGATGTTGGCGGTTGTCTATCAGGCATCGTTTTACCTGATGGACCTGTATCAACTCGACGAGCGTACGACCAAGGGCGAGTATCTGCTCAACCTGTCACTAGCTTTCGGACTGAGCGCCGTTACTATCGCGGCAGGCCAGAAGGTCGGGCTTCTGTCGGATGATTTTCCCTTAGCTCCGCAGCTGGCGCTCACGGTGGGCTTCATTGTCGCAGGTCGGGCGTTGATTGCTGTGCGCTTTCCATCCGAGCGCTGCACACCTATAGGATTTATCGGTTCCGCCGATGCGCTCGGGCAACTGGAAAAGAATCGTTCGGGCCTTGAGGCAGTCGGTATCAGAATGCAGCAATTGGGGGACGGTTTCGCGCAAATCATGAATACCTCGCGCGAGTCTATCTCCAGGTTGCGGTATGTCGTTGTTGAGGATGCACGACTTAACACGCCGGGAGCCGAGGACTTCCTTGAGAAGTGTATGGCTGAAGGTATCGAAGCGATCTGTCTCAGCGACTTTTGTGAACGCGCGCTGGGCCGCGTGGCTCTTGGCAACCATCTGCTGCGCGAAATCGGCTTTCCGTCCTACGGACGGAGCGGCACGGTGCGAGAGGCGCTGCGCCGCATTCGCGATATCACCTTAGGTTCGATCGCCCTGATCCTGTCCGCTCCGCTCTGGCTGGCGGTAGCTATCGCGATCAAGCTGGACTCACGCGGTCCGGTTTTCTTCAACCAGGAGCGAGTGGGTCGCAATGGCCGGCGCTTCAAGATGTTCAAGTTTCGCTCGATGCACAGCGATATCAAAGTGACCAATGGACCTCATTGGACCACTCACGAACGCGATCCGCGGATTACTCGTGTCGGAGCCGTGCTTCGCCTGTTGCATCTCGACGAGTTACCGCAGTTGATCAACGTGATTCGCGGCGATATGAGCATCGTCGGCCCGCGCCCGTTCCATCCGTTGCACTCGGCACAACTTGAGTCTTCGCCTTTCTTTAAGCTGCGCCTTGCCGTGCCGCCGGGAATCACCGGATGGGCCCAAATCCGTTGCGATTATTCCGACAGTGTCAGCAGCCACGAAGAGGTACTTGCCCGCGACCTCTTCTACGTAAAGCGAGCCGGCCTAGTCTTCGATCTTATGGTGATTTGCGACACGATCCGGGTTTGTATCTGGCGTCGCGGATCACGCTAGACATCGACTTAGGCTAGGGATCGAGGCGAGGGCGCAACAGCCCTCGCTCTCTCATTTCAGAAAAGAAAGCCATCACCTTGTTCCAGGTCTCATCGGTGGTCCATGCGTGGATCGGGACTGTGACGGTATGCGCGACGGCGGCCTCTGCGCGTGGGCAGCTCTCCGCCCGATATCTGACGCGCGGCCAATCCCCGCGCCCAAGTGGGTCGATCGGAGAAGTGTAGTACTGCTCGATTTCGAGATGGCGCTCGCGGCCTAATTGGATTACTCGGTCCCTGTCGCTGGTAAGGACTGGATAACGCAGGAAAGTCGTCTCGACATCGGATGGAAGGTTTAGTGGTGACGCACCGAGGCTTTGCAGATGCGCGTGCAGTCGTCTTCCGAGTTCGCGCTTGCGGGCGATTGCCGTTGGCTCGTCGCGCCGTTTCGCTACGATCCGCCGCTGCAGGTTCGGCGCCATCCGAAGGTTGTATTCGTCCGTGATCTTGCCGTCGAGTTCCTCTGCGCGAATGGTTCCAGTGGCTGACGGCGAAATAGCGCGGATCGCACGGCGCAGGTAATCGAAGATTTTGCGCCGTCGGATCAAGTTGAAGATAGTGTACTGTATGTTGATGATGGCTCGATCTTTTCGGCCCGGCCACGCGAAATCCTGATAGAGCTTGTCGACCCGTTCGGCCAAAGCAAGATCGTTGATGACCGCCGAGCCACCGCGTCCGACGACCAACGGTTTGCTCCATTGGAAGGAATAGATAGATGCGGCACCGAAAGAGCCCAACGGTCGGCCCCTATAGCTGCCTTGGCTAACATGGGCACAGTCTTCAATCACCGTCAAATTATGGCGACGCGCGATCTCGAGCAGCGGATCAATTTCGGCCGGAATGCCGAAGGTATGCTGAATGATCATAACGCGAGTGCGTGACGTAATCAGACGCTCGACGCATCCGGGATCGAAGCTGAAGCGCTCCGGTGTAATATCCGCGTAAATGGGAATGGCGCCCACGCCGAGGATCGGAGCGACGACCGCGAGGCACGTATATGCCTGAGTCAGGATCTCATCGCCGGGATGTATATCCAGAGCGCGCAGCAGCGCGTAAAGCGCAGTACGGCCGCGATAAAAAAAGAATTCCTGAGGTGCGCGCTGTTGGCCCATACCCACTCGATTGAACGTGGGCTGCGGCCTTAGCGCAATCGCTTCAGTTGATCAGGCGAGCGCATCCGTCTGCCCAGCTGTCCTGCTGTGAGGCCGACGGGATCGGGTATCGCTCAAAGCTCGGCGCGAGCCTTATCGATACAGTCTTGAAGCTTTTCCGCGAGACTCCGGACGTTGGGCTCCGAAGTTATATCGTCATGGGTACCCGGAATCTCGTGACTCTCCACACCGCGGGCGGCGTACGGCATCCACCCAAGGGCCTCATCGTCCAGAGGCGTCTTGTAGAAATACTTGCTGCGAAACACGGTGATGTGGCAGTCGCAGCGTTGGGGCACATAGTGCTCGGCCGCGTATATATTAACGTCCTGGATATCGCCGATATGGTGCGGAAACTCCCATCCCATCTTTTTGTAGACCTGATAGGAGACCTTTGTGAAACGCTTATGAAGGCGGCTCCCCAGATATTTGAAGCGGCCCGAATCCGTCATCACTGTCCGCAGGATTCGTCCATAGCGCTTGAGCTTTGCATTCAAGGGAGCATTGGCGACGCGCCGGATATCGTAGCGCCATTCCGGTGCGTCGAGCATCGCCAGTATCGCAACCTTATCGCCCGAGGCGAGGACCTGACGCGCGATCTCGAAGGTGACGATACCGCCGAAAGAGTAACCAACTAAGTAGTACGGGCCGTTCGGCTGCAGCGTCCGCATCGCGCGAAGGAAATGCGCAGCCAAATCCTCGATGCAATTATAATAAGGCTCGCGTCCGTCTAGGCCCGGAGGTTGCAGGGCATAGACCGGTTGATCCTCGCGCAGCAACTTACTCAGTGCATGGAAGCGCACGACGTTCCCACCGATACCGGAGATGATGAAAAGTGGCGGCTGGGTGCCTTGCGCACGAATCGAAACGAGCGAGGACGCGCCCGTGGATGAATCGGGATCTTTCAGTAGATGAGCGACTTCAGCAATCGTCGGCGCCGCGAACAACGTTGAGAGCGGGAAATGCCGCTTCCAGGTCTCGTTGATCTGTGTGAATAGACGCGCTGCGATTACCGAGTTACCACCGAGATCGAAGAAGCTGTCATGCACTCCGATCGGCTTGATTCCTAATGCCTCTTCCCACAGCTTCACCAGCGCCGTCTCGAGTTCATCGCGCGGCGCCACGAGCCTGCCGAGCTCGTAGGCTTCGGGTGGAGGCGGAGGCAGGCTGTTCCGGATGACCTCGTTGTTACTATCGACCGGCAACGCATCGACAAGCGCTATCGCGAGCAGCTTCGGATAGTCGGGGCATCGCTCTTCAGCCAGTTGGCATAACTCGCGACGTAGACGGAAATTCCGCTCTGGTGTCGGCCATCCAGCGACTTTCGTATCTGCCACAACGTAGGCCAACGGTCGCTGGTCTCCGGCAGGGCCTTTTGTCGGTATGGCAGCGCACTTGAGAACAGCCTGATGGGCTCGCAAAGCGTCTTCCAGCTTGGCGAGCGGCAGCCGACAGCCCCGTAGATCGAGATGCTGATCGGGACGGCCCCAATCTTCGATCGTTCCGTCGGCTCGATAACGGCCTATGCGACCGGTTAGGAGCAGGTTTTCTCCACCGGGAGCGGCGCCGAACTTCAAATCGCCGTTATCAGTGCTCGAAGGCTTGAGACCGGCGATGCAGACTTCCCCGGGAATACCGGTTAGCTGCGGTCGCAAGTAGCGATCACAAACCAGTAGTTTCGCGCCCTGCCCGGCGGCGGCCTCGATTGGGATCAAGCCCTTAAGGTCTGCGGCAGAAAGCGGATGAGAGTACTCCGTTGTTTCCAGCTTCAGTTCGTTGATGCGCGCTTGCGGATTCTCCACGAAGGCCTGAACGATCGCTCGCAGATGGTCCATCATCCGCTGGATCGTCGTAGGTTCGAACATCGCCGATTTGTATTCTAGACGCGCAACGATACCGTCGGGCCGCTCGAGCGTAGCGAGGTGGAGATCGAAAGATGTGCCAGGGCTGACCCAGGTGAGTGGAGCCCAGGACAGCTCTCCCGTTTTGGCCGGCTGCAGAAAGGCCGTCTGATGAAGAAAGTAGAACTGGAATGGCGAACTACGTCCCTGGAGTTGATCCATTTGCAGATCTTCCAGTACGCGTCCAAAAGGCAGGTCCTTGTGGGCCAATGCTTCGAGGGCAACGTCACGTATGCGATGCAGAAGTTCGCGCACCGAGGGTTCACCGGCCAGATTGGTGCGCATACAGATTGGATACGAGAAAGGACCGATCACGTTTTCAGTTTCAGGAGCACGTCCTGCAACTGGCGATCCGATGAGAAGATCTTCCTGTCCTGAGTAACGATAAAGCAGTGTCTTGAACACAGCGAGGAAGAACATGAACAAAGTCACTTCTTCGCGCTTGCAAAAATCCTTTAGCCGATCCACGCAATCCCGAGGAATTTCGATGGTCGCAGTATCAGCCACGGCGACCATCCCGGGTGCCGGTGGATGGTCAGCCGGCAGTTCCAACAAGGGCAATTGACCGGAAAGCTTCTGCTTCCAGAAACCTAGATCGTTACTAAGGTCAGCTTCCTCCAGCCAATCTCTCTGCCAGCAGGCAAAGTCTACGTATTGTATTGAAGGTTCCGGCAATGGCGACGAGTGTCCGCTGGAATAGGCTTCGTACAGCGTCGTTAGTTCGCGCACGAGAACGCCGTCGGACCATCCGTCGCAGATAATATGCGGCATCGTGATCATCAGGAGATGGTCGTCCGAGGAGAACGCAACGAGCGCGGCCCGTATGAGAGGTCCCTGAGTCAGATCGAATGGGATTGCCGCTTCAGCTTGAGCGATGCGGCGCGTTTCATCGTCGCGATGGGGCAGATCCGTTGGCATTTCGCGTACCTGGATCGCCAGCGTCGATGAGGGATGGACGATCTGCTTGACCGAGCCGGACGCCGCTTCGAAGGTAGTGCGCAGAATATCGTGGCGTCGAGAGAGCTCCTTGAAGGCGCGCTGCAGAGCTTCGAGTGCGAGGGGCCCGTGCAGGCGAAAGGCCGCCTGCATGTTGAGCGTGGGATTACCGGGCATCAACTGATCGAGTTGCCAGAAGCGCTGCTGTTCAAGCGTCAGGTCGAAAGCGTATTCGTCCGTATCGGCGTGGTCTTCATCGGTCCGCTCTGCCGAAGCTACCGCAGGTTCTACGTTCTCCGCTGAGGGTGCAGGGACCATCACCGGAGGTACAGGCTCTTCTGCTGCAGATGGAGGTCCTGGGATTTGCGGCCTCGGAAAATCGTCGAGGTGGCGATCGGGATTCTCCGCGATCGCCTCAAGGAGCCGGCGGTAGTTTTCCAGCAGGGCGACTATCGTCTCGGCTCTAAAGAGATCCGTGTTGTACTCACAGGCCAGTCGCCATCCTTCGTTGCGCTGGATCAAAAACACATTGAGCTCATAAAGAGCACCCTGCGATTTCGAAGGGATGACTGTGAGCTTGATGCCCGCAAACTCGATCGGCTTAACCGGGTCGCGTTGGCAGATGAAGTTAATGCGGAACAGGGTGTGATGGTTCGGGTAATCGTTGGGCCGCAACGCCTCCAGGACCTGCTCGAAGCGTACGTTGGGCCGCGCCAACGCTTCAGTACCGGTATCTTGAACCTGAGCCAGGAGTGCGCCCAAGGTAGGGTTACCGGCTAGATTTGCCCGCAGAACAATGGTGTTAGCGAAGAGACCGATCAGCTTTTCAAGTTCGACGCTAGTCCGTCCGGAGACCTGAGTCGCGACACCGAGGTCAGTCTCACCAGTGTACTGATAGAGCAGCACATCCAGTATCGACAACATGGTATTGAAAAACGTCACGCTGTGACGGGTGCCGATATCGCGAATCGTGTCAGTGAGATGCGGAGGTAGCAACAGCGACGTAATCGTGGCGTCGTAAGTCGGAAAATCCGGTCGCGGAGAATCCGTCGGGAAATCGACCGGAGTGAGATTTTCGAGCTGCTTGGTCCAGTATGACAGTTCGCTCTGTACAATCTCGCTATTGGCCTGCTCGCGCTGCCATACCGCGAAATCACCGTACTGGATTGGTGGTTCCCGAAGAGCTGGTGCAATCCCGCGAACGTAGGATTCGTAGAATGCGCCGATTTCGTCCGTGATCAGGCCAATCGAAATATAATCGGCGATTGAATGATGCGGCGTGAAGAGCAGGATATGCTCGCGATCGCCGATACGTAACAAACCGATGCGACAGAGCGGCCCCTTGGTGAGATCAAAACGTCGACGCGCTTCTTCGAAAGAAAGGCGATCAACCTCCGCATCGCGCTCCGCCTTATCGAGCGATCGCAGGTCGACCATGTTAAGGGTCAACTTAAGCGACGGGGCGATAACCTGAGCGAGCGGTCCTTCGGCACTTGGGCGAAAAACGGTGCGGAGAACTTCGTGCCGTTCGATTACTGCGTTGAAGGCGCGTTCGAGCAGCGTTGCATCGAGTTCTCCTTCAAGCCGGAAACGGGCTGGAACATTCCAGGTAGGGTTACCGGGATCCTGTCGATCGAGCGCCCAAAAGCGTTCCTGCCCGAACGAGCTAGGAAGTACGTAAATGTCTTCCCCTTCTGCGGCAGCCATGTCCACCTTGCCGGTTGTTCCCGGCCCTGTTAGAGCGACGGCGCTCAGAATGAAGGCCTCTCAACACGATATTTGGCACGTGAGACGCGAGTGATCGGCGGCATCGTGGGCCCCGCCGTAGGCGCTTGCTCAAGCAATGCCGCAATGGAGCGGTACTTGAGAAATTGGATGGGTGCCAGTTTGATTCCAACTTTTTCTGCTCGAGCTGCTATCTGAAAGATATGCAACGAATCCGCGCCTAATTCAAACAGATTATCTTGTACCCCAACGCGCTCAACGCGCAGGACCTCGGCCCAGATTGCCGCGAGCTTCCGCTCTTCGTCAGTTTGAGGTGCTACGTATTCGGTCGAACGCTGATTGCTTGAGGTGTCGGGTGCCGGCAAGGCCTTGCGATCAACCTTGCCGTTAGGCGTGAGTGGTATCGCGGCCATCCGCACTAAAGCCGTGGGCAGCATATAGTTGGGAAGCTTGCCCGTCAGGAACTCACGGACAGCGGTGATCGCCAAGGCTTGCTGTTCCGTGACGACATAGGCGACCAGCCGCTTCTCACCAGGAATATCCTCGCGCAAAGCCACTACGGCCTCGCGCACCGCCGGGTAGCGCGATAGGACGGCCTCAATTTCACCTAACTCGATCCGATAGCCGCGCAGTTTGACTTGGTTATCGAGGCGGCCGAGGAACTCAAAGGTGCCGTCGCCGAGACGCTTCACCAGATCGCCGGTGCGGTAGAGGCGCGATTTAGGATCGGTACTGAAAGGATTGCGGATAAATTTCTCCGCCGTCAGTTCCGGCCGATTGAAGTAGCCGCGGGCAAGGCCGTCGCCTCCGATTAGCAACTCGCCCGGGCGACCAAATGGCGTCAGTTCACCGTTCGTATCGACGACATGGAACTGAGTATTGGCTATCGGCGGCCCAATTACGACGGGACCTTCACTGGCGACGATCCGGACGGTTGAGGACCAAATTGTCGTTTCGGTCGGACCGTACATGTTCCAAAGTTCGCCGGCACGCTCGGCGATCGCATTAGCCAAATCACGTGGCAGCGCTTCGCCACCACAGAGCACCTTCAGCGGGCGGCTATTGTTCCATCCAGCCTCGATAAGTAGTCGGAAGGTAATCGGCGTGGCCTGGATAACAGTTGCTTCCGACGAAGCCAGCCGCGTCAGCAGACGAGCCCCGTCCGCAGCATCTTCGCGGCTCGCGATGACGACCTTTGCTCCCACACACAGGGGCAGATAGAGCTCCAGGCCCGCAATATCGAACGAGAGTGTGGTTACGGCGAGCAAGGTATCAGCGGCGGTAAGGCCCGGACACTTGGCCATTGCGGTCAGGAGATTCACGACTGCGCGATGAGGTATCTCGACGCCTTTCGGCCTACCGGTTGAGCCTGACGTGTAGATCACATACGCGAGATCGTCCGGTCCAGCCGACGCCGGCGGCACCGCGCCGTTAACGGTCGCAGTGATCGTGCTCCAGTCGGTGTCCAGCTTGATAATCGTAGCGGAGCCAATCGGCAGGTTGGTGACGAGATTCTCCTGAGTAAGCAGAATCGGCAGCTTGGCGTCATCGAGAACGTGCGCGATACGCTCGGCAGGATAGGTCGGATCCATTGGCACGTAGGCGGCACCCGCCTTGAGCACGCCCATCAGCGCTATCATCATTTCGATAGATCGATCGATGAAAAGGCCGATCAGCGTCCCTGGTCCGACACCGGACTTGCGCAGGTAGACTGCCAACTGATTCGCGCGACGATCGAGTTCGCGATAGGTCAGCGACTGATCCTCGAAGACTACCGCGACTGCGTCTGGAGTGCGCTCGACATGCTCCTCGAAAAGCTGATTGATACAGCGGTCGTGTGGATAGACGGCCGCGGTCTGATTCCAATCCTCGAGCAGGTGTGACCGCTCATCAGACGAAAGCAACGGCAGTCGCGATACCGGCCGGTTCGAATCCTGAGCTGCCGCTTCGAGCAGCGTCTGGAAATGACCCAACCAGCGATCCACGGTGCCCGCGTCGAGCAGTCGCGTGTTGTAATCGCAATCGAGGGTTAGGCCCTGATCCGATTCGATCACATTGAGGAAGAGATCGTGGTTAACGAACGCCTTGGCATTCGGATCGACCTCGGCCTTGAGTCCGGCGAAGTCCATCCCACCGCCAACACGTTCCAGGTTGAACTGTACTTCAAGCAACGGGAGACGGCTCGGGTCGCGGCGAATCGAGAGCTTACGCACCAGACGACCGTAGGTATAGTTCTGGTGGTCGTAGGCGTCGAGCAGCGTCTTGCGCGTCTGCGCCAGGAAATCAGTCATCGTCGGATCGCCCGTAAGTCTTCCTCGCAGAGGGAGGAAGTTCACACAGTGACCGACCAGAATTTCGTCTTCGAGGAGCGATTGACCGGCTGAAGGAATACCTACGACGATGTCGTCCTGACCGCTCAAGCGACTGAGTGCCGCTTCAAACCCGGCGAGCAGCATCACAAACAACGTGCACTTCTGGCGCGCGGCTGCCGCCTTGATCGCACGATAAGACTCGACCGGAATCGTGCGGCGGCGCGTTGCACCCTCGTGCGATTTGATCGGCGGGCGCGGGCGATCGATTGGCAGATCAAGCGGCGGTGGCAGTTGCTGGTACTGTTCCAGCCAGTATTTCTCCGCGGTCGCTCCTGACTCTCCCTCGAAATGCTCCGCCTGTGTGCGTGCGTAAGTTCCGAAGCCTATCGGTGCGGGCAGTTCGATCGGCTTGCCTACATGATAGCCGCTGTAGAGCTGTGAGAGTTCGTCGAGGATGACGTTCGTCGACCATCCGTCGCAGACAATATGATGCGTTGTGACGATCAGGTGATGCTCGTCGGGGCGTAGCTTGACCAGTTGGAGACGAACCAGCGGCCCGTTCACGAGGTCGAAGGGCTTGCGCGCGTCACTGTCGAGAATCGCGGCGAGCTGAGCGGACTTGGTCGCTTCGTCGGCCGAGGAGAGATCGACTTCGACCAGGGCGATTTTGAGATCGCCGACAAACTCCTGATACTCAGCGTTGGGACCGAACTTCGTCCGCAGCGCCTCATGCCGCGCGACAATCGCGTCGAGCGCATGCTGCAATGCGGACCGGTCGAGTTCGCCGGTCAGCTTGAGAGTGAAAGATTCGTTGTAACAGCAGTTTTGCTCGTCGCCTAAACCCGCTGATAGCCAAATCTCGATCTGCGATTCGGTCAGCGGTGCGCGGGTTGTCAATGGTACCGCCGGCTTAGCTGGAGTTGCTACCTCGGCGTGACTGAGCCCATTAGCGTAGCTCGCAC
The DNA here is from genome assembly GCA_035541875.1 of Binataceae bacterium (SeqCode). GTDB lineage: Bacteria > Desulfobacterota > Binatia > Binatales > Binataceae > JAJPHI01. The sequence continues at coordinate 13,228 of DATKML010000006.1, forward strand.
CGGTGGCTGTACTGACTGCGTTGTCCGTCTTGCCCGGCAGGAACCCGGCCGCCTGCATCTCGAGAATCGATTCCTTAAAGGCCGCGACGATATGCGCGATATCTGATGCTGTATGCGCGGTCGTCAGGAAGACCGGAAAGCCCTCCTGGATGTAGATGCCGCGCAACCGCATGTAGTAATAGAACAGCGACGTAAACTTCAGTTCAGTCGGGAAAGTGAAGTACGCAACCGAACCGAACGAATCGACGTGACTTGGGACCTGACGCTCTTCCAGGAAGGCGTTCAACTCGGCGGCCATCCCAGCCGTCTTCGATCCCAGGTCCTCATACAATTGAGGACCTGCCTGCTGGAGATGATTGAGTACGGCCTTGGTTGCGGCCAACGCCAGCGGATGACGAACGAAAGTTCCCGCAAAGAAGGTAACACCTGCTTCGGGGTATGAGTCATCACCGTAACGCCACATCCCGCCGTCGAGTGCATCCATGAAGGCCGCTTTGCCCGCCACGATACCCATCGGCAATCCGCCGGCGAGCACTTTGCCGTATGTAGCGACGTCGGCTTTGATGCCGAAGAGCGCCTGACAGCCGCCCGGATGAACCCGGAAACCGGTCACGATTTCGTCGAAAATAAGCGCGGTGCCGGATTCTTCAGTAATCCGGCGAAGCTTCTTCAGGAACTCCACCGGTTGCAGACCCGGGTGGCGGCTCTGCACTGGCTCGACCAGCACCGCCGCGAGTTCCTTCGCATGGTTCTCGATATAACTCAGGGCTTCGTCGGTGCCGTAGTCGAGCACGACAACGTTTTCAACTTTTTCGCGTGGAATGCCCGGCGCAACAGGTAGCGAGCGCGGTCCGTCCGGACCCGGCACAGCTTTGACCACGACCTCATCAAACATGCCGTGATAGGCACCAGCAAAAATTACGACTTTGTTGCGTGCAGTAACTGTGCGCGCTAAACGCAACGCGGCGACGACAGCCTCGGAACCGGTGTTGCAGAAACTGACGCGCTCGGTGCCGGTCATCTCTGCGATTCTCTTGGCGACCTCGCATGCGAGTGGCGATTGTGGTCCGGTCTCGAAGCCAATCTTGAGCTGTTCCTCGATCGCCTCGACGACGAAATCCGGCGCATGTCCAAACATGATCGGGCCATAGCCGTTGACCACGTCGATATATTCATTGCCGTCGACATCCCAGAGCCTGGAACCCTTCGAGCGAACCGTAGCTATTGGATAAACCAGTTCCTTCCACTCGGTGCGGAAGCCGGCAGCTACTCGCGGATCGGCCAGATGGGCGCGATTCTCCTGCGTCAGTCGTTTGGAGCCTTGCGTCTTCTGGTTGTAACGCTCTGTGAGCACGCGCAGATTTTCCATCTGCGCGGTAGTCATCTCCTCTTTGCCTTGACCTGCGACAGGTCGGAAAGGGACGAACTTGCGCGGCTGAGGGCCGTTTTTTGGCGCCTCCGGCCGGGTTGTGGGAGACGCGACCGGAGCAGCTTCCTTCGCGATGGCCGCTGCCGGAACAGCGTTGGCCGGCGTTGCCACGCCACCACGCAGCATGCTCATCTGCTGCGCGATCAGATCGGACATCGCCTGAAGCTGGCTCTTAAAGAGATCTTCGAACCCTGCGCTGCTCGCGTTTATCGACGCGCCGGTAGCGGGAACTCCCGGAACGATCGCTGGAGCTGGAGTCGCAACGGCGATCGCGGGCGTCGGTGCGGGAGCCGCTGGTGCGGGCGCTGGAAGAGATTCGGGCGGAAGCATTTTATCGAGATGAGCCACTAAGGCTGTGAGCGTCGAGACTTGGTCGAGCAACTGCCGAAAGGTGATCTTGATTCCAAACTTGGTTTGGATCGCCTGGGATACTTGCGTCAGGAAAAGCGAGTCGAAGCCCATCTCGAGGAAGCTGACGTCTTCGCCAGCACCCGAGATATCCATGCCGGACAGATCCTGAAAGATGGATTCGAGGGCTGGCCGGATTCGGCTGGCCCGTGTGTCGGCCTGAGCTGATGCCATACTTGTTGCTTCCGCTCCGCGTGAGATGTCCGCAGCGAGGCCAGTGGAGGGAGCGTCACTGGCCTCGAGACGATTGTGAGAGAAAACTACTTCGCTCGTATCCGAGGCTGCTGGCCCCGAACCTTCGATGACGGCTGTCATCGCGCTACTGGCTGAGGTCGCCAACTGCGGTTCAATCCAGAAGCGCTTGCGCTCAAAGGGATAGGTCGGTAGTGCGACGCGGCGGCGTTCCTCGCCATCGAAGAGCGATGGCCATTTCGGCATCACGCCGCGCATCCACAGCTGGCCCAGTGCTTCGAGGATCGAATCCTCTTTCGCGCCGTCGGTTCCGCGCTCGGGAAACGATGTCTGAATCAGCTGCGCAGGATGCCGTCCCGGATGCTGTCGCGCCAGCGTGGTTAGCGTGCCGCCCGGACCCACCTCCAGCAATATCCAGTCAGAGTTGCGGAGTTCCGCGACTCCTTCCGAAAACCGAACCGTCGAACGCAGATGCCGTGCCCAATACTCCGGCGAAACGGCCTCTTCATCGCTAATCCATCGACCGGTCACGCTCGAGATGAACGGGATTGTCGGTGGCTTCAGATCGACGGTCCGAACCAGCTCGGCGAAAGGACCGACCGCCGGTTCCATCATGGTCGAGTGGAACGCGTGCGAAGTACGCAGCCGTCGATATATGACCTTCTCGCTCTCGAGTTGACGTTCGAGCGCCTCGATTGCCTCAAACGGCCCGGCCAAAACACCAAGGGCAGGCGCATTGATTGCGGCGATACTGATGTCGCCTTTTGCCAACTCGGTGAGCTGCGCCTCGGGCAGGCGCACGGCGGTCATCGCACCCGCCGGCATCGACTGCATTAGGCGGCCGCGTTCCGCCACGATCCGCGCGGCATCGTCGAGTGACATCACACCGGCGATGCACGCCGCGACGAACTCGCCGATGCTGTGGCCGATCATCGCGCTCGGTTCGATCCCGAGATCGATCCACGTTTGCGCGAGCGCATATTCGATTACAAAAAGGGCCGGCTGCGCGTACTCGGTGTTGCTAATCGTGGCCGCAGCGGCCTCTTCATCGGTAATGGGGAAGAGGATGCCGCGGGGGTCTAATGAAGTCGACTGTGCGAAGACCTCCAGCGCTCGGTCAACATGCCCGCGGAACAGTGCCGAATTCTTATAGAGAGCCCGTCCCATCCCGGCGTACTGCGCACCCTGACCGGGGAACATGAAAACTACGCCTGGCGCTTTACCGCGTGTTACCTGCGCCGCGGATTTATCCGCCGCAGCGCGCCGTAATAGCTCGATTGCGTGATCGCCATCATTCACGACGAACGCGCGCCGAGTATCGAACGAATGGCGTCCAACGATCGTTGTATAGGCGACGTCGGCCAAGTCGACCGAGCGATCAGCTTGGAGGAAATCGGCGAGATTCTTCGCCGACTCGCTAAGGGCTTCATCGCTGCGAGCCGAAAGTAGGATCAATCGAGGGCCGCTTGCAGCGGGACCGCTGCCCACGCTTGGTGCTTGTTCCAGCACAACATGAGCGTTCGTTCCGCCCATCCCGAAGGAACTGACCCCGGCCCGCAAAGGCTCGCCTGTCGACTGCCATTCGGTGAGTCGCGTATTTACGTAAAAGGGCGAATCGTCGAGATTGAGCGCCGGGTTGGGCTTTTCGAAGTTAAGCGACGGCGGCAGTAATCGATACTTCAGTGAGAGCGCCGTTTTGATTAGCCCGGTTACTCCCGCGGCTGCGTCGAGATGACCAAGTGCAGATTTGGTGCTCCCAATCGCGCAAAACTGTTTCGCTTGAGTGTGAAGACGAAAGGCCTTGGTCAGCGCCGCGATTTCGATCGGATCGCCGAGCGGTGTAGCCGTGCCGTGTGCTTCAACGTAGATGATCGTCGAAGGATCGATACCACCACTCGCATGTGCCATCGCGATCGCTCGCGCCTGACCCTCGACCGCGGGAGCTGTGAAGCCGACTCTGTCGGTCCCGTCGTTGGTGACCCCAAAGCCTTTGATAACCGCATAGATATTATCGCGATCGTCTAAGGCGTCGCTGAGACGCTTCAACAGGACAACCGCCGCTCCATCGCCGAAGACGGTACCTTGAGCGTTCGCGTCGAAGGTACGGCAGTGCCCATCGGGCGAACCCATCCCACCCTGTTCGTAGAGATAACCGCGCTTTTGCGGAAAAGTGATCGAGACACCACCGGCCAGCGCCAAATCGCACTGATAGTTCTGCAGGCTCATACAAGCCTGGCTGACAGCGACCAGCGAGGTTGAGCATCCGCACATAACGGCGAACGCCGGGCCGCGCAGGTTCAGCTTGTAGGCGACCCGCGTTGGCAAGAAGTCAGAACTGCTCCCCAACATCGCGTACAAATTGTCGGTTTGATAGCCGCTTGTGTAGCGTGCGATGAAATCCGGTTGGTTACAGATCGAGCGCAGAAAGTACGTGGCCGGACTGCATCCGGCGTACAGCGCGGCGATGCCTTCGTAGGTCAGCGGGTCATAACCGGCATCCTCAAAGGCTTGCCAGCAACACTCCAGAAAAACTCGATGTTGAGGATCGATCAGCTCAGCTTCGCGAGGCAGAATGCCAAAAAATGAGGCATCGAACTTGTCGACGTCACTCATTATGCTCCGCGCTCTGACGTAGTTGGATTGCTGCGCAATTGTGCGGGCGTCCGCGATCTCTAGATCTTCGACGCTAAAATGCGTGATAGATTCGCGACCCTCGCACAGATTCCGCCAAAGCTCGGCAATATCCCGCGCCTTGGGAAAGCGGCCCGCCATCCCGATGATGGCTATATCAGTTAGCTCAGATCCCATTCGTCCAGCTGTGCTCAAGTAAACCTATCATGGCTAAAGCGTTTTGACGATAATTTATTTGGGTGAATCTGGTCGTTTCTTAGGCTCTGCTATCCAGCAGGTCCTTTGTCGCGTTGGAGCGCTTATCTAGCGCACTGCTAAGCTAGCAAAAGAAGACCTTGAGAAGAGTTTCGCTTATCCTTCAACAACCCTTGCCGCGTTATCTACTGACGAGTTTGCCGCCACGCGAGGCTAGCAATGGTCGTCGTTAGCGCTCCTAGTCGGTTAATCTTGACAAATTGTCGTTTATGAATCGATGATTAGTAATAATCACCTATTACTATCATATTGTAATTATTGCCTCAATTTGCCGCATTAGCCGCAGTTGACGTTGCAAGATCGATTCGACTGTTGCAAGATGCTGCCAGCTCTGAAGCAGGCAAGCGTCAGCTTGGTTGACTTGGTGGGGGTGGATCTAGATGGGCGGTGGTTTTCTAACCCTGTCATTGGCCGGTTCGAATCGTAATTAATCAGTCGCTGGGCTCACGATTGTCCTTTTTGCGCTTCTCTTTCTCTTCTCCTTTCCGACATCGAGTTCCCTAGGTACAAGCCTTGCTGAAAAGCGAGGCCTGTCTGATCCACCGCTCGTCCGAGTGCCGGACGCTGGCAGAGCCTATGGCAAGCGAGTCACAGCGATCGCCCAATCGATCGTGATCGTTTGCTACAAAAAATATCCGGGGGGATAAAGGTCGTTGGTTACATACCTTTGTAGGGCATCCATTTCGCTTAAGTTTCGAGCTCTTTCCTTGGCTACATCGGTAGCCGTTATTGCCGCGCTTGTCGGACAGCCTGGGGAAGCTTTCGCACAGCGGCATCGAAGGAACGCCCCTTCACCGACCGCGAGCGCATCGCCATCGGGGTCAAGTGTAAAGCGTCGAGGCCGCAGCAC
>DATKML010000007.1:0-31507 GCA_035541875.1 Binataceae bacterium (SeqCode)
GGGATCGTCCACCAACCCGGCTCGGTGAGTTCGCTCCAAGCCAGACCGAGCAACTCGCCCCTGCGCGCCGCCGTCAGCAAGCCTAGGCGAAAAAGGTCGCGTTCCTTGGCGGGCTCCTGGTCGAGTGCCAACCAGACCGCCCGGATCTCCTCAGGACTCAGAACGCGATCGCGGACACGCTCCTTCCCGCCAATCGTCGTCATCCTATAAACAGGATTGGTCTCGGTGAGTTCGTGCTCGATTGCATAGTTGAAAACCTTCGACAGCAGCTGCGCACAGCGATTCGCCATAATCGGTGCGCGGTCAGCGATCCGCTCCAACAGCGCGCGCACGTCACGGCGGTGGATATCATCAATCCGGCGGTTGCGCCATGACGGCAACACATCGCGATTTAAGATCCGCTCGTCCTCGTAGGCGGTGCGCTTGCGCGGTCGTGCCCACTTCTCAAGATATTCTGTGACGAGGTCCGCGAAAGTTTCGGCCGCACGCTCCCGTTGCTTTTGGGCAGCAGGGTCCTTGCCGTTGGCGACCTCGTTCAAGCGCGTCAGTGCGGCTTTGCGCGCGTCCGCGAGGCTCATCACCGGGTAGGTAGCCAGCTTCAAGCGACGCTTGCGGCCAGCGCTGCGGTACAACAGATTCCACGTGCGTCGCCCCTGCGGTGAGACGCGCAGGGCTAAGCCAGTCACCTTCTTGTCGTAGATATCGAGTTGTTTGCCGGCGGGAGCGGCGATCGTTTTTACGAGCCGATCGGTAAGCTCTTCGGTCATCGTTTCTCCGTTTTTAGGTACCGTATAGGTGCCAAATTTCTTGCGCTTGGGCGAAATCGGTTGTTACCGATTAGGTACCATTGAAACAGGCAAAGTTCTACGCAGTCAAGGGCTTGGAGTGTTTCTGGCGGTTTCAGCGGCTACCAGCAGATTGCTGGTTAGCCTGATAGCTCACCAGCGAGTCGTGGCGCGGACCGATAATCTCGCGTTCGGCCATGGGAGTCCAGTATAACCGGGCACTGCGATTGTCTAAAATGCGTTTGCGCCGGAGGCGCAGTGCCTGCGGCACAGGAAGCGGCCGAGTCTGCGAGGCGGCGCTATAATTGGCAGTCTGCGGAGCAAGGCATTAACTGGTTAAGTCCGCGCCAGCGGCGCGGTGCCTGCCGCAGCGGAGTCAGCGGAGCAAGGCACTAAAAAATAAGGAGCATTTCGATGGGACGAGTCAGTAACAAGGTTGCGGTAATCACTGGCGCTGCCAGCGGGATGGGCCAGGCGACCGCGATTCGCTTTGCGGGAGAAGGCGCAGCCGTAGTCGTCGCTGACCTCAATCAGGAGGGCGGCGAGAGCACCGTCCGGCAGTGCCGCGAACAGGGTGGCCGTGCCGTCTTCCACAAGACCGACGTCTCCAGCGAAGAGAACATCAAGAGCATGATCGATCGTGCCGTCTCGGAGTTCGGTCGACTCGATATAACCTTCAACAATGCGGGCTTGGTCGGGATGCTGGGTTCGATCGAAGAGGTCACCGCAGAGGGCTGGGATAAGACTCATGCGATTCTGCTGCGCGGTGTCTTTCTCGGTATGAAGTATTCCGTCGCCCCGATGCGCAAAGCTGGCGGCGGCTCGATTATCTCGACCGCATCTATAGCCGGGATGCGCGGTGGCTTCGGCCCTCTCGCCTATAGCGCTGCCAAGGCCGGCGTGATCAGTTTGACCGAGTGCGCCGCGGCCGAGCTGGGTAAGGATCGCATCCGTGTGAATTGCATCTGCCCGGGCGGTATCAACACGCCGATCATGGGACGACCGACCGCCGAGAGTGAGGCTTCGCTCTCACGCGCGCAGCCTATCGGGCGCGCTGGGCATCCAGAGGATATCGCGAACATGGCGCTCTTTCTCGCCAGCGACGAATCCGAATGGATCACTGGCACCTCGATGCTGATCGACGGTGGCTTTATGGCGCGCTCGAACACCTTCGGCGATATGAACACGGCAGCGTGGCACGCGCGCGGCCGCTACGTCGGCCCCTCGTTCGAACGCAGGACAGGCAAATAACTCGAGGGGTTAAGTCCGCGCCAGCGGCGCGGTGCCTGCGGAGCAAGGCATTAGAAATAAGGAGAATTCCGATGGGACGGCTCGATAACAAGGTTGCAGTAATAACAGGGGCCGCGAGCGGGATGGGTCGCGCGACTGCGATCCGGTTCGCCGGTGAAGGCGCGGCAGTCGTAATCGCCGATCTCAACCGCGAGGGTGGCGAGGCCGCCGTGCGCGATTGTCGTGAAAATGGCGGCCGTGCCGTCTTTCAGAAGACCGATGTCTCGTCCGAAGCCGAAGTGAAAGCCGCTATAGATCGCGCGATAGACGAGTTCGGTCGTCTCGACATCACTTTTAACAACGCGGGGCTTGGTGGCGCGCTCGGACCGATCGAAAGCGTTCCCGTTGAAGATTGGGATCGCACTTTCGCCATCTTGTTGCGCAGCGTCTTCTTCGGCATCAAGCATTCGATTCCGCCGATGCGCAAAGTTGGTGGCGGCTCGATCATCTCGACAGCTTCGATTGCAGGCATCCTCGGCCAGGCCGGACCCCTCGTCTACAGCGTCGCAAAAGCCGGCGTGATCCATCTGACGAAGACCGCCGCCGTCGAACTCGGCAAGGACCGTATCCGCGTTAACTGCATCTGCCCAGGCGGCATCAACACGCCGCTGCTGCATAAGCATATTCCGGGCGGCGAAGAGGTCACGAAACAGTTTCTCGAGCACGTCCAACCGATTCCCAAGGCCGGAACTGGTGAGGATATCGCCGGGATGGCGCTTTATCTCGCCAGCGACGATTCCGAATGGGTCACCGGCACCGCGATGGTCGTCGACGGCGGTTTCGTCGCGCGCGGAAGCACGATGGGCCCGTCGGTCTTCGACGTGCCCACGCAATGGTCAGGACCGAGCTTCGAGAAAAAATAACTGGCGATAAAAGGGCGCCGCGTTAGATCGCGGTTGCAAACACATAGCCTGACCAGAACAGGACTGCCAGGACGAGAAACTCGAGGTTCAGCGCTGAATAGAGTCCATATGCCGGAGTGTTCTGGGTAAGGAACACGCCAACCACGGCCGTAGCCAGATAGCCGATAACCTCCCACTTGATAGGGGTGGAATCGGCTAGTTTGTGATTGTTCCAACTGCTGAAGACGAACGCGATCGGGATTAGCGCCAGAACCATATAGTGGAACCAGGCAGTCGGCGAAATTAGCACCGCTGCTATCGGCCACAAGGCAAAGATTCGCCCATCCTGATCATTTCGGAACGATGCTCTCGCGACTATCGCGAACACAACCAAATCAGCCGCCGCAGTGACCAGATGGCGTGAGAAGTCGGAGAAATCGGCCGACCAGAGTATGCGAGACAGGATTCCGTTGAGCGATATATTCGAGGCTTGGTCGATAAATCCAGGAATCGTCAGAGTACTTATTCCCTGACGAAAACTTAACATCACGTCGAGACCCACACCGTACAGAGTGATAGCCGCGATCACTATGCCGAATACGCACGTCCAGATGGCCGCTTTCCAACGACGCTGAATCAGCAGATAGAAGAAGACCAAGGCCGGAAAGACTCGCAGCATCGAGGCAAGGGCCAGACACATCCCTGCCCCCATCGCCCGATCGCGCTCGAGAAAACGCCACATCGCTGCCAGCAGACACAGGACCATCACTTTGTTCTGGGCTATAACCAGACAATTGCCAGCCGGTGGAAACATCAAAGCGAAGCCGGCCAGCGCCACAGCCGTCCATTTCGGCAGGCCGGAGAAACGCGGACTCAAGAGCAGCCAGATGCCAACGACGAATGCCGCTAGATTGATTCCCTGCCAAATCCAGTAGCAGGTATGAACACTGTACCGGGTGAGCGGCGCAACCAGCATCAGAAACGTCGGCGGATCAGTTGCGTGTGACAAGACCATCGGGATACCCGCCGCGACCGACAAAACTCTAAGGTCGGTTGTGTACGGATTCGCACCATGCCGAAGCACCCAGCCGGACGTGTAGTACACCGGGAAATCACCGGTCTGGAAGTGGGACCACAGGTCGAGATACATCACCGCCAGCTTAAGAACTGCGGCTGTGAACACGATTATCGCAACCCACCGACTGTTAAGTGCTTTCACATTAACTAATAGTTATGCTACGACGACATCGCTATTGAGACCTTTGGATTGATGGCCAGGGGATCACCGCTATAGCTGGGATTCGTTGCTACGGCGGTATCTTTCGCGAGACTCCTTGCGGGTGTTTAGCGAGCCGAACAGACAGCGACAGATCGTGAGTGAGCTCTACCGGGAGCCATCGCTGGAAACGCGGGGGCAGTTGTTGTTCCCCAAGGTCGAGCTTTTGACTAATGAAAGCCATTCTTGCCCGTAATATCCACAAGTCGGTTATTACAGGACTAGTTATGCTACGATGGGCGTTTTTTAAAAGAAGAAATTAAGATGAAGCTGACTTCAAGTGGTCAATCAGTAACCAAACTGACCGCAGGTCAGGCCAATCTTGAGATGCAGGCGGCGTACCGCAGCAACCATGCCCTCGCGATTCAGATCCCGAGACCTTCGTCGGAATCTGAATCGTGAAGGCAAACTAAAATTAGGCTTTCGCGGATGTTGGTTAATTGAGCTGATGCGCTCGCTCGAGATGCAGATGAAGCGCCATCCGTCGGGCGTCGCGGACCGGCTCAAAACGTGCGCCGAGAGCGACGCTCGGGCCGCCATTGAGGGGAGTCGCCTCTATGTAGCCGCATACGCACCGGTAAATGATGTACGTACCGGTGGCGAGACGACGTTGGAAGTGGCCAAGGAAACGGTGAGCGTGGGTCTCGTCAGGCTTTTCAGACCAATCCATATCCAGTCAACAGAGCCTCAAACTTAGCTTATCTAGTTCAAACGATGCTAAACTAAGCATAAGATGGGTACAACGACAAACTAACGGTTTGAGACCCTATGATTGGTTAATTTGCAGACCGTCGAGTTCTTCAGGCGCGAAAAATTTCACCTAGTCAGGCGTTAGCTTCAGCTTTCCTTGCTTCGGCGGTAGCTTGGCAACGCCCCGGACCCCGCCGCGCGTCGGTTTGGCGTTGCCAATAATATCGCCGCCGGAGCGCTTCGCCTTGTCTTTGCCCGTGGGGCGCGGATTCGAATGAGCGGTGCCGCGAGGTTGTGCGGGAGCCACTGGTGGCGCTTCCATCCCGAACACCTGCCGTTCCAGTCGCTTTATGCGATCGCGCAACTCGGCCGCCCGCTCGTAATCGAGCTTGTCGGCCGCTTCCATCATCTCATGGCGTAACTGGCTAATATGGCTCGACAACTCGTGCGGAGGAACGAAATCGTCTTCTTTTTTCGCCTTCGAAGGCGTGTCAATTTCCGGTACGACCGCCCACTCCGGCGAGTACATCTCGACCAAGGACGCATCGATCGCCTTGATAATCGACTTGGGCGTGATGCCGTGCTCTTCGTTATACGCGACCTGTTTGGCGCGACGCCGATTCGTCTCCTCGATCGCCATCTTCATCGATTGGGTGATCGTATCCGCATACATGATCACCTTGCCGTGGAGATTACGCGCCGCGCGCCCAATCGTTTGAATCAGTGACCGCACCGAGCGGAGATAACCTTCCTTGTCGGCATCGAGAATCGCCACCAGCGAGACCTCGGGGATATCCAAGCCCTCGCGCAGCAGGTTGATTCCGACCAGCACGTCGAAATCGCCCTTACGCAGGCTGCGGATAATCTCGACGCGCTCGATCGTTTCTATATCGGAGTGGAGATAGCGCACGCGTACGCCGAGGTCGTGATAGTAGTCCGTCAGATCCTCGGCCATCTTCTTGGTAAGACAGGTCGCGAGCACGCGCTCACCAGCCTCAACCCGTTTGCGGATCTCATCGAGCAAATCGTCGACCTGCGTGCCCGCGCGTCGCACCTCGATTTCCGGATCGATCAATCCGGTGGGCCGAATCAACTGCTCGATCACGAGCCCGCCCGACTTTTTGAGCTCGTAGTCACCCGGAGTGGCTGAGACGTAGATCACCTGATTCGTCATCCCCTCCCACTCTTCGAAGTTGAGCGGGCGATTATCGAGCGCCGACGGCAATCGGAAGCCATACTCGACCAGAGTGCTTTTGCGCGAGCGATCGCCGCGATACATCCCGCCAATTTGCGGAATCGTCACATGGCTCTCGTCGATGAAGCACAGGTAGTCCTTGGGAAAATATTCGAGCAGGGTCGGTGGATGCTCGCCGGGCGCCCGTCCCGTCAGATGGCGTGAGTAGTTCTCGATTCCGGGGCAGAAGCCCATCTCGGCCAGCAGTTCGAGGTCATAGAGCGTGCGCTGCTCCAGACGCTGAGCTTCGAGTAACCGATTTTCCTTGCGGAAAAATTCGAGTCGTTCCTTCAACTCCTCTTTGATATTAACGACCGCCGTCTCCATCCGACCCGAGGTCGTCACATAATGCGACGCCGGATAGATCGCGACCGCCTGCAGCTTGCGGATAACTTTGCCGCGCAGGGGATCGATCTCGTACAGCGCCTCGACCTGATCGCCGAAAAACTCGATCCTCACGGCCTGATTCTCTTCGTAAGCGGGAAAGACCTCGACGATATCGCCACGCACACGAAAGGTCCCGCGATGGAAATCGTAATCGTTGCGCTGATACTGAATCTCGACCAGCTTGCGCAGGACGCGGTCACGTTCGATCAGCTGCCCCTCTTCGAGAAATACCAGCATCTCGAAGTAGACCTCCGGCTCACCGAGGCCATAGATGCAGGAGACGGAGGCAACGATCAACGTATCGTTGCGCTCGAGCAGCGCCTTCGTCGCCGAGTGGCGCAGCTTGTCGATTTCGTCGTTGATGCTCGCGTCCTTCTCGATAAAGGTATCGGTCGAAGGAACGTAAGCCTCCGGCTGGTAGTAGTCGTAGTAAGAGACGAAGTACCGGACAGCGTTCTCGGGAAAAAGACTCTTGAACTCGTTGTAGAGCTGCGCCGCGAGCGTCTTGTTCGGCGCGATCACCAGCGCGGGCCGATTCACCGCCGCGATCACATTGGCCATCGTGAAGGTCTTGCCCGAACCGGTGACGCCGAGCAGAACCTGATGCTTGACATTATCGGTCACGTTTTGCGCCAGCGAGGTAATCGCTGCCGGCTGATCACCCTCGGGCCGATAACCCGACACCAGCTTGAAAACCCCTTCCCGTCCACGCGCCAAGGAGAGCATGCGAATACTCTAGCAGCCGTAGCAGCGGAGACGCGAAAGCCAAGTGACCGGCTCACGAGAGAGTCAGCGCTTCATTCGGCTCCCGCCTCCGGCTTAAGCGATCAGCGAGTCGACTTGGTTATATTCAAATCTTCTTGGCCTAAATAAGCTCCTCCGTTATCGTCCGAAAGGACTGGAGGGCGCAGCCATGTCGATGCTCGCAAAGTACGTGGAAATCACGGGGGATCGATTAGCCGAATTGCTCGATGAGCCCGACGAAGTCACGGAGCTCTTTGCCGAACCTGTGGTCATGGGCACTCCACGGACGGCCGCGGGATTGGCAGCCCGGGAACAGATGCAGGCCGAAGCCGCACGCCGCGCGCCGCAGCTGCTCGCTCAAGCACTTGCCCGATTCAATCCTTCGATGCGCGGTGCTCTCGAAACGAATCTGAAATCGATGGGCATCAACGTCGAGGACCTCCAAGCCGGCAAAGGCGGTGAGGCTTTCCTTAGGCTTCTAATGCAGCGAAACAGCGTTGCTGCCTCGCTTCTGGGCGGTGGCGGCGCGGCCAGTGGAGCAGCGCGCCCCGCTAATAGCGGGTCAACTCCTCAAATTTCGTTGGATAAGGCATGGCACGGAATTCACTATTTGCTCTCGGGCCAACTCGATCCGACTCCTTCGCCGTTGGGACAGGTGATAATGGGCGGCTGTGAAATCGGCGACGATGAGATGGGGTACGGCCCAGCGCGCTATTTTACTCCCGCTGAAGTCGCCAACACTGCTCTGGAGCTGTCCGCCCCGACGCTCGAAGCACAGATGCAAGGGCGTTTCGATCCGGCCCAGATGGAAAGCCTCGGTATCTATCCGGGCGGATGGGATCCTTCTGAGCTTGGCTGGCTGATGGACGAGTACCGCAAACTCCGCGCATTCTTCGGCGAGGCCAGCAATCGCGGAGCCGCTGTCGTCACCTGTCTCGTGTGACCAAAGTCAGTTAGTCGGGTCACCGCCTAATCGCGATGTCCCTCCCCTTGCGCACCTCCGTTGCGTCGTCTTTCATGTTCCGGTGTCTCGGATGCGAAAGGTCGCGCGGTTGTGGCGCGACGAAGCAATTACCACCGCCGCGCGTGTCTTAGTTTCATCTACTGGGGACTACTTCACGGCCGAACCCTCGGTTTTGTTCGGCCGTGAGGCGCCGCTCGAACTCGAGATCGGCGCAGGCCGCGGCGACTTCATTATCGAGCGCGCATCGGCGATGCCCGAGCGCAATTTTCTCGCGATCGAACTTGCCGCTGCTGTTGCCCAACTGATGGCGGTGCGGGCCGGACGGCGCCGGCTCACGAACCTGCGCGTGCTGCGGATGGATGCGCGCCCGCTGATCCATCTGATGCTCGAACCGCGATCGCTCAGCGCCTGCCATATCTACTTCCCTGATCCGTGGCCCAAGGACCGTCAGATCAAACATCGCTTGTTCACCCCGATGTTGGCGCAAGGACTCACCCGCGTTCTGCGACCGGACGCTCCCCTCTTTATCGCGACGGATGTCCGCGATTACGCGACCGCGATCTTTCCCATGATCGAAGAGGCCGGCTTCAGGGAGATCGAAATGGCGGTACCGGGCGCGACCCAAACCGGCTTCGCGCGCAAATTTATCGCCGAAGGACGGGAGGTCTATGCGCGCGCCTTTGTGCTGGCCACTTGATGGAGTTCGCCGGTCAGCTTGCGCCCATCCCTTGGGGTGTTTACCCTTTTAGTATCTGTATATGAAATCGGCTCGATTGATTGCCGCGACCTGCGCGTTTGCCCTTCTGATTCCAGGTTGTGCCGCGCGTAAGCCGCCCAGTGGTGAGAACTACTACGCGCAGGCTACCAAGGAATACAACGCGCATTTTTACCAACCCGCGATCGCGGACTATCAGAAGCTGATCGACCAGTACCCGTTCAGTCCGTACGCCGAAGAAGCCGAACTCAATATCGGCCTGGCCTACTACAAGAGCCACAACTATCAGGAATCGATCGGCGCGCTGAACGACTTCCTGCGGATGCATCCGACGAGCAAGCATGTCGAAGAGGCGTCCTATTACCTCGCGATGGCGCATTACACGCAGATCGGACGGCCAGATCAGGATCAGACGCACACCGAACTCGCGCTTGAACAGTTGCAGAGTATCGAGCGGCGCTTCCCCGAGAGCGATTTTGCGCAGCTAGCGCACGAGCAGATCGCGATTTGTCGCGAGATGCTCGCCCGGCACGAGTACATTATCGGCGACTTCTATTACACACGGGCCAACTACAAGGCGTCTGAATCGCGAATGGCCGAGTTGATGGCGCTTTATCCCGACACGCCAATCGCACCGGACGCGCTCTATCAGTTGGGAGTTACGCTCGAAAAGCAGGGTAAGAAATACTCGGCGGCTCAGGCCTTTACCGCGCTCAAGCAGCAATATCCAAAGACCAAGTACGCGGGACTCGCAGACAAGGAACTCGCGAAGCTCCATCAGCCGATCGATACGGAAGAAGATCCGCTCAAGATGGTTCTGGCTGAGAGCGGCTACAGCGATGCTGACCTGAATGCGAACCACGTCGCCGTCCATGAGAGCCTCGCCAACCTCAGCTCCGCGAGTGATTCGAAATATGGCGCTGACGGCTTACCGATTCTGCAGGCCGGCAACACCGACAAGAGCGCGGCGCAGAACAGCGCCGATAATCAGCCTGGTCCGGCGACCCTGCGCTCGATCCGCCTATCGCAGGCCGATCCCCCTATGTCAGTCGTGCTCGAGCTAAGCGGCCCCGTCAGCTACGACGACAACCTCGACACCCAAAAGGGCTCGTCGACCCTTACTCTCAAGCTTAAGAGCGTAACGCCTGATTCCGGCCTGTCCAAGCATCTGAACTTCGATCGTTCAATCTTCCGCGATTGCACCGTCGATAGCGATTCCAGCGGCACGACGGTCACGGTCAACACGACTCCGGTCTCACGTTTCGCGGTGCTTGCTCTCACCAAACCGAATCGACTGCTGGTAACCTTCACGCCAATCGGCGGCCCACCGATATCGTCCCAGCAGACCGCCAACGCGTCCGAATAGCTCGATGAAATCAAAAGGCCTCTCGGGAATCCCGAGAGGCCTTTTCGTAAACACGTGGCTCAAGAGCCATCACTCGCCTCAAATTCAGCTGAAAACCTCGCGACGTGGCACCCCCAGAAAGTCCAGGACGATGTCGGTGTAGAGTCGCAGTCCCCAAAGCAGGCCCGTTATCGGCATCCGCTCGTCGTTGCCGTGATAGAGAGAGCCAAACGGCATCTTGGCGTCTAGTTTGACCGGGGCGAAGCCATAACAGATCGCGCCAAGTTGCGAATAAAACTTACTGTCAGTCGCGCCGGGAAGCATCCATGGAATCGCCCGGGCCCCTGGGTCAGCCTTCTCGGTGCGATCGGCTATCAGCCGAAACAGCGGCGTATCGGGATTCGCTTCGGCCGGGGCCGCAGATTTCACAACCTCGAGTCTCGGTTCAGGCCCAACTATTTCGCGTAATTCGGTAAGGAAGCTCTGTTCGTTATCGCCGGGCAGCGTACGCCCGTCGAGGATTACCGAGGCTTCTCCAGGAATTACGTTGTCTTTGTAGCCCGCGCGCACGATCGTCGGTGTGACGGTATTTCCGAGCATCGGTCGGAAAAGCGGCGGTGCCTTGTCCGGTGCGATATTCAGTTCATCGAGCACACGACGCATCACCGGCGTAACTCGCCGCCGCATCGGCATTCGTCCGATCCGCGTGATCAGCTCCGCCAGCCACGCGATAGCAGTATCAGTCCGCGGCATCGAACCGTGTCCCGGGGTGCCTGTCACCGTCAGACGCACGGTGACGAAGCCCTTTTCCGCGACCTGGATCGGATAATAGCGTCGCTCCCCCATGAAGAGCGTGAAGCCGCCCGTTTCGTTGAGAACGTATCCAGCTCGCACCAGTTCCGGATGATGCTCGACGAGAAAGCGTGCGCCGAGCTCCGAACCTGCCTCCTCGTCGGCAACCGCTGCGATCAGTAGATCACGCTCGGGCTGGACTCCGGCCCGCTTCAGCGCGAGCGCGATGCCCAGATCCATCGCACACTTGGTCTTCATGTCGATGGAACCGCGGCCCCAAACGCATCCGTCGGCGATCTCGCCACCAAACGGATCGCGAGTCCAATTCTGACGCTCCACCGGAACTACATCCGTATGCGAGGACAGCATCAGCGGAGGCTTGTTCCGATCACTGCCTGCGATGCGAGCAATAAGGTTCGCGCGCGTCGGCTTCGGTTCAATAATCGTCGCTTCGATATCCGCGCCGATCAGAGCTTGAGCGATAAAGTCAGCGGCAAGACGTTCGTTGCCGGGTGGATTGGTCGTATCGAGGCGGATCAGTGCCCGCAGGTTATCGAGCGTCTCCTGCTCGAAGCGTTCCCATGGAGTCCTCATCAAATACTTCTTTCACAGAGGATCATTTTGCGATGGGCGCAGTTTATCGGCGCAACAGGCACTTGGGTAGAGCGAGACGTTCTGAGCCTGCCTCGATAAAATGCGGGCTTGACGGTTCGCCCGCTGCGGTCTTAATGTCGAAGCGAGGCTATCCTCGTGGCGGAGCTACCCAGCACAATCGCACTCTTCCCCCTCCCTAACTTCGTCTTTTTTCCCGACGTCTCCGCTCCATTACACGTCTTCGAGCCTCGCTATCGCGAGATGATCGCCGACGTCAGTGCGGGCAGCGGAATCATCGGGATGACGATGCTCAAGGGCGAGTGGGAGACGGACTACTACGGTGCGCCGGATATTTTTGAGGTCGGATGCGCCGGAAAGATCAGCACGCTCGCACGCCTCACCGATGGCCGTTACAACCTGATGCTCGACGGCATCAGCGAGTTCCGGGTCGTTCGAGAAACTCATGAAAAGGCCTACCGCATCGCCGAGGTCGAATGGATTCCGGCCCCAACCGATCAACTCGAGCTGAGCGCCGAGCAAACGTCACAACTCCGCAATCTCTTCGTTCAGTGCGTGGGCGGGAGCGCAAACGATCTCTGGCGTTCGCTGGTTGAAGAAAAGGGTCTGCACGGCGCAGCGCTAATTAACTTCCTCTGCTTCCATCTTGATGTCTTTCCAATCGAGAAGCAGACGCTGCTCGAATCAGGCGTTAATCGCGGCAACTGCCTAATCGATGTGCTTACCTTCAAAGCACAAGAGCGAAAACTCGGCCCCGGCCGCAAAGGAGGAGGCTCGGCTCCTCTTCAGTAAAGAGACCAAAAATTGCCGCCTTCCAGCTGAGTGACCGATTCTTGGCTTAGGCACAACAGTATGAAATCAGCGCAACTGCCCAAATTATGACGCTATAGGGAGAAGCAAAGCAGGTAATCACGGTCTCGCAGAACGCGAAGAACTTAGCAAAATAGTAACAAAAGTCGCTACCGCTCTAGATAATCGTCCCCTAACCTCTCTTAGAACATTGCCAAAAGCTAATTTCATGCGGCTTTTGTTATTAGGCACGCGCCTTGCTCAAGGTCCCAGCGAATTCAGCGGTCATTGAGACGCTGAGATTGTGCCGGGGGTAACGGCGCAGGAAAACAGGTGGTTAAAGGGCGATGGATTGGGAAAATGGTGTTCTGGGAGCGATCTTCGTTCCGGATATCGTAACGCCGCAGCAGTATTATGATTCTCGTCGCGATGACAGCGCGATTGCGCCGGTTAAGCGTCTGATGATGGCGATTCTCGAGGATGCCTTGCGCTGTTTTCAGAACAATGCCGATGCGCTTTCGGGTCCGCGCAAGCGTCTCTTTACCGAGGCCGAGCAATGGCTCTGCTCCGACCACGGCGACGGGCCTTTCTCGTTCGAGACGGTCTGCGAAACGCTCGGAATCGAGCCGCAGTTCCTTCGTTCGGGATTGCGCGAATGGCGCGACCAGCAATTGGCCGGTAATTCCGCACGGCGACTGGCTCGCCGGTCACCGGTGGTGCGCAGCGGCAAAATCACGGCTCATACCCGGCGTAACAGCCGCGAGCGTCTAAGTCGCGCCGTCTGAGTCTGAGATCAGGTTGAAAAGACAAGGGCGGTGAGGATCTCTCACCGCCCTTCTTCATTTCGGGAGTTGCCGGCCTGGAAAGCGGGCTTGGCTTATACCGCCTGATAGAGATTCAGGCCGTCACGCTGAACCAGCTTGGCCCGTCCTTCGATACGAGCCATCTCAAGATGCGCCAACGTCTCGAAGGTTGCGGCCATAACGTGCACGATCGGCCGGTCCTCGTCGCCGAAGACCTGCGACGCAACGTCGAAGGCGCATTTTGGTTTGCGTCGCACGAGATCGAGCATCTCTGCTTCGCGATAGCGATGGTGCTCGATCAGCTGATTCGAGCGATGACGATGATCCTGGAAAACGCCGCCGTGCGCAGGCAGCACCAGTTCGACATCAAAGCGCTGCACCTTCACCTGCGAATTGATGAAATCACCCAACGGATTTCCCGTCGGCGCTGACGGATAGAGGCCGACGTGAGGCGTAATCTTCGGCAGGAGATGATCGCCTACGATCAGCACCTTTTCCTTGCGCAAATAGACAACACAATGGCCCGGCGCGTGGCCCGGCGTCCAGATAATCTCAAAGGTACGGTCGCCAACGGTGATCTGGTCCCCATCGTTGAGATATTTGTCGGGCTTCTCGAGTGGGCTGTACATCTCGGTGCCGAACCACACCGGACGCATCCCCTCGGGCGGATGCTTATCGATGGGAAAGCCGTTGGTGCGGAAGAATTCGACCGCGTCAGGCCGCGACGACGGCGGTCCGAACGTGAGTATGCGATTAATACGCTCTGATTCGAGCTGATGCAGGTAAGCGCGGGCTCCTGAACGCTTCTTAAGGGTGATTGAGCTGCCGAAATGATCGACGTGATGGTGCGTGCCGATCAGGGTGTGCAGGTCTTCGACCTTGGTGCCTACCTGTCGGAACGCATCTTCCAACGTCGCGATACTGTCGGCGGTGTTCATCCCCGTATCGATCAGGGTCCATGCGCCGTGACAATCAACAAGGTAAACGTTGATAATCGTCGGACGCATCGGGAGGGGGAGAAAAATTTCGTAGATTCCTGGATGAACCTCGGCAATTTTTGCGGACATAGTTCCTGACTTTCCAGACCGGTTTAATCCACCATTATCGCGCGCATCGCGTCGAGTTGGTTCTGTTCCGGTACTGCTCTAGGCTCGTCGCCGCTTCCGGCCCGACACTCAAGAGCGTCCGGTCCGGAGCCTAAGCGAAGAGCGGGTTTACTCGTGCAGCTGGTCTCGGACTACAAAGGAGGCCTTAATCGCCACCCGCCACTGCGTCACCTGATTCTCGTCGACGGTCGCCGAAATATCCTCGACGTGGACGTGATGAATCCCTTTGATGGTCACACCAGCACGCGCCAAGGCAATTTGTACTGCATCTTCGATAGAATTGGTCGAAACGCCAATCAAGTCGATAATTTTTTCAACCATAGCCAGTGGCTCCTAGCCTCAGAATAACATTCCGCGTCGACCCGCCCTATTTCGAGCATCGAGCGTCAGGTTGTAGTGCCCGTTATTTGCTCATAGACCGCTTAACATGACAAGGCGCGGGCGTCTCCCAGCAGGATCTAATGTTTCGCTGCCAATTCCTGCTTAAGTTTCGCGTTCTCGGCCTCCAGTTCTGCGATTCGCCGCTCCGCATGTTCGATAGCATCGGCCACGAGAGCGACGTTGACCATCCGTGGGATATGCTGATGGCAGTTGGTATCCCACGCCTCGATCGTAAACAGCATCACCTGCTCGGGCGTCGCGTCGTAGCCGGTGGGCATCAGCCGGTTGATCAGATCGGGATCGTTTTCGACCACGCGAGCATGACCCCAGATTTTGAACCGTCGCTGATGGGCGTAGTCCATCATGAAGAGGAACGCGCGATCGTTCTCAGTAAGATTGCCGGTCGTGATGTATTGGCGATTTCCAGCGAAATCGGCGAAGGCCAGCGTTTTTTCATCGAGGACACGGATGAAGCCCTTCGGCCCGCCGCGATGCTGTATATAGGGCTGACCCAGGGCGTTGCTGGTAGCGAGAAAGACGCTATCGCGTTCCGCGATGAAGGCCGCCAACTCGGGTGTGACCGTCGTGCGCCAGCCCCGGGTCGTCTCCATCTTGTGGTACACGGCACGCGATCCTCGCCGTTCCTGAATAGCTTTGACGGCAGGCGTGAAGGCTACGTCGCTCGCAGGACGAACATCGCCGGTTTTCGATTGATCCATACGTCTAACGGAACATCTTATTGATGCGTATTCGCCACCAGGCATCACGCGGTCGTTACGGCCAGATAAACGTTTAGGGCCCGCCTTGCGGCGAGCCCTAAAGAGTCCTTAGATTTGGTCGCTGACGGCGTCTTCACGCATCGTCGGCTCGGGGCGCATCTCAATCGGGATCCACTTACGGGTGTTCTCACCGACGTAGACCTGGCGAGGACGCGCGATCTTCTGCTCTGAGTCGCGCACCATCTCGGCCCACTGCGCCAGCCATCCCGAGGTACGCGGAATCGCGAAGAGCACCGGGAACATCGTCATCGGGAAACCCATCGCCTGATAGGTCACACCGGTATAGAAATCGACGTTCGGATAGAGCCGGCGCGAGACGAAATAATCGTCTTCGAGGGCGATTCGCTCCAGTTCGAGCGAGATATCGATAAGCGGGTTGCGACCCGTTACATCAAATACCTCGTATGCGATCCGTTTCACGATTTTCGCGCGCGGATCGTAGCTCTTGTACACGCGATGGCCGAAGCCCATCAGCCGACGCTCGCCCTTCTTCACGCCCTTGATGAAATCGGGAACGTTCTTCACGTTGCCAATTTCGACCAGCATGCGGATAACGGCTTCGTTGGCGCCGCCATGCAACGGTCCATAGAGCGCTGCGGTTGCCGCTGCGACCGCTGAGTACGGATCGACTTGCGAGCTGCCGACCGAGCGCATCGCGTTGGTCGAGCAGTTTTGCTCATGATCGGCATGGAGGGTGAAAAGGATATCGAGCGCCTTCTCCAGGGTCGGATGAGGCTTGTAATTCGGTTCATTAATCCGGAAGAGCATCGACAGGAAGTTGCCGCTGTAGCTCAGGTCGTTGTCCGGATAAACGTATGGCAAGCCCCGCGAGTGACGATATGCAAACGCCGCGATTGTAGGCATCTTGCCGATTAGCCGACGCGTCTGGAGCCTGCGGGTCTCGAGGTCGTTGACCTGAGCGGCTTCGGGATAGAAGGTCGAGAGCGCACCAACCGTGCCGACCAGCATCCCCATCGGATGGGCGTCGTAGCGGAAGCCTTCCATGAACTTCTTGATATTTTCATGGACCATCGTATGGGTCTTGATGTTCCGCTCCCACGCCGCGTAGTGCTTCTTGTCCGGCAATTCGCCCTTGACGATCAGGTACGCAACTTCGAGATAGTTGCTGTTCTCGGCCAAATCCTCGATCGGATAGCCGCGGTAACGGAGGATACCCTTGTCGCCATCGATGAAGGTGATTTTGCTGCGACATGAAGCGGTATTAGTGAAGGCAGGGTCGTACGACATGATCCCGAAATCGTCGGGCGAGGTCTTGATGTCGCGCAATTGAGCGGCGCGAATCACTCCGCCTTCTTCGATTGGAACCTCGTACTGTTTGCCAGTGCGATTATCAATGATGGTGAGCGTTTCCTTAGCCATTTATCCTTCCCCTGCCGAGCTTCATCTCGCTTATTTTCCGATCAACATACGTACATATATAATCAACATATATGCAGTTATATAATTTTCGCCTTGATGATGCAAACGAAACAGTGCGGAAATTAGCGTAGCCGCAGGCACGAAGCTATTCGCGCGTCTGATGCACGATCAGACTCGCGCCAGCTGTGACGGAATGACAAGCTAAGCGACGGCAAGGAGAGGTGGACGGGATGGATAGGCTGATCAGCGCAATTTCGGCATGGATCGTCGCGGTAATCGCCGCGCTTGGCTATGGAGGAGTGGCGCTGCTGATGGCGATCGAAAGTGCCTGCATTCCACTGCCATCAGAGGTCACGATGCCTTTTGCGGGTTATCTCGTCGCAACGGGTCGTTTTAGTCTGCAAGTCGTAGCAATAGCCGGCGCGGCCGGATGCCTCCTCGGCTCGTACGTTGCGTATTATATCGGTGCGAGCGGTGGGCGATGGTTTATCGAGCGTTACGGTCGTTACGTCTTGATTGCACCGCATGAGCTGGAGATCGCTGATCGTTTTTTCGATCGCTGGGGTGGCGCGACCGTTTTCTGGAGTCGATTGCTACCGGTGGTTCGGACCTTTATCGCTTTTCCCGCGGGCGTCGCACGGATGCGCCTGCTGCCATTTACCATCTATACGCTGATTGGCTCTTACCTGTGGTGCCTTGCCCTGGCCTATGCCGGGCTGAAGCTGGGTGAACATTGGAAGGATCTCGGCCCCTGGTTCCATCGCTTCGATGGCGTAATCGGAGCCCTACTAATCGCCGGCACCGGCTACCTGCTGTATTTGCGACTGCGCAGCATCTCGAATTCCTCTGCTAAAGCCTGAGGATACCCCCGATGCAATCGCTCAGAGTTCTCGCCCTGGTTTTTCTGGTGAGTACGCTGATTGCGCTAGCTCCGAACAATGGTGGCGCGCAGAGCGAGGTTAGAACCGGAGCCGGCCAACCACCCGATAGTTGCTCGGCGGATGCGACCGTAACAGAGCCCACAAGCGGAGTCTGGAGCGGCTACGTCGTCTTGAAGGGCCGATGTGGCGCGGACGAGGCACGGCTCTACTACCATCGTGGAACACACGAACTTCGCTATGAGATAGCGACGGAAAGCCTTCGCGACGGAAAGCCGGCGCCGATCACGATCAGGAATAGGCTCCTCGGCGCCCTGCTCTCTCACCTTTTTGCTGCCTTCGGAAAACGGCCCAGTTACTCATTCGCCACCAATGCGTTTCCGGAAGTGCAGGAACGTATGGCTGCGGATGCTGCGGCGTCGGCGCAGTGGAATCGCATCACCGGACGACCACGCGCCCAGGTCACATCAGCCGGCTACGTGAAAAGCCTGCTCAACCAGAAGAGTAGCTATCGAGAGATTGAAGCGGTCTTCGGCGATTTCGATTACGCCGTCCGAGTAGCGAGCGTAGAGCAAGTTTCCACACTTCGTTTCATTGAGATGAGCCCCACCGAAAAAGCCTTCATCCACGAAGATCTAGACGACAACGATAAGTTGCCGACGGGAGCAGCTATCTTTTATAGAATCGAGAGGCGATGACCGACGTCATCCAAGGGAGGGGATACGATGCCATCACTGCCAACCTTCAAAGTTTTGCGACAACACTATCCGGATCAGGATCCCGACACCGTCAAACACACGATTGGCGGCAAAGTCGATGCTGACTGGATTACCAACACCTGCGCGGTTCGGTTGAGCCGAGCCTTCAACTATTCGGGGATAACGATCCCGCACGGACTCGATGCACTGAAGACTATCTCGGGCGCCGACGGTAAATGGTATGCATATCGAATGCGCGAGCTAAAGAATTGGATCGGCGAGACCTTTGGTGCACCCGATCTATCGCGCGACGGACAGGTGACTCGCGCCGACTTTGCCGGAGTCACCGGAATCGTCGCATTCGATATCCACTTCAACGACGCGAGCGGCCATCTCGATCTGTGGGACGGCTCCTCGTATATCCATCAAAGCTCCGATCCACGCGACTACTTTACGATGGCGTCGAAAGTAGTCCTGTGGAAGTGCTGAAAGCGATTGGGAGAGAATCATGAATCGCACCGGCAAAATCAGTTTCGGCCTCTGGTACGACTTTCGGAATCCGGCGCCATGGCGGCGATCCGACAAAGAGGTTTACGACGCGACGATTGAGCAGATCGCATGGGCCGAAACGATCGGCTACGACGACGTCTGGCTGACCGAGCATCATTTCGTCGACGACGGCCACGCCCCCTCTCCACTGATCCTCGCCGGCGCGGTCGCGATGCGAACGAAGAAGATCCGCATCGGCACCTCCGTGCTGCTTCTCCCGCTCTATGATCCGGTGCGTGTGGCCGAAGATGGCGCCACGATCGATCTCCTTTCCGGTGGTCGCTTCGAGTTGGGAATCGGCGTCGGCTACCGGCAGGAAGAATTCGACGGGCTCGGTATCGCTTACTCGTCGCGCGGCGCGCGCGCCAACGAGGGTCTCGATATTATCCGGCGACTGTGGGAGGGCGAGACTGTCACTCATCACAGCAAGCACTTCAATATCGATAAAGCAAAACTGTCGCCCTTACCGCTCCAGAGACCGCATCCAGCACTATGGGTCGGCGGCTTCGCGAAGGCGTCGGCGCGTCGTGCTGCGCGACTTGGTGATGGCTATATCGGCACGGGCGATATGAGCCAGGTTTACAAGATGTATCTCGACGAGTTGCGGGCCGCCGGCAAGAAGCCCGAAGATGCGCGCGTCGCCGGCGGCTTCTTCTGGCTGGTGGTCTCGGAGGATCCAGATAAGACCTGGAGTGAGATGGCGCCGCACGTGCAATTCCAGATCAACGTCTACGCCGATTGGCTGAAGAAAGCCGGACAGAACATGTTCGAGCCGATGCCGAACCTCGAAGCGCTCAAGGCGAGCGGCATCTTTCAGGTGATGACGCCCGAGGCAGCCGTCAAAGCGATTCGCGAATATGCCGATAGCGTGCCGATCGAGCGCTTCTATTGCTGGACGGTTCCCCCCGGATTTCCGGTGCGCAAAATGGACGCGCATCTCGAACTGATGGCCACCAAAGTGATGCCGCACTTCCGGTAGGAGGTACGAGCTAAAACTACCGACCCGATCAGAACGGCAGCCTCGGCACATCGAACGAGAAACGCCAAGGCTGCCGGCAAGCTACACCGTTTGCTTGATCCAGAGGGTGAACAACCCTACCGGGATCGGTGAAAACGAAGTTCTCGAACCGGCTTGGGTTGCCAGTTGATCCAACCGAAGCAGAAACAGGTCGCCATCAAAGAGAACCGCACCCGCTCCGTCAGCGAGATTCAGATGAGCTTGTGGGTTCGCGATGAAGCTGGGACTGACCGGTCCTGTAAGCTTATAGACACCCGAATCGGTGATAATACCACCAGCCGGCGGAATCACCGTTGACGTAAAGGTGCCATCAGGATTGAAAGTTGAGTAAAGAGGAATCCGTTTAGGTCCGCAAACCAAGGCCCGTGCAGGACTGAGACAATTTGCGGATCTGGCGCAGTAACGCCACCCGTGATGCTCGCCAGCAACGCTGAGGAAATGGTCCAAAGACGCCCCGCACCCGTTTTGGTGCCACTACTGGTGTCGTCCCCTGCCCATAGAGTTCCTGAAGCATCGAGACTCAAGAGATTTGTTTTGCCGCCTACGAAAGCAAAGTTACCCGTCACCGTGCCAGTGCGATCGACGCCGCCAGCCGCAACCTCAGTGAAGGTCTTTTTCAAGGTTGAGTATCGCCATTCCTGATTAATGGTTCCAGCGACGGCAAAGTACAGAGCATCGACCCCGTCGCTGCTTACGCCGACGTGGTCGGTACCACTGAAGCCATCGCTGAGAGCAACTGCATTGCATCCACCGGTACACTTCGTACTTGTCGCATTGCTAATCACCGACAGACTGTCGCTGGCCGCCAGGTAGAGGTCGTTGCCGACGAACGTCATGGCGCGCAGGGGTCGTCCGCTAGGCGATTTGCCGGCGCTCTGTACGACCTGAGTGGTGCCCGTTCCGGGATTGAGGATGCGTTTGATATCGCCGTTCTTGAGATTCCCGAAGTAAAGGTTACCATCGGGTCCGAGAGCCACAGCGGTTGGCTGGTTGCCACCCAGACGGCTGTTCGCAGCAATAATCGCGTCGCCGCCGCTCGATTGGCCGCTGTTTGGATCAACCTCCACGCGGAGGATACCGGTTGCCGTCGACGCTGTATTGTTCGCCAGCACTCCCTGCGTCACATAGACGTTCGAGACGCCATCATACGCGAGTTGACCACACGTCGCCGGTGCAACATTACCCTGAATCGGCAGATGGATACCGACGCCGACAGCCAACAGCGGATCGAGCGTCGTGTCGAAGGCGACGAGCGGCGCAAAGCCCTGAGCCCCATCGTAGGTCCATAAGGTCGGACCGACTCCAACTGCTCCGGCCGGGGCACTAGATGGAGCCTGTCCAGCTCCAAGCGGCGGTAGAGCGCTCGCCACACTGCGTAATTCGGCTTGAACGGGCCGGCTCCGAGCGCCGATCCTGTGAGGACGAAGACCGACGCCAACAGCGTTCCTATCTTAGCTATGCATCCGTGTCTTTGGCGTAACTTTCCTTTCACTCCTAGCCCCTTTTTGTGTTCCACTATTGCTCTCCAATCCTTAGGGGCTCGACGGAACTTCGCTCCCCTAGGCCTGTCCTCTAGATGGTCGCAAATCCGTTCGTGACCGATTGTTTATTGTCCAACGAAAGATGGAAGGTTACATCGCCACATAACTGCTACCCTCACTTTCGCGAGAATGCTGTCATTGATGCTAAGTGGGCGCGGCTCCTGTAGTTGGGCCCCCTGTACTTGTGCCTTGGTGAAATTTCTTGTAAATGAAACTCATTCTCAATATCATTTGTTTCGAGCCTATGCGTCTTCCGAACCGCTCAATCGACCAGAGACTTGCTCTGTTCGTTCTCATCGCTATCATCTCGATCGGCGCAGCCGCACGATTCTTCGTAGCACCGGCTGCGGCGCTGGATCAGAAGGATCCGCGTCCGGCAGTAGCGACGTTCAGAACGCACGCAGCTATCCCGCCGGTCGATAATCCCTGCCCACGCGCGACGGCCGGAAGTGTCGTGAGTAATCCGCCGGCACTTACCAGCCAGAATGGTCTTCTCTCGGTCGACTTTTCCTACCAGACGACGACTGATTCTGACGGGCGCCAGCTTTACTGTCTTATGACCCCTGATGGGCTCGAAAATCCGACGCTGCACATCAAACCGGGCGACCGGTTGGTGATTAACATCACCAACAACACCCCGGCGGCCTCGATCGACATGAATATCAATCCGCCGAACTGCGGGGCGTCAGCGATGACGGCGTCCTCGGTCAATCTGCACTTTCACGGTGCCAACGTCTCGCCGACTTGCACGCAGGACGAGGTGATCCGATCCGTCATCAATGCGGGAGAGACCTTCACCTACAGTGTGCTTATACCGGTGGACGAGGCCCCGGGACTCTACTGGTACCATCCGCATATTCACGGGATCGCAGAGGCTGCCGTTCAAGGTGGTGCCACGGGCGCGATAATTGTCGACGGCATCGAGAATTTCCAACCTGCCGTCGCTGGTCTGCCACAACAGATACTGGTGATGCGCGATCAGATCGTGGCGGGAAATCCTACTCCCGGTGGACCGGTACCCTCTTGGGATCTGACCGTCAATACTGTGCCGATCGCCTATCCTGATGAGGTCCCGGCGATTATCGAGATGCAGCCCGGCGAAAAGCAGCTATGGCGTGTCGCGAATACGACGGCCGATTCGATTTTGGATTTGCAGGTTATCTACGACGGCAAACAACAGACGCTACAGATTGTAGCGCTCGACGCCGTGCCGACCGGCTCACAAGACGGCAGGCTTCACCGGGGTCGGATTGTGCGGGTCAAACATATTCTCATCCCGACCGCGGGTCGTGCCGAATTTATCGTGCAGGGACCCTCGTCCGATGTAACCAGCGCGACGTTGGCAACACAGACGGTCGATACTGGACCCAACGGCGACAATGACCCGCAGCGCACTCTGGCCACAATTCGGCCACCCACCTCATCCGCGCGATCGAGCCTGCGTGCTGAGCGCAAACTCCCGACAGTAATCGGCCCAACTTGGCAACAACGCTTCGACAACCTTGCCACCGCACGCCGTACCGCGAAGCGCAAACTGTACTTCTCAGAGAGCGCCGGCGAAGACTCCGGATTCTTCATCACGGTCGACGGCTATATCCCGAGACTCTTTTATGCGAACGCTCCACCGGCGATCGTTACGACACAGGGATCAGTTGAGGACTGGACAATTGAGAACCGCTCGTTGGAGCGGCACGAATTTCATATCCATCAGATTCATTTTCTTGTGCGCAGCCAGCAGCACTTCCAGATCAACGGAAGTCTCCCCAATCCTGCGATTGTCGGGCAGTTTCTCGATACGATCGACGTGGCGGCATGGGACGGTAATCCGGCTCATCCGTTTCCAAGCGTGACTTTGCGAATGGATTTTCGCGGGCCGGATACCGGCGATTTCGTTTATCACTGCCACATCCTCGAGCACGAAGACGGCGGGATGATGGCGATTATCCGGGTGATGCCCTCGGTCTTCTCCGCCACGGTGGAAAGGGCACGTCTGCAACTGGTCGCTATGATGAGTTGGTTTAGCGGGCCGCCCAACGGGCGCAATAACAACACCGCATGGTGTGTCCGCGGAAAAGCGATCTATCGCCGTTCGCGCCCTCCGCGCTCACCGCTGATCGCCGCAAGCAAGTCCGCTGAATCCCAAACTGTTGCCGACCAAGCATCCGCGGGTTCCGGCCAAACGTAAGCGCCACAAAAGCGCTTTGCATTCGGATCGAACGTGGCGCTAACGTGGCGCTCTCACGAGGAGCACAACGATGAAGCGCAGCACCGATGCGATTCTGACGACTCATACGGGCAGCTTGCCCCGCCCTGCCGATCTCCTGCCGCTCTTGCGTGCCAAAGACGACGGTACACTGAGCGATCACGCTGCCTTCGCGGCCCGAGTAAAATCGGCGGTCACCGAAACCGTCCGCCGACAAATCGATACCGGAATCGCGATCGTGAACGACGGCGAGATGAGCAAACCCTCCTACGCGAACTATGTTAAGGATCGGATGAGCGGCTTCGAGGGAAGCGAACGCAGTGCCGCGATTCGCGGTGCTGACATGCTGGACTTCCCCGACTATGCGCGAGCGAGCGCCGGCGGGATGGGTTCGGCTGGCATCAGAATGAAGCGCCCCGCCTGCACCGGACCGATAGCGTATCGCGATAAAGATGCGTTGCAGGTCGATCTCGATAATCTGAAAAATGCGCTGGCGGGAACTAATCCGGCCGAGGCCTTCATGAGTGCAGCCTCACCCGGCGTCATCACCTTCTTTCTCAGCAACAAATATTATCCCTCGCACGAGGCTTATCTGTGCGCTATCGCCGAAGCGATGCGGACCGAGTATGAAGCGATCTGTGCAGCGGGCTTCATTTTGCAGGTCGATTGTCCCGACCTCGCGATGAGCCGGCACGTGCATTACAAGGACCTGAGCCTCGCCGAGTTCCGCAAGACGATCGAGATGCATATCGAAGCGCTCAATCACGGACTCGCAAACGTTCCGCAAGATCGCGTCCGGATCCATCTCTGCTGGGGCAATTACGAGGGGCCGCACAATCACGACGTTCCCCTGCGCGATATCATCGATATCGTTCTGGGAGCTCGTGCGCAGGCGATCTCCTATGAAGCATCGAACCCCCGCCATGAACATGAATGGGCCGTCTTCAAGGATGTTAAGTTGCCCGACGGCAAGATACTGATCCCGGGCGTAATCGATTCGGTGACCAACTTCGTCGAGCATCCCGAACTGGTAGCACAGCGGATCGGCAATCTGGCTCGTGTG
This sequence comes from Binataceae bacterium (SeqCode), assembly GCA_035541875.1. Classification (GTDB taxonomy): domain Bacteria; phylum Desulfobacterota; class Binatia; order Binatales; family Binataceae; genus JAJPHI01. The sequence continues at coordinate 24,865 of DATKML010000007.1, forward strand.
GTTGGACGCGAAAACGTGATCGGCGGAACGGATTGCGGCTTCGGCACGATCGCCGGGTCATCAGCGGTCGATCCTCAGGTCGCGTGGGCGAAGCTCAAGTCGCTGACTGAAGGCGCGCGGATCGCATCGAAGGAGCTGTGGTAAAACAGGCCAGAGGAACCATCCGATGAAACGAAGCATCGAAAGAATCCTGACCACGCATACCGGCAGCCTGCCTCGGCCCGATGCGCTCCTGCCTATCGTCGAGCAGAAAGAAAGCGGCAAGCTGTCAGATCCCGCTGTCTTCAGCACGGCGGTGAAAAGTGCCGTCGATACGATAGTGCGCAAACAGATCGATTGCGGCGTCGACGTGGTCAATGACGGAGAGGTCGACAAGCCCTCGTATGCGACCTATCCCAAGGATCGCCTCAGCGGCTTCGGCGGCACCGGCGAAGGCATCATGGCTATCGCCGATCTGGCCGATTATCCGGAGTATGCGCAGCGCGTCTTCCAAAACAGTCCGGTTGCGACTTTAAAGCGACCGGCCTGCAACGGACCGCTCGCCTACAAGGATCGTTCGGGACTCGAGACCGAGTTGGCTAATCTCAAGGCGGCGGTCGCGAGTGCCAAGCCCGTCGATGCGTTCATGAGTGCCGCATCTCCCGGCGTTATCTCGATCTTCCTCCCCAATCAGTATTACAAAACGCACGAGGCGTACTTGACCGCGCTGGCCGATGCGATGAAGGTCGAATACCAGGCGATCCATCAGGCGGGATTCGTGCTGCAAGTCGATTGTCCCGACCTCGCGATGGGTCGGCATATCCAGTTCCCGGACGCCTCGCTCGCCGAGTTTCGCAAAAATATTGAGCTGCACGTCGAGGCTCTGAATCACGCGCTCGTCGGTATCCCGGCCGATAGAGTGCGGATCCATCTGTGCTGGGGCAACTACGAAGGGCCGCATCATCGCGACGTACCCCTGCGCGATATCATCGATACCGTGCTCAAGGTCAATGCGGCAGGCCTTTCGTATGAAGCATCGAATCCACGTCACGAGCACGAATGGGCAGTCTTCAAGGACGTGAAACTACCGGCGGGCAAGGTACTGATTCCGGGTGTAATCGATTCGGTAAGCAACTTCATCGAGCATCCGGAACTGGTGGCTCAACGAATCTGCAACGTCGCGCGAGTCGTCGGGCGCGAAAACGTGATGGCGGGGAGCGATTGCGGCTTCGCCACCGTAGCGGGCTTTCATAACGTTGATCCGAAGATCACGTGGTCCAAGTTCCAATCGATGGCAGAAGGCGCGCGAATCGCCTCGAAGGAACTCTGGTAACTCGAATGTTCATATCATGGTCGCTTTAGTTGGCTGGACTTAGTGAGTTTATCCCGATCTAACTGGTTAGCGGATTTTGGCAGCGACAGAGATGAAATCGCGAGAATTTAACCTTTTCGACACACGAGCGAAAGCTTCATCTTCTAAAGTCCCGAGCGTTGGTTAGATGGAGTTGGATGCTATGGGTTGACTGCGCTACCGCTGTTCCGACCTAGCCTGAATCAATCCGACTCCTCTCCTCAGAGGAAAGTTGGCGAGCGCTCCACGAATTACTCTTGCCAAGGGCTTTGTGCTCTTGATGTTGTTTTTCGCGGTGATCGCCACGATCGTCGCTGCCCGACTGGTACCGCAAAGCTTCGGACTGCGGTTTGAAGCGCCGGGGAGACTTGCGCTTGCCGAGGTACTTAAGGGGAAGGCGATCCGGCATACGCCGATCGCACCGGTTGCCAATCCATGTCCGCGCTCTCTAGCAGGTGCTGTCGTAACCAATCCTCCAGAATTGCTGAGCCGGAATGGTCTTCTAACAGTCGATTTTTCGTATCAGACGAGAACCGACTCCGATGGCCGTCAGCTCTTCTGCTTTATGACTCCAGATGGCTCGGAAAATCCGACCCTCCGTTTGAACCCGGGCGATCGCCTCGTTATCAACATTACCAATAATACGCCTACGACATCGTTCAAGATGGCGCTCAACCCGCCCAATTGTGGATCCTCGGAGATGACATCATCCTCGCTGAATCTGCATTTTCATGGTACCGACTTATCGCCGCAATGCGGTCAGGATGAGGTCATTCGCACTACTATAAATTCCGGCGAGACGCTTACCTACAGCGTGCGTATACCCGACGACGAGCCACCGGGTCTAGATTGGTACCATCCACATATTCACGGGCTTGCGGAGGCCGCAGTGCAAGGGGGCGCGAGCGGCGCAATTATTATCGACGGATTCCGAGATTTCCAACCAGCTATATCTGTCGTGCCGCAGAGGGTTTTGATGATTCGCGATCAGATCCTTGCAGAAGAAGCGACCCCGCGCGGGGCGGTCCCTTCTTGGGATCTGACGGTCAATACTGTGCCAATAGCCTTTCCAACGGAGATTCCGGCGGCGATCGAAATGCGCCCAAGCGAAAAGCAACTCTGGCGCGTCGCGAATGCAACCTCTAACACGATCTTGGATCTAATGGTTGTGTACGACGGTAAGCCGCAGCCGCTGCAAATCGTCGGCCTGGATGGCGTCCCGATTCGTTCAGAGAGTGGTAACGCTAATCATGGTCTCAACCTTTGGGCCACGCACGTTCTGATCCCGACAGCGGGTCGCGCAGAATTCATTGTTCAAGGTCCTGCATCTTCTGTACCCCACGCGGTCCTGATGACTCGAAGAGTTGATACTGGTCCGAGCGGCGACAACGACCCTCCCCGTCTTCTCGCCCGAATTCTGCCCGCCCCAGCATCAGCGCAGTTGGGTCTCGCCGTTGAAAGAAGGGTACGATCAGCCGTCGGGCTAACTTGGCTATCGCGTTTTCGAAATCTTGCTTCGTTGCACAAGGCTATTCAACGTAAACTCTATTTCTCCGAGACACCTGGTGACGAAGCCACTCGACGGTTTTTCATCACCATCGCGGGCCAGGTACCGCAACTGTTCGACGCAAACAACCCTCCAACGATCGTCACCACTCGCGGTTCAGTGGAGGACTGGACGATAGAGAATCGCACCCAGGAAAATCACACGTTTCACATCCATCAGACTCACTTCCTGGTACTGAAACAAACGAATGACAATCAGGATAATGGTGCGGCGGTGGGGCAGTTCCTAGACACTATAAATATTCCCTATTGGGATGGCGACCCGAACCATCCGTTTCCCAGCGTGACTGTGCGGATGGATTTCGAGGGGCCTACCACCGGCGATTTTGTCTACCACTGTCACATTCTGGAGCACGAAGATCGTGGCATGATGGCGATCATTCGGGTGATGCCTTCAAAGTTCTCCGCTACGTTCGAGAAAGCACGCCTCCAAGCCGCAGTTTGGCTCAATCGTTGGTTCAGGCGTAACGACTCCAGATCAAGCACTGACGAAGCTTGGTGTATTGCTGGTCGCGTCGTCACCCGCCGCTCTCAACGGCCGCAAGCCATCGATTCCATGTTGTAAAGCGGATCGCTCGGCTACCGATCACTAACCGCCGGAGCTGATCCGAAGATAGCCGAAGAACCGTACGATTTGCTTTTGGAGATGGTCCGCATCGAAAGCAAAAGGCGGAGTGAGATCTCCACTCCGCCCTTGCTCACAAGCGCCACTCTTTAAAGAGTCACGTTAGCTCTTTTTGTGGCCGTCATGTTGGTCTCCATCGTCACCATGCTTGGTGAAGTCGAACATATTCATCAAGTCTCCGATAGCGGGACCGTTGGTCGGTACGTAAGAGTTCGATGTCTGCACCGGATTGGGTAGATTGTCGCGGCTACGCTTCGATAGCGTCGGCAAGCTCCAGTTAGCCTCGATAAATTTCAAAATCGAAGCGTGGTCATAATAGGTATGGTCGACGAATCCCTCCTTCGAGAACGGAGAAACTACAATCAACGGGATACGCGTGCCATCGCCGAAAAAGTCGAGCGCCTGAACGTAACCTGAGTCGTAGTAACCGCCGCCTTCGTCTTCCGTGAAGATGATAGCGGTATGCGCCCAAATCTGCGAGTGCTTCTTCACCGCTGCCACCAGTTGCTTGGCGAACGCTTCGTAGTAGGAAGGATCCGAGTCAGCCGGGTGGCCTGCATATGCTTCATACGGTCGTACGAAGCTCACGGCTGGGAGATTTTCCGCTTTTAGATCATTGTAGAAGTCCGATACGTCTTGGATATTATTACGGAGAGTCGTGGTCATAATCGACCTAGTGAACTGCAGCGGATTGCAGATCGAACACCAACTATCGGTTGGATTGCCTCCATTCTCGCCACCGATATAGTACTTCCACGAGATTCCATGAGCTTGGAGTGAATCCGCGATCGTCGGAAGCACCTGGGGTGGGATACGGTAGATAGTGCTCGCCGCACTTGGAGCTGGAAAAGAGAGTAAGGAGCCATTTGCCGCATAGGCCGGGCTGTAGTTATTGACCAAATAGTAATGATTCGGATCGCAGTTCGGTTTGGGTTTGTTAGGTTGCGAGTTCAGATAGGCCACAATCGCGGCAACACCTGGCTGAGTGGTATCAGCACAGTTCACGTACGAACCAGCGTAGGAAACCGAGGCGGAGCCGTAACCGTCGTTCGTGTACCAATTATTGGTGCCCGAGGCCGGATCAGGGTTTTCGACCTGATTGGAAGGTGCCGCAGCGGGATTGCCGGATGAGTCGGTAAAGTAAGCGAAGTCGGCCGTGCCGATAAAGATGAAGTTCGCTCCGGTACCGCCCATAACCGCCTGGTGATAGTTGTCGCTGGTAGCGTAATGGTCGGCCAAAGCCTTAAAGATCGGAGCGTCGCCCTGACTCATGTTATAGAAGCCCATCGCGACGCCGCCCTGATGGGTATCAAAGGGAGGCGTGATTCCGTTGCTGCCGGTACCGATGGTTTGGCCAACCCATTGAAAGAGATCATTCTTCCCGCCATCGATCTGTTGATACATCTGGAAGAAACGATGGACCGGGTCACCGGTGAAGCTGCCGAAGTAATCGGCTCCGTTCTTTGCGCTGCCGTGCTTAACGAGTGGAAAAGGGCCATTAGGAATCGCTGCTGCGTAACGCGAATCAGGTACATCTCCCGCCACTCCGTAAGCGTAGGTCGTATCCGGCTGCTGGAGATTAGCGGGGCCGGCGCTGGTCGGCGGGGTCGGCGAGTAAGTCGTGCTAACAGTCGCGTCGTTCTGAAAGGCATTAGCGAAGTTCGGTCCCGGCGATCCGTCGGCTTTGATTATCCCTTCCGACAGCAGGTTCCATACGGTTTGGCCTTTTACCGGTACATACCCACCGTAAACATTGTCGTAGGTATGATTCTCGCCAACCACCACGATAACGTGCTCGATTGGGGTCGTGGCGCCGCTGCCATCGCCACCTCCGCCGCCGTGCCAAGCGAAGGCCGGCGCAGTCAGCGTGACTGCCATCGAGGCACCAGCCGAAACTAGCGCAGCCCTGAACCAGTTCTTGTCTCTTCGACGAAAATCCATATCGTGTCCTCCTCCCTGATGGGACATCCGAGGAGTAACAGCCATGCTTTGCGCCGGAGTTAACGGCGCTGGCGCGTCCCGCGATAAGTTCGTTGCGGAGCCATGGCCACCGCGTTAAGAAACGAGTTGTTTCTATCCACCGCGCGCCGATAGACTCGTCACCTCGATGGCGCGTGAAAAACAGAAGCCGCAAGCAAAGGACGGCAACAACGAACTCGTCGCCGACAATCGCAAGGCGCGGCACGACTTCTTTATCGAAGAAGCGATCGAAGCCGGGATGGTGCTGACGGGCACGGAGGTGAAATCCCTCCGGGGCCATCACGTGAACCTGCGCGACAGCTATGCACGGATCAAGCGCGAGGGCGAGATGTTTTTGCATGGCGTCCATATCGGCGCCTATGCCCCGGCGGGTCAGTTCACCCATCAGGAGACCCGGCCGCGCAAACTGCTGATGCATCGGCGGGAGATCGACCGGCTCGCAGGACGGGTGCGCGAGCGCGGCTATTCGCTGGTGCCGCTAAAAATCTACTTCAAGGACGGCCGCGCCAAGGTCGAAATCGGCTTGGCCAAGGGCAAGAAGCTTTACGACAAGCGCGAAGCGATCGCGCGGAAAGATACGCAACGCGAAATCGCTCGCGCCCTCAAGGGCCGAAATCGCTAGCAATTCGCGACATTTAGGGTGATCTGGATAGCAAACAGTGGTTTGTCAGACGTCGCGACGAGAATATAGATTAAAGTTCGAAGTATTTGAGTTCAGGAGCATTCAGATGGGTGTGAAAGCACGACGCGGACTGGCCGTATCGATCGCGATGGGGATAACTTTCGCCACTGGCGTTATCGCCTCCGCGCAGGATGGCGGCGTAACCTCCGAATCCGTCGCAGCCGCCGCCTCGGGACCCAAAGCGACCAACGGTAGTGTGAAGTGCACCGCCGCGATCAACGCCGACGGAAGCGTGCTTTCGTGCAAAGGGTGCGTTGCCGCCAACACCACTCATCCGGCCACAGGTCAGTATCAGGTCGAGTTCAAGGCCCCGTGCACAAGTATCTTGGCGGTGAACGGATGGAGCCGCTGGGTCCAGCCAGATTCGCTCTCGACCGGCACCGTTGGAGCTGCGGTTTGTACTACGGCAGATCGTGGCGGCGACGCGAACGCCGTCTTCGTTACCTGCTACGATCCGGCC
>DATKML010000008.1:0-93602 GCA_035541875.1 Binataceae bacterium (SeqCode)
CGCCAGGGGAATTTTGAGACCACCGTAGAAGGTGCGCCGTGGACCATATTGCGGTGAAAAGACTCCGATCCCGGTGCCGTTGCGGATCTGGTAACCGTGGTCGAATAGATTGATCACCGTGCCTCTGGCCTCCACGTCGCCAAACCACGGTAGTTTCAGGCTGCGCACGATCCCAGCGTTGATTTGGAGGAACGGTGGAAGTTCCCCTGTGTTCCCATCACCTCTGCGGTACCCGCTGCCCCAAAGCCCATCGGTCGTAAGTAGAAAGCCAAAGATCTGATAGGCAATTCCTGATGAACCAGTGAACTCCTGAACATCGTCCAAAATAACCCAGCGGCGAGCGGCATAAGCGACTTCGTCGGGATCATCGGCGAGGAATTGGCCTGCCGTGATATTCTGGGCCTGCAGCACCGTGTAAGAGAAGTTCAGATAGGCGGAGAGCTTCTCTCGCTGTAACGTAATCGACAAATCCGAGCCCCACGAGCGGCTCTTGCGATAATTCAGCGGTGCGGTCACCTGCGAGCTGGCAAACTGCGCGAGGTCGAGCTGATTGTGGCCGAACTTGAAGAAACCATCGGCGCCGATACTCAACCCCCTCAGAAGTCCCTGCCGGATCCCGAAATCGAAGTAGTCGTCACGCTCGGCCGAAATCTTGTCGTTGCCCGTCGAGGTCGCCGCCGCGTTCGTCGTGTTTGCGAATTTCTGTACGGTCTCCAGCGCTACTGACTGAAACGGCGGGAGTTTCATGTAGCGTGCATAGCCGCCATGCAGGACGGTTTGCGGCAGAATCGAGTACTCGAAACCGACGCGCGGACTGACCTGATTTTGCGTGACCACGCCGCTGACCCAATCCCAACGCGTGCCCGCATTGATCGTCAGATTCGGTAGCGGATGCCACGCGTCTTGCGCATAGAGACCAACCACCCAGGCCACGGAGTTGTTGTCGTTAACGATACTGATAGGTACGGAACTGGTCTGCTCACCGTCAGCGTTAGCGGGAAAAGTCAGGGCGTGGTTGTCTGTCTCGATCGTCTCACCACTCACATAAAGGCCCGCCTGCACGGTGTGCGTCTCCGTCAGACGATAGGAAGTGTCTTCCTGGATACCGTTAACAAAGCCGCTTTGGAAAATCCGGGAAGCGTTGCCGTTATAGATCAGGTCGCCGACCTGATCGGGCAGAAAATCCAACGCGTAATAACGGCTGAAGGCGGAGAGTTGATAACTGGCTTTGGTGCCTAGCGTTCCTTGCAACGACAGGATGCCGTAGTAGTTCTGCTCAAACTGCCCTTCACTGACCCATGCCGAGGGATAGGCGGGTGTCCCGGCGAGAGTGAACTCAGGAGCGAGTCCCGGTTCGGGCGGAATCTGAAAAGAATTAATCGCGATACCGGTGAGCAATGAAAGGCGCGTCTGGGAATTGATCAGGTAAGAGAGATTCGCCAGCCCTTGCCCCTGATACGTCTGATCGTGCTTCGGATGGGGGCTTGAAGTCGGTGACGCCAGTCCCACAGCACTCTGCGAATAATAGCCACTGGTGTAATAGCTCAAACGCCCCTTGCATCCACCGTATTCGAAGCTTGGCTCGAATGTGCTGCGTTGGCCGCCGTAGATATCCACGTTGTTATTGGCTGTGCCGCCGTCGACACATCCGTCCTTGGTCCGAACGTCGATAATGCCCTCGTTGCGAAAACCGATTTCGGCAGGTAGGACGCCCGTCAGAAGCGTCAGGCTGCGAACGAAGCGCGGACTGAACATCCCGCCATAGCTCGATACGACGTCAGGCAAAAAGACGCCATTCAGACGATACTGAATACCGCCACCGTTCTCGCCATGAATATGGATCTGGTCCTGTCCCTGACCTGCCGCGTCGAGACTTACACCGGGAGCCTGCGCCAGCACCTGGCTCATCTCGGTGTTCGCTCCTGCAGGAAGCTTATGAATCGCCTCCTGATTGAAACGATAGGCGACACCCCCAGTCTCGGGAGATAGAGCATTGCGGGCGATGTCGAGACGCTGAGCAGCTACCGCCATGGTCAAGGGCTGCAGCGCCTCCATCGTAAGCGCGAGTCTCGGGCTCGCATCATGTCCGTTCAGCGTTATCGTCTCGCTGATCGGCTTGTAGGTGGGATTGGCGGCGCTGAGATGGTAATCGCCCAGCGCCAGATAGTGAAAGACAAACCGCCCACGAAGGTCAGTATAGGCAGTGAGGTTGCGCCGATTGGGGCCGACGATGGTTACCGCCGTTTTCGCGATTGGATTACCAAGAGCGTCGGTGACCGTTCCCGCGATCTCGCCGGTATGCGGCGAGGCCGTGGCGAGAGACTGCGCGCTTGCGACCCGACCACTCGAGCTAACTACACCAAGGAGCGCAATCAAGCCAAAAATGGGTACCGACTTACGCTGTGTCGCAAGGAAACCGAGACGCCACAAACTCATTTAGAGATTCCCCAACATGGACACCAGCGCCAACAAATAATCTCTAAAGACTCGAATGATGTCTAATACAGAGCGAGCTTGTGACGCGACGGCTACACTACCCCGGTCGTTAGACGAAGCGACAGTGCGTTCTATTCAGCCGCGGAGACCTGATGCTGCCGGCCGACGCAGAATAGGGCACAGCCCCTTCACGTTACGAAGGTCTCAATATCCCCGGGCGACGTTGCCGATAATCTCGCGCGCGACCAGCAGCTTCATGATCTGCGCGGTGCCGTCGCCGATTTCGAGCCCGATCACATCGCGCATCCGCTGCTGATGCGGCAGATCCATCGTGTAGCCGACATGACCATGCAGCAGCAGGCATTGATGCAGCACCTGAGCCGCCAATTCGGGTGCCCACCACTTTGCACCCGCCGCGACCCATCCGTGCGGCTCTCCTCTATCCTTCAGCGATAGCGCTTCGTAGCAGAGCAGACGGGCGGCGCGCAGTTTCACCGCGGCTTCCGCCAGCGGGAAGGAGATACCTTCGAAGCGGGCGAGCTTGCCGCCGAACACATCGCGCTCGGCGACGTAGTTGCAAGTCTCATCGACGCTTTGCTGCGCCACCGCGATACACATCAGTCCGATCAGCGAGCGGCTGAAGTCAAAGCCCTGCATCACTTGCACGAAGCCTGCGCCCTCGGCGCCGATACGCGCATAGGCGGGCAGCTTCACGCCATCGAAGAAGATCTGGCCGCGACCGATCGCGCGGGTCCCGAGATCCCTCAGGCGGCTGCGCCCGACTCCGGGCGAATGCAGATCAACGTAAAATGCGGTAACGCCACGCGCGCCCTGCTCATAGGTGCCCGTGCGGGCGAGCACCAATGCGGTATCGGCCCACGAGGCGAACGAGACGCCGCTTTTTTCACCTTCGAGGATATAGCCGTCGCCATCGCGATGAGCCGCGAGCTTCACGTGCGCCGCATCGGAACCGCCGCTCGGCTCCGTCACCGCCAGCGCCGTGACGACGTCACCCGAACAGATTGCGGGGAGCAGCTTACGCTTCTGCTGCTCATCGGCTCGCGCATTCACGATCGCGCCGACCAGTGCCGAAAGCAGCAGGACATACGCCGCATTGAAATCGCCGCGTGCGATCTCCTCGAAGGCGATGCCGGTGGAAATGTAATCGAGTCCTTGGCCGCCGTATTCAACTCCAACCATCGGCGCGAGCAAGCCCATAGCAGCGAGACGCCGAACGATATCGCGCGGCAGGTCGACGTCGTGATCGCGTCCTGCGTAATGGGGCGCGAGTTCGCGCGCGGCAAAATCGGCCAAGGTCTTGCGCAACATTTCCTGGTCAGGGTTGAAAGTAAAATCCATCGTGATGATCTCTCAGGGCGTTTTTTTAGCGGATGGTCGCGCAGAAAGTCGAACATCTTCGCAGTCCATTTATCCGGCCAGCGCAAATGGTTCAATGTTCCCTGCGAAGCCGCGCTTAGGTTGAGCAGGTCGCCATCCTTGTCCGTACCGCATTTTTCGTCGCATCGTGCGACCTGATTTTGCGCCCGATCGATTATCGTGTTCATCGCTTCCAGACCCAACCCATGCAGTTGCTCCACAAAGAAAGTGATATTCGAGCAGATGCCCGCGATATCGCAATTATTATGCACCTGGTAGGTCGGCAGATGAGCGTTGGTAATCTGGATTTCTTTGGCGTTCGCCGGCGGATGCGTCACCGGAGACTGCGGGCAGAGATCGAGCGCGAGTTCGTACGGATCGGGTGCCGAGTAGATTGCGGCAGCGGCGATCGATGAGCGGTTGAGGCCGTACAAGTATGCCATCGCCTCGCCGTTGGACCATCCGATTAGATAGATCCGCTCGCGATCGACTTTGCCCGTCGCGACCTGCTCCGCGATGAAATGATCGATCGCTGCCACATCGACGTTCTCCGGATAGACCCGTTCGTCCGTTGTTACGTCGCCGCCGGGATTGAACTGGCGATACCAATTGTCCCATCCGAGACCGCTGGTGTCGGGCCGGGCGTAGTAATGATGGGTATCGCGGCCCTGCGGTGCGATCATGATAAAGCCCCGACTTTGCGGGTCGCCGCTCAGATCAGCGGAGTCGAGCGAGTCGAGCAGGTTGGTCCACGTCTCGACGGCATTCGCAGGCAGGAGCGAAGGATGGATGAGCACGACCATCGGGAGCGGCTTGGCCGTCGTGACGCCGGGCGGCGCGTAGAGACAGGCATAGTGCGCGGTGCCGTCGCGATCGTTCCACGGTCCGAGACGCGAACCTTCTTTGCAGGTCGGCATCGGTGCGCTGTAAAGCCGCGCAGGCTTATCGCGGAAGGGCGAGCACTCAGTGGGTTCGCGAGCCTTACACCTACGACCATGCTCAGCACGAGGAGAAGAGTTACGCACCGCGAAACTGGGTGCACCACGGGCTTACTGTGCGGGAGTGGAACTTGCTGCAATACCCGACACATTCTCGATACCGCCGCCGTTGGTATTTACCATCGGGACTTCGGTTTGTTGCTGACTACCGTCGGCAGCGGCAAACGATGGCGCATCGGAGTCGCCGCCCTGGTTCTTTTCCGCTATCGCCTGTTGCAATTTGCTCTTGACCTCGTCGGGCGAGGTCAGGGGCTTGAAGCCTTGGCTGTGTGAGAAATTGGCGCGATCCTCGGGACTCATGCTGAGCCAGATCTGATTCATCTGAGGGCCGTTACCATGCTGCAGCGCCGACAGGAATTGCTGCTGCGGAGTTTCATCGTGATGAAACAGCGAGCATCCGACGAGCGCGCTGGATCCGATCGCAAAAACAGCGGCGGCGATAATGCGGCGAAACATCACGCCGATCATCGCCGCCGACCAAAGTTGTGGCAAGCCGATCTTTTGCCTTGCTCAGTAAAGCACGACGCTGCGAATCGATTTGCCCTCGTGCATCAGATCGAAAGCGTGATTGATCTGATCGAGCGGCATCGTATGAGTAATCAAATCGTCGATATTGATGCGTTTATCCATGTACCAATCGACGATCTTCGGCACGTCGCGGCGGCTCTTTGCGCCACCGAAGGCGGTCCCCTTCCAGGTCCGTCCGGTCACCAACTGGAACGGTCGAGTTGAGATTTCCTGACCGGCTCCCGCGACGCCGATAATCACGCAGGTGCCCCATCCGCGCTGGCAGCACTCGAGCGCTTGGCGCATCAGCTTCACGTTGCCGACGCATTCGAAGGAGAAATCAGCGCCGCCCTTGGTCAAATCAACGATGTACGGCACGAGATCACCGCGCACTTCATCGGGATTCACGAAATGCGTCATGCCGAACTTCTCGGCCATCGCGCGCCGCCCCTGATTCAAATCGATACCGACGATCATCGACGCACCCGCCAACCGCGCTCCCTGCACGACGTTCAGGCCGATACCGCCGAGACCGAAGACAACCACGCGATCACCGACCTGCACTTTGGCAGTGTTGATTACCGCGCCGATTCCGGTCGTGACGCCGCAGCCGATATAGCAGACCTTGTCGAAGGGAGCGTCCTCACGGATCTTTGCGACCGCAATCTCCGGCAGCACGGTGAAGTTCGAGAAGGTCGAGGTGCCCATGTAGTGGAAGATCTGCTTGCCACCGAGCGAGAAACGGCTCGCCCCATCAGGCATCACGCCGCGCCCCTGTGTCTCGCGAATCGCGGTGCAGAGATTCGTGCGCCCCGAGATACACGACGGGCAGTTGCGACACTCCGGAATATAGAGCGGGATTACGTGGTCGCCCTTTTTGACCGAGGTTACGCCCGGGCCGGTTTCGACCACAACTCCTGCACCCTCGTGCCCCATGATGCACGGGAAGAGCCCCTCCGGGTCAGCGCCGGACAAGGTGTAAGCATCGGTATGGCAGATACCGGTTGCCTTGATTTCGACCATCACCTCGCCGGTGCGGGGACCGTCGAGATCGACCTCCACAATTTCCAGCGGAGCACTTGCCTTATGCGCGATCGCAGCTCGCGTCTTCATGAGCAAACTCCTTTCGCCAATAAATCAATCGCGCAGCAGTACCACACCGTCGCGAATTGCGCGACCACCATCGGCGGTCAGCACTTCAAAAAAGACCGCATCGCCGCGATCACTCTTCTCGCGGCTGTAAATACGCAACGTGAGCGTCGAGGGCATCAGGACCATCGCACCGAAGCGCCCGGCCATCTCGCGAATCTGCGCGGGATTCCCACCGGTCTCGGTCTTCACAAGCGCCGAAATAGCGAGCGCGAGCGTTGCCGTGCCGTGCAGGATCAAATCGGGTAACCCAGCGGCCGCCGCAATCGCGGTATCGGTATGCACGGGATTCCAGATGCGGGCGCATTCGGTATAGACGTGCGCGAGACCCGCGCTGACCTGCAGGGGCATCTCGCTACGCGGTTTGATCGGCGTAGTGCTCGGTGTCGGAGGCAGCGGATACTTGGCCGGACGATCCGGCCCATTCACGTCGACCTTGCGATAGAGACTGCCATAGTAAGTCGTGCAGATCGGTGTGTTGTTCTGATCGACCGTCTCGAACCGCACCACCTCGAAGGCACCGGGCGCGCGCCGCTCGACGCCGAGCAACTCCGCCGTGGTGCGCATCTGCGTGTCGGGCCGCACTGCACGATGGATCACTGTATGGTGCGTCGCATGGACACCGCGCGCCGGCTCATCGGGATTCATCGAGGCGCGCAGCTTCGATCGAATCGCGCCGGCCGCCGGCCATTCGAAACATACGGGAAACAGCGGATGCGCGATAATGCCGTCCGCGCGACGCGTATCCATGTAACACGGCAGCGTGTCGTCCAGTCCCGCCGCATACGCCATCATCCAGCGCGCATCGACCTGGGCTTCAACGGGGCCAACCTTGGTTCCGACTAATGATGAATCATACGGCATTGTTAGATTTTTCCTTTAGCGCAGCTCGCAGACTCGCCTGCCGCTCCCATCAAAGCTGTTCGAAAGCATGTCCGGCGCGCAATACTATATCGTCCTCGCCATAACGTCCGGTTAGCATGAGTCCGACCGGCAAACCCTTCGATATTCCGGCCGGAACACTCATCGAAGGGTGGCCGGTCGCATCGAAGGGCGCGGTGTTACCAGTCATGTCGAGCGCACACCCGAGGATCTCCGCAAGGGTCGCGTCGGGTGCCGGGATACGATGCGCTTTCATCGGCGTAGTCGGCATCAGCAGCAGATCGTAACTCGCGAATACGGCATCATACGCGGCGCGCAAAGTTCGCACGATATTCTGCGCTTTCGCTGAATAGTAGTTGCCGTAGCGATTACGCATGATCCGTGCGCAGAGCAGGATGGTCTTCACCGTAACAGGCATGGCGTCGGCACGTTCGCGTTGCGCCTTGTAGTAATAACGAATCGCTTCGACCATCGAATGGCCCTTGGGATTGGGTCCGTTGGGCCCCTGCTCGGTGAAGGTCGACAGGATGCCATCGAGGGTACTGACGATCATGATGCCGCCGGCCTGCCGATGCATCGGGACGGATACGTCCGCTACCGTTGCCCCCGCATCACGCAGACGCTTCGCCGCATCGCGGACTATCGCGTCGACGTCTTCTTCGGCACCGGGGCTGCCGAAGCCTTCCTCCAACACTCCGATACGCTGTCCTCTGATGCCCTTGTCGAGTTCGTTGAGATAGTTCTTGGGCACAAGAACGTTGGTCTGGCGCGGATCGCGCCCGTCATCGTAACCAGCGATAACTTCGAGCAACAGAGCACAATCCGCCGTCGTCGTTGCCATCGGACCCAAATGATCCACGGTCTGCTCGATCGGCGCTGCGCCCGTATAGGGTACCAAGCCGTAGCTAGGCTTCAGACCGACGCAGCCCGAGAAGGAGCTAGGCATACGCACTGAACCGCCCTGATCGGAGCCGATCGCCAGATCGCATTCTCCCGCCACCAGCAGTGCTGCACATCCACTCGAAGATCCACCTGTCATAAACTCCGGATTGCGCGGATTACGCACTGGACCGGTCGCCGATGTGTGACTGCCTCCCGAGAAGCAGTAGTTCTCACATACGGCCTTGCCGAGAATGACTCCGCCCGCATCGAGCACGCGCGTGACGACGGTCGCATCCTGATCGGGCACAAAGTCCGCATAGACCGCGGAGCCGTTCATCATCGGCACTCCGGCTACGCTGATATTGTCTTTGATAACGACCCGTTTGCCTTTGAGCTTGCCACTGGCAGCACCCTGGATCGTACACTTCCAGTACCAGGCGTTGTTGGGATTGTCGGCGGCACTGGGACGTATCAACGCGCCGCGCGGGTACTTCACCTGCAGTGTCGGCGCATCGAGCGTGTCGATGAGATTGATATCGCTGACGAGTCCACCCATGAACTCGCCGTACATCGCGAGTTCCTTGTCATTTAGCGTGTAGTAGAGCTGGCTGGCCGCAGCACGCAACTCTTCAAGAGTGGGTGTTGGAATCGATGGCTTGGTAGGCATTGCTTTCCCCTCACCCGTAGTTTCACCTTTAGTGCAGACCTTCGCGACTTTGTGATCCTAGTCTTCCAACCTGGCCGGGCGTGATTAACTCGACCCTCGGACTAACTGAGTTTCCAAGCAGTCTCGGCATACTGATCGAGCCATCGCAAGACCGTATCGCAATCTTCAGTAGGACATCGCGAGATTGCCCGCTCGATCACACCGAGATCGCGAAACCTGGCAAGATCATCGGCCGAGGTCTCGTAGATATCGAACATCGAGATCGAGACCGACTTCGGATCGCGGCCGTTCTTGCGCAGTCGCTCGCCCAAGTCTGCAATATCTTCCTGCAATTTTTTGCGATGGAAGAGACCGATCGGAATCCAGCCGTCGCCGAAGTCGGCCACGCGTTGCCGCCCCTGCGGCGATCCGAAAGTGCCGAGAATCATCGGCGGATGTGGCTTCTGCACCGGCTTGGGATATGACCAGACGCGCTCGAATTTAACGAATTCCCCGTCGTACGAGGCCTCTTCCTGCGTCCACAGCTGGCGCATCGCCTCGATATGTTCGCGGGTCACCTTCCAGCGTCGCTTGGGCGGAACCTTATGGTTCTCCATCTCGTCTTCGTTCCACCCAGCCCCGACACCGAACAGAAAGCGTCCGTTCGAAATCCGATCGACCGTGGCAACGGTCTTGGCCAGTGCGAGCGGTTCATGCTGGGCGACCAGACAGATACCGGTGCCGAGGAAGATCTTGCTGGTGACCGCCGCGGCGGCCGCCACGCTCACAAACGGATCGGACATATGGATGTATTCCTTCGGCAGCGGACCGCCACCGGGATAAGGCGTGCGGCGGCCAGCCGGAATATGCGTATGTTCGGGAAACCAGACCGACTCAAGACCGCGTTCCTCCACGGCTTTGGCGAGTTCGTCCGCCCGAATCGTGTACTCCGTGTTGAAGCTCATCACGCCGAATTTCATGGGATTATCCTCGGTCCCCTGTTTCTCTTGTCATCCCGAGCGAAGTCGAGGGATCAACGCGAAGCGATTTGTCCTTCAGACCTTCGCTACCTCGTTCGCGATATTCTCCAATCCTGCGCGCAACTTCGCGGGATCCGATGACGGCGGGCCAAAGACCACGCGAATCACGCCGATCGCCCCGAGCGCGCGAAGCGAATCGGCCTTCGGCGCGGCCATCGCGGTGAATTCGATCGTCTCGGGATTCCGCCCGGCTTTCTGCGCCTCAGCACGCACCCGCGCAAACATCTCCTTGAGCTTCGTCGGGTCGGTGACCGTCGGGAAGAACCCATCGCCGTACTTCCCGGCTCGCCGCTCAGCCGCGTCAGAATGCCCGCCGACGTGAATCGGCACGCCCCCTTTCTGCAACGGCTTCGGATTGCTCTTCACATCGTGAAAATGGAAGTGCTTGCCATGATAGGTGGCGAGATCGTTGTTCCAGATCGCGCGCATCGCCTCGATTGATTCGTTCGTGCGCGCGCCACGAGCGTTGAAAGGGACATCGACGGATTCGAACTCTTCCTTCATCCAGCCCGACCCGATCCCGACCATCATGCGCCCCTTCGAGAGCTGATCGAGCGTCGCAAGTTGCTTGGCCAGATACAGCGGATGGCGTTGCGGCAGGATAATCACGCCGGTCGAGAGCCGCAGCTTGGTGGTCATCGCGGCGGCGTAAGCCAGCGGTATCAGCGGATCGGGAATCGGCACGTCATCGCCGCCGGGCATCCGGCCGTCCCTCGAGCCGGGATACGGCATATGCGGCTGCGGGATCACGACATGCTCGACGGTCCAGATCGACTCGAAACCGAGCTGCTCGCAATCCTGCGCGAGCTGCCCAAAGAGTTCGGGGTTACTGAAGCGCGCTGAGTTGGCAAAGATAATTCCGGCTTTCATAGGTATGAACCTGACCCCCAGCCCTTCCCTGTCACGGGAAGGCGAGTCACAGGCGGAAACGATCGTTAGAACTGCGCGACTAGTTCGTTGCCCATCTTCTCGAGGCCACGCGACAACGCGTCCTTGTCGAAACCCGGAGGCGGCAGGATGAGGCGGGATATCCCTAGATCCTGTAGCGGTTTGACCGCATCCGCCTTAGCGCGACCGCCGCACGAGAGCTCGATCACTTTGGGATCGCGCCCAGCCTTGGTGGCCGCATCGCGCATGATGCCGAACAGCTCAGTCAGCTTGGCCGGATCGCTGATAGCCGGGAAGAAGCCATCACCAAGACGTCCAGCGCGTTTGGCCGCGGCTGGCGAGTGGCCGCCGATATGAACCGGCACGCCGGGCTGCACCGGTTTGGGATAGCTGAGCACCGGACCGAAGTTGAAATGCTTGCCGTGAAAGCTCGCCTGATTGTCGCGCCAAAGCGCGCGCATCGCCTGGATAGCTTCATCAGTGCGAGCGCCGCGCGCGTGGAAATCCAGTCCGAGCGCCTCGAACTCTTCCTTGAGCCAGCCCGAGCCGATCCCGAGGATCGTGCGCCCGCGCGAGAGCACGTCGAGCGTCGCCATCTCCTTCGCTACGTAAATCGGATGGCGTTGCGGCAGGATCATCACGCCCGTCGCGAGCTTGATCTTCTTCGTCACCGCCGCGATATAGCTGAGCGGCAGCAGCGGATCGGGAATCGCAACGTCCTCGCCACCGGGAATCTTCCCATCCTTCGAATACGGATACGGCGACTGGAAGCCCTTCGGGATAACGACATGCTCGACCGTCCAGAGCGACTCGAAGCCGCAGTTCTCGGCAGTAGTCGCGAGATGGGCCAGCAGATCCGGGTTACTGAACGGCCCGGAGTTAATAAACATTAAGCCAAATTTCACTCGATTTCTCCCAAATCAAATTTTTCGCCGAGGAATCCCCAAATCCGGGGATTTTCCCGAGAGCGATCGCTGCTATTTGCTACCGACCTGCTCCATAGGATGCTTGGCCCAGCCTTCCTCGTAAGGCGCGTTGACGCGAACGAAGGCCCGCAGATGCTGATACTTCCATTCGCCGTTGATCTTCACGTAGTCGTCCTCATAGCGGCACGCGAGCCATCGGGCCTGTTCCTTATCGTAGAAGGTAAACGGCCCGACCAGATACCAAATACCGTGCGCGCGATTCCCATCGATCGTGATTCGCGGATTAAAGACGTTGTGCTGCGAAAACTTGATTAGCTTCTGGAAGCTCTTGAAGAGCTCGCTGATCGCCTTATGGCCTTGCGCCTTGCCGAAACCGGCGCCCTCCCAGATTCCGTCCTCGGCGAAGAGCCTCCAGATGCGATCGGGATTGTGATCGTCATCGCAGATATCGCAGTACAGCGCCTTCAGCTTTTTGATCGCCTCGATATCTTCGAGTTCGGTGATACGTTTTTCGAGATCAGTCATCGTTGAATCTCCAGCAATTAATATGTTCTTTGAGCGAACCTTAAGCCGGTCCGATTATCCCGGTCAAACGGGGCTCGAAGGCATCATTCCGTTATTACGCCACTCGTCCAAGCGCGAGGATGACTAATCCCACTCCACCGCTGGCCCTTACCTTCTGGAAGGAAGCGACACCGGAACACAATCCGGCGTGAATGACCATTTTCCGTTTGGACCGTTCTAAAGTTTTCAACCCGTCCGCCAAAATAGGATGCGTCCCTTTTCTTCTCGTGGAGGAAAATCATTCCTCCGAGTAAGGACGCAGCCTCTTCGGGTGTGATATCCCAGTCCCCGCTTTCCCACACCGAATGCTCGACGGGGTGGAGATTCGCTCTCCCTCGGCAAATTAAATGAATTTTGGTAGCCAGGGAGCCCCTCCTTTTACGCCTGCTCGACCCGTAGTCGCGTCAGCTTCAGCGCCTTGATCAGCCATTTCCCGCCGACCTTTTCGTAGGTCTCGAAGTAATGGCCCCAGCCGTGCATCGTGCGATAGCGCGATCCTTCGGGCCAATAGATCAGATCCTCCATCGCGAAGATCCCCGAGGCCGTCGTCGGCGAAGTAACCTCGACTTCAGCCATGTGCCCATGATGAATCGAGACCGCCTTTTCGACCACACTCCGTACGAGCGCGACGATATTCGCGGGACCAGAGGCCTTCCAATCGCCGGAATCGGCCGCGGCCGGTGTGTAATCGACACTCGCATCGGGCGCGAAGATCGCGGTGAATCCGGCCCAATCCTTCATGTCCGTGCAGCGGAAATAACGGGCTTTGACCTGTTTGATCTCTTCGATTGCCATCAGGCGTTCGGTGTCGGTCATTGTGCGGGCCCTCCCTTGTCCGTGAGTTGATTGCCGAGGAATAGCACAACCCGATCCGATCGGGTTATGCGCATGAGCACTCCGGCGGATACCCGAAGCTTGTCCGGTGGGGCTGAGCGGGCTAATTAATCAGCATGGACATTGGAAAAATTGGCATCTGGTTTTTTCTCGACGGGATGAACGCGGCCGAGAGTGTCGCCTTCGCGCAAAAGGTCGAGAAGCTCGGCTATGGCGCGATGTGGATTCCCGAGGCGGTCGGACGTGAGCCCTTCGCCCATTCGGCCTACCTGGCGGCGCATACTGAGAAGGTCGTGTTCGCAACCGGTATCGCGAATATCTGGGCACGCGATCCCATCACGATGTCGGCGGCATCCAAGACCGTCGCCGAGGTTTCGAACGGGCGCTTCCTGCTCGGAATCGGTGTCAGCCACAAGCCGCTGGTCAGCAACCTGCGTGGCCACAGCTACGACAAACCATACAGCTACATGAAGGATTACCTCCCCAAGATGAAGAGTGCGCTCTACCGCGCACCTCTGCCGAAGGAAGAGGTTCCGGTGGTGATCGCCGCGCTACATCCGAAGATGCTCGCGCTTGCGGCAGAGCAAACCCAGGGCACGCATACCTACTTCGTGCCGCCCGAGCATACGGCCAAGACTCGCGCTGCGATCGGTCCGAAGCCGTGGATTTGCGCCGCCCAGGCCGTCATCCTTGAGACCGACGCGACCAAGGCACGTGCGATGGCCCGTACCTATATGAAGACCTACGTACCGCGTCTGCCGAACTACACCAACAATCTCAAGAACCTGGGATGGCAGGATAAGGATTTCGAGAACGGATGCAGTGACGCGCTGGTCGATGCGATCGTCGCATGGGGCACCGCCGACAAGATTCGTGATCGAATCGATGACCATCTCAAGGCGGGCGCAACGCACGTCTGTATCCTGCCGATCCGCGTCGATAACGAATCACTGCCCGATCCGCGCGTTATGGAAGCGCTCGCTCCCAAGCAATAGCGCGTGCGATCCGCTCAATTCTTCAGAACCCCTCGGCTTCTGCCCGGCGCCGGCGTCGCTTTAATGGCGACGCTGGCGTTCGGTGCGACCGGATGCGGTCCTTCTCAAGCGGAAGTTCAGCAGCAGATCGAGCAGGCTAAAGAGGCTCAGGCTCGCGCCGCCGCCGCTGAAGAGGCTGCGCACAAGGCGCAGATCGCGGCTGACGAGGCGACTGCGGCGGCGAATAAAGCCCTGAAATCGGTTCACGACGCTACCGTCGAAATCGATCGCGTCGGCAAGCAGATCGATCAGATGCAGCAGGAAGACGAGCAGAACGGCAAGTAACTGTTGAGAGAGGCTGTGTATCCAGCCTCTACCATCTGATGTCATTCTGAGCGGAGCGAAGAATCCCGGGATTCTTCACTACGCAGACTCCGTTCAGAATGACACGAACGCTTTTTGCGACCTTGCTTACTTCTTAGGCGGGAGCATTCGCTCGATTGCGTCGTGAATCTTGCCGTTCGTCGCGACGAAGCCGCTCAACTTCACTGATTGCTTATTGAAGCGCAATTCCTTGCCGTCGAGTCCGGTAACCCGACCGCCGGCTTCAATGACTAGCGCAGTGCCGGAGGCGACGTCCCACTCGCTCTTCGGGGTGAGCGTGAACGTCGCATCGGCGCGGCCCGCTGCCACCAGTGCAAGCTTATAGGCGACGCTGCCAATTGCGTTCACCTTGATCTGGCCTTCGTAGGCTTTCCATTCGCCGCGTGAGGTTTCGCTGCGACTCGCCAACACCGTCGCGTCGGTCAGTGTCTCGCGCGCGCTGACCCGAGCCGGAGCGCCGTCCAGATGCACCCCCGTGCCGCGCGCGCATGAGAACAGTTCGTGCTTAATCGGATTGTAAGTGACACCCAGCACCGGAGTGCCGTGTTCGGCCAGCGCGATCGCCACCACGAACTCCGGAATCCCCTTGATAAACTCCTTCGTGCCGTCGAGCGGATCGACAATCCAGACACGATCGTGATTCAGCCGCGCGCCGTCATCGGCAGTCTCTTCGGAAAGCCATCCGTAGCCCGGAAAGCCATCGTGGAGCAGTTCCTTCAGTCGGCGATCGGCTTCAAAGTCGGCCGTCGTAACCGGGTTATCTTTGCCCTTGGAATCGACCGTGTAGCCACGCTCGTGGTAATGCGACCGAAGTATCTCTCCCGCCTCGATAGCTGCGGCTTTTGCCGCTTCGAGCTCCCGTGCCAGCGGATGATTTATCGCAGTGTTAGCCGATGATTCAGATGCCATCGTGAATAATTTTACCGGAGCAGCGGCCTCAAATCAGGTTGTGCCCAGAACGGGGAAGCGCTTCTCGTAGCCTCGTTACGACTGCTTGGCGCGAGCGCGCTTGCGGCGCACCTTTTCGTAGGCACCAGCGACCTCGGCGAGCATCGCCGCGCGATGCTCATACAGGCGCCGCGGCTTGCGCGGTTTGCGGCGCGCGAGTGCGTATGCCGTGATCAGCGGTAGTGCAACCGTCGTGTCGACATAGCAGACCACGGAATCGGGCAGTTGCTCGGGATCGATCTTGCCCCAGCTCACCGCTTCGTTCGGCGTCGCGCCGGACAAACCACCGGTATCGGGGCGCGCATCGGTGATTTGCAGGAAGTAGTCGTGGCCCTTTTCCGCCACACCCATCACTTCCTGAATCTGCGGCTCCGTCTGCAGCATGAAATTCTTGGGCGAGCCGCCACCGAGAATGAACACTGCGCTCTTCTTGCCCTGGGCCTTCGCGGAATAGACGATCGAGGCCGTTTCGTTTACGTCGACCAGTGGATCGATCCGGAGTTGGTAACCTTCCAGCTCCAGCAGCGCCAGATTCATCCCGATTGAGGAATCGCCCGGCGAAGAGGTGTACACGGGAACCGCATGCTCATAGGCCGCCGCCAACAGCGAGCGGCGCTTCAGCTTGAGGATACGCTCGCGCTCGGCGACATAGCGTCCGGCACGATAGTGAAACTCGGCGGTACCCATCGGATGCTGAAACTCTTCGTTGCGAGCCAATTCGCGGAAGAACGAATCGGTCGAGAGCAGCACGTGATAGTCGAAGAAAATATCGTAGATTCGCACGACACCGGCTTTGCGCAGCGCAACGTCATCGGTCTCTGCCGACCCTTGGTACATCTTGAGGCCGAGGCCGAAGTGCGTGTCGTGATAGAGATTGGCGCCGGTCGAAACGACCCAATCGACAAAGCCATTCTCGATCAGCGGTATCAGGCACGACATTCCCAGACCCGCAGGCGTGAGCGCCCCCGTCAGGCTCATCCCGACGATCGTATCGGGCGCGAGCATTTTCTCGGCAAAAAGCCGGCAGGCCTCGCGCAGGCGGCGTCCGTTGTAAGCCATGAAAGCCGTATCGACGAGATCCGCCGCGGTCATGTCGCCGCGAACCGCGCGCGGCTCGATCACCGTACCGCCTAGAAAGCGATTGTTCTTTTTGTTCGCTGCCATGATTTCTATCCTGACTCGTTCGGCCGGAGCATCGTAGCTGCGAAAGCGCAGCGAAGCTATCATCGCTCGTTTGCCACTCAGCAGGGGTCGCCATAAGATGCTCGTGGGGACGCCTCGACGGGGACGGCGTTCCAAAGCAGGGGATCATCATGGCGATAATCGCGATGACGCAGCATCTCGGCACTCGTGCAGTCGAGCTGGGTCAGCTCACGGCCAAGTTGCTCGACTATCGTTTCCTCACGACTGAACAGCTCTATGCGGAACTGGCTCAGCGCTACAACGTCGCTACACCCCAAATGGTTATTATCGATGAGCGGCGACCCCACTTCTGGGAACGCCTCAAGGCGGATACCCAACGGATTGCGGCCTTCTTCCGCGCCGTAGTCCTCAAGGAGATGGCGGCCGATCGTCTGGTCGTTGTGAGCCGCTCCGTTACCCATCAGTTGCCGCGATGCGGCTGTGGGCTGCGGGTGCGACTCGTCGGTCCACTTGAAGATCGGGTCAAAGCGATAGCGGCCGAGGAGAACCTCGCTCCCGCCGTCGCCGAGCGACGCGTGCGCGATTACGACCGCGAACTCCGGGCGCGTATTCAGACTCTGTTCAATTTCGATCTGGACGACCCGACCAATTTTGATCTCACGCTCAACACCTACGGGCTGCCGCTCCCGGTGCAGGCCAAGATGCTCGCCGAGGTCGCCCTCGATATCGATCAGTCGGTCAGCGCAACCGGCTGGCAGCAGATGCGCGATGCGGCCGTGGCCGCAGAGGTGCAGGCCGCCCTCATGCGCCATCCCAAGATTGGCAATGCTCCCGTGCAGGTGAACTGCACCGATGGACGCGTTCAGGTGAATGGGCCCGGCTTAGTGCCGCCGTGGGATGAGCTGATCCTAGACGTGGTGCGGAGAGTTGAAGGGGTTCACGGCGTTGAGGTGCTGGCCGATGAGCAACCGATACCCGTACGGCCGAGCTAGCGCTGCCCACTCTCTGGCTTGAAGGTCAGTCTTCCAGACGCATGCATCCGCTCGTAAGGTTTCTCGCCACCGGGGCCTATTCCGGGTACTTCCCGGTCGCACCCGGAACGGCTGGATCAGTGGTCGGCGTGATCATCGGCGAACTGGTCTTCGCTCCAATCTGGTCGCGCTCACCCTCCATATTCCTTCTGCTGTTTGCGGTCCTCTTCGTCGGCGGATGCGTCGTGGCAGGACAGGCGGAGCGCGAAACCGGCAAGCACGATGATTCGAAGATAGTGATCGATGAGGTCTTTGGGATGACCGCTGCGATGTTCCTCATCCCGAGCGGATGGCCATGGTTAATCACGGCATTCGCGCTGTTTCGAGTCTTGGACGTGATCAAACCGTGGCCCGCCAGCTACTTCGACTCGGTCCATGGTGGCGGCGGCATCATGCTCGACGACCTGTGCGCGGGAATTTATGTCACTGTCGCCCTGCATATCGCCCACCTGATCGTCTGAATCCGTCCCTGCGTCCGCTCGCTACTATTCCACAAATCTCTGGGTACCCCCATTGCCGCGCGATTGCGCGCGCGCTAAAGAACGAAAGGGGTTGGACAGTTCGCGGAAAGGTTACGCCGCTGGACTGAGGGAAGGCGTCCGGAAATCGGGGGATTTGGTCGGACGAAGTTGTGAAAAGCGCCTGTCGATGGCTCCTCGTCGGGCGTTAATTCATCTTCCGAGCCAGAGGAGAGGCACCTTGCGGACCGGACCTTTGGTACAAAGAGGCGCGAAAGTCTCGCGCGCGACGCAGATTTCTTCTGCGCCGACGAGACTATCGCCATCGCATCGCTTGTTGAATCGTACTTTTTCCTCTCTTTCCGAACCCTCCGCCAAAACAACCCTCAAATCTTCCAATTTACATCTCGAATGCCGACTGCCGATTAGCCTTCGCGAATACTTGGCTGATGAACTTGGAGCTATTGTCGACGCCGCAGACGACAACGTGCTTAATCTGGCGGCTAACGCCGATGCGGCAACGCTTAGCAAGCTGGCCCGCGCTATCCGCCGCTACTCGACGTCGCGGGCGCAGCAGACTTGGGAGTCGTGCCACGCTTCACTTGCGGATTTTATTATTGGGGCGGGCACCGAGCCGCCGATGGTCGCTCTATGCCTGAAGTGCGGGCGTATCGAGATGGGCGAGGGGAGCCTCGCCTCTCATCAGACAGGTGGATGCGTCAGCCTCTCCCTGCAGGATGCCTGCAAATCATCGAAAGGCCGCTCGGTGCGCGCCACCGAAACCCAAGTAGCGGACGCCATTCGCAGGTCGATCGAAGAATTTCGCCGGTTGCGCGCGGCCTTCGGCTTATCGCACTTCGACCTCGACTCGTACACGCATCACGGTCGCATCACCTTTACGTGGCGCCCGCTCGTTTAGCGGGATATTCGAACTGTAAACTCTGACTCGAAGGGTAGATGGATCTCGAGTTGGAGAAAGGAACTACATCGAGGAAGCGCGACGACGACGCTGTTCCTTACGTCTGCGACGCTGAGCCTCGGCCTGTTTGCGCTTACGCTTAACGCTGGGCTTCTCGTAAAAAGCCCGCTTCTTCATCTCCTTAAACACGCCCTCTTTGGCGAGCTTTCGCTTCAGCACACGCATCGCCTGATCGAGCGAGCCTTCAACTCTGATTTCCATGGTCCTCCGTGTCCAAATGAGATAGACACCCGAGAATAGGGCCCGACCCCTTAGGTGTCAACCTTGCAGATCGACTGGCGAAAAGCTTAGGTTGACCCGACAACGGCCCCAAAGGATTGAGGAGAGAACTCGATGGATCTTGGTTTGAGCGGCAAAGTGGCGATGCTGACGGGCGCAAGTCGCGGTCTGGGACTCGCGATGGCGAAGGCACTGGCAGCGGAAGGTGTACGGATGAGTATCTGTGCGCGCGGCGGCGACATCCTGTCTCAGGTGGCTGCCGAGTTGAAGGCCGCAGGAGCGTCAGTGCTCGCTCAAGCTGCGGACGTGAACGATCCAGCCGCGATGGAGGCGTGGACCGCTGCGACGGTCAAAGAATTCGGTGGTATCGATATTCTCGTTAACAACGCCGGCGGGGCAAAGGTCGGCGCTCTTAGCCAACTCGACGAAGAGACTTGGCGCCAAGCCTTCGATCTGAATTTCTTCTCAGCGGTTCGCCTCTCCAAGCTTTGTGCAGCCGAGATGCAAAAGCGCGGTGGTGGCTCGATTATCAACATCAGCTCGATTTACGGGCGCGAGGCCGGCGGTCCTGTCAGCTACAACAGCTCGAAGGCAGCGATGATCTCGCTGACCAAAGCTCTCGCGCGCGAGTTAGCGCCTCAGGGGATTCGGGTTAATTCGGTGGCGCCCGGATCGATCATCTATCCCGGCGGCACGTGGGAAGGACTCTTCAAGGCAAATCCTGCCTTCGAAAAGGATTTCATCAGCCACGAGTTCCCGGCTGGACGCCTGGGTCGTCCGGAAGAAGTGGCCTACGCCGTGGTGATGCTCGCGTCACCGCGAGCCAGCTGGATCACGGGCACTTGTATCCCGGTCGACGGCGCACAGGGCCGGTCGAATATTTGATCGATCAGCCTGATGCGCGCTGCTGCATCTTGGCGAAGACCCTATCGCGAATCGAATCGTCCCAGAACGCCGAGAGCGGCTTGATCAGTTGAAAGACCTCAAGCACCACTCGTTGTACGCTGGGATCCTCGGCCTGCAACGCATCAAGGGCTGCGAAGTAACGGAACCCCTCTTCCATCGCAGGAGGTCGTTCACCCGTCGTCTGGGGGTAGGCGAAGTCCGAATTCGCCGCGAGCGTCCACGGCGTGCTGATAACTTCCATCGCTCTGGGGAAGAACGCGCTTGCCAGTTGCGCCAGCCCATGATTCTGCTCGGCTCGATCTTTCAATAGCGTCTGCAGCGCCCAAGCCTGCATCGCCGACGAAGTCATCCCTTGCCCGTACACCGGGTTAAAGCTGCACACGGCATCACCGAGGATTAGAAGGCCGTCCGGAAAGTTCGCGATCCGCTCGTAATGACGCAGGATACTGGTCGGAAAGCGATGATGACTGATTTCGGCGATACGCTCGGCGTGTTTGATCAGGTCGTAAATGATTGGAGAAGGAAGCGCTTTCACGAATTCGAGAAAGCCCTTCTCGTCGGTCGGAGGGTATTGCCCGAAGCGCCCTGCGACGCTGAGATGCCACTCGTTGTTTTCGATCTCTTCGAGTAGCGCACCGTTGGTGTACTTGGGTGGAGGACCACCGACGAGAATAATTGGCTCTAAGCCCTTCGCCGATGCGGGTTTCTTATATTTCGTGCTCGTGTACGCGAAGTCGACGCCGATCGTGGTCTCTTCCGGTGCGGGGACTCCCATCGCACCGAGCCAGCGTGCGGCTCGCGAACCACGACCACCCGCATCCACTACCAAGTCCGCGGTAACGGATTCGGATTCCTCGCTGGAGCGGATCCGCACTCCCGTGACTCGACCGTTCTCGTGGGTCAGTTCTTCAACTGCGGTGTCCATCTGTAGGCGGACATTAGGAAGAGCTATCGCGCGGCGTCGCAGTGCATATTCGAGTAATCCCCGACTCATCACATGACCAACCAGACCAAGGTCACGCGGCTCTCGGACCGATCCGGTCAGGTTGTAGGATTTGCCCACAGGAGAGTAGAAAACGGCGTCGCAGCCGGCTTTCCACGGGACCGCGCCCAACTCCTCCAGCTCAGCCCCAAAGCCGGGGAAAAGGGCGGTCATAATCTGTTCTCCGCCCCCGAGCAGGGCATGGACGTGATTACCTTGCGGCGTCGATTTGTGGATCGCCGCGCCGTCTTCCAGCTGGTCGCGCTCGAAGATAGTTACCCGATCGAAATGGTCGGAGAGGACGCGCGCCGTCATCAGGCCCGCGATACTGCCACCAATCACTACGGCATGTTGTCCAAGCTTTTGCGGCATCAGCATTTTCTCCCTTCGATCGCCATATAATGCGCGACTGAACAGGTATTCATAATGCGCGTCTGGCGCGTTCGACGCAAAGGGGAAATTAGGACTGGCCGATCATGGCTCGAGCCGTTCCATCATCCGTGGAAAGGGAACTGCTTCGCGGATATGATGGATACCGCAACACCACGCGACCATCCGCTCAATTCCCATCCCGAAACCGGCGTGAGGCACTGAACCGTAACGGCGCAGATCAAGGTACCATTTAAAGGGCTCGATCGGGAGGCCGTGATCAACGATCCGTTGGCGCAGGGTCTCGTAGTCATCTTCGCGCTGGCCACCGCCGATAATCTCGCCGTAACCCTCAGGCGCGAGCATATCGACACAGAGCGCTACGTTGGGACGATCGGGGTCGCGCTTCATATAGAAGGCTTTGCACTCCGACGGATAGCGATGAACCATCACGGGCGTTTCGAAGTCGCTTGAAAGCGCCGTCTCTTCGTCGCCACCGAGATCATCGCCCCAGTTCACCGTCATGCCCTTGGTCTTGAGCCGCTCGATCGCTTCGTCGTAGGTGATACGGGCGTAGGGCTTCCTGGCCGCACGTTCGAGCTTGCTCGTATCGCGCTCCAGAACCTTGAGTTCTTCCGCGCGACGTTCCAACACGCGCGTGAGGATGTACGAAACAAAATCCTCGGCAAGCTGCATATCTTCTTCGAGCGTGAAGTAGGCGACCTCCGGTTCGACCATCCAGAATTCCGTCAGATGGCGCCGCGTCTTCGATTTCTCAGCACGGAAGGTCGGACCGAAGCAATAAACTTTGCCGAAAGCGAGCGCCCCGGCTTCCGCGTAAAGCTGCCCACTCTGAGTCAGAAAGGCTTTGCGATCGCCAAAGTAGTCAATCTCAAAAAGATTGGTCGTTCCCTCGCAGGAAGTGGGAGTCAGAATCGGCGAGTCGAAAAGCACAAACCCTCGTTCGTGGAAAAAATCGCGGCAGGCTGCTTCGACCTCGCTGCGCACTCGCAGAATCGCGTGCTGACGCGATGATCGCAGCCACAGATGGCGCTGGTCGAGCAGGAATGCGACGCCGTGCTCTTTCGGCGTAATCGGATAATCAACTGCGGGCGAGTTGACCTTGAAACTGGTCGCAGTAATCTCGCGACCACCGGGTGCGCGCTTATCCGCACGGACGGTACCGGTTATTTCAAGCGAGGTCTCTTGTCCGAGATGATCGGCCTGCGCGAACGCCTCGGCGCCGAGGTCGGCAAGCGACGCGACGCATTGGCAGATTCCGGTGCCGTCGCGAACCAGCAGGAAGTGAACTTTACCGCTCGATCGGTGGTTGTAGAGCCATCCGCGAAGCGTTACTTCCTCGCCGATATGCTTCCCTAAGTCCTCGATATAGACCCATGCCATAGCGCCAGTTTAGGCAGAAAAGACGCATTTATTCACGCATTGCGCGCGGAGCTATCGAGCGACGAAGCGCGGATGTACACAACACCATCCATCAGGCGGCGAGCGGTGCGATAGACGGTCGCGTGATCGGCAACCCACCCAGCGACGGCCCGACGCACACTCGATCCGACCACCGTTAGTCCAGAAGGCTGCGCGATTCGCACGGGCGCATCGGACGAGGCTGCACGACGCGCGAGCGGATGGACGATCGAACCTTCCATCCGCGACGCAACCGCGAGGCACATAGCGCCGGTAAGCGGAACCGCGCGATGGGGTTGGCCGATCGAGATCATCCGTATCGTGATGTCCGCATCATCGGGACACAGCGTTTCTCCTGAGAGCGTCCGCGCGGCCTGAGGCGCAGAGACCATCGCGACCTTCGGAATACTAGGCTTCGCCGAAGCACCTTCGGCCGTTTTAGCGATTCCCATCCGCAGGCTGGCCGCAACCCGAATTGCTTCCAGTCGTTTCAGCAGATCCTGATTGCGTTCGAGTTCATCGGGCATCTCGATCCCGGTCATCCCGAGCGCATCCGCAGCAACAAAAACGCACGGATTAGCCGCATCGACCATGGAGACTTCGAGCTGGTCAGTACCGGGAACATCGAGATGTTCACTAACGTTTCCCGTAGGCAGCAGCTTCCCTGTGCCTGCGCCGCCCGGTTCGAGAAAATCGAGACGAATCGGCGCGCCTGAACCGGCTACGCCCGGCAGCGTGAGGTCACCCTCGACTAGTGCACGCCCGTCGGCGATCGGGAACCGCGCAACGATCAGCTTGCGGGTGTTGGTGTTGTGGATCCGAACAACAGCTTCATCGCCGAGCGCCGCAACGATTCCCTCATCCACGGCGAAGGGGCCGATTGCCGACGACATGTTGCCGCAGTTACCGCTGTAATCGACCGACGCACTACCTACAGCAACCTGACCGAAGGTGTAATCGACATCAGCCTTTGGATGAGACGGCGGGCCGACGATACAAACCTTGGAGAGCGAGGAGAGCCCCCCACCCATCCCGTCGAGCTGGCGGCCGTTCGGATCGGGACTGCCAAGAGCGGCAAGGAAGATCTGATCGCGCTGGTGCTGATCCGGCGGGAGCTCCTCGGCACGGAAGATCAGCGCCTTGCTGGTGCCGCCGCGCATGAAGACAGCGCGTATCGCGATCTGCCGCATTTTATAAGGTCCCGGCGCTGTTGCCCGCGATACGACCGAAGACCGCGCCGGACATCAGGCCCGATCCGCCGGGATAGTTGCTATGGAAGAGTCCACCGACCATCTCACCGCATGCGTAGAGACCTGGAATAGGCTCCCAATTCGTGCCGAGTACCTGGGCGCGGTCGTTAATCTTCAGGCCGCCGAACGAAAAGGTGATGCCACCCGTAACCGGATAGGCACGGAAGGGCGGTGTATCGATCTTTTGCGCCCAGTTGGATTTCGGCAATGGCAGTCCACGCGTCGCCAGCGCGTCGCGTTCGCCAGGATTGAATTTGCCGTTGCTGGCCGCGGCGTTGAAGTCGTTCAGCGTTCGAATCGCCGTGTCGTGATCGACGTCGAGTTTCCGAATTAGATCATCGAGTCGATCACTGACGATGGGCTCGCTCGTCGAGTAGCGCGGTTCGAGCAGCTCAGTCACTTTCGCATCGAAGATCTGATAACCAACGCCACCCGGTTGATTAAGTATCGCGCCACCAAATTTCGCATAAGTGAAAAGCGCCTGATCCTCACCCTCATCAACGAAGCGCTGCCCGAGTCGGTTGATCATCACGCCGTAGAGGTAAGAGAGGCGATTCGTCTTGTCGGTTAGCTGGCGATCACCGAAAGGCGGCGCCGCGGCGTTGATTGGCGTGGCGTGGCATCCGCTCCACTGACCCCACGGCATCGCGCCGATTTCGAAGGCCATCCGCAGGCCGTCGCCCTGATTGAACATCGTGCCGCGCACCTTTGCGTGGTCCCACGGCTTGCCGAGATACTGCGCGCGCCATGCAGCGTTCGCCTCGAAGCCGCCGCATCCTAGGATCACCGCGCGTGCTTCGAGATCGTGGAGGCCGTTGGGATCGCGCACGGTAACCCCGCAGACCTCTCCGCGATTATTCTGCAGCAGTCGAACCGCGCCGGTTCGATAGCGAATCTCAACGTCCTTTCGTTGCACCGTCGCAAACCACATCTTGGAGAGGCCGATACCTTCGTTGACCGCACGCACGATCGCGCCCTTGGCCCATTTGATCACTCCTCCCACACGGACCGCACTCAACGCCACCGCAGGCTCGAAGCGGATGCCGTTCTCGGCCATCCAGGATGCCGTTGCATAAGAGTTGCCGATAAGAATTTCAGCGACCTCCGGATCGGTGCGATCGGCCGTCATACGGCGGAGATCGGCCCAGAAAGATTCGCGCGGATAGGCTTCGATCCCTTCGAGAAACCCGGGCATCTCGCGTGCTTTGGGCACTAGCTGAAGGATCTCGCCGACCTCGCTAAAGGCGATACGCAGGAGTCCGCCGCTGTAGTGCGTATTGCCGCCGCGGAGTTCTTCGGGTGCCTTTTCGAGCACGAGAATGCGACTCGCACCGGCGTTCGCAGCGGAAGTTGCAGCAGCCAGCGCCGCGTTCCCAGCGCCAATAACAATCACGTCGTAAGCAGCCATCTTATTTTCTTGTGCCTTGCTCAGCAGAACGTCGCTGCGGCAGGCACGGTGCCTCCGTCGCCGACTTACTATACTGCCGCAGCGTCCTTTGACCGATGCGGCCTTCGCGAAAGAATATGGCACAGCGTAGTGGATGCGAAAAACTTTGCGGCGCGATTTACGGAGATGCTCAATGACGTGGCTCACAAAGCCGACCGACCCGACCCCCGCAGGCGAGCGCCTCGCCAAGTTGTGGCAACAGCCCGAGATACTCGGGATACCGGGAGCACATAATCCGCTCGCGGCGATACTTGCCGAGCGCGCCGGTTTCAAAGCGATCTATCTATCGGGCGCCGCGCTCAGCGCCAGTCTTGGACTTGCCGATCTCGGACTAATCACACTCGATGAAGTACGCTTTTATACGCGCGCGATTTGTCGGGTGAGCAGTCTGCCGTTGATCGTGGATATCGACACGGGTTTCGGTGGCGTGCTGAACGTGATGCGCACCGTACGCGAGCTGGAGGAAGCGGGCGCCGCAGCCGTCCAAATCGAAGACCAGTTGCTGCCGAAAAAATGCGGCCATCTCAATGACAAGAAACTGGCCGCTACCGACGAGATGGCGGCGCGGATCAGCGCGGCAAGGCGCGCGCGACAGGATATACGGATTATCGCACGTACCGACGCCGCATCGGAAGGTATCGAGGCGGCTATCGCGCGGGCGCGTATT
Source organism: Binataceae bacterium (SeqCode) (assembly GCA_035541875.1). Classification (GTDB taxonomy): domain Bacteria; phylum Desulfobacterota; class Binatia; order Binatales; family Binataceae; genus JAJPHI01. Next base: position 26,309 of record DATKML010000008.1, read on the forward strand.
TATCGCGAAGCGGGTGCCGACGCCATCTTTCCAGAAGCTCTGACCCACGAAGCGATGTTTCGACAATTCGCAGCCGCAATCGACGCGCCGTTGCTGGCGAACATGACCGAGTTCGGCCGAACACCACAGTTCACGTCGAGACAATTCGAAGAGTTCGGCTTCAAGATGGTTATTTGGCCGGTGTCATCGTTGCGGATCGCAGCCAAAGCCGTCGAGGATCTCTATAGGCAAATCGCCCACGACGGGAGCGCCACCGCGATGCTCGATCGCATGCAAACTCGAGCCGAGCTTTACGACGCAATCGGTTACTTCGATTACGAAGCGCTGGACGATTCGATCGCAAAAAGCATCGTGCCGCCTTCGTCGAAAGACTAGGGCTACCGCTGTCCGCGTGATATGCTCCTTACAATGGGTAAGGAATGGCCACGGCGACAGTAACGAGCAAAGGACAGACCACAATTCCCAAGCGCATCCGCGAGCATCTGCGTCTTGGCAGCGGCGATCGGGTGGAGTTCGTAATCGATCGGGAAGGACGAGTGGTGCTAACCCCCTTGAAGGTCGACATCAGGGAGCTTCGCGGCATGCTCGGCCGTGCGCCGCGCCACGTAACCATCGAAGAGATGGATGAGGCCATCAAGGAAGCCGTAGTGCGGAAATACCGGAGCAAGTGAAAGGAATCGATACCAACGTGCTGGTCCGCTTCATTGTCGAAGACGATGAAGCGCAGTCCTCCCGGGCTCTTCGGTTCTTCACAAAGGAATCTTCGACAGAAAGTCCTTGCTTCGTTAATCGAATCGTTCTCTGCGAATGTGTCTGGGTACTTAGGACAGCCTACCGCTTCTCACGCGAGCAGGTAGCCCATTCAATAGAGCGGCTTTTGAACACCGCCCAGCTTGAAATCGAAGATCGTGATGAAGCATTCGCAGCATTGGAGAGCTATCGCACCGGCGGCGACTTCGCGGATCTATTCGTGGCACATTTAAACTATCGTCGCGGATGCGAGTATACAGTGACTTTTGATCGCAAGGCCGCCCCGGTAAGACTTTTTCGCCGGCTTTGAGAAAACATGGCTGATCCGTACGACGTAATTGTAGTAGGTGGCGGCAACGCAGCGCTGTGCTCGGCGCTGGCGGCTCGTGAAAGTGGTGCTTCGGTTCTGGTAATCGAAGCCGCACCGGAAGACGAGCGCGGTGGAAACTCGCGCTTCACGGCAGGCGCGATGCGCGTCGCATATAACGGCGTGGACGATCTCGCCCGCCTGATGCCCGACCTCACCGACGAGGAGAAAGCTAATACCGACTTCGGTGCGTATCCAGAGGATCAGTTCTACGACGATCTTTGCCGCGTCACGCAGTATCGCACCAATCCCAAGCTCGCCGAGACGCTGGTGTCGCGCAGTCTCGAAACGATGCTCTGGATGCGCAGCAAGGGTGTGCGCTTCGCACCGATTTACGGCCGACAAGCCTTCAAGGTCGATGGGCGTTTCAAGTTCTGGGGTGGTCTGACGGTCGAAGCCTGGGGCGGAGGCCCCGGTCTGATCGATTCGCTCTACACTATCGCGCAGCGCGCCGGAATTGAGATTCGTTACGAAAGCCGCGCGCTCGATCTGATCACCGACGACGATGGCGTGCGTGGCGTAGCGATACGCACGCGCGGCCAGACCAGCATGATCGAAGCGCGAGCGGTCGTGCTCGCCTCGGGCGGATTCGAAGCCAACGCGGAATGGCGCACTCGCTACCTGGGCCCCGGATGGGATCTGGTAAAGGTGCGCGGTTCGCGTTTCAACACCGGCGACGGAATCCGGATGGCGTTGGAAGCAGGTGCGATGCCCTGCGGCAACTGGTCGGGCTGCCACGCTGTGGGATGGGATCGCAACGCACCGGAATTTGGCGACCTTGCGGTTGGCGACGGCTTTCAGAAGCACAGCTATCCGTTTGGCATCATGGTGAACGCGCGCGGTAATCGCTTCGTCGATGAAGGTGCCGACTTCCGCAACTACACCTACGCGAAATATGGGCGCGCGATCCTTGAACAGCCGACCCAGTTCGCCTGGCAGATCTTCGATCAGAAAGTGACGCATCTGCTGCGCGATGAGTATCGAATCAAGCGCGTCACCAAAGTCAGCGCCCAAACGCTCGAAGAGCTGGCAGGTAAGCTCGAAGACGTCGATCCGAAGGGCTTTCTCGCCGAGATCGCTCGTTACAACGCCGCCGTGCAAACGTCGATTCCGTTTAATCCCAACATCAAGGATGGGCGTTGCACGCGAGGACTCGCGCTCGAAAAGAGCAACTGGGCCAACACGATCGATACGCCACCGTTCGAGGCCTACGCGGTTACCTGCGGGATTACGTTTACCTTTGGCGGATTGCGCATCAATGGCGATGGCGCCGTGATCAATACCGACGGCGTCCCGATCCACGGACTCTACGCAGCCGGAGAACTAGTAGGCGACTTGTTCTACTTCAACTATCCGGGCGGCACCGGTCTGATGTCGGGATCGGTCTTCGGACGAATCGCAGGAACATCGGCAGGACGTTCCGCCAAAAGCTGAGTGGCTCCGGAAGAAAAAGCCGCGCGGCCACTAGGCCCGCACGGCTTCAATCTTCGGAACAAATAGGGTTGGTCTAGTTCATTACTGCACGAGACTGGACCGCTTCCATCAGGCTCGGTTCGTTCGGTGCGAACTCCAGCTTGTCCATCCCGAGGTAGGCATTTTCTTTCAACTTCGCGATATGCTCGGGGGGATTGTCGCAATAGACCTCAAGCTGATTACCATCCGGATCGCGGAAGTAGATGCTCTTCGTGACACCGTGATCGACCGTGAAGACGATCGGCACGTTCTTCTCCTTGAATTCCTTGTACGCAGCCTTCAGATGGTTTTCATCGTTGAGGCGAAAGGCGATATGCACAAGTCCCACCTGTCTCGGCTGCGGGCTTGGCGCGTCGGCTCCGACTTCAGCGATAGCCAATTCATGATGGTCGCGGCCGTTGCTCGCAAAGAAGGCCATCTTCAGCGGCTGCAACTCCATCATAAGCTGTAGGCCAAGCGTCTCCATGTAGAACTTCTTGGAGCGTTCGAGATCGCGGACTTTGATTACAACATGACCGATACGATCGGGTTTAATCATCGAGGTCCTCCTGACCGACCTTTAGCGTTGCATCACGTATAGCGCTATCAACCGGGTAAGCGCCATCAGTAAAGACGCGGGCCGATGAAGACTCCATCGATACTATGTTTCGTTCGGGTCGAAGCTTTAGCCGGGAGGGCTAGCAGGCGATTTGCCAACCGTAGGGTCGCGTTCATCAATTCCTCTGGAGCAGTCACCTCATTGACCAAGCCCATATTGAAGAGTTCGCGAGCCTCATAGTGACGACACAGGATCATTGCCTCCTTCGCACGCCAAGGCCCCAAGCGCTTGGCCAGAACCTCCGCCGGGCCGCCACGGAATGGCACTCCAAGTTCCACTTCCGGCACCCAGAACTCTGCGGTCTCGGCAGCCACGATAAAATCCATTGCGGCCGCCAGGGCCCATCCGCCGCCGACCGCGAAGCCATTTACCGCCCCTATAGTCATGCAATCAAGACGGAGGATAGTGTCGAAGATCCGTCCGATCACTCGCGGAGCCTGTCCGCTGCGCGAGGCGAAAATGCTCACCCGCTCTGCGGGATCGGTAACCTCTTTGAGTTTCGACATATCGGCGCCGGCACAGAAAGCGGGGCCGGTGCCGGTCACGATCAAAACGCGGATTTCGCGATTTTCACGAACCTGAAAGATGTAATTCTCCAGCTCGCCTAGAACTTCGAGATTCACGAAGTTACGGCGCTCGGGCCGATTAAAGGTGATCGTCGCGAGCGGTCCGTTCTGTTCGTAGCGGAAATTGTCGGGCATGCGGGCACTACTCCAGGCTGAATCCGTTTATATGCGCCTTGACCTGCACGATCGCGCGGTGGTTTTTCGCGGCCAGGCTGCGCGCCAGTTCCATCGCCGCGGGCATCAGTTCGTCTTTTTTAACGACCCGATTCAAGAGCCCCCATTGGTAAAGCTCTTCGGACTTGAAGTGCCGGCAGGTGAAGATAATCTCCTTAGCGCGGGACGCGCCCACATGTTTGGTGAGCCATACTTCAGGCATGTGCGGTCCCGGCTGACCCAGATCAACCTCGGGCATCCAGAACTCTGCGCCCTCGACCGCGATCCGTATATCGCAGGCGAGCGCGAGGAACCATCCGCCACCGACTGCAAACCCATTCACTGCTGCGATCGTCGGCAGCTCGATATTTTGCAGCAACGCGATCGTCCGTCGCACCATCCGACGGCGCTTCGGTACGACGCTCGCGAAGATACGTTCGCGTTCGGCCGGGTCGGTAACACCCTTCAGCAGCGACAGATCTGCACCGGCCGAAAAGGTATTGCCTGATCCGGTGATTACGAGCGCGCGAACTTCCTCGTCATCGCGCAGTGCGAGCAAAATCGATTCGAGCTCGCCCATACTGTCTTCGTTAAACGGATTGCGTTTCTCGTAGCGATCGAAGGTTAGGAGAGCGACTTTATCGGTTTTCTCGAGCTTGAAGTAATTTCCCATCGTGCTGCCTCCTGCGTTCAGATCACGCGATCTCTTCGCAGTTGTTCTATCGCGGTTTCGTCGATCCCCAACCCGCGCAACACCTCTGCCGTATTCTCCCCGAGCCCGGGGACGCGCGGTGGTTCGACCGCAGCCTCCGGCTCGCCAGACATCTTTATCGCCGAGCCGAGAACGGGAATCGATCCCTCTGCCAGGTACTCGCCCGTGCGCAGCAGGCCGCGCTCGCGCAGTTCGGGATCATGCGCAACCTCGGTTATCGTCCTTACGGGTGCGCATGGAATTCCATGCTCGATCAGGAGATTCACCATGTCGTCGCGTTTGCGCGCTCGGGTCCACTCGGTAACCAGCGCTTCAACTTCGTCGATTATCGCGTAGCGACTTGCGTGATCCTTGTATCGCGGATTATCGAGCAGATCGGCGCGGCCGATCAGGCGTGCAAAACGTTTCCAGTGATCTTCGGTCAGGCAGTAGATGAGGATTTGGCCGTCGGCAGCGAAATAGGTATTCGACGGACAAGCACTCGGATGGCGATTCGCGAGGCGCGGCAACGGATTTCCATTGAGCGCCGACGCAATCATTCCATTCACAGCGGGCACGCATATATCGAGCATCGCGACTTCGACTTTCTTGCCGCGTCCGGTGCGACCACGCTCGATAAGCGCCGCAAGGATACCTGCCACCAGGTGCATTCCGGCGCTGGTATCGATTAGTGCCGCCGTGGCGCGCACCCCGGGCCGATCGGCATAGCCTGTCATGTCGACGATTCCTGATGCAGCCTGCACAGTGAAGTCCATCGCACCGAGATTCGCCCATCGGCTGTCCGGGCCATAACCCTTGCATGAGGCATAGATAAGCCGCGGGCATCGCTTGGCGACATCTTCGTAACCGAGACCCATCCCTTCGAGCGCTCCCGCGGCGTAGTTCTCCAGCACCACGTCTGCGCTTTCGAGCAAGCGCATTAGAAACTCACGTCCACGCTCATCCTTCAGATTGAGCACGACCGATTTCTTTCCGGGATTCAGCATCAGGAAGCCGGAATTGGCGCCACGCGGTTTCGGCGGACGCATCCGCAGAAACTCACCTTCGCCGGGGGGTTCGATTTTGATTACCTCCGCACCAAAGTGCGCGAGCTGCAGACCGCAATACGGACCGGCATAGATTTGCGCGATCTCAATTACGCGAATTCCTTCGAGCGGCTTAGGCATGGATATATGGTCGAAACTCCCTACGGACGCAGCGCTGATGCACTTTCATCCCTGCTAAGAGGCCTCGAAGTCAAGCGACTAGTGCACGCTCGGAATTACTCGCCGCTTCGGATCGGCGCGACGACGTTTGGTCTTGCGGCGATAAGGCTTAGCCTGCTGCGATTAGGGCTTCAACCAATTCCTTTGGCATATCCAGCATCACGTCGTGGCCGCAATGCATAGCAACGACGCACCACCGATTGTCCGCACGAAGACGCTCGGCGATCGGCACGAACGGCGAGGGCATCCCGGGAGCCTCGGGCGGCGGCCAATCGGTAGCAAGAACGTAGGTCTTCTTCGCGATACGATCAACCACGTTCCCTACTGTCACCTTATCCTCGAAGCAGGCCAGCGGATGCTTCACGCACATCTGATCGGCCCAAGCGCGATCAGCACGATTCACGTTGAAAGCAGCGGCTGGGATCGGCGCCATCAGGTAGCCGTCGCCGTTTTTGCGAGCCTCGTCCGTCATCGCGGCCTGAGTTTGAGGGGGCAGAAAATCAAACAGGCGTTGTCCATCTGCCGGCACGAATGCATCGAGATAGACCAGCGCACGAATTTTGTCGGGCACCTTCGCCGCAACTCCCGTGATTACGATGCCGCCGTAGGAATGGCCGCAGAGCACGACGTCCTTAAGCTCTTCCCATCGGAGCAGATTCACGACGTCCTGGATGTGTGTTTCGAGATTCACTGACCGATTCATCAGATGCGATCGCTCACCCAGTCCGGTCAGGGTCGGCACATGGACCTCGTGTCCGGCTGCGCGCAAATATTGAGCTACTCGCTTGTAACACCATCCGCCATGCCAGGCGCCATGAACCAGAACAAAAACCATCGCTCGCGTCACTCCTCAGAAACAGAATGTAGCATTAGCGAATGTTGTAGTAGCGTTTAGCTCCGCCCGCGAGCACGTTGGCGAGCGTCTTTGGCGGCAGCCCCATCCGCTTGATCATGTTAGCCGCGTCGGGAAAGCCGTCCGCGTGAGGATAATCGGTCGCCCAAAGGATGTTGTCCGAGCCGATATATTCCGCGAGGTACTTGAGCGATCCTTCAACCGGCTCGAACGAGATAAAGCACTGGCGATGGAAGATTTCGCTGGGACGCGAGGTTAGGCGCGTATCATTCATGCCCTTGTCGTCGAAGTGACGATCCATCCGATCGAGCCATCCGGCCATCCAGCCGCCACCCGATTCGAGAAAGCCCACGCGCAACTTCGGAAAGCGATCGCAGACTCCGCACATGATCAGGCTGGTCGCCGCCGCTTCCATCTCCATCGTATGGGCAATCAGATGGCGTACGGCGAAGCCCTTGGTGAAACGATCGAAGCCGATGGTCTGCTGACCGCTCTCCGACCCGCTATGGATACCAATAGAGAAATCTAGTTCCTGAGCCGCTTGCCAGATCGGATCGTTCTCGGGATCATGCAGGACGCGTCCGCTGTACGGATTCGGGCGGATAAACGCGCAGCGGAAGCCCAGTTCCTTGGCGGCGAATTTCATTTCTTGCACCGCATGCGGGACCGATTGCAGCGGGAGCATCGCCGCGCCGAAGAGCCGTTCGGGGTAGGGCTTGCAATAATCGGCGAGCCAACGATTGTAGGCACGACAGGCCGCGGCTGAAAAATCCGGGTCCTTGGTCGCGCCGAGAAACAGGCCGATACTCGGATAGAGGAACGCGGCATCGATTCCTTCGGCATCCATGTCCGGGATTCGCGCGTGGGGATCGAAGCCGCCCCGCTTGCCTTCGAGGTAGGGTACTTTCGCCGATTTGATATTGGCGTCGTAGCGCGCGCCAAAAGTGCCTAACGCTCCGAGCTTAATTGGCTTTTTGCCGTGAGCGAGATCGATCGCGTCGTCGCCCTCGATACGGAGAATCTCGCCGCCCTCAGGCGTGAAAAGCATCTTGGGGCAGGTATCCCGATACTTCGGGTCCATGTAGTTTTCCCAGAGATCAGGCGGTTCGAGGATGTGGCCGTCCGCGTCGATGACGTTATATTCCATCACGTTCACCTCGCCGTATCGAAGTTTGCGCCCATCAAAGCACAGGCCTGTTGATTCGTACAGAATCTGAGCGGGACGTCCAAGCCCGCTAATCTTCCTAAGGAGCTACGCCAGTGTGGATTTATAGATCTCGTCAGCACCCGTAACCATAACGCCAAGGACAACCTGTCTAGCCGCTAAGTCATCGTGGCCATCAGCTCTACATTGGGTGGAAAAACTATCCAGTGCAGAGCTGATCGAGTCCATACGTGGCGGGTGGGCTTAAGCCAGTTTGGATCGTCGAAGGTCCCTACGGTAATACAACGCGCACCGGGATGAGCCTCACTCGTCAGCGTCACCGTAGTTCCGCAAGTGGGGCGAAATGCAGTCTTTAACCAACGAGCGCTTTCGTCCGAATGGTATTGGTAGGTTTTCAGCTCTCCCGTTATTTGAACGGCTGCTTCGTCGAAGTACGCGGAGATGCCGAACGCGCTGCCCGTGCGTCGCTTACAGAAGTTACAACGACAAACTCCCAACAACACATTCGGATGGCCCGTGACTCGATAACGAACCGCGCCGCAAAGACAACCGCCTTCATGCGCCTCGTTGCTCATCTCGATACCTCACCTGCTATATCTAGCTGTTGAGACGGACCTCCGGTGGCTCAGACGTTAAATCGTTCTCGCGAGGTACTTCCTAGCGCTTGAAATGATCCGCGATAACCTCCGCTACCGAACAAGTCAGCTTCTTCGCAAACGGGATGTGCAGAAACTCGTTCGGTCCGTGCGCGTTCGAGTGCGGACCCAACACTCCCGTAATCAGGAACTGCGCCTGCGGGAACTTCTCCCCGAGCATCGCCATAAACGGAATCGTGCCGCCGAGCCCCATGTAGGCTGCCGGCTTGCCGAACCATCGTTGCGACGCGGCCTCGAGCGACTTCCCCAACCACGGCGCGAGTTCCGGCGCGTTCCATCCGGCCGCCGCCCAGTCACCCGAAAAGCTGACCTTCGCGCCGTAAGGCGGATCCTTCTCGAGGATCTCCTTCATGCTGGCGTTTGCCTTCTTCGCGTCGCATCCGGGCGGGATACGCAGTGAGAGTTTCAGCGCAGTCATCGGGCGCAGGACATTACCCGCGTTGCCGATTTCAGGGATGCCGCCTTGGCCGATAATCGATAGCGCCGGCCGCCAGTCGCGATTCAGGATCAGTTCCGCGGGATCGTCCGAGTTTGGACGTGCCCCCTCGACGAAGGGAAACTCTTTGCGCAACTCATCGCCAAGAATCGCAGCAGCAGCACTAGCCTCTTCGATTCGCGAGGGCGGGATCGTCACATGATAATCGCGCACGAGCACCTCGCCGGTTTTCTCATCCTCGATTCGATTCAGCAGTTGCCGCGCGATGCGGAAACTATCCGGCACAATACCGCTGTTGCCCGAATGGATACCCTCCGTCATCACCTCGACCTTGAGCGTGCCGCCCGCGAGTCCGCGCAGCGACGTGGTACACCAGAGCTGTTCGTAATTGCCGCATCCCGAGTCGAGCCCGATCACGAGCGTGGGCTTGCCGATTCGATCACCTAGCCGCTCGATGTGCGTGGGCAGGTCGAAGCTCCCGCTCTCTTCGCAGGCCTCGATAATTACCACGCATCGCGCGTGCGGTATCCCGGCATTTTGCAAAGCGCCTATCGCAGCGAGGCATGCGAACATCGAATAGCCGTCGTCCGCCGCGCCGCGCCCGTAGAGCCGATCGCCCTCGATCGCTGGTTGCCACGGCCCAATCCCTTCGCGCCATCCGGTCATCTCCGGCTGTTTGTCGAGATGGCCATACAGCAGGATGCAATCGTCGGTCTGACCAGGAATATCGATCAGGATCAGCGGTGTGCGGTTATCGACTCGCTGGACCTCGAACTTCATCCCTTTCAGCGGATGTTTCCGGGCCCACGCCTCGAAGCGCGTCACGACCTGATCTATGTAGCCGTGCTCGCGCCATTCCTTATCGAAGGCCGGGGACTTGTTTGGTATGCGCACGTACTCGATCAGCTCGGGGATGATCGAGTTGGTCCAGAGGTTATCGACGTAGCTGTGAATCTTTTCGGCGTCCATCAGGCAATCTTACCGGTTCCGATGATCCCGTTGCAGGCCCGGCTCCTTCGGATGCGGATACGGATGCGCGATCGGAGCTACCTCGCGAGCGGCCACGGCGCGGGCTTTCTCCCGCGCGTCGCGCAAAATCTCGATCAGCTTGTCTTCCGCCGCGTAATCGAATGGATCCTGCAGGCGGGTCTCGATATCACCACCGGGCTCCGGCCGATGCTCCACATACCAGTGCGAGGTCTTCGCGATCGCATCCACCGCCGAAACAACGTCGCGATAACCGAGCTGCGTCTTAATCTTGTAAAGGTCCATCAGAGAGTGATTGAGGCTGCCGCCGATCGAAATCGCGCGCGCCGGAGAGCCGAAATCATCGGGAATAGAAATCATTTCCAGTGGGTGATTCAGCTCTTTGCAGATAACCTCGACGACTTGCCGCAGCGATAGTTGTTCCTCGTCACCGCAGTTGTAGATCTGACCCGCCGCGGCCTTCGGCTTATCGACGGCGAGCAACACGGCGTGCGCGAGATTCTCGGCATAGCCATGAGTCATCAGCGATAGACCAGCCTCCGGCAGCAGGATCGTTCTACGGCCATCGAGGATTCGCCGAATGATGCACCATTCGCGCGGCACCAGCTGGTATGGTCCATAGACGTACGGGTAGCGATAGACCACGCCATTAGGATGGGTCTCCAGAACCGCGTCTTCCGTATTCTTGATCAGCCAGGAAAAGCGATGCTCCTGCTCGGTCGCTACGGTGGGCGCATCCTCTGGTACTGGCGTTATCATCCCCGTGGGAAAGAGTGCCTTGGGATCAAAGAAGCCGCGATAACTCGGCACGCCGCCAATCGCGATAAAGAGCGGTGTCTTACCTGCAAATGCCTCAGCGATAAAGCGAATCCGCCCGTACGTCGCGATTACGACGTCATAGGTTCGGCCACCGACTGCGCTTTCGATCGTCTCACGGAAGTGCGGATCGCCGTGGATATGTTCCACCTCGGGCACGATCTCGGGAATCTCGTGAGTTCCGCGATGGAAGATCGTGACCTTGAAGCCGCGCGCGATGAGACCATTAGCGAGGAAAGGCCCCGAGGGTCCGGTACCACCAACAATCAATGCATTCGGCATTATTTCTCTTCTCTCTGCTCTGTAATCCTGAGCCGGCGAGTGAACGCGAGCCGTGTCGAAGGATCTACGGAAAGCGATTCCATCGACGTTTGACCGGCCTAGGCTTAAACCAGATAAAAGCGCGTCCCGCAGATCATCAACTGATCATCCGAGACGCGGCATCCGCGCTGCGCGGCAGCCTCGAGGATGCGCTTACGATCGACCGCAACGATATCGATTCCGCCCAAGCCTTCGCCGCGACCGTCAGTCGCCTCGACGAAGCGCACGCTCGCGTTATCCAAGGGCATCTCGTAACGACCGCGCGCGTCCTTGCGCAGTTCCACTCCGGCGATTCGCGCCCATCGCTCGGCAAGACCCTTCGGATCGGCCGCCTGCAGTTCTACTGCCGTATACGCGCTGACGACTTCGGTGCGACGGGCCGAGGGCCATCCTTCGCCGCCCGCCGGCTCCCAGCATCCTTCGGGCTCGTTCTTCGCATCCCAATCGATCTCAAAGAACGCACCGCCGGTGTCTGCCGGATGGAGTTGCATCGCATTGAAGGTCTTCGATTGATGCTCCCACGCCACACGAACATTCAGCCCGGCTGCACGCGTGCGGCATCCGGTCTGCGCCTCGGGCGAGTTGCACTGGCAGATCACCATGTAGCCGCCGTCGCCATTGCGCCGCTTCAGATAACGCCCTGCCGCGGTGTTCTCCTTGGTCGGCGAGACCACCTCGATAAAGTTGCTACCTACGGGCATCAGCGAGTTTTCGAGCCCGAAGATTCCGACGCCTTTATCGACGAAGCAGACCTCCAGTCCGAAGATCGCTTTAAAATCTTCCAGTACGGGTTTGAGTTGATTCGCTACCAGACAAATTTGTCGCAGTCGTATCGCCATTGTTTTCTCCTCTGGCTGCGCGTCGCAGACCTCTATTTCAGCAACGCGGCTCGCAGACTCGCCTGCTCGCTACGCTGCGCTTCGCTAGTGCGCCCCTATTCCGAGCCTCCGGCTCGGTCTTGTCTTTAGTTCAGGAGTTTTCCTATCGATCCCCGACTTATGCGGACAATAGTCGGATACGGCGTCGATTTGCCATAGCTGCGATTCGCTTGGCCGTGTGCGCAGGTGAGTGTTAGCCTGCGCATCCGCGGAGGAAACCCCGATGAGTGATTCGGCGAAGCTACAGCTCCTGCTCGACCGCGAGCAGATTCGCGAGGCGGTTTACGCCTATCCGGTCTCGATCGATACACGCGATTGGAAGCGCTTCCGCTCCATCTTCTCCGATGAGGTCGAGGTCCTGCTCAAGATGGCCGATAATCCACGGCAGCCTCAGCGTATCGACGCCGATCGCTTCACCAAGGCGGTGCAAAAGGGTATCGAGGCTTTCGCGGCGACCCAGCACTTGCTCAACGATTACCGTATCGAAGTGAACGGCGACGAGGCCAAATGCCTCCTCTATATGTACGCGCGGCACATCGCTTCCAAAAACAAGCCCGGCCGACCACCTTGGGATATCGGCGGTTATTACGAGTTCCATCTGAGGCGCACCGGCAACGGATGGAAGGTGCCGAAGTATGCGCTGATCCTGACGTGGGAAACCGATCGTCCCAGCGATCAGCGTATCGATTTGTAAAGGCAATCCATCAACTTGCTCTGGCCATCGCCTCGAACTAGCTTCGGCAATAGCCGGGCCGATCTCAGGTGAAAACACAGCTTTCGAGGTACGACGATGAACGACTCCGCCAAACTCCAGTTGCTGCTCGATCGCGAACAGATTCGCGAAGCGGTTTATGTTTATCCCGTTTCGATCGATACGCACGATTGGAAGCGCTTCCGCTCGATCTTCACCGACGAGATCGAGATTCTGCTCAAGATGGCCGACGTGCAGCGCGAGCCTCAACGCGTGAACGCCGACGAGTTCACCAAGCTGGTCGCTGAAGTAATCGAGAGCTTCTCAGTCACCCAGCACTTTCTTAACGACTACAAGATCGAAGTGAATGGCGACGAGGCGAAATGCCTGCTCTACATGTACGCTCGCCACATGCCTCCAAAGGATAAACCCTCGCAGGCGGTTTGGGACATCGGCGGCTATTACGAGTTCCATCTGAAGCGTACGGCCGATGGGTGGAAGGTGCCGAAGTACACTCTGATCGGCACGTGGGAAACGACTCGCCCAAAGGGTCTAAAGATCGACCTTTAGGACGGCGAGAACCCACTCTCCTATTGGAAAGAGGGATCCTCGCGGGTCAGGGTGAGAGTCGATATCATCAGGACAGGTAGAGACCGATGCTTAGTTTGCAGGAATACAGCTCTTACGATGGTTTGGGGCTCGCAGAACTCGTCGCGAAGAAGCAGATTAAGCCAAGCGAATTGGTGGAAGCCGCACTACAGGCAGTCGCTAAATTAAACCCTAAGATCAACGCAGTTCTGCAAACCTTGCCTGATAAGGCGCGAGCCACGGCCGATGGGCAAACCATGTCGGGGCCATTTGCTGGTGTACCGTTCTTCATCAAGGAGCTCGTCCTGCACGCCCAGGGCGTTCGCTGCGACTCCGGATGTAAATTGGCGCAAGGCTTTGTCCCCGAGCAGGATACCGAGCTGATGGCCCGCTTCCGCCGCGCCGGCCTGAATCTACTCGGCACTACCCAAACACCCGAACTCGGCTACAACCCCACCACTGAGACGCGATTATTCGGTCCCGTTCATAATCCCTGGGATCTGACACGCAGCGCGGGTGGATCAAGCGGCGGCTCCGGGGCCGTTGTGGCATCAGGGATCGCGCCGATCGCCCACGCCAACGACGGCGGTGGATCGATCCGTATTCCCGCGTCGTGCAATGGACTCGTCGGGCTCAAGCCGACCCGCGATCGTATTCCGACCGGACCCGATTATGGCGATCCACTCTGCGGACTCGCGATCGAGTTCGCGGTTACTCGCACTGTGCGCGATGCGGCGGCTCTGCTCGACGTCGTGGCCGGTCCCGATGTGGGCGCCCCCGGCCATCCGGTCCCGCCCGCTCGGTCGTTCCTCGAAGAGATCAAGGTTGCGCCGGGACGACTTCGTATCGCTTGGACGACCAAGCCGGCCTCGGGTGGCAAGATCGATTCTGAGTGCATCGCCGCGGTCGAATCGACCGTTCGGCTCCTGGAGGAACTCGGACACACGACGGTCGAAGCAGCGCCGTCCTATGACTGGGAGGCGTTCCTCTCCAACGTCCACGTCATCTGGACCACCTTTACGGCGATGTCGGTTGATCAGATCGCGGTGGCAACCGGTCGCAAGCCGAGCCTCGATTCTCTCGAGGCGGTGACTTTGGCCTGTTACGAAGACGGGAAGCGCTTCGCCGCAACCGAGCTTTTGAACGCGATGAGCCACGGGAATCTGCTGTCGCGAATCACCGGCAATTTCTTCAATAACTACGACGTTTTCATCACGCCGACGATCGCGCGCCCACCCGCCCCACTCGGGGAACTCAATCAGGATCGTCGAGGGATGACCGCGATGGAATGGACGCGTCAGGTCTTCGACTACGTTCCATTCACGCCCCTTTTCAATTCGACCGGCCAGCCCGCAATCTCACTACCGCTTTATTGGAGCGCCAACAATCTTCCCGTCGGCGTCCAGTTGGTCGGCCGTTTCGGCGACGAAGCAACGCTGCTGCGTCTCGCCGCACAACTGGAAACGGCCCGCCCGTGGGCGAACCACCGCCCCCCGGTTCACGTCGCTGCTTAGATCGCAGCACCCGGTCGCACTTCAGGCTTGTAACTCGACTCCCTCTTGGGCGATTATCGCGCCCATCAGACCCGAGGAGTTACAACAATGGAGATAGGTTTCCTGGCGGCGATGACCACGAAGGGCGGCGACATCGTCGAGATTGCGCGCGCAACTGAGGCAGCCGGCTTTGATTCTCTCTGGATCCCGGAACATCCGGTAATCCCAACCGATATGAAGACCATCTTCCCGTTTACCGATAACGGGAAGCTCCCCGAACATTACGGTCGCTGGGCCGACCCGTTTATCGGGCTCGCTGCGGCGGCCGCCGTCACCAAGAAGATCAAACTCGGCACTGGTATCTGCTTGATCCCGGAACGCGAGACGCTGATCACAGCGAAGGCCGTCGCCAGTCTCGACCTGCTCTCGAACGGGCGCGTCTTGCTTGGTATCGGCGCCGGATGGCTGCGCGAGGAGACCGAGGCGATGGGCGCGAACTTCGGCTCGCGCTGGAAGCTGACCCGCGAACGAATCGAAGCCATGAAAGCGCTCTGGACCAAAGGGACCGCCTCATACAATGGCGACCTGGTGAAGTTTGATAGCCTCCGTTGCGAGCCCTTCCCCGTGCAGGCGGGCGGACCTCCAGTTCTCCTCGGCGCACACGGCCCGAAGGCGATCGAGCGCGTCGCACGCAGCTACGACGGATGGATGCCGCTGGTGCCTGGCCCCGCCGAACTCCATCGCGAGGTTGTTGCTCTGCGCAAGCTCCTGAAAGAGGCGGGGCGGGCCGAGAACTCGGTGCAGATTTCGCCGCTCGTCGATCCACTGGAGAATGGCCCCTCGAAGGATGAATTGAAGGCCTATCGCGACGCGAGCGCTGATAGAGTCGTCCTGCTCTCGCAGCAGACAGTCGCCGCGACGGCCGACGGGAAGGCACTCGAGCTGATCAAGCGCTTTACCCAGGTCGTCGAGCGCAACGCTTCGCTCTAAGGCTGATACGCGCATGAAGTTCGGGCTCCATTTTCAGCTCCCCTGCCACGGCAGCCAATCGCCCGTGCAGCGCTATCGCGACACGATCGAGCAGGCCGTGGCGGGCGAGGCGATGGGCTTCGAATCGGTGTGGCCGGTCGAGCAACATTTCAATCCCGGCCTCTCGATAATGCCTGCGCCGCTCCTGCCGCTCGCCGCTATAGCCGAGCGCACGCAGCGGATGAAGCTCGGCATCGCGATCGTCCTTTTACCGCTCTCACATCCGCTGCGGGTGGCCGAGGAGATCGCCACGCTCGACGTGATGAGCAATGGCCGCGTCGAGTTCGGGGTGGGACGGGGAGCCATCCCCGCCCACTTCCGCGGGTTCGGGGTCAATCAGGGCGACAGCCGTGAGCGTCTCTTCGAGGAACTCGACGTTATCCGCCAAGCCTGGACTCAGGAACGCCTGAACTACAGTGGGAAGTTCTTCCAGTTCGAGAATATCGAGGTCGTGCCCAAACCGGTGCAGAAGCCCTATCCGCCCATCCGGATCGCCGCCAACAGCGAGGATTCGTTCGAGCTGATGGGCCGCGAGGGCTACCCGATTTTCGCCGCGTCGCAGGTGAATTCCTTCAATCGCTTGCGACGGCTCCTGCCCACCTACCGCGAGGCGCGCCGCGCCGCAGGCCATCGCAATAACGGCGGCGAGGATCTCACGCTGCTGATGCCTCTCTTTGTCGGTGAGAACCGTGAGGAGATTCGCCGCGATACTGAGCCCGGTATCCGACACCTACTGGAAATCGTTGCGAGCCTGTACGGCCAGTCCGCAGCGAAAAGCGAAGGCGGCGCCAAGCGAATCATGGAACTGGCGCAAAAAGTTCGCAGCACGACCTATGAGCAGGCGAGTGAATCCATGGCGGTCTTCGACACGCCCGAAGCCTGCGTAGAAAGACTACGAGCCCTTCGCGACGAATTTAATATGGGCAGAACGATTTGCTGGTTTAATCCCGGCGGAGCATTACCCCATGAGCGCGTGATGCGCAGTATGGAGCTGTTCGCGAGCAAGGTGATGCCTCACCTCTAGCCAGCGGCGCGGCCTCAGATCTTGATAGTGCAGAAAGGAGAGATCCGGAGTCAGTTCCGGACCTCTCCGATTAAGGATAGATCTGCTTTAGGGCCTAGTTACCGCGCATCAACTCTTCGCCGGGCTTCATGTTGCGCTCCAGGCACCAGCGATCGATAACCTCGGCGTTGAAGCGCCAATCCGTACCGATGCGGAACCCGGGCAACTCGCCGCGACGAAGCAGCTTATAGATCGTCGACGGGTGAACACGCAGGTAGGACGAAAGTTCACGCACAGTCATCACGCGAGGCAAGTTGTACTTGGGATCAGCCACGATATTTTCTCCAATGCGAATCTACGGAACAGAAAACAAGAATTTGGGAAATCTTTTTACCCTTAATCTCTCTAAGTGTCTCTCACACGTCACTAGAGAAGCTTTACTATCCCCAAGAGTAGCGAAAACAGCACTTAGAGGTCAAGAGAAACCCGGATTGTTGTCAACAGTTTATGCCGCTCTAGTAGGCTTTGCGGGTTAATTTATTGCTCAAAATGACGATTTTACTTCGATTTTCTCGATCCATCCAAAGTTTCGCCCACCCGATAACCGGTTATTTTCATGACTCTCTCCTGCGCTCTCGAGCAGCCATCGGATCATGCTTTATAATGGCGATTATTATTCTAGGCTTTCGAAGCCTACTGCTTGATAAAGCACTCTCTCAAGAATTAAAACATATTATAATTACCAGTCGGGTTCTTAGACAAGCAAAAATGATTCCCGCAGCCTATACCTGCTCTGGAGGTGACGTCTCACCACAGCTAGCCTGGTCTGGCCTTCCCTCGGGCACACAAAGCTCCGTTTTGCTGATGCAGGATCCCGATGCGCCATCGGGCATCTTCTCGCACTGGATTGCTTACAATCTGCCGAACAACCTGACTGCGCTCTCGGAGGACGCCTCGCGCCAGAGCGAATCGCTACGGCACCGTCAAGGGATGAACGACTTCGGCAAGGCCTCCTACAACGGGCCTTGCCCACCGCCGGGCAAGGTCCATCACTACCATTTTCAGCTCTTCGCTCTGGATCGAACTCTCAGTTTCAATTCCCTTCCGCGGGCCGCAGACGTGATGGAAGCGATGCGAGGACATATAATGGCGCAGGGCGATTTCATCGCCGTCTACAGCCGTTAAGCAGCAGGTTGATTAGGTTGAATGAGGTTATCGGCGGAATTTCACGCCTCGGCGACTAGTCTGGGTAGTTGTCCCAAATGGGATCGTTACGAGATCGCGCTTGCAGGACGATCGAACGTCGGCAAGAGTTCCCTGATTAATGCGCTGACCCAGACTCATCAATTGGCCCGTACCAGTAAAACACCGGGACGAACGCGAGCGCTCAATTTTTTCACGATCGGAAAGGACTTGGCGCTGGTCGATCTGCCAGGTTTCGGCTACGCCAAGATGTCCCGAGACGAGGCAGCGGCGATCGCGCGGCTGCTCGAAGAATACCTCGCCGAACGTAAACGGCTGATCGGCCTCGTGCTCCTCATCGATGTCCGCCGCGGTCCACAGGACGAAGAACTCGCGATTCTCAGAATCCGTGACACCGATGAGGAATCCTTCAACGTAATCGTCGTGGCCACAAAGTGCGATAAGCTGCGTAACTCGGAGCGGGCCGCGGCGTTGCAGCGCTTTCGGGTAGTGGGAATCGAACCGTTGATGGTCTCGGCTCAGAGCGGCGAAGGGCTCGATACCCTACGCCGCCGTATCCTCGCTTTGGGATCCAAACGTGATGGGGACACCTGAGGTCAGCGTAATTATCCCGGTCTACAACCGAGCGTCGATGCTACGCGAAGCGATCGCGAGCGTTCTTCAGCAAACGGATGTTAGCTTCGAACTGATCGTGGTCGATGATGGCTCGACCGACAGCGGCTGCGACGGACTCGAGGCATGGGTTAATGCGTCGACGCCGGCATCGATGACCAATTTCGCTCTTTTACATCGCTTGAAGAATCGTGGCGTGGCTCACGCCCGGAACCGAGGCGTCGCGATGGCCTCCGCTCCGCTAATCGCCTTCCTCGATTCTGACGATCTGTGGGCACCCGCCAAGCTGGCGCGGCAGCTCGCCTTCATGCACTCGACTCCTGACTGCATGATCACCCAAACGGAAGAAATCTGGATTCGCGATGGACGGCGGGTCAACCCCGGCGTACGCCATCGGAAGCGTAGTGGCGATATCTTCCTCGACTCGCTGCGAACGTGTCTTATCAGTCCGTCAGCGGTGATGATGCGAGGCGATCTGTTCCGCCAAATCGGCGGTTTCGACGAACGAATGACGGCGGCCGAGGATTACGACCTGTGGCTCCGTATTTTGCGTCATCACGAGGTTGGTCTGCTCGATGAGCCACTCGTGAGGCGCCGTGCAGGTCATCGGGGACAGCTTTCCGCCGACACTCCGGCAATCGATCGTTTTCGTATCCTTGCGCTGCTCAAACTGCTCTACGCTTTCGATCTCTCGCCGGAGCGCCGGTTGGCGACGGTCGAGGTTTTGATCGAGAAATGCCGCATCTA
Source organism: Binataceae bacterium (SeqCode) (assembly GCA_035541875.1). Classification (GTDB taxonomy): domain Bacteria; phylum Desulfobacterota; class Binatia; order Binatales; family Binataceae; genus JAJPHI01. Next base: position 45,611 of record DATKML010000008.1, read on the forward strand.
CGGCAAGGGCCTCCACCGGCGCGACGATAACGCATCGGCTGAATTCATTCTCCAAGTGGCAAACCTCGCGTGGGAATGGGTATCTGAACCGGATGATAGCCTGACCTCGGCAACCTTAAGGATGAGTGAATTGCTCGCGACCACGGGAGAAAACAGCCGAACAGAATCCACCGCGCCTCTCGAAGTGAGGGCTTAGTGACCGCCGAGCACGAGACCCGTATCAGCGATTGGGCCGCGGAACATCATCTGCCGGACACTTATCGTGATCGATGGCTCGAACTCGCCCCTGAAGATGCTATGGCCCTAATTTCGGTCACCGAGGGGCTGCACCTGCGAACCGGCCAGTTCGTTGTTGCTTTCGAGATACTCGTGGAAATCGCCGCCCGTGATCGTGTGAGTATCGCCACGATCCTGGAACGGCGAGAATTGCGCCGAATTGTCGAGGGCAAAGGATCAGGGCCCGGCAAGGCGAGTGCGCTGCTTGATGCTCTCCGGCTTATTCGCTTCCCCCGTCTCCAGGAGATGTTGGATCGACTCTATGCGCAGATTCGCGCCTTGGGACTACCCTCCGGCGTTCTCGTAAGCCTGCCATCCGATTTGGCCACCGACGAGTTGCGTATCGAGATCGCGGCCCATGGCGGACTGGAACTCAGGAACCTGCTAAAGCTGTTGGCGGAGAATGCCGATGCGCTATGTCGGATTGCGGACGCGCTCGGTGGCACCTATGAAGTTTGAACTCGATTCCATCATTATAGAGGAAGGATGCCGCACGACGGCGGTCGCCAACCGGGTGATCGCCGGCGCCGATGGTATTCCGGTTCAATTCGTCGATGACGCGCGCGCGGCGGCACGCCTTGATCCATCGGCGGCGGATTCCTTTGCTGCCGGCAAGCGCCGAATGATCCTGATGAATCGTCGCAGCCCCTTCCTGATGGGATGTCCAGCGGGTTCGAACGAATTCGCTTGCTGTGGCTACCTCGTGATGGTGTTGGCGTCGAACTGCCCGATGGATTGCAGCTATTGCTTCCTCCAGGAATACGTTGCCGATAATCCGGGTTTTCAGCTTTACGCCAATTATTCGGACGCCTTCGATGAGTTGGACAGGCTTCAGCCACGTGCGAACGGCGCGAAACTGCGCATCGGTACCGGCGAGCTAGCCGATTCACTAGCCTTCGATTCGCGCACCGGTATTGCCGCTGACTTCGTCGATTATTTCGCGCGCCGGGACCATTTGACGCTGGAACTGAAGACCAAGACCGACGAGATCGAAAATCTGCTCCACGTCGACCCTCGGGGCCATACGCTGGTCTCGTGGACGCTCTCGCCCGATCGCGTCTTCCGCAGCTCGGAGCATCGGACGGCGTCGCCCCAAGCTCGGATCGCCGCCGCTCGACGAGTCCTGGAGGCAGGCTACAAAGTCGCATTCCACCTCGACCCAATGATCGCCTATTCCGAAACTGATCGTGATTATGCGGAATTGATCGAGAGTCTGTTCTCGGTTGTTCCGCCCGAGGCTATCTCCTTTATCAGCATGGGTGGCCTCCGGATGACGCCATCCTTACGGCGTCGAGCGCGAGAGCGTTTCCCGGAGGACCCGATGCTTTTGGGAGAGGAAGTGCTCACCCCTGACGGTCGCTATCGCACCTTTACGCCTCTGCGTCTGAAACTTTACGGAAAGTTGCGTGAACTAATCGCGCAAGCCCATCCAAAGATGCCAATCTATCTATGTATGGAGAGCGCGAGCGTTCATCAGCGACTCTTTGGCTCAGCACCGCTCTCGCCGGCCCAACTTGGGGCTCATCTGGCGGGGGCTTGAGTTGGCGTCACCAATCCGTCGCAATCCAATCGGATCGATCCGGCAAAAGGTTGTCGAGATTAACGGACGGGTGCGCCGACGTGGCGCAGGTGCGGTCAGCGATAACCGAGCACGCGCAATTGGCGTCTTCGACTCGGGAATCGGCGGTCTAACGGTCCTGAAGGAACTCGTCGCGGCGCTGCCAGCCGAGGATTTCATTTACCTCGGTGATACCGCGCGGCTGCCCTACGGCACTAAGTCGAACGAAGTAATCATCCGGTACTCGCGAGAGAACACGGAATTTTTGCTCGCCAAGGGTATCAAGCTGCTCGTCGTCGCGTGCAATACAGCGAGTGCCGTGGCTTTGGGTGAGATAGGTCGCGATACAATCGTGCCGGTTATTGGTGTGATCGAGCCGGGCGCGCGTGCAGCAATCGCCGCATCTCGCAGTGGCAAGATCGGCGTGATCGGCACGGAAGCGACGATCGCGTCAGGCGCTTATACGCGGGCTATCCAACAATTGCGTCCCGGTGTGGAAATTTACACGCGCGCCTGCCCGCTCTTGGTCCCGCTAATCGAGGAAGGATGGACTGATAACGAGATCGCGGAACGGACCGTCGCGCATTATCTCGAAAGCCTCAAAGCCAGCGGAATCGATACCCTGCTGCTGGGATGTACCCATTACCCGCTGATGCGCGATCTCTTCCGGCGAGTGCTCGGACCCGGCGTTCGTATCGTCGATTCTGCTACCGCCACAGCGGCAGCAGTTGCCGAGCGGCTTGCGGACCTGCGCTTGGCCCGCACCCGCGAGATGGGTTCGCAGAGCTTCTTCGTTACCGAAACGCCGGATCGCTTCGTGAAAGTGGGTCGCCGCTTCCTCGGTCCGCAGGTTGAATCGGCAGTCCGTATCGAAAGGTAGCACCCAACGGGCCTCTCGACTCTGGTTGCGGAGTCTGGCTAATCTTCCGCTCAGAGGAAGAAGCCGTGTCAGCGACCATTATCAATCATGGAAAGTATTTTCAGTCGGCGCGCGCCTTTGCCGAGGGCGATAAGCTCTGGGTTCCGGCCGAAGACCTGCGCCGCGCCACCGGATGGGAGCTGAAACCGCAGGGCTTCTGTCTTGAAGAGCGCTGCGTCCCGATTCCTCCGGGACGCGAGGGCGAGTTTCGCTCGGGCGATCTGTTGAACCTCGCCGTGATGGCGAAGCAAACCGGCCAGCCTTTGGTCCGCGACGACGATCACAGCGTATGGTCGCTCGGAGAAGCGCCGGAAGTTATCGGCGCGCAGCTTAAATCGCTGAAGGCACCTGATTTCACTCTGCCCGATCTCGACGGCAAGATGCATTCGCTCTCCGATTATCGGGGCAAGAAGGTCCTGCTGATGTCATGGGCCTCCTGGTGAGGATGCCGCTTCGACCTGCCAGTCTGGCAGGCTATCTACGAAGAGCTTAAGCACCAGAACTTCGTCATTATCTCTGTCGCCTTCGATACCGCTGGGCGCCAAGCCGTCGAGATGTGGATTCGGCCGCCCGCGATCGAGATTCCGCCGCCCCTACAGGACATTATGGGCTGGGGACCCGACCTCTGCGCCAAGGCCGCAGTTCCGACTTATCCCTGCCTCATCGACGAGCGGCATATCGTCGCTGAACTCTACAACATGACCAATGTGCCGATGTCGGTCTGGATCGACGAGGAAGGCAATATCGTCCGACCGGTCGAGCCGACTGGTGCCACTGACGGCTTCCGCAAGATGGACCGTGCGACCTTCACGATGACGTCGGATCTCGCGGCGCAGGGACGCGCCACTCGACAAGGCTACGTCGATGCGGTTCGCGATTGGGTCAAAAACGGCAAAGCGAGCCGATACGTCGTATCGCCGGATCAGCTCTACAAGCGGCTCGAAGCTCCATCATCGGATGAAGCGACGGCCAATGCCAACTTCCGGCTTGGACAATACCTCTTCACCCAAGGCCATAAGGAAGCGGCGCAGCGCTATTTCGATATCGCAAGGAAGCTGGCGCCGACGAGTTGGCACTTCGTCCGGCAGGCGCTGGAGATGGTCGGCGTCGGTAACGCGTCGAGCCCGGAGTTTTTCGCTGCCGTCGATGCGCTCGGCGATAAGCCCTACTATCCGCCGATCGAGGATATCAAGCCTAGCTAGCCGCTGGCCCTTTACTCAGCCGGCCCGGCCGCTCTCTGCAGGTGGACACTTCGCGGCGGACATTAGTATGATGCGCCGCAAGACAACCACCTAACTTAACCTGTCAGGCGGAGTCGGTGCGCCTTGCGGCCGATGTCCGCCCAATTGGAGGCGTGCATGGAGCAGCAGGCGCAGATGCTGAAGGGTTATCGCGTCCTCGATTTCACCCATTTCGTCGCAGGGCCAACCTGCACTCGAATCATGGCCGAGCTGGGCGCCGACGTTATCAAGGTCGAGCGTTCTCCCGAGGGGGACCACGTCCGCGGGATGGGTCTCACCGCGAAAGACGGGATGAGCACCTATTATTTCCAGCACAGTCATAGTAAGCGCAGTCTCGGAATCGACCTGCGTAAGCCCGGCGCTAAGGAAATCATCCTGAAAATGATTCCGAAGATCGATGTCGTCGTCGAAAACTTCGCGCCCGGCGTAATTGCTGCGATGGGTTTCGGCTACGACGTGCTGAGCAAGATCAATCCGAAGATCGTGATGTGCTCGATCTCGGCGGCAGGCCAGACCGGTCAGCTGCGCGATCGTCCCGGCTATGATTTTATCGGCGCTTCGTTCGCGGGAGTCGCGGGATTGTTGGGCGAGCCCGATCGCCCGCCGATCATCCCCACGATGGCGATCGGTGACGTATCGACCGGCGTCGCCGCCGCGATGGCAGTAGGTTATGCGTTGCTCAATGCGGAGCGCACCGGCAAGGGACAGTATCTCGATGCCTCTCTGACCGACACCTACTTCCATATGCACGAGATGGCGGTGCCGGTGGTATCGATTCGCAAGGAGAAGTTCTCTCCCCATCGCAATGGCTCGCAGCATCCGTACGGGAGTCCCTCCGGCGTGTTCAAATGCCCCGGCGGCTACATCATGCTGCTCGTGCAGGATCATGAATTCATCCGCCTCGCCAAGGCGATGGGCAAACCGGGGCTGGCCACCGACGAGCGCTTCAAACATAACGGCCGTCGGGTAAAGAACAACGAAGCCCTCAAGAAGATGATCGAGGATTGGTTCGCGACCTTCCCCGATCGGGACAGCGTGGTCGGCGAGCTCGATAAGTTCCGTGTGCCGTGTGGGCCGATCCATTCGCTGGAAGAAGCGATGGCCCATCCGCATCTGCGTGAGCGTAAGACAGTGCGGCGCGTCAGCGACCCCTCATTTGGCGAATTCGATATTCCGGGCTTTCCGGTGAAGTTCTCGGATTATCCGGATCGCACGGAACTTAAGGCATCGCGCGTCGGCGAGGACAACGAGGCAGTATTGCGCGACATGCTCGGGATGTCGGACGCGGAGATCGAAGGGCTGTACTCGCAAGACATATTGCTGAAAGGACCGCGGGACAAAGGATCCGCGAGAGCATCCTGAAAAGTTACGCAACCGATCGGCGGCAGTGACCGGAGTGAGCGCTTACCGCCGACGCTAAAAGCGGAGGAACCAGAAAGCAGATGGCAGATTGGACAGAAGAAGTCACCCAGGTAGCGGGGACTGATCTCGCAATCATCAAAGGCGGAACCGGTAAGCCGCTTCTCGTGCTGCACGAGGAGTTGGGCCATCCGGGATGGCTAAGTTGGCACGCAGCTTTGGCCAAGGACCATACATTGATCGTTCCGATTCAGCCCGGCCTTGGTAAATCACCCAAGGTCGACTGGATTCGCAATATCCACGAACTCGGATTGTTCTACGGCTGGGTGCTGCGCGATTTGAACCTCGCCCCGCTCGACGTTATCGGTTTTTCGACCGGCGGATGGATCGCGGCGGAGATGGCGGCGGCGAATCCGAAGCAGTTCAACAAGATGGTGCTCGTCGCTCCGGCTGGAATCAAACCGCCCAATGGCGAAATCGCGGATATCTTCTCGATCACTGCGCGTAGCTCCCTCAACATGAGCGTCTATGATCAAAATGTTCCAGAATTCGCCAAATTGTATGGCGGCGAGCGGACCCCCGAGCAGTTCGAAGCATTCGAGGACGCGCGTACAGAGAATGCGCGCCTCACCTGGGAACCGATCATGAATAATCCTACGCTCCAGCATATCCTGGGCGGCGTGCGCGGATTGCCGACGCAGGTTATCTGGGGTCGTGAAGATGCGATCGTGCCGGTGAGCGCGGCGGAGTGCTATCGGCAGGCGCTCAAGAACACCGACGTCAAAGTCACGATTTACGACAGCTGCGGCCATCGCCCGGAGATCGAGAAGTCGGCCGAATTTATCAAGCTGGTTCAGGATTTCCTCGCCTAAGCGCGGGCTCGGAGAAGGAGAAAAAACCATGCATATAATGCATTTCACTGAGCGCCCGTATAAGAACGTCCCCGAAGAAGAGGTCATCAAGAACCGCAGTTTCTTCGGCGTGCCGAACACTTTCTACGATCCCAAGGTCGGTGCGGATCTCTACAACGAGTATATCGACGAGGCCTGCTACGCCGAGGAAGTCGGCTTCGACGCGATCATGCTGAATGAGCATCACGGAACGCCCTTCTGCATGGGCGCTGTGATGAACGTCGAGGCTGCGATTCTGGCACGCGTCACCAAAAAGGCGCGTATCGTCCTGCTCGGTAATCCGCTTCCCGTGTTGAAGCATCCGCTCCGGATGGCCGAAGAACTAGCGGAAATCGACCTCATCTCGAAGGGCCGTCTGGTTCCCGGATGGGTTCGGGGCGCCGGCAGCGAGCAGATCTTCAACAACGCGAACCCGGCCTACAATCGCGAATACTTCAACGAAGCGCATGATTTTATCCTCGCCTGCTGGACGCGTCAGGGACCGTTCCGATGGGAGGGTAAGCATTTCAACTATCGCTTCGTGAATCCGTGGGCGCTGCCTTATCAGAAGCCCCATCCGCCGATCTGGATTCCCGGCGTCATCAGCCCCGAAACGGTTATCTGGTGCGCGGAGCATCGCTATCCGTACATCGGCTTGGGCACCTCGCTACATTCCACCGTTGAGCTGTGGAATCTCTACGGCGACACCGCAGCGCAGCATGGCTATACGGCGGGTAGCGAGAACTTCGGCTATCTCCAGCAGATCTTCGTCGCTGAGACCGAGGAAAAGGCCCAAGAGTTGGGCAAGGGCGCGCTGTTCGGTGGTGGTGCGCAGAACTTCTCGCGACCGGAATGGACGCTGCCTCCGGGCTACAACTCGAAGGAAGCGACCCGGCGTCTCGCACGTCAGGCGACTGACTACGGATTCCTGGGGATCACCAGCGAGAAACTGAAAGAGGCCGACACGTCAGACGTCCACAAGGAACGCGGCAACACGCGCGAACGTCTGAAGCGCGGCGAGGTCTCGATCGAAGAAGCCAAGCAGAAGATCTACAAGAACTACCAGAAGGCTCAGGATGGTCTGCAGATCATTGTCGGCACACCGAAGTCCGTGCTGCCGAAGATCCGCCTGATCATGGAAACCCTGCGCCCCGGCGTCTTCGGGCTCTTCACGATTCAGGGTCCTGTTTCTGCCAAGGATCGCCTGAACAACGTCCGCCTGATGGGACAGGAAGTGCTCCCGGCGATGCGCGAATATGCCAAGGAGCTGGGCATCAAGGATCCGTTCGAAGTAGCGCCGGGTTCCCGGCCTTATACCGCGGGCACCAAGCGCGATTCGCTCGTCGATCTCGAAGCACTCAAGCGTGCACCCAAGCGCGACGAGTCGATTCGGGTCTGAGCGGCGGCAGCTACTAGCGGAGTATCAGGAGAAGAAATCATGCAACTGATGTACTTCACGGAGCGCCCTTATCGTGACGTTCCCGAAGATGTGTTGATCGAAAATCGCGCCTTTTTCGCGCTGTCGAACAAGTATTTCGATCGCGAAGTCGGCGCGCGTCTTTATAACGAATACCTCGACGAGATGGTTTATGCCGAGGAAGTCGGCTTCGACGCGGTCATGCTCAACGAGCATCATGGCACCCCCTTCTGCATGGGCGGCGTGATGAATGTCGAGGCATCGATTCTCGCCCGTATCACCAAAAAGGCGCGTATCGTTCTCCTCGGGAACCCTCTGCCGACCTTCAGAAACCCGCTGCGTGTGGCGGAGGAACTGGCGACGATCGATTGCATCTCGCGCGGGCGACTCACCCCCGGATGGGTCCGCGGCGCGGGGAGCGAGCAGATCTTCAATAATGCCAACCCGGCCTATAATCGCGAATATTTCAACGAAGCCCACGACCTGATTATCGCCGCGTGGTCGCGTCCGGGTCCGTTCCGATGGGAAGGGAAGCATTTCAATTATCGCTTCGTGAACCCGTGGGTTACGCCTTACCAGAAGCCGCTTCCGCCGATCATGATCCCCGGCGTGCTCAGCCCCGAGACGGTCGTGTGGTGCGCCGAGCACAAGTATCCGTATCTCGGCCTCGGCACGGCGTTGCCGGCGACCGTCGAACTGTGGAACATCTACGGCGACAAGGCAGCCGAGTTGGGCTTCCAGGCGGGCTCAGAGAACTTCGGTTACCTGCAGCACGTCGTCGTGGCGGAGACCGAGGAAAAGGCTGAGGAACTCGGCAAGGCTCATCTCTTTGGCGGTGGCCAAGGCGCCTTCTCGCGTCCGGAGCATACGCTGCCCCCCGGCTACAACTCTAAGGAAGCGACCAAGCGGCTCGCTCGCACGATGACCTCCGGTGCCGGCGGATGGCTCGGCGTCAGCTCGGAGCAGCTGGGCCGCTCGAACGAGGCCGGCGCAGCACCAGCCGCAGCGGACGCTACGCTGCAGAAAGTTGCCGACAGCACGCGCAAGCGGCTCGCTCGTGGTGAAGCGACAATCGAAGAAGCCAAGCAGGCGATCTACAAAGCCTATCCGAAGGCTGTTGAAAGCCTGCAGATCATCGCGGGAACGCCCAAGACCGTCCTGCCGAAGATCAAGAAAATCCTCGAAGTTCTGCGCCCCGGCACCTTTGGGGTTTTCCAGAGCCAGGGGCCAGTAAGCTTCGAAGATCGGATGACTAGTATCCGGCTGCTCGGACAGGAAGTGCTGCCGGCGATTCGCGATTACGCCAAGGAGATCGGCTTGCTCGATCCGTTCGAGCGGCAGCCCGGCTCGCGCTCGCACACCGCGGGAACCAAGCGCGAACCTCTCGTCGATCTCGAAGCACTCCGCGCGTAAATCACGCTGCGATAAACCTCAAAAGCGGAGCGGCGGGTGAGCAATCACCCGCCGCTTTTTCATTCTCTAAAAGAGTCGCCCCTCGGCATCCATAACTACCGAAACATCTCTAATTAGCTCTAAGTTTAGCATTGACATCGTGTCGCGATCTGCTAAATACGCGAGGAGATTGCAACATTAGTGTTTGGAGGGAACCATGCGCCGATCGGGCTCTTCGGGTCTTCCGTGCAGTCTATCAATCGTTGTCCCTATTCTTCTGCTGCTGGTGAGTGGCAAGGCTCTCGCTGGTGGCATTCATGCGAGGCGGAATGGGCATGAACGCACTAGAAGCCTGCCCGGCGTCTTTCCGCAGACGATCCCTGCACACGAATACAGTGAAGATTCGGCTGGCATCTCCGAGACCCTCAATACAGCCGCACCCACCGATACAAGCCGGAACGCCTTCTTTCAAAGCATAGGAACTAATGGGCGCGCGTGCGTCTCGTGTCATGAGCCACGAAGCGCTTGGACTGTCAGCACGGCCTCGATTCAGAAGCGTTTCGCGGAAAGCAATGGGACCGATCCTATCTTTCGCGTTAACGATGGCGCCACCTGCGATACTGACGACGTAAGCACACCGCAAGCGCGACGTGAGGCTTACAAGCTGCTGTTGCAGCAGGGACTGATCCGGATCGCACTGACGATACCGTCGAGCCGGGATTTTGAAATAACCGCCGTTAGTGATCCGTACGGATGCACAGATCTGACGTCATCGACTGTCTCTTTCTATCGCCGCCCGCTGCCATCCGCAAACCTTAAATTTCTCGGCTGTCCGTCTGGTAACCCTCCTTCTAACTGCGGTCTCTCAGTAATGTGGGACGGACGCGAGCCAAGTCTCAGAAGCCAAGCAACCAATGCGACCTTGGGTCACGCGCAAGGCAACTCGGCGCCGACGGACGCTCAACTCGATCAGATTGTGAATTTCGAGACCGGCATTTTCGACGCGCAAATCTTCGATCAGGAAGCAGGCCGTCTCGACAAGCACGGCGCAACGGGTGGACCCGATAATTTGTCCACGCAGGAATTCTACATCGGGATAAACGACGTCTTGAGTCCCGGTTTCACCGATGACGTCTTCACTCTATACGGAGCGTGGGCGAATCAGAGCGGTGATGATGACGCGCGCGCCCGTGCCGCGATTGCTCGAGGTGAAGCGCTCTTCAATACCAGACAGTTCACCATCACCGGCGTTAACGGCCTGAATCTCTTCAGCTTCGATCCACTCGGCGCGGCGCCCTTCACCGGCGGTTGCGTAACCTGCCATGACTCGCCGAATGTTGGGAATCACTCGAAGAAGCTTCCCATTGATATCGGAGTGCCGGACGCGGTCACTCCAGTACTGAATATCGCGGCGTTGCCGGTCTTCACCGTCGCCTGCACCGAGACAACGGGGCCTCTCGCTGGCGTCGTCTTCAACGTCACCGATCTTGGCCGCGCGGCAATCACCGGCAAATGTGCCGATGTGGGCAAATTCAAGGGGCCGATTCTGCACGGTCTCGCTGCCCGTGCGCCATATTTTAATAATGGATCGGCGGCCACGCTGGATGATGTGGTTAATTTCTACGACCAGCGCTTTAGCATCGGTTTCACGGATCAAGAAAAAGCAGACTTGGTCGCTTTCCTAAAGACCCTCTAAAAAACGGATCGTGAAAAGCAAAGCGGCGAGTGAGCAATCACCCGTCGCTTTCTCATTGCCAAAATAATCCTACGCTAGTCGCCACTGTACGAGAGTCGCATCCGGATGGTCCTCGAAGACCGCCTCGACTGCCGCGTCAAACGGCGGATCTTTCTTCACATCACCGATTAGATTCCCGACCATCCGCACGTTGCCCCCATCGGGAAGTTCCACCACCACGACGATATAGGGGCAGGCCTCCTTCAGCGCCGGATGCACCGGATTCCAGCATCGCGTCCAACTATACAATCGGCCCTTGCCGGAGACCTTCTGCCATCCCAAATTGGCCGAGTGACACTTGTGGCAAATCCATTCCGGACCCCACTGAAAGGTCGAGCAATCGTTGCAGCGCTGGACGACTAGTTCATGCCGCTTCGTCGCATCCCAAAATTCCTTGTCGAGCCCATCGCGTTGGGCACGCGGCGTCGGGAGACCTTCGGGTAGATAGTATTTCTGTTCAGCAGCCATTCTTCCGTCTCCCGCTTTAGCTATGCACGATTAGATCGCTGACCGGAGTTACCATCGGTCCCGATGCGACCAGCGAAATCTTGCAATCCGGCACCTGACACGTCGACTCGCCGCGCACCTGCCGCACCGCTTCGTTCACCAATTCGAGGCCATGCATATAGCACTCGGCGATATTGCCGCCGCTGGTATTAATCGGGAGCTTGCCCTTTGGTGCAGTGATATTTTCGAAGGTGACCAACTCCATCACCTCTTCGGGCTTGCAAAAGCCATGCTCGACCAAGCTGATCATTACGGCGCCGCTGAAATGCTCGTAAATCTGGGCGCAATCGACATCCTTAGGTGTGATTCCCGCCATCTCGAACAGCCGCGGAGCGAGGGTCTTGAAGTTCGACGAGGAGAAATCCGGCTGATTCTCAACCGATGCGTAATGCCGATAGCCTGATCCTTGCGCCGCCGCCATTATCCATGCGGGCTTTTTCTTGGCATCGCGCGCACGATCCGCCGTAGTGAGTATCACCGCCGCCGAACCGTCGTTCTCCATGCAGCAGTCGTAGAGATGGAAGGGCTCGGAAATCCAGCGCGACTTGTCATATTGCTCGCGGGTCAGCGGCTGACCATACATAACCGCACGAGGATTGAACTGCGCATGGTAGTAGTCGGCCATCGCGACTGCGGCCAGCGGTTCCTGATTGATGCCGTAATCGTGCATGAAGCGGCGCGTACGCAGCGCTACCCATTGTGCGGGAACATACAATCCGTAAGGTGCCGTATAAGCCGCAGCGCCGGAGACATAGTTACTTACCGGCGCCTGCCCGAAACGTCCAAACTGTCCTTGGGCGAGGGCACGAAAGACGACGCAGTATTTCGAGTAGCCTGCGTTGACCGCCGCTGCCGCGTTGCCGACCGCTCCGGAGCCGCCGCCACCGCCGCCACCCCAGACCATCCCGGCGAACGCCAGATGCTTCAAGCCCAGCGCCGTCGCCAGCCGCGACGCCTCGTTGCGATCGTTCGCGTAACCCGAGATACCGTCGATATCGCGCACGTCGATACCCGCATCGTCGGCTGCCTTGATAATCGCTTCGCAGGCCAGACGAAACTCACTGACCGGTGCTTTGCCGCGCTTGTAGTATTTAGTCTCGCCGACCCCGACGATCGCGACTCTATCTTTGACTGTGTATTCGCTCATTCCCCGCTTCTCCGACTGATCGTAAAAACGCCCGGGAACCAGTCCCGGGCGCTTCATAGATCCACGTCTTTGGCTTAATGCACCTGTTACGCGTGTGCCGATACGCCGTTGCGCGCGGTCTTGTTGGCAAAATGCGGCATGACCTCTTCGGCCATCAACCGCATCGACTTGAACCACGGCTGCGGATCGTCCGCGTAATCGAACACGAAGTGGAGCAGCGTGCCGAAGCCGCCAACCTGATCGATCATCTCGCCGAGCTTGCGGCGCACCGTCGCGACTGATCCCACCAGCCATCCGTGATGCGCCAGATACTCCGGCGTTACATCAGCGTCCGGCACCTTCGGATCGTCTTTCAGCAGCGGCGTGAACTGGAATTCGTTGAAGAGCGGCAACAGGTACTCGCTCATCATCCGACCCATCGGACCCTTCACGCATTGGCGATAGGCCTCGTCGTCGGTATCCGCAACGAAGATCTCGCGCACGATCCGCCAGATGCTCCGGTCCGGATTGCGGCCCGTCTTCTTCGCCCCTTCGAGCACCGCGTCCCAGTGCGAGGCGCAATAGGCGGTGCTGAGGTTCAGCGACAGCGGAATAAAGCCTCGCTCACCCGCGAGCTTCAGGGTCTCGGAATTCGGGCTGAAGCCCGCGATTCCAATCGGCGGATGGGGCTTCTGGAACGGCTTGATATGATGCTTCAGCGTACCGAACATCGTATTCGGCACGTCGACGTTCCAGTACTTCCCCTGATGCTGGTAGCCGCCGTCGCTCTCCCAGATTTTCAGGATCATTTCGAGCGCTTCGCGCGTCATATCGCGGTTCTCGCCCTTGTAACCATCGATACAGAACAGCTGCCAGTCGCTCGGCAATCCGCTCGCGCCGATTCCGAACATGTAGCGGCCCTGCGCAATGTGGTCCATGAAGGCGACGCGGCAGGCGAGCTCCGCCGGATGGTAATACGGCAGCAGATGCGCACCCGGCGCGAGCACGATGTTCTTGGTTTCCATCAGTGCCTGCGCGATCAGGATGTCAGGGCACGGATTCGGCTCCCAAGGCGCGGTGTAGTGCTCGCCAATCCAGGCTTCGGTGTATCCGAGCTTGTCGCCAGCTTTAATGACTTCTAAATCATAATCGTTGCCGGCCTTCAGACTTCTCTCGGGCGGATGCGACGGCATCAGAAACATTCCGAGCTTCATAGGACTCCTCTACATGCCCCTGTCGGGCTCAATTCCGGCCAGATTATTGCGCTTTCCGGCGCGATGACCAACCCTTGCGCGTTGGGTTATTGCTTGGGTCCGCGCGCTCCCGGGAACGATTGCACGGCGCCGAGTCCTTCGAGCGCGAGGCCATACCCGAGATTCTCGAGCATAAGCTTCTTGAGATTCTGCGTGATCGCGACGCGCGCATAACGGACGGAAAGGCTCGGACGCTTAACTATTTCGCGCGCCAGGTCCCAGGCACGTGCGACCAGCCGATCCTGCGGCACGATCTCGCTCACTACGCCAAGGTCGAGCGCCTGCTTGGCGGAGAGCTTCTGGCCCGTCAGCAGGAAGTAGCGGCCGCGATTCGGCCCAAGCACCAGCGGCCATATAACGTGCACACCATCGCCCGGGACGACGCCGTTGGGAAAATGCGGCGCATCCTGGAATTCTGCATTCTCGGACGCGATTACGATATCGCATAGCACCGCCAACTCGGCGTGGATTAGCGCCGGGCCGTTTACCGCAGCGATCATCGGCACCTCGATATTGAGGTGATTCATGAGGAGGTACTTCGCGTCGTTATAGATGTGATCCCACGTGGTCGACTTAACGCCAAAAGGAGCCGGGTCGCCGGTCCCTTTGATCGCGACGCCGCGTCCGTTGCCCGCATCCGCCTCGGCACAGAAGGCATTGCCGGTCCCGGTGATGATCACGCACCGATTTTCGTGATCGCGAGCGATGTCGTTGAAGGCGTACGACAGCTCTTCGTGCGGCTGCATCCCCCACTTCAACTCGGCATTCTGCGTATGCAGCGTCATCTGCAGGATGCCGTCCTGACGCTCCATTTTGATTGTGCCGTAACGACTGCGATAATCCTCGAACTTGAACATTGCCATCGCTGTGATCTCCGTTGTTCTTGTGGGATTCGATGGCCGGAGTGTACTAACGTCTGGCGGGAATCGCCAACAATTCTGGAATGAAACGAGGCCCCGATGAGCGGACGCCACGAACGAATAATCGACGAAGAAGCAGCGGCAAACTGGATTCAAAGCGGGATGACGATAGCGATCGGCCAGCCGACGCCGATGGCTTTGGTGCGATCGATCATCCGGCGCGGCATCAAGGATCTCACGGTGGTCGATGCGGGCTTCTCGCTCGATCTGCTGATCGCCGCGGGATGTGTCCGCAAGGTGGTCAGCTATTACGCGGGCGGCGGTTTCGGCAATCCCGTTACGCCAGCCTTCCGCAGTACTGCCGAGAAGGGCGAAATCGAAGTCTGGGAGTGCGAGGAAGGGATATTGTGCTCAGGGCTTCAGGCTGCGGCACAATCATTGCCTTTTCTGCCGTGGCGCGGCGGTGTCGGAACCTCGATTCCCGAGGTAAATCGCGATTTGAAGGTCTTCAAGGATCCGATCAGCGGCGAGACGTTGATTGCGGTTCCGCCAATCAAGCCCGATGTGGCTATTCTGCATGCCGCCCATTCCGACGCGTACGGCAACGTCCAACATGTCGCCGGCCCCGGATGGATCGATCTGTTCATGTATCGTGCCGCTGACCGGACGATGGTGCAGGTCGAGAAGATCATCTCGAACGAAGAGGTCCGCGCCGACGGATGGAAAACCACAGTGCCCGCCGCGGATGCGATCGTGCGTGCGCCGTTCGGAGCCCATCCTTTCTACTCGCGCGGCTATTACATCCAGGACAGCGATCATCTTCGCGAATACAACGACGCGGCCAACGCAGCGGCGCGTGGCGATCGGAAGAGCCTCGATACCTACCTCGATCGCTACTGTCGCCAGCCCGCAACACACGAGGATTATCTGGAACGTATCGGCATCAAGCGCCTGCTGAGCCTGCACGAATACTGATTCCGGCATGGAAGCGACGACCAGACTCAATTCCGGCCTGGTGGGATTAGTTAGCTTGGCTATGTGGATCATTTACGGCCAACTCTGCGGGGCTGGTTACTGGCTGACTGCCGGCTTGGTCGGCCTCGCCTTCGCGATCGCAATCGTCGCGGAAGAATACCGGCATCACGCGGTCAAGCTTATGAACTCAA
Organism: Binataceae bacterium (SeqCode); assembly: GCA_035541875.1. Taxonomy (GTDB): domain Bacteria; phylum Desulfobacterota; class Binatia; order Binatales; family Binataceae; genus JAJPHI01. The sequence continues at coordinate 61,310 of DATKML010000008.1, forward strand.
CTTCGGTCGGTTACTTCCTGCTCGAGATGATGATCGTTCTCATCGCCGGACCGGCCTTCATGCAACGTTACCATCTCCCAATAGTGTGGGGAGTGTTCGCGATAGTTGCCGCTGTCACGCTAGTGAATGGCGCACCTTTCACAATGGAATACACGCGTGAACAAACCGCACCGGATTTGTGGAACAGCCCGACCTTCTATCGGATGAATCTGCATCTGACGATCGTTTGGACCCTGATTTTCGCGATCGGCACAGTTCTGGGTGCAATCACCATCGTCGCCGGACATGTGATGGCGCTGGGCGTCGTCATACCGACCGCTGGGATGGTCATCGGTTTCATTTTTGGTAGCCAATATCCAAAACGCTTCGCCGCCCAGTTCGAAGCGGAAAGCCACAGTCACCACAACAGCAGCGAAACCCTCCGCAAAGCAGCGAGGCCTTAAGATGGACGCAAACTACACGATCTCCGAATTGATGGCGGTGGTACTCGCGCGTGAGTTGAACGACGGCGAAATCCTGCGCGTCGGCGTGGCCTCGCCGGTGCCGGAGGCCGCGGTCCGCCTGGCCCATCTGACACACGGCCCCAACATGGAACTGGTCTTCCTCGGTGCGCGGATGAACGTGCACCACCTGGATTACATCCCGATGCCCGCCTATGGATGGGATCGGCGCTGCGTCCGCTGGACCGAATCCTACAGCGACACGGGCCATCGCTTCGATCGCGTGAAGGATTGGTCGAAGCATGTCTTTTTTATCGGCGGGGTTCAGGTCGATGCGTACGGCAACACCAATCTGATCGGTATCGGCTCCGACTATCGCCGCCTCAAGTTTCGCGGACCCGCCTCCGTCGGCACGCCAAGTCTGAGTACCCACGTGGGTCGCTACTACATCGTGCTCAACAATCACACCCCGCGCGTGTTGGTCGAGAAGTGCGACTATATCAGCGCGTATGGATGGGGCACCGGCGGCGCCGACGCGCGCTCGAAGCTCGGTCTGCCGGGTGGTGGACCAAGGTACTGCGTCACGCCGCTAGCAGTGATGGACTTCGCGGAAGACTCCCGACGGATGCGTCTGAAGTCGGTGCATCCGGGTGTTGATGTCGATACCGTGCGGCGCGAGACCGGCTTCGAACTGGTGATTCCGCCCTCAGTTCCGGAGACTACGCCGCCAACAGGCGAGGAGTTGCGTGCGTTGCGAACCCGCGTCGATCTCGACGGCCGCCTGCGTCGCTAATCACTCCGGCACGGCTTGCGCGTTGGCAGTATGTGAGAAAGTCGTGTGCCAGTAGGCCTTGAACCACGGCTGCCCGCTCTGCTGACCATACACCTGCCCCCAGACCTGCATACCGGCAGGTTCGATATCACATTCGAGCTGGGTCAGCTCATCGACGGGAAACGTGCCGAAACCCGGCTGCATGCGAAATTCATCGAAGTGCAGCAGCGCACGCATCGTCGCGAAGGTCCTGCCGTCACTCGATAGCAGTTCCATCCTGCCAACGGCATTAGTGATTTTACGGCTCTGGACTACGCCGGCGTCGGTGAACGTTAGCTCGAAGGGGCCGTTGCCGGTGCGGATGTAGCACAAGCGATAGGTCTTGGGTGTCCAAGGTCCGATCTTCGCGCCACCCGGTAACCGCTGAATCGAATCGAGATAATCGACCCGTCCCTCCCAGCATCCGCGAAAAACGGCGGGAAGGACCGGCTCAGGACTCGGCTGCATAGCTGGAGGTTTGGGCGCGTGCGGCGCCTCCAGCGGCGGAGCTTGAGGTACCGACGGGATCGTTTCGATCCGTGCTGACGGCGGCGTCGCCATCGCGGTTGGCTTCGGGCGATGGTACGACGGCGCGGCGCCCTGATTCGCCGGGATTGGAATTTCGAGCGATTGCTGTGCCAGGACGGTCCCGCTCAACACGAGAAGCGTTATCGCCCGTCCGAGAACGTTAATCGCGAAACGATGCGCCAACGTTTTCATCGCACCCCTTCAATGCTATTCCGTAGCCCTGAGCTAAGAACAGCAGAATCGATGCCAGCTTGCCGTTCAGGAGGAGTTCACGATGAGACTTGCCAATAAAGTTGCGATTATTACCGGTGCCGGCTCGGGGATGGGCAAATGTGCCGCTCTACTCTTCGCCAGCGAAGGAGCGAAGATTGCCGCCAGCGATATCAACGAAGCAGCGGTCAAAGAGACGGTAGCCGAAATCACGAAAAAAGGCGGCGAAGCGATCGCGATCCGCACCGACGTCTCGAAAGCTCCCGATGTTGAGCGGATGGTTAACGAGACCGTAGCCAAGTTCGGCAAGCTCGACATCATCTACAACAACGCTGGTATCGAGGGTGATTCGGGCTTCGTCGCGAACCTGACCGAAGAGCAGTTCGACCGCGTTATCGCCATTAACCTCCGCGGCGTGTGGCTCGGGATGAAGTACGCGCTGCCGCAAATGATGAAGCAGCGGAGCGGCTCGATTATCAATACCGCCTCGATCGCAGGTATCGTCGGGATTAAGGGTAGCACGCCATATGCGGCGGCGAAGGCCGGCGTTATCGCGATGACGAGGGTGGCCGCGCTCGAATACGGCCGCTACAACATCCGCGTAAATGCGATCTGCCCTGGTGCAATCGAAACTCCGATGGCCCAGCGAATCCGCGGCGAAGGCGTCGAGCCGAATCCTCGCGCGATCAAGCGTATCTCGGTGCTTGAGCGGATGGCGCAGCCCGAGGAAATCGCGAGGGTCGCGCTGTTCCTCGCCAGCGACGACGCCTCGTTCGCGACCGGCGCACCGTTCATTATCGACGGCGGCTGGACTGCGTCCTAAGAAACAAGCAACCGCGAAGAGGAGAGGCACCGGTGCTGACTGTTCATCATCTCAACAACTCCCGTTCCTTCAGAATCGTATGGCTCTGCGAGGAGTTAGGGCTCGATTACAAACTGGTACAGCATACCCGCGATAAGGAAACGCTGCGGGCTCCGGATTCGCTGAAGAAGATTCATCCACTCGGTAAGGCCCCGGTGATTGAGCACGACGGCCAGACGATCGCCGAGACCGACGCGATTATCCATTACATCTGCAACAAAATCGCGGGCGGCCGCCTAAGCCACGGCCCCAATTCGCCCGAATATAGCCCCTATTTGGAGTGGCTCGCCTACAGCGAAGGCACCCTGATGCCGGGTCTTGGGGTCGATCTGATTACCGCCTGGACTAATAGCGGCAAAGAGCTGATGGGATTCTTCGAGCCTGAGATCGTGAAGAACCATCAGTATGTCGAAAACCGACTGACCGGTGAGGATTACATCCTGAAATCCGGTTTTTCGGCCGCCGATATAAACCTGACGTGGACGCTGGAGTTCAGCGAAGCCCGTGGTCGTCTACGCTCGCTGCCGAAGGCTCAGGCGTATCTCAAGCGTATGAGAGAACGGGCCGCCTATAAGCAAACGATTACTCGTGGCGGCCCACAGGACCTTAGCGTTTTTTCCGCTGGCGTCTGATCCCGTATCCGACGCCTAGTGGGTGAAAGTATAGCGGCGCGCGGTATTCCTGGTGAGAAAGTCGCGCAGCGAATGAAAACCAATACCGCGCGTCGTTGTTCTCCAGCCGGTCAGCGAACTTTCTTGTACTTCCCATCGCTGGTCTTCTGCGCGGATGAGCAATCGCGAGGTTCGACTTAATCCAGCGCTACATCGACCGTTAAAGGTCTTGAGCTGGTAACCGAACTCGTCGAGTAGCCGTGCCCAAGGCTCGGTCGGGACTTCTTGAGCCTTGACCGCCACCTGAACAGAGCGCGGCGGTTCAACCTTTTTGGGTTCGCCGACGTATCGACTCATCAAGTCCTGCGCCAGCTTCGCTGCGGCGGCGGCCTCAGAGGCAGATGCGCCATTGTCCAGAGTCATCTGGCGTAGGAGTGCTATTTTCCTAAGTGCTTCCTGCCGGTTCATGCCAACCTTTTAAAGTTGAAATTGGGATGAAGCGACTCTTAATATCCATCACTTATCTATGATTAGCAATAATTTATTTTACGACTCAAACCCACTCAGGAACGAAAGAAAAGCGGCCGAGCGATAACCGCCCGACCGCTTCTTTGCTCCTGTTAGCTTGTTTCTGGGCTTACGAACGGATCACCTCGCCCGCGAGCGTGCCGTTGTGCTTGCCGTGCTCGTAGGACACCTTCCCGTTAACGACCGTGTACTCAATACCCTCGGCCGGCATGACTAGGCGGCGGCCTCCGCCGGGCAAGTCATGCGCCATCTTGGCGCGCCGCGCCGAATTGACCGTGTTGTAATCGAAGATTGCAACGTCGGCCTTCCACCCTTGTTTCAGCTGACCGCGCTCTTTGATGCCGAAGAAGCTAGCCGGCTCCGAGGTGATGCGCTTGACCGCGAATTCCAGCGAAATTGCCTCACGTTTGCGCACCCAGTTGCCTAGCAGGTATGTCGCATACCCGGCATCGCACAGCATATCGACGTGCGCACCGCCGTCGCTCAATCCGATCATTGTGCGCGGATCGGTGATGAGCTGCTGGATGCCGTCTTCGTGCATCTGCTGCATCGTGTACTGGATGTTCAGGTCGTCTTCGAGCGCCAGGTCGAGGAACGTATCGAGCGGATCCGCTCCGCGCATATCCGCAACTTCCTGCACCGTTTTGCCGACCAGCGGCTGCATCGCGGGGTTGGTGACTTCGAGAATCTCCACGCGATGGAAGCGGCCAGTGAACAGATGGGGCCGCTTCAGGCTCTCGCGGAACCGATTACGGAATTCGGGGTCAGCGTAGATCTTCTTCTGCTCTTCCGCCGGGCGGTTGAAGACGACGCCCCACACTTCGTTATCGGCGAAGGTGAAGGGGTTGCGCATCTCGAGCTGCGAGACGAAAGGCTTACAGAGGATCTGCGGTACCCCGCCACGCTTGATTAGGGGTTCGACGCGATTCAGCGTCTCGAGCGCGCGCTCCGGATGGCGCGGTGTCGAGGCCATCGCGAGCCACGTCACCGGCCGACCGCTCTCGCTCAGCAGGAGATCGAGCAACTCGTATTCGTCTTCCTGCACGACTGCGATTTTCTTGGTCAGCGCGACTTCAATTGCACCTTTGCCCTGCTTCTTCAGAACATTGGCATAGGCCTTGAGCTCGTCCTTGCTTGCGAGGCGGCAGGCCAGAGGCTGACCCTTGAAGCCGATATGCTGCTTCAACGTAGTGGTCGAAAAGCCCAGCGCGCCGACGCTGATCGCTTCGTCGAGCAGTGAGGCGATCTTTGCGGTCTCCTCAGCCGTCGCCGCCCGATCCATCGACTCTTTGCCCATCACGTAGTGACGGAATGGGGTCAGCGGCGCGAGAAATCCAAGGTTCAGTGCCGCGCCGCGCTTCTGCGCTGCGTTCAGAAACTCGGGGAAGGTTTCCCATTCCCAAGTGACGCCCTTGCTCAGCGAATCGTAGGGAATCGCCTCGACGTTGGTGAGGTCCCACGCAGCGATTTCCCGCGACTCCGGCTTGCAAGGCGCAACGCCGACGCCGCAATTCCCCATCACCACCGACGTGATCCCGTGCCACGAGGTGCAGCTAAGGACGGGATCCCAGCAGATTTGCGCATCGTAATGCGTATGCGGATCGACGAAGCCGGGCGAAACGATAAGGTCGGACGCATCGATGACGCGCTTCGCGCCCTCGGTCACCTTGCCAATTTCAGCGATCCGGTCACCCGCAATCGCGATATCCGCGCGAAAGCGCGGCGCCCCGGTACCATCGACTACCGTGCCATTCTTAATCAAAAGGTCATAAGCCATTTAGGATTTCCCTTCCGACTCTACTGAGTCGTACTTTCGCGCCACCGGAATATCGAGGGGTCGCGTAGCCGGAGCCCCCGCTAATATAAGCGAGGGCCGTCGCTAATAGCTGTATCGCACCTTGAACGCCTTCGAGCAAGGCCAAGCATTTGGGGAAGCACTCGATCAGATGGACCTTAGCTTCTGCCGGTGTGGGTAATCGATAAGCCTGAGGTTATCCCGAAGTAGCCGGTTTCCCGCTAGAGTTGATTTCTAATTAGCGCGCAATTCGCTCACTGGATCGTCGCAAATAGCCCCCCGGGAGCCGACACGAAGATGGAGACGAACGATTCGCCCGCGATCTTACGGGACCTGTCCGCCGCCGCGCACGTCACCCTTGCGGTAAATGATTTCGGCTCACAATTGCTGCGTCAGGTTGTCGCCGGCCAGAGCGGCAACATCATCATCTCCCCGCTAAGTGTGTGGTCGCTGCTCGCGATGGTACGCAACGGAGCGGTCGGCGAAACGCGCTCGGCCATCGACAGAACTATTGGTGTTGCTACGATGCCCGAAGGCGAGATCAACGCCCGCTGGGCGGCGATGGCTCGAGTCATCGGGGCGCAGCGCGGTAGTTGCAAAGTGGAGATCGCCAATGCGGCATGGCTCAACGCGATCGGCGCCATCAATCCCGAGTTCGTCAGACTTATTCGTGAATTCCATCAGGCGTAGGTGCGAAGCCTGGATTTTGCTCGCGATCCGAGCGGTGCAGTCGCCGAGATAAATCGCTGGGCGAACGAAAAGACCCACGCCAGCATCCCCAAGATTACGGATTCGGTAGATCCCACGGCCACATTGCTATTGACCAACGCAGTTTATTTCGAAGGAAAATGGGCCTCACCATTTGATCCAAACGCTACCGCCTCGCGCCCCTTTTATCTCCCGGAATCGCGATCAGTTAGCGTCCCTATGATGCGTCAGACGCGCGACTATTCTTATCTCGAAAGCCCGAAATTTCAGGCTATCCGGCTACCTTATGTCGGCGGCGAGTTCGAGATGTGCCTGCTTCTCCCGCGTGAACGCGACTATCCACGATCCGCAGCAGCTATGCTCGCGGAGTTGGTCGAGGCGATCGACGATGACGTTTTTCAGGGCTGGATGAAACACCGAGACTCTCCTCAGTTTCGGGGCACTCTGTTATTTCCGCGATGTGAGTTGAACTGTCGGCGTGTGCTCAACCCTGGCTTGGCACAGATGGGTATGCAACTCGCCTTCGATCGTCAGGTTGCAGATTTCTCACGGATCAGCCCGCCGCCGGCAACTTTCTCGCTCGATCAAGTCATTCATCAAACGATTCTTAAAATCGACGAGTTTGGAACCGTAGCCTCTGCCCTTACCCGTATGACCCTCGGTCTAGCTCCCGAAGAGAAGTTCCGGATGATCGTCGATCATCCGTACCTCTGTATCATTCGGGAGCGCTCGAACGGTGCCATCCTGTTCATTGCGGCAGTACTCAATCCAGCCGCAGGATGAATGGTCGCCGCTCGAGCTTTTAACAGGCGCGCCCCTTAGGGCGCAGCTTACTCCGGCAGAAACGACGGGCTGCCGGTTTTCGCGGTCTGACCCCCGTCGGCGACGTATGCCGCCCCGGTCACAAAGGACGCGAGGTCCGATCCGAGAAAGAGCACGACGTTGGCCATCTCCTCCGGACGCCCCAGTCGCCCAATCGGAATGGCCCGATTGAACATCATGCGGCCCTCTTCGGAGAGCGCGCCCGAGAGCAATGGTGTATCGATCGCGCCGGGACAGATGCAGTTCACGCGGATACCATCGCGGGCATACTCGATTGCAGCCACTCGCGTCAGGTTGATCACGCCCGCCTTCGCCGCGTTGTAGGCTACGATCCCGTAGTCACCGCGCTGTCCCGAGATTGATGCGGTATTGACGATCGAGCCACCGCCCTGCTTGCGCATGATCGCGATGCCGCGTTTCATCCCCTGGAACACTGCCGTAAGGCCAACGTCGATTGTGTGCTGCCACACCTGATCGGCCACCTCGCCCGTTCGGGCGATTCCCGCCGAACTCGTCGACGGCATCCCAAAGGCGTTGTTATGCAGGAAGTCGAGGCGGCCGAACGTGCTGGTCGTCTTCTCGAACATCATGTCGAGATCCGATGCCTTCGTAACGTCGGCCACGATCGCGATAGCTTTCCCGCCCGCCTTCTTGATCTCCTCGGCGACCTTGTTGGCGTTATCACCGTTGATATCCGCGACAGCGATTGAGCCTCCGCGCTGCGCGAAACCAATCGCCGTAGCGCGGCCGATTCCCGATCCGGCTCCCGTTACGAGTCCGACTTTGCCATCAAATTTCATGATGAAGTCTCCTTCAATCTTTGTCTGCCTTTATTGCTGTTCCGGAGCGCCGCGCGGCGGTCCCTGCACCAGTTGGAAGAAGCGTTTGATACGCGTGTAGTTGGCTCCGAAATCGAGGAGACTGTCGCGCGACTTCGAGCGCATCTCGATCAGACTCCCGCCGCCGTCCGCCGGACGCACCTGGATTACGAAATCATCCTTGAACTTGAAGACCATCGAGGTGGCGACACCCTCAATCGAATGGGTCGCCGGATCGTTGTACGTCAGATGCCAATCCTTGATTTCGCCAGCAATAATCCGCGCACGGTTGTAGACGTCGTCGACGCTCCCGTTCATCTTGAGCGCCGCCAGATCCTTGTAGGCGGGAGCCGCTTCCTGCATCGCCGCGAGCTTGTCCGAATACTTCATGTCGCGGCCCTGATTGGCCGGATCTTCCTGGGCATGAGTAAATTCGGGCGGATTCTTGGTATCCGTCGTGATGTCGTTGATAGCCGGATATTGATGCGTCAGGACCATCGCGCCTGAGGGGACCGTTACAACCAGCGCCAGCAGAGCGCCGACGACGAGCCGTCCAAACCCCGCACGCAGGTTGGCAGAGAAAATACTGGCGATTCCCGCGATCAGACTGACACCCAAGCCCAGTGCCGCGAAAAACACCCCGATGAGAAAAATTTGGAAGCCGGCAGGGGGCGTGGAGATTCCGTAATGCGCGGCAACGATGCCAGCCACCGCAAGCGTCGCGCCGACGATCCCGTCCAGAAGCGCCAACCAGATAAGTATCATTTAGTTTAGTATTCCTCTTCGGCGAGCGCGCATCGCCAGCCGCTCAAAACTGTCCCAAATGTGGTTAGCGGAAGTTTTGAGCGAATACAAAGGATCTTCAGCCAATCTCATTAAATGATGAATTTGGAGCACGGTGCGGCTAATATTAGAGGGACAGCTCACGACCCAAACACTGTTTTCAGACCATACTGATGCCTAACGAAAGACTGCGCACGCTACGCCAACTTATCTCCGAACGTATCCTCGTTCTCGACGGTGCGGCCGGCACCTCGATCCAAGAGATGCACCTCAACGCCGACGATTTCGGCGGTCCCAAGCTAGAGGGCTGCAACGAAAATCTCGTCCGCACCCGCCCCGATAAGATCCGCGAACTCCATCGCCGTTTTCTCGAGGTCGGCGCCGACATAATTGAGACCAACACCTTCGGCGCGACCTCAATTGCACTTTCTCACTATGGGCTCGAAGCCGATGCCCGCGAAATCAACCGGGTCGCGGCGCAACTCGCCCGACTCGAAGCTGATACGGCGAGCACGCCCGATCGCCCCCGCTTCGTCGCCGGATCGATGGGTCCCACCACTGCCAGTATCTCGGTCACCGGTGGAGTGACCTTCGATCAGGTGGCCGACGCCTATCAGGAACAGGCCGAGGGACTGATCGAGGGCGGCGTCGACGTTCTGCTGCTCGAAACCGTGATGGATACCCTGAACTGCAAGGCGGGTCTGGTCGGGATCGAGCGCGCTATCGCCAAGACTGGAGCCGAAGTCGGAGTGGCGATTTCAGGGACCGTCGAGACGATGGGGACGCTGCTCGCCGGGCAGGATATCGAAGCCTTCTACACCTCAATCTGCCAGCGCGATCTACTTTGGGTCGGCCTCAACTGCGCGACCGGCCCCGATTTCATGACGGACCATCTGCGGACGCTCTCGGAAATCTGCCGCTTCCCGGTCGCCTGCGTCCCCAACGCCGGATTGCCCGATGAAGAATCTCGTTACAACGAGACGCCGCCAATTCTTGCTGGCAAGCTCGAGCGCTTCGTCGAATCCGGATGGGTCAATCTGATCGGCGGATGCTGCGGCACGACCCCGGCGCATATCCGCGAACTAACGACTATCGCAGCCGGGCATAAGCACCGCGCGATTCCTGATCTTCATCGCTCGGTGGTCTCCGGTATCGAAACTCTCATCGTCGACGACAGCACGCGCCCGATTATCGTGGGCGAGCGCACCAACGTTCTTGGGAGTCGCAAGTTCAAACGTCTGATCGCGCAAGGCAAGATCGAAGAGGCTGCCGAAGTTGGCCGACTCCAGGTGCGACGCGGGGCCCATATCCTCGATGTTTGCCTGCAGGATCCCGACCGCGACGAGACCTCCGACGTCACCACTTTTCTCGAAACGCTGGTTAAGAAGATCAAAGTTCCGTTGATGATCGACTCGACCGACGCCCGGGTTATCGAGGAGGCACTGAAACGCGCGCCCGGCAAGTCGCTGATCAATTCGATCAATCTGGAAGAGGGCGAGGAGCGCTTCCATCGGGTGATCCCGCTCGCGCAGCGCTACGGCGCAGCGTTGGTCGTCGGCTGTATCGACGAGGACAAGCAGCAGGCCCAGGCGATCACGCGCGAGCGCAAACTTCAGATCGCCGAACGGTCCTACAAGCTATTAACCGAAAAATACGGCGTAGCGCCAGAAGATATCTATTTCGACCTGCTCGTTTTTCCAATTGGCACCGGTGACCGCAACTATATCGGCTCCGCGGTTGAGACGATCGAGGGAATCCGAATGGTCAAAGCGGCGATGCCGCGAAGCAAGACCGTCCTCGGCATCTCGAACGTCTCCTTCGGCCTGCCCGAAGCCGGACGCGAAGTGCTGAACTCGGTGACGCTCTATCACTGCGTGCAGGCCGGGCTCGACCTCGCAATCGTGAACTCCGAAAAGCTCGAACGTTACCCCTCGATCCCCGAAGAGGAGCGCCGACTCGCCGAGGACCTGATTTGGTGGCGCGGGGACGATCCGATTGCGGCCTTCGCTGCCTATTTCCGCGAGAAAGTCAGCAAGCCGACTCGCGAGGAACGCAAGTCCCTGCCACTCGACGAACGCCTCGCGCTCTATATTCTCGAAGGTTCCAAGGACGGGCTCACCGACGACCTCGACGAAGCCCTCAAGACCCGCAAACCGCTCGAAATCATCAACGGCCCCTTGATGAAGGGGATGGACGAGGTCGGCCGCCTCTTCAACGCCAATCAGATGATCGTAGCCGAGGTGCTGCAATCCGCCGAAGCGATGAAAGCAGCGGTCGCGCATCTTGAGCCGCACATGGAGAAGAACGCGAGCCTCGGCAAGGGCACAATCGTGCTTGCGACCGTTAAGGGCGACGTCCACGATATCGGCAAAAACCTCGTCGATATCATCCTCAGCAACAACGGCTACCGCGTCGTTAACCTGGGTATCAAGATTCCGCCCGAGGAGCTGATCAAAGCCTACAAGGAGCACACTCCCGATGCGCTCGGGCTCTCGGGACTGCTGGTAAAGTCGGCCCAGATGATGGTCGCAACGGCGCAGGACCTGAAAGCTGCGGGTATCCGCTGTCCGATTCTGGTTGGCGGCGCCGCGCTCTCGAATCGCTTCACCCGGATGAAGATCGCGCCCGAGTACGAGGGTCTCGTCGCGTATGCGAACGACGCGATGGCCGGACTCGACCTCGCGCATCAGATCGTGGACCCGCAACGCCGCGAGGCTCTGGCCACTGAACTCGAAGAACAGACGCGCAAGCTCCTGAACGCGCCACAGCGGACTATCGACAGCAAAGCGCGATCAGTACGACGCGGTCCGGCGACGGTCTATGAAGGGCCGATCCCTGAGCCGCCCGATCTCAAGCTCCATCTCCTGCGTGAGTACGATCTCGAAGAGATCTTCAGCTACATCAACCCGGTGATGCTCTACACGCGGCATCTCGGTTTCAAGAATTTCGATCAGGCGTTCGCCTCGGGCGACCCCAAGGCTGTCGAGCTGCATCATGCGGTCGACGCGGTCGAGGACATCATCCTCTCGCGCCACGATATCACCGCGCGGGCCGCCTATCGCTTTTTCCCGGTGCACTCGGACGGTGATCGCACGATCATGGTCTACGGTGCCGATGGTAAGCGCGTACGGGAGACCTTCCGCTTCGGTCGCCAATCCGATGAACCCGGCTTGTGCCTCGCCGACTACGTTACACCGGTCTCATCAGGACGGATCGATTATCTCGGGATGTTCGTTACCACGATCGGTGAGGGCGTTCGTGCGCTGGCCGAGGAGTGGAAGAACAAGGGCGAGTACCTGCGCTCGCATATCCTGCAGATCCTTGCGCTCGAAGGGGCCGAGGCTTTCGCCGAGTTGCTCCATAAGAAGATGCGCACGATGTGGGGTGTCGGTGATCCCGAAGATCTCACGATGAAGGACCTCTTCCAGGCGCACTATCACGGGAAGCGGTTTTCCTTCGGCTATCCGGCGTGCCCGCGACTCGAGGATCAGGCTCAACTCTTCCGTCTGCTCGAAATCGAGCAGAACAATCTCGGCGTCCGTCTGACCGACGGCTTTATGATGGATCCCGAAAGCTCGGTCAGCGCACTGGTCTTTCATAATCCGATGGCGAAGTACTTCAGCTTGTCGCCGGCTGATATCGAGCGGCTCGAAGCGGAGCTGTCGCCGGAGACGAAGCTCGACACGGTCAACTCCTAGTTCGCCGACTGGTCTTCGGAGCCTCGATGAGATCGATACCGGTCGCGCTGACGCTGGCTATTGGCCTGATAGCACTGGCATTGCCGCCGCGGGCGAATGCCCAAACGTCACCGAATCTGGCCCTCGATCCGCCGCTTGTTAATGGCCAGCCGATCAAGGTCGCGATCGGCCTTACGCTCATCAATATTCCAACGATCACTGAGGCTGAGGAGCACTTTGAGATCACTGGCTATCTCTCCGCACGATGGGTCGATCCGCGCCTCGCTCACAAGCCTCGGCCCGACGGTTTACCGGTAAGCTACTCGCCCGATCAGGTATGGCATCCCCATCCGGAGATCGTTAACGCGATTCAACCACGTCAGCGTCAGGATGTTTCGATCGAGGCTGACCCGGACGGCACGATACATTACCTCGAACGCTTCGGCGTAGAGGTATCGTCGCCGTTTTCATTACGTAGCTTTCCCTTTGATCGACAGACTCTGCAGATTATCCTTCACCCTTTCGCCAGCAACGTGCAGCGCGTCCGTTTTGAAATCGATACCGCGCGGACATCAAACTCCGCTGAGCTAAAGAGCTACAGCTCGTTGGCGCAGTGGGACGTAATCGGGCTGACGGCAACTCAAGGTACCTCGAAATTCAATGGCGCTGAGATTTCTGAAGCGCGCTTCGAAATTCAAATCGTGCGCCGCTATCAGTTTTATATCTGGAAGGTCTTTCTGCCTCTCCTGCTGATGGTGATGCTGTCTTGGACGATCTTCTGGATCGAAACGTTCGACCTGCAAAACCAGATTCAGGTTGCGGTCGTGACGCTCCTCACGGTGATCGCGTTCGCCTTCGCGATTTCGTCAAACCTGCCGAAGGTGCCCTACCTCACCTTCGCCGATGCGTTCTTTCTCACCTGCTACGTTTTTGTGTTCATCGCAATTCTCGAACTGATGACCGTACATGTATCGTATCGGACGCGCGGCGAGCACCTGGGTCTCAAAATCCGCAGAGTCTCACGCTGGCTGGTACCGTTGGCGTTTTGCGCATCGCTGACACTGATCGCCTTCCGCTTTGTAGGGTAGCGGCGCACGAAACGCTTGACTTGATAAGCTACAAGTAGACAACCAATGCCTACGTTGCTATTTCTTCGAAAATCATGGATCCACCGGTTGCGCCAGACTTCCACTTCAAGGCGAGCCTTAAGGATACTTTTTGGTCTCCGTTCACGCACTTTTCGCTGTTTCTTAGATTCTCCTCGATTCCCATCGTCGCCACGATTGCCGCCGATTTCTCTTTTGGGCTGATCGCGACTTTGGTAAAGCAACCCTTCGTTTTCGGCCTTGCCTTCTTTGTCGTGCCCGTAATGATTCCGTTCAACGTGGCGTGGACACGACTATCAGTCATCGGGCCCGGCTCGGTGGCACGGCGAGCTATGTGGTCTTTCGGGAAGTCCGAGCGGAACGTGCTTCTGTTGTCAATTGGAGTCCTGGTCGCAATGATAGCTTGCGCTTCAATTGCCGCCGGTCTTATTAAGTTGTTGACCAAGTCCACTCCGGGGCAATAGTCGCAGGCGCCTTGGTCGGCGTGTTGGCAGTCTATGCCTTGCTGCGGATGCTATTCCTCTTTACCGAAGTTGCCCTACAGCGCTATCGCGGTTTCCGTCCCTGTTGGGAGCTGACGCGTAAGGCTTTGCTAAAGTTGTTTTCGATGTTCTTCGTGATTGGTGTGGTTTATTGGGTTCTGATGGCTATCGTCGACGTCATTTTTGGCAATCTCTTGGAGGTTAGCACCACCGCCATAGGCGAACCGCCAAGCACGGCGATAAACCTGACCCTCGCGACGATGCTCGGAAACGCACTCAATGTCGTGCTTCGGTTCTTTAACGCGGCGACGAACCTCGCGATCGTATCATCAGCCTACAAAATTGCGCGCAAAGCACAGGAGGATGGTGCTCCCGAGACCGCGTTCTCAGAAGCCTAGCTGCGATTGTCCAGCCCCATCCGCCGAGCGATAATCACCTTCATGATCTCGTTCGTGCCCGCATAGATCGACTGTATTGCCGCGTCGGCATAGTCAGTAGCCACCGGAAACTCGTTCATAAAGCCGTAGCCGCCATGCAGTTGCAGGCACTGGCTCGCGACTTTCTTGAGTAGGTCAGTGGTCCACCACTTCGCCATGCTGACTTCGGAAACGATCTCTTCGCCGCGCACGTGCGCCGCCATACAACGATCCACGAAGGCCTGTCCGACTTCGACCTCGGTCGCCATCTCGGCCAGCTTGAACTGCGTGTTCTGAAAGCCCGCGATTGGCTGGCCGAAGGCCTTCCGCTGCTTGGTATACTCGATAGTGTCATCGAGGCAGCGCCGGGCGCTGGTCAGCGCTCCGATCGCCGTGACAAGGCGTTCCTGCTGCAGCTTCTCCATCAGCATCTTGAAGCCTTGTCCCTCTTCGCCAAGCCGATTTGCTACCGGCACGCGGCAATCCTCGAAGAAGAGTTCGCTGGTGTCCTGACCCTTGAGTCCCAGCTTGTCGAGCTTCCGCCCGCGGACGAACCCCGGCGTATCACGATCGACAATAATCAGGCTCACGCCCCGATGGACCGGCTTGGCCTGCGGGTCGGTCTTACATACGACGATTACGGCGTCAGCGATTTGCCCATTCGAGATGAACATCTTCGATCCGTTAAGCACGTAGCTGTCGCCGTCACGACGGGCATTGGTCTGCACTGCCGCGAGATCAGATCCGGTACCCGGTTCGGTCATCGCGATCGCGAGAATCACGTCGCCGCTGCAGGCTCCCGGGATATAGCGTCGCTTCTGCTCCTCGGTGCCGTAGGTCGAGATATAGGGGAGGCAGATATCCGAGTGCAGCCCCATCATCAGGCCATGCGCACGCACGCGGGACATCTCTTCAACCACGATCGCGTCGAACAGAAAGTCGACACCACCACCGCCGTATTCCGCCGGAGCATTCGGCCCAAGGAAGCCGGCTGCGCCAAGCTTGCGCCAGCTTTCGCGATCGCTCATCCCGTTTTTATTCCATTCGGGAATCTTCGGCTCGATCTCGGTCTCGATTAAACGGCGCACCTGGGCGCGGAACATCTCATGCTCTTCGGTGAAGATCTCTCGGCGCATCGACAACCCTCCTCGGGGGTCCCAAATCCTTGCATGCCGCCCGTGCCCCTTCCAAGGGCCTTTCAGACTTGTCCCTTTCGCTGCACCGGATGAGGGCAATTTCCGCGTTGCGTTTTCGTACCGTAATGCCTAACGTTTCTCCAAATGCCCTCGATCAACTGGCAGAACGCGGCGGCTATCGCGACCGTTCTGTCGAGCGCGCTTCTCGCCGCCAGTGCGATTGCAGTAGTAGTGCAGCTCAGACAGGCTGCACGCTCAAGCTATTTTTCCGTCACCGCCCATCTTTTCGAGATCTGGCAGAGCAACGAATTCCAGCACGACCAGCTTTTTCTCCTCCACAAGCTCGAGACAATGACGTGGGAGGATTTTTGCGCCACTGGTCGCGGTGAGCACGCCGAGCGCGCGATTCATCGCGTCGGCGGTTTCTATGATCGCGTCGGCAACCTTGTCAGGCACAACCTCATCCGCCAGGAGGAGATCCTCCCAACGATCGGCGGCTACGCGGTCGCCGTATGGCATCGTATCGAGCCTTTAGTCAAAGAGATGCGGTTGCGGGAAAACGCCGTCCTCTTTGAGAACTACGAAGCTCTGCTTCCCGAGTGCCATGAATGCTATGTCCCCGGCGTCGCACATATCGGTCGCTCAGTACGCGGAGCCCAGCTGCAACCGCCCATATGCGATCTGCCGACGCGGGTAGGAGCCGCACAACCGCCGACGGAGTCCGTCCTGGCACCTCCCCTCGATCCGCCTCCGGCCGACGGCAAGGTCCACTCAAAATTCCCCGTTATCGTTGTACCCGCGACCGCTCCGTCTGAACCACTCGCCGATTTCATGCTTCCAGACAGCGACGGAGTGACCCGCCGCCTCTCTGAGTTCGTCTCGTCGGGCCCGACCGTGCTGGTCTACATACGCGGCGCATGGTGCGCGTTCTGTCTGCGCCAGCTCGCCGATTACGCGGAACGCTATCAAGAGTTCAAACGCACCGGCGTCGAGATCGTAGCGCTCAATCCAGAAAGTCAACGCCGGTCCCGGCGGCTGCGCAAAGGACTCAAACTGCCATTCACCGTCCTCTCCGATGCCAAACACGAGGCGGCACGACACCTCGGCCTCATAGATCGTGAAAAGCCGGGCCAACCGACGGCCGCCACGCTGGTGCTCGATACGGGGTCACGCGTTCGACTTTCTTCGCTCAACGATTGGGCGCGCAGCCTGGCGCCCCGCGATGCTTTCGAATTTGCTCGCGCGATCAAGCTCGGCGAGGCCCCGGCCGAAGCTCCCTCTGAATTGGAATTACCCAAGCCGCGCACGCTCTTCCTTCGCGGCTTCGCCAATATGGCACTCGGTCTGGTCCGCGGATGAAACCTTTAAGAAAAGGGAGTCACGATGGCCTCTGACACGATGACGCTTCCCGATTTAGCCCTGCCCGACACCGACGGCATTACTCGCCACCTCTCTGAGTTCACCTCTTCCGGACCGGCCGTCTTGGTCTATGCTCGCGGCGCGAATTGTCCCTTTTGTCTGCGGCAGCTATCCGATTACGCCGAACATTACGGCTCCTTCAAAAGTGCCGGGCTCGAGGTTTTCGCCCTTTCGCCCGAGAGCCATCGCAAGTCTCGTCGTCTCCGGACCGGCCTCAAACTTCCTTTCACAGTTCTTTCAGACACGCGCTTCGACGTCGCGAAGAATTTAGGCCTGATGGATCACGAGCGACCCGGCTTGCCGACACCTGCAACCGTTATGCTGGACCCGGGCCATCGCGTGCTGCTCTCGACCCTCAATGATGGCACCAAGAGCCTGCTTGCACGCGACATGCTCGAGTACGGTCGCGCGGTCAAACAGGAAACATCGGGAGCCTCACTCCCGCCTCCACCTCAGGTCCATGAGCACAGGCCCGGGCCCCTTTTCCTGCGTGCGATCTTCAATATCGCGACCGGCCTCATCAACGGCTGAAGCCACTCCCGGCCTCCTCTGATCGCCTTCCCGCGACGCTGAACTCTTTGCCGTTCTGCCGATTTAGCGGTAAAGAACACGATGCGGAGGATTCTCGATGGCCAAGACTAGTGGAAATGAACTCGTCGTCAGGGCGCTCAAGGACGAGGGAGTCGATACGGTTTTTTATCTCACCGGTGGTCCGATGGTTGATGTCGCTGCCGGATGTATCAAGGAATTCCGCGCGATCGACGTGCGTCACGAGCAGGCCGCCTCGATGGCGGCGCATGCCTACAGCCGCGTGCTCGCCAAGCCGGGCGTATGCTTCGCCGCTTCCGGTCCCGCCGCCACCAACCTCGTTACCGGCGTCGGCAATGCCTATCTCGACGCGATCCCCGTGGTCGCCTTGGGCGGAGCGAGTGCGGTCGCGCAGGACGGGATGGGCGCCTTCCAAGAGATGAATCAAGTCGGCATCTTCAAACCGATCACCAAGTTCGCCGAGAAGGTGATCGATACGACACGCATCCCGGAAACCATCAACAAGGCTTTCCGGATGGCGATGGCGGGCCAGCCCGGCCCCGTTTACGTCGACCTCCCCGGCGATGTGCTCTACAAGAAGGTCGAGGAATCGGAAGTCCTCTTCCCCAAGCGGCCGCATGTCCTGCCTCGCGTGTCGGCCGATCCCGAAATGGTCCGTAAGGCGATCGCCCTGCTGCGCACGGCCAAGAAGCCCTTGGTGATCACCGGTACGGGAATCCATTGGTCCGGTGCCTACAAGGAGCTCAAGGAATTCGTCGAGCTTACCGGGACTCCGTTCTACACCACGCCCCAAGGCCGCGGCGTTATCGAAGAGGACCACGAGCTGAGCTTCCTCGGCGCACGCAACTTCGCCTGGAAAGAGGCCGATGTCGTCGTCTTCGTTGGTACCCGCCTCAACTTTATTGTCGGCTTTGGTCTGCCTCCGCGCTTTGCTCCAGATGTAAAAATCATTCAGGTCGATATCTCCGATGAGGAGATCGGGCGCAATCGCCCCGTCGATGTCGGTATCGTCGGTGACGCCAAGACGGTGCTGCGTCAGCTCATCGATGAAATTGGCAGCAAGTTTCCGCACAACAAGGACTGGGTCGAGGCGCTGCGCAGTCAAGATACTCGTGCGCAGGAAAAGGCCGTCGCCCTGCTCAACTCGAACAACCGCCCGATTCATCCGCTGCGCCTCTTCAAAGAGGTTCGCGATTTCATGGATCGCGACGCGATCGTCGTTGTTGACGGCCATGAAACCCTGAACTTCGCCCGCCAGTCGATCTCGACTCACGTCCCGGGCCATCGCGTGAACGCAGGGCCCAACGGATGTATGGGGGTCGCGGTACCGTTTGGTCTCGGCGCCAAGGTCGCTAAACCGAATACGCAGGTTATTGTGCTCAGCGGCGACGGTTCATTCGGGATGAACGGGATGGAAATCGACACGATGGTCCGTCACAACATCCCGGTGCTCAACGTTATCAGCAACAACGGCGGATGGGCCGGGATCGGCGGCATGGATGCGGGCCGCGACCTCGGCTACAGCCGCTACGACAAGATGGCCGAGGTTTTCGGCGGCTACGGTGAATTCGTCGAAAAGCCCGAGGATATCCGCGGTGCGCTCGAACGCGCCGCCGCCTCAGGCAAGCCGGCCGTGGTCAATGTCGTGACCGACCCCCACGCCCGCTCCTCGACCGTCTCGTTCGCGAACTACCGCGCAATTTAGCTAGCTTTCTTTCGCCTTGGAGCCCTCTCCCCGATGGGAGAGGGCCACTAGGTGAAGCGCAGCGGAGCTGAGCAAGAGAGTCTGCGAGCTGCGTTAGAGATCAGGTGAGGGTCAGCCGCGCCGCTCTCTCCCGATGTCATTCCCGCGCGCAATTCATCTATGGCGCCCGCAACGACCCAAGGTCCCTCGCGGCAACGAAGTCACGCGAGGAATCCCTCGCTGCGAAAAGCGTCTCTCTGACGTACTACGGAATGATTTCGAACCGTCCGAGTCGGTGCGGACGATAAATCTGAAAGTCGCGCTTGTCGATCGTGAAGATGCGCCTGATCCTTTCCCGTTCGGCAACGCGAACTAGCGCGACGTCCGCAAGGTCCATCGGCAAATCGCGATACTGCCACATCAGTTCACGCATCCAGGGATAGTCGCTCTCGCCAAGCTCGATCATCTCGATCGCCTTCACGTTGAGCATCTCCCACGATGATCTTTGTGCCTGTGCGGAGGTGTTCAGCAGATACATCGCCTCGGTAAAGGCGGGCCACACGGCCCCCAAGGGATCGGTTAGAGACGCCAAGGCCTTCCTGCACGACCCGTGATGCGGGTCGCTGCGATCAACCAGAGCGACGAGCGGCCCGGCGTCGACGAGTACCTTGATTATCTTTTCGCTCGCGCAGCAACTTCGCGAAGCGTGTCCCCATGCGTTCCGACAGTCGAAGGCCGCCGCTGTCCCACGAACCAATAATATGAGCCATGGCGTCGGCCGGTCGGCGGTGCTTCTGCGTTTCATTCGTATCGTGCATCCGTTGCAGCGCTTCGCGCACGATATCCGACTTGCTGCGACCCGTTTCACGCGCGATCCGTTCGAGAAACGCCTCAATCGTCGGAGCGATTCTTACATTCAAGGCTCCCATCGGCTCTTTTGAATCACATGGTGTAATACGTTTGGAGGGATTGGTTCTGCCCTCTATTAGACAAGACGTGATATACCTTCCGCGCGGAGAACCTCTATGAGCGAAACCTTCGTCCTCGTTCACGGCGCATGGCATGGCGCGTGGTGCTGGACCGCCGTGATGGCGGAACTGGAGCGGATGGGTCATCGCGCCTATGCCCTCGACCTGCCCGGTCGCTGGTCCCATCCGATGCCGCATGCCCAAATCAATCGTCACGTCTGGGTCGACACCGTCGCGAAGTTCGTCGAAGATCGCGATCTTCGCAACGTCGTGATCGCCGGTCACAGCCTGGGCGGACTGACTATCACCGGTGTAGCTTTGAAGATCCCCGAGCGCATCAAGCGGGTGGTCTATGCAACGGCGCTGGTACCACCGGAGGACGGCACTCTCGGCGACGAGTTTCAGAAGATGCTGACGCCGGCGCTCGCAGCGGCGATGCAGCCGCTCAACGGCGGTATCTCGATGACCCTCGATGCGACCTATTTCCGCAGCAACTTTATCCAGGATGGCTCGCGCGATTTGCAGGATTTCGTCGCCGCCGCGATGGTGCCCGAGGCTATGCTGCCCACCAATGATCCCGTGCCGATGAAGGACTTCCATGCGCTCGGTCTGCCGACCGGTTATCTTGTCTGCGAAGACGACGTCGCATTCGGTGATCCCAAGCTGTGGCATCCGGGGTTTTCCAGCCGTCTGCGCAATCCCACGATACGGACGATTCCGGGAGGACACGAGCTGATGTTCACCCAACCCGTTGCGACAGCCCACGCCCTCGCTGAACTGGCGCTGGGATAGAGTTTCAGGCCCGGACCTGATCGCCATTTTCGGCTGCCGCTGCTAGTGAGCGACCGTCGTTAAAGCCTCGTTACGGGCTTGCGAAGGAGGCTGGCGTCTGCGATAACGCGAAAAGACCGCCAAGGGGCGGCCAAGTCAGCGCAGCGCGACCATCGATCGCTTAGCGGTTCGCGCTCGCCATAACTTCAGGAGACCGTCGATGAAGCTGTACAATCTCAATCTCTCGAATTTTGCGACCAAGTGTCGTCTGGTCATCTACGAGAAGAACGCCAACGTTCAGATCGCCGATATACCCGGGGGCAACTTCAAATCGCCGGAGTATTTGAAGATCAATCCACTCGGCAAGATTCCGGCGCTCGACGTGAACGGGCTGATCATCCCCGAGTCAGAAACGATCAACGAATACCTCGAAGAGAAGTTCCCCAACCCGCCACTGCTGCCGAAGAGCCCGGAAGATCGCGCACGCGTGCGTTTCTTCACCCGCTACCACGACCTCTATCTCGATCCTCCGATCCGCACTCTATTTGCCCATCTGAACCCGAAGAGCCGCGACGAGAAGGTGGTCAACGAGAAGCTGGCTGAAATCCAGGCTCGGCTCGATCAGCTCGAATCGATGCTCGCTCCGGCCGGGAATTTCGCCGCGGGACCCGATTTCACCTTGGCTGATTGCGCACTCGTGCCGACGACCTTCTTCTATATCAACATGCTGCCCGGTTTCGGTGCGAAGTCAGTGCTCGAAGGGCGTCCTAAGTATGCGGCCTGGTGGTCGAAGGTGCAGACTCGTCCGTCAGTCAGCAAAGGACTCGGCGAGATGGGCGCAGCGCTGAAGGCGATGATGGGCGGTTGATCGCTGCTAGAGCTTACGTACAAAGCGCGGCGGAGTAATCCGCTGCGCTTTTTTGATCACATGTGGGAGCTAGAAAGAGAGGGGCCGGGCTGTCTTGGGGAGTCTCACGTTGGGGAGGCGTGAGATTTACAGCCCGGCCTAGCTTGGGGACGACGCGCTGATGCTCTCGGGGGAAGAATCACAGCGCTCGAGGATTCTTTAGAGCAAGCGGCGTGCCGAGCGAAAAACCTCGAAAATATTAGCTCGTTTTTCCGTCTGTTTTCTCTTTATGCGAATTATTCTTGGCGATCCCGCTGGGTTCTATCGATTCAAGCCCGCCAATACTGCGTTTTCGCTATTTGCGACATTCCCCGATAGTCATGGCAGTTTTTCGCGATACCGGTGAGGTATCTAACGATATATCGTCTCATATGCTTCGAAAATGTTTTGAAGCTGCCAAGTCCGCGATATACGGCTATTCAGTTCTGTACTGTACCCGGGTTGGTTCGATTCGATGCGGTCCTGTTACGATCGGTAACAATTGGGGCATCGAGTTGAGAGCCGCGCCTGCGTGTGTTAATTGCATAGGACGCTCGGGGTGTAGCGCAGCCTGGTAGCGCACCTGTCTTGGGCACAGGGGGTCGCCGGTTCAAATCCGGCCACCCCGATTCGCGCCAGTAGCTCAGGTGGATAGAGCAACGGCCTTCTAAGCCGTAGGTCAGGGGTTCGAATCCCTTCTGGCGCGCCACGGCGCCGACAGAGCGTGTCCTCCCGCAAGGCGAGTCGAGAGAGTCAGTGACCCCGTCCTGGATTCTCTTTGCATGCTGCGTACGGGATAATGGTGCAAACGCGGATGCGATCCCAAGTCGTACTCGCAGACATAATTAATGGTGAGTGTAGCTCAGCTAGGCAGAGCACCGGGTTGTGGCCTCGGTGGTCGAGGGTTCAAATCCCTTCACTCACCCCACTCTTCCTGCTAGGGGTATTCTCCCCGCACGGTGGGCCGTTAGCTCAGTCGGTAGAGCAGCTGACTCTTAATCAGTAGGTCCGGAGTTCGAATCTCCGACGGCCCACCAAAACACCTCAAGCAAAACGCAGATATTTCCAAGGCAGCGTGGACATACCGGCAATTTCTAGCCCCAAACGTCCGCCTTCTGTCCGCGTTTGTCGAGGGCGATCAGAGGGTTCCTTCGCTACTGCTTTGCGTCAAATCTCGACAAGATGTCTCTAGTACAAGAAAAAAGCAGTCTGATATGGACACCAATGCGAATACGGTCGGCGCTCGGGGGATCGGGCCTATTTCTCCCGAAACGATCGGGCGACCGTCCGGAGCAGAGCGACGCGACGATGAGCGCGGGCGAAGCCTATTCAAGGCGTGGTGGAGGATGGTCACTTGGCAAGAACAGTTGCCATAGAGATCAGTAATGCCATACGGTACGGCGATGCGTTCAGCCTTATTCTTACTCGGCGCGGGACTGCTGTTCTCTTCAGTAACTCAAGCGCAGGATTCTCTAAGGGTTCCGGTGTTTGAGATCGCGCGGAGTGGCAGCGCGATTCACTTCGCGGTGGACGCGTCGATCGCCATCTCAGGCACGTTCAATAAGTGGAATGCCGCCCTTACTTTCTCGTCCCCCGATGTCAGCACCGCTGCTTTGAACATCGAGGTTCAAGCTGCCAGTGTGGATACCGGCAGTGGGCTCAAGGATAGCACGCTCAAAGGTGAAGATTTCTTCGACGTTGAAAAGAATCCCGTGATCACCTTTAAATCGACCAAGATCGTCCAGACCGGCGCTAACGCTTTCGAACTGGACGGCAATTTTACTATCCGCGGGGTGACGAAACCCGAAAGGTTGAGCCTGACAATTTCCGGCCGAGGCACTGGGTCCGGCACGATTAAGGGAACGATGGCCTTTGACCGTAAGGATTACGGTATGGACAGTGGTATTCCGTTTATCCGCATCGCGGACCGCGTCGAGGTTACGGTCGACCTCAAGGTGAAGCGCGTTGGCGGACCACCAATGATCTTCAAGCAGTAGAACTTTCGGAACTGGGTGATCGTTCTCTGTGAACAATACACCGTAGTCACGAGTTGATTTACTGGACCTACGGTAGCAACGTCGCTGCGCTGAGCTACAAGAGCTGGAACATGACCTTGTGTGCGGCAGAACTTACTCGGTTCTAAGGTTGGGAGCCCTCCGTCCAGAGGGCTTTTTTGGGTTACGCGGTATCGCTGCCAGTTTCCAGTTGTACTTCGTCGAACAAACTGGACCTTGGCCTGAGTGACGCTGCTGGACCAAGGTCCAGTATCCCTTCAGTCTGGATCAAGTGATTATCCACGCATGGGTCGCCGCTCGATATTCGCGAAAGGCGCTAAAGTCGGCGAGTCAGCAAAATGCAAGAAAACGCCAAACATAATACTCGTCGATGACGACTTCTACTTCAGGCAAGCGCTGCGTCGGCTGCTGCTAGAGCACGGACTCAACGTTACTGCCTTTGAGCGACCATCGGAGGTCTTGTTGAGTCACTTACCGGCGAGGGACGCGGTTCTGCTTGTCGACATCTGGATGCCGGAAATGACGGGAGTGGAGTTGTGGAAAGAGCTCGACAAGAAAGGCTTCACAATCCCAACCATTTTGATCACGGGACAGCGAGAAGAACGAGCGAAACTTCTCGGCGAGGAGATTAGAGCGGTTGCGGTATTGTTCAAGCCAATAGAAGAAAAAGAACTGCTTGAGACGATATCGCGGGCGCTGGCCGGGTCTAACAATTAGCAGGGATCACGAGGCGTCGTTCCGTGATCCGTCAGCCCCTAGTGGGTTCGCTTGGTTCACTCTTCGATCGTTCAGACCGAGACGCGCAGCCATTTTTGCCAGTTCAGCAAATGAGCCAACTTCCATCTTCCTCATGATGTGAGCGCGATGGAATTTGACGGTCTTCTCGGTAATCTTGAGCTCGGCGGCCGCCTGCTTGTTCAGGAGTCCGGAGGTGATCCGCGTAAACACTTCGCGTTCGCGCTCGGACAGTCGCTCAAACCGGCGGCGCAGTTCGGACAAATCCACTCGGTCGCGGCTAAGCGTTCGAGTGCGCTCGATCGCCTGGTCGATGGTTCGCAACAGAACCTCACTATCGACAGGCTTCTCCAGAAAATCGACCGCACCGTTCTTCATGGCCCGAACGCTTACGTCGACTCGCCCGAAAGCTGTGAGGAAGATAATGCTTAACGATGGCGCGATGGCGGACAATTGGCGTTGGATTTCCAGACCGTTGGTGCCAGGAAGATGCAGGTCGAGGATTATACAGCCCTCCTGCGGAATAGTCGCTATATCCTGGAATTGACGGAAAGATTCATACGCAGATGGTTTGTAACCGTGCTCTTCTAGTAGGCGTAATATCGATCGCCGGAACAGTACATCATCCTCAATTACGATTATGGGCTCGCCCGGATGCTCTACTTGCTTTGCTCTGGTTTTCAACTTAACTCGCTCGGGACGGTAAATTCGAAGGTCGCACCACGATTCGGGCTTTGTCGGACGTGCACCTCTCCCCCATAGGACTCGACGATCGATCGTACAATAGCGAGCCCCATCCCAGTCCCTTTCTCCTTCGTGGTGAACAGCGGTTCAAAGATCCGGTCGAGGTCGCCAGGAGTGACGCCATGACCTGTGTCACTGACTGCTATTGCAATGGATCGAGCGTCCTTTTGAAACGCCCGAATATTTACTATTCGCTTGGGCGAATCCGCCAATGTGACCGCATCCGCGGCGTTCCGCACCAGATTTAGCAGTACTTGTTCGATTCCGGTGCGACTGGCGGCGATGTTAGGCAGCCCTTTCTCGATGTTTATCTTGAGAGCAATACCTCTCAGGAGTAAATCGCTTCGGGTTAAGGCGACCGTGGTGGCTAGCAACTGGCTAACCTGAAAGCTTTCGATTCGAATTTCATTTCGGAAAACATTTTGGACCTGCCGAATATAGTCGCTGGCACGGCGTTCTGCGGAGATAATGTCGTCGATTATTTCCTTCAAACTTGCGCGCCTGGGGTGAGGGCGCTCGAGGATTCGGCGCGCCGTCTGTGCATTCGCAAGGATAGCTCCGAGCGGATGGTTAAGCTCATGCGCCATTGCGACAGTCATTTCGCCCAGGAGAGCGAAATTGGCCAGCTTCGCTGCTTCGTTTTGCAGTCTCGCAGACTCGATCGCGTCGCGTTGGCGCGACATGGCATTGGCGAAAATGTCCGCAACTACTCTAAGGCGGCGGAGCAGAGCCGGCGACCATTGCCGCTCGCGGTGAAAATCCGCGAAGCTGACGGCTCCCACGGTCTTTCCACCGATAGCCAAGGGCGCTATGACGGTCGCCTTAGGGCCCAGCGGGCCTGAAAAGAATTCTTTGTCGCGGTTGGCCTCAGCCGGAAGCGAGCGTACGCTAGGCATCACAAAGGTGGTGCCGGCACGAATTAGCGACGCAACCCATGGCAAGAAGTCAGTTGATCGGTACTTTGGGACAGGCGGAAATCCTGCCCGCGTCCATTGATAGAGCACCTGAAAGTCGGTGTTCTCAGGCAGGAACTCAGCGATTACCGAACGGTCGAGTCCGAGGCAGCGCGCGATTTTTTCCAGCCACTGCTCCATCTGTGTGCCGATTTCGCCGGATGGCACTCGTGCGAAAGCAGAAGACACCTGCTCCAAGATGACTGCAAAGGGCGGCTCCTCATTGCGTGACCGGAGTTTATCGTGGGAGCCCATAACTCGCTTTTATCTCACTCTGACAGCCGCCTCGTAATATCTTTAAGAGGCCACTCGTTTTCAAGCTATAACGGCTCCATACAAGCTCCACAGAGCGTGCGCCGCCCGGAAGCAATCGGATTCGAGCATGTGTAATTGCCTGCCTCCGGCGACTTGAACGCTGCGGGCTGAATAGGACTGTCATGAGACCTCGCCGGCCGGTGCTAGACCAAGGTCCAGCTTACCGGCAGAGATGATTTTTGCGATTATCCGTGGGATACGGGAAGCTGTGGCGGCATTGAGATGACGTGCTTTTCGGCAACGAGGGACTATGAAAGCAGGCGCTAGTCAGTTAACCGTGGCTCTGATTTCGTTGGTGGCTTTGGCCGCGATAGCGGCGGCACAAGATGTCCTGCCTCGGCCCGAGGTGCCCTTCAAGGGCGTCATCGATCTCGATGTTCGCAAGTCGACCCCCGACTGGGCCCCTTATACGCCTATGAAGGCGCCCGAGGGAGCTCCAAACGTTCTCTTGATCCTTTACGATGACACCGGTCTCGCGGCGTGGTCGCCCTATGGCGGCCGGATCAACATGCCGACACTCGACAAGCTGGCGGCCAACGGTTTGACGTATACGCAATTTCACACGACGGCGCTGTGCTCGCCGACCCGCTCCACGCTCTTGACCGGTCGAAACGCCAACGTAAACGGCATGGCCTCCATCACGGAAGGCGCCGAGGGATTTCCTGGAGCACATGGAAGGCTGCCGGATCAGGCCGCAACGATCGGTCAGATCCTGCAAGATAACGGCTATAGCACCTTCTGGCTTGGCAAAGATCACAACGTCGCGGAGCAGGATGTCGCCTCAGGCGCCAGCCGGAAACTGTGGCCGCTTCAGAAGGGCTTTGATCGATTCTACGGATTCATCGGCGGAGAGACCAACCAATGGTATCCGGATCTCGTGGAGGACAACCATTTCGTTGAGCCGCCATACAGTCCTGAACACGGGTATCACCTCTCGAAGGATCTCGCTGATCACGCCATCGCCATGATCCGCGACCAGAAGGCGACCAATCCTTCGAGGCCCTGGTATATGTGGTACAACCCGGGTGCCAACCACGCGCCTCACCATGCGCCGAAGGAATACATCGCAAAGTACAAGGGTAAGTTCGACGACGGCTATGAGGCATACCGGACGTGGGTCCTTGCGCGCATGATCGACAAGGGCGTTCTGCCGAAGGGAACGCAACTGACACCGCTCAATCCCTTGCCCGAGGCCATTGCGAATCCGGCGGATCATGTGCGACCATGGAATTCACTCAATCCCGACGAGAAGAAGCTCTTCTCGCACATGGCGGAGGTCTTCGCTGGGTTCTCGGAGTATACCGACGTTCAGATCGGACGGATTATCGATTACCTGCGTGACAGCGGTCAGCTCGACAATACGATCGTGCTCTATGCGGCTGACAATGGCACCTCCGGAGAGGGCACGCCCAACGGCTCGGTGAACGAGAACAAGTTTTTTAACAACTATCCTGACGATCTAGCTGAGAACATGAAATATCTGGATGTCCTCGGCGGACCGGACACCTATCCGCATTTCCCAACTGGCTGGGCCGCTGCTTTCTCTACACCCTTCCAAATGTTCAAGCGCTATTCAGAGTATTCGGGGGGCACCAGCGACCCGTTGATCATATCATGGCCAAAAGGCATCAAGGCCCGAGGGGAGATCCGCAACCAGTACCATCATTCCGTCGACATCGTCCCAACGCTCCTGGACATCATCGGTGTGGAGATGCCGAAAGTGTACCACGGCGTCGAGCAGTATCCGCTTCCTGGCGTCTCGATGCGCTACACCTTCGACGCCGCGCCTGATGCGCCGACTCGGAAGAAGCGTCAATACTACGCGATGCTCGGAACCCGCGGCATCTGGGAGGATGGCTGGCTCGCCAGCGCGCTTCACGCCCCATTTACGAATAAGGGCAATTTCGACAAGGACCAATGGCAACTCTACCACGTGGATGTCGACAGGTCCGAGTCGAAGGACCTAGCCAAGCAATACCCCGATAAGCTTCAGTCGCTCATCAAAGCCTGGTTCGAAGAGGCCGACAAAAACATGGTGCTGCCGCTCGATGACAGGACCGCCATGCAGCAACTGGCAGTTGAACGGCCTACCGAAGAGCCGCCGCGCGAACGGTATATGTATTATCCCGGCACCTCGCCTGTGCCAGAGGGTGTCGCCGTCAATGTGCGGAACCGCTCATACAAGATTCTCGCCAACATCGAGATCACAGATCCGAACGCGTCAGGCGTGATTATAGCTCACGGCTCCCGCTTCGGCGGCCACTCGCTTTTTATCAAAGACAAGAAACTGTTCTATGTTTACAACTTCCTGGGGATCAAACTGGAACAGAAATTCGTTTCGCCCGAGTTGAAGCCTGGCAAATACACGGTCGGAATGGAGTTCATCAGAGAGGGCGCCGGCAAGCATGGCGAATCTCTTGGAAAAATGAAACTCTACGTCAACGACAAGGTCGTAGCCGAAGGCCCGATGCGGACGCAGCCTGGCAAGTTCACGTTGTCGGGAGACGGCCTTTGCGTGGGGTACGACAGCGGCGATGCTGTCAGTCAGGAATACAAGTCGCCGGGGACATTCAAAGGCGGAACGATATTCGGCGTCGGCGTCACGGTCGAAAAGACTCAATACATAGATCTCGAAAAGGAAGCTGAACGCGCGCTTGCCGAGGACTAGAGCAGGCTGCTGAAATCCGAACGCAACGTGGAGCAGCTACACCAAGATCATGGTCGCGCGGGTCACGTTTTGGGCCGACGACGATTCGAAAGTCTCTGCCGCCGACCAGCAGACGCTGTGCGAATACGCCTACAATACTTTCACGAAGGAACTGGGATAGAACTTTGCGCTCGAAGATGAACCGGGTCCGGGGGTGTTGAAGGTGTCGGTTGCTATGACCGACGCGACTTCAGCCGTAGCCGAGTGAAATGCTGACGACTAATCTAATGGGAGATTCCTGATGAACTTGTGGAAGGCGAAGTATTTAGGCTTGGCGCTGTCGCTGTGTGCTGTGGCTGGATTGTCGCATGCCCCCGAAGCGCTGGCACAAAATAGAAAGCCCAATATCGTCGTCATCATGGGCGATGATGTCGGCTGGTCCAATATCGGCGTCTATAACCAGGGCATGATGGCCGGGCGGACACCGAATCTCGACAAGCTCGCGAAGGAGGGCATGAGATTCACGGACTACTACGCCGAGGCGAGCTGCACGGCAGGCCGGGCGAACTTTATCACTGGCCAATTGCCGATCCGCACCGGCATGACTACGGTCGGTCAGGCGGGTGCCAAAATCGGTCTGCCGGTGGAAGCCGTCACGATGGCGACAGCGCTCAAAGCGCAGGGCTACGCCACCGGCCAATTCGGCAAGAATCACCTGGGTGATCGTAATGAATTCCTGCCCACAGTGCATGGATTCGATGAGTTCTTCGGCTATCTCTATCACCTAGATGCGATGGAAGATCCTTTCCATCCCGGCTACCCAAAGCAGGCGTTATCAACCGTTGGCCCGCGCAACATCATCCACAGCTGGGCGACCGACACGGACGATCCGACCGAACAGCCGCGCTGGGGCAAGATCGGCAAACAGAAGATTGAAGACGATGGCCCACTACCGCCGCATCCCATCCAGGGCATCAAATACAACATGGAGACGGTGGACGACGCGTTTCTCGCCGCCTCGACTACATTCATGGACAAAGCCAGGGCCGCCCAGCAGCCCTTTTTCCTCTGGCTTAACCCAACGCGCATGCACGTCTTGACGCATCTTTCGCCCAAGTATGAAGCGATGCGGACTCCGGAGAACAATTGGACCGTCTACGAAGCCGGGATGGCCCAGCTCGACGATATAGTCGGCTCCGTAATGCAGTATCTCAAGGACAACGGTCTGGCTGACAACACGATCGTCGTTTTCACTACTGACAACGGCGCAGAGAACTTCACCTGGCCCGACGGCGGGCAGACTCCGTTCGCCGGCGCCAAAGGAACGGTCCTGGAAGGTGGTTTCCGCGTGCCGTGCATTCTGCGCTGGCCCGGCCACGTTCCCGCGGACTCCGTCCAGAACAGTATCTTTTCCGGTATGGATTGGTTTCCTACCTTCCTTGATGCCGCTGGTAACCCGAACATCAACGACCAGTTGCTCAAGGGCGTGAAACTCGGCGACCGGACTTATAAGAATCATCTGGACGGATACGACCAGATGGCCGTCATCACCGGTAAAGGCCCTTCCGCCCGCCACGAAATCTATTACTTTGCGGAGTCCACGCTGGGCGCGGTGCGCCTTGACGATTTCAAGTATCGTTTCGTTGACCAGCCGAACGGATGGTTTGGCGGAACCGTCAAGCCAAGCTGGCCGATTCTGGTCAACCTCCGGCTGGATCCGTACGAGCGGTCGGGGCTGACTGGATCAATCGACTATTACAACTGGTTCGCGTTCGAATTCTGGCGTTTCGTTTATGTGCAGCAGCAGCTCGGCAAGGAAGCACAAACCTTCCTTGATTACCCGCCGATGCAGGGGGGTGCCAGCTTCAACCTGTCCGCGCTGAAGGCGGAGCTTGAGAAGAAGATGGAAGAGGCTAAAAGCCACGGCCAGGGTGATTAGATGGGTATCTCACGGGGTGCTTCCGGGGAAGCACCCCGTGAGCGGCAGAGAGCAGTACACTTTGGCTGTGCTTTAGCTGGCGTCCCAAGCCTCGAGCTCCACCGTATGAAAACCCAACGCAGACAGAGCGTCAGCGCCGCGACCTTCTTGTGCGCGCTGGCGCTTATCGCGACCATCGCACGCGCCGCCGACCCGCTGCCGTCGTGGAATGATGGCAAGGCGAAACAGTCCATCATAACCTTCGTGGAGAAAGTCACGACGCCCACTTCGCCGGATTTCGTTCCAGTTGCCGAGCGCATCGCAACGTTCGACAACGACGGCACACTCTGGTGCGAGCAGCCGTTGCCCGTCCAGCTTTACTTCGTGCTCGACCGCGTCAAGGCGCTCGCCCCGCAGCATCCGGAATGGAAGACCAAAGAGCCGTTTGCCTCGCTGCTCAGGGGCGACGTGAAAAGTGCGCTCGCCGGGGGCGACCATGAGCTCCTCGAACTGATCATGGCGACGCACACGGGCATGACTACGGAGGAATTCGAAAAGATCGTCAAGACGTGGATTGCCAGCGCAAAGCATCCGAAGACCGGCCAGCTCTACACCGAAATGGTTTACCAGCCCATGCTCGAACTGCTCGCCTACCTGCGTGCCAACGGCTTCAAGAATTTCATCGTCTCGGGCGGGGGCATCGAATTCATGCGTGCGTGGGCCGAACAGGTCTATGGCGTCCCGCCCGAACAGGTCATCGGCAGCAGCGTCAAGACGAAGTTCGAGTTGCGTGATGGCCAGCCCGTCCTGATGCGGCTATCGCAACTGAACTTCATCGATGACAAAGCCGACAAGCCTGTCGGGATCAACCAGCATATTGGCCGGCGGCCTATCGCCGCATTCGGTAATTCGGTCGGCGACAGGCAGATGTTGGAATACACTCAGAGTGGTCGCGG
>DATKML010000009.1:0-235374 GCA_035541875.1 Binataceae bacterium (SeqCode)
TGTGCATCAACGACCAGCCTCGCCGGGGCGCAGGTCCACCCCAGGCGACTCGAAGCGCAAGGGCCAAAAAGGCGCTCCCGGCAAAGCGGCCGAGTTGTAACTGCGGCAGTCTACTTGCTTCTCGGTAAAATTCAGATGAAGGCGTTGCCCACAAGACCCACAGGTTCTGGGATCCATCTAAAAATCCCACCTGTGGATTCGTGGACAACGCAGCGTTTTTATTTTACCAGAATCCTGTCCACCGACCGTTTCGTATGTTCAGAAAGGTACAGGGCCGGAAAGCGGTGTAGGTTTCGGCTCCGCGGCGTCGCTGCCCTGTACGGCACCGGCCGGCAGTTGGTTGGCCAGCCCAGCCGTGCGCAGTGAGGTCGCGCTCGATGCTCTCCACTCGCGCACAAACTCCTCGGGCGAACGATCACCGAGTGCGCTATGCGGCCCGTACCTAGTTGTAATCCAGTCGCCAACATTCGAGCTTCTCCCTGACGTCGCTCAAGTCAAAGAAGGTCTCGACGTTCAGACACTCGTCCCGCAGCCGGCCGTTAAACGATTCGATGTAGCTATTGTCGACCGGCCTGCCAGGGCGGATATACTCCAGCTGTACTCCGTACTGATAACTCCACGCGTCCATTGCCTTCCCGGCGAATTCGTTGCCATTGTCCGCGGTGATCGGGCCAGGCGTGCCACGCTCGGCCACCACCTGCGCGAGCGCGACTTGATGACCATTGAGGGCCCGATCTGCGACCAACGCCAGGCATTCGCGCGTAAACTGGTCGATAACTGTCAGCACGCGAAACCAGCGTCCATCAAGCAGTTGGGCGCTCATAAAGTCCATGCTCCACTTCGTATTAGGCTGCGTCGCCTTGGGGGTCACCACCCGCGCGCGCCGCGCCAGCTTCTTGCGTACCTTGGTCCGCACCGTCAGCCCATCCTCGGTGTACAGCCGATAGACGCGTTTCGGCTTAACCTGCCAACCTTCTCTTCGCAGGATTACCGTCAGTCGCCGGTACCCGAAGAGCACCCGGCTCGCCGCCAGTTCGCGCAACCGCATCCGCAACCCCTGTTGCGACGGCCGTCGACTTCGCTAGCGCAAAGTCTTGCGGGTGATCGCCAAGAGCCCCGCGGCACGACGTTCGCTCAACGCAAAGACCGTCTGGTCCAGCGCCCAAGCTCCCGCCGCTGCCGGGGCTTTACAGCTTTTTTGCACGATCTCTTGCAGGATGTGACGATCCAGCGACAGATCCGGCACCACCCGCTTGAGCCTGCCGTTCTCTTCGCGCAACTGCCGGAGCTCGCGCAACTCGCTCAAACCCAGGTTCGCGTACTTCTTCTTCCAAATGTAAAAGGTGGCGTCACTGATCCCATGCTCCCGGCAGGTCGCGCGCACCGTCGTGCCGCTCTCCGCCTGTCGTAGCGCCCGCAGAATCCGCTCCTCGCTGTGACCCTTCTTCGGCATGATGCCGTCCTCCTCAGGCTCCTGCAGAGGACCACACTACCGTTGGCTCAACTTATGGCTGGCATATTTTCCGGGCTTTGGGTCAGCTGCGAAAGCCCCCCAAGACAATCCCCGGGTCCTCTCCAGCTTGAGGGGGTATCTTCAAGCTTCCCGAGCTTATCGATCATCGGTGAACCAGCTTTTCAAGGAATGGCGAAAGATCAACATCTCCAGCTCACGGCGAGTCTAACTCCCGGCGGCGGTTACGAAGACGCAGAGTCGCCGCTCAACCATCGAAACTCGAGATAATCTTACTATTCGGGAGCCTGGTCGCTTTGAGCCATGACTCCGTCAGCCGTACTTATCGGCTTTCCGGCTGTGATCTGATCGATGTCGCGTGCGACCTCTTCTGGATCGACCTTTTCGCCCGGATATTCCACGATCGCCCTCCCTTTAGCGTTAACGAGGAAAAAGGCCGGCACGTGATCTAAGTCGCCCTCATTTTCGCGTGTGCGGACGAGGCGAAAGCGCGTCATCACGGCGTCGACTTGCGCTGGTTTGCCTGTTAGGAATATCCAGCCGTTCAAGTCGGCCGCCTGGTTCTTCGAATAGTCTAATAGCTGAGCTGGCCCGTCATGTTCCGGATCGATAGTGATTGAAACCATCTGTACTTGATGGCCGAGCGCGGGACCAAGTTGATCCGCAATCTTGCGCATCCGATCGGTTAGAAGAAGACACTCGCCTTGACAAGATGTGTATATGAAATCGAAAAGCACAGGCTTCTTCTTAAGTCGAGCGAGCGAGACCGTCTGAGCGTGAGCATCAAGGAGGTTTATATCGGGTAGACAGTCTGTCGGATTGTGCAATGCTGTCGCAGAGGTTACGGGAGCGTGGCGGCATCCAATGAGAAGGGTGAAGAGCAAACCTATGATTCTTGGCAGGAAAATCAGGAGGCTCTTCCTCGTTATCATGACGACTCTGGTGTAGTGTCCCATAAATAATTTTACAAAGGCGTTCAAGCTTATTGAGGATTGACTCTGCAGTGGCGGTCCAGATGAAGGGCCTGCTGGTAGCACGTTGTAATGGGTCACGTAACTGTCGATTTTACGGACCAGGTCGCGCACGCTGCGGAACGACCCGCGCCGGATCGCCTGCTGGCTGGGTGATGAGTCCGAACCAGCGCTCCACCTGATTGAGCCAGCTCGCTAGGTGGGCGTGTAGTGCATATGGAAACGGCCATGGCGTGCGAGCCAAGCCTTGACCTTGGGATGTTTGTGGGTGGCATAGTTGTCGGCGATCAGATGCACCGCGAGGGCGGCGGGCACCTGGTGGTCGAGATGATTGAGAAAGCCGATGAACTCCTGATGCCGGTGGCGTGGCTTGCATTGGGAGATAACCGAGCCATCGAGCACGTTGAGGGCCGCGAACAATGTAGTGGTCCCATGCCGAAAGTAGTCATGAGTCACGCCTTCAATATAGCCCAGCCCCATCGGCAACACCGGCTGGCTACGCTCCAACGCCTGGACCTGGCTCTTCTCGTCCACGCACCGCACCAGGGCTTGGTCGGGTGGATTGAGGTACAGTCCCACCACGTCGCGGACCTTTTCCACGAAGAAGGGATCAGTGGAGCTTAAAACTCTTGCTGCGGTGCGGCTGAACGCCGAACAGGGCAAAATAGCGGGCCACTGTGCTTTTGGAGATACCCGTCTCTTGCGCTACGCCGCGCACAGTCCAGTGGGTCGCGTTCGGCGGCCGGCTGTGCAGCACCTTGCGCATCAGCGCTGCCACCCGCTCATCGTCGTAGCCACGCGGACGTCCGGGCCGCAGTTCTCCGTGCAACCCGGCCACCCCGCGCTCGCGCCAGCAGCACCGCCAATGGCTGATGGTAGGAACGCTGACCCCGCAGCGCTCGGCGATGAGCCTATCGGCGACCCCGTCCGCCGGCAGTAGTACGATCCGCGCTCGCCGTACCAAGGAATGCGGCAAGCTCCGCAAACGAGCTATCGAATCCAATTGTTCGCGCTCCGCCGAACTCAACTCCACCACTCTATTAGGCCTGCCCATCAGGCAGCAACATACCAGCTTCGCATATCCAATTAACTAAGCTATTAATGGGACGATACACTAGAGTCACACGCCCGTAAGAAAACGATCTGCCTCCTATAAAAGTCCAGCACAATTCGCATCTCGATCGATAATTCGAAAGTACTTCATTCTATTGACTCCGTAAAGAATGGCGCCCTGAGGCTTATTGTCGCAATCGATTGGACTACCTGACGTTTCCTCTTTACCACGAGAACCTGCGACAAAGAGTCGCGTTGACCCGCTAATCGTTGGCCATCTAAATTCACCCAACGAACAGTCGTGTGGTATCAGATCGGTGTGCAGCACACGATAAACCGTTGGTGCAATTGGTAGAAAGAAGGAGAGTAATGGTGGTGCGAACGGCTAAGCGGAAGGATGTGTCTAGAGCCTTATCGGTAGTTCTATGGAGTTGGTTGTTTGTTGAAGCTATGTTCCTTACGTTGAGCGTTGCGCCCACCGCTGCCCAAGAAGAGTTACAATTCAAGATCTATTGTGCGCGCTGTCACGGGGAGACTGGACACGGCGACGGTACCGACGGTCAGGCGCTAAAGGCGCATCCACGTAATTTTACTGATTGCGCCAAGATGGCTACGATTTCAGACGACACTATGTTTAAGGCAATCAAGGGCGGCGGAGCTGCGGTCGGGTTGTCGGACGAAATGCCTGCTTGGGGAAGTACCTTCAGCGATGAGGAAGTTCACGCCCTGATGAAATATGTGCGCCAGTTCTGCAAGAAGTGATGACGGTGCGAGCAGAGAAAGCACTAGAAATTTGGCGTCAAGACCCAACTCGGTCTACGCATTCACGCTGGGGACGGGATGAGTCGCGAGGAGAACCGCAAGAGCGAGTAACAGGATACTCGTAAGAATCTCTACACTGACAGCCCAAAGAAACTTGGTCTGCACTGCTTGCCGATATATATGCGGCAACAGCATGAAGCGGCAGTACGCTCCGATGCCCAACATACCGAGGGCTAGGGCGACCTTCGCGGAAAGCCAGTAACCATATTCTGTGTGCAACAAGATGGGATAGGTTAAGGCTCGAGATTTACTTGCGATCAATATTCCGCTGAGAAAAGCTATCGGAGCGGCGACTCCCGCAACGTGCGATAACTTACGGGCTCCTTCTAGAGGCAACGATTTTCCTGGACCCGCTTTAGAGACTAGCGCGTATGTCGCCAGGGAGCCGCACCAGACGCCTGCGGAAAGTGTGTGAACGGAGTAGACGGCGAACATTGCAGTCGATTGATCAAGCGCGTGACCGGATACGCACTCCAATAACAGAAGGGCAGTCGAGGTCAGCACGAGCAAGGTAGTTCGCGCAGACACTCGCAAGTCGCCGAACAGTTCATACGCGAGCGCGAAGGTCACAACTAGTTTGGCCGTCCAGATGTGCCCTGAAGTGGTAAGACGTAGAGCTGCCCAAGCGTAAGGGATTGCGGAAATCCAGGGGAGATCGGTAATGACGGCTAGCTGATGAAGAAGGACCGGTAAAAAAAACGCGACTACAAAAAAGAAATTAACCCGCCAAATCATCAGGAGGAAGTGCGAGCATCTCCGATCTAACCAATAACGGCTTGGTAACGCAGCGACCGTGAAAAAAGTCGAGCCGAAGAGACTGAGCTCAACGGTGAACAGCAGCCATTTGAAGAAAGAAAAGACGCCGCGCCTCCGTGTGGCAGATTGCCTTAATTAGTCCCAGCGATCTTGAAGGTATAAGAACCTTTGGTCCTGTGTCCGTCTTCCGCTAACACACTCCAAATTACTCGATAACTTCCTGGAGAAAGGCGCTTTAGCGGAGCAGAAAGTGTCAGGCGATCGCTTTCGACCCGGGGAGCTGCGGCAACGAAGTCGGTATTCATGTCGTTGAGGACTTGCAACCGCGTAAATGACGCTTCTACGGGATCATCAAAGCTTATCGCGATTTTGGTTGGTGCTTCAGTTAGCACCGATTTTGCCTTTGGATACTCTCGCGTGGGATATGCATGTGCTGCAGCGATGCCGGGAAATGCTCCCAACCCAAAAACGAGAATCAAACACAGTGTAGCCACGGGCTTCGTAGAAAGGTTGGGCAGAACCATAAGGGTTTTACTATCGTTTCCGGCGATCGAGCTGTTTTGAGGGTCGGCAAATCGTTTAAGTACGCGACGACGGATCGTAATCGTACCATGCTCCTTGGAGCAATGTGCCGTATCAACGACTAGGAGCGAAAGAGTTGACGATGCGGTAATTTGTCGCAGATTGGACCAGTCTTTTGTCGTGCTCAGGTAGAGCGGACAGGATAAACCTGCGATGCAATTAGTCGGCCGCTATAGAAAGATCCGCGTTGTGTATACCAATCTCGTTTACAAGTGAAGTAAGGACCGCCCGCTCGCGTACGTTGGGCCACATTACGATCACGGTGCCGAGCGCCATTATGAGGCCACCGACCCAGAGCCATAAGACCAGCGGAGTCATAAAGACTTGGAAAGTGGCTGAGCCGTCGTCGTCGACTCCCGCGAGGACAACATATAGGTCACGAAGCGGGGTTGAACGAAGGGCTACCACGGTCGCAAACTGCCCTTGATGGCGATAGAAGACCTTGGCTGGCTGAAGTAACGCGATTACGCGACGGTTGGAGATTAATTCGACATCAGCCACCTGGTTCTGAACGTGTGAGTCCTCTGTAATCGTGGTACCTCTGAACACGAGATGATAAGGTCCAACATCGATCGTCTGGCCTTCCTTAACGGTTCGTTGAACCTCCTGTCGAAAGAGAGAAGATGCAACGATTCCTACGAAAGCGAGGATGACACCCAGATGAATCACGTAACCGCCGTAGCGGCGGTTATTTTTCGCGATCAGGTTGGCCGTCGCCTTCGGTACGCGCTCTCCCATTAGACGACCCCGAGCACCGACTCCGCGCTTAAATTCGACGATAATTGTGGTTAGGACAAAAGCTGCCAGCGAGAACGAGGTTAGGGCGTACCATCCTGTAACTCCGGCCACGGCAGTCGCTATTCCTGTGACGGCGCCGACGAACGCTGAGCTAGCGAAGGTTTGCGCAAAATTGCGCGGCGTAGAACGTCGCCATGCTATTAGTGGCCCAACGCCCATAAGAAACATCAATATCAATGCCAACGGAGCATTAACCTTGTTGAAGAAGGAGGGCCCGACGGTGATTTTCACGCCGCGGACAGCCTCTGAGATGACTGGGAAGATTGTGCCCCAGAAGACCGCAAAGGTGATACCGATCAAAACCAGGTTATTGAAGAGGAAAGTAGCTTCGCGTGAAAGATACGATTCGAACTCGGCGGGGGTCCGCAATTCTTTTACGCGCAAGAGCAGCAAGGCGGTGTAGGCGACCGTGGCGATAGTCAAAAAGGTCAGAAAGTACGGCCCAAGGCCGGAGTTAGTAAATGAGTGCACTGATGAAATAATCCCGCTGCGAGTTATAAAGGTACCGAACAGCGTTAGACCGAAGGCCAAGCCGATAAGGGCAAGGTTCCATACTTTGAGCATGTCCTTGCGCTCCTGGATCATTACCGAATGGAGATATGCAGTCATCACAAGCCATGGCATAAAGGCGGCATTCTCGACCGGATCCCACGCCCAATAGCCACCCCAGCCCAGCACTTCATAGGCCCATCGCGCGCCGAAGAGATTGCCGAGCGTCAGGAAAAGCCATGAGAAGATTGCCCATCGGCGGGTGCTGCGAATCCAGGTGTCGTCAAGATGGCCGGTGATCAATGCCGCAGTGCCGAAGGCGAAGGGCACGGCAGCACTGACGTAACCAATATAGAGCGACGGCGGATGAATTGCCATCCAGTAGTTCTGTAATAATGGATTGAGGTCCTGTCCGTCGGTCGGGATGGCTTTGACCAGGTCGAAAGGCCGGGTTACGAAATTCAACATTCCAAGAAAAAACATCGCTACCGCGGCCAGAACGGCTAGCGCATAGGGTGCAATTTTGAGATTCCGGCGTCGGTTCTGAAAAGCCACGATCGCCGTAAAAGCCGAGAGTAGCCAGGTCCAAAGCAGGAGAGATCCTTGTTGTCCTCCCCATAAAGCAGTCAATTTGAAAAGCCACGGTAATTCGAAGCTGCTGTAGGAGGCCACGTATTCCAACGAAAAGTCGCTGCGGAGCAGGCTGACCCACAGGATGCCGACCGCGACGGTAACCATGATACACGATGCCCAGATCGCGTGGCGTGCGCTAGCGAGTAGTGCGGAGTATTTCCATCGCGCGCCTAGTAGGTTTGCGACTATCGCATAAAAGGCGAGAAGGAGCGCCTGGGCGAGCGCGACAGGACCGATTAGTGGCATACTGCAAGACCTGTGGCGTTAGTTCACTAGGGAACTAACGGCTGTCAGTGTTCTGGCGTTCGGCTTCTTTGCTGATTACTTTCAACGAACTGAAGTAGGCTGTGACATTAGCAATATCTCTGTCCGACAACGGTGCCGCCATCGAAGTCATCGTGAGGTCGTCTCGAGACCCACCATCTCGATAACCATGTAGGGCGTCGCTGAGGTACTTACGATGCTGTCCCGCCAGATATGGAATTCCGGTCACTTTGGAAATACCGTTTGGTGAGTGGCAGGCAAAGCATACTGCCGCACGTCTCTTGCCTGCTGTAACGTCAGCCGATTGGTCTGAAGGCTCTGACGTTGTCTCGACAGTGTTCATTCGCGGTAGAGAACTGAAAAAAGCCGCGATGTTCACGATATCGGCATCGGACAGGCGCTTTGCTAACGCCGTCATTGCGAGGTCGTGCCGATGTTGGCCCTCTCTGTACGCGTGTAGCGCGCGTTCAAGATAAGAACGTTGCTGCCCAGCTAGGTGAGGGACGCTTGGAAGCTTCGATATCCCGTCCGCCGAGTGACAAGCAGAACACATGGCGGCCTTTTGCCGACCGGCTTCGACATCGGGTGCCGCGGTGCCGAACAGTTCAGCATAACTACGCGAGACTAAAAGGGACGCGAGAGCTATCGATTTCCAGATAAATTGCCTCTTTGAAATCTTCATTAGGCTAATGTCTGTCAAGAGACCAGACTGTGTCGCAGCCAAATTACGAGCCCAAAAGCAAAGAAGACGGCAATCCATAAAACCAGCACGGCGACAGCGGCAGTACCGAGACTTGCGACGGAGCGCTCAGCCTCGTACAGACCTCGGACTCGACCTGAACGATAAAGAAGAGTGATATAGAAGCCGCCTACGGTGCCGCCCACACCAACGAACGTTAACAAAAAGAGCAACGTTGATGGCCAGTCTAAATTGATGCGATAGTCGGCGACGGTATAGCCGACGGAGCCTAAATAATGGACGCGGATGACCTCTCGCCAAATCGCGAGCAACATCAAAACAAGGACTCCGGCCCCTGCCGGTAGGCAGCCGTTGCCCGCGGCCTGTAAACGAAAGCTTGCAGTTCCTGCTAGGATTATTGCTAGGGCTAATAGCCAGCCGATGGGGTTGGTCTCAAGGCCTAAGCCGCTTTGGTTTGTGAACTGCCAAATCATAAACGGGATCAAAGAGAGCACAAACCCGTAGCTCGCGAATCGTCGTCCGAGCCTTCGAACAAAATCGAGATATGACCTTTCATAGTCAGGCCTAATCTTGAAATATTCGACATAACTTAGCAGAAACACACCGACCGCCGGGGCGGATAGGCTCATTATAAAAATGAAGCGAGACCATTGGATCGCGTGCAACGCCGACCCGCTGGTGTCGACAACTCCATAGGGTGCGTACCAATCCATCCAACGGCTAGGAAGGATCGACTGATAAGAGAATACATGCATTACGAGGCCATCCAGGCAGAATAGAGTCAGAGCTCCGATGGCGAACCATCGAGCGCGCCGCTTGGCCCCTTCGTGATTCGCATAATAAAAGGCGTACCAGAGACAGTACCCGACAATAAGCGCAAATATGAAAATGACTGCCCATCTAGCCGAGAGGATATTAGCCGTGTACCACTCGGGGTCATAAATCACCTGGACGAAGAGCAACGGTGCGACTCCGAGGACGATCAGCATCGAGACTCCCACCTTGGTGACTTTAGTCAGTGCAATCGAGAGTCGTTGCCAATCTGGATTCGTCTCCCTTTTAGAAAAACTGTAAATC
This sequence comes from Binataceae bacterium (SeqCode), assembly GCA_035541875.1. Lineage (GTDB taxonomy): Bacteria > Desulfobacterota > Binatia > Binatales > Binataceae > JAJPHI01. The sequence continues at coordinate 9,617 of DATKML010000009.1, forward strand.
GCAAGGCTCGCAGCACCCAGCGTCACAAGAACGAAAGCAATATGAAAGGTCCACGTGAGCACCAAGAGGGCCTGAAAAAGGCGAGGATAACCGGGTAGCCCAGCGGGATCACGCATCGCGTGGAGTACGGATCCTATTTCCATTTGCTTCAACCCCAATTACTTGCCGACCGTCGAGGTCGCCTCCATTCGTTGCGCAGCGATTACTCGGTCCACGTCTTCACCGTTATTCACAGCAGCGATGTAGTGTGCAATCGCGCTTAGTTCTTCTTCGGGCAAGTCAATCCGAGGCATATATGGCTGATTGCCATGCCTGAGTGGACCCCGTAAGAAAGCCGCGATAAGATCTTCATCCGTCGCGCGAAAGAGCTTATCTGGGAGCGCGCGCAGGGGGGCGCCAGGTTCCAATGCGTGACAGTTTGCGCACGCTATCTTCGTCAGGAGTTGCCCTACCTCGAGTCGATTCTGTTCTTTAATTGTGCGCAGCCTCTCTGGGATAAATGGATGAACCTTAAGCAAGCCCTCCTGGGCTATTGTCTCGACCTCGGAATGGATGCCCTTACCCGGAACGTCGCGCGCAATAATTTGGTTACCGTAGATGTATTGACCCGCAACGAAAGGTTTGCGCATCGATTCACGCATCCGTTCCTCTGGCCACACGCCAAACAATCCAACGAACAGGAACATTCCGACAGCCACCGTCGATACAATGAGTCGTGGCTTCCACCAAGCGGTAGCCAAATAGATCGTCGTTAGCGTGAACACCGCAATCATGTCCCGGCCGTAAATAGGCAGTAGGTGAGCGCTAAGCATGACCGCAGCGTTGTTAGGAAGGGTTTGCAGGTAGTAAAGAAACATCATTACGCCGAACAAACCACCACACAACCCAACCGGTGCTAGAAAGCGTGTGGTATACTCCCTCAGTGACCCGTCGTCGATCCTGCTCGTGATGATCAGCCCAACCAAGGCTGCAAGCACCAACATAAGGCCTGTACGAACGCCTAGATGGGCAAAAAAGTTTACGTTGTAAAATGCGTCGGCTGTGGAGCCTGTTAGGTACCACCGTTCATTGCCGGGCCACATCATGAAAGAAAGAATGCCGACAATCAAAAGCATCGTGGCCCAGGAGGCGCAAGCAAAAGACCAAGCTAATTTGAGATGGGTTCGAGCGTCTATCTTTCCGAGCAGGTAGACAAGTGCATATACCCCGATTACCTCTACGGTAAAGTATACCCATTCAGCTGCCCAGACCCACACAAAATTGTGGATTAAGCCGTCAACCCCGCGCGGGCTACCAATGGTTATCGAATACCAGATACCCGGGCCGGTGATAGAGCCAATCACATAGCTAAAGACAAGTAAAAACATCCCCCATTTCTTGACGAATACTAGAAGCTCCGGCTTATGATCCCAATAAGCCTTAGTTTCGAGGAGAGCGAAGAGAAACGCGGCTCCCACAGAGGTGTGAGATGCAAGCACATGGATTGTGCCGATAATACCAATTAGCCATGCTGTTCCGATCTCAGGCATATAGAAAGTGGGATAGAGACCGATGATACTCATATCTGGCTTGCTCCGACAGAATCGGCTCGATAAGTGCCTACTCCTACGGTGAGAGAATATAGAGACGAAAACGAATCGTCATTATGTAAGGTGACGCTACGCACAGGACCGAATGCTAACGGATAAACGGTACTTGGTACAGGCGGCAATTCGTCGCAGAGAGCATTTCTATTATGGGGAAGTCACGCGAAAAGGGTGTGGACGATGCACGCGGCGCTCCTAGTGTATATAGCCGTTGATGTCGCCGGAGGAAGTGCGACAATCAACCGCATTGACCCTTCATCTATTGGCCGCGTAGGGTTTGGGCCGGTCTACGGGTGCTAGAAATGGCAAACAGCAACGTGTCTCCCGTTCGCGCTTTCGATTGAGAATATGAACAGAGAAAATGCAACAGGAAGAAGGATTTTTGCCTGGGCGACGATAGGATTAGCCCTGTTTCAGGTAACGCTGGTTGCGCTCGGCGAAGGGTCGACCTACAGCAGGGGAGAGATAACCTACAAAATCTGGTGTTCGCGATGTCATGGAGTTGATGGAAAGGGCGACGGCTTGGACAAGAAAGCCCTGAAAACCTTTCCGACGAACTTCACGGACTGCGGGAAAATGAATGAAGTGTCGGATGCGGTGATCTTTGAAGCGATCAAAAACGGTGGGAGTAGCGTCGGCATGTCGAGTGAAATGCCTGCTTGGGGCAAGGGCATTAGCGACGAAGATATCCGAGGCGTGATGACTTACCTGCGAAGGTTTTGTCCAAGGAAGTAGTGTGGGCGACTGGAGAGAGCCAAGAAGGGACAGTCTTGGTTTGAGAGTTGGAGTGTTCTGCTTAGAGAAGGAGTATTGGCGAGGAAACGGCGAGGCGACGCCCGACAAGGAAGCGCTTCAGCGCCTGATGATAGCGATTCTCAGGGATGCTTTGTGCTGCCTAAGGAATGGGCTTCTAGATCGCGCGAAGGCTTCGGCGCGGAAGGAGGCACTCGCAGCGGCCCGTTGGATTGGCGACGAGGATGAGGAGCCGCTTTTTTCCTTCTGTAATGTGTGTGAGACCCTGGGTATCAACCCCGAGGCGTTGCGGGAGTCGCTGAAACGGTCGAGCTATTCGGGACGAAATCTCGGGCGGCGCTCACCCGTGGTACATACCAGGATCCGAGCTGCGATGTCTGGCGGGCCGCGTCTAAGGGGAAAAAGCAAGCAGAATGGGCGCTCGTTGGTCCCGGGAGCAACTGACTGCTTGTCGCGGTGCGATTTGGGTCTGTAGCTTACCAGCTTGGGCACAGTCGCGTTTAGCAGGACAAACGATAGACGTTAGAAGGGGACGTGTGGACCTTGGCTGGCTGGTATTTCTGTGCAGCCCTACAAAAGCTATGGCCGCACTGATAGTTCAGGTCGTTATACTCGAATCGGTCACTTCATAGGCAGACGCGGACGTTTGTCGCTAAAATCGCCCGCGTGATTTCATGCTCAGGGAGTGGCGCGAAGAAGGTCTATAAGTCGACCCTGCCCGTGAGTAGCTTGAAGCTCCTGCAGAGGAGAGCAAGGTGCGTTAGATCGGCTAGGCTTTGAGTCGTGGTAGTTCGTGCAAGGTATGGCACTTGATCTCGACGAGGATCTGACGAAACGATGATACGGTAACGTACGCTACTGTATTTGACAGGCCAAGTGTCCGGCTAATTTATCCGAATAAGCATGATACTCATTGGGTTTCTTGTGAAGTACAGTACGGCGCTGGCTTTATATGTAGTGCATTATCATTAGGCGTCCAAGCTCTTGACACCAGATGTAGTAGTGTAGTTGGTTTTAGGAAATAGCGGATGCGGCGTGGCTGCGGAAGAGGTCTGCTGCGTGCCGACGAAGCACCGAATGTTCGCTTTGAGAGAAGCCTACTGGTCTCGCGGGATAGCTGACTCCTCAGAGGGCGTTTACACATAGCCGCAGCCTGCAGGCAGAATTTATTGTTCGCGTTGCTGGCGGGCGTGTTTCCTCCACAAATCTAGGTGTTAAGGAATGAAGGCTAAGGAAGTAACGAAGAGTGCAGGCAACAACGGGAGTAGCCGACCACCCAGTCCTGCCCGAACCGAACATGAAGACCTTACCGTGGTCGAGACGGCTGCCCGAGCGTGACTTTCGCCTAAGACGGTTTATAACTGGATCAGTATGGGGAAGATCGCACGCAATGATGGAGTGCATCATGCCGGACGCAAGGTTGTGATTCACTGGATGACTTTCGAGGCGATGGTTCTGCGGGGAGGTGATCGGCTTGGCGAGGCTTGAACGCGACCACGGACGGCTGCTCGTCGTGTTTCAGTACCGCGGCGTCCGGTGTCGGGAATACCTCGGTCTCAAAGACCTACGTGAGGACCGGAGAGCTGCTCAGCGAATCGTGCGGGAGCTCGAAGTCGAGTTGGCGGGCGGCAAGTTCGACTATGCAGCACGGTTTCCTACTAACAAAAATCTTGAGCGCCTGGGTTTTCAGGTCGTCATTCGGTGAGAAAAGCCGCAGACTCCGACCTTAGGCGAGTTTGCGACCAGCTGGCTGGAAGAGCGGCGAGCACAACTAAGCGCTGCTAGCGCTTACGACTATCTGACGACTCTTCGCACCCACATCGTTCCGGCGAAGATCAGCGAAAATCAGCTTAATACGATCGACGACGGCGACGTTACTCGGTTCATCGGGGATCTCCGACAAAAGCCCAGCAAATACGGCCGGCGGATTAGCGACAAGCGTGTGAACATGGTCATCGCAAGGCTGCGGACGATTTTGCGACGGCACTCCGGCGGAAGCTTGTTGCCGACGCTCGGATGAAGTACGTCGATAACCTGCGTGAACCTAAAGCGGACGTTGATCTCTCACGCTCGAAGAGGCGGCTGCTGGCGACAGCATTAGGCCAAGACCGCTAAATTATCACCGTCCTCATTTTCTCCAGCCTTAGACCTGACGAGGCGCTGGCGCTCAGTTGGGACGAGGTTGACTTTGAACGCGAGGTGCTTTGCGTTCGACGCAGTATCAATCGCTTTCAAGGTGTCGGGTTGCCGAAGACGGCATCGGGTGAGCGCGAGGTGGACATGCTGCCGAACGTGCGAGCCGCCCTTCAGCAACAGAGTGCGCGCTCGCAGCTGCGGAGCGCATTCGTTTTTCCAAGCGGGGTCGGCGGTCCACTGGATCTGACCAACCTGCGCGAGCGGAGCTGGCGAAGGCTCCTACGCCAAGCGGGGTTGCGCCCGCGAACCCTCTATCAGTGCCGACACACTTACGCTGCGCTGCAACTCTCGCGCGGCGAAAACCCGCAGTACGTAGCTCACCAGATGGGTCATACGACGCTCGAAATGATCATCCGGCACTACGGACGATGGATGCGCAAACCGGAGCGCGTCGGGCGCCTGGCAGAGCAGCTTTCCGCACAGCGCCCGCCAATTTTGCCAGAAACCTGCCAGAAAATGGCTGAGGGGTCCCATGGCATTCCAATAGAGATCGTCCAATCCTCGCAAGCAATCGATTCTAAAAGAGATTTTTATGGAGCGGGCGACGGGGATCGAACCCGTGACGTCCAGCTTGGGAAGCTGGCATTCTACCGCTGAATTACGCCCGCTCTAGGGTAGAAATCTAGCGGATTATTCAAGCGCGCGAAAGGTTTGGCCTGTTTTTGCTGCACTTTTTCCCACCCTCGAAGTTGCCCCCGATTGCCCCCGTTTGCCCGACTCTAATCATAGAACCATCATAGAATGGCGACGCTGGCTATCGCCCGTTATCGCGGTAGTTGGATGTTATGAGCACGGACGAGATGCTCCGTACGCTCCGAGTTCTGGAGACTTGCGTTATCGTGCTTTTAGCGCTGGTTGGATTCGGTCAGGTTGGTGCACAGGTCGGAAAGCTCGTAGGCCGAGGTCTAGATTGGCTGCTTTAAGATAAATTCCGCTCTTCTCAACGCTGCGGTCTTCGTTCTAGTGCTCTTTCTCTTTGCTTGTATGCTGGTAGGCTTCGGGCAATTGACTCTTGGTCTTGGTCGTTAGGAGGGCGCGCTCAGAATAGGCTCGACTGCTTGTTTTTTTTGGGTCCATCTTCCTCACGCTGGTCTGGGCGCAAGACCAACTCGCGACGTGGCATTGGCTTCGGCCTCAACCAGAAATGAGTGCATCGCGCTTGCGTTCCATCGACATTCGTCGCCGATGCTAAGCGCGAGGTCATAGAGAGCGTCCTCGGCGTCCGCGAGGCGCGGGTCGGGTGTGGTAAGTGTGTCGTTCATATCCAACTACCCTTCCGTCCACTTCGAGATTTGAGAGTGGGGGCTGGTAATCGGTCGCGCCGATTAGCCAGTCCCGCCCTCGGGTAGTGGACGCGCGCGTTGTTGGGTCCGCGCTGCGACTGACTATAGCAAAAGTCCTTTGTCCGTGCTTGTTACTTTCGTGTCACATGAAGCTGTCGATAACGCGGCGTTAGCGCCCAGTGTTGACGTGCGTCAGCACTTCCATCGGAAATCGTCGGGTGTGTTGACGAGCGCCTACGAAGGCGAAGCGCGAGGTTATATCAGCAAGGGTCGAGCAGACCCAGAAGGTCGCGGTCGAGGCCAAGCGTGGGAAATCCAAGGCCAGCGCGAAGACCGAGCGAGCGCCCAAGGAACGGACGATGCTTTTAATCGAGCGATGCCTGGAGGCCAAGGGCTGGAACGTCCGCGAGTTGGCTAATGCGATTACCTACAGCTATTGGCCAGTTCAGTGCTGGCGTTCGCCGAGCAAGCCGAAGCTCACGCCGACCATCGAGGTCCTTGAGAAAGACGAGCGGCTCGCCGACGCGAAGTAAATCGAGCGCAGGGCTCGACTGAAAAAGCCGCTCCTGAAGGGAGCGGCTTTTTTCAGGAGCGCCCGAAGCTTGCCCCTAACATGTGTTTTGTTCGAGTATCAAAAGAGAGGTGCGGCGATGAAGACCGAAATCTGGAAATCGCGCTCCAAGCCACCCAACCCAGAGAAATATTACGAGCTTCCGCGCGAAGTGTTGGCGCTGCTCCACGAGAAGGTTAGCAACGGCGCCAAGCTAGTCGTAGCCGTCGATGGCGACCAAGTTGAGATTCGGGCGGTCGGCGGAATTGATGGCCCGCGCAGGAGCCGAATCGGACTGCGGCCGGCGAAGCCTTAAAACTTTTACCTCGCGGGTTTTCGTCCGGCCCGCAAGCTTGCCCGCGTGTGCTTCTTTGTCGCGAGCCTTCAACAAGTGCCTGTTAAGATTTCGGCCATCAGGTCGGTCGCGCCGAATTGCGCTTTTCCTTAGCGTGTCTGTCGGACACGAAAAAGCAGCGGCAGGTTAGCCCACCGCTGCTCGTGTCGTGAGTGGAGGGGTGGCCGAACCGCCTCCCGCATTAATACCCTGACGGTCTTCTCCGTCGCTCCGGCGCGTCTCCAAGCTTCCGCTTGCCGCACGCGCCAAGGAGCCGGCCCTTGGATTTCAGGCGTAATCAGCGGCTCATACAGCGCACCCTTCTCGCGCTGCGCAATCCAGTCGCGGATACGTGACCGCGCTGCTTTGGGGTCCAACCCGATAAGCTCGCAACACCGAGAGAACGTAAACGCCCCGTCCTGAGGTAACTCGACCCAAAGGGTAAGGGGGCGCCTATCGGCATCGTAGGGTCCGATGATATTTTTGCGCGGCGGTACCACGGGCTCCAGCAGAAGCCAGAAGGTGCCGGAGTCGTTGAAAATCCAATCCAGTAGTTCGGGCAGGTCCTGAAGTTGAAAACCTTGACTGTCTCGCGATACCCGCACGCCCGCCTTACGCTCGAAGGCCTCGCTGAGGTCGAGGCTCATGCGATACAACATGGCGGCGGCGAGCGCCCGAGCGTCCAGAAGCTCCTCAGTCAGGTGGACCTCTGCCATCTGATAGGGCAGCGGCTCGTAAATCGGTACGCCGAGGATGCGTTGAACGGCGGCAACCTGAGCGTCGGAAATCGCGCCGCCCATATCCACGGGGTCCTTAGCCATTTAAACCAGAAACTCCTGCCGCGTTACGCGACCGCCCGTGCGGGTCAATTTCCAAAGGGCACAGGCCGTGGACAATAAAAGGTCGTCATGGCTCCCTGAGCGAGTACCCGTCGTGATGGTGCCCGCGTCCGTGAGCTTCACCTGAAAATCGCCAAACTCAGCCGCCAGGACTTGGCGGTCGGGGATGCCCTGCGCAATAACCAAGTAACCGCGTGTGAAGGCAGCCTGTAGGCAGGAGACCAGATCCATCTTGGGCACGCCGAAGTCCATGCCGTTCGGGTCCTCGGTCACGTTACGCCCAGATGTAATCGTGACGCCCGTCAGTTTGAGGCCGAAATCGCACCTGAAAATATCCACGACAGCGCGACCCACGCCGGTCATATCGACGACCAGCGAGGCGCCGCGGATGGCAGGATTCACCATGATTTGAGCCACACGCCGGCCTTGCTCCACGTAGTCCACCCCGAGTGGAAGGCGCTCTGCCCAGCGCACGGTGTAGCGCGGCGGCTTCACTCGCTGTCGCAGCGTTGCGCTATCGACGGCACCCGCTTCATCCAAGAGCACAGGCTTGATGCGCTTTTCGATAACCGAAATCGCCGTGAAATCCTGTTGCTTACCCAAGTCCACGCCAACGGCAAACTCCACGGTCTCGCGAGCGGGAATGATTCCGTATTCGTTAAGGCCGACTAGCGGGTCAAACATGCAAAGCCATCTCCTTGATATCGAGCGCGCGCTGAATCTGCGCAGTTGTGAAAACGCTCTGGAGGTCGTCCACAAACTCGGCGAGATATTCTTGGCTGAAAAGCAGGTCGCCCATTCCGGCGCGTTCTTCGGCGAGAAATTCGGGACTGATGCGCCCGCAGTTGGTCGAGGGCACGTGGTATTTTTCCCACTCGCCTTTGCGTCGATCCCAAGCCTGCCAAAACCAATTCTGGCCCTTGCCCTTGGGCGTGCTCAGGGCGATGCAGCGACCCTTACTGACCGCGAGCATGGGGCGACATGCAGCGAGCAACAAAGCCGGTATCATGGCCGCCTCTTCAAGCAACAAAAGGTCAACGGACGAATACCCTCTAATCGTGTCGCTCGAACCCGGCAGTGCGACAGCGCGGCTGCCGTTTTTGCATTCGATTGTGGTCGCGCTGGAGTCCGTATCGTCTGCGCTTATCGAGCCCTCAGACCCGAGCCGGTGGAGCAATTCACTGACGAACCTCAAGCGCTCAACGGACTGCCGCTGTGCTGGTGCGACTATCAGTGAAAGCGCGCCCGGCCGGTAGAGAAGCTGATGCGCAGTCAGGACGGCGACGGCAGTCGATTTGCCGACCTGTCTTCCGCACGCGAGCAGGATACGTGACGCCTGCGAAGCGAGTACGGCTTCCTGCCAACCATCCGGCTCAAGACCGCAATCGCGCATCAGGCTGGAAGGGTCCACCGAGTAGGCTAAATTACGATATAGAGGGGATTGTTTAAAGTCACGCGCGAACTAACTCCGTGCGATTGGAAATCGCTTCCGAGCAACTCTTAACCTCAACCGACACTTGAGGTTTAGATACCGACGCTTCCAGCGGAGCCTCCGCCGACGAGGAGCGGATTTCGTCGGTGTGCTCCGGCTCCGTGGAAGCTATGCTTGTCGCGGCCGCTTCGATGGGTTCATCGGAAGGGGCCTCAATCTGCTTTGGCTCGTCGCTGGGGTTCTCCAGTTCTCGCAGGGCTTTAGCCACGGCGATTCTCGCGGCAGGGAAAGGTTGCAAGGCCTGAACCAACAGCGCTCGCAGCTTCAAGTAATCGGGACTGACGACCAAGGACTGGTTGATGACCTGGGTGCCGGTATTTGGCTCAGCGATTAGTTTTCCTGACAGCGTGTAGTTCTCGTGAAGCGTCTTTTTCGCGAGTATCGCGCCCCTCCAATCTTTGTCCTGCTCGGCTTGACTGAGGATGGCATTGATGCGCCGGCGCGTGTGGACGATACGATTTAAGAGATTCTCGCTTTCATCGGCGCGGAGGTCCGCGAGCGCTTTGGCGTTGGCAGCGCGAAACGCTTTTGCCTCGATGCTGGCAAGGACGGCGGGGGGAATATGGGCTTTGCAATGCCGCTGTACGGATTCGTAAGGTAACTTGAACCGCCGAGCGATGGCTGCGACGGGCGCGCCCCGAGCAAACATATTCTCTAGCGCGGCAACGTCGTGAAACTGGCACGTTTTGCAGCGAACGTTTCCGAAAGCCATTTACTTCTCCTGCGCAGTTAGAGGCGCGTTCCCGCGATTCTCTTCCTCGACTGTCGTCGACTTGATTTCCTCGTGACACTCGGGATGCAGAGCATCGCGCACCGGCCAGTCGGCGGGTCGCGTCGAACCATCGAGCGCGAGGTTGTAGCGTCCCTGGGCTTGGATGTGCTGGCCGTCCAAGAGCCCCGGGTGGCCTCTCATGCCGTCAATAAACGCGCGTTGCTCGGCTAAACTGGCGGGCTTTATTTCTCGCCAATCCGGTCGCGGACTCCGCGCGAAGGCGATTTCCTCTTCGGACCAGCCGAGCGATTTCATCCAGAGGGCGTGAGAGTCGATTACCATGTCCAGCCCCATCGGTTGGGCACGTCTTGTCTGCGTTTGCGAGGCTTTCTTGTGGACCGTAGAGCCTTTTGGGGCCTGCTAAACATGGCGCTGCGCTCAGCGATAGCGAGGGCGTGCTCGCGCGATTTGGCCGAGACCTCGTCATAGGTGCCGTTGTCGTATTCGATGCGATACCTCATTTGTGAGCCTTATTTGTTGTAGTAAGCAACAATTGCACTTCTTGAATTAAAATAGCTCGACATAACTCCGGATGAGCGGTAATTTCAAATCATCCGACAGAAACTACTGCTAAGGAGTGACGCTAATGAACAAGCTTTATATCCGTGTTCGCGAGTGGCAGAAGCGCCTCAGCAAGGGCCAGACGATGACCGAATACGCCCTGATTATGGCTGCGGTCGCTATTGTGGTGTTCGTGACCTACCAGACGATGGGCCAAGACATCGGCTCGCTCGTGAATACGGTCAATACCGACCTGACTACTGCCAGCTAAGATACGCTCTCCAGCGGTCACGACGGCTGCCTCCTCCCCGGTCGTCAGTCACCGAAGCCCCCACTTTCCTCGTGAGTGGGGGCTTTTTTAGTGAAATCCCCGAGCGGTCGGTATGGCTCGTTGAGGGCCATCACGGATTCGACTTCGACCTTTACGCCGCGATGCGCGAAGCGCAGATATGCGATGGTCTTTGCGGCCTCGACTGACGGAGCTTCCACTTCGAGGCGAGAGTTATCAGCAAACGCCACCCAGTAGGTCATGTCGCCTTCATTGGTTTCGTGGGAGGTGTCTTGCTGGGTTTGGTTGTCTCGGGTGCCTCGACCACAGAGCTTGATGGCTCATGGCCAACGCCATCGCGTGGCTGGTCGTAACCGCCGAGATTATTCGCTGGCATTGGCCAGGTCTCGGACACGCCGAGCAATAGCTTTCAGGTCGCGATGGGCAGCTTCTGGGTCGTTGTGCATCCGGTCACGCTCGACCGCCGCTTCGATGGCGTTGGCTATGGACTGGAGTTCTGATTTCACGATGCTGTTTTCCCTTCGTCGAGTGCTTTCAAAAGCGTTGTTTCTGACGCATTAGCCGCTCGCTGACGGGCGAGACGACTGCGCTTGACATTCGTGCTAGCTGTTCTGGAGCCGCGCTCTTACGTCCAGGCCGCCACTGATTCGCTCGCGGACGCGATTACTGGCTTCGCGGACTGCCCGCAGCGCGAGCCTCGCTCGGTCCACTTCGACCAGTTTGGGGTTCGTCGCGCGTAGGGCAAGCTCCAATCGCGTGCGAGTGTCAACTCCATTTACTTCCATCGGGTCGAGTAAGTTCAGAAATCGGTTGGCCCCGAGTAACGCCTTGACGTAACGGCGAGCGTCCTCGCTCTGGTTCAGAGCACCTTCGAGTTGGTGGAGCACCGCCAAACGCTGCTCACGGGATAATGCGGTGAAGCTGGACACGATGGCGGGGGCGTCCGAATCGGCGGGCGCCTTGAGCGCGGTAGCTTCATCGCTCGCCAACGTCTGTTCGCGCTGCTCGATAAGCTTTTCGATTCGATGGAGTTCCTTCTCGGTCTTGTCGGCTATCTTCGCTCGGCGCTTGGCAAGCTCCTCTTCGCGGACGGCTGGCAGGTAGCGCTTCAGAGAATCGTCGGATTCGGCCTGCTCAAGGTCAGCCCGAAAGCTTTGCAGGGCGGTCACGGCAGCTTCACGCAGCGCGACCGCATCCTTGCCGACTTCGCTGTCTGCGACTTCGGCGGGTATGCCTTGAATGAAATTCTCCACGGTCGTTCCTTCTTTAATTCAGTAACTCCATAATAATCCAATTATGACATAAGAGAGCCCATCTTGCCCGTTTCAGTCCGAAGCGCTTATCACTTAGCTGCGCCGCGACAGCGAAAAAACGCTGGAAAATCGATGTGATAATTTCGTTCTGACTTCTGGATTAGTCAGTCTGAATGGATTCGGCAGCATAGACTGAGCATAGAATGGCTCAGTGGCTATACTCGAAAACAGCGAAAAGTGCTTGAGTTTATTAGGGAATCAGAAAAAGCGATTGTGAGCTTGGGAAGCTGGCATTCTACCGCTGAATTACGCCCGCTCTCCTTCAACGTTCTCTACGAATCCCCGACGCAAATCAAGACCATGCTTTGCCGGCTGAGGAAGTCGGTGAGTCGCCACCCAGCTTGCGCCCGATAAAAACCCTGCTATGACTCCGGCCAGAGGAGACTCATCATGGCGAGCGCGTACAAAAAGGGGCTGAGAGATTTCGGCAACGGATGCTACGGCTATTTTCAGCCCGATGGTTCATGGGGATGGAGCAACGCGGGGTTGGTTGTCGATGAGGATCAATCGCTGCTGGTCGATACGCTTTTTGACTTGAAGCTCACACGCGAGATGCTCGCGGCGATGCGCGCCGCGGAGCCCAAGGCGACGGCGCAGATCGGCGCGCTGGTGAATACGCACTCGAACGGCGACCATACCTTCGGGAATCAGTTGGTCGGCGGCGCCGAGATAATCGCGTCGAAGGGCTGTGCCGAGGAGATGATCCACGACGGCGGCGCGAAGCGGCTTGCCGATATGAAGCGCAACGCCAAGCCCGATAATCCGGCGGGGAAGTTTCTTAGCGAAATCTTTGCGCCCTTCGATTTCGAGGGTATCGATGTGACGATGCCCACGCTGACCTTCGAGGGTGAACTGGTGCGCAAGGTCGGCAACAAGACCGTGCGGCTAATCCAGGTCGGCCCGGCCCATACGCGCGGCGACGTGCTGGCCTACGTTCCCGAAAGTCGCGTGCTCTTCACCGGCGATATTCTCTTTATCGAAGGCCATCCGATTATCTGGGCGGGTCCGGTCGGTAACTGGATCAAGGCCTGCCAGCTGATGCTCGACCTCGATGTCGACACGATCGTGCCCGGCCACGGTCCGCTCAATGACAAGAAGGGCGTCGCAGCGGTGAAGGGTTATCTGGAGTACGTCACGCGAGAGACGCGCAAACGCTTCGACGCAGGGATGCCGGCGGCGGAGGCGGCTCGTGATATCGCTCTGACAGACTACTCCTCGTGGGGTGACGCCGAGCGAATCGTGGTGAACGTCTTCAGTCTCTATCGTGAGTTTCAGGGCGGTCCGTCGGTGACTGATATCCGCCCGGACCTGTTCGGCCTGATGGCCGAACTGCGTGCCGAACGTCGCAAGTAGAGCCACTGTTCAGAGGATCACAAGGCAGCTAAATTCGAGATCGCAGATCGCTCGAAGAAGGGGTTAACTACTAATTTGTTACGCCGCCGTTTGTTGATTCTGAGCGCAAAAACTCAGACCTCCATCTCGACTCGAACTGGGTTAACTCTGTTGGCTGTGCTGGCGATGGTGAGCCTGCGGATCACACCGCTCTATGCCGATCCCGATGCCGCGCCCACGGTTAAAGTTAAGGCGACTCTCGCCGAGGCGCTGACGATCCTGCATGACCAGCAGGCACCCGTGGAGCAGCGGCGCACCAATCTGATCAAGCTGGCGGAGGCCAATCTCGATCTCAAGCGAATGGCGCAGGGATCGCTGGGCGATCAGTGGACCCAGCTATCGCCGGCGGAGCGTGATGATTTCGTTGGGTTGTTCACCGCCTTTATCGAAGTGGCGTATCTCGTTCAGATACAGGAATACGTTCAGCTCAATATCGCCGTCACCAAGGGCCGGATGATCAATCCGGACTTCGCCGAAGTGGACGCGATCGTGCATCAACCGCACGAAGAAGACCTACCGATTACCTTTCTGCTCGAACGGCGTGGGAACGATTGGATCGTCTATGACGTGAACGTCGAGGGCGTGAGTATGGTGCAAAACTATCGCACCCAGTTCACCCGCGTGATTAAGAAGGAAGGGCTCCCGGCGCTGATGAGCGATCTGCGCGACAAGCAGAAATCGCTCGCGGGTCTAATCGGTCAGACCGGATAACTTCAGCTGATTTTTGGCGACCTAAGTGGCCCGGTGATCTCGTAAGGTCCCTCGGACGGCGGATGGGGCAGCATGTTGAACAAGATCCCGAAGTGGTCGCGACCACTCCGGGTCGGCGTCAGGTTTAGATGCACGGCGATGGTGCTCTCCCGGAGATCCTGCGCGAGATGAATCTCCCCGTCGGCATGCGCTTCGACATCACCACCGTGAACTTCAACATCGTTGAAGGTGACGACACCGTTGGCCATCTCGAAATGGCCAGTGACCGAGCCCAGGGTTATCTTGGGAAAGCCGCGCGTTATTTCGACCGTCACGTCGGATCCCGTTAGCTGCATATCACCTTTGTCCTGCATCAGGTCGCCGTTGCTCAGGCGGGTCGTGCCGCTGCCCGAAGCCAACCCCGTGAGCGCCACGCCGAACTGGCGTAGCGGTTGACTCTCGGCGAGGCTGAGACTGTCGGCGTCGAAATCTGCTTTGACCACGGGCGCCATCTGCCGGAGCCTGAGGCGCAATGATCCCCCGTAGAGGTCGGCGTCGAGTTTTAGTTCGGGTCGCGCAAACAGAAGCGACGAGATTACTGGGGCGAGCCGGACGGCCGGGCTTTGCACGATTAGCCGGCGTGGCGACTGCTTCTCGTCGTAGAGGCTGACACGTTCGAACTGGACGCCGAGCGGCAGGCTCATCCGCTGTTCCTCATATACGAGCTTCAGGCGATAGGGAGCGAGCAGGCGCGAAACCGTGTCGTTGTACGGAAAACTGGCGATGAGGAAGGCGGCAAGGATAAGGAGTCCCGCTAAGACGACGGCAATCACGATCCAACGCGTATGCGATGGACCTTTGATCGCGCGCTGAAGGGAGTCCGATCTAGTGGCCCGCTGAGGCATCTTTGCCCAGCGCCGTGCAGGTCATATCGACATCGAAGGAGTGTCTGTTTTGGGCCTGCTCATGGATTTCCAGATGGGAAACCGTTATCGGCATCGACAGCGACTGGACGCCGTACAGCGTATCAACGATCTGCTGCAAGCTGATGCCGGTTAGCTTGATATCGACGGAATATTGCTGAAAGCCACCCGCTACGGGCTTCTGGCTCGGGTTGATCGAACCGATCCGATCGCGTCCGGCAGTGGTGGTCAGCGTCTGTTCGAGGACTGAGAAGAGGGAAAAGTTCGGTCCGCCCGCGAGAGTCCGGCTCTGAGCGGAGCTCATTCGGCGGTTCAGGCTGTCGTAACTCTGCATCAGGCCCTTGATTTCAATCAAATCGCGCCGTCGAGCGTCGATAAGATCGTCAAGGCCGGAACCCAAATCGCTGATAGGCATATAGATAAAGTTGTAAACGAAGAGAATCCCCAGCAGTGATCCGGCGAGTCGGAGCAGCAGTTTCTCGCGCGGTTCGCGCTTGTCATAGAAAGCATGCCAGCGTTCGCGAAGCGGGCGGGTAGCTGCGGAGGCTCGATCGAACAGTGGGCGCAGCGGCCGGAAAAGGCCGGCAAGTAGGCCAAATAGCCGGTCGAACAACTGGGAGATGCCTGCCATCAGGGAGGCTAGCCGGTCGAACATCAGGGATGCCCCTTCGGTTCTTTCAGTTGCGCGGTCAGTCGGAACTCAACCTTGCTGGAATCCGATCCTGCGCCCGCGTGTTCCACGGATATTGCGCTGAAGGTGCCGTCGCGTTCCAGCGATCGCTTGATATTTTCGACGGTCGCAAACGAGTCGACCGAGCCGTCGATCCTAACCCCGTTCTCATCAATTTCCACCGACGACGCCTGAATCGGGACGTTGGCCGGGATTGCGCGAGAAAGCTCGACCATCACGTCGAGGGGCGACCCATGTCCAAGGTTGCCACCGAGAAGCTGCAGCCGCTTGGTCATCTCGGTGAGCTTCGCCTGAAGATCGGCGCGTGCCGTCGCCGGATTAGGGTTACCGAGAGCCGGCGTACTTAGCCGCACGATCTCGCTATCAATCACATGCAGCTTGCGCGCATTTATCGCGAGTGTGAGGGAGAAGTGCAGTAGGACCGCTACGATCAGTCCGATGCCGAGACCGACGGTCGTACGCAGCGGTCCGAGACCGCCCATCTTGCCGCGATAAGTGAACTCGCCGGTGCGAAAATTCAACAGTTCGAGCGGGGCGACGGGAGCCTCTCCCAACAATAGCGCGAAGCATCCCGTGAACTTCTTTTGTTGTGGCCGAGCCCCGTGGATAAGCGCCGAATAATCGAACTCGCCCAGATCGCGCACTGGTACTTCGAGTGCGGCGGAGAGTTCCTGCTGTACGTTCGGGATAGCCGAGGCTGGTCCGGCGAGAACCAGGTCCGGCGTCTCGTCGTCGGTGGTATGGGCCAAAAGGGTCTGGCGGATCGCACCGATGATAGCGTTGGCGCTGCCGCTGTTGCCGTCGGGTCCTTCGCGTAGATCGAGACCACGACTGATCGTGCGCATCGCGCGCGGTCTGCCACCGGTATCGAGGAGTACGAGAGAGGTGCTCACCTCGTCGAGTTCGACCACCAGATGGGATCCGCGCCTGCCATTACGTGAACGGGCCAGAAATCCGGCCAAGGCTAGGGAACTCAACGTAACGACCTTGGGGTCGAGACCGGCTCGACCAAGCATTTCGAGATGACGTTGCAATTCTTCCCGGCGCGCGAAGGCAGCAACGATCAGGCTATTCGAATCCTCTCGTCCGACGCGGGCGAAGGCGACCGCTGCGTCGTCAACGGCGAACGGCAGATGCTCCTCTAATGCGTACGGGACGGTTTGTTGCAGCTTGCGACGATCGGTGAAGGGCAGGGTGAGCAGTCGCTGTGCGACGAACTCTCCGGGTAGCGCGCTTACAACCACGTCGCTCGGTCCAGCCTTGGCGACAATCCGGGCAATAGCCTCGCTCAGGGTCGTTTCCTCGCCCGCGCGCGACTCTTCATAGACCCCCAGTAGATCGAGTGACTTGTACGTGCGATCGGCCATCGCCGCCCGCACTGTCTCATCGCCGATCTCCAAGGCCAGAATTCGTTGCCCCATCTAACCGCCAGCCCTCCCTCTAATCCTCATGCCAGCTGGCGAGGATAAATCCGGCACCCCGCGGCTGCATCGAGATCCGTTTGAAGGTTGAGTAGATACGTTTTCGCGCTCCGGCGAAATCCCCTTCGCCGGTTATCGTAAAGTATGTGCTCGTTACGGTTAAGAGGCTCTGGAGCTTTTGATAGTCCGTGAGGTCCGGAACCATCTCCTGGAGTTTGCCGGTGTCGGTAAAGGGCGCGACCATTCGCGCTGCCAGAATCGTCTTAACGAGATTCGGATCGTTTTCGAGCTGCGGGGAAAGTGCGGCCAATACCTCAGGAGAGGCGGTGTTGATGTTGACCTTCTGGGTCGGTGCTGCAGTGAAGACTTGCATCAGCTTAAAGAAGGTCACATCGTCAACGCCTTTGAGTAGACGAAGATCGTAAATAGTGGGCATCTGGCCGTTGCGCGGTTCATACGGCGGAAGCAGTTTCAAATAGTAGTCGGATTCAGCTCCACCAGCAGTCTCAATACTGTCAGGATCAAGCCAGTCTTGCAGGATTGGCAGCAGATCCATTGAAACGCCAATATTGGCGAGGAGTCGCTCAATTACCTGCCCCCATATGGGATCGACACTACGACTCTGGGGATTATAGAACAGGTTGATATTGACCTTCCGATCATCGTCGACGATTTGCTGGGTAACGAACCCGCCGTCAAGCGGGATTGGGGGGGTTGGCCTTGCCCATATCTGATCTAGGCTGTCGTGGCCTGTAGAGGCTTTGGTTCCGCCGCCCGATTGCACCGAATCGGTCATCGCGCTCCGCTCTAACATCGCCAGTCCGACTTCCACTGCAGACTTCGAGAAGAAATAAGCGCGCAATTCATTAGCCTGATTAGCTGCGCTGCGATAGCCGAGAGCCGACGAGTTCGTAAAATCGATTACGAGCAAAGTCATCAGCGCAATGGAGAGCATTGTCGCGAGCAGGGCGACCCCTCGGCTGTAGCGTTTGGCTCGGCGCTTTACCATTGCGCGAAGGCCATTGGCAGCGTGACTACGGTAGAAAGCCGCACCGGCGATCCGGTCGAGGCGACAGCTAAATCGATACTAACCGCTTGGGGAAGCTGACGACCCGGCGGTAGCGCCTGGGAATTCCAGGACTCGGTCCAGATATTGCCATCAAAATATCTGAAATGGAGGGACAATAGGCTGTTGGTCAGTACTACCGATGAATTCCGCGCTAGTCCGCTCAGCGACAGACCGCTCGCCTGACTCCTCGCGAGGCTGAATTGCCCCCGTCGTCCAAGGCCGGCGGAGGCGGAATAAGCGACAATGTCTTCCGGCCCAAACCCTTCGATTGACCGGCGATGACCTGGATCGAGCGTCGACATGGTGAGTGAATCGAGCGGCACGTTGTTTTGCATCTGGCCGCGACCAATCATCAGGACGTGGCTGGGTAGATTAGGAGTCGCGACCGCTCCGCGAATTTCGTTGCTTATCTGCCAGAGAATCGAGCGGGCCTGCTGTTCCGCGGCGAGACGGTTTTCGGCCTGCGTCTTCCCTGCGGCAATGGCATGAAAAGATCCGGCCAGGGTCACCATGATGAGGCCCAGGATCGCGACCGCTACCATCAGCTCGAGCAGCGTAAACCCAGCGGCGTAGGGATATCGGCCAGGATGCTTCATCCTTGAGATCCCGGAGTGGGCGCAGGCGAGGCTTGTCCCGGCGCAATCGAGCTGCCCTCAGGCGGAGATGGGTTGCGTAAAAACTCGACCAGCGTGAAACGGTCGCGGAAGCCGGGGCCATATAGAACACTCACACGCACTTTCTCGATATCGGGAAAGAGTGGGGACTGAACAACTTCGCGTTCCCAGCGGAAGTTGCGATACTCCCCGGGATAGAGCTGGGCAAAATCGCCACGGAACATCCCCGTTTGAGGAAAGCGATCAAGTTCCGCCTGTGACATCAGACCCTGCGCAAGCATCGCGGCTCGGGTCAGGTTTTGCGCCTTGATAACTGACTGGAGATTGGTGTGATGGAGTGACAACAATGCAGTCGCGGCGACGCCGATAAAGGCGATCGCGATCATCACTTCGAGCAGCGTAAAGCCTGCGCGGACTGCATGCAGAGAGCGCTTCATAGAGAACTTGAAGCCATTGCTTCAAGGCTGAGATCGCCCCGCTCAATCGCAGCCCTGCCGTTGTATGGATTAATCGCCAACGTGATGACATTGCCGTGCTCGTCGGTCAGGTGGATTAAAGCAGCGTCGGCGGTACCTCCGGGATAGTACTGTGAGCTGATCGTCCCGCGACGAATATTGCCAATTCCCTCGACCCAGACGTCCCGCAGACGCACTCCCGATGGAAGTTTTACCGGGCGTCCCGCCGGCCCTGTTTCGGGTACAAAGCGAGGCCTCCGAGTAAAGGGATCCATCCGCGTAACGAGGTAGGCGTTATTATCCAAGTCGAAGGTCAGACGGAGCAGAACCTTTTGTGCCCCGGCTTCCTCATAAAGATAGTTCGATCTCCCGGCCAGGCGACGTGCTTCACTCTTTAATCGCGAGCTTTGGTAACCGCCCAGATAAGGCATCGCTACCAAGAGTACGAGTCCCATAATGAACATCACCACCGCCAGTTCCAGCAGGGTGAAACCCCGGCTGTAACGGACTGAAGGGCGGCGGTTGATGAGTGGGGCTCGTCGCTTAAGAGCTACTGCCTTCGATATCAGCGTTTTTGCCCTCGCCACCCTCTGCCCCGTCGGCGCCAAAAGATTTGAGCACGTAGGAGTTGCCGTCGCTCTGGTAAAAATAGTTGTTGCCCCACGGATCGGGCGGGATTTTCTCCAGATAAGGTCCTTGCCAGTCGCGTACGTTACCTGAGGGCGAAGAGACCAACGCGTTGAGACCTTGGTCGCTGCTGGGATAAGAGCCGACGTCGAGATAATAGCGATCGAGGCCGCTCTTGATCTGCGCGATATCCGCCTGGGCCTTAACACGCTTGGCCTTATCGGTTGCGCTGCGCAGATTCTGGACCACGATCGTCGCCAGCAATCCGATAATCAGGATAACCACCATCAGCTCGATGAGGGTAAACCCCGACGCCACGCTTCGACGCTTCGCTATCGTTCTTTTGTCACTAGTCATCCGCCTCGGCCTCTCACTGCATCATCTGGTTGAGCTGGAAAATCGGCTGAAGAATCGAGAGCATCATTACCAAAATCACGATACCCATCAGGATCGTCATGATAGGTCCGAGCAGCGTCGTTAGTTGCCCGAGCGACGCGTCGACCTCGCGCTCGTAGTTGTCGGCCACCCGCTCCAGCATCTGCTCGAGCTCACCGGAACGCTCACCGACCTTAATCATTTCGATCAGTAGGGGAGGAAAGAGCCCGCTTTGTTGCAGCGTCTGGCCCATCCCATGCCCTTCGCGGATACTATCCCGGCTTTGCTCAACCGCATCGGCGAGCAGACCGTTCGTGACTACGCGTTTGACCGCAGTCAGGGCCGGTAGCAGTTGCACACCCGCCTTCAGCAGGGTCGCCAGCGTTCGCGCGAAGCGGGCGCAGACGATACGCGTGATCGTCGGTCCGACATAGGGCATCCGCAAAATCCACTTGTCATAGAAACGTCGCCCCGACTTGGTTGAGAGTGCGAACATCGTGCCGGCGATTAGGCCGATGAGCGAAGCGACGATGACGATCCAGTCTTTGGAAAGGATGTCCGCTAGTCGGATCAAGACGCGGGTCATCATCGGCAGCACAGCATGCTGCTGCTCGAAGATCGTTGCCACTTGGGGAATGACGTAAACGACGAGGAAGCCCATGATACCCGCGCCGGCGAGAATCATAATCACCGGGTAGGTCAGGGCGCCGCGGACTTTGCCGACGAACTCCGATTGCCGTTCACTATAATCGGCGAGACGATCGAGTACTGGTTCGAGCGCCCCGGCCGCTTCACCGACCCGCACCATGCCGACGTAGAGGTCGGAAAAGATATCCGGATGGGCCGCGAGCGCGTCGGCCAGCGACGATCCCTCGCGCACCCGCTCGCGTACCTGAGACAGCATCCGCTTAACATGCGGGCGGTCCGATTGCCCAGCGAGGGTGCCGAGAGCTTCGGTTAGTTGGACGCCCGCGCCAAGCAAAGTGCTCAGTTGTCGAGTGAGCAGTGCAAGTTCCGGTGGTGCGATACGGCGGCGAAAACGCGGTAGCCATTCGCGCGTTCTCTCTTCGACCGCGGCCGGGCTTGCGCCCGCCTCTTCAGCTAGGTCGGTTGGAAAAATCCCGAGTTCTCGCAGCTTCCCCCGAGCGTTGCGGGCGCTATCGGCGTCGATTACGCCGTTAACGTTGCGTCCGTTGGGAGCGAGACCACGGTAGGCGAAAACCGGCATCGTGTTGTTACTAAATCGGCAGCGTAGCCTCGGCTACGCGATATCTTCCTGCGTCACACGCAGCAATTCTTCAATCGTGGTTTGACCGGAAAGAATACGTTCAGCGCCGTCCTGACGCAGCAGCTTCATCCCGCGAGAGGTGCAGAGGCGCCGGATCGTCGCCGAATCGGCTTTGCGCATGACGAGCGCACGAATTTCGTCATCCATCACCATCAATTCTTGAATAGCGGCTCGACCACGATAGCCGCTGTTGCGGCATACACGGCAACCGCGCGGCTTATAGATCGTTCCGGTTACCTGCGATGACTTGAGCCCGATCCGGCTCAGTTCGGTCTCTGTCGGCGTGTAGGGCTCGCGGCAATCAGGGCAGAGCATGCGGACGAGTCGTTGGGCCAGCACCGCAATAACTGACGAAGAGACGAGGAACGGCTCGATCTCCATGTCGATCAAGCGAGTTAGTGCGCCGAAGGAATCGTTGGTGTGGAGGGTCGAGAAAACCAAGTGACCGGTCAAAGCGGCCTGGATCGCGATCTCGGCCGTTTCGCTATCGCGAATTTCACCGACCATGATTACGTCGGGGTCCTGACGCAGGATCGAACGCAGCCCGTTGGCAAAGGTCAGATCAATCTTCGGATTAACCTGCATCTGGCCCACGCCCCGCAGCTGATATTCGATCGGGTCTTCGATCGTGATGATGTTTTTTTCCGGCGAATTGATCCGACTGAGACAGGCGTACAGCGTTGTCGTCTTACCGGAACCAGTGGGACCGGTCGCGAGAATGATCCCGTGGCTTTGCCGGATCAGGCGATCGATACGCTCCAGGTTATCTCCGGAAAATCCGAGCCGGTCGAGATTTACGTCGACCACTGCCTGTGCGCGATCGAGAAGGCGAAGCACCAGCCGTTCGCCGAAAGCCGTCGGGATACTGGAAACGCGAATATCGATATCACGTCCCGCGATCCGCACGCGTATACGACCGTCCTGCGGCAACCGCTTTTCCGCGATATTCAGTCCCGCCATGACCTTGATACGCG
The DNA here is from genome assembly GCA_035541875.1 of Binataceae bacterium (SeqCode). Classification (GTDB taxonomy): domain Bacteria; phylum Desulfobacterota; class Binatia; order Binatales; family Binataceae; genus JAJPHI01. The sequence continues at coordinate 32,044 of DATKML010000009.1, forward strand.
ACGCTATCGCAGCGTGAAAGCGCTTGGGTGGAGAGAGCACGTCGTAAAGCATGCCGTCGACGCGGAAGCGCACGACCAGATCTTTTTCAAAGACCTCGACGTGAATGTCACTCGCCCGATCCTTAACGGCCTGTGAGAGCAGGCCATTGACCAGCTTGATGATCGGGGCGGCGTCGTCCGCTTCCAGCAGATCGCGTGGCTCGGAGGCCAGTTCGCTGGCGACGAGATCGAGGCGCTCCTCCTCGAGGTCGATCATCAAATCTTGAGCGGTCGTTGCGCTAGCCTGGTCATACGCCCGGTTAATCGCTTCGTCGATCACTTCGGTTGGAGCAACGACCGCACGGATCGGCTTGCCGAAGAGCACATGCAGATCATCCAGCGCTTCGTAGCGAGAAGGGTCGGCCATCGCGACGATTACCGAATCGTCGTCATGACCGATGGGCAGGATCCGATTCTTCTTCGCGTAGTTAATCGGAACGCGCGCAACGAGTTCGTTCTCCAGAGTGTTAGGGTCGATCTGCGCCTGAAAAGGCATCCAGTATTCCTGGGCCAGGGCACGCGCGACTCTTTGCGGTTCGATCGCGCCCATCCCGACGAGCACTTCCGATAGATCCTGTCCCGGCTTTTTCTTCTGCCGGGCCTTCTCCAGGTCTTGAGGCGAAACCCAGGAACGGTCGAGCAGGATATCTTCGAAGCTTTTGCGTGCAGTCGCCATTAGTTTTGACGCAGTCTTGTTCGCTTAATTAGACACGATGGGTCGCGCGAGTTGCAACATCAGATGCAACCGGAAAGCCCGATTTAATTGGCTAATAGTGCTGGACTGGTCCATTTCCCCCCGACGCGCCCAAGCCATAGCTGAATCCGGTTCCCTTCTTAGCAGGCATGGTGTGCTCCACCGTGTTCCATGAGACGAGTTTGCCATCAACAAACTTCAAATCGAGGAATTTGTCGGTGTCGCCCGGTTTGGTCGACGTGTACAGCAGTGTCGCAGCCATATCGTTGGAGTTAGGGAATGCTACGTAGCTCCAAATCTCTGTATTGTCGTCGATGTTCGTACGCAGGTCTGGCTCGCCCCAATCCTCATGGACCTTCAAGGTGGGTTCGCCGACATTCAGCGAATGCTGCATTCTGGTCGTGCGGAGTTCTGAACCGGCTCCGTATATAACGCCGCAGGCATTGGTAAGGACGCCAAAAAGAGCAGTCACGCCGACATAAATAAGGGCTCGTCGCATCGAAAGGATTTTCTTGGCGAGAAGCGGCTTTGTCAAATTTGAGCCTCCGCCGTCCGCGACATTGCATGCCCGCCCTGCAAACCAAATGATAGGGGGTCTTCCCAATCAAGCGAGATTTTGGAGCTTCAGGAGGAGTTATCGAAGCCGTGGCGAGCAAATTGAAGCTGGTAAAGGGCGCCTCTGAGCGCGGCACTTTAATCTATGGGATGCGGATGTTGCCGCCCGGCGCGGTAATCAACGTCGAGAATGCGCGAGCACATTTGGCGGATGGCGAGACGAGCTCCATCACGATGCATCTGATTGAAGGCACCCGTACCCAAATTCGTCGGCAGTTGCTACAAAGCATAGACGCGTTTTTCGAACTGCTGGACGAAGGCTCGAAATAGGTGCGCTCGAAGGTTTGCCACCAACCGACAAAGGCGAGGAGAACGAAAAAATGGACCTGAAGTACGTTAAATACGAGAAAAAAGATCATCTCGCATACGTCACGTTCAATCGGCCGGAAGTTATGAACGCTATGCACTGGCCGTGTCATGTCGAGATGGCCCAGGTATGGGAGGATTTCGTCGCAGACAAGAATCTGTGGGTGGCGATCCTGACGGGAGCCGGCGACAAAGCGTTCTCTGCCGGTAACGATCTGAAATACACCGCGGCCCATCACGGCGAGCCTATGCCGAAATGGAAGGGTGGTTTTGCGGGTATCACTGATCGTTACGATATCGTGAAGCCTGTCATCGCCGCCGTGAATGGCTTTGCACTTGGCGGCGGACTCGAAATCGCGCTTGCCTGCGACATCATCATCGCGGCGGATCACGCACGGCTGGGCTTGCCCGAGCCGCGCGTTGGCCTGATGGCGGGTGCGGGTGGGGTGCACCGGTTGCCGCGCCACATTCCGCTGAAAATCGCGATGGGGATGATGCTGACCGGACGACACATCACGGCTGCCGAAGCTCATCGCTGGGGCTTGGTGAACGAGGTCGTTCCTCTCAAAGAACTGATGCCGACGGTTGAGCGCTGGGCGACCGCGATCATGGAATGCTCGCCGCTTTCGGTGCAGGCGACCAAGGAGCAGGCGTACCAGGGATTACATCTCTCGGTCGAAGAGGCGACGGCCGGAAAGTACCCGGCCACGACGCGCCTGTTCAAATCGAAGGATCTGATCGAAGGGCCGCGTGCGTTTGCCGAAAAGCGCAAACCTAACTGGAAAGGCGAATAGCTTAAGGCTTACGACCGAAGGCGATAAAGCCAAGGATACAAGCAAAGAAACGCCCGGCGGCGTCGCGCTCACGGAGATCAGCAATCCAGGCCGACGCCGCTTCGCGTGCGAGCTTGCCGTTTTGAGCCATGACCTGCACTGTGCCCTCGAAAGGCAGCAGAGCGTTTAGACCATCTAAAGTCGTAAGCGTTATAGGATAAGGCTGCAGGGCCACATCAGCCAATTTGGCAGCTTCGAACAGTCGAAAGAGCTGCCGCCCGGCCCAACCGTTTCGAACTGAATCCGCAAAGAAAGTGGCGATGGCACGGGTGGTGACCTTATCCGACGCGTCGATCCCGACGAGATCGAGGTCGCCTTCGCGAACGACGAGACGTCCTCCGGGCTTGAGGACGCGTGCCATCTCGGCCAGTACACGCCCCGGTTCCGTGAGATGCACGAACAGGCGCTCGGCGGTGCACGCGTCGAAATAGTTATCGGGAAAGGGAAGCTCATGGGCACTGGCCATCTTGAACTCAAGGGGCAAGCCCGATGCGGCTGAGCGCTTACGCGCTTCGGTGACCATCACTTCGCTGGAATCGACGCCAACGGCGAAGCCCGAAGGCGAGACGCGCGCGGCCAGCGAGACAGTCGCATCACCGGTGCCGCATCCAACGTCGAGCAGACGTGCGCCGTCGCTGAGCTGAAGCAGGTCGTCACCGATCTGACGAAAGTTCTTTACGGCGCGCGCCGCTCGATCCAGATAGGCAACAAAAGTTGATGTATCTCCCGCGGCATCGACATCGCTGAAACCACCGGCGTTCAGGGGGTTCTTGCTGTGCGGCATGGCTTCGCCTCGTGCGCCTGCTCCATGATCCCGCAGGCAGGGATGCAGCTAACCGATAATCTTGTTCAGCGGAAATTCCACGATTCCAACCGCTCCTGCCTGGAGCAACTTGGGAAAGAGCTCGCGAACCGTACGCTCCGCGATAACGGTCTCTACCGCAAGCCATTCCTTCCCCTTGAGATTCGGGGACGGGTAGAGAGTCGAGATCGTCGGAGCCGTGATCGATGGCAGCAGTGCGATGACGGCTTCGAGGCTCTCGCGCGGCACATTCATCTTGATGCCCACGCGATGTTCCGCGTCGAGCGCCCCGCGAATAAGCACGCCGATTTGGCTAACCTTGGCCTGTTTCCAACTGTCTTCCCAAGCCGCTTTGTTAGCGACCAGTACGGGAGTCGAGGTCAGCAGTTCTTCGACAATACGCAAACCGTTGGCGCGCAAGGATGAACCCGTCTCGGTAACTTCCACGACCGCATCGACGAGCCCGTCGGCAGCTTTCGCCTCGGTCACGCCCCATGAAAATTCAACATCTACTTTAATTTTACGTTCGGCGAAGACCCGCTTGGTGAAGGCGACCATCTCGGTGGCGACGCGCTTCCCCTCGAGGTCCTCTAGACGTTGAATCGGCGATTTGTGGGGGACGCATAGTACCCAGCGCGTTGGCTGAAGCGAAACCTTCGAGTAGATAAAGCTCTCGACCTGAACGAGATCGACGTTGTTTTCGACGATCCAATCGCTGCCCGTGATACCAGCGTCGAGGGTGCCATCGGCGATATAACGCGGCATCTCCTGCGGTCGCAGCAGGCGGAAGCTGAGCGAGGGATCGTCAGCGCGCGGGATATAGGAGCGATCACCGACGGAGATGCGCCATCCCGATTTGCGCATCAGTTCGAGGGTCTGCGCCTCGAGGCTACCCTTGGGAATTCCGAATTTAAGAACGTTATCTTGTGACATAAAAGGAGAAAGCGATCTTACGCTTTGGGTTTTGTTTGATGACCGTACCCGGGGCCATACTTCGCAGGATCGACCCGACGCTCGTCGGCGATGCGCCAGGCGCCGTTGTCGAGCACACGGAAGAAGCAGGACTCATAGCCTTCATGGCAGGCGGCGTGGTCGCCGTGCTGATCGACGCGCAAAAGGACGGTGTCGGTGTCGCAATCGATGCGAATCTCGCGAACCGTCTGATGGTTCCCGGATTCCTCGCCCTTGCGCCACAGGCGATTGCGCGAGCGCGAGAAGTAGCACGCCCGGCCAGTCTTTACGGTCTCCTCGAAGGCCTCGCGATTCATATAGGCGACCATCAGGAGCCGTCCGCTCGCGTAATCCTGCGTGACGACCGGAACTATTCCGCCGCTCTTTTCAAAGTCGATAGCTGCAGCTGCACTGTTTTCCATGGCTGATTATTTGGCTTTTCCAATTATCGGAAGCATGAGTATTGGCGAAAGAGCGATACGATTCAACGTAACGGCCAAAGCTGGTGAGGGCCGCTGAGCGGATTTTGAGCGGCGTTTTCAAGCCGCCTCGTTAAGGGTAGATTAATTCACTATGTGTACCTGTCGGTCGTCGCATCGGCGACCATCCGTTAAGAGGCGAGCCCTTGCGCTCGTCGCGGGTGCGATCCTGATAGGTGCCTGCAGTCACCCCGCGCCTAAAGTGGAGGCGCCACCTAGACCGACGATCCAGCCATTTGCTTTTCAGATAAGTTCGGGCAGCGATCAGTATCAGATAGAGGGCTTCACGGCTCGACCCAGCAATCCCGGGCGTATTCCCGCGCTGTTGGTCCTCAATGGCGACAAAGGGAATGCGAAGCACTGTATCGATAGTACCGAGCGTTTCACTACACTTGGTGTCGAAGTCGCCTGCATCAGTATTCCCGGCTACGGCAAATCCTCGGGGCCGAGTCGCTTCGTGGGTCCGCAATCGGTCGAGGCGGCGCGCCACGCCCTCGATTTGTTAGCAGCAAGGCCCGACGTGGACCCCAAGCGTCTCGCCGTATGGGGTATGGCCGATGGTGCCGTAGCAGCCGGACTGCTGATGGACTCTGATTCGCGTCCGCGCGCGGTAATCCTGCAATCCGGCGCGTATGACATGGCGAAGCTCTGGCCAGAGGCTTCATTGAGCACGAAGCTCCGGATTTTGCGGCAGGTCTGGCCGAGCAAGCGAGCCTTGAAAGAGCGCAGCGTCGTCGAGAATCTCCCGGGTAAACTCGACTGCAATGTCCTGATTTTGCATGGTGAGCGCGACCGCAAGATGCCGGTCAAACAGGCAGAGAGTTTGGCCAAGGAACTCGAAGAGCGCGGTGCTCATGTGGAGACCCATTATTTTCCTCAAGGCTCCCACGAACTCGGCGCGACCGTCGATGGCCCTCTGACCGCATTTCTGCGCCAACATCTCCTTGGCACCGATAGCAGCGCCGCTTCGTGAAATACGTTCCTCGTTCTTGCCGCCTGATAGCTCGGCTCATTGTTCCGGTTCTAGGTCTGACGGCACTCCTGAATTCGTCAGCCTGTTCGTATCTCCCGTGGAGTCCGCAGGCCGAGGCTTCAGCCGAGGAGGCGAGTGGCACTAATGCGGGCGATTCGCTTCAAGTTGGGTCGGCACAAGCGACGCCTACACTACCATCAAACTCGGCTCCGTTTGCGATAGCCTCGGGCACCGATCGCGCTCTGTGGTTTGCAGAATTTTCGACTGGTCACATCGGGCGGATGTCGCTCGACGGCGAGGTCAAATTATTCTCAGCGAAGGCCGTTGCGGAGCGCATCACGGAAGGACCCGACGACGCAATCTGGTTTACTGATCCGGCGTCGAACCGAATCGGACGTCTGGGCCGAAACGGCGAGGTCGTCTTTATCAAACTCCCGGTCGAGAATAGCGGTCCGGCGGCGATCACACTGGGTCCGGATGGCAACCTCTGGTTCACCGAGCATCGATCCGATCGTATTGGGCGCGTTACACCGCTTGGGAGCCTGACCGAATATGCCCTTGCGGCGGGTCGTGCTCCGGCAGGTATCGTGGCTGGCCCCGATGGCAAACTCTACTTTGCCGAGAACGGCGGGAATCGTATCGGGCGAATTTCGACCGATGGCGAGCTTGATGAATTTTCTCTGCCAAATCCGGGAAGTGCGCCTAACAGTATTGTTAAAGGACCAGATAGTAATCTATGGTTCACTGAATTGGGGACCAAGCAAATTGGAAGAATGACGCCGCAAGGGGAAACGGCTGAATTCGCTCTGCCCACCGAGTCTGTGCCGATGGGCTTGGCGCCCGGGGCCGATAGCGCTGTTTGGGTCACGCTGCCTGCCGAACACGCTGTTGCGCGCTTCGAGACCGACGGACACTCGCGCCTGATCACTTTGGGTAAAGATGTGTCACCTAGCTTTATCGTTACCGGCCCGGACGGGAATCTCTGGTTTACCGAACCGAATGGCAAAATCGGGCGTCTGACTCCTCTTGGAATCCTGACCGAGTTCCCCGCGCTTCCTGTTCAGGCGGCCTCGGGCGAGAGTAAGTGAAGCACCTAACGATAACCTCTCGGCCCTTAGTCTTTCTCCTTATCGTTTCGGTCTCGCTTGGCAGCGGATGCAGCCTGCTGATTGATTCCCACGCTCGCAAGGTCACGGCGCAACGCCAGCACGATGCCGACATGGTGCTCAAGGACGGGACGGATCGCAGTGCGGTCGTGGAGAAGTTGGGTGACCCGGAGCGAACTCAAACCGCCAACGGCCTGCGAACGGATACCTACTATCTCCGCGCGATTCCCGCCCCGAGCGAATCGAGTATCGACAAGTGGGAAAGGGTCGATCTCGAATTCCTGCTGCTGCCCGAAGTCGTCATGACCCCGGCAGCAATTTACGGCGACTATTTCAGTGCAAATGATCGCAAGATGTGCCGGGTGAGCTACGGCCGCGATGATCGGATCACCCGCACCGAATGCGAAATGCTTACTGCCGACTGAATGGCTGATCCTTGCGGATCATGCCGACGGCGTTGTTAACTTGGAACGGATTAAGAAGCAGGCGCAGACAGGATAATTCCACGGACAGGCGCACCGCGCCGTCGAAGGAGCGACAGGAACTATGGCACGTCATCTTGAAGGTAAGGTCGCGGCGGTAACCGGTGGAGGACGCGGTATCGGGCGCGAAGTCGCATTAGCTCTCGCAGCACAAGGCGCGGCGGTTGTCGTTAACGATTTGGGCGTAACGGTAGCTGGTCAGAAGGAAACGGCATCGCCCGCGGACGAGGTCGCTGCTGAAATCAAGACCAAGGGCGGGAACGCTGCCAGTAACCATATGGATATCTCAACCCCCGAGGGCGGCGAGGGGTTGGTTAATCAGGCAATCAAGGATTTCGGCAAGCTCGATATCTTGGTCAACGTCGCCGGGATTCTGCGCGATCGTATGATCTTCAACATGGCCGTTGAGGAGTGGGACGCCGTTATCAAGGTGCATCTGCGTGGCCATTTCTGCACGATGCGCCCCGCGACGGCGCATATGCGCGAACGGCGCTACGGCCGTATCATCAATTTTTCCTCGAACTCGGCGCAGGGGAGTCCGGGTCAGCCAAACTACGCAGCAGCTAAAGCCGGTATTCTTGGACTCACCTACAGCACCGCGAACGCGATGGGGAAATATGGCGTTACTTGCAATGCGATCTTCCCCGGCGCCGCTACTCGCATGACCGATACGATTCCCGCGGGTCGGATGCCCGGAGCCACTGGAGAAAGCCAAAGCGCGACCGGCACTCCGATGGACCCGGCGAACGTGCCGCCGATTATCGTTTACCTCGCGAGTGATGAGGCGGCCGACGTTAACGGGCAATGCTTCGGAGCTTCCGGCTACCGGATTTCACGTTACACCCACATGAAGCCCGATCGCGTGCTGATGAGTCCGGGACCGTGGGATATCGATCATCTGTTCAAGGTCTTTAAAGGCACCTTGGGCGCCGGCCTCGAACCGCCGCGGATGTTCTTCTCCTAAGCGATCCAGCTATCGATGAAAAGGCGGGGAGGTCGACTTGAGACCTCCCCGTTGCTTTTTTCATCGGACGACAATGCAACCGATATCTGCTTTCGCGGTTGGCAACAACTGCTAGAGTAGTTTTCCGAGCCATGCTCCTGATCACCAACAGTCGAATACCCGAAGCCGAGGCCTGATGGCGAACGTAAGCCTCTATCAATTCCGAACTAGCCCCTTTTGCGCGAAGATCCGCAAGATTCTGGATTACAAAGGGATCGACTACAAACTGATCGAGGTGGATTACGTCGATCGCCGTAACTTGCTCGCCGCCTCGGGGCAGATGATGGTGCCGGCGCTGACGCTGCCGAGCGGCGAGACGATCACAGAGTCCGACGTTATTGCCCATCGGATTGAAGAGGCTTACCCGGAGCCAACGATTTTTCCCGAGCATTGGCGTGGGATTCATATCGGACTTGCCCGGTACTTCGATACTGAGTTGGAAGATGTGCTGTTTCGGGCCGCGGTGGCCGATGAGATCGAGCACTATCGCAAGCTCGGCCATGATCGTGAGGCGCTCTGGCGATTGGTGCGCGAGCGTAAATATGGCGCTGGCTTCTGCGATCAGATGGTGCGCGATCGTGCGGCTAATCTGGATCGCGCTGTAACGATGCTTGCGCCGATCGACGAAACGCTCGATCGCCGCGCCTTCCTGCTAGGACAAATCGGTTATGCCGACTTTGCGCTCTATGGACAGCTCTACTATCTGGGCTTCACCGGGGAAGTGAAAATCCCTGCGCAGCTTGCGAATCTGCGAGCGTTCTACGATCGGATGGATCGAATCACGGCGATCATCGAGACCGAAGGGCAGAGCTAGAACTGGCCGGTGATCGCGGCGTAGAGGAAGCGACTGAAGAGGGCTCCGGACGAGTCCAGCGCGACGTCGTATAACGAAGGACCTCGGGCTCCCGAAAAGATCTGGTGGAACTCATCGGTCATTGCGTAAAGCACGCATAGACCGAGCGCCGCATACGGACGCCCCGCCATCGGACGGCGGATCATCACCCAAAAGAGGATCGCGTAGTTCGTAAAGTGTGCCAGCTTGCGAATCAGGTTGTGCAGGATGTCGATCCTCATGTTGGAGAGAGTCGGAAACATCCATCGCAACACAGGTTCGATTATCGAGGCTGTGTTGGCTGCGGAAAAGACTGAGGTCGACAGAGCGAAGAGGATAAAGCTCCAGGCGATAACCAGAATCCATTCCGAAAGATCGAAACGCCATCGCGGTGGCGGGGGTAGCGCGCTGACACCTCCGAGTGCTGGGCTCTCTGTTTCCATACTTACCTGATAGAGGGGACGCTTCATTGTCGCGACCCCGGCCTCACGTATCAAGCCGGTCAGGATGAAGTGGCAAGGTCGGCTTCACGATGCTTTGAGGATGCGGCGGGGCTATAGTTTGCAGATGAATCATACACTGCATATCGCGAAAGCACCTCAGCCGGCGCCATGCACCGTGGTCATTTTTGGCGCTTCCGGGGATCTGGCGAAACGCAAATTGATTCCGGCGCTCTACAATCTCCGTGCCTGTGGACGGGAAGCAGGGCCGCGCGAATTTAACGTGATCGGCTTTGCGCGCCGTCCGATGGAGTTGGAGAAGTTCCGCGCCGACGCACGCGATTGGGCCGCACGCTTCTCACGGCTCGAACTGGAGCATCAATGCTGGAGCGATTTCGCCGCACGCCTCGATTACGTCGACGGGCTGGATCAGCCCGACGGCTTTACGCGCCTGAAAGAGCGGCTCGAACAGCTCGAGGCGCAACATGGACTGCCGCCGAATCGAATCTATTACCTCTCGATTCCGCCGGAGGCGATCGGCCAATGCGTCGAGCGGATCGCCTCTGCAGGACTGATCACTGACCCTGCGTCGGCGAGCTTTACGCGGCTGGTCGTCGAGAAACCGATCGGTCGTGACCTTGCCAGTGCGCTCGAACTGAATCGCCTGCTGGGGCGCTATTTCGATGAGTCGCAAATCTTTCGTATCGACCATTACGCAGGCAAAGAAACAGTCCAGAACCTGCTCGTGTTGCGCTTCGCCAATGCGATCTTCGAGCGGATGTGGGGGGCGCGCAACGTCGATCATGTTCAGATTACTGTCGCAGAGAGCGAAGGCGTCGGTACGCGGGCGCTGTATTACGATCCGGCGGGAGCCCTCCGCGACATGGTGCAGAATCATATTCTGCAGTTGCTTTCATTGATCGCGATGGAGCCGCCGGTCTCGCTCGACGCTCGGGCAATTCGCTCGGCCAAGCTCGATGTCCTTCGCGCGCTGCGGCCGATCGCTACCGGCGCAGCACGTCATCAAGTGATTCGCGGTCGCTATGGACCGGGCGCGCTCGAAGGACAGGCCGTGAAGGGCTATCTGGAAGAACAGGGCATCCCCAAAACCTCGACGACTGAAACCTACGTAGCGATCAAAGCGTACGTCGATAACTGGCGCTGGGCCGGCGTGCCGTTCTATCTGCGGACCGGCAAGCGTCTCTCGGGTCGTGAAAGCCTGATCTATATCCAGTTCAAGGGCGCGCCGCGGATTCTTTTCAATAGCAATGCCGACCTGCCGTCGAACGCGCTTTCAATTCGCATACAGCCGGACGAAGGTTTTTCGTTCGAAGTGATGGCGAAGCAGCCGGGGCTCGATCTATCGCTCAGGCCGGTGCGAATGAATCTGCGCTATCAGAGCGAGTTCACGGGTCCCTCGCCGGATGCCTACGAGCGTCTGCTGCTCGATGTGATGGGCGGTGACCATACGCTCTTCGTCAGTGACAACTTCGTGGCCAAATCGTGGGAGTTCGTTCAATCGATCCTCGATCAATGGAATGACGATCCAGAGATTCCTCTTCATGACTATATGGCAGGTAGTTTCGGTCCGGTCGCCGCTGATGTAATGATCGGCAATGACGGCCGCGCATGGCATAATCCGGACTAGCTTTTACTCAACCGCGGCTTCAGACAAAGGAGACGATCAGACATGAAACAAGCGCCGGTTTATATCCTCGGCGGGGCGCAAAGTGATTTTGCCCGCAACTGGACGAAGGAAGGTAAGCACTTCGTCGACGTAATGAAGCAGACCGCGACCGATGCGCTCACATCGTCGGGTGTCGAGCCGCGTGACGTTGGCAGCGCGCACGTCGGTAATTTCGCAGCCGAACTTTACGCCAAGCAGGGGCAGCTCGGGGCTTTCTTTCTGGAGCTAGATCCGGGGTTCTCCGGCGTCGCTACGGCCCGTCACGAAGCGGCCTGCGCCTCCGGCTCGATTGCGATCCTGGCAGCATCGGCTGAGATTGAAGCCGGACGTTACGACTGCTCAGCGGTGGTCGGACTTGAGCAGATGAAGACGGTCGATACCGTCACGGGCGGCGACTTCCTCGGTACCGCTGGATGGTACGAGCGCGAATGCAAAGGTAAGGACTATCCGTTCCCGCGGCTTTTTGGCCGCTTGGGCGATGAGTACGACAAGCGCTACGGCTTGAAGAGCGAACATCTGGAGCGCATCTCGGCGATCAACTATGGGAATGCGCGGCGCAATCCGCTGGCGCAAACCCGCAACTGGCCACAAGCCGAAAAAGATCCTCAGCAGCGCGAGAAGTTCCGCCAGGTGCTCGCGGGCCGTATCCGTGTCGGCGATTGCTCGCAGGTAACCGATGGCTGCTCGATCCTGTTCCTTGCGTCCGAAAAATTCGCGACTGATTACGCAAAGCGCAAGGGAATCAAGCTGGAGGATATTCCGCGGATTCTCGGCTGGGGCCATCACACGGCCTACCTTGAGTTCGACGCAAAGGTCGCGGAGAGCAAGGACGAGCAGTATGTCCTGCCACATACCCGTCAGGCGATTGTGGATGCCTTTAACCGCGCGGGCGTCGGCTCAGCCTTCGACGTGGACGGCATCGAGACCCACGACTGCTTCACGACCTCCGAGTACATGGCGATCGACCACTTTGGCCTGACCAAGCCGGGTGAGTCGTGGAAGGCGATCGAAGAGGGTGTAATCGAACCGACCGGCAAGCTGCCGATTAATCCGAGCGGCGGTCTTATCGGCGCGGGCCATCCGGTGGGCGCCACGGGCGTGCGCCAGATGCTCGATTGCTTCCGCCAGGTCACTGGAACGGCCGGCGATTATCAGGTTGAGGGTGCGAAGAAGTTCGCGATGCTGAATATCGGTGGCAGCGGTACGACGAGCTGCGCGTTCGTCGTCGGCAAGTAGGCAAGCAATCCCTACGAAGCTAAAAGGCGGTGGTCCTGCGGGACCGCCGCCTTTTTATTTGACTCCACCGGGGCGAATCGCGCAGCCTCGACCGTTATGGACTGCGCATTCCTGCAACTGGTAATTGCGTCGATCGCATACGCGATCGGGGGCATCTGCATGAAGCTCTCAGAGGGGCTCACCCGGCCACTGCCAACCATGGCGCTTTTTGCGCTGTTTATTTTTGGCGCGTCGCTGCAGACACTCGGGATGCGCCGGGCCGATCTCGGTGTTGCCTATATCGTGGTTCTCGGGCTCGAGGCTGTGGTCGCGCTTGGGCTTAGCGTTTCCGTGTTAGGAGAAACCTGCTCACTATCGCGACTTGGTGCTGTGGCCTTGGTCGTTGTCGGAATCGCGTGGCTCCGCCACACCTGACCAAGGGTATCGGTGGAGTTTGTTGGCGACACACCGCACTAAGTCAGCGGTTCGTCGCTGGCGAAGCGGCGCAGCACATTCCAGGTCATGCGCGAGACGTTGTTCTCGTACTTGTTGTGCGAGAGGCTCCCGCACCACGCGATAGAACTCGCGGAGAAGACCGCCCCGCCACCGTTCGTCGTGAAGTAAACAATGTCCGCACGAACGCCAGGATCCTGCGTGCCGCCGGTGCCCGGGTAATTGAAATAGATCTCCTCGACGACGCGTTGCATCCCGTCGGAATCGTTCTCGGAACTGGCAACGAGGAGCGCATGGGGCGGTGTGCCGAGCGCCAGATCGTAGCGATCGATTTCGAACCCGGCCGCGCCGTCGCCTGAGAGGCCGAAATCACCGATCCTCTCGTCTTCCTTGATGCCCTCGAAGATAAACGCGGCGCGCGAATCGCCACGATCGGGCATCTGGCGATAGTAGGTCGAGCGATCGAAGCCTTGCGCTGAAAAGCCGACGCCGACGATCTTCTGCGGCGGACGGGCTCGATTGCGCCATACCCCGCCACGCTCGCCGGTCGTGCTGTGGAAGTATTCGCCGGGCTTGGCCTGCCACGCGCGTGATCCGCTCTCACCCTTGCGGACCTCGATCAGGTGAGGCTTCTCGGGATGGAAGGAGGTGACCCAATAAAACCCGTTGCCCCCGAGATACATCAGGCGACCACTGGTCGTCAGATAGTCTTCCATCCCGTCGAGCATCGCCGACGAGTAATACTCGGGATGCGTCCCGGTCAGAATCACCTTGTAACCGCGCAGCAGCGCCGCTCCTTCGCGATGCAGGTCTTCGTCGGTGATAACGTCGTAGGCGAAGCCTTGCGCCTCCAGCCAATCGATCAGGTGGAGATCGGCCGCGAGTCCCCACAGGAAACCGTCGAAGCGATGGTTCGGGCGCATGTTGGGGATAGGCCGCAGCCGCGAGACGTAACAGACGCCGCTTCCATCGGCGTGATGGTCGTAAGTCGAAAGCCCGAGCTCCGGATGCGTGTACAGGTAGATATCGTCCGGCGAGATTACTGTCGGACGAGCCACGACCGCTTCGGTAGGAGCGAACAGGAGCAGTTCGTTCGAGTACGCCATGTAAGACGCGGTCGGCATCAGGAAGGCGATTTTGGCGGTCGGAGCACCTGCCGGTCGGCGTACCACGAATGGGATGTACTCGATCGCATCGCCGGATGTGAGTTTGGCAGCGTAAATACCTGAACGCATCGAGTCAGGTAGCGTCAGTTCGAAGGCCGGCTCCCATCCTGCGTCTTCGAGATCATCATCGTGGAAGTGAATCGCGCCGTATTCGCGCGGTGCGTGGATAAAATGTTCTTCGCGACCTTTCCAGTTGTATCCGGTCATCGCGCGAGCCGGCGCGTTAACGCATCGACCGTGTAGATCGTTGCCCGAGGTGTCGGTCACACGATCGGTCGGTATGCCGTCGGAGCCGATACCATCGGCGAAGTCCCATCGTGCGACTAAGCCTCGGCTGTCGGGTTCGTGGCTTGCCGCGAGCTCTTCTAATTCCCGGATGCTCATCGCGTGGCTGTAGACGAGTGGGCGATCGATTTTGCCGTTGTAACAGCCAGCGACGAGTTGGACACCGGAAGCAGAGCATCCGTCGCTCCATCCAGCTATCATTGCAGGGGTCTCACCGTGGAAATTCAGATTGGCAGCCTGGATCTCGTGGGTGCCGCCCGCGGGTAGTTTGGCCACCCGTCCGATCGTTGAATTGACCGCGTTTACCACCGGTGCGAGATGAACGACGGCTTTCCCGGTCGCATGATCGTAACTGGCGCCCGCGGAGTACCATACGCCGGGATGCATCGCGTGGTTCGACGCGGTCTCGACGAAGCCGCCTTGACCATCACCAATCCACAGCGCGAGTTTCCTATCAGCGTTGATTACCAATGCCCAGCCGCGACGGGCCTTCGGATCCCATCGGGTGATTAACCCCTGCGGACCTTTGGCGGGGGTCGTCGGCATGATGAAGGCATGAAGCGTGATCGCGGTGCCGAGGTTGAGCAAGTTGTCTTGGTCGTCGACGACGATATTGGAGCCCGAGCGGATCGGCTGAAGCTTGCCCGGATAGTCGCCGTCGAGCGCGGTCTGTATGGCTTCTTCTTTGACTCCCGGCCCGGCGGGATTCGCGTCGCCGCTGATTAGCCGCACGATCTCGGCATGATAGATCGACGCTCCGTCGACACTAACCATAAACTTGATGCGGTCGCCCGGCAGCACACTAATCTTATCGCTGTAGCCGTGGATATGAGTCTCATCCATGTCGGAGTCTTAGGAGAGGAGAGTGGTGAATCAGGCGCGGTTTAGCATTTCGATCCGCTTCAGGAAGAGCGCATGCATCGCCTTGGCTTCGGATTTGTAAACCTGGTCGTCGATGAAAGTCGGTGCTTTGCCACGCTCGCCACTTAGCCGAGCGATGCGCCATTGTTGAAAGGGCTTGGTGCACACGATTACCAGCGCAGTGGTCGACGGACCGCGCCGCAAGTAGTTCAAGACCCGGGCAAGCGCGTCGCTGTGATCGCCGAGCGGAGTCCGTTTGTGCTCGCCGATCACCTTCTTCGTTATCAGCAAGCGAATCGCGTCCCGTGTCCGCTCGTCAAAGCGGCGGAAAGCGACCGCGCTCTTATCCGACATAGCCGCTTCAACCGACATGGTGAGTTCGCGCATGGCGTCAGTTGCCCCAGCTGCGACTGCTTGTAATGGCTTCCGCGCCGCGTCGTTTCAGCGAATCGAGACAATCGGCGCACAGGGCCCAGTCGTTGCGCCCGAGGTGCGCGAGGATTTTCGAAGAAGCGTCCATGAAGAAGACGATACCGGCGATTGTGTGCTTAGGGTCGAGACAGCGATCACAGAACTTTTCGTCGCGTTCCGCGAGCATTCCCCGGACTGTTTTCGGATCTTCGACCATCACGGCGCGGACAGTATCTATAGGGTCGTTGATAGCCGCGATCTTACTCCCTTCCGGTTTTAGTGGGTTCATCAAAAGCTCCGTTCAAAAATGGTGGGTCTATCAAGACGCACCTGTCGCTGGTTTCCGCCTGGCTCGCTTATCAGTTTCGGGTAGGAGGAGCTCATGCGACCGATCATCGCAAAATACGGAATCCACCCGTTCAAAGGAGTAACTTGCTCAGCAATAAAAAAAGATTGCGAGCAAGCCTCAGGGTGTAGGGCGATACCACAGACAGATGGCGGGGCACGCAGAAATCGAACCCATGAACGAAACTTGGAAGAACCCGCTCAAAGGTAAAACGATCGAAACGGTGCGCGCGCCTTGCGCGCACCGCATGGACGTTCTGAAGCGTATGGGTTCGCGCAGCGATGCGGCTAAAATCGTGATGTTGGCAGAGAAAAGAGGAGTCGAGGTGACTTCCGAAGAAGGCCCCCCAAACAACAACGAGTGCGAGCGTTGTGCCCCGTATCAACGCCATGCAAATTTTCTAGCAGACCGCTTTCCGATCCGCCAACGCAGCTCAGATCGATTCGCCAACAAGCTCGACAGTGACGACTGTGGATAAGCTACGAGTAACTCTACAAAGGGTGATCCATCAAACGATGGGGAATGCCGGCTTCTTCGAAGATCTCACCCTTAGGTTGGTAGCCGCATTTGAGATAGAACCCCTCGGCATGCATCTGGGCATGAAGGACCGCATGCTTGAAGCCCTGCTCTCGAGCGAGATTCATCAGATATTCCAGGATTTGACGCCCGATTCCTTCTCTCCGGCGCTCCTTTAATACCGCCATTCGCCCGATTTTTACCTGATCGCCGTGCGGAATCATCCGTCCGCATCCGATGGGTGTGTCTCCTACGGTCGCGAGGACATGCGTGGCGATAGCGTCATCATCGTCTAGTTCGATCCCCTCCGGAACGCCCTGTTCCTCGATAAAGACGATCCGGCGCAAGGCCCAAGCCTGCTCCATCGCGACCCGATCGCTCCTCTCAATGACCTTTATAGTGAGGCCTGAGCTCATAGCATCGACTTAGCGCGAGGGCCTTTCGTGCGTCAAATCGATCACCCGACCACCATCGTTCGGATGGCTTTGGATGCGGACTTTGGTGGCAGTTATGGTAGTCTGCCGAAACCTTGATTCGGGGCTTCGCCGTATAAGAATCGTATGCCGCAAATCAAAGAGACTATTCTCGCCCCGTCGTTGGAAGGTGGCGAGTGATTGCAGGGCGAACCGGTCGATCTGAAAAACGACCGGCGCGAAAACGTCGTACTGGTCGATTTCTGGGACTACACCTGCGTGAACTGTATCCGCACGCTGGCCTATGTGGCCGAATGGCATCGACGATACGCGCCGAGCGGGCTAACGATCGTCGGCGTTCATGCTCGCGAGTTCAGTTTCGGGTGCGATCGAGAGAACGTCTTCGCAGCGATTAAGGAGTATGGCCTCGATTACGCAATCGTGCTCGACAATCGCTATGCCAGCTGGAAGGCCTATTCCAACCGATGCTGACCGGCGAAGTACTTAATCGATACGGCTGGACGGTTACGCTACTACCATTTTGGCGAGGGGCTTTATGCCGAAACCGAAGCCCAGCTTCAAAAGGTGCTGCGAGAAGTGAATCCCGAAGCGGAGTTTCCTGCTCCGATGGAACCGATTCGGGATATCGATCAGCCCGGTGCGGTCTGCTATCGCGTGACGCCCGAGCTGTACCTAGGGTATGCGCGGGGGCAGTTCGGCAAGCCGAGCGGAGTCGTCCAGGCCAAGCTCAATGATTATCGTGACCCGGGCCATCAGGCGGAAGGGTTGGCTTACCTCAGCGGCGCCTGGACGGTAAGTGGGGAGTCGTCACGCGCGGAGGCAGATGGGGCGGTTTTGTCGTTGCGCTACACCGCTTCCGAGGTAAATCTCGTGATGACACCGCCATCCGGCGCGGTGGCGTGCGTCGAATTGCAATTGGGAGAGGGACAGCGTCCCGGCCTCGATGCGGAACAGAAAGACGACCGCTATATCGTGAGCGTCGATCGTCCGCGGATGTATCGTCTGGTCGCCAATGAATCGGTGCAGCCGGGCAGTCTGAAACTCATCGGGCACGAACCCGGATGGGCCGCCTTTGCGTTCACTTTTCTTTCCTGCGTAGTTGCCTGATAGTCGCCAGGCTGCGCCGTTTCTCGAGCCCGCCCTTTTCTTGAGACAGAAAAAAGGTCTAATCAATCGATTGAGAGGAAGCACTGATGGCTCAATCACGCGTGATGACGGCTGATGAACAGATGCTTGGTGCAGCGCGGGCGCTGCTTGCCGCGCGCTACCCAATCGCACTGACCGGCGCGGGAATGTCAGTTGAGAGTGGAATTCCGCCGTTTCGTGGTCCCGGCGGGCTTTGGACCAAGTATGGCGAGCCGCCGATGAACGGCTATCAGATCTTCTTGCAGGACCCAAAAAAGGGTTGGGAGGACCGCATCCGTCGTCAGGATGACGAACTCTGGCGGCCACTCAAGGTCGCAAAGCCGAATCCCGGCCATACAGCACTCGCGGAACTCGAAGCAATGGAGGTGCTGCGATTTCTTATCACGCAGAACGTCGACGACCTCCATCGGCAGGCGGGTCACAAAGCCCTCGCCGAGATTCACGGCAACTGGAAACTGATCCGTTGTCTCGATTGCAATGCGCGCTTTGAGGCCGAGCAGATTAGTCTCGAATCGCTGCCACCGCACTGCCCAGAATGCGAGGGTCTACTGAAAGGCGATACAGTGGCCTTCGGCGAGCCGATTCCGCGCGACGTTCTGGGGGAGTGCGTAGATCATTCGGCGCGGGCCGATCTGGTGATCGTCGCGGGAACGTCGGCGACGGTCTATCCGGCCGCGGGTTTCGCGATCGAGGTCAAGCAACGCGGCGGTATTCTGATCGAAGCGAATCTCTACGATTCAGAGATTACTCAGATCTGCGATTTCAGCCTGCGCGGGCCAACGGGCGAAGTATTGCCGCGGCTGGTCGCGACAGTATCGGAGTTAAGGAAGAACAGGCTTTCCTGATCCTGCTCACGCCTCTCTGCCGGAGCCTGAATTTTTAGGCGTCGCTGGCGATGTGCCAGTTCGCTCGAGCAGGAGCATCCGGCCCGAACCGTCCAGGTCGGTGGGATTACTGCGCAGGAGCGTCTTGTATTCGGCCTTAAGATTTCCGGGCGCGAGTTTCCAATCGTCCTCGGGCGTCACCAGCAGAGCAGGTCCGTTCGGATCGAGTGGTGTAGTGAGAATCAAATCGCGCCCGTTGTAAAACGCAAAGTCGTAGTCCAGATTGCCGAAATAGCCGACAATTTTTCCCGCCGTGATCTTCCGTGCTTCCGCTGCGAAGGTTTTGAGCGCTAGGGTTGAGGCCAGTGCCGGCTCGATTACCAAATTGATCGCGAGCGCCAGCCCGCTGGTGGCAACGATAAGTGCCGCGCAGAGTCCTTCAAGGCGCGCGCGTGCACGGAGAAGGTAGAGGCCCGAAGCTGCTATCAATGCCGGGATCAGAGGCGGGCAGAAGCGCCAGAATTTCACCGCCGCTGCGAGGTTCTCCGTAAACTCTGGTATGACGATACCGAAGTGCCGCAATAGCGCCTGAATCGTTGCGGGGAAGAGATAGAGAAATATCAGGGCAATCGCTCCTACTGCGCCGATAGCGAGCAATGCGCCGCCGATAGCGCGGGAAAAGACGGATGCCAATCGAGCGAGGCGATCGCGAAGACCGATCGCGTCGTTGAGTTGGATGGCGATTATCGCAGCGAGCGCAGGATATAGAGCGAGCAGATAAACCCCGCGTTTGCTCTGAGGCAGATTGTAAAAGGCCAGAACCGCAGCGAACCAGATGAACAGATAGCCGAGACGCGGGTCGGTGCGGCGGGAACCACGCATGAATTGCACAGCCGCAATCACCGCGATCACAGTCCAGGGCAGGAAGCCCGCCAGCAGGGAGAGATCTTCATAGTAGAAGGGATGCACATGCGGCATCGAGGCACCGCCGTGCGGGATTATCCGAGTGAGATTTTCCGACAGGAGTTGTTTGCGAACGAAGGCAAGGCCACCCGAAAAGATCGCGGCGAGATACCATCCCCCGCTGAGCCCACCGATGATCACGGCCCCACGCCTCAAATCGAGGCGCGAGATCAGCTCCCATCGCCGATAGACGATAAGCCAGATCAGCGCGACGAGGATTGGTAGTGCGGCTCCGATCGGCCCCTTGGTCAGGATCGCGAACGCGATCGCGAAATAGAGCAGGGTAGTACGCGGGCTCAGCCCTTCGGCGATACAAATAAATTCGAAAAAGGCGACCTCCATGAAAAAGGTCAGGGTCATATCAACGCGCGCACCGGTACCGGCTTGCAGGTACTGGAAGGTCGTGCCGAGAATCAGCGCAGCAATCAGTCCGGATCGGTTATCGAAGAGGCGCCGAACATAGCCGTAACAGACCAACATCCCGGCGACCGCCGCGAGCGCCGAAGGCATCCGCACACTCCATTCCGTGACCCCGCCGGTCGCGACGGAAATGAGCGCGGCAATCCAATGCATCAGGAGCGGCTTAGAGGGAATCTCGACACCGGCGCGCATCGGCAGGATCACACCGCCGCCATTAACGATATCGAAGACGGTGACCCCCTCGCGTGGTTCGCCCTTGGTATAGAGCGGGTAGCCACCCGCGTTGAGGAAAAAGAGGAGCCATCCGGTGAAGGTAATCAGCGGATAGGCAAGGAGCGGTGCAGCAAGTCGGTCGAGCAGAGACCCAGCTATCGCGACCGGCGATGGTTCCGTCGAGCACTCCGGCTCGGCACTCGCTGTTGTCACTTCAGGCTTTTCGATCGAGTCCGTCATTTCCAAGTAATCCGCAGCCGACTACCATAGCCGCGCGGCGCGACCGATGCAGCATCAGGAAGATACATCGAAAGATTTGAGTACGAACGACGGAATCTTGCCGGCGCAGTCGGGAGGTTCCAAGGCCGTCGCGATCTTCATGGCGGTTGCTGCGACCGTAATCGCAGCGCTCCAGCCAGTCGTGATGCGCTACGGTGCGCTCAATATTGATCCGCTGCTGTTTTGCACGGTTTCCGTTTCCTCCGCCGCAATCTGCGCCACGACAATTCTCGCCTTCAAGGGCGAACTCGCCCTACTGATGCGTCGTGAGCTGATCCTGCGGTTGGTGATCCTTTCGCTGACCGGTACCTTTGCAACATCGTTGCTGCTGATTTACGGCTTGCGCGAAATAGATGCGGTCGCGGGGGTGATTCTGCTCGAGAGTGAGCCGATCTATTCGCTCGTTCTCGCGAGTCTCTTTCTGGGGGAACGACCCTCGATCAAACAACTGATCGCAACGGCGGTTATCCTGCTCGGTATCGGCTCGGTTTCGGAGGCCGGCCCTGCCTTCAAGCCTCTCTACGCCGCCGGATTGGTCTTCCTGACGCCCTTCTTCTGGCAGATTTCGCACGTGATATCGCTGCGCCTGATGCCGCCGTTGCGTCCGATCACCATCACGGGGGCCCGCTACATCTTTGCCGCTCTGACGCTAATCGTTGTTCTGATCGTGACGCGTCGGGCGGCACCGAGCGCAATCCTCGATAGTCGGGTGCTGCTTCTCGGGTTCGTCACCGGCGGCCTCGTCTATTTTCTCGGATCGCTCACATGGTACGGCGCGATTAATCGCTTGTCGCTGAGCTGGACAACCGCCTTCGTGATTCCCGGCGTGCCGATCATGTCCTTTATCTTCGCTATCATGTTTCTGGGCGAGCGCCCCACGTCCCGTGAGTTGATCGGAATCGTAATCGCGATCGTGGGTGTCGTGGGACTGGTACGAGGCGCTGATTCGAGTCGTCTCTCGCCGGCCGAGATCGCTGAAGCAGTGCATGAGCCGATGGCTTAAGACCAGGGTAGGTTGACGCCTCGCAGAACCGTGTGGGAGACTCGCAGGGCGGAGAGTGTTTAGGCGCTTTCCACGTCGAAAGCTGGAGGAAATCGATGGCTGAGCAGCAAGCGGCGCCGGTTGAACCGGGTCCGCGCCCAATACTTCCGATTCTGAAGCTGCAACCGAAACCGCATCTAGTGGCAGTTAAGTGCGGCGGCTGTGGTGCGCTATTCCTGGACTTAAAGCGAGTCGCCTGTTCCAAGTGCGGAGCAGCCGGAAACTTCCAGCAAGTCCCGCTTTCGGACAAAGGCAAAGTCTGGGTTTTCTCCGTAATTCATCAGTCATTCCCAGGCATCAAGACGCCTTACATCACCGCGATTGTCGATTTGCCTGAGGGTATCAGCGTTAAATCGAACCTGATCGACGTCGATCCCGAAGAGCTGCAGAAGAACCCGCAGCAGGCGTTCGGGATGCCCGTCGAGTTGGTGGTTAATCCCGTCGCCAAGGATCGCCAAGGCAACGAAGTGATGGCGTTCCAGTTTCGCCCAATCAAGAACTAATCGCGTCGCGCGAGATCGCGCGATTGCTTAAAGGCTTACCGGTGAAGGCGCCGGTTCCTCAGGAGGACTCAAGATGCGCAACGTTTACGTGCTGGGAACAGGGATGATCAAGTTCGGGCGCTATCCGGACAAGACGGTACCTGAGCTGGGAGCTGAAGCAGCTCTGATCGCACTCAAGGATGCCGGCATCACGATCAAAGACGTCGAGATGTTCGCGTCGGGTAATCTCTACCAGTCCAATGCGATGGTCGGTCAGCGTATCCTCCAGCAGATCGGCCAAACCGGTGTGCCAGTTATCAACGTCGCGAATGCCTGCGCGACGGGCTCAACCGCCTTCCGCGAAGCTTATCTGAGCGTTGCGTCGGGGATGTATGACGTGACGATGGCCGTTGGCGTCGAGCAGATGGGCAAGCAGGGCCTCCTCGGCGGTGGCGGCGGTGGCTCCGACCCGGCGTATTCGACTGAGGGTCGTATAGGCTCGGGCCTGATGCCCGCAGTTTTCGGCCAGGCAGGCGTTGAGCATATGCGGAAGTACGGCACCAAGCTGGAGCACTTCGCCAAGATTTCGGTGAAGTCGCACAAGCATGCGACCAAAAATCCGTTCTCGCAGTATCGCAACGAAGTATCGCTCGAAGACGTGATGAAGGCACGTATGGTCGCCTTCCCGAACACGCTTTATATGTGCTGCCCGACTGGTGACGGCGCGGCGGCGGCGATTCTCGTGTCCGAAGACAAGCTGAAGCAGTTTGCTGCCGGCCGGAGACGTCCCAAGGTTGCTGCGTCCGTGCTGACCTCCGATCCCTATACCGACCGCGACCTGACGCTGCCCGATGTGAGTACGCTCACCCGTCGTGCGGCGCAGAAGGCCTACGAGCTCGCGGGCGCCGGACCAAAGGATGTGAACCTGACCGAGTTGCACGACTGCTTTGCGACGGCCGAGCTGGTTCACTATGAGAATCTCGGTCTGTGCGGCGATGGCGAAGCGGGGAAGTTTATCGAAGAGGGCGGCGGACAGCATCCCGGGCTCGGAGGCAAGTCGCCGGTAAACGTGTCGGGTGGATTGCTCTCCAAGGGTCATCCGCTGGGCGCCACCGGTGTCGCGAATATCTGCGAGGTGGTATGGCATCTCACCGAAGATGAGCGCGCGAAGGAGCGGCTGGTGCCTAACGCCAAGGTCGGGATGGCGCACGTGATCGGGCTCGGCTCGGCCTGCACGATCAATATTCTCACGGTATAAGCGCGGCGTCGAATTGGAGATTAGGAGAGGCCGCCGATTCGGCGGCCTCTTTTTACTGCATCTAGTGCCAGTTACGATTCTCGTCGTTCAACGGCCCGTGCAGCGCGGATCGCGCGGCCCATCGAGGCCGTGGTTTTAGCATCGAGGACTCATTCCCTTGCATCTGACACGTCTCAGAGGATTTCAGGATTTGCTCGGGCCGAGCGTGCGCGCGGTCACGATGGTTGAAGATACAGCCCGCGCGATTGCCGAGCGCTACGCGATCCGCGAGATGCGGGTGCCGTTGCTCGAGCGCGTCGAACTCTACAAGCGCTCCAGCGGTGAGACCTCGGACGTCGTCGAGAAGCAGATGTACGCCTTCACCGATCAGGACGAGGCCGAGACGATACTTGCGCTGCGACCTGAAGGAACGCCGGGAGTGATCCGCGCCTATATCGAGGCCGGGCTAGATCGCAGCGATCCGGAGCAGCGCTTTTACTACTCGGGTCCGATGTTTCGGCGCGAGCGGCCGCAGAAGGGGCGCTTCCGCCAGTTCCATCAGTTCGGGATCGAGGTCTTCGGTCGTGCCGATGCGGGCTGCGATGCCGAACTGCTGATCATGATTGATGAGTTGCGGCGCGAGTTGCGGCTTGAACTAGAGATGCAGATCAATTCGCTGGGCTGTAATGAGTGCCGCCCGCCCTTTCGGGAGGCTCTCCTCAAGTATGGCCGCGACCATCTGAGCGAACTCTGTGAGGATTGCCATCAGCGGCTGGAGCGAAATCCGCTGCGCCTGCTCGATTGCAAAATCGACGTGAAGGTTGCCGAAGGGGCGCCGAAGAGTCTCGATTATCTCTGTGAGACCTGTCGGAAGCACTTCGCGACGGTCGAACAGCTACTCAGGGAATGTGGTGTTCCGTACGTCGTGAATCCTCGGATGGTTCGGGGTCTCGATTACTATATGCGGACCACGTTCGAGGTGGTCTCGGGTGCGGTCGGATCGCAGAGCGCAGTGATGGCGGGCGGTCGCTACGACGGCTTAATCGAGGCGCTGGGTGGAGCAGCGATTCCGGGCACGGGCTTCGCTATCGGAGTCGAACGATTGGCTTTGGCGCTAGAAGCGCAGGGCAATGTGCCGGAAGCCTCCCCCGATGCCGCGGTGATCGCGCTGGGTGATGCGGCGGTGATTGCGGCAGCTCGGATCGCCGCGTCGATGCGTGGCAAGGGTTTGCGCGTGGAGACGCTTTCGCCTGAGCGGGGACTTAAGGCCTTGATGCGCCGCGCCAATAAAATCGGCGCGCGGTTCGCAGTTATTCTGGGCGAAAACGAGCTTGCGCGCGGCGTAGCCCAATTGCGCGACCTCCGAGCGAGTAGTCAGAGCGAGGTTGCGCTGGATAGTGTCGCTGCTGAGGTACGCGGCGCGACGGAGTGACGGAGCAAACGGCTATTTCGCAGCTGTCGTAGCGCAGGTATCCTTTCCCGAACCAAGATACAGAAGCGTAGCGAGCCAGGGGGGCAGCCGACTCCGCGAGGCGCGGTTAAGTGAAGCATCAGCGATGAGCGATTCTAGATGAGTGACAAAAGCGTATATTCGCCGATACCGCCCTGGGAGCGGTCAGACTATTGCGGACTTCTGGGCGCCACGGATATCGGCCGTGAAGTTTCGCTATGGGGATGGGTCGCGGCACGGCGTGATCATGGCGGCGTAATCTTTATCGACCTGCGCGACCGCGAAGGTATTGTGCAGCTCGTTTTCAATCCTGCCCACGATGCTGGTGCGCATGTCGTCGCCGAGAATGCGCGCTCGGAGTACTACCTTGCCGCGAAAGGAAAAGTGATCGCGCGTTCGGAAGCGACGGTCAATCCGGATCTGCCGACCGGACAGGTGGAAATTGCAGTAACGGCAGCTGAGATTCTTGGAGTCTCCGCAGCGCCGCCATTCCCGCTCGGTCCAGGCAGCGAAAGCGCGGCCGAGGAAGTGCGGTTGAAGTATCGCTATCTCGATCTGCGGCGTCCCGAGATGCAGCAGAATCTACGCCGACGCCATCAGGCATTGCGCGGAGCGCGCGATTGGCTAGATAGCCAGGGCTTTATCGAAGTTGAGACGCCGATTCTGATGCGGGCGACGCCCGAGGGTGCGCGCGATTATCTTGTACCCAGTCGCGTGAATCCCGGCCGCTTCTATGCGCTACCGCAATCGCCGCAGTTACTGAAACAGATCCTGATGATTGGTGGGCTCGATCGCTATTATCAGATTGCGCGATGCTTCCGCGATGAAGACTTGCGCGCAAATCGTCAGCCCGAGTTCAGCCAAATCGACGTCGAGATGACGGGTCCGCGAATCGACGACATCATCCGAATAGGCGAAGGGATGATGGCATCGATTTACAAATTCGCGTCGGGAATCACGCTGACGCCGCCGTTTCCCCGGATGTCGTATGAAGAGGCACAGGAGCGCTTCGGCTCTGACAAGCCCGACCTTCGTTTCGACCTCGAGATGAAGAATCTCACAGCGGCGTTTGCAGGCACCGGCTTCAAGGTGTTTGCCGATGTTCTCGCGCGGGGTGAGTCGATCTACGGCCTCGCGCTGCCCGCGAAGCATCAACTAAGTCGGCGCGAACTCGATGAGATGGGCGAGACACTGCGCACGCAGAAAGGTCTCGGGCTCGCCTGGGTCAAAGCGGCCGATGGTGGGTGGCAAGGTCCGGTGGGTCGCCACGTTACCGATGAAGAGCGGGCGAGAGTCACGGCTGCATCGGGTTTGGAAACGGGGGGCACGCTGCTGCTGATGGCTGGGCCGAAGAATACGATTCGGCCGCTGCTCGGCGATGTTCGCCTGCAACTCGCGACCAAGTTCAATCTGCGCGATACCAATGCGCTCAAGTTCCTCTGGATCGTCGATTTCCCGCTGTTTGAATACAGCGAGGAAGACCGCCGGATGGTCTCGGTAAACCATCCGTTCACTGCGCCGCATCCGGACGATATCCATCTGCTCGATACCGATCCGGCCAAGGCTCGCGCGCTTGCTTACGACATGGTGCTAAATGGCCAGGAACTGGGTGGCGGGTCGATTCGTATCCATGACCCTGAACTGCAGATTAAAGCCTTGGCGATTCTGGGTCTGTCGCGCGAGGAGGCCATCACCAAGTTCGGCTTCCTGATCGATGCGCTTAGCTATGGAGCACCGCCCCATGGCGGCTTCGCCTTCGGCGTCGATCGGATCGCGATGATGGTCTGTGGTACTGATTCCCTCCGTGACGTGATGGCCTTCCCCAAGACGCAGAAGGCGGTCGATCCGATGACTAACGCGCCAACTGAAGTCGACCAGCGACAGCTCAAGGAGCTAGCGATCAAGGTGGCCCTGTGAAGAGCTTCTGGCGAGCATACGCTGCTGTCGCGGCGCTGGCATTGATGATGGCCGGATGTGGCGGCACCTTCGACCGCTTCTCCAATAGCAGCGAAGTTAACGCCCTCGGCAATATCTATCATCTCCTTCCGGGAACGAACGGCACGCCCGGACTCGATGTGCACGCGGTGCGATCGAGCAAACAGGTGATCATCCACAAGATTGCCGTTATGCCGCTGATCGACGAGCCCGACAAAATCGACGGACAGATGGCGTCGGGAGCCGCGGAATCAGTTTCAGCTCAGCTTTATGCCCGCACAACGATGGTTGGCGGCTGGACCGTAGTGCCACAGGACGACGTCGTCGAGGCGATGCAGCAATTGCCACCGACGACGGCTGCCAATATGGATCAAAACGCTTTGACGCTTGGAAAAAAGCTTAGCGTCGACGGCGTTCTCTATGGTTCGGTGCATCGCTATCGGGAGCGCGTGGGCTACGATTACGCGGCGCAGACTCCGGCTGCCGTGGCTTTTACGCTGCAATTCGTCGACGAGAAGTCAAAGCAGATAGTCTGGACCGCGAACTATGCAAAGGAGCAGAAGTCGCTGTCCGAAAACGTTCTCGACCTGCCGACCTTTATTGCTAACGCCGGTCGATGGGTTCGCGCCAATGATTTGGCCTCGCAAGGATGCGAGGTCGCCGTCGACAACTTGCAATCAAAACTTACCATCGAACCGCTGGTCGAGGGTCAGTACTAGTCCCACGGCGAACGCGGTTTAACTTTCATCGTTTCGGCCACCGCATGATGGGCGATTGCCCCATCATGAGTGTTGAGACCGAGACGGATCGCCGGATCTTTCTCGCCCGCGGTCAGCAATCCTTGATCGGCGATCGCAAGCGCGTACGTCGTAGTGGCGTTGGTCAGCGCATAGGTTGAAGTGTGAGGCACCACTCCGGGCATGTTGGTGACGCAGTAATGCACGACGTCGTGCTCGACGAAGATTGGTCGGCCGTGAGTCGTGGGGCGCGAGGTCTCGGCAATCCCGCCCTGATCGATTGAGATATCTACGAGGGCGGCGCCACGCTTCATACTCGCGACCATCCGAGAGGTAACGAGTCGAGGAGCGCGGGCCCCGGGAACGAGCACAGCTCCGATTACGAGATCAGCCGCGCGCAACTCTTCGGCCAGTGTCGCCTGATTGGACATCAGGGTAACGGCTTGTGCCCCAAGCAGATCGTTGAGATAGCGTAATCGTACCGGGTTGACGTCGAGGATCGTGACGGCGGCTCCCATCCCCGCTGCGACCCGACAGGCGTTGAATCCAGCGATGCCTCCGCCGATGACGAGAACGCGACCGGGCCGCACACCCGGCGCGCCGCTCAGAAGAACACCCGCGCCGCCGTTCTGAGCCTGCAGGCACCATCCGCCGGCCTGCAATGCTAGACGGCCCGCGACCTCGCTCATCGGGGCGAGCAGCGGCAGGCTTCCGTCGTTTAGCTGGACCGTTTCGTAACCGAGGGCAGTGACCTTGCGCTCAAGCAGTTCGCGCGTAAGACGGCGGTCCGCAGCCAAATGCAGATAAGTGAAAAGAATCAATCCAGGACGGAGGAAACGGTACTCAGGTGGTTGTGGTTCCTTTACCTTGAGCACCATCGTTGCGCGTTTCCATACGGCCGCAACATCAGTGACTACCTGTGCTCCGCTCGTGCGATAGTCGGCGTCGGAGAAGCCGCTGCCGAGGCCAGCGCCGCGCTCGACGATCACTTGGTGACCATGATGGCGAAACGCGGCGGCTCCCGCCGGCGTGATCGCCACACGGCGTTCGTCAGGTTTGATCTCTTTCGGGACTCCGATAATCATGCGCAGTCTGCCTCCAGTCTTCAGTTGGAGTGTTACGTTTTACACCTTTTCAGTTGGTGACCTTCCCGTCGTTGCTAACCTGAGCTTGACAACGACGCCGATGCCGCGCTTCATGGTGGCAGAAGGTAGCCGCGCTTCGAGCTGGTGAATTTTACGGCGCGGTCTGACAGGGGAGGAGTAAATGGAGGCTCCGCCAGGGCTGAAGTACTCGAAAGAACACGAGTGGGTTTCGATGGAAGACGAAGTGGCGACGGTCGGTATCACTGACCATGCCCAGGAGCAGTTGGGCGAGATTGTCTTCATCGAGTTGCCTGCCGTTGGCGATAAAGTCAGCAAGGACGATCCTTTTGGGGTGATTGAATCGGTTAAGGCGGTCTCCGATATCTACGCGCCGGTCAGTGGAACGGTGGTCGCGATTAACGAAGATCTCCCTGAAAGTCCTGAGACGGTTAACGAGGATCCGTACGGCGATGGCTGGTTGATCAAAATCAAAGTCAGCGACGAATCGGATTTCGACGACTTGATGGACAGCGCTGAATACGAGGAGATGGTCGCCGAAGAAAAGAACGCCTAGGTTTCAACGCGGTCACGAATTCGACCCAGCGGCCGGTAACGCTGCGATCTCTGCCCGCGTGATCTCGAGCGCGAAATGATTTGCGCCCGCTGCCGGTTGCGTAAAGACGATCACGAAGGGGCAGCTTCCAGACGCATCGACCTTGAAGGCCGCTGCAGGAGGCAGGCTCTGGAAGAAGTCGATCTCGTGCGGCGTCATCTCCGCCACCGTTCGGGTGGCTAGGCTGTTACCGCAATAGACCTCTCGTCGAGCCATCGGTTTGCCGGGCGCGACTTCGAGAGCGGCTGCGATACCTATCGTATGGAGTGGGCCAGCCGTTACATTTTCGGCCTGACCCTCGATTACCAGCAGCGATCGACCATCTTTGCCCCGTTCGTGCTTTGAATGAACGTCGTGGAGCACAACCATACGGGCCGGCGTGATGGGTGAGCCGAAGCGATCGCCGACAATCGGCAAGCCGTTCAGAAGACTGCGCGCCGCTGCCGGCGCAGTGTGGATCGATACGGTTGTCCCGACAAAGCCGATAAGCACGAGCAGGAGTAATCCAAGGAAAAAGCGCGCCGAGTGAGAAACTCCCGCGTTGTAGACGGGTGCGTCTGCGTCATCGACGAATTCGTCGCGATTGGTTCGCCGCTTGGGCGGAACACGTGGGGTTCGCGGCCGGTTGATGGGCGCGCGCACCGGCTGATCGTCGAGTTCGAAGCCGGGGTTATCCGCCTCGAACTCCTCAGCCTTCGTGTCGGTACCGACCGTCCACTGAGTGGCTGGGCGAGCGATGCTTGCTTCCTTGCGCTTGGCCTCAGCCATCGCGGCAGCCGAATCATCCTCAAGGGCGTCATCTTCGTTGCTGAAATCGAACGCCAGATTCTCACCCTCAGTGGCCTCGGATGGCTTGGGCAGAGGCCGAGAGAGCAACTCAGCGGTACTGATCTTGGGCTTGGCAGTCTTGGGTTCTGCGGGCGCCGGGCGTAGCCGTTCGGGCATCGTGCGCGGCGTCGGAGGAGGAGTCGGTTCAGGTGGAGCCTCGGCGATATCTACGGCTGGCTCGGGTTCCTCCACCTGCGATGGAGGTGGCTCGCTCGCTGAAGTTTCGACCTTGGGTTCTTCTTTTGGCTCAGGCGGGGGTGCTTGCTCTTCTGGTGTTATGCGAGTCCGCGATGCGGGAGCAGCTTTGGCCTTTGGCGGTGAGGCAGTATGATCGCGGCGGGGCTCAATCGTAAACACATGACCGCATCGCGAGCACTTGAAGGTCGGTGTCCCTTCTGGCAAAACCCGCTCGTCGACACGATAACGGGTATGACAACTGCTACACTGAACCTCAACCATCATACTCCTCCTCAACCCCAGAGATCGTAGCAAATCGATGAAACCTGTTCACCGCGACCGCCTGGAAAACTCTGCGGGCTGACGCTCATGCGTATTGGCCTGATCTCCCGACGTTTCGACCCCGATGGCGGCGGCACCGAGCGCGATCTGATCATCACCGCACGCATCCTCGCGGATGCCGGTCACCACGTTCGGTTTTTTGCGGGCGAGATTCGTGGAGAGCGCTGCGAGGACCTCGAAGTAACGCAGGTAAAGACCGGCGGGATAGGGCGCGCGATGCGCCTGCGGAGCTTCGCGAACAATGCCGCGATATCTGCGCGGCAGGCCGGGATGGATCTCGTGTTTAGTTTCGGGCGGATTCTCGATGCGGACATTTTGCGATCCGGCGGGAGCGCTCATTCAAGCTACATAGCTGCTGCTCGTCAGTGGCAAAGTCGGTCTGCGGCGCTGGCGATGGCGCTCAGCCCGTACCATCGGATGCAAGTGATGATCGAGCGTCGCGGCTTTGCCTCGGCACGCTTAAAGCGGTCGATCGCCGTATCGGAGCTGGTTCGTGCGGATCTCGTAAAAAGCTTTGCGCTCGATCCTGCAACTGTCGTGACGCTTTACAACGGTGTGGATCTCGATCGTTTCCGGCCGGATGCGAGTGGCGCGTTACGCGAACAGGTCCGTCGCGAACTTCATCTGTCGGAGGCTGCAGCGCTGGTTGCGTTTGTCGGCAACGGCTTTGCTCGCAAAGGTTTGGGCTTTTTGATCGAAGGGTGGCGGGAAGTTACGCCTGCGGCTCATCTGGTGGTTGCGGGCTCGGATCGCGCTCTGCCGCATTACCGGCGACTCGCGCATCGGAGCAGTGTCGCGGATCGAGTCCACTTTCTCGGCCCGCAACCGCATATCGAGCGGCTTTTTGCTGCCGTCGATGCGTTCGCGTTGCCGTCGCTCTTTGAGCCTTTCGGCAATGTCGTGATGGAAGCGATGGCGGCAGGCTTACCTGCGCTATGCACGAAGGCTTGTGGAGCTGCCGAGGCTTTCGATCCATCGATGCGCGAGCTGATTGTTAGTGATCCAACGGACGTCGCTTCGTTGAGTCGTGGGGTTAACGAGCTCCTGCGCGTGCGCGGCGATCTACGAGGAATCGCACGGCAGACCGCTGAACGCTTCACCTGGGACGCGTACGGCGCGAATCTGCTGAAGCTTATTGCGGACTTGTAGGGCCGGGATTCCGCAGGCCGTCGATAATCCCCTGCGCGACCGCGTGCCGGCGTTCTTCGCGAGCGATCCGGGCGACCGGCGCGTGCATCAAGCGAGCAATCTTGAGTCGGAGTGCGGCCAAGGTCCGTTCAGCGATTGCGTTTGACAGCGTATGATGCTCATGCAGTGTCCGGCAATAACCGCGCTCACGTGCGATACGGATATAGCGCTCACGGGTTGCGCGCTCGGGGTCGACGTCGTGATAGACCAGCGCGTCGGGACAGTACCCAATACGCATCCCGGCCCGCCGAATCCGCTGGGACATCTCGGTCTCTTCCTCGTGTCCAGCAGCACCCGGACCCAGGCGCTCATCAAAGAGGCCGACGTGGTCGAAAGTGCTGGAGCGAAAGGCCATGTTGGCGCCGAGCACGCCGCGAACGTCGATCACCTCGTGGCCCTCGTCGACGATCGGCAGGTCGAGATAGGGCGCCATCATGCCGACTTTAGCCCAAGGATCTTCGGCGGGCAGGATACGCCCTTTCATCGCCGCGTATTCCGGATAGCGCGCGAAGAAGTGCTGAACTGCCGCGATATAATCGCGGCTCACGACGAGATCATCATCGAGCAAGACGATAATGCTGCCTTGAGCCGCCACAATCGCGCGATTCTGTACCCGGCATTTGCCCGGAAGAGGGTCGTGGATATGCATCTCGGCAAAGCCGGTCTCAATTCGAGACGGCTGGGGCGTGCCGTTCTCCGCGATAAATAGTTCGTGTCGGTCGGGATCGAGCTGGGGTATCAAGCTTTCGAGCAACCGATCCAGTGAATCCGGCCGGGCGTGTGTCGTGATAATGACTGAAAGCTTCATGGCGTTATAAAAGGTCTAGCTGTCAGCTCCAGATTATACACGGGTCGAAGCGGGTGGCGGCTATCCTGCACCTTTCCGCATCTCTGAACGACAGGAATATACCCAAACTATCAGCTCTAACAAGCCGCTGAGGAACTTTTCGCCGGTGTATCGATGGAAGTCGGCCGCGCAGCGGGGGGTCTTGAGTTCATAAGGGGGTTGAGGGCCGCTTGAAATGTTCCGTGCAGCCGGATAAACCCTTTAGTCCACCCACGATGCGAGAGTGGCGGAATGGCAGACGCGCAAGGCTCAGGACCTTGTGAGGGCAACCTTGTGGGGGTTCAAGTCCCCCCTCTCGCACCACAATAACCGCTCGACTTAGCAAGACTAGGCATCATACTGAAACTCCGGGTTAGCTACGCCCGGAGGAGGGTCCGGGAGTGCCATCCTCAAACTGCGCTGTCTCACGGCCTCGTCGGCTGTTGTACTTAGCATCGATCGGTCTGCTCAGCTTCTCTATCTTTTCGCCATCTTCGTGGACTTTTGCCGGCGAGCCGGATCCTCGCGTCACTATGAAAGCGATCGTCGCCAAGCTGCCCGAGGTGCGGCAACTTTCTTTCAAAAATGAAGTCGCGCTCGATGTGGAGACGGGTGAGCAGGTCCGACAGCACATGGGCGAGGCGATGGCCAAGTATGCCAAGGAGCATGACCTTCAGGACGATCGCAAAGTCGGCGTGATGCTCGCGATGTGGCCCCAAGACTTCCTGCCCGAAAAAGTCGGGATGGACATGGAGACCTCGCTGCTTTTAGGTTTCTACAATCACGAGAGCAAGCAGATGGTACTTCTGGCGGGGGATGATACCGCGACGGCCCAAGTGGTCGACGGCAGCGGTAAGCCGATCCCGTTTCCTTACATCAACGAGATGACGCTCGCCCATGAACTAACCCACGCCCTCCAGGATCAGCATTTTGATCTGAGCCGTATGAGTCAGATTAAGCATGACGACGATCGGCGATTGGCCTTCCGCGCGATCGTTGAGGGCGACGCGACCCTGACCGGCGTGCTCTACACGCTTAAGGGCATCCATCGTGAGCAGGGACTCGAACTGCTTAGCGAGATCTTCAATATAAGCTCGGCGGTTCCGCGCGAGATGGCCTCGGTACCCGATACTCTCACGATACCCGGCGGGTTCCCCTATGGTTCAGGGACGCGCTTCGTTGCCTACGCCCACAAGCACGGAGGATTCGCCGCGGTCAACGAACTCTTACGGAATCCTCCGACCACGACTCACGAGATCCTCGATCCCCAGAAATACTTTGGTCATCCTTCACCGTCCGCGAAGATCGAGATGCATGGCTACGAGAAGACACTGCCGGGATGGAAATTCATCGACGAGAACACGATGGGCGAGTTGATGATGATCGCGCTGATCCATCAGAACCTGGGTGATGCGGAAAACTGGCTGCCGATGGGCAATTCCTGGCGGGGAGACAAGTTTATCGAGCTTGGAAGCGGAAGCGCTCGGACGATGATCGGATTTATCACGTTTGATAACCCTGATATGGCACAGCACTTGGCAGAGACTTATCTGAAGATCCTGGATGACGTGCATGGCGATCACGTTGCGCATCTGGTGCAGGCGCACGACAAGACGGTCCTGATTGTGGTTGGCGACCCGGCGAAGAGTTCGCCTGCGCTCGTGCCGGCGCTTTGGAGCCAAACCAGATTCGACGCAGTGAGTGCTGTTCCACAGCCGATACGTCCTCTGACGCGCGTCGCCTCGCGCCGCTCCCAGGACTAAAGCGCTCTCCTGACCGTTGGTTCTGACGTTTCCGTCCAATATGATCAGCCATTCGAGCCCGAGGCTCGTTTTGACTTTGTGAGGCGTGGAGGAACGGGGCACCGTTGGAACTGAGCAAGACATTCGATCCCAAGGCCGCTGAGGAGCATTGGTTTCAACTCTGGGTCGACCGGCGCTACTTCAAGGCCGATCCCAAGCGATCGGGCGAAGTTTTCTCGATCGTTATCCCGCCGCCGAACGTAACCGGCCAGCTTCATCTGGGGCACGCACTCAACGTCACGCTGCACGACGTGATCGTGCGCATGCGGCGGATGCAGGGTTACAACACGCTATGGCTGCCGGGCACTGATCACGCCGGGATCGCCACGCAGAACGTCGTCGAACGCGAAATCGCCAAGGAGAAGGTCACGCGCCATGATCTCGGGCGCGAGAAGTTCGTCGAGCGCGTATGGCACTGGCGCGAGACCTACGGCGGCAAGATTCTCCATCAGCTGCGCAAGCTCGGTGCATCGTGCGATTGGAGCCGTGAGCGCTTCACGCTCGATGAGGGACTTTCGCGTGCAGTGACCAAAGTCTTCGTGATGCTCTATCACGAGGGGCTGATCTATCGGGACTATCGCCTGATCAACTGGTGCCCGCGATGCGAGACGGCGCTCTCCGATCTCGAAGTCGAGCACAAGGAATCGAAGGGCAATCTCTGGCATATCCAGTACCCGCTCTCTGACGGTTCAGGATCGATCATTGTTGCGACCACGCGTCCCGAGACGATGCTCGGTGATACGGCCGTCGCGGTTCATCCTGAGGACGAGCGTTATCGCGCGATGGTCGGCAAGATGGTCCGTCTGCCGCTGACTAATCGGGAGATTCCGATTACCGCCGATGAGTCGGTCGATAAGTCGTTTGGCTCGGGAGCGGTGAAGATCACTCCGGGACACGACTTCAACGACTTTGAGACAGGCCGACGCCATAAGCTCGCGCAAATCTCCGTAATGGATATCCACGGCCGGATGTCTGCTGAGGCCGGCGCATACCGGGGTCAGACGCGCGAGGATTGCCGCAAGAACGTTATCGCCGATCTGGAAGGGCAGGGTCTGCTGGAAAAGATCGAGCCGCATCAGCACGCGCTCGGCGTATGCTCACGCTGCGATACGACGGTTGAGCCGATGCTCTCCTACCAGTGGTTCATGGCCGTGAATAAACCGGGGCGTAACGGCGAGTCGCTCGCAGGAGCAGCGAGCAAAGCGGTCAAAGACGGCGCGACCAAGTTCTTTCCCAAGCGTTGGGAGAATACCTACTTCGCGTGGATCGATAATCTGCAGGATTGGTGTATCTCGCGGCAGCTATGGTGGGGCCATCGGATACCCGCTTACTGGTGTCAGAAGTGCGAGAGGCCCGAGCCCGTCGTGGCCGAAGAGCGACCGACGTCGTGCCCGCGATGCGGCAGCGATGACTTGAAACAGGACGACGACGTGCTAGATACCTGGTTCTCGTCGGGGCTATGGCCCTTCTCGACGCTCGGATGGCCCGAGCAGACCGATGACCTCAAGAAATACTATCCGACGAGCCTGCTGATTACTGGCTTCGACATCATCTTTTTCTGGGTCGCTCGGATGATGATGTTCGGCATCAAGTGCATGGACGACGTGCCGTTCCGCGACGTCTATATCACGCCGCTAGTGCGCGACGCGTCCGGCAAGAAGATGACCAAGTCGCGCGGCAACGTCGTCGATCCGCTGGAAATCATGGATAAATACGGCACTGACGCCGTGCGCTTTACGCTGGCGCAGCTCAGTGTTCAGGGTCGTGACCTGATTCTCTCGGACGATCGGCTCGCCGCATCAAGAGCCTTTGCGAACAAGATTTGGAACGCCGCGCGCTTCGTCCTGATGAATCTCGAAGGTGCGCCGCAACCGCTGCCTCCGGTCGATTCGTCGAAGATGGGTTTGGCGGAACGCTGGATTCTCAGTCGCCTCGACGCTGCAATCGAAAAGGTGACGAGCGAGATCAACGCCTACGAATTCAACAACGCGGCGCTGACGGTCTATCAGTTTATCTGGCACGAGTTCTGTGACTGGTACATCGAGCTCGCAAAGGATCCGCTGAAAGCGGGTGGCGAGCGTCAAGCGGCTGCGCGTTACGTGCTGGTAACCTGCTTTGATCGGATGCTCCGGATGCTGCATCCGTTTATGCCGTTCATCTCCGAGGAGATTTGGCAGGCTCTTCGTCCGTATATGAGCGAGGCGGGCTTGAGTGACCATCTCGCAGTCGCACCTTTCCCCGTGGGAGGAGAGTCGCGATTGGGACCAGAAGAGGCTTCCGCGATGGATCGCTGTATCGAGACGACCGAGGCGATCAACTCATTACGATCGCTCGCGGGGCATCATCCTGGGCAACGGGTTACGGCGGTCTTGCGTCATGAAGCAAATGATGATGCCGATCACCTCGGCAACTGGCGCGACTATGCGATGACGCTCGGCAAAGTCGCGGATCTCAAGGTAGTGCCGACGAGTGAACCTCGGCCGCCGCGGATGGTCTTCGCGCCGCTGAACTGGGCTGAAGTTGGAGTCGAGGCGCCTGAGGGGTTCGATTTCGACAAAGCGCGAGCATCGGTGAAGAGGAAGCTCGGAGAGACGCGGGGCCATTTGGAACGCCATCAGGCACGTTTCGATAATCCCGGC
This sequence comes from Binataceae bacterium (SeqCode), assembly GCA_035541875.1. Classification (GTDB taxonomy): domain Bacteria; phylum Desulfobacterota; class Binatia; order Binatales; family Binataceae; genus JAJPHI01. Next base: position 69,201 of record DATKML010000009.1, read on the forward strand.
TTTCGCGCTAAGGCCGATGCCGAAACGATCGCGGAAATCGGAGAGAAGATCGAAGAGCTGAAAGCGCAGGAGAAGGTGCTGAGCGCCCAACTCGAACAGCTCAAGTAAGGATCCGGGACTCTTCGCTTCGCTCAGAATGACAGAGGATAGTTCTCACTACGCAGCCACTGGTGGCATTCTGAGTGAGCAATCCAAGGGCCTTTTTTCCAGCCGTCCCTGAATCGTCGCGAAACGAAGAATCCCGGATTCCACCACGCCCACGCAAAGGCGATCGAGCGCTGCGAGGTTCCCAGAATTAGGGATTCCTCGCGCGGCAATGTCCTCACCCGCGCTCGCGTTGCTCGCGGATTTGTTTTGGCCGCGGCTCGCAGACTCACCCGCCCCCTGTCCCTGGACTAATGAGAGGTGAGCAACGCGCGGGAACAATAGTAAAACGGGCGTGCGACCGAGCAGCTACATTGTCGATTTCACGGCGCCGTCCTTGATCAGCGTTTCGATCTCGCCGTCGGCGTAGCCGATATCCTTCAGCACCTCGCGCGTATGAGCACCGATTTCGGGGGCTGCGTGCGGCGTGCGCTTCTCGACGCCCGAGATGAAAACCGGGCTGTTGACCGTTTCGAGATTGCCGCTATCGAAGCCGACGATAGAACCCGAATCGCGCAACTGCGGGTCGACGACCACATCGTCGAGCTTGGGCAGCGGCGCCCACTTTATATCGTTCTGCTTGAAGGTCTTACGCCACTCGGCGAGATCGGCCGTCTCGAATTGGGACTGAAGAATCGCGTAAAGGGCTGCACCATTTTCGGCGCGAGCGGCGTTCGAGGAGAACAGGTCTCCTTCTGCGAGTTCCGGCTGGCCGAAGGCCGCGCAGAGACGCGGGAACTCGTTATCGGGATCGATCAGCACGAGCAGGAAAAGCTTCTCGTCGCGAGTCTTGTAGACGGCGGTAAGAGGATTAGGCGGAGCGCCACCCGGCGTACGCGTAGGGAAGGTGGCCTTGCAGAGTTTCGCCTGGATATCGCAGGCATTAGCCCATGCGCCGCTGGCCATCAGCGAGGTTGTAACACGCGAACCCTTGCCGGTGCGCTCACGACGATAGAGCCCGAGCATGATCGCGCCGAAGAGGGACATCGAGGTCGGATGATCGCCCATCCCGGGTCGGGGTGCTCCCGGCGATCCATCGAGGCCGGTCACGCTCATCATCAGACCCGAGCGAGCCCAGTAGGCGAGGGCGTCGAAGGCTGGGTCATCGCAATCCTCGCCTGCGTCGCCATAGCCGGTCAGATGGGCATAGACGAGGCGCGGATTAGCCGCGTTCAGATCTTCGTAGTTCAGGCTGAACTTCTGCAGCAATTGCCGTTGGTAGTTGGTGACGAAGACATCGGCGGTCTTCACGAGCCGGATGAGCGCGTCGCGTCCGGCGGGCTTGCCGAGATCGATCGCAACGCTGCGCTTGTTCCGATTCGTGAGCACCCAACACCAATCGAGTTCCGATTTGGCTGAGCCGGGTAAGCGCGAAAAGAGGCGCCAAAGGTCGCCGCCGCCCGGGCGCTCGATCTTGATCACATCGGCGCCGAAGTCCGACATCACCGTGGCCGCGGCAGGTCCCGCGACATAGGTTCCACAATCGATCACTCTGATTCCGGCAAGCGCGCCTTGGTTGTCCATGCTGTAACTCCTGCAGGTCTTAATTTTTAATGCCTTGCTCCGCAGACTCCTACTTCTCTCCGCGGCTCGCAGACTCGCCCCCCGTCCGGCAGGCACCGCGCCCCCGGCGCGGACTCTTCTTTCTTACAACTCGGCGCGCCCTACAACAATCAGTCGGCTTCGGGCAATGGCTCGGCGGCTCGCACGGCGGCGAGTCCGGCCGCATGGCCACTCACCTCGGCGCCCGCATGATGGGCCAACGGAAGGAAGAACAGAATCGAGCCCATCGAGATCAGCCCGACGACAACGAATCCGATTGCAAAATCATTTGAATCGAGTTGGGTAGCGCTACGCAGGGCCAGCGAGACGTGTAGCGTAAGCGCTGCGATCGTAACACCGAGGCTGAGAAAGAGCTGCTGGGCCATGCTGGCGAGGGTGCTCGCACCGCTCATCGCGGGTTGGCTCACGTCCGCATAGGCGAGGGTATTGAGACAGGTGAATTGCAGTGATCGGAAAAAACCGCCCGCGAGGAGAGTCGCGATGATGAAGCTTATCGGGATGCCCGGCCGGAAGGTCGCGTAGACGGTCAGGAGGACGCCGCCAATGAGGCCGGTGCTGACGAGCACCGAGCGGAAGCCGAAGCGTCGCACGATCGGTGCGACCGTGAATTTCATCGTCAGCGAGCCGACCGCACTGGTGAAGGTGATCATCCCGGAAGCGAAGGCGCTGTATCCGAAGACCAGCTGCAGGAGCATCGCGAGGAGAAACGGCAGCGCCCCAATTCCGATACGTGCCAATCCGCCGCCGAGCACGGACGATGCGAACGTAGGAATCTTCATCAGGCTCAGATCGACTATCGGGTGGCTGATGCGTCGCGTATGGAGGAGGTAGAGCGTCAGGCAGATCGTGCCTCCGGTCATCACCGCGGCGATGAGGCTGTTGGAGAGCATCCCGCGCCCGATCGTCTCGAAACCAAACATCACCCCGGCAAGACCGAGTCCGGTCAGGAGGAAGCCGCGCATATCAAACGGCTGTGCTTCGTCTTCGCGGATATTCGGGATGAAGAGCGTTGCGAGGATGACGCCGACGATCGCGACCGGTACGTTCATGAAGAAAATCCAGCGCCACGAGCTGTAGGTCACGATGAAACCGCCGACGGGCGGCCCAAGCACCGGGCCCAGCACTGCGGGAATCGTCAGGTAGGCCATCGCATCGACGAGTCCAGATTTGGGCACTATCCGTAGGACGACGAGCCGCCCGACGGGCACCATCATCGCGCCGCCGAGTCCCTGGAGCACCCGCGAAAGCACCAGTTCCGCGAGCGAGTTGGAAAAGCCGCAGAGCACGGACCCGAGGCTGAAGACGGCGATCGCACTGCGAAAGACGGTCAGGGCTCCGAAGCGATCGGCGACCCATCCGCTGAGAGGGATAAAGACGGCAATTGATAGTAGATAAGAGGTAATCGCGAGATTGAGATGGATGGGGTTTTCGCCCATCGATTGCGCAATCTTCGGGAGCGCAGTGGAAATGATGTACGAATCGAGGGTCTGCATAAAAAGGGCGCAGCCCACGATCGTTGGAACGATGATGTTGGCAGTCGATTCAGACAGGGTGACGGTTTTCATCAAGTCGCGAAACGAGCAGTTGGCCAGCACCGCCCATCGGTCCTTGGCCGCTGCATCGCGAAGCCCCAACACTATTACGCGGATGTTACGTCAGACAAAAGCCTTTAGCGGCGTGAGGCGACGAGCTATCCTCAGCTATCCATCTCACGCACGGAGGAGATGCTATGGCGGCTGCGGGCACACATGATTACAAGGTTATCGGGACGCGACCAATACGCCACGATGGTATCGACAAGGTTACCGGTCGAGCGAAGTACGGCGCCGACGTAACTTTCGCGGATCTGTTGCATGGCAAGGTCCTGCGCAGTCCGCATGGCCGGGCGCGGATCCGCTCCATCAATGTCGAGAAGGCGCTGAAGCTTCCCGGAGTGCGCGCCGTGATAACGGGCAAGGATCTGCCGGATCTGCCCGACCAGATGGCGGCGCTGGGCGAGATTCCGGTTAACCTCCAGCATCTTGGCCTGAATATCCTGGCCAAGGATTTAGCTCTTTATAACGGCCACGCGGTTGCTGCGGTCGCAGCGACCTCGGCGCATATAGCCGAAGAGGCGCTCAATCTGATCGAGGTCGATTACGAAGTTCTGCCGCCCGTGATGACGGTCAAAGAGGCGATGGCGCCGGACGCGCCTGTCGTGCTGCCGAGCGTGCGCAATCCCGAGATGCCCGACAAGCCGACGAATATCGCCTCGCACGTGCAGTTTACGCGTGGCGATATCAAGGCGGGCTTCGCGGCGGCGGATTTTGTCGTTGAGCGGACCTTCGACACCGCGATGGTCCATCAGGGCTATATCGAGCCGCATAACGCCACCGGTATCTACAACTCCGACGGTACAGCGGTGATCCACACCTCGACGCAGGGGCAGTGGGAAGCGCGTGCGGCCTGCGCCGTTCTGCTCGGGATGCCGGACAGCAAGATCCGGGTTGTAGGACGCGAGATCGGCGGTGGCTTCGGCGGCAAGATCAACGTTTACCTCGAACCGCTGGCGGTGCTGCTGTCGAAGAAGACGGGTCATCCGGTGAAGCTCGTAATGAGCCGCAGCGATGTGCTCCGTGCAACGGGTCCGACTTCGGGTTCCGAGATCCGCGTAAAAATGGGTGCGAAAAAGGACGGACGTATCACCGCCGCAGAAGTCTGGATGGCCTACGAAGCGGGTGCGTTTCCGGGGTCGCCAGTGAATGCAGGCGCGATGTGTATCCTCGCGCCATACGATATGGAGAACTTCCTCATCGACGGCTACGACGTTGTGGTCGATCGGCCCAAGACTGCCGCCTATCGGGCTCCGGGCGCGACCAACGCGGCCTTCGCCTGCGAAACGATTGTCGACGAACTCGCTGAAAAATGCGGGATGGATCCGATCGATTTCCGACTCAAGAACGCGGCAAAAGAGGGCACGATGCAGGTTATTGGGCTACCCTTCAAACGCGTCGGGCTTATCGAAGTCCTCGAATCGCTGAAGAACAGTCCGCACTACAAAGCTCCGCTCACAGGCAAGAATCGTGGCCGAGGCGTAGCGATCGGCTTCTGGTTCAACGTTGGCCTTCAGTCCTCGGCGACGGTGAATATCAACGTTGATGGCACGGCGAGCGTCGTAACGGGCTCGGTCGATATCGGAGGCACCCGTGCGGCGTCGGCGATGATCGCGGCCGAGGTGCTCGGCCTCACGGCAGAGGACGTTCGCCCCTCCAATACTGACACAGATTCGATCGGTCAGACCGACGTTACTGGCGGTAGCCGGACGACCTTTGCGACGGGATGGGCCGTTCACGATGCGGCCCAGGATGCGCTCCGTCAGCTCAAAGAGCGTGCCGCTAAGTCCTGGGATATCGACGTTGAGAAGGTCGATTTCACCGGCGGTAAATTCATCAGCAAGTCGAATGGCGTCGCACCGATGACGCTGAAGGAACTTGCGACCAAGCTGCAGCATACGGGTGGCCCGGTGGTCGGTCGCGCGACGGTTCACGCCGGTCCGATGGGCGCTCCTTCGTTCGCAGGATGTATCGTTGATCTGGAAGTCGATCCCGAGACAGGTAAAGTTCAGATCCTGCGGGCCACGGTTTCGCAGGACGCCGGCCGCGCAATCCATCCCGCGTATGTCGAGGGCCAGTTGCACGGCGGCACAACGCAGGGGCTCGGATGGGCGCTGAATGAAGAGTACGTCTACGACGACAAGGGTGTGTTGCGGAACGCTGGCTTCCTCGATTACCGGATTCCGACCTGCCTCGACATGCCGCTGATCGAATCGATCATCGTCGAGGTGCCGCATCCCGACCATCCGTTGGGCGTGCGCGGTGTTGGCGAATGCTCGATCATTTCGCCTCCAGCCGCGGCGGCGAACGCTATCTATCGGGCCGTAGGCGTGCGAATGACTGAACTTCCGATGTCGCCGGGGCGAATCCTGAAGGAAATCAAGAAAAAGTAACCCGCTTCGAAGAATAGCAAGCCATAGCGACAAATCGGCCGAGCAGATGCTCGGCCGATTTGGTTTTAATCTTCGATTACTGAGCTTGGCTCGCGAGATTCCGTTCTTCGGCTGCGGGCTCGACTATCGTCTCGTTCGAGGTGCCGCCGCTGCTTTCGTGCAACCCGAGGCTTAGGAGGAAACCCACGGCCGGGAGTAGCGCGACGATCGTAAGGGCGGTGGAGAGTCCGTGGTGATCGGCGATGGAACCGAGGAGCGGCATCACTAGGCCGCCGAGCGTCATCGATAACCCCATCGTTACGCCCGCTGCCAACCCGACGCGATTGGGCAGGTACTCCTGCGCCATCACGACGACCACGCTATTGGAGGCCGCGAGGACCGCACCCACAGGAATCAGCATCGCGCCCGCGACGAGAAGACTGCTTGACGACAGGAACAAAAGAATCAGCGGGACGACTGCGATCAGGGAGACGACAATGACGATCTTGCGTCCGTGCGTGTCAGCGAGGCGACCACCAATAAGCGTTCCGACTGCAACTGCGGATAGCATGGTTGTCAGAGCGTAAGCGGCCCCCGCCTTCGTGCCGTGAAGCACACCCGTCCAATACAATGGGACAAAGGTGTTGAGCCCGAAGAAGGCAACGGAACGAAAAACCAACATCACAGCTAGAAGGCTAAAGTCGCCCCAGCGCTCAGGTGCTTCTGCCACCACATGTGCGCCTCCCCGCCGTTGCGACGGATGAACCGCCGTAATCCGCGGCATTTGCAGCAGGATCGCGGCGGCCATGACTAAGACGGGTAGGGCGAGAATCAACGCACCATGCATCCCGAAGGCGATTAACGTCGGCGTAATAGACATCGGGCCGACAGCGAAGCCTACCATCCCGCCGACCGTGAAGAGGCTCATAGTGGTCGCCTGCCGCGATCCGCTGAGATAACGCACCCGCCGGGCAGCCTCGGGATGAAAGGCCGAGATGCCGACGCCGCTCAGGGCGATGGCGGCGAACAGGAGCTCATAGGTCGGTGCGATGCCGCTTAGGGCGACGCCGATTCCGGCGAGGCTGAGACCGAGCGGAATCAGCCAAGGCATCGAGCGCCGATCGGCGAGCATCCCGAAGGCGGGCTGAACGATTGATGACGACAGCGTTTGCGCGAGGACGAGTCCGGCCGCGGCGGCATAGGTCAGGTGATGCGCCGCGATAAAGAAGGGAAGCATCGCGGGCACGACGCCCTGATTGACGTCATCAGAGAGATGGGCGCCGGAGAGCAACGCAATCGCTTTGTAATCAACTTGATCGTTGGAAGTGACTGCGGACTGTTCGGGCATGGTCGCTACCATCACATAGGAGCGGCATGCTTGCCAATCGGAAAATCCGGTCTATGCGTTAGACGCTGCGAGGCTGGCTGCGACTCGGTGCCCGTTCTTCCAGGCACTCAGATCGCGATTGCAAAACCTTTCGAGCGCTTCGATCTCGGGCAGATAGGATCGTCGCAGAGCCTGGGCGGTGTCCGGTTCCATCGGTGGGAAGGTCGGTCCGCTGCTGAAACAGAAACGCCATAGTCCGTAGCGATCGAGCTTGTTCACGAGCTCGCCACGATGGCGCGCCCAGAGCCATCGTCGGAAGCGATGGGCCGCAAGGGCTATAGTGGAGTTACGGCAATCGCGCGCAGCTTCGTTTCTGATGAGATGCCGCGTCAACTCCGGTGTGATCGCAATGGAATCGAGTTCAAGGAAATCGGTAACGGAATCGGCGAACTGTTGCGGATCGGCGAAGAGGTCATCGTAGAAGAGTGCAGCAACATTCTCCGCGCCCATCGTTGTGCGCCATTCACTCAAGCGAGTAGCGTAATGATTGGCTTGATGCAGTTCAGGATCCGGTGAATTCGCAAGCACCTCTTCGAAGGAACCGCGGACCCCACCGAGACGATGTCGCATCCGATACCATGAATAGGCCCGCTCTACTGGGTCGCGAAAAACACAGATGATTTTGCATCGCGGCAGGTCACGCCCGATACGCTCGCGGGCGACCGCACTGACGAAATAGGTGGGGCAGATCTCGCCGATTCGGCGATCCGGTCTCGATTTACTGAAATGCCAACCGTACCAGGCGAATCCTTTGTCGTAATAGCGATCGAAAAACCAGGTCTCTTTCAGACCGGCTGGCAGACAGGCACGTTGCATAAGTAAACCGTGCAGCCAGGTGCTGCCGGTTCGAGTCGGTCCTACGCCGATAAAATCAGGTAGCCGGACTGCCGGAGCTTGCTCAGACAACGTGCGATGCCGTCGGCGTCATTCAGCGTTGAAGCCCCCGGCTTCCGGATGATGGCCGTACATATCCTCGACATAGTACTCAGATTGATAGGTCGCGGGTCGGCCGCCCCATCCGTATTCGATCATCCAGCCGGAAGGGTTCCGCAGATAGAAAGAATACATGTGATCGTTGGAGTGCTTACCGGGTGTGATGGTTATGGGGACCTTGTTTTTGCGCACAATATCGTAGGTCAGACCGACGTCGTCGAAGTTTTCGACTTCGAGCATCAGATGGTTGATGCGGCGTTTCTGCGGACCGACACCAAAGGCCACTGTATGGTCGCGGTCGTTGCAGTGCATGAAGACGGGCGTCGCGACCCGATTACCCATCCGGATTTTGTACTCAACGCCACCGCGCATCCCCAGCGTCATGAAGAAGCGCTTGGCCGCTGCGATATCATCCTGACGGACGATACAGTGGCCCATGCCGCCGTTGCCGGTCTTGAATCGCCCATGCATCCGGCGTCCCGGATGAAACGGCTTTACGAACTGAACTTCGGGGCCATGAAAAATCTCGATCGGGTTACCCGCCGGATCATTGAGCTTGAGAACCTCGAGCACGCGCCGCTCGTTTGCTTCGTCATCTGAGCCGACGCGAAACTTTACCCCGGCCTCGCTGAGCTGCTGCTGCATCGCAGCGAACTCCTCGGGTCCGGCGACCCGAAAGCCCAGATATTCGAGGTCGTCTGTTCCGTTGTCGTGCAGGACCACACGATGGTGCCAGTAGTCGGTGCGGAGATAGCAGCGGTCACTTTCGCCGTCCTCGGCAAGCTCCATCCCCAGAATCTTCGTGGCAAAATCCTTCCATTCGGCGACGTTTTTCACGCTGAGTCCCATGTAGCCGAGCTCTGTGACCTGGACCATCGGATTACCTCCCTGCGCGTTGTCGGGTTAGCTCAGCGCATGGCCGAGAATTTGGTGGGATGCAGAATCGAATTGGAGAGCGAGGCGAGCAGAGGACCTTTCTCTTCGGTCTTGGCGCGCGCAGAGAGCCATTCCGGGTCGGCGGCGAACGCGCCCCAGCGCTTCTCGCGATCCGCAAGTGATTCCCATTGCAGCATGTAAATCAGGTCCTGGTTGGATTCGCCGATCCCGACGGTCCAGAACCCAACCTGCTTGATGCCGTGCTTCTCCCACAGCTTGAGGGTGATCGTTTCGAAACGATTCATCAGATCGGGCAACCGCCCGGGCATCGCATGATAGACTCGCAGCTCGTAAAGCATCGTGTTTGCTCCCGTCTGAGAAGGGCCAAGCGGCCTGAGTTTAAGGAAATATAAGCCCGAGCGCGGTTGGATTGCGAGTGGGCCAAGGTCTCGGTTTTTCTACATCCACTAAATTGCAACGGCGGGTACGATGGGTTGAATGAGACGGGCGGTCTTCTTCATCGCGGGGCTTTTGCTCGCACTTTGCGCAAAATCGCTGATAGGCCATAGCGCAACTCAAAGCCTGCTGCCGGGCAGTCAGACTATTGAACTCGATTTTCAGGAGCAGCACCGAAGCTACATCGTCCATCTGCCTCCCCAGGCCAAGAGCGGCAAGGCGCTGCCGCTGGTCCTCAACTTCCACGGTGGCGGGAGCAATGCGGTCGCAGAGGAGCGCTACAGCGGCATGGATACCACCGCTGATCGCAACGGCTTCATCGCAGTTTATCCCAACGGCTCGGGTCATTTCGGCCGAGCGCTCACCTGGAACGCCGGCCGATGCTGTGCTTATGCGATGCGCAAAAATATCGATGACGTCGGCTTCGCCCGTGCCGTGATTAATGACCTGGCAACCCGTACCTCGATCGATCGGAGCCGTGTTTACGCCACCGGAATGTCGAACGGCGCTATGATGGCCTATCGGCTCGGCGCTGAGGCCTCCGATTTGATCGCGGCTATCGCACCGGTCGAAGGCGCCATGGTGGTCGATACAAAGGGTCCATCGCGGCCAGTATCGCTGATGGCTTTCAACAGCACTGACGATCCTTTCGTTCCATACGACGGTGGCTACGGGCGGATGGGCGGAGTGGCGCACGGCGACCTTTATCCTCCGGTCTCTTACGTGCTTGGGCAGTGGAGGATGTTCGATGATTGTCCCGTGGAATCCCGCACCGACCCGGAGAAGAAGGGTGCTCCTAGAAGTCCGGACGCTAATAACACCGCTACGCGAATCGTGTGGGCTCCGTGCAAGATGGGCACCGAAGTGGTGCTCTGGAAGCTTTCGGGATCGGGGCACGTATGGCCCGGAGGAACTCGCGGCATGACGCGCCTGCTCGGACCGAGCACCGACCTGATCGATGCTAGTGAAATGATGTGGGAGTTTTTCCGACGCTTCTCCCTGTTGAAGAAATAGTCGCGTGGTAAGCCGCTTAATTCGCGTCGGGCTGGACTTCGGGACGAGCCTTGGCGAAGGCCTCAAGCTCATCGCAGTTCGCACAGATCCGCTGAATCGTCGGGTACGGTGAGAGATCGACCTTCGCCATGCGGGCGTTATATACCTGTGGAACTAGAAAGGCATCGGCGAGCGTTGGGGTGTCGCCGTGACAGAAGCGGCCCGTATCCTTCGATCCCGCGAGCATCGTCTCGATAGCGGTAAAGCCAACGCGAATGAAGTGGCACATCCACTCGGTGCGTTGCTCCGGTGTTGCGTTGAAGGTCTCGCCGATCAGACGTTGAGGTCTGCCACCACCCGCAGCATGAATCTCGCATGCAACTGCCAGCGCGAGTCCACGGACGCGAGCCCGTCCGAATAGGTCGCGAGGCAGAACCGGGGGATTTGGATACTTCTCTTCGAGATATTCGCAGATCGCCATCGATTGGGTAATCAGGTGGCCGTCGTCTTCCAGCGTTGGCACGATACCTTGCGGATTGATCGCCTCGTATGCGGGTTGGCGTGATTCTCCGCGCATCAGGTTTACCGAAGCATAATCGTAAGAAAGACCTTTCAGATTCATCAAGATGCGTACGCGATAAGCAGCAGACGACCGGTGAAAGTTATGCAGCTTCATCGAAGCCTCTCCTTATCCGAGCAATTCCAGGCCGCGTTCGAACATTAGAGGGCCCGAGAGAGCTATCTCTTCCCAGTGCGGATCGTCGCGCTTGCCCCGCCGATGGAGCATCAGGTTGAAGCAGGTGATTACCCCGAAGCGGTAACCCGCGAAGGCGCGGAACCATCGTACTTCGTCGGGATCTACCGGAAAGGTCGCCGCCGCCGCATAGGTTTCGAGGATTTCCTCCGGCGCCAGCGGACGGACGCGGGTCTCCTCAGGAATCCAGCTTTTTTGGTCGGCAAAGAAGCTGACCCATCCGATATCGATTAGCGTTGGGCCGATCGAGGAAATCTCCCAATCGAACAACGCAATCGGCTTGGTTTCGTCATAGAGGATGTTTGACCATTGGAAATCGCCGTGGACGCATCCGATGCGTGGATTCGAGGGGATACTGGCGCGCAGGCGCGCACGCAATTCAGGTCCTCGAGCGACGACCTTGGGATCGAGGGTTGGCCGATCGATCAGAGTGTCGAGACGGTTGATCTCCTCGGCGAGGGAAACCGGATCACCGAACGCATCGCGACGCGATTCTGAATCGAGGGAGTGGAGCGCTGCGATCATCGCGATCCCCTTGCGCGCCAACTCGGCCATCTTGGGTGGGTCGTAAGGGTCGTCGCTCAGTTTCACGCCCTCGAGAAATTCGCCGACGAAGTAGGGCCGGCCGAAGAATTCAGGCTCCTCCCCGCACCAAAGAATTCGAGGCACGGGAATCGCTGTATCCTTGAGCGATTGCATGATCCGAGCCTGACGCACGATATCCGCCGGCCCTGCAATCTTGACCCCGGGAGGCGCGAGCCGCAGCACGAGTTTGACCGGCGGATCACCGGGCCGTTCAAGGATGAAGCTGTAGCTGAAGCCCGCATGGCCGGGTAGCGTTTCAATTGAATGCACGTGGGTCGCATCGTCGGCAGTCTTGGTGCGGACGAGGTTACCCAACTGAGTCAGAGTTTGAGTGATCAGTGCGTCCATAGAATTAGGTCGAGTCTTGCCTATAGATTGGTTCTTTACAAACGCTCTCAGGCACTTCGCGACATTCGCCACGCTTGAGAACTTCGCTTCGCTGAGGCACTCTCGCTGCATTACGGAGGATAACAATCGTGGGTTGGGATTTTGAAACGGAAGCGGAATTTCAGAAGCAGCTCGACTGGATGGAAAAGTTCGTCCGCGAAGAGGTCGAGCCGCTCGATTACATTCTCGACTCGCCGTACGACGTGCGCGATCCGAAGCGCAACAAACTGGTGCGGCCCCTGCAAAAGGTCGTACGCGATCACAAGCTGTGGGCCTGCCATCTCGAACCCGAGCTCGGCGGCCAAGGCTACGGTCAGGTCAAGCTCGCGCTGATGAATGAGATTCTGGGACGGTCACGTTTTGCACCGAGCGTTTTCGGCTGCCAGGCCCCTGATACCGGTAATGCGGAAATCCTCGCGAAGTACGGAACACCGGAACAAAAGAAGAAGTATCTCGAGCCGCTGCTGGCCAACGAGATCGTTTCGTGTTTCTCGATGACAGAGCCCCAAGGTGGCGCCGATCCCAAGGTCTTCACTACGCGAGCCGAGTTGAAGGGCGACAGCTGGGTGCTGAACGGCGAGAAGTGGTTCTCGTCCAATGCGCGATGGGCAGCCTTCAATATCGTGATGGCCGTATCAGATCCCGACGCACCGCCCTATCAGCAGCAGTCGGCCTTTATCGTGCCGATAGAGACTCCGGGAGTGGAGATCAAGCGTAACGTCGGAATTGGCCAGGAGCCTGAAGGCGCAGGTGCGCACGCGTACATCAATTATAAAGACGTGCAGATTCCGAAGGATCATTTACTCGGGGAGCGGGGCGGCGGCTTTATCGTTGCCCAGACGCGTCTGGGCGGCGGACGGATCCATCATGCGATGCGCACGATAGGGCAGGTCCGCAAAGCCTTCGATCTGATGTGCGAGCGTGCCCTGTCGCGTACGACGCAGGGATCAGTTCTGGCTGACAAGCAGATGGTGCAGGAGAAGATCGCCGATTCGTGGGTCGATATCGAGCAGTTCCGGTTGCTGGTCCTGCGAACCGCGTGGCGTATCGATCGCTACAAGGATTACAAGGCGGTTCGTAAGGATATCGCCGCTGTAAAGGCGCAGATGCCTAAAGTCTTCCATGATGTGACGGTACGGGCGCTGCAACTGCATGGCTCCCTCGGCGTCACTCCGGAGATGCCCTTTGTCGACCAGCTCATGGAGAGCTTCGTGATGGGGCTCGCCGATGGTCCAACTGAAGTACATAAGGTCACGCTCGCCCGCCTGATTCTGCGCGAGCATAAGGCGACTCAGGGCCTCTTCCCGACGGGCCATATCCCGGCGTTGCGGGAAGCTGCGATTAAGAAATACGGCGAGCTCATCGAAATGGAGGTGGCGGAACAATGAGCGACGCCTCGCGGAACTTCGCCACGAGCTGGTACGACTTTACCGGCAAGGTCGTCGTTATTACCGGCGGTAGTCGCGGAATCGGCCACGCGATGGCGCTGGCGTTTGCTCGTGCGGGCGCCAACGTTGCGATCGCAAGTCGCAAGCTCGAAGCGTGTGAATCGACCGTGAAGGAGATCCAGGCGCTGGGTGGCAACGCATCGGCCCACGCAATTCATGTTGGCAAGTGGGCGGACTGTAATCGACTGGCCGAAGAGGTCTACGGACGATGGGGTAAAGCCGACGTGCTTATCAACAACGCCGGCCTCTCGCCGCTCGCGCCGTCGGCACTCGATCACAGCGAAGACCTGTTCGACAAAGTAATTGGGGTGAACCTGAAGGGCCCTTATCGATTGTCGGCGCTGTTCGGCTCCCGGATGGCGGCAGGTGAGGGGGGGGCGATTATCAATATTTCTTCGACCGCAGCGGCCCGTCCGGACAAGGATATGGCGGTGTACGGTGCGGCCAAGGCTGGGCTGCAAGTGATCACGCGGACTTTTGCGCAGGAGTATGGGCCCAAAGTCCGCGTCAATTGCATCATGTGCGGACCGTTCCACACGGATATCAGCAAAGGATGGTCGCGCACCGCGGACTTTACGAAGCGGGCCAAAGAGACCTTCCCGCTGCAACGGGCAGGCGAGCCGGAGGAAGTAGCTGGGGCTGCGATGTACTTCGCGAGCGCAGCTTCGAGCTACACGACGGGGGCGATCCTCACGATCGACGGAGGCCATATTAACCCTGTAGTGAAGACGGTTTACGAGTGAAGTTTCGCCGCTTTGACGCCTTTTTTAGTTCCGGCGGTGTTTGCTATTGTCGCATCACCGAAATCAGATCGGACCGAGATGCAGTAGCTTGGTCGATCCAATTCACAAGCGAGGCCTCATATGAAGGTTAACTGGTTCCATCTGATGCCGTGGCGCTTTCTGCCGCAGAATTTTGAAAACGAGCATCACAGCGTTTGGGTCGATGTTCCGACCAAACTGTACGATTCGACGCGAGGGCATCATCTTTATAATGAGTTCCTCGACGAAATTGAGTTCGCCGACAAGATGGGTCTCGATGGTGTCTGCGTTAACGAGCATCATGCAAACGCCTACGGCCTGATGCCTTCGCCGAATATTATGGCCGCGGCGGTCGCGCGTCGCACCACCAACGCGAGTCTCGTCGTTCTCGGCAACAGTATTGCGATGTACAATCCGCCCCTGCGCGTGGCTGAAGAGTTCGCGATGCTTGATCTGATCTCCGGCGGACGTCTGGTTGCGGGATTCCCGGTCGGCAGCAGCTCAGACGATAACTACGCGTACGGCTTCTCGCCGGCGACGCTGCGCGAGCGCTACTACGAGGCTCACGACTTCATCAAACGGGCGTGGACCGAGGAAGAACCCTTCGTCTTCAACGGCCGGTACAACAAGGTCCGCTACAGCAACCTCTTTATACGTCCTGTACAGAAGCCGCATCCGCCGATCTGGATTCCGGGTGGGGGCTCGGTCGAGACCTGGGATTGGACGCTGGAACACGACTACGTATACTGCGCGCTTTCATATCTCGGTTACGAGTACGGCAAGCGTGTCGGCAACGGCTATTGGGAACGCGCCGACAAGCTCGGCAAGGATATGAATCCGTATCGCTTCGGTTACCTGCAGCTGATCTGCGTCGCCGAAACGGATGAGCAGGCGGAGAAGGACTATGCCGAGCATCTCGAGTACTTCTACAATAAGTGCGTGCATGTAGCGCCGGAATTCGCCGATGCGCCGGGTTATCGGACGGAGGCGACGCTCCGCGCCGGCCTTACGGGGGGTGTAAGCAACGCCGCCAATATGTTCCGCAAGGGACTGAAGTGGAAGGATTTCGTCGATCGGAATTACGTTGTGGCCGGATCGCCTGCGACGGTTCGGGACAAGCTGACCTGGATCTTGAAAGACCTTAACGTCGGTCAGCTGATGGCGTTGCAGCAGATTGGCAGCATGCCGAAGCATCTGGTGCTCAAGAACACGGAACTCTTCGCGAAGGAAGTTATGCCCTCGCTCAAGAAGATCTGGGCCGAAGAGTGGGAAGATCGCTGGTCTCCCCGTCCGCTGCCGGCCAAGGAGCGGGCGGTTCCGGGTCAGGCCGAAGCGCGTTAGAGAGTCGATTCAAATCTCGTATTCATTCTGGGCGAAGCGCTCCACCATTGGGGCGCTTCGCTCACGAATAATGGGGAATGAACGGACTCCAAAAGATCAAGTTCACGGAGTGACTTATCGCGATGAGTGAATTGAAGACCATCTCCCTGCGCGGCGGGGATTTCTCGGTCAAATACTATCAGGAGGGCAAGGGCGATCATCTGGTATTCCTCCACAGCGCTGGCGGCTTGCCGGGGTTCACGCCCGAGCTTCAGGCGTTAAGCGAGCACTACACGGTTACGGCGCCGATATTGCCGGGCTTTGGCTCATCGGGCGTCGAGCATCTGCATGAAGATGTGCAAAAGCTGGTTTTCTTCGGATGGGACTTTGTCGATGCGATGAAAATCGACAAGGCGATCCTCGTGGGCCACTCCTTCGGTGGGATGATGGCCGCCGAGATGGCTGCGACAGAGCCGAGCCGGGTGAAAAAGCTGGTGCTGGTTGCTCCGGCGGGCTTGTATGTCAAAGAGCATCCGATGCTCGATATCTGGGCGACCACGCCTCCGAATCTGATGAAAGCGGCGTTCCACAATCCTGAATCACCGATTGCCAAGGCGGCGATGGCAACTCCCACGGAGCATCAGGCGCAGGTGGAAGCGATCGTCGGGCTGGCCAACGCGCTTTCGACCGCAAGCCGCTTCCTGTTTCCCAACGGCGATCGCGGTCTGAGCGAGCGACTCTACCGTATCAAGGCGGCGACACTGCTGTTGTGGGGCGAGACGGACGGGATTATCCCGCCGCAGCATGCCGATGAGTTCAAGCGGCTCCTCACCAGTGCAGCATCGGTAAAGATTCAGCGTATCGCTGGGGCAGGGCATGTGATGTTCCCCGAAGCGCCCGAGACCTCGGTAAAGGCAATTCTCGATTTCTGCGCGGCTTGAAACGAAAGGATTAACTTCGATGAAGACTGAGACCCTCAATTACAAGGATGGCGACCTCAACCTGATTGGATGTGTTGCCTATGACGAGAACGCCGGCGGTAAGCGTCCCGCCGTCGTTATTATGCCGGATGCGTTTGGCTTTAGCCCTTTCGTCAAAGAGCGAGCCGAGCGCTTGGCGAAGAATGGCTGGGTCGTAATGGGAGCAGATCCTTACGGCAACGCCTTTATGGCGAAGGATCTGCAGGAAGGTATCAAGCACGCGATGGATCTGCTCGGCAGCCCGGCTAAGGTTCGCGCCCGTGTTCGTGCTGCGGTTGAGAAGGTGGCATCGCTGCCGCAGGTCGATCCGAATCGGATCGGTGTGATGGGCTATTGCATGGGTGGTACCTGCTCGCTGGAAATTGCGCGCGATGGTGCGGCCGGAGTTCGCGGCGTGGTTTCATTCCACGGCACTCTCGCTACTCAGGCTCCTGCTAATGCGGGTAAGACCAAGGCCAAAGTCCTGGTTTGCCACGGCGCCGATGATCCTTTCGTGCCGGTGGCGCAGGTCGCCGGTCTTGCGGAAGAGATGACCAAGGCGGGCGTCGAATATCAGATCGTGAGCTACCCGGGCGTTGTACACAGCTTCACGAATCCGGAAGCGGCTTCGATTGGCGCTCCGGGTATCGCCTATGACAAGCATGCGGATGAGCATTCATGGAAGGCGATGACGGCGTTTTTCAGTGAGGTCTTCGCGTAGGGAATTTTTCGAGTCGAGCGAGTGCGCAGGGTTCATGTCCCAGCAGTCGAGAGCGATTCGGCGCAAGAACATAACCGACCTGGCGCGAATGACCTGGGAGCGGCTCTGGTCCGAGCCGATGCCCGCCGGATGGAAGGTTTATCTGGTGCGGAAAACGGTAATCCAGAACGCCTATGGTCGGCGCGTGTGTGGTGTGATCCAGCGGAATCGGAAGACGATTCTTATCGGTCGCCATACCAAGCACTACAGTTTCAAGACCCTAGTGCATGAGCTGGCGCATCTGCGGACGCTCGACGAAGAAGCGGATCATGGTCCGCAATGGGAGTATGAGTTCAACTCGATCGCACTTCCATTACTTGGGGGGGAGCTGGATCGAGATATCTGAGCAATCGTACTCCTGAACGGATTTAAAATTATGGCAGCAGCGGAAAGCTCTCAAGGAAATACGCAAGTGACCGATTTCGATGCAATCGTAATCGGGGCAGGGTTCTCCGGGATGTACATGCTCCATCGCCTGCGCGACGTCGTTGGACTGTCGGTCCAGGTCTATGAGCGAGGCACCGGAGTGGGTGGGACCTGGTACTGGAACCGCTATCCCGGCGCACGATGCGACTCGGAAAGCTATATCTACTGCTATACCTTCGATAGGCAGTTGCTCCAGGAATGGGAATGGAGCGAGCGTTATCCCGAGCAGCCTGAGATTCTCCGCTATCTGAATCACGTCGCCGACCGCTTCGATTTGCGGCGCAATATCCAGTTCAGTACGAGTGTTACCTCCGCGAACTTCGACGAGCAGACGAACACCTGGAGAGTCACCACCGATCGCGGCGAAAAGGTCTCAGCCCGTTTTCTGATTGCCGCAGTGGGCACTCTCTCGGCCACCAATATCCCCAAGTTTAAGGGGCTCGAGACCTTCAAGGGCAAGTGGTACCACACCAGTCAGTGGCCGCATGGTGGCGTTGATTTTATCGCCAAGCGAGTAGCTGTCGTGGGCACCGGTGCGACAGCTGTGCAAGCGATTCCGGAAATCGCGCAGCAAGCCAAGCAACTCACGGTATTCCAGCGTACTCCGGCGTACTGTGTGCCGGCCCGCAACGGTAAAGTTGATCCTGATGTAGTGAAGGCACGCAAGGCCGACTACGACGGGATTAGACAGCGCATTCGCCAATCCCAGTTCGGTCACGAGCTTTACTTCATCGAGAAGTCGGTGCTCGATGCCTCGCCGGAGGAACGGGAGCGAATTTTCGAAGAGCTTTGGGACCAAGGTGGTTTCGGGTACTGGTTGGCAAACTACCAGGACATGCTTTTCGACGAAAAAGCGAACGAACTTTGTGCCGAATTTCTGAAGCGCAAGATCCGCTCGATCGTCAGAGACCCGGCCCTCGCGGAGAAGCTCATTCCGAAGAGCTATCCCTACGGGACGAAGCGGCAGCCGCTCGATACCAATTATTTCGAGACTTTTAATAAGGACAACGTACTGCTGGTCGATGCGAAAGACGCGCCGATTGAAGAGATAACGCCCAAGGGTATCCGAGCAGGCGGCAAGGAGTACGAGTTCGATAGTATCGTGTTTGCGACGGGCTTCGACGCGATGACCGGACCGCTGAAGAGTTTGAATATTCGCGGTCGGAACGGGGAAGCGCTCGCGACGAAATGGGCTGACGGGCCTCATACCTATCTGGGATTAGCAGTCGCGGGTTTTCCGAACCTGTTCACTATCACCGGTCCGGGCAGCCCCTCGGTGATGTCGAACATGCCGGTATCTATCGAGCAGCACGTCGAGTGGGTCTCGGACTGTATCGAATATATGCGGCGTAACCATCTCGCCGTTATCGAGGCCAAGCCGGATGCCGAGGACGAGTGGACGAGGCACGTGTCGGAGGTCGCTGAGGGCACTCTGATGACGCGTGCGAACTCGTGGTATGTCGGAGCGAATATCCCCGGAAAGCCGCGAGTTTTTATGCCGTATCTAGGCGGAGTCGGGGTGTACCGCGAGAAATGCGACGAAGTCGTCGCTCAGGGTTACAAGGGATTCAATCTGATCGGAGCAAAGGAGAGCGCTGCCGGTCATTGACGGCACCCTCAGGATCTTTCTAACGTCATTCGCCGGATGAACACTCGTCCATGTCAGGCGGGAACCGATGGATATGAAGAACGAAATCGCAGTTTTCGGTGGTGGATGCTTTTGGTGTACTGAGGCGGTCTTCGAACAAGTGCAGGGCGTTGTGTCGGTCAAATCCGGCTTTGCCGGTGGCACAGTGCCGAATCCGACCTATCCGCAGGTGTGTACCGGACGCACCGGTCATGCCGAGGTCGCTCGCATCGAGTTCGAACCGTCGCAAATCAGCTATCGTGACCTGCTGGAGATATTCTTCGCGACGCATGATCCGACGACGCTCAACCGACAGGGTAACGACGTCGGCACCGAGTACCGCTCGATCATCCTCTACACTTCGGAGGAGCAGAGGCGCGCGGCCGAAGGGTGTATCGCTGAGCTTACCGAGACGCGTGCGTTCCCCGATCCGATCGTAACGGAGGTGAAGCCGTTAGAGGCTTTTTATCCGGCCGAGGACTACCATCATCAGTATTTTCGGAACAACACCTTTGCGCCTTACTGCCAGTTTGTGATTGCACCCAAGCTGGCGAAGTTCCGCAAATACTTTGGCGAGCGCCTGAAGGCTTAGCACAAGCCGCTATGAACGAAACAGGTGCGGCAACCAAAGCGTTCTCGCAGAGGTTCCCACCATCTCAGCTATTTTTGGCAGACATTTTGCCGGCTTCCACAAGTGATTTGAGAAAAGCCTGATCCTCGAACAATTTCTTGATTGCATCTTGCATGGCTGCCTCAAGCGCGATTTTCGCGTTGTTACCGCCTGCTATTTGAACGCTATCGTTAACGCCGTCGCCCTTCACATATTTAGTGAAGACCGTGACGCCGGTTGGTGAGACGACGATAACGCCCATGATCAATTCACTGCGAGCAGTTCCGGAAAACCAGCCTAGCTCGAAGTGATTTTCAAATTTCTGTAAGGTCACGTTAACTGCAACGCTACCCGGTCCGATATGGAAGCCACGGTTAGTGAGTTCAGTTTCCAGAGCCTGACGTAACATCGTTGGAACATCGTTATCCGCAACGATCTTGGCCATCTCCATACCGTAACCGTTCGTTTTGTGACCGACGTGATCTGGAGACGTTCGTTGGTCTTGGACGGCCACTGTGACCGTAACGTCTTCCGCTCCGGTGACCTTGTTTGCCTCCGCTGTTGGAGTGTAACCAAGGTTGATGTGCTCCTCTGTCAGAGCACACGCGCCCAGACCAAGCATTGCTACGCTTAAAAGCGACACTGCGCAACGGAGGTAGTAGCCCCTGAGGATTCTTAATCCTTGCAGCATGAGTTTGGCCCTTTTTGTGCGCCCTTATGGCTCTCAGCCTCGCCTAACGAGACCCTTGGCTATTTGGTACGGGAGAGGGTTGAGGAATTGGCACAGACGTCGGCGGAACAGTTAGCGTCGAAGAGTCGGTGGCCGAGGTGGCCGGCGTAGCTGTTGATGTTGGAGTCGTATTGAGCATCGCAGGCTTAGGCACCAGGGTCACATCGACATTTTCCGATGAGAGCTTGTAGGCCGATCCGTTCATGAAGTCGAATAGGGCGAAGGGTCCCCACAACAGGACATCAAGCAAAAAGAACCCGTTGAGCGAGCTGCTAAGCGACTCGGCGGCGGTTTGGTAGCCCTCTTTTTCGAATACCAATTTGTGGTCCGTCTTGCGGGGCAGGGAGATAGTCGTGGGTGTGGTATAACTCGCTCCATCATTGACGGTAACTTTCGCCCCCGCCGGGTTCGAACTCAAGCCGACGTGCTGCTCCGAGCCGTTAAACATCATCAAGCAGCCCGGCAGCGTGAGCAGTTGGCCAGCGGTTACGGCGATGCCGATCTGATATCGGGCTCGTCGAGCGAGATGCTTCTTCATAGGTATCCTCTCGGTTACGAAGTAGAAGTAAGTCGGGCGATACTAACCCACAAAGCCCGGCAACGAGCCTGTAGCCAGAAATGTGCCACTCCTTTGTGGAGGTCAATTAGCTAAACTTGACTATCTGCTAAACTCGATAATCGCGAGGTACAGCAAGACACACCGAGGGCCCGTAGCATTGGTAGTTTGCGTCTGTGTCGAATGGTGCGTCCGATAGATACAGTCTGGACCAGAGCGTATCCATCGGACGCATTTTAGAGTTGTAAAATCCGGTTGGAGTTCTGAAGAGCAAAACGGCCCGCGACGAGATTACTCATCGAGGGCCGTTTTGCGTCGAGAGACGTGGATTAGCGAGTTGCCGGAGCCTGTGCGCCGCGAATTACCTTGCCGGGCATCGCGCCGGTCGGCTCACCATCCTGATAGGTCAGCTCACCGGTCGTAATCGTGCAGCGATAACCGTCGACCTTCTGAATAAAGCGGCGGCCATTCGCCGGTAGATCGAAGACCATCTCCGGTTCGTGCAAGCGCAGACGATCCAGTTCGATGAGATTGACGTCGGCCTTCATGCCGGGAGCGAGCACGCCGCGATCGTTGAGACCGTAGAGCCTTGCCGTATCGAGCGTCTGGCGCTTAACGGCGGTCTCGAGCGGGATACGATCGTGGTCGCGATCGCGCACCCAGTGGGTTAGTAGATAGGTCGGCATACTCGCATCGCAGATTACGCCGCAGTGGGCGCCGCCGTCGCTCAGCGAGAGCACCGTGGAAGTGTCGGTCAGTTGTGGCCGGACCGAGTCGAAGGAAAAATTCTTATAAGCGAGAGGGTTATAGATAATCGCGCGACCGTTGCGTTCAAGCAGGATATCGTACGCGATCTCCTGAGGCGATTTTCCCGCGCGCTTGGCGATCGCGAGGATGCTCTGATCAGCCGTAGGTTCGTAGTTCGGGGGATCACCGAGCGGGAAGTGATTCTGGAAATCGGCGACCATCCGCAATGTCTGCTCTTCTTTAACTGCTGGAGTGTCGGCGAGAATTTCCGCCCGCACTTGCGGATCGCGCATCTTCGCGACCCGTTCGTCGAAGCTCAGCCCGGCCATGATTCGGCGGAAGCTGCGATGGGTGCTGAAAGGATGTACCGAGCTCTGCAGGCTCATCAGCGAGGCGGCCGGACGTGCAGCGACCTGCGCGACCATCTGTGCCCCTGTAGCGTTGCGTCGGCGGATAAAATCCAACACGCCACCCATGCGCATCCCGGAGCGCTTATTGATGACGGCGCCGAGGGAGACGGGCCGTCCGGTCTCCTCGGAGATGCGCGCCATCCATTCCAGGTCGGCATCGACGCCGGTGAGGTCTGAGATGATCTCGTATACCGCATGCGGAACTTCACCGAGCACGCGCCCGATACCCATCACTTCGTCGATTCCGGCGAAGGTGCCCGGCACGTAGCCCTTCTCGCGCGTGCGATGAAGAATGGTGCGCGAGGTGCTGATGCCAAGCGCGCCCGCCTTGAGACCCTCACGGAAGCTCGCGGCCATCTGCGCGATATCGTCGGCAGTCGCTTCCTCGTTGGCAGCACCGCGCTCTCCCATTGCATAAGTGCGTACAGCGCAATGCGGTACGTGAGTGCCGACATCGATGATGCGCTTCATGCTCGAGAGTGCGTCGAGATATTGGCCGAAGGTTTCCCAGCGGAAATCGATCCCTGCGCGCAGTGTCTCGGTCGGTATATCTTCAACCGCATCCATCAGACCGATCAGGTATTCCGCCTTGCCCGGCCGCACTGGAGCGAAGCCGACACCGCAATTACCGATGACGACAGTGGTAACGCCATGCCAACTGGAAGGTGAAAGATATGGGTCCCAAGCGGCCTGGCCGTCGTAGTGCGTATGGATATCGACCCATCCGGGTGTGACGATCAGACCATTTGCGTCGATTTCGCGTTTGGCCGCGCCGGCCTTGCCACCTACTGAGGTGATCACGCCTCTGTCGATAGCAACGTCACCTGAAAAAGCAGCCGCGCCGGTCCCATCGACGATTTTGCCGTTGCGGATTACAAGATCATGCATGTCGGAATTCTCCTACGGGCACTTAAGCAAGCATCTTGCCGACTGGCAAGGTCTCGAACTGTGCAATAAGTTGAACGTCCAAACCGCTCGCGATGCAGGATGCCTAGCGTGAAGTTATCGGTGATTGATCAGTCTCCCGTCTCGGAAGGTTTCACTCCAGCGGACGCGCTTCGCAACACGATTGAACTGGCGAAGCTGACGGAGCGCTTGGGTTATACGCGTTATTGGGTCGCGGAGCACCACGCGATTCCCGCGCTGGCCGGCCCCGCACCTGAAGTCCTGCTCGCACGATTGGGAGCCGAGACCTCGAGCATCAGGATTGGTTCGGGCGGCATCATGCTGCCGCATTACAGTCCGTACAAGGTCGCCGAAAACTTCCGTCTGCTGCACGCGCTCTATCCGGACCGTGTGGATCTTGGAGTCGGACGCGCGCCCGGCGGAACACCACTCGATACGTACGCGCTGTGGCGCGATCGGAGTCACTATCCGCCGCCCGACGACTTCGGTCAGCAGCTACTCGAATTGCTGGCTTTCCTGAATCACGATTTTCCGTCGAACCATCCGTTCGCCAATATCAAGGTAACGCCCGAGATGCCAGGATCGCCGGAGGTGTGGCTGCTCGGATCCAGTATGTGGAGCGCTTCGGCAGCCGCGCAGGTCGGGTTGCCATATGCGTTCGCGCATTTCATCGAGCCGCGACCAACCAAACCAGCGCTTGCTCATTATCGGGATAACTTCACGGCCACCAAATCGACTCTGCGGATGCCGTATTCGATGCTCGCCCTTGGCGTCGTCTGTGCCGACACGCAAGAGGAGGCGGAGCGACTGATATCGAGTACGCGACTTTTTCGCCGCCGGATTCGGATGAACGATGTGCGTCCGATTCCAAGCGTCGAGGAGGCATTGCGAGAGCTCGGTCCGAATCCGACGCCGGTGGCTCACGAAGTCGAAGGCGATTATCCGCGCTATGTGGTCGGCACGCCGGAGCGGGTGCACGATCAATTGATGCTGATGGCAGAGGAGTTGCGCGTGCAGGAGTTGATGGTTGTGACGATCGTGCATGATCATCAGGCGCGGCTGCATTCTTATGAACTGCTGGCGAAAGCGTTCGACCTGAAGCCGCGCTGCTAGCCGATTTGCTCCTGCTACCGAGAAGAAAGGAACACGTTGTGGAAGTCAAGTTTCCCGAGGGGCGCGAGGAGAACCGTCGCGCATTGCTCGATGCAGTATCGAATATTCGCGGCATTCTTGCCGCGGATGCCAACGAGTCAGAGGCATTGCGAACCTTGCCGCCGGCCTCCGTGCAGGCACTGACCGATAGCGGGCTCTTCGCCTTGAAATGCCCGCACGAACTGGGCGGCGCCGAAGCCGATCCGGTTACGCAGATCGAGGTAATCGAAGCCGTTAGCTATATCGATGCAGCCGCCGGATGGTGTCTCTCGATTAGTAGCGGAACCCTTTCGGTGATTGCCGCGCGCCTGCCGCAGCGCGGAATCGATCAGCTGTTCGCGGGAGGGCGTCCTCCGCGATGCGCCGGCGCACTATCGCCGGGAACCGCCGTTCGTACCGACGGTGGCTATCGCGTGACCGGAAGATGGCCGTGGGCCAGTGGTGTTCGTCATGCGGAATGGGTGCTCTCTCTGGGTATCGTGCAGTCAGCCCAAGAGCGACCTCATCCGTGGATGTTCGTGGTCCCGGCCGATCAGGTCCAGATTCATGACACCTGGAACGTGGTGGGTCTGAAGGGTACGGGCAGTTGCGACTTCTCGCTGAATGATCATTTCGTGCCGGAAGCGCTTTCCTTTGACGCGCATGAATGGGAGCCTTTGCGTGGCGGCGCACTATATCATCTGGGATTGCCGGGCTTGGTCGTGAACGAACTGGCTGGCGTAGCTCTCGGAGTTGGTCGTCGAGCGCTCGACGAGATTGTCGCGTTGGCCAAGGGCAAACGGCGCGGCTACGGGAAACAAACTTTGATGGCAGATCGCGGCGCCTTCCAGCGGGCACTGGGATTGAGCGATATGCGCCTCCGAGCCGCTCGAGCGCACGTCCTCGATATCTATGAGAGGGCGTGGCAGACCGTCAGTTCGGGTGGCCGACCCGATGCCGAGACGCAAGTAGAGATGCGATCGGCGGCAACCTTTGCGATGGATGTTGCTCTGGAAGTCGCCACGAGCGCTTTCCATTATGGTGGCGGCGCGGCTATTCAACTGGGCAGCGCGCTGCAACGCTGCCTCAGGGATATCCAGGCCGGCAGCGCGCATCTGTTGGCCAGCGACATCGTGTACGAGTTGCGAGGCCAATGCATGCTCGGTATGCCCAACGTCGATCCGATGGGCTGACGGCTGATCGAGCGATTCACTTTTACGGCGATCGGCGCTATTCGTGAGCCGTTGCGCAGGTGAACAAGCCCGGCGCTGACGCTGGAGGGGCATCGATGAAATTCGGCCTGATGACACTCTTCGATCACTACGCCGAGGATTGCAGCGAGGAGCAGTATTACAAGAATTTCTTCGACGAGGTCAGCTACGCCGAAGAGCTGGGCTTCGACACGATCTGGATCGGCGAGCATCACTTTTGCCGCTATATCTGTCCTGCGCCACAGATTATCGCCGGCGCGATTGCTCAGCGCACCAAGCGGATGCGTATCGGCACGGGGATCGTGCTGCTGCCGCATCATGATCCGATCCGGCTCGCGGAAGACTATGCGCTGGTCGATCTGATTAGCGGCGGTCGGCTCGACTTGGGGGTGGGACGCGGCTTTATCAAAGCTACTTACGACGGCTTCAATCAATCGATGGACGAAAGCCGTGAGCGCTTCAACGAATGCCTCGATATTATCGAAGGCTCATGGGCCAAACCCAATTTCTCGTATCAGGGCAAATTCTATAAAGCGAACAACATCACGATACTCCCGCGGCCCCTGCAAAAGCCCGCTCCCCCAATCTTTATGGCCGCTTTGGCAAGCGAAGAATCTTTTGTCGCAGCAGGTAAGCGCGGCCATTCGCTGATGCTTGCACCGTTTTTCCAATCTCGCGACCGGCTCAAGGACAACGTTACCCTATACAAGGAGACGCTCAGGAACTCCGGGTTTCCGTTCGAGCATCCGGAGATCGTATCGGGGTACCATAGTTTTATCGATGAAACCGCGGCGGGTGCGCGAACGAAGTGGGAAGACCACTACATGCGGTACCTCCACTTCGTGAATACGCTCATCAATCCGAGCGAGTATACGAGTCAGGATTATCGCACCTGGCGGCGATCGGCGGAGGCTTTGGGGCAAGTTACTTTCGAGCAGATGTATCCAGACCAAGTCCTATGCGGTGACGTCGGCCAAGCCGTCGACCGCGTCGGCCTAATGCAGGAGCAGTACGGCGTGACGCACTTTTACACCTATATGGATTTGGGCGGATTGCCGCAAAAGGATCTGCGCCCCTCGATGGAGCGATTCGCGACCAAGGTTATCCCGCAGTTTCGAGAGTAGGCTCGGTCGCTCAGGGAGATAAACATGGATTTCAAATTCAGTGAGGAAGACGACGCCTTCCGCGTGGAACTGCGGAGCTGGCTCGAAAAGAACGTTCCGAGAGATTGGCGCGATGACGGCGAGATGGCCGATCCCGAGACCAAGACCGAGTTTGAGCGCCGCCGCGCATGGCATCGCAAGCTCTACGATGCAGGATGGATGTGTATTCACTGGCCGAAGGAGTACGGCGGCCGCGGCGCCACGCTGTTGCAACAGGTCGTCTACAACCAGGAGATGGATCGGGCTAAGGCGCCGCCAGTGGTGAATTTTCAGGGCATCGCTCGTGTAGGCCCGACCCTGATGCAGTGGGGGACGCCCGAGCAGAAGAAGCGCTATATTCCGAAGATTCCTAGCGCCCAGGAGATCTGGTGCCAAGGCTTATCGGAGCCGAATCACGGATCGGATCTCGCTGCGGTGGAGACCCGCGCCGTCGAAGAGGGCGATCATTTTGTCGTTAACGGCTCAAAGATCTGGACCTCGAATGCCCATCACGCGGATTTTTCGACGCTACTCTGCCGCACGGATCCGACTCTGCCCAAGCACAAGGGGCTGAGCTATCTGCTCGTCGATCTAAGGAGCCCCGGCATCACGATTCGACCACTAATTCAGATCAGCGGAGAGCATGGCTTCAATCAGGTCTTTTACGACGACGTGAAAGTCCCCAAAACGAATCTGGTGGGACAGAAGAATCAGGGCTGGATGGTCGCGATGACCAACATGATGTTCGAGCGGACTATCCACGGTGGCCGCACCGATATGATGGTCGAAGTTCGGCAGCTCGCCGAAGCAGCCCGAGCAGTTCATCGCAACGGGCGTCCTGCAATTGAAGATGATTACGTCCGCCAGAAGCTCGCCCGGTTCGCCTGTGAGGCCGAGGGACTCAAGTACACGAGCCTGCGTCAATTGACGCGACAGTTAAAGGGCCTGCAGCCGGGACCGGAAGGCTCGGTCATGAAACTAGGAACCAGCGACCTGAACCTGCGGATCCAATCCTTCGCGATGGAATTGCTTGGGCCCTATAGTCAGTTTGAATACAAAGCTGATGGTGCGATAGACCGCGGCAAGTGGTCCCATCGGATGCTGGCGGCGAGGCGCTCGACGATCGCGGCCGGTTCGAATGAAATCCAGCACAACATTATCGGCGAACGAGTACTGGGTTTGCCCAAAGGATAGTTACGGAATGAGTAAGTTCGAAGAATACGCGGATAAGTACAAGTACATAAAAATGGAGCGCCGCGACGGCATCCTCCAGATAACCCTGCATAGCAAGGGCGGCGAGTTGCTCTGGGGCGGCCGTCCGCACGAGGAATGTTCGTACGCTTTCTATGATGTGGCGCGCGACCGCGAAAATAAGGTGGTCATCATCACCGGCAGCGGCGACAACTTCTGCGCGGATATCATTTGGGGTAAGGCAGGGCAGGGCGATGGCAAGCCGACCAAGGCGCGCCCGCTCGCAGCGGACCATACGCTGTCGGATGCGTACTACCTGATCATGAATCATCTCAATATTGCGGTGCCGACCATCGCTGCGGTAAATGGCCCCGCTTTGATTCACTCCGAGCTCGCATTGCTGTGCGATATCGTGCTGGCCTCCGAAAATGCGGTGTTTCAGGATTTGCCGCACTTCCCCAATGGTCTCGTTCCGGGCGACGGGGTGCACGCGGTCTATCCGCTGCTGCTTGGACTCAATCGCGGCCGCTACTTTCTGTACACGGGTCAGAAGATAGACGCTCACGAGGCGCGCGAGATGGGATTGGTTGGTGAGGTTTTGCCGCGCGAAAAACTGCTCGATCGCGCCTGGGAGCTAGCCCGTCAGATCGCGAGTAAGCCGCCGTTGACGATCCGTTATGCTCGCGCGGCCCTGACGCGAGAATTGAAGCGCCTGATGATCGACAATCTGGAACTCGGGCTGGCACTTGAAGGACTGGGCACGTCTGAATACTGGCCCACCGCAAACTTCAAGAAGTGAAGGGCCTTTTTTACTCAAAAACTATCACTGTTTTGTCATCCTGAGCCGTAGGCGAAGGATATACGCGAAGCGATTGGAACTACGATGAGCAACTTCGAAGAATACTCAAAGAAATACAACAACATCCGGATGGAACGGCGCGACGGTATCCTGCAGTTCACGCTCCATCGCAAGAACGACTCGGTGATTTGGGATTTCGAGTCGCATCATGAAACCGCTCACGCGCTCGGTGACGTTGCGCGCGATCGTGAGAATCGCGCCGTCATAATCACTGGGGCGGGGGACGATTTTATCGCCAAGCACGAATTCGGCAGCGCCGATAAGGTGCCGGCGGCCGACTGGGATCACGTCATCACCGACGCGAAGTATCTGATTATGAATCACCTCGATATCGAGGTGCCCATCATAGCTGCGGTCAATGGCCCGGCGTTGATCCATGCCGAACTTGCGCTGATGGCCGATGTGGTCATCGCCTCGGAGACGGCAGTCTTTCAGGATCTGCCACATTTCCCGAGCGGGTTGGTACCCGGTGACGGCGTCCACGTAATCTTCCCGCTGTTGTTGGGGTACAATCGCGGCCGCTACTTTCTTCTGACGGGCGAGAAGATTCCGGCGCAGGAGGCGAAGCGGCTCGGCTTGGTCGGCGAGGTGCTGCCCAAAGCCAAGTTGCTCGATCGCGCATGGGAGCTGGCCCGCGAGATCACCTCGAAGCCACCGCTTACCGTGCGCTATGCGCGTCAGGTGCTTACCCGCGAACTCAAGCGCGCGATGCTCGATAATCTAGGCCTCGGCCTCGCCCTCGAGGGCCTCGCCGCCGGCGAATACTTCATCAGCGATCAGAAGAAGTAGACGGTAGGAGGATTCCGGGATGGGAAGGTCGACGACCTTTCCATCCCGTCGACTAATGAATACAGGATTTGCTGTTGACCTTGTTGGATTGGTTGCCAAGCCACTTATTATGGTCACAGTTAGGATTACCATCTTCGAGGTTATGTGAGTTATCACTCGTCACGTTCGCAATGATCTGATTGTCAGTCGAAGTGGCTTTGACGCTGATACCAACGCCGTTGGATGCCGTCGAGTTCAGGAAGACTTGGTTGCGTTTTGAGCCTTCACCTAAAACGATACCATTGCTGGTATTGGAATCGGTTTGATTAGCTAAAAGAAGATTGTTCGCGCTATTAACGTAAACGTGGATACCTTGCTCATTGTCCGAGCTATCCAGTCCTATCACAGAAGAGTTCGTCGCAGTGTCGAGAAGAACTCCCTCAATGAAATTCGTTATCTTACCCGGACCGACGATAGCTACGTTGGAGGCGTTATAGACTACGATGCCCCTCCCGGCGTGGCCGTGGGAGTCTTTTAATTACGTGGCTCTTCAAATTCAAATAGACGTGGCTGGCGGTGATAGTGATACCCGTACTGCAGTCGGCCGATAGCTCATATTGGCCAGGTGCTGTGATGGAGCAGTCTCCGATGAGTTTATCTTGGGCGAATGGCTTGATCTTGCAGTCGCAGTTGAGCGGAGTTGCGACTTTGGCATCGGCCATCCGAAGGATAAGTAAAGCGCAGATCAGAGTGATCAGCCCGGTGAGTTGCTTCATCATTTTCTGCAGGAGAAGGATCTCGGCGAATATGGTCATAGCGTTCTGGAAAGTCAACCGACAGTAGAACGGTCAGCCTTTGGATAATAGGTATCGATGAGCGTGGCATAGGCCGCTAAGCAGATATTTTGCCACAAAATTCAGAGTTCCTGATGAGTTGACGACTCGCTAGGCTAGCGCCTGTGAAACTCCCGAAAGCCAGCTTAACGCATGTCTTGGGTTGGGTGATTATCTACTCGATCACCGGAATTGCCTCAGCACAGGTTCAGGGACCTTCCGGGAGCGGTGGACAAGTCTGTACCAGAGCCGATTATACCTACGGTCGCCTTATCTCGATTGAGTCGCGTTCGGGTCTCTGGATGGATGCGATTAACCGTATTTACGACATGGGAAAGGGTAAGCAGGGCATCGTCCGGTGCAGGGGCACAGGCGGTTCGGTGAATCTTCCGCCTGATATTGGACCAGACGAGTATATCAGTGCGGTGAGTGGGCGGGGAGCTATGTCGATTTTTTAACGATTGAAGTAACCGGCCCTCGCGGAACGCGGGTACGGACTTTTGGCCGGGTCAATTCCAATACCCAAGAGGCGTTTCGTTACGACGCGCCCCCCGGGATGGAGATAGGATCTGATTATCCGCTCCGATCAGTTTGTTAATGCTGTCGGAGTGCTCCTGCAGAAGCGGTGAGATGCAATAGCTTAGTTCGCGGTCGAAGGCACTAACTTGACGCCGAACTGCTCGGCGGCGTTGCCTCCAAACATCCGCGCCAGGATAGGCTCGTCCACTCGCGCCTTGGTCATCTGCTCGATCGCGTCGTGTGCGCTCGTGGTATCATGATTCGGATAGCGCGAGCCCCAGACGATCTTCTCGGCGAACTCCTCGGGAAGCTTCTGGATTAAGCGCTCTTCCGCGTCGAATCCCAGCATCACTTTGCCTTCTTCCCACATCTCCTCAGGATCGGTCCGCACGGGATAGAAGTGCAAAGGCGGGATCGTCTTGGTCGAGGCCTCCATCTTTTCGAGCACCTCTTCCATCCACGAAGCTTTGCCGTGGGAGACCACGACCTTCATGTTCGGGAAACGCTGCATCACGGTGAAACCGATCAGCGTCGCTGCGACGAACATGTGATTGTCGAGCCAGGGCGCGATGATCGGCGCAATCGGATGACCCATCGGAGGAGTCGCCACGAACATGAATCCCTGCTGCCCGCCGCCGCCCGCAGCCGGGCCACCGCCGAGGTCGGCTATCACCGATCGCTGATTCACCCGCCGGTTGATCTTTTCGAAGAACGGCGCGTGGGAAGTCCACTCTGGGTTCCACAGCCCGCATCCAGGATGAACCGCTCCGACCAATCCAAGCTTTTCAAGTTCGGCCCACAACGGATTGTAGAACGGATGCGTGAAGTAATGGTCCTCAAGGAACATCGGCCGGATAAACGCGCCGCGGAAGCATGGTATCTTCGCGACTCGGCGTAACTCCTCGGCCGTAAACTCCATGTTCTGCAGCGGAACCATCGCGGCCGCATAGAGCCGATTCGGTGCGGCCGCGCAGAAATCCACCATCCAGTTGTTGTAGGCGCGGGCGAGAGCGTAAGCGGTGTCAGGGTCTTCAATCAGATGGAACCCCTCGGCGAACCACGTCGGATACAGGAACGCCTGATCGATCCCCATCGCGTCCATGTCGCGTAGACGCGCCTTGGGATCCGAGGCGCCGGGGTTCATCGGATGGCGTTGATTGGGGTCGAGTTCGCCAACCTGATCCCACGTCATACCGGGTTTGTAGATGGCGTGGCGCGGGATATTCGAATTCATCTTGTCCCGAAAGACCTTGCCGTTGACTTTGAGATATGAGCCGTAGGCGCTCTCTTCGCGCCAGAGGGCATGCTTACCCAAGGTGCGATATTCCGGTTCGAGGTATTTCGTCCAGACCTCCGCCGGCTCAACGACGTGCGAATCGCTATCAAAGACGGTGAAACGCTTGCTCGCCATCGCTTTATCGTCCGCCACTCGGGCCTACGCCCATCGAGAAATTGGCGTTGTAAGGCAGTACCGACGCTTCGGGCTTGAGCGCCTCCTTGATCTCTTCCTCAGTCGGCCACCAGTCCGGCCGCTCGATTTCGGTCACGCGGTCGGTGATGAACTTCTTCGGCGGATCAATTTTGTAGAGCTTGCGCGCAGTCTCGCCCAGGAACTTAGCCTGATACTTCTCCGGCAGTTCGCACTTGCGCATCGTCTCGATTGCGCGCCACGCATCGTCGCCGTCGTGATGATAAACGTCTGACGACCACGCCAGGATATTTTCGTAGAACTCCGGCAGGCGCGACGGCGGGGCTTCGTCACCCTCGAAACCGGTCACGCAGTGCTCAAAGAAAGTCTCGCGCGGCAGACGCTTCAAAGGCGGTAGCTGACGTTCGTTGCGATAGAGGCGATACTGCTTGTCGCATTCGTCGAGCACGAAGCTCAGCCAGGTCGAGGAGGCCTCAAAGACCGCCGCCCGCAGCTTCGGGTAGCGCTCGAAGAAGCCGCTCATCAGCACCATCACGACCCACAGTGAGGCCTCGGCCTGAAAGTCTTGCACGTTCACGAGGAAGTTGTGCGGCAATCCCGATGAGAACGCCGCGAGTCCGATCAGCTCAGCGCCCGAATGCTGCTCGGTGTAGCCGGGCGGCTTCAGCGAGCCGAAGGCTGGGAACGGATGCATCCCATAGACCATCCCGGTTTCCTGCATCGCTTCCCATACCCGGTCGTATTTAGGCTGAATCGGATAGTTACCCAGCGCGTCGATCGGTCGGACAAGTCCGACGCGGCATCCCTTCGCCGCGACGCGATAGATCTCCATCTCGGCGAACTTCGGATCCTGCATTGGGAGCATCGCCGCAAAGAAGAGACGTTCGGGATTCTCCTGGCAGTATTCGTGAGCCCAATCGTTGTAGGCCTTGCAGATAGCCTTCGCGCCGACGGAGTTCTGGAGCCACGGATAGGTGTCGATATCGCTCGGGATGATCATTACCTGATCGATTCCCTGAATATCCATGTCCCGCAGCCGGGGCTTGGGCAGGTACGAGCCCTTGTGATCGATATAATCGGCCTGCTCGGCAGTCAGCGCGGTCTTGCGCTTCAGATTACGGACGTTAATCGCGCGCTGAATATTGTGCTTGAGGCCCGGCCCCGCAAGCGACAGGACATTGACCGCGCCCGGCGTTCCGTGGATTCGCTGCGACCCAATCCCCGTGCCGGCTTTACCGTTGACGATCAGTTGATTGCTTTCGGCATCAAACCAGATCGTGCTCTTGAGCGCTTCCAGTTCGTCCTTCGTCAGCCAATCTTTGGCGCGCTCCCACAACCATGGCGGTTCGGTCACGTGCGCATCGCAGTCGAACGTGGGGAAATTCTTCTTCATCGGCGCGAACTTTTGAACAGGCATCAGCCGGCCTCCATTAGCGGGATTCTCTCCGCAGATTAGCTCATAACCTAGATTGTCTCCAGCCAGACCGACGGCATCGTGACGGCGCCATGCCGCTCAAAAATCGCATCGATCTCCTTCATATCGGCGTCGCTGATCGACCATCCGAAGGCCCCGACATTGTCATCGACTTCGCGCGGATTGCGGCATCCGGCCAGCGCAGTGCTTACGACCGGATTCGAGGTTGTCCAGCGCAGCGCCAACTGCGGCAGGCTCTTGCCGTAGCGCTTGGCGACACCTTTCAGCTCTTCGACGGCGCGGAGATTCTTCAGATAGTGCTGGGAATCGAACAGATGCTGAAACAGGTTGATATTGCCGAGACGGCCGCCCTTCGCGCGCCAGTCACCTTTGCCGAAGTCCATCTCTTCGCTGAAGGTCCCGGTGAGCATCCCGTAGGCGAGGGAGCCGTAGGCCATCACGCCAATCTTGTTCTCGGCGCAGTAGGGGAAGATCTCCGTCTGCATCCGGCGATCGAACATGTTCCAGCAGTACTGCACCACGTCGACGCGGCGCGCCGTCATGCAGGCTTTGATCTCGTCGAGCTTGAAGTTCGAGAGTCCGACCGCGCGAACCTTGCCCTGCTTTACGAGATCATCGAGAGCACGCATCGTCTCGTCGAAGGGCACCGTGCGATCAGGCCAATGAATCAAATAGACGTCGACGTAATCGGTATTAAGCGCTTTTAGGCTTTTATCGATCGACGCGATCACGCGATTTCGAGAGCCGTCACGGAATCCGCGCTCTTTGCATTCCGGATAGCCGATACCGAATTTCGTCGTGATCACGGCTTCTTTGCGGCGCGATCCCAGCGCTTTGGCGAGCGAGGTTTCCGACGCGCCCATCCCGTAGGCTTCGGCCGTATCGAAGCTGTTGATCCCGAGATCGAGGGCGCGATTTATCGCTTTGATAAAATCGGCCTCTTCGATACTCCCATATCCGCCGCCGATCTCCCAGCATCCAAAGCCCATTGCTGAGATTTGGATTCCCGTAGTGCCAAATGCGCGATATTCCACCTGTTACCTCCGCGGAAGCGCGTCCGCTCGACATTTGATGGCGGACCCGATGCACATTTACCTACAGCGGAATGGCTGGCGCCGCAATCGCGTGCTTTCGAGGAGATGAAAGCTGAGTGAATTTTTTTATAAACAAAAAGAAGGCATTGCCCCTCGCCGAACACCGGGGCATTATCCAATTTGAGGGGTTCAGGAAGATGTGGCTTGAACAGACTGCGTGGGTGTGGATGCCGGCGATTGTAGCGTTTGGGGCAGTGCTGACTTGGCAGAACCTGCGACTTGGATGGCAAGTACGGGACCTGCAAAGGCGCTTGAATCGGATCGATCCGAGACGTAAGGCCACGGTTCGCCATCTGCGACGCGTCGCCTGAAGGCTTCGCAAGCGAGCTGCGGGTCGGTTCGAAGCAGATTATCGACTGCGGGTGGCCTTGCCTCCCGGTTGAACCCCGCCACGGCGTTTCGCTGTCAGATCGACCTGCGGGGCAAGACTTTGCAGGTTGGCGCCATCGGCAGACAAAGATAATAAACCGTAGCCAGCCGATAACGCTCTAAGCTCTATTTTCCCAGGTACTGCTCGTCGCTGACCTTCTCCATCCAGTCGACAGCTTTACCGTTCAGTTTCTCCACGATCGCGATATGCGACATCGCAGTGGTCGCCGTCGCACCATGCCAATGCTTCTTGTTCGGCGGACAAACGACCACGTCACCGGGTTTGATCTCGACCTTCGGCTCGCCCCAGCACTGCGTCCAACCGCATCCTGCAGTCACGATCAGCGTCTGCCCCAGTGGATGGGTATGCCAGGCCGATCGCGCGCCCGGCTCAAAGGTCACTAACGCGCCGTACATCCGCGAGGGATCGGGTGGATCGAACAGTGGATCGATTCGAACATTGCCAGTGAAGGTCTTCTCCGGTCCTTTGATAGACGGTCGCGAGCCCGCTTTGAAGTGTTCCATTTACTTCCTCCTCAAAACAATTCGTTATTCTGCTGGATCGGCCTCTTGAATGCTTGTAGCTGATTCTGTTCGCCACGCCGCTAGCTTTGCTACATCGAACTTGAACATCTCTGCCACGTTGAGGCCTAGGATCTTTGCCCGCGATTCATTTTTGAACTCACCCATCGGGCGTTCGATCGCCTACCCGGAATACGGCCGTGTATACATCGCTATACGGATAATCGTTAGCCCACAGGAGGCTATGGACCAGATTGTATCGCTTCGCGAGTCTGATTCCGCCGGATCTTCCTGAAAGGGTGGATGCTCATCGGGCGTCGGAATCTCAGCCTTCTGCGTCACTTCCTCTGACCGAGACATGGTAAGCGATACTATCCCAGGCGTTGTGAATACCGACGAAGAGCAGCAGCAGGACTGCAGCACCGACGGCAAAGAGACCGTGACCAGGATGTGCGGGAACAAACCAAACTGCCGCCAATAGAATAGCGTACGCTCCCAGTGGAAGTAGCAAGTGAAAAAGCCAATCTTCGAATTGAGCTTGGTATGCAGTCTGCCTCTGCATCCGACGAGCCACGACGATGGCATAGAAAATTCCAGCGAGGCCGACGATGCCCCAAATACTCGCGATGAGCACGATCCTGTGCCAGGGCGCGCGGATCAATGCCGACAAGAACAGCACCGTGCCAAAGTGTACGATCGTCGGAGTTCCGAACGCGGCGTTGGCGGCACCGGTTCCCGCGTGCGCCCGTTCAGCTACAAGCGTCAGAACCACGAACTGCAATCCGATCAAAGCGCCGGCAGCAGAGCCGACGATTTCGTAGAAGCTGTTCCAATCGGCTAGTTCTCGCATCTGGGATTCAATCTACCCATCTGAGGTGCGATCGAGGAAGATTTAGCACCATTTGTTCTTATTGCTAGGCTTTCTCTCTCGACGGCTTGACCCCTCGCAGCACTCTTATGCTTAGTTGTCAGGCGTACTGTTCCTTACCGGTGCCTCGCGCTCCCTGCAGTTCTATTCGCGACGCTGCGTCGCTTATCTCGCTCAGATCTTGCTCCATCAATTCGACTGCCACCGCGCCGAGGTTCTCGTCGAGCCGATCGAGCCTTCGCGTTCCAGGGATAGGAACGATCCATGGCTTCTGGGCGAGCAACCATGCAATTGCTATTTGTGCCGGTGTGGCCTTCTTCCGGGAGGCAATCTGACGCAGAAGATCAACAATCGGCTGATTCGCCGTCCGTGCTTCAGGAGTGAAACGCGGAAACCATGACCGCACGTCGGTCGCCGCAAAGGCCATCGCGGAGTCGATCTTGGCTGTCAGAAAGCCCTGGCCCAAAGGACTCCACGGCACAAAGCCGATTCCAAGCTCTTCGCAGGTTGGAATTACTTCTGCCTCCGGGTCGCGTGTCCATAGTGAGTACTCGCTTTGCACCGCTGCCACCGGATGAACCTTATGCGCTCGACGGATCGTCTGCGCATTAGCCTCGGAAAGTCCGAAATGTCTGACCTTGCCCGCCTCGATCAATTCCTTCACTGCGCCCGCAACATCCTCGATCGGTACGTTGGGGTCCACGCGATGCTGGTAGAGCAGGTCGATGATATCAGTGCGCAGCCGTTTAAGCGATGCCTCGACGACTTTCTTTATGTGCTGAGGACGGCTGTTGAAGCCCAGACGCTGCTTGGCCGCAGGATCGAAGGCGAACCCGAATTTCGTCGCTATCACCACTCGGCTACGAACCGGAGCCAGCGCCTCGCCAACCAGTTCCTCGTTCACAAACGGGCCGTAGGTCTCGGCTGTGTCGAAAAAAGTGACGCCCCGATCGACTGCAGCGCGAATCACAGCGATCATCGCCGTCTTGTCGGCGGGCGGCCCGTAGTTTGCGCTCATTCCCATACATCCGAGTCCGATCGCGGATACTTCTAACTTACCGAGTTTTCGTGCTTGCACCTGCGTCCCTCCGAAGCTTGTCTCCCAACTTAGGAGCCGATCGGCTATGCGACTATACGCTGGTCTTTGCATGAACTCATGAATTAAGTTCATCAATTGTGCGCGAGAACGTAAGCGATCTTTTGGCCTTCCTTGCCGTGGCGCGAGAACGAAGTTTTACGAAGGCTGCTGCTCAGTTGGGTGTTTCTCAATCTGCGCTGAGCCATACCATCCGTGGCTTGGAAGAGCGCCTCGGGATGCGCTTGCTGACTCGAACGACGCGCAGTGTCTCGCCGACGGCTGCGGGAGAGCGTCTATTGCGGAACGTGGGTCCGCGCTTTGAAGAGATCGAAACGGAATTGGCCGCCTTGAACGAAATGCGCGCAAAGCCTGCAGGTACGATTCGAATCTCGGCAACTGAACACGCCGCGACGACGGTTCTCTGGCCGAAGTTAAAGAAACTGTTGCAGGAGTATTCTGAT
The DNA here is from genome assembly GCA_035541875.1 of Binataceae bacterium (SeqCode). Taxonomy (GTDB): domain Bacteria; phylum Desulfobacterota; class Binatia; order Binatales; family Binataceae; genus JAJPHI01. Next base: position 107,413 of record DATKML010000009.1, read on the forward strand.
ATCCAGCTCGAAATCCTTATCGAGCAGAGCCTTACTGATATCGTGGCGGCGCGCTACGACGCGGGCGTCCGTCTCGGCGAGCAGATCGCCAAGGATATGATAGCGATGCGCATCGGGCCTGAGATGCGGATGGCTGTCGTTGGTGCCCCAGCTTATTTTGCAAAACGACCTAAGCCGACGCACCCGCAGGATCTGACGGATCACAATTGCCTCAATCTGCGATTGCCAACCTCGGGCGGTCTTTATTCTTGGGAGTTTGCGAAGGGGCAGCGCAAAATGAACGTTCGGGTCGACGGACAGCTGGCATTCAACAACGCTGGAATGATCCTGAATGCGGCCTTGGAAGGGTTCGGACTTGCGTGTCTACTTGAAGACTTCGTACACCCCGCGATAAAAGAGGGCGCGCTGGTTCGTGTCCTCTCCGATTGGTGCCCGCCTTTTCCGGGCTACCATCTTTACTACCCGAGTCGGCGACAGCTAACGCCCGCGTTCGCCCTGGTAGTTCAGGCGCTTCGCTATCGGGGTAGCGGAAGATGAATCGGACAAACCCGCAGTGATCGAGAAACAAACCGGCGGCGCCTCTTCTCGGGGCTGCCGCCGGCAAGCATCACTTAATCTGTTCAGACAGCGCTACTGTATGACCTTGTTCGCCTCGGAGCGGCGCGCGATCAGCTTGGGCACATCGAACTTAAACATCTTGGCCATGTTGAGGCCGAGAATCTTTGCGCGCGACTCGTCCTTCAGATGGCCCATCTGACGCTCTATCGCCTCTGCCGAATGCGGCCAGGTCCCTTCCGCATGCGGGTAGTCATTAGCCCACATGAAGTTATCGACCAGATTGAAAGGCTCGGCCAGCTTGAGTCCGCTGGGGTCTTCCTGAAACGATGCTGCGCCATGCTGACGGAAGTAGTCGCTCGGTAGCTGCTTCAACTTGGGATAGGCCCACAGGTGATGCTTCTTGTAGGCCTCATCCATCGCGTCGAGCGCCCACGGTACCCATCCGATACCGCACTCGATCAGCGCGAAGCGCAGCTTCGGGAAACGCTCCAGCACGCCCGAGGCGCACAGGCAGGACATCGGCTCGATAACGGTAGGGCAGGCGTGGGTGACGTAGTTGATGACCGCGCCACCCTCTTTGCGGGCCTGCCGCGGATCCATCCCGGTCGAGATATGGAAAGTAATCGGGATATCGAGATCCTGAATCACCGCCCACATCGGGTCGAACATATCGAGGTTATAGTTCGGATTGAGCGAATTGGCGGGACCCCAGACCGGCTTCGAGGGGAGGCACAAGCCGCGGAAGCCGAGCTTAGCCGTGCGCTTGATCTCCGCGATCGCTACATCGACGTCAGCCGTCATAATAGCGGCGAGCGGCGACATGAAATCATTGTAGGGGCCGAAAGTCTCCCACGCCCAATCGTTCCATACGCGGCACTGGGCGTGGCCGAACTCGACGTCCTGCGTCGCCCACATCGAGAGACCCTTGTTGGGGAACAGGATCTCGGCATCGATTCCGTCGCGGAGGTGATCGCGTATCCGATCCTCCGGCGTACGGCCGGCTTCGCCACGCAGGCGATCCTCGCCGCCTTTGGGCGCGTCCTGGATATTGCGAGCGCGGATACGCGACTTCTGATAACCCTCGACGACCATCCACTTCTCGCCCTTTTCGTCGACTTCGACGTGGGGCAGGCGATGCTGAAATTTCTTGTCGATATTTTTCCACCACAGGCTGCCCGGTTCGTTGCAATGGCAGTCGGCCGAGATCATCAGGTAACGATTCTTATCGTCCGGCCGTGCCGTCCGTTCCCATCCTTCGTGGCCGGGGGTCTCGGCACGCCATCGGTTCTTTTCATCGATCGTGTTCAGGTCCTGATGCATCTTCATCGCCTCGGTAAAATTTCTTATCCCGTCATAGTAGTTCGGGCTCTGGAGCTGCGGCAAGCCAGAGTCGGTTTCCGAAGATTTTCCAATTATTTCGCGATCAAAGCGTATCGCTCCGGCTCGATCTTCGGCACAATGCGTGTGCCATGGAGGGCGCGAACGGGTGCGAAACGATTCGGCGGTGCGTGTGTCCACCGATGAGGTGGGGTTGGAGAATACTGTTCCTCCGTGGGAGATGCCTTGGTGGAAAACTCGGCGCCAGGGTGAATGGGCCTTTGGCTGGATTATCGGGATCCATGTACTCGCGTTTATCGGGCTGATTCTCTATCCGATTCCGGGATGGCGTCTTTTTCTCGGCGCGATAGCCCTGGCCTGGATTGGTGGAATCGGCACGACGGTCTGCTACCACCGCGCCTTTGCGCATCGTGCGCTTAAGCTCGACAAGACTACGAGCTTTCTTCTTACGATCTTTGCCGTAGCCAACGGATCAGGTGCGCCCCTTCGCTGGGTCTCAATCCATCGTCACCATCACGCTGTAGTCGATACCGACGAGGACGTCTCGAGTCCACGTCATGGCTTCTGGTGGTCCCATCTGCGATGGCTCTGGCAGGTCGATGAGCCCGATGCGATCGCACGCTACTGCCCCGAGATGAATCGCGCCGTTTATGCCCGCTGGCGCCATATGCAGGGCTATGTTTTGGCCTTATCGCTCTTTGGTCCGCTCTACTGGGGATGGGCCGCCTTCTTTTGGCTTGGCGCGATTCGATTGGTCTTCGCGCTCCACGCGCAATGCTTCGTGAACAGCGTATGCCACACCGAGCCCGGCATCGCGCCCGGTGAGGATTCGAGCCGCAACGTCGGATGGCTCGCGCCTTTCCAACTCTTGCTCGGCGAGAACTGGCATCGGAACCATCACGCGCGAGCGGGATCGGCGCGCCTCGGATGGAACTGGCGCCAACCCGATGCGGGTTACTGGGTGATCTGTCTCTTGGAGCGCTTCGGCCTCGCTACGGACGTCCGCCACCTGCGCTCCGCTGTGAGCGCTGATGCGAAGGTCTCGTAGGCCCGCCAGAGAGCGAAGCTCCTAGCCATACCTCTCCTTGTCCAGGGAGAGGTCGATGCCGGCTGCGCTAGCAAGGTGCCATCGGATGAGGGCATTCCTACGCGGTGGTGCCAACCCGCCGCGCGGACCTCCGCCATCTGCGCTCATCGGTTTAGCCGACCCTTGAGGCAAATCGGCTTAAATCAATCTTTCGATTGATTCACCTGCGAATACGTTTTCGCGATAGTCGCCTCTACCAGTCGTCACCGGAGATAACCTCATGCGAGCACATCGAACACTCGGCGCGGTTTCTGGCCTTTTGATCCTTCTTGCTTGCACAGGCGATAGCTGAGGCGGAACCGATCTTGGCAACGCACTTAACTTTGGCATCATCTGCGCAGGCGGGGCTGCAACATTAAATGCAAACGCACTCGGGCTGGCGACCCCATCTGTTACGCTCGCCGATAGCGCCACGCTTGAGATCGGGGGCGGTGCCGGCGACGAGTTGGTGATCCTGATCAAAGGTAATCTTACTTTGGGTGCCGGAGCCTCGCTGCACACGATCTCGCGGTTCATCAAGACCAACCTCGTGGTAAGCGCTCTGGGGAAGAAGGTGGTCCTTCACGGAAACGCACTGATTACAGGCACCTTGATCGCGCCTAAGGCGAGCTGCACAGCCTTCTGCAGCATGACGGTCATGGGCGCGGTCCTTTGCGGTAAGAATATCTTTTTCGGAACTCCATCAACTGTCTCGCTTGCTCCTTCTCGGGTCGTGCTACCATATCTTCGCTATCTGACGATCGACCGCTATAGGTGGGCCCTGTGGAGTATTTCTTTTCCCTCGAGGAGATAAGAAAGCGCATTTCCGGGCCGCTTCCGTATGCGGAGTTCTTGCGTATCCCGACGATGAGTTGTGCGGTGTACGTTTTGAAGCCCGGCGAAGAAGACCTTCAACGACCTCATAAGGAAGACGAGATTTATTATGTCTTTCGCGGGGCTGCTCGTATGAAGATTGTTCCGGCGAATCAGCCGCCGCAGGATCGAGCGATCGCGGCGGGTGATGTTATCTTCGTTGCCGCCGATGACGAGCACAGATTCCACAGCATCACGCAGGAGCTGGTGTTGCTCGTCGTGTTCGCACCCGCCCACGTGATTGAAGCACGATGAGGTAGGGGGCTTCTCCAGCCAACACCCAAGTCCGGTCCAACGGCCGAGAAGGGTCGCCGTTAATGGCTGGCATCGCCGCGGATGAGCGTTCGAGCCGTGGGTTCCGTCGGCTCGTATAGCTCTAGCTCTTCGTCGGCTAGAACCGGAATCGAAACCATCACATTGTGAGGCTCAAGTGGTCTGAGTCTAAGGCTCCTCGCATGCAAGCGTAGGGACTGCGATACCTTTCGGCTGGTCGTTCAAAATTAACGGGTCGCAGGGCTGTTAAGGCGAGATCGGAAGGATTCTTGAGGACTGCCTGTGATACGAAATCCTTTCCCAATACACTGGCAGCATCGGTGCCAGCCATAGTTGCGAGAGAGCGTGTTATCGAGCCCTGAAAGTAAGCTGTCGACTAAATCCGTCGGCGTTCCAGTCCAAAATGACGCCAACCTATCCGGTCTCTCGCGAATCAGGAGGCTTCCGCTCGACGCCTATTTTCTTGCTGCGTTGGTCTTGTGGGAATTCGGAGCTCTTCTGGCCAAGGCCGAAGCCAAGCCTCTCTGGTACGACGAGCTCGTAACCTTCAATGTATCGGGGCTGCAGCCCTTTTCGCGCCTCTGGGCCGCTCTCAAAGCCGGAGTCGACGGTACACCTCCCTTTTATTATCTGATAGTTCAGACCGCTCGCCGACTGCCAGGAGAACCGCATCAGCTGATACGGCTTCCCTCGATTTTCGGCTACCTCCTGGCGCTGCTGGCGATCTACCTCTTCGTGCGAAAGCGACGCTCCGGTGCAATTGCGCTGGTTGCGGTGCTCTTGTTGTCGATCTCGCCTTTTCGCGAATACGCCGTTGAGGCTCGACCGTACGGATTATTGGTCGGTTTTCTCGCCATTGCAGCTGCGGTTTGGCAGTCGATAGGAGAAAAAGGGTATCGGTCGCTTCTGCTCTTTCTATGCTTGAGCGTCGCCGTCTCGTGTCACTACTTCGCGGTCGTCTCCCTAGCCATCTTCGGGCTAGCGGAAGCGGCATTCTTGCTGGAGACGCGTCGGATCCGTTGGGGTGTGTGGCTTGCGGTTTTTGGTGCAAGCTTGCCGTTTTTCGTTCTTTTTGATCATCTCGTTAGCTTCGGCCGTGATTTTACGCCTCATTTTTGGTCTCCAGCCAAGTGGAGTGACCTAATCTTCACTTACGCCGACTATGTACCCTTTGACCTGAAGATCGTCTTGGCTTTACTGGTCCTCTTCCTTACGATGCTCGGGCTCTATGCGCTCGAGCGGGTCCGTAACGGATTCACTCCACATAACGATAGCGACGCCAGCAGAATCGCCGAGATGCTCCTCGTAGCGGGTTTCACGCTTTACCCTGTGCTCCTCGTAATAATCACGAAGATGTTGAAGTCGGTTTACTACGAGCGGTACGGATGGCCGGCAGTTTTCGGGCTTGTCTTGGCGACGATCTACTTTCTGCGACTGCCTCGGTTTCTTAGTCGATTGGCAGTTTTCGCGCTTCTTGTGGCGTTCGGCTTCCGCGGGATCAGTGACTTCGCGCGCTTCCATGCGATACGTACAGGTGAGGTCGATAGCCGATGGAGTCGGCTCGGTTCCATCGTCGAGCGGGAGCCTGACCTTCCGATCGTTATCGGGAGCGGTGTGAGGTTTTTGGAAGCTGTCGAATATGCAACCCCGAGGCTGCGGGCACGATTTATCGAATTAACCGATGAAGCCACGGCGGTCCGCCTCGTGGGGACCGATACGGTCGAGAAAAACAACGCTGCATTGGCAAAATTTGTACCGTTAGCGGTAGTCCAACGGTCCTCGTTCGAGGCGCAACACGATCGGTTCCTCCTTTATTCCACAAACCAGGGATTCGACTGGGTTACTCCCGATCTTCTCAATCGCGGATATCATCTGGTCCTGCTTGGAAAGGTCGAGAACGATTCGGTTTACCTTGTAACGCGATGAAGGATGGCACGACTGCTTGCGAGAGTTCGGCGCAGTTGGCTTCCGCAGCGTCGATCGCTACCTTTAGGCGCACAGTTGCTTCTCGAGGTCTGAAAGCATGGCTCAGTCTGAACAGCGTTTCTCCGTCATCACCGATCACAGTCTCACCGATCTGCGCAAACTGATTAACGTTCCGATCGAGGATTCCCTTGAGCCATGGTGCTACGAGGCGAGCCGCGACAATATCCGCCATTGGGCGCACGGTATCGGCGACGATAATCCGCTCTGGTGCGACCCGAAGTACGCTGCCACGACGACCTACGGCAAGGTCCTCGCACCGCCTTCGTTCATCTTTCCGCTCAATCGATCCTTCAGCGGGTACGTCGGCGGGATGGCCGGCGTCCATGCGATGTTCGCCGGTATCGATGTCACCTGGCACAAGCCGATGGTGCTCGGTGATCAGTTCACCACCAAGGTCTGGCTCAAAGACCTGGTCGAACACGATACGCGCTTCGCCGGTCGTTCAATTCAGCAGATCTATCGATGCGAGTTCTATCGCGGCAATGGCGAGCTGGTCGCCGAAGGCGATAGCTGGTGCTTTCGGACGGAGCGCGATACCGCTCGCGAGCGCGGCACCAAGTACGAGGCGACCAAAGCCAAGCCTCCAGTTAAATATACGCGCGACGATCTGGCGAAGATCTTCGACTATTACGCAAAGGAAGAAGTTCGCGGCGCAACGCCTCGCTATATCGAGGACGTACAGATCGGCGACAAGCTCCAGACGATAGTCAAAGGGCCGATGACCGTGACCGGCTTTATCGCCTTCGCGCAGGGATGGGGTGGGCTCTATATCCGCGCGAACAAGCTCGCCTACAAGCAGCTACAAAAGCACCCGGGCCTCGGTATCGCGAACAAGTTCGGCATCCCCGACGTGCCCGAGCGCGTCCATTGGGAGGACGACCTCGCGACGCTGGTCGGCACTCCTGCGGCCTACGATTACGGTCCGGAGCGATGCTCCTGGATGACGCATCATCTGACTAACTGGATGGGTGATGCGGGCTTCCTGCGCAAAATAGAGGTTAAAATTCGCCGCCACAATCCCGTCGGCGATACGCTCTATATCGATGGTGAAGTGACGCGGAAGTTCGAAGAGGGTGGGGCGCACTACGTCGAGATTGCACAAAAGGCCGTGCAGCAGGACGGCGAGCTCTCGGTGCTGGCCGCCGGAATCGTGCGGCTTCCGTCGCGAGAGGGCAAATAGGCAACGCCTCTCCGTCGTTCAGAGGCGAGCCAGCGAGCCGAAGAATCTCACGGCCTTCCCTGAGCCGCTGTTAATCAGCCGGCGGCCGCGGTCTCGTCAGCGGCGTTGGCCGCTGTGACGACCTCGCTGATCGCAGTCATCAGGGTGGCGCGGCGGATTGGCTTGCTGACGTGCGTGTCGCATCCGGCCTCGAAGCTCTTGCCGACTGCTTCATCGAGCACCGAAGCAGTGAGCGCAATCACGGGGGTGCGTGAGATCCCTTGCGCCTCTTCCCAGGTCCGGATTTCGCGCACGGCCTGATAGCCGTCCATCACCGGCATCTGGATATCCATCAGCACGACGTCGTACTGATTTTCCATAAATTTACGTACTGCGATCTCACCGTTGTCGGCGTGCTCGACGGAGCATCCGGTCTTCTTCAGGAAAGCGTCGATTAAGAGCCGGTTATCTTCGGAGTCATCGGCAACAAGGACCCGCATCGGGCGTCCGAGCGGTTGTGACTCGCGAGTAGCTTCGCGACTCGCCGGCATGATCACGCGCGACGGGACGGGCGGAGGAGTCGGCATAGCTGCCTCGGCTGGTTCTGGCGGCTCGGGAACGGCAGGGGTAGCGACTGCCTGCACTGCGGCCGTGACCTCGGCGCGCCGCACCGGCTTGATTAGGTGGCGAAGCAGCCCAAGCTTGCGCAGCAGTGGAAGCTTCTGGTTCAGGTCGTCAGCTGTGACCATCGGGATAACCTTTGTCATGTCCAAGCCGTTGGCTTGCATTTGCCGGGCAGTTTCGCAGCCATCCATCTGCGCCATCCGGCAATCGAGCAGCACGATACTGTCGCGATTCCCTTCCAGCGCAACCCGTTCCAATGCCTCATTACCGCTCGATGCGGTCGTAACGATCGCACCCTGATGAGCCAGATGGCTCGCGAGGGCGTAGCGCGCGCCGGGCGAGTCGTCCACGACGAGCACCTTGACGCCGAGCAGCGGTGGAGGATCGTTCCGAGGTTGGGTCGGCTTGCTCTTTACATCGAGGCGCACAACGACGTGGAATGTCGTTCCTTGGCCAATCTGGCTTTCGACCCAGATCCGACCACCCATCAAGTCGGTGAGTTGTTTAACGATAGCCAGACCCAACCCGGTTCCGCCGTACTTCCTGGCGGTCGAGGCCTCTGCCTGTCTGTAACCTTCGAAGATCGCGTCCAGTTGGTCAGCGGCGATACCAACGCCAGTATCGCGGATCGCGAAGTGAACCGCGCAGTTATTATCTTCAGGTGATACTTTAAGTTCGATTTCGCCCGTGCCCGTGAATTTGATCGCGTTGCCGATCAGGTTCACGAGAATTTGCCGCAGGCGTAGCGGATCGCCAACCGCACCTGATGGCGTTCCGGGCGCGATATTTACGATCAATTCCAGCTTTTTCTGATGGGCTTTGATAGCGAGCATCTCAGCGACGCGCTCGACGGCCTCATGAAGGTCGAACTCGGTCCGCTCCAACTGTAAGTGGCCGCTCTCGACTCGAGCGAAGTCGAGGATATTGTTGATCAGAACCAGCAACGCTCCGCCGCTATTGATCATGATGCTCAGGTACTTCTGCTGCTCGGCACTCAACGGACTGTCGCCGAGAACCTCGGCCATCCCTAGAAGCGCGTTCATCGGGGTCCGAATCTCGTGCGACATGCTCGAGAGAAACTCGGTCTTGGCGCGAGAAGCGGCCTCGGCGGCGTCCAGCGCCTCTTTCATCGTGTATTCGCTGTGTTTGATCGCGTCGATATCGCGGAAGGTCGTGACGACGCACTCGCCTTCATCCAGTTCGATTAGGAAGCCCGAGACGAGACATACGAGCTTTGCACCGCTTACCAGCCGAATCTCGGCCTCGCTGTTCTGCACCTGCCGATAAGCTTGAAGCGCACTCCAGTAGGCCTCATAGGCACCATCGTCTTGCCACAGACCCAGGTCAGCGACCGAAGCTCCAACGACGCTCTTAGCTGCAAATTCCTTAGCGAGGAACGCGAGATTGATGCGGAGGACTTTGCCGTCGCTCAGATGCGAAATCATCTGGGGGTCGGGGTTAGCGTCGAAGAACTTCCAGAGTGCGTTCGCTGTCGCGCCAGAAGAAGGCTTACCGGCGCGGAGTTTTTCCGTTCCGTCCTTCAATAAAGGGGCGCTGTGCGATTGAACCACCATCGATGATGCTCGAGCCTAAATCGGCCTCCTTACAGCAAGGCCGATGCCCAAGCTTCCGCTAAAGATCTCTAGCCTAGACCCCTGGCGATTCGTTTTCCGTTCGCAGTCGGAACGCTAGCTCGCTCTCCTGCTACATCGATGTCGAGGCAAGCTACGCTGGTTAGTGCTCACTTGCGGTGAATAACGCGTCAACCTAGATACTCCACCTGTCTCCTGGAAAGTGAGTTCGGAACCGCCACATAAGTGCGGTTTTGCTAACGCGATGCTCTCTTGGATAGTTTTATTAACAAATATCTCTCTATTTTAGGCTTTAGGAATAAATAGCAGAACTGACTCATTGATGATTCAGAAAAGACGAGAACCGTAGCGCAAATGAAGCAGAACCGGACGCTAGGATCAGGCGAGCGGCAGGATAACGCAGAAGGTCATACCTGCGGATTTTCCATTATCGTCAGCGTCAGGGGTCAGCCTCTTTTTCTCCGAATTAAGGTGTAGGCCGCCACCCTCCGCCCAGATCTTCCCGCCGTGCAGTGCGACCGTGCGCTGGCTTAAGACGAGGCCAAGGCCATTCCCCTCTGCCTTCGTTGTAAAGAATGGCGCGAAGAGCTGAGCCATCTCTTCCTGGGTCATCCCGCTGCCGTTGTCGCTGACTTCAACGCGCAAAAACTGTCGGCGGCGCCCCTCCGAACTTACGCGTAGCTGCGTCTCGATCGCAGTCTTAATCCTGATGTGGCCGCTTTCGTTGCCGTTGGCGGGGATCGCCTCAACGGCATTGCGCAGCAGATTTACGAAGACCCGCTCCAACGCTTCGGCATCGCCGTTGATTTCCGGCAGACTCGGATCGAAGAGCTGCTCGATTCGGATACCGTCGGGTGCGGTCTCGAAAAGGCCAGCCGTCTTCAGGGCTTGATGAAGCACCTGATGGATATTCAGTTTGTCGCTGCGGAGCCGGGCAGGGCGCGAGGCGGCCATCGCCTGCTCCACCAGACTCGTGATCCGATTCACACCGTGGAGGATCAACCCGCAGTATTGCTCGGCACGCGCGTCGCCGGGGTACATGACCTTGAGCAGTTCCGCCGCCCCTTTGATACCCGTGAGCGGGTTCTTGACCTCGTGCGCCAATCCTGCCGGCGAGAGCCGCACCACCTGCAGGTCGGGGTCGAGCGTCCGCTCCATCGTACGCTGCGACGATAAATCGTGCAGAAGCAGAATGACGCCCTTGGTCGGAGCATGCCGCTTGCCGAGCATCGGCGACACCTGCGCGTGCACGGCTATCTTTCGACGTTCCAAGGTCAGAACGGCGTCGGGATTGTCCATGATTTGCGCCCGTTGAAGTGACGCTTGAAGCATCTCGCGCAACCATGGATTGCTCGCGAGCACGCTTCGGACGGTTGTCTCGGCGATGGTTCCTTCGAGCAGCGTTTCGGCCGCCGGATTGGAGGCAAGAGGGATGAAATCCAGGGAAAGGACAATCAGCGCGTCGGGCAGTCCTTCAATGATCTCGCGCCAAAGATTCGTCGCCATCTCGTCTCATAACTAGCATAGGCCCGCGATCTTACTAACAACTAGGGACGCAGCCCTCTCAACGGCCGGATAAAACCGTCATAAAGCCTAACGTAACGCTTTAAAGATTTATTAAAAACTTGTTTATAAAATAAGTTTTTTTTATGGTTAAAGGGTTGCCTCAAGTGGGTCGCGAAGGTAGCTTGGGCGTCGGTTCCGGGGGGAGCCGATTCGCGTGAAACGAATAGGCCTCAACTTCAGCGTATTTGCACTCTGCGCCATAACGGCCGCCGGATGCTCGCCTGCGCTCGATTCTTCCCCCAATGGAAATCAACTTAGTGTCTCAGGTCCAGTCGAAGTCCAGCAACCGGTTGCGAGCTCGTTGCCCAAACGCGATGACACCGGGCTGGGCGGCTATCAGCTTTCCTCGCTCGGACCGGGACAGCTACCCTTTGTGCGTAGTGAAGCGAAGGGGGTCGATCCCTTTCCTTTGGTTCTGAGCCGCACGGTTCAGAACTATGTCGACGCCTACCTGAACCAGCCGGAAGCGCTTAGAAAGTCCGTTCAGCGGAGTTCGCCCTTTTACAACGAGATGGTCTCCTTGCTCCAGGAGCGAGGACTACCATCGGATCTGCTTTATCTAAGCTTTGCCGAAAGCGGCTTCTCGTACGAAGGGGCCGGTCCTTGGCAGCTCAGCAAGCAAACGGCTCGTCGCTACGGCTTACGAGTGAACGATTGGGTCGACGAGCGGCGCGATCCGGTTAAGGCAACCCGCGCAGCGGCCGATTACCTGAGTGAGCTGCACGAGCAGGTCGGTCCGGATTGGCGGATGACTGTGGTCGCATGGAATAACGGCGAAAATGGCGTCGACCGCTATATGCATCTGCGGGACGCTTCCTACGATAGTTTCGTCACGCGGCTCCCATGGCGAACCCGTTCGCTGCTGAATCGTTTTATGGCTGTCGCGCTCATCGCGCACAACCATAAACACGAATTCGCGATGACCCAGACCAACAGCAACCCTCCACAGTATCGGACTTTGGTTGTGCGCGGCGGTACGTCACTTCGCACGATTGCCCAGCAGGAGCATACGAGTGTGGAAACGTTGGGTCGCTTGAACCCGGCGCTCTTCCGCCAGATCGTTCCGCCTGATACCGCTGCTTACCCGGTCCGCGTCCCGCTTGAGCGGCATGCGGCAGGCGACCTTCCCGAAAATCGGGAAGGCTGAGCCGACCGCTTTTCTACCGTTAATCAGACAGACTTAATCGTTCCACCTTCGACCCGGATCATCGATCCGGTGATATAACCTGCCCACTGGCTCGCGAGGAACGCAGCGATCGCGCCGAACTCCGCCGGATCACCGATACGGCCGACCGGAACCTGGCTCGCGATACGTTTGTTGACCTCATCAAGACTGATGTTTTCTCGCTGTGCTCGCGATTTGGCGACCGAAGCGATGCGATCCGTCGCGAAAGGTCCGGGGAGCAGGGTGTTCACTGTGATACCGTCGCGGGCGACCTCGCCGGACAGCGTCTTGGCCCATCCGACGACCGATGCGCGCAGCGTGTTGGAGATGCCGATAATTGCGATCGGCTGAACCACCGATTCGGAGGCGACGTTGATGATTCGCCCCCACTTACGCGCCCGCATATCCGGCAGGACCAGGTCGGTCAGTCGGAAGAAGACCAAGACCATCTGGCGGAACTGCGCTTCCCAGAGGTCGGGTGAGACACCGATAACCGGCGAGGGCGGAGGTCCACCGGAGTTGTTCAAGAGGATATCGATCGGTCCAAGCTTCTGACGGGTTACCTCGACGGCGCGTTCGACACTCGACCAGTCGGCGAGGTCGGCAGCGACGCCGATCGCACGTCCGCCTGAGCTATTAATTTCGGCGACGGTCTTGTCGATCGCTTCCTGGCCGCGCGCCATGATCGAGACGGCCACCCCTTCGGCTGCGAGCGCCTGGGCCACGCCTCGGCCGAGTCCCTTGCTGCCGCCCAGCACCAACGCCGTTTTTTCGGCGATTTTCAGATCCATTCCTGACTCCTTTAATTGCTGCGAAGCGGGAGATATCCGATTGCGGAAAGGCTCGCCGCGTCTTCATCGCGGATACTGACTTTCCGGCGCAATTACAAGGTTGCTTAGCCGAGCGGGGTAGTCTGACCAGCTTTTGCGAGGTCGTTGGGTTTCGTATGCTGAAGCCACGATGCCAATCAGTGTCGATGAAGCTCTCAACCTAGTTCTGGACAACGTCGCTCCGCTTGGGATGGAACGCGTGGCGATCAGCTCTGCGCTACATCGGGTGTTGGGCGAAGCGATCAGTTCGCCGCGCGATATACCGGGATTCGACAACTCCGCGATGGATGGCTATGCCGTCCGCGCCGCCGATATCCGCGAGGCGAACGAAACGAATCCGGTTAGCCTTAAGGTTCTTGAGACCGTTGGCGCCGGCGCGATGCCGACGCGCGTCGTCGGTAGCGGTGAGGCAATCCGCACGATGACCGGGGCACCGATCGCCCAGGGCGCCGATACGATAATCCAGGTCGAAAGAACCCGCGGAACTGAGTCCAGCGTCGAGATCCTGATATCCGCCGAGAAGGGCGCTTTTGTCCGGCCGCGCGGCGAGGACCTGAAGGAAGGCGAACTTGTAATCAGCGCAGGTAAGCAGCTTTCGGCCGCCGATATCGGGATGCTCGCCTCGCTAAATCGCGCGGTGGTCGACGTCTATCGGCGACCGCGGGTGGCGATCGTCGCGACGGGCGATGAGCTGGTCGACATCGATCAGGTTCCCACCGGCGCTCAGGTCGTGAATTCGAGCGCCTACGCCTTGGCCGCGGCGATTGCGGAGACCGGAGGAGAGCCCATCATCCTCAAGGTCGCGCGCGACCGCGCTGAGGAAGTGCGCGATAGGCTGAGCGAGGCGCTGGCTTTCGACGCGGTACTATCCACTGGCGGTGTTTCGGTCGGTCAGTTCGATCACGTAAAACAGGTGCTCGACGCTCTCGGGCTGCGGCAGCTGTTCCATGGCGTCGCGCAGAAGCCCGGCCGACCACTGAAGTTCGGCACGATTGGCGGCAAACCAGTTTTTGGACTGCCAGGCAATCCGGTCTCGACGATGGTCTGCTTCTACCTTTACGTCCGCCCGGCGCTGCACAAGATGGGCGGCTATCGAGCGCTGAGCTTGCCCCGGCTCCCGGTCCATTGTGCTGCTGAGATGCGAGTCGCCAACGGCCTTACGGAGTTTATCCGGGTAACGCTGGAGCGTCGCGACGATGGTCTCTATGCCGGGCCGACCGGAAATCAAAGTTCGGGAGTGCTGAGCTCGCTAGGACGAGCGCATGCACTGCTAATCGGGCCGCGCGAAGTGAATCAGTTGCGGGTCGGCGATCAAGCGGTAGTGCTGCTGCTCGACGCGGGTGCGGCAGCCGAGACTGACGCCTTCTTCGAGGAGCGCCGCCGCCAACCCCATTGAACGACTATCGTCAGAACGGAACCCACGATCGCTGAAAGCGCCATCACCGTGCCGACAGGGACTGGGCGATGGTAGAAATGCGGTACGACGTAAAGTTCGACTGATTGTTCAAGATTTGCGTCGATCAGGTAGGCGATCCAGAGAATGACGATAACGCTGACCCAGAACTTGGGATTCTTCCACAACTCCGACATGATCAAACAGCTTGAGGAGATAAGTTTGGGTTGTCAACGACGCCATATCGGGACCAACGACGATGCGCTTTAGAGTAGGACAGGGCTTTGATTTCCATCCGCTGGTCGAGGGGCGCAAGCTCATCATCGGCGGCGTCACGATTGAGCATACGCATGGACTACGCGGTCATTCCGACGCCGATGTGGCCGCACATGCGCTCGCCAACGCGATCCTCGGTGCGATTGGCGCCGGCGACCTAGGACGCCACTTTCCCGATAACGATCCGCGCTACAAGGATGCCGAGAGTATCAATCTGTTGAGCACGGTCTGGAAGCATGCGAGCGACCTCGGATGGCGGCTCGGCAACGCCGACGTAACCGTGTTTGCGCAACGTCCGAAGCTCGCGCCGCATCTGCCGACGATGCGCACCCGGCTATCCGAGGCTCTCGGTGTGCCTGAAGTCCGACTCAATGTTAAAGCATCGAATCCCGAGGGCATCGGGGCGCTGGGTCGCGGCGACGGGATGGCCGCGGCGGCGATCGTGATGCTCGAGGCGGATTAGACTCAGTGGAGCAGCTCCAGGAGCCACGTCCCTACAGGATCGTGGATGGTCCGGTGTAATGATCCGTGCCGGTAGTAATGCGAATGGTAGCGATGGTGTACCCGCACATTGCCGCTCCATTCTTCCGGCGCTTCGGGAGCCGCCGAAGCGGTCGCATCGAGGCGAGTAATCCGCACGCGCGCGGTGCCTGCGTGAGTCAGCCCGACCTGATCGGCGGCTGCTTTCGATAAATCCAGTCCGCGCCCGCGCACGAATGGGCCGCGATCGTTGATACGCACAATCGTCGATTTACCGGTATCGAGATTGGTGACCTGCACGGTGCTGCCGAGGGGCAAGGTGCGCGATGCAGCCGTCAGCTGATGCTGGTTGTAGACCTCACCGCTGCTCGTGCGATGGCCGTTGAAACCCGGACCGTACCAGGATGCAACGGTCGTAGTTGAAGGACCTTTGCTCCCGACGTGCGTCGGAGGCGTTGAAGGACGTGCCGGAGAGCTCGTCATGCTCGTGCATCCCGCAAACGCGAGCGGCCCTAACAGCGAGCCGACGAGCCATCCGATGCGTCGGTTCATCGTTCCGTTACCGGGCTGTCCATCCGCCGTCGATCGCCATGCTATGGCCGGTGACGAACGAGGCGGCATCGGAGAGCAGCCATACGACGCCTTCGCCGATCTCTTCGGGCTTGCCCATACGCGCGACCGGTTCGGCCGCGAGAAAGTCACGCTCGTTCATTCCGCCAGTATCGATCATTCGCGCGACCATCGGTGTGTTGATGAGTCCCGGGCATACGCAGTTAACGCGGATATTCTTCTGCGCGAACTCGAGCGCGGCGGTCTTGGTAATTCCGACGACACCGTGCTTGGAGGCGTTGTAGGCCGACAGCTGTTCGACAGCCACGAGGCCGGCAGCGGAGGCTGTGTTCACGATCGATCCGCCGCCCTGCTTGAGCATCTGGGCGATCTCATACTTCATACAGAGCCATACGCCCTTGAGGTTGATCGCGATAACGCGGTCGAACATATCTTCGGGATAGGCGACCGTATCGAGCATCTTGCCCTCGACACCGGCGTTGTTGAACGCGCAATCGAGACGGCCGTAGGTCTCAACGGTCTTCGCGACCATCGCTTCGACCTGTTTCGTAACCGAAACGTCGGCCGCGATACAGCTCGCTTCACCGCCCGCATCTTTGATCAGCTTGACGGTACGTTCGGCTCCTTCGGCGACGTAATCCGCGATCATCACCTTGGCGCCCTGCTTGGCGATGAGTTGTGCGGTGGCCCGTCCGATCCCTGAGCCGCCGCCGGTGACGAGTACAACTTTGTCCTGGAGTGATCCTGACATGATCTTTACCTCTGAGGTTTAGCGTGCGGCCCAACCGCCGTCGATAACCAACGGATGACCGGTGACGAACGAAGCACTGTCGGCGAGCAGCCATAAGACGCCTTCGGCGATCTCTTCGGGCTTGCCGAGGCGGCCGATCGGTTCGCCGGCGATTACATCAGCCTCGGTGAAGCCGCCTTTATCGATTGCCCGCTCGACCATCGGCGTGCGGATAACACCGGGGCAGACGCAGTTAACCCGAATGTTTTTCTGCGCGTATTCCAAGGCAGCAGTCTTGGTTAGACCCACGACGCCGTGCTTGGCGGCAACGTAAGCGGGGATCATATTGAAGCCGAGCAAGCCGGCGATCGAAGCCGTGTTGACGATCGATCCGCCACCCTGTTTGAGCATCTGCGGGATCTCGTACTTCATACAAAGCCATACGGCCTTGAGATCGATCGCGATAACGCGATCAAAATTTTCCTCCGTACAATTAGCGGTGTCGCCGATTGCACCCTCGATACCGGCGTTGTTGAAGGCACAGTCGATACGGCCATAGGTCTCGACGGTCTTCGCGACCATCGCTTCGACTTGCTTTGTGATCGAGACGTCCGCGGCGACACAGCTTGCCTCGCCGCCGGCGTCTTTAATCATCTTGACGCTGCGTTCGGCACTTTCGCCGACATAATCGGCGATCATGATCTTGGCGCCTTCCTTGGCGAGCCGGAGTGCGGTGGCACGTCCGATACCCGAGCCGCCGCCGGTGACGAGTACTACTTTTCCTTGGAGTGATTGCGCCATAGGTCTTTACCTCTGATTACCTTTCGTAGCGTTTCGTTTAGCGAGCAGTCCATGCGCCGTCGATCGTAAGCGTATGCCCAGTGACGAACGAGGCCGCGTCGGACATTAACCACATCACGCCTTCGGCGATCTCTTCGGGCTTGCCGAGACGCCCGATGGGTTCGATCGCGACCATCTGTTCCTCAGCGATAAGACCCTTGTCCATCCCGCGCTCGACCATCGCGGTGCGGATAAAGCCCGGACAAACGCAATTCACGCGAATATTTTTTTGCGCGTATTCGAGTGCCGCGGTGCGGGTCAGGCCGACGACGCCGTGCTTGGCAGCCGTGTAGGCGCAAGCCCCTTGAATCGCGACGAGGCCCAGTGTCGACGCGGTATTAACGATTGCGCCACCGCCTTGCCTGAGCATCTGCGGAAGCTCGTACTTCATACAGAGCCAAACCGCTTTAAGGTTGATGGCAATAACGCGATCGAAGCTCTCTTCGGAGTAGTTGGCGGTATCGCCCATCGTGCCTTCGATGCCGGCGTTGTTGAATGCATAATCGATGCGGCCATAGGTTTCGACCGTCTTGGCAACCATCGCTTCGACCTGCTTGGTAACCGAGACGTCGGCTGCGACGCAATCGGCAGTACCACCGGCATCCTTGATTGCTTTGACGACCTTCAGGGCACTGTCCGGTACATAGTCGGCGATCATCACCTTGACGCCCTCACGGGCCAGCCGTAGTGCTGTCGCGCGACCGATTCCCGCGCCACCACCGGTGATTAGCGCGACTTTTGCGTCCTGGTTTGCTGCCATTGAAATCCTCCTGAGAGCGGTTTCTAGGCTGTCTTCACGAAGCGCTTTTTGCAACTGACCAGCAAGGTCGGTCAGTTGGAGTTGGTCGGTACCCGATTGAGGGGAGCCCTCGAGCCTAAAGATCGTCGTCCGAGTCTGATCCGCTGTCGTTTAGATCGCCGCCGCTTTCGAGTTCATCGATAGCTTCATCGAATTCCGCGCCACCGAGCTCGTCGCTCATCTCGCTGCCCATCTTGCGCATCGCGCGGGCGAGGCTTTTAGGATCATTCTCATCTAGACCGCTGAAGTTCGAAGGATCGGCGAGGCGATCCATCCGGGCTTCCTCGCTACGGGGCATTGCGAAGCGCGACATCAATCGATGCATCGCCTTGCTCCCGCATTGGCTGCATACGGGCTTGGCCTTTTCGCTCACCCGTAGCGTTAGGATGCTGGTCCGGCGATGGCACTTGTCGCACTCATATTCGTAAATGGGCATAAGACAGACCCTCTTGGTCCAGCGGTCTCAGGAAATTGTGCGCGTCGTGATCGAGCGCGGCAAGTAGCGCGATTCTTGGCCCAGCGATGCAGACCGGTAATACTGGCGAGCGATGAGCGCGCAAATGAGCCAGCGGACCGCGATTACGGAATCTTCGCCACCGCTGACGACCCAATCAGTACCGACGCATAACGTCCATGAATTGCGCCTGATGTGGCGCAATACGCGGATGGTGGTGCTCAGCGTGCTCTCGGCTGCGCTCTATGCTGCCGTGCTGGTGCCGTTTAAGGTGGTGCCGCTGATTCCGGGGGTTACGGAGTTGCGCCCGGGCAATGCGATTCCGGTCGTATGCTCGCTACTCTTCGGACCCGCGGCGGCGTGGGGTTCGGCGATCGGCAATATGATCGGCGATTTCTTTGGTGGCGTCGGGCCCGGCGATATTTTCGGGTTCTTCGGCAATATTGCCTATGGCTATATCCCCTACAAACTATGGAACATCCTTGCTGCCGAAGGTGAAAGCCCAACTAATCTGCGGCCCGGCACGATAGTTAAGTATCTGGTCGCCTGTCTGTCGGCGAGCGTGTTGTGCGCCGATCTTGTCGGATGGGGCGACAACATGCTGTCGCTGCGACCTTTCTGGATGCTCGGCAACGTTATCATCTTCAATAACATGGTCTCGGCAATTGTTCTCTCGCCGCTGATTCTGGCGGCGGTCTATCCGCGTGTGCGCGCCGGCCATCTGCTGTACCGCGACGTAATGCCCGAGATTCGCCAGCACCCCCGAACGATCCGAGCGATCGGGTTGGTGATGCTACTTGCCGGCGAGACAGGTGCGTGGATATGCGGCAACCTGATCTCGCTCGGCTATTGGACGCCGCAAATCCTGCCGCTCTCGATGACCCATCCGCCGTATGATCGCGCGATCGCGGCGATTGTCTCGCCCTTCATAATCGCTGCGTATGCCGGGATGCTGATGCTGTGAAGCAGCGTGACGCGGTCGCCAGCCTGGCGCAGGTAAGTTTTGCTTATCGCGATACTTCCGTCGCGGCCTTGCGCGAGATCGATCTTGCCCTAACGCCGGGTGAGATGGTCGGAGTCATGGGCGCTTCCGGCGCCGGCAAATCGACCCTGGTGAAGTGCCTCAATCGGCTGATCCCGAATTTCGAGGATGGCGATTTTCGTGGCATCGTGCGGATTGCCGGGCGTGTTATCGAGGATACGCCGGTCTGCGATCTGGCGCCGATCGTGGGAATGGTTTTTCAGGATTTCGAAGCGCAATTGTTTTCGACCAACGCGGGATTGGAAGTCGCGTTCGCGATGCAACAAATCGGGATGCCGCGCGAGGAGATCGTGGCGCGGATCGGACCTGCGCTCGAAGCGGTGGGCCTCGCGGGATTCGAGAAGCGCGATCCGACATCGCTCTCGGGTGGCGAGAAGCAGCGGCTTGCGATAGCGGCGGTTCTCGCCTTGCGCCCGCGCGTGATTATCTTCGATGAGCCGACGACCGATCTCGATCCCGAGGGGCGTGCGGAGGTTCTGGCGCTCATCCACAGCCTGCGGGGTCAGGGGCTGAGTCTCGTTGTGATCGAGCATGAGGCCGAAGCGTTGCGCGATTGTGATCGGATTATCCTGATGCGAGCGGGCGCGATAATCGCGCAGGGCTCGCCTGCGGAAGTACTCGGGCAGCGCGACTTGCTGGAAGAATGTGGCGTGCGACCACCCGACCTCGATCGTGGACTCGCACAACTCGGTATGGCCAAGTACGCAGGTACCGTCGACTCCGCCGAAGAGTTAATTCGCTCATCGCGCAAGATCGAACGAATCGTTACGCCACTCGCTTCCAAGGCCGACTCAGCGGACTCATCGCCACTCGTGGAGGCACGACAGGTCACCTTTGCCTATCAGGGTCCGCGAGTGCTCGACGGTGTCGATTTGGCAATCAGACGCGGCGACTTTGTGGCTATTGTCGGCCAGAACGGATCGGGCAAGACGACTTTGGCCAAGCATCTGGTGGGACTGCTGCGGCCGACCTCCGGATCGATACTGTTGAATGGCAAGGATCGCCTGTCGATGAGTCCGGCAGAGACCGCGGCTCAGGTCGGCTACGTTTTTCAGAATCCCGACCATCAGATTTTTGCGGCGACCGTTGAGGATGAAGTTGCTTTCGGCCCAAGGAACTTCGGTCTCGATGCAGCCGAGATTGAGCAACGGGTCTCCGAAGTATTGCACGCAGTGAATCTCGACGGGGCTCGCGGGCGCGATCCGTTTCTGCTGAGTAAAGGCGAACGCCAGCGTCTGGCCGTCGCAAGTATCCTGGCGCTCCGGCCGAAATTGCTGATCCTCGATGAGCCGACTACGGGGCTCGATTATCGGGAACAACGCCGCCTGATGGGCTTGATTCGCGAGCTGAATGAATCCGGCTTCGCAATCGTGATTATCACGCATACGCCATGGCTGGTCGCTGAGTATGCGCGTCGGGTCGTGCTGATGCGCAAGGGCAGGGTGCTCTTCGATGGAGGAGTCCGCGACTTCTTCGAACGCGACGAACTGCTACACGAATCGGCCTTTCGGCCGCCTGAGATTACCGCGCTGTCACGACGCTTGGGCTTCGTTGCCCTCAACGTCGATGAATTTGTCGGTGCACTTACCTCAACGCCTACTAACTAACCAATGCTAACTTCGCTCTATCTCGACCGCGCAACTGCGATTCATCGGCTTCATCCGATAGTAAAGCTCGCGGCACTGTTTGTCCTGTTCTGGTCGGCCTTCTGGGTAGATCAACCTCTAGCGTTAGTTCCAATCGCAGTATTGATGGCGCTGATTGCTCAGCTCGCCGGTGCATGGCCGAACTTCCGCGCCTTCCGCTGGTTTATTCTGCTGATTATTCCACCGACAATGATTCAGTGGATGGTGGTCTATCGCGCGGGTCCGCCCGTCGTGAATCTGTGGTTTATTCATTTGAGCCGTCCGGCGCTGCTCTTTGGCCTGGGCAAAGGACTGAAGCTCGCGGAGTTGCTTGCGGCCTCGATTCTGTTTCTCTCGACGACCTCAATCGAAGAGTTCAGCACCAGTCTTGTGCGCTTGCGTGTGCCGTATCGAGTGGCCTTCGCGATGAGTCTCGCTTTTCGGCTCGTGCCACTTTTTATCGATTCAGCGGTTACGGTCGTACAGGCCCAAAGTCTGCGGGGCTATGATTTCAATCGTGGTAATGCCTTCGAGCGGATGCGCCGTTATGTGCCCGCGCTCATTCCCGTTTTCATGGGAGCATTGCGCCGGGCGAACAATATGGCGATGGCGCTTGAGGCGCGTGGCTTTGGGATGGGTACCCAGCCAACGATCCTCGGTGACTATCAAATGCGTCCCGCCGACAAAGCAGCGCTCGGCCTTCTCGCAATGCTCGCGCTTTCCTACTTCATGCTCTACTGGAGCGGTTACGGGATTATCCCGCCAAAATAAAGCCTTTAAGCAGCGATGCGCAGGTCAAAAGAGGGCGCCCGCGCGCCTTCGAAGAGAGGCGACCTGCCGCGATTCCGGGGGGAAATCGCGCTTAGCGCGCGGGCGCGAGATTGGTCGGAATCGAACCGATATGCTGTTCGCGATCGTAGACTGTGCGCCAGCCGTATGGGGACTTGAAGCTGCAAGTCGGACAAAGGCCGACCGTCGAGGACATCGCGTTGACGGCGGGAAAGTTGCTGCCGCATCCGATACATCGTTGGCGCAAACGGTTGCGGCCGCGCTGGGCTTTGGGTTTTAGCACTTCCTTCGCGGATTTCATGATTCTCGCGAGCCTAGGCGATACGCGTTACGGCTCAATCGATAAGGCGTGAACTGCGCGTGAATCCTAGCGCGCCGGATCGCGTCCGTCCTGTAGCCGTCGCTGGAGTGAACGGCGGATGGCGTGCTAGCTTCGGCCCATCACGGAGGACTTTGGCGTAATGCTTTTTGTGATTATCGGCCACGATGGCCCCGACGGTGCTCGGCTGCGACCGACGGTGCGACCGGCACACCTTGAAAACCTGAAGCCATTGATCGAACAGGGCCGCATGATTATTGGAGGCCCGTTCACTGACGGCAGCGGCAGTCTGATGATTGTCGACATGGAAGATGAAGCCGCGGCGCGCGCCTTTGCAGAGAATGATCCTTACACCAAGCAAGGTGTCTTCGGCCGGGTCGAGGTTAAGCCGTTCCGCAAGGTCGTACCCTAACCAATAGCCAATCACTACGGAGTTACAATGCCTGGAGCATTATCCAGTCTCAAAATAGTTGAAGTAGGCGAAGCCGTATCCGCTCCATACGCAACCAAGCTGATGGCGGATATGGGTGCCGAGGTGATCAAAGTCGAGCGCCCTCACGTCGGCGATAGCTCGCGTCGTCGCGGACCCTATCCCGGCAGCACGCCTCACCCCGAGAAGAGTGGTCTTTTCCTCTACCTCAATGCCAACAAATACGGCGTGACGATCGATCTGGCTGAAGCTGAAGGGATGGATCTACTCGACAAGATTGTCGCGCAGGCCGACGTGTTGGTGCATAACGTTACGCCGCCGGACATGGATCGGATCGGGTTCAATTTCGAGCGGATGCGTAAAGTAAATCCGCGGCTCGTGATGACCGCGATTACGCCGTACGGCCTGACCGGTCCTTATCGCAATTGGCGCGCGGAAGATCTGACGCTCTGGGGCGCTGGCGGTATCTGCGCCGTTAATGGCGGTGGGATGGATCATCCAGAGATGCCGCCGCTGAAGACCTTCGGCCAGCAATCGGGATTTCAAGGCGGCGTGCACGGTGCGGTCGCTACGTTGGGCGCGGTGATGGCGGCGATGCGCGACGGCGAAGGTCAGGAAGTTGATGTATCGGTTCAGGAATCACTCGCCGCGCAGCTCGAGCTATTCTTTGAATTTTGGCCTTATGGCGGTCTGATTGCTAATCGCCTCGGTCGCAAACCGATTCAGCCGCTCGAAGCGATGGAATGTAAGGATGGTTGGATTTACCTTTGTTGCGTCGAAGAACATCAGTGGCGAGGCTTCGTCGAGGTGATGGGTAATCCGGAATGGGCTGATGAAGAGATTTTCGCCGACCGCATGAAGCGCGCGGAAAACTGGGAGGCACTGCAAATCTTCTTGCAGGAGTATGTCTCCCAGCAGACGGTGCTGGATCTCTATCGCAAGGTGCAGGCGAAACGCGTGCCCTTCGCACCGGTCTCGACGATGGGCGATCTACTCAATTCCGAGCATCTCAAGGCACGTGGCTTCTTCGTCGAGATAGCTCATCCGGTGGCGGGCACGCACAAGTATCCCGGAGCGCCGCTCAAGTATCATGCGACGCCGTGGGAAATCCGGATGCCCGCGCCAACGCTCGGACAACATAACGATGAAATCTTCGGCAAACGGCTGGGCTTGAGTGCCGGCCGGCTAGCTGAACTTAAACAGGCAGGTGTGATCTGATGGCCAAGCTACCGCTCGAAGGCGTTCGTATCGCGGACTTTACCTGGGTCTGGGCCGGACCCTACTGCACCTTGCAACTGGCCCATCTCGGTGCGGAGGTTATCCGTATCGAGACGCGGACCCGACCCTGTATCACTCGGGTCATACCGCCATTTCCAGACAACAAACCGGGGGGCATGAATCGCTCGGGTTATTTCAATCAATACAATCAGGGCAAGCGCTCCTTAACGTTAAACTTTAAGGATCCCGCGGCTCACGAAGTTGCCGAGAAGCTGATCGCCAAGAGCGATGTCGTCGTGAATAATTTCGCCCATGGCGTAATGGACAAGATGGGCTTCGGTTATGAGGTACTGAAGAAGATTAAGTCCGACATCATCATGATCACGCTGTCGGGTTACGGCGACACCGGACCGTATCGCGACTATATCGCTTACGGTCCAGCGCAGGTACCGCTGTCGGGCCTTTCGGCGCTGACAGGATACAAAGGCTGGCCTCCGATGCATTCAGGCTTCAGCTACGCCGATCCTAACGCAGGTGTTCACGGAGCATTCGCGATTCTCGCTGCATTGTTCCATCGCAACAAGACTGGCCAGGGGCAGTATATCGATATGAGCCAGTGGGAGGGGATGATGGCGCTCCTCCCCGAGGGAATTCTCGAGTATACCTTTAACGGCGTGGAACCGGAGCGTATCGGTAATGCCGATCCGCTGATGGCGCCGCACGGCATCTTCCGCTGCCTCGATCGGCCAGAGAAGATTCTCGGGAACACCATCGATCAATTCGTCGCAATTGTCTGTTCCGATGATCTGGAATGGGGTCGGCTCGCGCGCGCGATGGGCCGCCCCGAACTGGCTACTGATCCGAAGTTCGCGACTCTTTCGGCACGCAAAGCCAACGAGGATGAGCTCGAGACGCTTATCGGTGAGTGGACGTCATCGCAACGTGCCCATAACGTAGCTGAATTGCTGCAGAAAGCCGGCGTTGCCGCATCGGTGGTCGCGGATAATAAATATCTCGCTGACGAAGATCCTCATCTGCGGGAGCGCCAATACTGGGTCTACAAAGAGCATCCGGAGGTAGGCACACGCCAGCACGCGGGCGTGCCCTGGAAGATGAGTCGCACGCCGACGGAAGTTCGTGCAGCTGCGCCGGTTATAGGGCAGCACACGGACGAGGTCCTGACGCAATTGCTGGGCTACAGCAGCGATCAAGTAGCACGCCTGCGCGAGCAGGGAGCTCTCGAATAACCCGCCACGTCTGATCCAAGCCAAGGCCCACTTCGAAGCAACGGGGTGGGCCTTTCTACGTTCTCGCCACGCAGAACTGGGCGTGTATTAACCTAGAAGCAATTACTACTAGGATTTCTATTCCTAGTAGGTAGTCACAATGGTGACTAGGGCTCTAGGTGGCTGAAACACTAGTAAGCGTCAATTCCTCTATCATTTGCATTAAGTCTTTGTAAATTTCACGTCGCACGGTTTTCCAACTGAGTAAATGGGAACCGGCTATTTTTGGGGGAACCGTAGAAGAAGGAGGAGTATTGATGAAGCGAAGGGGAAGACTTTCGCTCCATCGATGGGGCAAGGCTGCGGCGGCTGCTGCAGTTGGCCTCGTTGTCGGAGCATTGGGAATCCGCAGCGCGGCTGCGGGCGATCTGTCGCTAGAGCCGACAGATACCGTCAATGTGACGAATTCATCGTCTAAGCTGCTGCCGCAGTCGCAGGCCGGTGAGTCGAGCTGGCTGAGCGGTTTGCACATGTCGGGCTATGCCAGCCAGACGTTCGGCATGTGGCAGAACCCGCACAACACGCACGAATGGACGCACAGCTCTAATTCGCTGGCGACCTCGCGCACGTTGTTGCAGGTAGACGAAAACTATCGTCTTAACGAGAACAACACGTTCTTCGCGCGTGAGTGGTTCGTTTATGAGCCGCCTTATGCGTTCAACAGCTCGAACAACACCAACAACGCAACGATTAACAACGCGTACCTGAATCCGTTCTGTAAGACTGCCAGCCCGGGATGCGCCACCGGCCGTGAAAGCGCACCGAGCCTCGGTCATTTCACGAACGATTTCTACAACAACTATCAGGTGCGCGACGCCTGGTGGGAAAACAAGACTGGTCCGCTCACGACCTTTGTGGGTAACCAGATCGTCGTGTGGGGACAGTCTCTGGCCTTCCGCGTTGGCGACGTTATCAACCCGCAGGATCTGACCTGGAACTTCGGCTTCGCGAACCTGGAGCAATCTCGCAACGCGCAGTGGATGATTCATCCGATCCTGAATCTGCCCGAACTGGGACCCTTCCAGTCGAACTTCCTCGAGGTTATCGTGCTGCCGGGCTTCCAGCCGCAATGGTGGGAGAACGACTTTTTCGACGGTCGTAATTCCGGGCCGGGCGGCATGATGAAGGACGGTCGCTATGCGACCTATGTGAACCACGGCAATCCGAGCCAGCGGTTCGACATCCACTATGATCACTTCTTCGATCCGACGATGAACGTCACCACCGGTCCTGGACCGCAGTGGGGGCCCTTCGCGGCGAACTTCACCTCGGGCTACTACGTGAATGGCGATCCAAACCCGAACG
Organism: Binataceae bacterium (SeqCode); assembly: GCA_035541875.1. Classification (GTDB taxonomy): domain Bacteria; phylum Desulfobacterota; class Binatia; order Binatales; family Binataceae; genus JAJPHI01. The sequence continues at coordinate 133,999 of DATKML010000009.1, forward strand.
CGGTGCAGGGTTATCTGCATTGCAACAACCCGGGTAACCCGGCTTCGGGCCTGCCGGCTGGAACCACCGTCCTCGGCAACTGCTGGGTATCCGGTAGTCTCGTCGGCGCACCACTCCAGCACACTGTGTGGGAATGCGGTCTCGATGGCTTCTACTCGAAGACCAATCCGCTCCCGGTAAGTGCGCAGAAAGCTCCTGCAGGTCCCGGCGGATGTAAGTGGCTCTCGCACAACAACCTGCCTTACGGCGCGTCTGGCGACTACGCTTTCTGGGACTTCGGTCCGTACCACATCCCGGGTATGCAGCCTCAAAACTGGAACGATGGTGCCCGTCTGCATACGTTGATTGGCGCCACGGAGCTGACCGCTCTTTATTACAACGACAACATGGGCGGTGGTTTCCCGACGGCACGTTTCGTCGAACCGTACTACACCAACCTTGGCAGCGTCTTCTTTGCTGACCTGCAGGAGTTCGGTGTGACGGCTGACCGTCCGATTCCGGTGCCGGCCTCGTTGGGTGAATACCTGCCGATCGTCGGACGCGGAGAGATGCTGTACGTTAACCATCAGCCGATGTACGACAACCGCCCGATGGCGTTTAGCGGTGTCCGCTATTCCGACCACGTAAAGTGGATGACGGCGTTGGATATCGACCAGGCCTACGCACCGTGGCTGACGAGCACGGGCAACCTGACGGCCTTCTTCGAAGTCTATGATGACATCACCATGGACAACTCGAAGCTGACGCCGGTTACCGCGCTTGATTCGCGTCGTAACGACAAGAACGAAGTGATGGCGCTAGCTAGCATGGGCACTGGCTGGTTCTGGGAGGATATCGAGCCGACCTGGACGATGATCTACCAGCCCAAGGGCACAACGTTCGCGCTGTTCCCGTCGTTGGTGCTGAATCCGCCTTGGACGAAGAAGTACTTCGTGAAGTTCCAGGCGATCGAGGTTATGGGCGGCGACATGCTGCACGGCTTGGGTCTCTTCAAAGGCCAGAGCCTGCTCACGGCGCAGTTCCAGTACAACTTCAACTTGCTGTAAAGCGCCAAACCAAAGCGGCGATGGTGCAATACCATCGCCGCTTTTATTTACCCAAAAGGTACGGCGACACCTGAGCATTGCACCGATACAAAATTTTGGAAGCAGTTTCTTCTCTAACGTTGCCTGAGCCGCGGCTATCGAAGCCGCACCGCACCGTCACAGGTTGTCCCAACCTTACCTGTGGAGGCCTTGTGCCCTACACACAAGACCTCCGTAACGGGGCATTTTCTCCTGCCAGCGGAAGGTCAGGGATACTGGAGCCCGCCGATACCGCGGTCCCAGGCAGCGCAGTCGAGACAACAGCCATATTGGCCGATTAAATCGAGGACGCATCGTATACATTCGCGAATACATGCCGCAAGCCGTCAGAGAGTAGCTGAAGCGTCTGTCGACGGACCTGATAGAAGAGAAACTGATTCTGCGACGCATCTAATAGTAGTTTCGTGATTGTCAACTCGATATAATCACTATGACTTTAGTTCGGCGGCGGTTTGAGGGGACAGACAAGCCAGCCACTTAGGCGGGTCATTGGTTGTGTTATCACGAGATGAAGTACGACTTCGTGAATTAGGCAATTTCCTCCGAAACAGACGAGCAAGAATAACTCCTGAAGAAGTAGGCCTTGTGGTAGCAGGTCAGCGAAGGACGCCGGGTCTTCGCCGCGAAGACGTCGCGCTGTTAGCTGGTGTCAGCGCCACATGGTACACATGGCTTGAGCAGGGGCGGGCAGTTAAAGCCTCGACCCAGCTGCTCGAAAATCTCGCTCGCATTCTCAAATTAAACTCGATTGAGAGGGTTCAGTTGTTTCAACTGGCACTTGGACGGCCACCTGTAGACGCCGGTGCGGCGGGGTGAGCAGGTCAGCCCGATCATGCTGCGGTTGCTCGATCGAATTGACGCCCGGCAACGATTGTGGGCAAGCGCTGGGATATTCTCGCGTCGAATCACATCTATACGGCATCGGTTTTCGATTTCGAAAGCGTTCCGCAACCCGAACGGAATATGCTGTGGTTTTTCTTCGCAAATGCCGTATCTCGCAACCTCAGGCAGTGGGAACATTACGCCCATGAAGTGCTGGCGCGGTTTCGCGTCGACTTCGGACGGCATGCCGGCGATCCCGATTTCGTCGAACTGGTCGAACGGCTCGAACGCATGAGCCCGGAGTTTGCGGAATGGTGGCCGCGACAGGACCTGCGTCCTCTGGTCGAAGGAAAGTATGTCTGGAATCACCCGCAGGCCGGACTGATAACTGGAACACATATCACGCTAGCCTTTGGTGAGAACCCGGATCTGCGGCTGATCACGATCGTGCCGGAAGCCGAATCGCTCACGAAACTTCAGCTGATCGCCGATCAGGCCGCGCCCTCGATGCCGAAATTGACGGCCGTCAAAAAAGCTGCACGTCGTTAGCTTTGACGGTGTCACGGCTTGCCGCTAGGTTGTTGAAAACCAACGCTGGAGGCGGGTCATGGCACAGATGAAAGCGCTCCTTAAGGGTTTGATTTTCCCGGAAGGGCCGCGATGGCACGACGGTAAACTTTGGTTTTCCGACATGCACGCGCTCAAGGTTAAGACGGTCGATCTCAACGGCCGCGCAGAGGATATCGCTGAGGTCACCACCTGGCCTTCGGGCCTGGGCTGGCTTCCGGACGGGCGTCTGCTGATCGTCTCGATGACCGATCGGAAGTTGCTACGACTCGAGAATGGGCAACTCAAAACCCACGCTGATATCAGCAAGCTGGCTTCTTTCCATTGCAACGACATGGTCGTCGACGGCAAGGGACGTGCTTACGTCGGGAACTTCGGCTACGACTTGCTCTCCAATGCTCCGCAAAAAACTGCGGAACTGGTTCTCGTAAATCCGGATGGCTCAGCCCGCGTCGTCGCCGATGGGCTCGACTTTCCTAACGGGACCGTTATCACCGCCGATGGCCAGACGCTGATCGTCGGTGAGTCGATGGGCCATCGGCTAACCGCCTTCAATGTCGCCGATGATGGTTCGCTGAGTAACCGGAGGGTCTTCGCTGAGCTAGGTGAAGGCGTGCCTGACGGTATCGCGCTCGACGCGGAAAATGCGGTCTGGGTAGCATCGCCGCTCAACAAAGAGTTGATCCGCGTGAAAGAAGGAAGCGTCGTAACGGATCGGATAAAGTGCGACTCAATGCCGATTGCCTGCGCGCTTGGCGGCCCCTCGCGCAAGACGCTCTTCGTATTGTTCTCCGACAGTATCCATCCTGAGGAATGCCGCGCGACCAAGGCCGCGCGGATCGACACGATGGAAGTTCCTGTCGGCGGCGTCGGCTGGCCCTAAACCGGCAAGAATCTTCTCACCGAGCAGGGGGCACGACCGCGTTCTTATCGCGATCATTTGCCCCTGCTCAGTAAACCATCTAAACATCAATTAGCGATTACTTTCGCGCAGGAGTCATCGAAATGGCTGGCGCACCGCCGCTCACTGGTATCAAGGTTCTCGATCTCACCAAGCTCGCTCCCGGTCCGCATTGCACGATGATCCTCGGTGATCTCGGGGCCGATATTATTCGCGTCGACGAACCCGGCGCACCGACAGGACGCCGCGCCCAACAGGCAGGTGGAGGTGACGTGAAAGCTCCTCGTCCCAGCTCCTCGCCGACGAATGCGCTGGCCCGTAACAAGCGATCGATTGGGCTGAACCTGAAGAGCGCTCCGGGCAAAGAGATCTACGCGCGGCTGGCGCAGCGTTCAGACATTATCGTTGAAGAGTTCCGACCCGGTGTCGCCAAGCGGCTGGGAATAGATTACGACACGCTGAAAATCCGCAATCCGCGCCTTATCTACTGCGCCGTCACCGGATTCGGCCAGACTGGACCGTTCAAGGATTACGTCGGGCATGATCTGAATTATGTGGCGACCTCTGGTGCCCTATCGCTGATGGGGCCTCCTGACGGTTTGCCCGCGATTCCATGGAACTGGCTGGCTGACTATGCCGGCGGCGGGATGCATGCGGCGATCGGCATTCTGGCGGCGCTCGTGGCGCGTAATCAGACGGGTCGAGGCCAGTACGTTGATATCGCGATGCTGGATGGCGTGATGCTCCTCCTCGCACAGGCGCTGTCCGCGCATTTCACCAGCGGGCGGGTGCCGCGACGCGGAACCACTCCGATGGACGGAGCAGCTCCACATTACAATCGCTATGTGACCAAGGACGGCAAGATCATCACGATCGCTTCGATGGAGCCCTGGTTTTACGCCAATCTGTGCCGCGCAATGAACTGCGAGGAATTCATGGCGGATCAGAACAACAAGGAGAGGTGGCCTGAGATTCATAAGCGCTTCACCGAGTTGTTCGCGACTCGGACTCGCGATGAGTGGTTCGACCATCTGAGCAAGTCTGATATCTGCGTCGGCAAGATGCTCACTCTCGATGAGTTGGCGGACGACCCGCAGATCAGGGCGCGCAACATGATCGTCGAGGTCGAGACACCAACGGGCGAGAAGGTAAAGCAGGTCGGTATCTCGATGAAGCTCTCGGAGACGCCGGGATCGATCCGATCGGTCGCGCCTGCTCTTGGTCAGCATACGGATGGCGTGCTCGCAGACCTCGGCTACACGCCGGAGCAGGTCGAGCGTTGGCGCGCCGACGGGGCGATTCGTTAGTCCTCGTGGGCGAGAGCTTTGAAGGCGGAGCAACCTAGCGACGAATTGCTTCAAAACCACGTATGACTTCGAGACAGTGGTGGGAAATCAGATATCTGATTCTGCATCCGCTGACATTCGTTTCACTATGCTTCTTGATGAGAAGTTGCCTGGTTAGCAGATCGCGAAAACCTCAGAGCTATGACGGGCAGTCGCAGTCGATTAGCGCTTCAACCGGTGATGAGCCGCCGATGCCCTGCTACTGGCCCTCGAACACCCTTTGGTATACGAGCCCGTCGACTTGGACTGCCGATTTGCTGTTTGATTCCTTTAAGGAAAACGAGCAGAAGGGCGATGCGCTCGAGTAGGGAAAACCATGCCGAAGGAACCCACGATGTTCATGAAGTCACCTTACGACCCGCTGATGATCACGCGGGCGGAAGGGCCCTGGCTCTACACTAACGACGGGCGCAAGATCCTCGATGGAGCTGCGGGAGCTGTCGTCGTAAATATCGGCCAGGGACGCGAGGAGATCGCGCGCGTCGCCGCCGAGTCGGTCGCGAGTGTTAACTACGTCCTGCCGATCTGGTCACACGACTCGCGTGAGCGACTGACGCAACGGCTCAAGAAATGGACGCCGCCGGGACTCGACCGCTATTTCTTCACCAGCGGCGGTTCCGAAGCGATCGAGATGGCGATCAAGTTCGCCCTGATGCATCACAGGACCCACGGTCGCCCGGGGAAAAAGAAGATCATCTCGCGCTGGCTTTCGTACCATGGGAATACGCTGGGAGCGCTCTCGGTCGGTGGCAATCGCGTGCGACGGGCGGACTACGAACACGTGCTGTTCGATTGGCCGCATATTGATCCGCCGTACTGCTATCGATGCGCGTGGAAGAAGAGCTATCCCGGATGCGGAATCGATTGCGCGCTGGCACTCGAACAGGAGGTCGCCAAGCACGGTGCGGATACGATTGCGGCCTTCGTCGCCGAACCGATGATGGGTGCGACGGGTGGTGCGGTTCCTCCTGTAAAGGAATATTGGCCGACGATCGCGGAGATCTGTCGACGCAACAATATCCTGCTCATCTGCGATGAGGTGATGACCGGTTTCGGCCGGACGGGCAAGCGCTTCGCCGTTGAGCATTGGAATCTGAAGCCCGACCTGATCGTAGCGGCCAAGGGCCTCACCGGCGGTTACGCCCCGATGGGTATGATCGCGGTCGACGGCAGGTTAGTCGATGAGCTGGAAAAGCTGCGCGCCGATTTCATGTTCTTCACCTTCACGGCCCATCCACTGGCCTGCGCAATCGCCGACAAGGTGCTCGAAATCATGGAGCGGGAGCATCTGGTGGAGCATTCGGCGGAGATGGGCGCGAAACTCGGCGCTCAGCTCAAAGAAGAGTTGTCGGGTCATCCGATGGTAGGGGATATTCGCGGGGCCGGCCTTTTCTGGGGCGTCGAGCTGGTGCGGGACAAGGCTTCGCGGACCCCATTTGCTCCAGAGCTGAAGGTAACGAGTCGTGTTGTGGCCGCCGCGCTCAAGAACAACCTGTTCGTCTATCCGTCAGTCGGGATGGCGGGTCCGGTCCTGGGCGGTGACGCGGTGATGGCCACGCCGCCGCTGATCGTCGGCGAAGCTGAAATTGATTTCCTGGTAAAACATCTGCGAACTGCGCTCGACGAGGTTAACTCGGGGCTTTGATGCATCGCAAAAAGCGGAAAGGATTCGGAATGTTTAAGCGAGAACTGGTTCTAACTGCAAGCGGTATTTTTGCTGCCTTTCTATGGATTAGTGCAGCGCACGCCCAGTCGGCAAGCTCATCCTTTCATAAAGCAGGGGAAGAGACCGAGAGCGCTGGTTCAAGTGCGGGACACGCTATCGCCAATGCCTTTCACGGCACCGTCACGGCGTCGGAAGACACTGCGATTACGGCGAAAGTCAAAACCCGGCTGCATGACAATGATGTGACCAAGGGAAAAGATATCCACGTGACCACCGTTGCTGGTGTAGTGACACTTCGTGGAACCGTAAGTTCCGAGGCGATTTCATCCGAGGCGGCGAAGATTACCGAATCGACGGGTGGCGTAAAAGAGGTGAAGAATCGACTTAAAGTCAGGTCGTAGGCAATAGGCCCGGCGGGTAAACAGGGAGGTCAGTGAAGCTCCTTGCTTGATTCAACACACAAGCCCAGATAAGCGATAAGCGTCGATGCTCTGAACATAATTTCATCAGCGCCATCGAATAACCTAAACCAGAGCTTGCAGAGCTGAGATGGAACGAAAGCGAAACCTGATCCTGAAGATTGCTTTGGCCGCCGCACTAGCGTTTTCATCAACGCAGGGTGTATTCGCACAGGAGTCGACGGCTGCAAAGGTCAAATGTGTGCCTCATCTTCCCAGCTCCGGCGATGTGCTCGTTACCGGGGGAGAGGACGGGAATTTTAATGAAAGCGCACAGACGGAATTTTTTCAATGTCTCGAGTCAGCAGTGGCTTACCGGATGTCCGACGAAGGTCGCTCATGACGAAGCCGAAATGATGCTGTGGTCTTCAGCCAAGGGGGCGAAACTGATTGAACTTGCTGGAGAATCGTCCCAGAAGACCAAGCTCGACGATCATATTATCGTCAAAAATGCCGAGGTTTACGATCCCGTGAGCGGGCTTTTCAAGAAGGGTCCCTCAGTGCCAATCGGGCTCGAAGACTTTGCCGCGACTGCGTTGCTCGACGGCTCGATTATGGTTGTTGGTGGGGTCACTGGAAGCGATATCGAGGCGCCGGTTCAGACCGCCGCGATTCTGGGTGCGAGCTCATGGAAAAAGGTTAAGGCAAAAATGACCATCCCGCGCGCTGCACCATGCGCAGCGACGATTGCCGCCGGCGAAAGTAAGGGCAAGGTATTGATCGTTGGAGGTACCGATACCAGCGAAGACACGCCGATGCTGGCGACCGCCGAGATTTACGATCCCACCGTCAAGACTTTTACGTTAACGTCACAAGGTCTTAGCGTCGCGCGGTCCTATGCCGTCTGTACGGCTCTTCCTGATGGGAAAGTGCTCGTAACGGGTGGGATCGACAACAGTGGAAATGGGATTAGCACCGCCGAGATCTACGATCCGGCCACGGATAGCTTTACCGTGACGGCGGGAAGTATGAACGTCGGTCGGGTGGATCATACGGCGACGCTGCTTCCAGACGGAACCGTTCTGGTTGCGGGTGGGGAGACGAGCTACACGGGTTCTTCGATCTCTCTCAACAGCGCCGAAATCTACGATCCATCAACCGGGAAATTCACTCTTACTGTAAATATGAACGACCTGCGCGATGACAGTACGGCCACGTTAATTGCCCATTCCGGGACCAGTTTGGACGGTCAAGTTCTCATCGCCGGCGGATTTACCGGCGTAGGGGTGACCGTTACGGCCGAACTGTATGATCCGGTGGCGAAGACCTTCACCTTGACCAGTAACATGAACTTCGCACATGGCTTGGCCAACGCCGGTCTGATCCCGTAACTCAGACCGACTGGATACGGTGGCGCGCTGCCGGATGTGCTTCCGGCAGATGCGCCCGCCCTGCGCCGTAAAATTTCTCTCGCAAGGTACCCGGACGATACGCTTCCTTGTAGACGCCGCGGCGTTGCAGCTCCGGGACCACGAGATCGACGAAGTCGCTGAATGTCTCTGGCATCACGACATAGGCGAGATTGAAGCCATCGACGTCGGTGTCCTCGATCCACTTCTGAAGGCCGTCGGCGATCTGTTGCGGAGATCCAATCAGCTTCGGTGAGGGCCCGCCCAAGCCGCCGTATTGTGCGATCTCACGAATAGTCCACGGCTTGGCGCGATCGGCGCGCGTGAAGGCCTCTACGATCGAATGCACCGCGTCGTTCTTTTCGAAGCGCATCGGTTCGTCGAGCGCGTACTTGGAGAAGTCGATCCCGGTCCATCCGGAGAAGAGTGCGAGCGCGGCCTCCGGCTGGATATAGCGCGTATATTCGTCGCGCTTGGCGAGCGCTTCGGCTTCGGTGCGCCCGACGATTACGGTCATCGCACTGAAGATCAAAATCTCGCTCGGGTCGCGACCGTTGAGAGCGGCGCGACGCCGAATATCGGCTACCGTCGCTGCAACGCGCTTCCGATTACCCGCCGCGAGAAAGACGCATTCGGCATGCTTGCCTGCGAATTCACGTCCTCGCGGTGACGCGCCGGCCTGGTAGAGCAGCGGAGTGCGCTGCGGCGAGGGCTCGGAGAGATGAATCGCATCGACCTTGTAATATGGCCCTTCGTGTTTAACGCGATGGACCTTCTCGGGCTGGACGAAAATGCCTTGTTCGCGATCGCGCACGACCGCGTCGTCTTCCCAACTACCTTCCCAAAGCCGATAGACGACCTCCATGTAGTCGTCCGCGATGTCGTAGCGCAGGTCATGACTTTGCTGGGCGCTCAGTCCACTACCGCGCGCAGCACTATCCAGGTAGCCGGTTACGATATTCCATCCGGCGCGCCCTTTGGTCAGATGATCGAGCGTGGTTATCCGGCGGGCAAAAGGATAGGGCGGCTCAAACGACAAAGTGCAGGTGACGCCGAAGCCCAAATGGTCAGTGACGGCCGCCATCGCGGGAATCAGCAGCATCGGATCGTTTACAGGAATCTGCGTGGCTCGTCGCAGGGCCGCGTCGGGAGTCCCGCCGAAGACGTCGTAGACGCCCAGCACATCGGCCAAGAAAAGACCGTCGAACTTGCCCCGTTCGAGTAGCTTTGCGAGCTCGATCCAGTGCGAGAGGTCCGTGTAGCGATGGGAACGGTCGCGCGGATGAGTCCACAGGCCGGCGGACAGATGACCGGCGCAATTCATCGCAAAGGCATTGAGGCGAATCTCTTTGGCCATGGCGAACCCTCGTGGTCGGGGAGTCTAGCAATGCTCTCGATCCGGAATCCAAGCGAAAATGGCAATTGATTGCCGAACCGCCGATCGCGTATGGGTCGGAGCGATTTCCCTCTGTCGGCCGAGAGGACTATCGTGCCGGAAGGCTGATCATCTTGGCCGCAATTGATTCACATCAGGAGAGTTGCCGTGAGTACACCGCAAATCGATCTCTACACTGCCTCTACCCCCAATGGCTGGAAGGTCTCGGTTTATCTTGAAGAAGTCGGGATGCCCTATAAGGTCCATCGCATCGACCTGAGCAAGGGCGATCAGAAGAAGCCGGCGTTTCTGAAGATTTGTCCGAATGGACGGATTCCCGCGATTGTCGATCGGGGTAACGGCGATTTCCCGGTCTTTGAGACGGGCGCGATACTGCTCTACCTGGCGAAGAAAACCGGAAAGCTTCTGCCGCGCGATGAGAAAGGCGAATCGTGGGTCACGCAGTGGCTGATGTTCCAGATGGCGGGTATCGGCCCGATGATGGGTCAGGCGAACATCTTTTATCGGTACTTCCCTGAGAAAATCCCCTCAGTAATCCAGCGCTACCATAACGAGTGCCGCCGACTGTTCGAGGTGCTCGACGGACAGCTGAAGGGTCGCGAGTACCTATGCGACGAATACAGTATCGCGGATATCGCAAACTGGTGCTGGGTTCGTATCTACGAATGGGCCGGGATCAATATCGATGGCTTGGGCAATCTGAAAGCGTGGATCGATAGACTTGAAGCGCGGCCCGCATGTCAGCGCGGTATCGCGGTTCCCGAGCCGATCGTACTCAAAGAACCGACGCCCGAGCTAATCAAGATGGCTCAGGGCCTCGTAACGCGCTGAGCCTGCAACTAATCCGATCGGCGAGGTCAGCCGCGTCACGGTAGCAATATCGCGGCGTGGAGGCCTCGCGGCTTCTTGAGGCTGCCAGTCTTCTTGAAAGCGTTGGTTGTCGGATCGTAAAGCTCCGCCTCGTTCAATTCGGTCGAAGTGCTGTTGGGTTTGCTGGCGCCGATGCCGCCTGCGATCAGCACATCATGCGCTAAAGGACCGCTTGTGAAGAGTGAGGCTGTGTGAGCAGCGCGAGCCATGCTCATCGCGGCGGGACAGAAATAACCACCGGAGACTTTTCCGGTCGGATTCACGCAAGTGAAAGTGCGAGCGATCGGGTCATAGATCTCGGCTGACTTTAGAGTTGACCCGAAAAGACTCATCAGGCTTCCCGTCGTGCTGTTGACCGATGAGGAGAAGTACGCGAAGCCGCCGACGATCAGAACATCGCCGTTATCGAGCACTGTCGCTGATGGAAATGCGCGTAAGTCCTGCATTTGATTCGGTGCCGTAAACGTCTCGGTACCGGGATCATAAATTTCGATACTATTGGTGGGAGAGAGGCCAATCCCGGTTGAGCTTACGCCCCCGAGAATCAGCACTTTACCCGCGTCCGGACCCTGATTCAGAAGAACCGCCGCATGAGCGCCGACGCCCTGACCCAGGTTCCCGCTGGTTGGCGTAAACTTATTAGTAGAATAATCGTACAAATCGGCGGTAGCGGTCGGCGTACCCGTCGTATCCGACGCTCCTCCAACCAGCAGAACCTTGGTGCCGACCAGAGTCGCGGTGTGGAAAACGCGAGCCGTACTCATTGTGTTTGTGGCTGGCGACGTCGAACCCGTAACCGGATCGAAAACTTCGGCGGTGTTGAGAGGTGTTCCGGTCCCGTCGAACCCTCCGGCGATCAAAACCTTGCCAGACGTTAGGACGGTCGCGGTTGCGCCGAAGCGAGGTGTGCTCAGCGGCGAGGTGGCTGCGGTGAAGAGTCCCGTCGTCGGATCGAAAAGCTGCAGGTTGTTTGTCGCCGATCCTTTAACGGTAGTGGTAACGCCCTTGTGGGTGAACTTCGAGCTACCGCCGAAACCGCCGGCCACCAGGATAGATCCAGACTCCAGGAGCGCAGCGCTAAGGCCGCCGGCCGTCGTGGCCATCGAACCGGTCGGTTGGAACTTTCCGGTGTTGGGGTCAAAAAATTCGGCGGTCCCGGTCGACTTGTTGCCGGAACTCCATCCACCAACGAGAACCACATCACCCGAGGCGGGAAGAGCGACTTTGGCAGGCACCATGGCGGCATCTTCTGAGGCGGCACCCGGCGGTAGTGGACGAGGAGGATCACATGCCGCGGCAGCCAATCCGCCCAGGACGATCATCATGGCTCGGCGAATTGCGACCCACCGGTATCGACGCTTTGTCGAATGCATCAGTCTCCTCCCACCACAGAACGTGCGTCCACGAGTAACAATTCCGATCGGTTCCTTCCAGTTCGCTCGTGCCGCGTGTCGCTCGACCGTCCACAGGACAGGCAGATATCAACAGGGCTGCAGTCCGCCTTGGCCGAGGTTTCGTCCGGCATGATGGGTCTGCTAGATCGTTCCATCACGTAAATTCCGTCGCATCCAGAGATTCGATGAGCAACTATTTCTGTTCGATAGATACCGGTGGGACCTTTACCGATTGCGCGGTCATCGACGAGCACGGTCGAGTCACAATCGCCAAGAGCCCGTCGACGCCTGAGGACTTTTCACGCGGCTTTTTCAATGCTCTTGAGGTCGCGGCCGAGCGGTTGGGCACTACCCTGAAAGACCTGCTGACGAATACCTCTCTGCTTTTTCACGGCACCACGGTCGGCACGAATGCGATCATCAATCTGAAGGGTGCCAAGACCGGACTCATCACGACGCGCGGCCATGCCGATGCGCTCCTGATGATGCGAGCCGTCGGCCGGTCGGCAGGCTTGCCGATAAGCCAACTCTTGCGCATTTCGCGTCACACCAAGCCGCAGCCAATCGTGCCGCGTTCCTTGATTCGCGAAGTTAGCGAGCGGGTTGATTGGAAGGGGTCTGTCGTCCTGCCACTCAACGAAAGCGAGGCGAACGCGGCGATTACGAGTCTTGTGGCCGAAAAGGTCGAAGCGATAGCGATCTCGTTCCTATGGAGCTTTATCAATCCGGCGCACGAACTTCGGATGAAAGAGATGGTGCGAGCGCAAGCCCCGGGCGTCTTCGTGACTTCGGCGCACGAACTGATCTCGCGGATGGGCGAGTACGAACGCACCGCCGCCGTTGCGATCAACTGCTATATCGGGGCGCAAAGCGCCCAGTATATAGGCCGCCTCGAAGATCGTGCGCGGCAGCTCGGTTACAAGTTCCCGCTTCTTATCATGCAATGCTCGGGCGGCGTGACGCCGGCCTCTGATGCGATCGAACGGCCGCTCTTCACGATCGACTCGGGTCCGGCAGGTGGTGTGATGGGGGCGAAGTTCCTCGCCGACACGCTGGGCCATCGCAATGCGATCGCGACCGACGTGGGCGGCACGAGCTTCGATGTCGGCCTGATCCACGACGGCGTTCCACTGACGACCTCCGAGGCAACCTACAATCAATACACCTTTTATTCGCCAAGACTGGAGGTTCAATCGATTGGTAGCGGCGGCGGCAGCATCATCTGGATCGATGAGCTGAGCGGCACGCTGCGGGTTGGGCCGCAATCGGCCGGTGCTGACCCGGGACCGGCCTGTTACGGGCGTGGAGGCACGCGTCCGACCATCACCGATGCAGCAGTGATCGCGGGTTACCTGAATCCTGATAACTTCCTTGCCGGACGCTTGAAGCTCGACGCGAAGAAGTCCGCCGAGGCCCTTCAGCCAATCGCCGATGCGCTGAAACTCGAACTCGTAAAGACCGCCAGCGGCGCGCTACAAATCGGCGAGTTCCAGATGGCCGGCCTGATGCAGCAGATGACGCTGCAGCGGGGTCTCGACCCGCGCGACTTCGTGGTTTACGCCTACGGCGGCGGTGGCCCGATGCATTGCGTCTCCTATGCACGCGAACTCGGCTGCCGCGAAGTCGTTGTCCCGCTGGGCACGATTGCCTCGGCGTGGTCAGCGCTGGGTATCCTGGCGTCGGACGTGTTGCATGTGCGTGAGCGTGCGGTCGTGATGCCCGACCCGTATGACGCGGATGCGATTAACGCCATCTTCGACGAACTCGAGACGGCGGGACGCGCCCAGTTACGGAAGGAGGGCATCCTCGACGCCGATATTCTCTTCCGGCGTCACGCCGACATGCAGTTCCGGATGCAGATCCATCGTGTGGAGATGGCCTTGCCGGAGAGCGGTTTCGATGCGACCGCTGCGGCTGACCTGCCAGCGGAGTTTGCAGAAACATACGAGCGGCTCTATGGACGCGGCTCGTCTTACAAGGAAGCGGGCACCCAGATCGGTGCGTTACGCTCGACCGCTATTGGTCGTATCCGTCGCCCAGCCCTCGGACGGAACAAGAATGCGGGTGCCGCGCAGGTGATGCCCACATACCGCGAAGTTTACTGGCGATCGCTTGAGCGTTTCGAGCGGACCCCTATCTACTCGGCGGCCGCGATTGCGAATCAGGCGGATATCGACGGGCCGGCGATTATCGAACTTCCTGAGACGACCATTATCCTGCCACCGGAATCGGGCGGGCGCCTGGATGACTACGGCAACTTCCTCATCTCGATCTACAATCTTGGGGCGATCTGAGGCGCTCATCAGCGCGGCAAATAAGGAGCGTTATGACAGCTGCGACAACTCAATGGGACGGAAAGATTTATCCCTATATCGCCCCGAAGGAACTGAAGGTTCATAGCAGCCTGCGGCGGCATCAGAAGGCCGACAGCACGATCGACCCGATCAACTACGAGGTTCTGCGCTACGCGCTGTGGAATCTCAACGTTGAGCACGGCAACACGATCGTGAAGGTCTCCGGCTCGCCGATCGCAGCCTACAGCCACGATTTCAATCCGGCGCTGCTCGACGAGAATGGCGACTTCGTGCTCTTCGGACCCTTCCTGCAGTATCTCTCCTCGGCGGTTGGGTCGGCCGTGAAATGGACGATGGAGCATCGGTCGGAGAACCCCGGTATCCACGACGGCGATGTCTTTCTCACTAACGATCCGTGGGTCGGCGCGACCCATCAGTCGGACGTTGCGCTGATCGCTCCTGTGTTTTGGGAGGGCGAACTCTTCGGTTGGGTGGCCAACTCGTTGCATCAGTGGGACATGGGCGGTACGTCGCCCGGCGGCTTCAATCCGATTGCCGAGGATGTCTTCTGGGAATCAGCAGTGATTCCACCGGTGAAGATCGTCGAGCGTGGCACGATGCGCCGCGATATCGAGGAGAGCTATCTCCGTCATTCGCGGATGCCGAGCCTGGTAGCGCTGGATCTACGTGCCGAGATCGCCGGATGCAACGTCGCACGCGAGCGTCTGATCAGTTTGATCAAACGCTACGGTGCGTCGACGGTTAAAGCGACAATGCGCAAGATTCAGGACGATTCGGAAAGGGCCTTCGTACGTCGTCTTGAGACGATCCCGGACGGCTCCTGGAGCGCCTCGACCTGGCTGGAACTGAAAGCCGCGGGCGACCGCAATCTCTATCGCAACGCGCTGACTCTGACCAAGCGGGGCGACAAGCTGATCTTCAGCAATGCCGGGTCAGCGCCCCAGGAGGGCGCGCTCAACTGCACCTATATCGCGTGGCGCGGAGCGATCGCTTCGATGATCTCGGTGCAGATGCTCTACGACCAGATGTTCGCGGTCGAGGGCGCGTATCGCCACATGGAGTTCGAGGCAGAGCCCGGCACGATCACTTGTGCAACTTTTCCCGGCGCGGTTTCTTCGGGACCTGCACTAACGGTGCTTCAGACGATCTCGCTCGCCAGCCTCGTGATCTCGAAGATGCTCGCGAGTTCCTCTGATCCCGAGTTGCGCGGCGAAGTGATGAGCCTGATGGGAACGGCGGCCTTCCCGATCGCGGCGATGTCGGGGATCAATCAGCATAAGAATCCGTACGCTTCATTTTTGTTGGAGCCGCTGGGCGGGGGGATGCCCGCGACGTCGTATCGCGACGGGGTCGATACCGGCGGACTGGCCTTCGACATGCAGAGCATGATGCCTAACGCGGAAGAGAACGAGTGGTTCTACCCGATCCTCTATTTATGGCGGAAGGAGTTGCCGGATTCCGGAGGCGCGGGGAAGTATCGCGGCGGTAATTCGGGCCAATTCGCGATCGTCGCGCACGACACTGACCGCGTGAATATGTACCTCGCATCGGCACACAACGCAGTGCCGGGATTAGGTCAGTTCGGCGGGATGCCCCCGTCGTCCTCGCACTACATCATGTACCACGGCGATGGCGGGATGGGGCGCGCGGTCCAAACCGGACACATGCCGACCTCCATGGCCGAGCTCAAGGGCACGATGGAGCGGCTGCCGCCGAAGGCCTACGGCATCAAGCTGGGTGCCGGTGACGTCTTTATCATGGGATGGGCCGGCGCGAGCGGCTACGGCGATCCATTGGAACGCGGCCTCGATTTGATCGCGAAGGACCTGCGCGACGGCTCGGCGACGCGCGAATGGGTCGAGAAGACTCACGGGGTAGCCTTCAAGGCCGACGGTAGTATCGACGCCGAAGCGAGCGAGGCGCGGCGGGCCGAATTGCGCCGAGGGCGGTTGGCTAATTTGCCGGAGAGAAAGAAGCGGGCAAAGATCGATCTCGCAGCGGCGCGTCAGGTCGCCGAGAGTCTCGTGCTGGCCAAGGCGAATGCCGAGACGCTGCTCGGATGTCGCCGATGCGGCGAGGCGCTTTGCAAGGCGAACGAGAATTACAAAGAATTCTGTGCGAGCATCGAAGATCCGGTTACGGCAGCGAATCCTTACACAATCGACCCGAAGACCTTCGTCGATGCGGATTTGGTCTTCCGACGTTACGCCTGTCCCGGATGCGGCGTGCTGCTGGCGAGCGGTATCGAGATGAAATCCGAGCGGCCGCATTGGGACCTGCGTTTTGACGGCAACGGAGCCTTGTAGAAACGGTCATCTACCTTGACTGTCTTTCTAGGGGGCACTTATAGTGGCCATTAGGAGTCGAGAACTTTTTCGTCTGATTACGTGCTCAGAAGAGCCTGTGAATTCAGCCGTTTAGCTGCAAATCGTGATGGGATCAGAGGTGTCGCAATGACTCAGATTGAAGCTGCACGTCGGGGCATTATCACCCGACAGATGAACGAAGTTGCCGAGGACGAAGGGCTCAGCCCCGAGGAAATTCGTGCGCTGGTTGCGTCCGGCGAAGTCGTTATCCCGCACAATGTTCATCACGAATTCCGCGCGATCGGTATCGGCAAGCGGCTCCGTACGAAGATCAACGCCAATATCGGTGCGTCGAATTTCCATCAGCTGGTCGAGGAAGAGGTCGAGAAGCTTTACACCGCGGTGCGTTTCGGCGCTGACTCGGTGATGGATCTTTCCACCGGTACCGATCTCGATCAGATTCGCGTGGAAATTCTCTCGCGATGCCCGGTTATCCTCGGCACCGTGCCCATCTACCAGGTGGCGGCTGAGCGCTCGATCATGGATCTGGAAGCGAAAAACTTCCTCGAAGTAATTGAGCGACAGGCGAAGCAGGGCGTCGATTACATGACGCTCCATTGCGGCGTCACGCGTGAGAGCGTGAGCAAGTTGCGCGGCCATCAGCGTATCGAAGGTATAGTTTCGCGCGGTGGCGCACTGCTCGCCGCATGGATCGAACGCACCGGGAATGAGAACCCACTTTATGAGCACTACGACGAGGTCTGCGCGATCCTGCGCGAGCACGATGTGACGATCTCACTCGGCGATGGGCTCCGTCCCGGCGCGACCGGCGATGCCACCGACCGCGGTCAGCTCGCTGAATTGCTGATTCTTGGCGAACTCACCGAGCGCGCACGCGCCAATGGCGTGCAGGTGATGATCGAAGGTCCTGGCCATGTGCCGCTGGATCAGATCGAAGCCAACGTAAAGTTGCAGAAGCGGGTTTGCGCTGGAGCACCGTTCTATGTGCTCGGACCGCTGACCTGCGACGTCGCGCCGGGCTATGACCACATCACGGGCGCGATTGGTGGTGCGATCGCCTCGGCGGCCGGTACGGACTTTCTGTGTTATGTGACTCCGGCGGAGCATCTGCGTCTGCCCGATCTCGAAGACGTACGCGAAGGCGTAATCGCGACGCGTATCGCGGCGCATTCCGGCGACCTCGTTAAGGGTGTCCGCGCGGCCAAGGTTTGGAATGACCAGATGTCGCGCTATCGCAAAGCCCTCAATTGGGAGGGGATGTACGCGATGGCGATGGATCCGGACAAGGCGCGCCGTTACAAGGAAGAGAGCGAGGCGGCCGGTTCGAACGTCTGCACGATGTGCGGATCGCTCTGTTCAATCAACGTCGACAACGCAGCCATCAAGTTCACAAAGCGACGGGCGCTCCAGGAGCAGGCTGAAGTTCATGCCGCCGCAAGCTGACGCGACGCGTTTTCCACACCTCGAAGCGGCAGCTGAACTGCAAATCCCCGATCAGTCGGGGAAGGCCCGTAAGCTCGGCGAATTTCGCGGGCATCTGGCGGTGTTGTACTTCTATCCAAAGGATGACACGCCCGGATGCACGGTCGAGGGCAAGGAATTTCGCGATCTCTACGAGCAATTCACGGCGCTGGATTGCGCCGTAATCGGGGTTAGCACCGACGGTGTCGAATCCCATCGCGCGTTTGCCGAAAAACATGCTCTGCCTTTTACGCTGCTCGCTGATTCCTCGGGTGAATTGGCGCGGGCTTTCGGCGTGCTTAAAGGCAAGATGGCCGAGCGCGCCACCTTTGTTATCGGTGGCGATGGCCGGGTGATTCGGACTTTTGCCGAAGTTTCACCTCGCGGCCACGCCCAGCAGGTGTTGAACTTTATGCGCTCGTTCCTCGAATCCCATCGGATGCTCGGTGGATGATGCAGGTGTAGGCAACAGCCCACCTTGATGATTAGAATCTGTTCCCTAAGGCTTGAGCGCTGATCCAGCGCAAGGACCGACAATTATGGCGACTTCAAAAAATATCCTCGACGAGGCCCGCGCTACTATCAAGCAGATCGATATCGATGAAGCGCGGCGGATGCTGGAAAAGCCCGACACGGTGCTAATCGATGTCCGAGAGAGCGATGAGTGGCGACAGGGGCATATCCCCCAGGCTATCGGTATTCCACGCGGCTTTCTGGAATTGCGCGTCGAAGAGAAGGTGCCGGATCACAAGACTCCGGTAATCCTTCAGTGCGCGTCCGGTACGCGCTCGTTGCTGGCGGCTAGGGCCCTGCGGGAACTCGGATACGACAACATTTACAACCTGACCGGCGGCTTCAACGCATGGAAGGATCGCGGATTGCCGTGGGTTGCGGATCGCGCCTTCACGCAGGACGAACTGACCCGTTACTCGCGCCATTTCGTCATTCCCGAAGTCGGCGAGACGGGGCAGGCCAAGCTGCTCGATTCCAAGGTGCTTATCCTAGGGACCGGTGCGCTGGGCTCGCCCTCGTCGCTCTACCTGGCGGCGGCTGGTGTTGGAACGATCGGGTTGGTGGACTTCGACGTGGTCGATATGTCGAATCTCCAGCGGCAGATTATCCACGCGGTTGATCGCGTCGGGACCCTCAAGACGGAATCGGCGCAGATTCAGATCAAGTCGCTGAACCCTGGTATCAAGGTTATCCGGCACGACCTGCGGCTGAGCTCCGAGAACGTGATGGATATCGTTAAGGACTACGATGTCGTCGTGAACTGCGGGGATAACTTCCCGACTCGGTATCTCATCAATGACGCGTGCGTCTTCCTAAAAAAGCCGCTCGTCGATGGCGCGATCTTCCGCTTCGAAGGTAACGCGACAGTCTTTTATCCGGCCGCGGGAGGCCCGTGCTACCGATGCCTTTATCCGGAACCCGCACCGCCGGATATGGCTCCGTCCTGCGCCGAAGCAGGCGTGCTTGGCGCACTACCAGGTGTAATCGGATCGATTGAGGCGCTCGAAGCTATCAAGTTGATCCTCGGAGCCGGCAAGCCGCTGGTCGGCAAGATGGTCTACTTCGATACGCTTTCGAGTGACTACGTGCGGGTTCTCAAGATTCGCAAAAACCCCAATTGCCCGGTCTGCAGTGACCATCCGACGCAGACTACGCTTATCGATTACGAGGCTTTCTGTGGCTTGGCGGCTCCGGCCAACGGCTCGGATGCGCATGCGGTGGCGGCGGGGCGGTAAACTCCACGCAAATCAGCTAAACTTAGCGACGGGCGTCTGAGACGCCCGTCGTTGTTTGTGGGGACAATCTACGAATATGGCGTTGGGGCCTTTTTACGTGGCGCAGAAGCTGATCGAAAACCATGACCTCCGCGGCGCAGTTATGCTCTTGCGCCACGGGGAAACGGATTGGAATCGAGAGGGCCGCGTGATGGGCCGTAACCCAATCGAGCTCAACGAGCGTGGTAGGGCTCAAGTCGAGGCCCAGGCGCGTTTTGCTCAGACTATCCGCCCGGACTTAATCGTGACGAGCCCGCTGGTTCGCGCCCGACAATCGGCCGAGCTGATGGCGGCTGGACTAGGCGGCGTGGAGATTATCGAGGAAGAAGCGATAGCTGAAGTCCGCTACGGCCGCTGGGAGGGGATGGTCTATCACGAGTTGATCGATGACCCCTATTACGCCGAGTATCGCAAGTCGCCGATCGAGCATCCGACGCCCGGCGGTGAGACGATTCCGCAGGTCCAAGCTCGCGGGGTCGAAGCGGTCAGCCGGCTGCTCCGGGCGAACCCGGATCAGCGTCTGATGTTCGTGTCGCACGGCGATATCATCCGCACCGTCTTGTGCCACTTTATGGGACTCGATCTGACGTTCTTTCATCGACTGCGAATCGATAACGCCTCGCTCTCGACCGTACAGGTGTCAGGCAAATTTGCCGAGCTGAAATTTCTGAATTTGCTCCCCGAACCCGGACGCGCGTTTATTGCGCCGTTCGAGGTCAAAAAGCCCGAGGTGCAGACGACCTGAGACTAATCGATCTCGAAGGGCGTGACGGTGCCGTTTAGCAGGCCACGACCAGCTCGCGTCCGTCGCTGACGGATCGCCTCGATCAATTCCTGCTCATTACGTACCGGCTCGTCGA
Source organism: Binataceae bacterium (SeqCode) (assembly GCA_035541875.1). Taxonomy (GTDB): domain Bacteria; phylum Desulfobacterota; class Binatia; order Binatales; family Binataceae; genus JAJPHI01. Next base: position 154,603 of record DATKML010000009.1, read on the forward strand.
AGAGGGTGGTTACGACGCCGATTGAATTGGCTGAATGCGAGTCTGAGCCCGCTACCTCCGCCATCCCCAACGCGCGCGCGACCTTGAGCGCGAATTGATTTTCCTCTTCCGAGCAGGCCGCGTTCAGGACCTCGATCGCATCGCACATCTGGATTATTTCGAGCTTCGCAGCGCGCTCCGGATGCTCGATATCAATCGGCTGATGGTCCGAATTGATGAACGAGAAGCGGGGGTCGAGTTTGTAGCGGAAAGGGTGGTTGGCGATCATGATGCCGCCGAGGTCATCTACCACCTTGCGCAGCCCGGCAAGCTTGTAGATGCCCCCGACGTATTCTTTGATTCCGAACACGCCGACATGGCCCATCTCAGTCGTCACTTCCATCCCGCGGATACAAGTGACGCCGTGCTCCTCAGCCATCGGGGCGATCTCCTTGAGATCCCAGACCGTGTCGTGCTCTGTGATACAGACCGCGCCAATCCCGATCGTGCGGGCGCGCTCGATCAAATCCTTGGTCGAAAGATTGGAATCCGCACTGCCACGACTCGTATGCAGATGCAGATCGATGGTGAAGTAGGCCCCGCTCTGGTGGCCGCTTCCGGCTGCGCCCATAATTAGTCCTTACTTCGGCAGCGAGCTGCTCAGGACGATCTTGTTCATCTTGTCGCCGACTTTGATTTTGTCGACAACATCCATTCCGGAGACGACCGCACCGAACAAAGTGTACGCACCATCGAGAAATGGGGCCGCATCGAGACAGATATAAAACTGGCTGCCGCTCGAGTTGCGCTGAGGATTAACCTGATCGCTCGTTCGCGCCATCGCGATCGTGCCGCGCAGGTGCTTCTCGGTAGCGCTGATTTCGGCAGGCACCGTGTAACCTGGTCCCCCGGTCCCGTTGCCCTGAGGATCGCCACCTTGAATAACGAAGCCGGCTTCGACGCGATGGAAGGTCAGGCCGTTGTAGAAGCCATCCTTCGAGAGTTTTTCAAAATTCGCGACGGTCTTGGGCGCGACTTCGGGATAAAGTTCGATGACGATATTGCCCTTGGCAGTCTCGATAGTCGCGTAATGTCCGGTGTTGCGCACGGGTTGTCCATCCATTTTGAGGTTAGAGGCCTCACCCTTACAGGCTGCGGCGATTATGGTAAGCGCCACGAGAGCGGCGCAGGCGAATCGGCTCCAAGGCTTTGTCATGGATGCCCAGTCTGATTCAAGAACGGGCCTCTTTCAACTATTCGACTGGCCGTCTCGGTGCAAGGGAGAACGCTATTTGATGGAGAAGCTCCAGGTATACTCGCGGTCGGTAGTCATCGCGACGGTGTAGCTTCCGGGCTGCAGTGGAAAGCGCGGGATTAATGCTACCGCGCCGAACATGCGCATCACTTCTTGCACCTTTTCGACCTGCGATGAGTCGGGATTCGCGTAAGACTCGGCAGTGAAGGCGCAGACCTCGAGCGGCGTCTTTGCTGGATCGTTACGCACTAATGAAAAGTGCGAAAGTCTAACCGGCACGAACGAGCCAAGCTGTAGCGTGATTGGAAAGCCTGCCGGAGGCTCGAATCCGGGGCAGGAAGCGAGCGGATCCGGCCACTCCGACTCGAGGGTCTTCAAGGTGAAAGTGGAGTTCGCGGGCGGAAACTCAATCGGGGTCGGCAGCGGATTCGCCTTCGCCGTCATTGCGGGAACGTCGCTCAGGATATCCAGCACCTCGACGCAGGCTTTCCCATTACAGGCCTCTCCGTATCCGGCTTTTGCAAGATTGGGATTCAGCACCCAGAGCCGATGAAATGGCGTCTGGAGCCATCCATCGATAGCCTCGGCGGGAGTCGGCAATCTTCCATCGACGATGGGCCGCGCTGCGATATTGGAGCTCTGCGCCGCTTTGCTTCCGGCCTCGGAGTACCCGGGATCTGCGGGATCCTCAGTATGGATTTCGCCGCCGATATCGAAGACTCGTTCACCATATTTGGCGAGCAGGTAACGAGCATGCGCGGTATTACCGGCGTTCAGAACGGGATCAGCGGTTACTGCGGGTAGTCCTGCGATTTTTCGGGCTGCGTTCAGGGGTCTGAGCCACGCGGCTGAAGCAGGATCCTCAAGTTCGGGCGATGGAGTGGGAGGTGGAGTAGAGACAACACTAAGCGTGGGCGCTGCTTCGGCGCTTGCAAGCTGCGTTGGCGTCGCGTGCTGCTCTGGTGTTGTGGAATGCACGAAGGAGGTGTTGGTTGGCGAGCCATTGCCGTCCGCGACAGTCTCTATCTGGTCCCAATCGACAAAGGCGAGAGCTGCAACGAAACCGATTACGCCCAGGATCCCTACGAAGGCGATGAGGTTCCTAAAGTTCTTCTGCTTCTGCGGTTTGTTAGCGAGGGATGGAGGCTGCTCCGGCGGCCGAGGAGGACTGGCCTCTGCCCCGGCGATCGCCTCGACAACGAAGCTCAATGCCCCAAAATGAACCTCATCTTTAGGTCGGATAATTGTCGGGCTGCCGACAGGCCGGCCATTCAATCGAACTTCGCCGTCAAGGGCACTGATTTGAAACTTATCGCCGACCCGCCAGATACGCGCATGGCGCGGGGCAACCGATGGATCGTCGAGGACGAAGTCCGCGCCGTTCGCACTTCCGACGACGTTGTCGTCCTTGCGAAGAGTGAGAATCCGGCGGCGTCCCGCTATGGTTCCAACCAGGCGGATGCTATCCACTAACGGCCCTCAGGTTCATGTAGAGGTAGAAGCGAGGGTAGTGTTTGTAGCCAGTGGTTAGCAACAGGATGCGATAACCCTAGAGGTTCAGTCGATCTTCCAATAGGGTGCGAGGAAGTGCCGCGCACGATCGACAATCGGGGCCACGCGAGCGCTTCGTGAATTGGTATCGATATGCTCGTCGGCGTTGCGACCGAGCTCCTCGATTACCGCGCGACCACCCTCGGCGAGACCTTGCAGGTCGTATCCACCTTCGAGCACCGCAACCAAGCGCCCCTCGCAGCACTCGGCGGCCAGACGCTTCATCCGACGGGTCATCGCAAGAAAGCCATTGTCGCTGACGCGCATCCCGCCCAATGGATCGCGATGATGGCAATCGAAGCCGGCGGAGATCAGAACAAATTCGGGACGAAACTGCCGTGCAACAGGGAGAATCAGGTCATCGAGGGTGGTCAGGTACTCAGTGTCACCGAAGCCGGCAGGAAAGGGCGCATTAACGGTGAAGCCCGCGCCCGGACCAGTACCAATCTCATCCAGCCAGCCGGTGCCCGGATAAAAAGGGTACTGATGGGTCGAAATGTAGAGCACTTCCGGACTGCCGAAGAAAATTTCCTGCGTGCCGTTGCCGTGATGAACATCCCAATCGAGCACCATCACTCGCTCCAGATTGTGTCTGGCCACCAACCATCGAGCAGCGATCGCGACGTTATTGAAGAAGCAGAAGCCCATCGCCTGTCCGGGTCGGGCATGATGACCGGGCGGGCGCACGATCGCGAAGGCATTGTCCGCGTCGCCATCGAGAACGGCCTCGACGGCGGTGATCACGCCTCCAGTGGCGAGCCGAGCTACTCGCGCCGTCTCAGGCGAAGTATGAGTGTCGGGGTCGAAATCGAAACGATCGAGACCCTCCGTACGATCGACGGCCTCGACGTATTCCGGGGTGTGGCAAAGTTCCAGCTCGTCGGGCGTAGCCTCCCGGGGCGAGTGGAATTTGAGGTTGTCGCGCTGTAGATGATCGGTCATCTCGATCATCGCGGCGATCCGCTCGGGGCGCTCGGGATGATGGCGTCCCGGTGAATGGTTCATGAAGGCACGGTCGGCGACGATAGCGGTCCGGTTCATCGTTGACACCCCAAAGATCGATCACGATGATTGTACACGTGGTTGCGGAGCTTAAGGCAAGTTTGAAGCTGCCGTATTAGCACAGAGGGTCGTGGGGATCGCCGAACTAATCGTTGTTCTAATTGTCGCGCTGATCGTTATACCGCCGGAGAAATTGCCGGAGGTGATGCAGACAGTGGGCAAAATTCTGCGCGAACTGCGGCTCGCGAGTAATACCGTCGTGCGTGAACTGACCGAGCTTCGCGAGGATCCTCTCCAGCTCAAGAAGCCACCGCAGGCTGTGGCCCAACCACCAAGCGTGCTTCCACCCGGCCAGCAGCCATCATCAACTGAAGCAAAGCCGCCGCATATCCAGCCGTGATGGATCAGGATCCCGGAACGCTGGGGGTCGCACCAACCAGCGAAGGCCGGATGCCCCTGCTGGAGCATCTGACCGAACTACGCAGTCGCCTGATTCGCGCGGTAATCGCCGTCGCGATCGGTTTTATGGTGGCCTACGCCTTTGCCGATCCGCTATTCCGCATCTTGAGCGAACCACTTCATCAGGCGTCCAAGTCACAGGTTCTGCTGATTGGCACCGGCGTCGGAGAGGCCTTCTTTACCAAGCTTAAAGTCGCGTTGATCGCTGGTCTCTTCGTTGCCAGTCCCGCGGTCTTCTACGAGATTTGGAAATTTATCGCGCCGGGTCTTTACGATGGCGAGCGCCGGATGGCTAAACCGTTCGTCTTCTTTGCGACGATCTTTTTCCTCGCCGGCGGATACTTCTGCTGGGCGGTGGTTTTCCGTATCGGCTTCCGGTTTTTCCTCGAACAATACGCCAGTATCGGTGCGACACCGACGCTGCGGATTAGCGAGTATCTGGCGTTTGCGGCCAAACTGCTGCTGGCGTTCGGTATCACCTTCGAGATGCCGATCTTCGCGTTCTTCCTCGCGCGAATTGGCCTCATCGACCACCATATGATGATCCGCCATCTGCGTTACGCGATTCTGGGGATTTTCGTGGTAGCGGTGGCACTAACACCGCCCGATATGCTTTCGCCATTTCTGCTCGCGATTCCTCTGCTGGGCCTCTACGGCCTCAGTATCGGGGTCGCCTACGTCTTCAGGAATCGACAGCCGGCCGCCAACGAGGCATCGGCTGAGATGTAGCCGACCGATTCTTTTTATTCCCGCTCAGCATCAGTTGGGGCAATAATTCAGGATGGCAACGCTTCGCGAGACACCTGCTGCAACCGGTAGACCAGGGATCGAGCCGCGCTGGACTCACAGTGCCAAGGATGTCGTTGGGACAGCTTATTCGGCCTCGAGCCGGGTCTGGTACACGATTTCAGACGGCGTTATCAGCGAGGTCTATTTTTCCACGATCGATCGGCCGCAGATCCGCGACTTGCAGTACGTGGTCACTGACGGCGAGACCTTCTTCCACGATACCCATCGCAACCTTAGTTCACGTGTCGAGTATCTGGGCGAGCATGGCCTCGGCGTGCGCGTTATCAACGCCGATCCCGAAGGGCGCTATCGTATCGTTATCGAGGTAATCGGCGATCCCCATCAGCCGTGCGTGCTGCTCGACACTCGACTCGAGGGCGATCCGGAGCTTCTCAAGAAATTGCATCTGTATGCTCTCCTCGCGCCGCATCTCGAGGTCGGTGGATGGGGCAATAACGGCAACGTTGCCCAAATCGCCGGACGCGAATTTCTGACTGCGCACAAGAACGGTACTTGGTTGGCGCTCGCCGCGACGCTGCCGTTCAAGCAGCGCTCATGCGGCTATGCTGGTTCGACCGACGGATGGCAGGATTTGGCGCGCAACTTTCATCTCGCGCATGAGTTCGCGTCAGCACCCGACGGGAATATCGCTCTTATCGGCGAAATCGATCTCTCTTCCAGCACTGAGTTCACGCTCGCTCTAGGCTTCGGTCATACGCTGCATCGCGCGGTGACCACGGTCTTTCAATCGCTGGGTACGCCCTTCAAGCAGCATCGGGACCGATTTCTGTTGCAATGGTCTGGTGTATGCGGCAGATTGCACCCGCTCGAAAAGCATAGCCGCGATGGCGGGCGGCTCTATCGACGCAGCCGCGAATTGATTCTCGCGCATGAGGATAAGAATTACGGCGGAGCGCTGATCGCGTCGCTAAGTATCCCTTGGGGCGAGGCCAAGGGGGACGAAGACCTTGGCGGATACCATCTGGTCTGGACGCGCGACATGGTCAATAGCGCGACTGGCCTGCTGGCCGCAGGCGACATGCATACGCCGCTGCGTGCTCTCATCTACCTGGCGTGCTCACAACGCGAGGACGGCAGTTTTCCACAGAATTTCTGGGTCGACGGAAGTCCCTACTGGACTGGAATCCAGTTGGACGAAGTCGCCTTTCCGATCATGCTCGCGTGGCGCTTACGCCAGGCGAACGCATTGATTGATTTCGATCCCTATCCGATGGTGAAAGCCGCGGCGCGCTTCTTAATTGAGCGCGGCTGCGTGACGCCGCAAGAACGATGGGAGGAGAATAGCGGCTATTCCCCGTCGACGCTTGCGAGCAATATCGCGGCGCTGGTCTGCGCGGCCGAGTTTGCGCGCGAGCGGGGTGACCAGCCGCTGGCCGATTTCCTCGGACGGTTCGCCGATTTTATCGAGGAGCACGTCGAGCGATGGACCGTGACGAACCACGGCTTCCTCGTCCCGAGCATCACGCGGCACTACATCCGTATCAATCCGGAAGATCCGAACAATCCGGTGCCTGATGAAGATCCCGACCACGGGATGGTTACGATCAAGAATCAGGCGCCCGGTGCAGCAACGGATTTTCCAGCGGCGGGTATCGTCGATGCCGGATTTCTGGAGCTGGTCCGCTACGGTATCCGGCGGGCGGGCGATCGTCTGATCGAAGACACGCTTCGCGTTATTGATGTGACCCTCAAGACCGATTTTCCCGGCGGACCGTGCTGGCGACGCTACAACCACGATGGCTACGGTCAGCGCGACGATGGTGGCCCATTTACCTTTTGGGGACGGGGACGACCGTGGCCGCTTCTGACCGGCGAACGTGGCCATTACGAACTCGCCGCCGGACGAGACGTCAGACCATTCATTCGTGCGATGGAAAACTTCGCGACGCCGACCCGGCTCCTTCCCGAGCAAATTTGGGATCAAGGCGATATTCCCAAGGCGCTGCTGCGCTATAGCAAACCGACCGGTGCGGCGATGCCATTGATGTGGGCGCACGCCGAATACATCAAGCTGCTTCGTTCGACCGCCGATGGACAGGTTTTCGACCTGATTCCGGAGGTGGCGGACCGTTACTTGAAACCGCGGCAACGGACACCAATCGAGGTGTGGAAGTTTAACCGCCAGGTCCCGGCAATTGCGGCAGGCGCGACCCTGCGGATCCAGGCGTCGCAGCGTTTCGTGCTCCATTGGGGGCGCGGCGAATGGGACAATCTAACGGATACCCTGGCGGAAGAGACGGCTCTCGGCTTGACCTATGTTGATATTGCGACCGTCGCTGGCGATCGCGGGCCGATACGCTTTACCTTTCGATGGCTCGACGACAATCGCTGGGAAGGGCGCGATTATGCGGTCGTCGTGTGCGACTCCTGAAAGCCCGCGAGGCTAGCTGTTCTCAATCCCCGTGATTGCGAACGGCTCGATCAGGCTGTCGAACACCGCACGAACGTCATCGCTCGACGCCGCTTCGAAGTAGATGCACAGTCGATGCGTCTGCGGGTCCTCGGTGCGCAACGTTATGAGGTTATCGTAAGACTCGATAATCGCCTTGAAGAGCGCGATCTTCTGCGGTGGCATATCAAATCTGATTGTTCTAATAGACGGCATCGATTTGGCCGCCCCTCATGTTTCGGCTGGGCGGCTTTTCTGATTGTATGCTGAAAGTGCCTCGGTCAGCATCCCGAACCGCGATAAACCTACCTCGCGTCATCTTTTTAACCGGCAAAGGCGGTACCGGCAAAAGCTCGCTCGCCAAGGCGTTGGCTATTGCCCTCGCACGTCGCTACGGCGTGACGCTGGTCCATATCGGGACCCGGAACAAAACCGCGACCGGCCAAAGTGAGTCGCCTCAGAACGAAAACGCTTCGGGCATCGACGAGAGAATCCTGACTCCACGCGGGGAACTCGAAACTTTTATCGAGGGTATCGTGCCAGTCAAGGCGATAGCGCGGCGGATGCTCCAGAGCCGCACCTTCGGTTTCGTGACGGCGGCGCTGCCCGGGCTCGAAGCTTTTCTCATCATGGACCGTCTGCGACGTATGGCTCTCGATGCGCGACCCGATGAGCTAATCGTTGTGGACGGACCGGCGACGGGAGGTGCACTCGAGATGCTGTTGGTGGCGGAAGGCGTCGCTGCGATAGCACCGTTCGGCACTTTGCATCGGCTCGCAGGAGAGGTTGAACTTTTTCTTCATGAGCCGGGACTCTTCGGCGTACTGCTGACGCTCCGCCCGGAAGAACTCGCTACTCGCGAAGCCCTCGATGCTGCCAAAGCCTTGCAGGGCTCAGGTATCCAGAATTTAGGAGCGGTGTTGAACGGCGTCACGGAAGCACTCTTCTCAGCCGCCGACATGGAACAACTGCAGCGTCTGCCTGAGCATCTTAGGCTCGCCCAGGAGCGTCGTGATCAGGCCGATGCCTCGGCTGAGATCGCTCGAAAGCTGAAGCGTGCGCGACTGCATACGATTGTTGCTCCGGCGATCTATCAAACGCGTCTGCAGCAGGCTGATTTCGAGAAGCTAGCCGACGCGTTGGCGCTAGGATTGGGTATGCGATGACCTCGCGGACTCTCAATCTCAGCAATTACCGCCTGGCTATCTGTCTCGGTCCCGGCGGGGTAGGTAAGACTACGTTCAGCGCTGCACTCGCGCTCGACAACGCGCTGCATGGAAGGGACGTGGACGTGATGACGATCGATCCGGCGCCGCGTCTAATCGACGCCCTCGGTCTCGGTCACGACGCGACCGAACTCAAGCCGGTTGATCTCCCTCACGCCGGAGCCAAGTCCGCAGGATCGCTGCGGGCGATGCGCCTCGATTCAAAAAAGACCTTTGACCAGTTGATCGAGCGCCACGCACCGTCGAGCGCCGTTCGCGACGCGATCATGTCGGGTCGCATCTACCAGAACCTGTCGAATGCGTTGGCCGGCGTGGCCGATTACATGGCGATGGAGCGATTGCTCGAACTCTACAAAGAGAATGCCTTGGGACTGATCGTGCTCGATACGCCTCCGGCGGAGGATGCGTTGGAGTTCCTCGATGCGCCGCGTCGGATGGTCGAGCTCGTGGGCTCTCGGGCGATTACGCTTTTGAGTTCGTCGCGAAGCATTTTCCGCACTCCGTCTGCCATGATCGATATGGCCGCGCGTGCCGTGCTGGGCGCCTTTGATCGCATCACGGGATTGCATCTGCTGTCAGACGTGCGCGAGTTCGTCACCAACTTTGAGGGGATGTACGAGGGCTTCGCCCAACGGGCCAGCGAAGTCCGATCACTACTCTATGATCCCAAGACACTGGTTGTGTTGGTCACTACCACTGAGCAAGAACGCATCGAACAAGTATGTGGCTTCGGTGAAGCACTCCGCTCGATGAAGATTTCGATCGGTGCGGTGATTATCAATCGAATGATGCGGCCGTTACCGGAGGGTCGCGAAATCGACGAGATACGCCTGCCCGCTGCGCTCAAGAAGAAGCTCCATCGTAATCTCGCGGATTTCACGGCGCTCAAAGCGCGTGAGACCGATGCGTTAAAGGTGCTGCGCAACGCGCTCGGCGAGAATACCCGCTTCTTCGGCTCTGACGATTGCGGTGGCGAACCTCGCGCCCTCAGCGATTTCGCGAAGCTCGCGAAGGATCTGCACCCGCTTTGAGGCGGACCATCCCGTCAGATCAGCATCTCGATCAAGTTCGGACCACGTTGCTTGAGCGCTCGCTCCAGTTCGACGCAGAGCGCCTCGGCGGTCTCAACGCGAACCGCCGGTACACCCATCCCTGAGGCAATCGATGACCAGTTGATCTCCGGATCGGCAAGGCTCGTCAGCGATCTGGCGACACGACCCGGTTCGGTAATACCGGCGCGCGCGAGTTCCACTTGCAGGATACGGTAGCGCCGGTTGTTGCAGATGAGCGTGGTGACGTCGAGTTTTTCGCGCGCCTGCGTCCAAAGGGATTGCACCGTATACATCGCGCTGCCGTCGGCCTGAAACGCAATCACCTTGCGATCAGGACAGGCAACCGCAGCACCAGTGGCACAAGGTAAACCTTGTCCGATCGCACCACCCGTCAGAGCCATATAGCTGTGCGACGGTGCGCCGATCGAAAGGCCGAAGAAGGGCAGGCCGGTCGTGGCCGCCTCGTCCATAACGATACAGTTCTCGGGCATCAGCCCCGCAATCGCGGCACCGATCGTGGTCGCATCGAGCTTGCCGGTCGGGCGAGCAGGGCGCTGTGACGCTGGTGCGGCAGCCTCGCGTGGGGCACTGATCAACTGCGCAAGTGCTTCGAGCGCTGATGCGGCGTCTTCGAGCGGTGTCGCCAATGTGGTCGTGGGACGACCCTCGGGTATGAGTTCACTTGGCAGATTCGGATAACCGAAAAATGCTACCGGCGCTGGTGCGCCTGCGAGAATTACTGCCGCCGACTTCGAGAGCGACTCCGTAGCCTGCTCGGGAAAGTACGGCAGCTTTTCGACGAAGGGCAGGGCGCCACCGCGTTCAACGCGAGCAGGGAAGGTTTCGCACATCAGGCGGCATCCGGTCTTCGCGGCAATCCGCGCCGCCGCTTTGAGTCCGCGATCGCGGGTCGCATTGGCACCCATGAAGAGCCCTGCATTAGCGCCATGTGTGCGAAGCAGATCGGCGGCCTTGTTGACGGCAGAAGAGACAACCTCGGGTAGCACAGCAGGTGCGATCGGCTTGGCAGGCTCTCCCGCCGGACTCCACTGACAATCCGCCGGTACGATCAACGTTGCGACCTTGCCGGGAGAGCGGCCCGCTGCTGCGATCGCTTCAGCAGTGTCCTGCGCGATCTGGGTCGGCGATTTAACCTCGCGGACCCAGCCGGACACAGGATTCGCCAGCGACACGATATCGGAGGTGAGCGGCGCATCGGCCGGCATGTGCCAGGTCGCGTGATCGCCGATCACATTCACCACAGCGGAACGGGCGCGGCGCGCATTGTGTAAATTCGCGATACCGTTGGCGAAACCCGGCCCCAGATGGAGCAAGGTCAGCGCAGGTTTATCCGCCATCCGGGCGTAGCCGTCGGCAGCACCGGTGCAGACACCCTCGAACAATCCGAGGACCGAGCGAAATCCGGGGATCGAATCGAGCGCCGATACCAACGGCATCTCCGTCGTTCCCGGATTGGCGAAACAGACCTCGACGCCCGCGGCGAGCGCCGTGCGAATCAGACTCTCAGCTCCGTTCATGCCGCTATCAATCTCAGCCGTTGAGGATTTTGCCCGCGGTATCCCAATCGACGATTGGCGTCAGTCGCCGCTTGGTGACACCTGCATTCGCCATCGCACCGGTGAACGCGCCGAAGGTCAGCGTATGGTCCTGGATGTCGAGCACCAGCACCACCTTGCATTCCTCGTTCGAGAACCATGGACCTGCCTTTAGCGTCACGCCCTGCGGAAAGCCGTTCTTCACAGCACCGCTCAGAGTGGCATGCGCCTTTTTCGCATCGCTGAAATAAATCTCATCGAGATAGAGTGGCATAGCTATTCCTCCTTCCGTTTTACGAACTACCCGGCACAAACTCCGGGGCTTTGGCTTATGCCTAATTTAGGCGAAGGCCGGCATTACCTCGCGCGCAAACAGATCGATACTCTGCGGCGAATTGAGATCGCCGAAAATCACCGTGAAGAACTGAATGCCGCGACCAACACGCTCTTTCAGTTGCGTAACCACCTGATCGGGCGTGCCTTTGATGGCGGTGCGCCAGAAGGGTAATCGCTGCGCGATCTTCCACTTCTCTTGGACCTCGCCTTCGCTCTTGCCAATACAAACTTCGAGCTGCTCCGAGATATTGATCGTCTTGATGTCGCGACCGACCGCCGTGCAATGGTCCTTCAGGGCGTTAAACTTCTGCTCGAAGCTGCGATAGCCCGCCGGGCAATTCCAGCGGTCAGCGTACCTCGCGACGATCTTGAGCATCACCTTTTCGCCACTGCCGCCAATCGTGAGCGGCGGATGAGGCTTCTGCACCGGCTGCGGATTATTGTACGCATCAGCAACCGTGTAATAGCGGCCCGCGAAGCTCGACTGCTTGGCCGTCATCATCGCTTTGAGGATCTGCACCCCCTCTTCTAGTTGACGCAAGCGCGCACCCATCGAGGGGAACTCGTATCCGTACGCCTTATACTCTTCGTCCATCCATCCGGCGCCGAGTCCGATTTCGACACGACCGCCGCTGATGTTGTCGATAGTCGCGAGCACTTTGGCAAGCATCGCCGGATTACGGAACGAGTTGCAGAGCACCAGCGATCCGATTCGCAGCTTGGTCGTCGCTGCACCTAGCGCACTCATCGCGGTGGTGCATTCGAGCACGTCGGCATCGGGCACGCCGCGATTCCAGAAATGATCGACCAGCCAGATCGAGTGATAGCCGAGTTTTTCCGCGTTCGTTGCCCGCTCGAGGAGGCTCTTGTAAGAAAGGCCTGCCTGAGGCGAGAACAACCCGAATCCGATTTTCTGATCCATCTATCTTACGACTCCTCTTCCTCGCCGCCCGCTCTACGATTTGCCACGGCGCCTTCCTCGCATCTGTTTCGCATGGGAGTTGCGCCCGGTCAAATGATCACTGCTCTCAGGGGCGCACTTCGTAATAGGCGTTGATCGGATTCTCGAAATCTTTCGTGGTGAAACGCGTGAACCCGGCTTCTCCCGTCATTTTGCGTGCGACCGGCTCCGGGAAGCCTAGAGTGCCGAGACCGAGCCCATCCGGTTGCGATAGAGCAGACGACATACAGCAAACTACCGAGAAGCCGTACATCACCGGTGCTATCGGATTGTCCTTCAAATTGCCTTCGAAGGTCGGCTGACCATGCACATCCGCGATAAGCCAAGTGCCATCGGGTTTGATCGCCTTGCGAATCGCCTTCATCACGATATCGGGGCGGGTCATATCATGCAGACAATCGAAGGTCGTGATGAAATCGCAGCTCTCGTCAGTCGGCAGCGGATCGACGCTGGCATCGTGGAACGTCACGTTCTTGAGGCCCTGTCCCTTTGCATGCTCTACGGCTCGCGCCAAGGGGATCTTGGCGATGTCGTAACCGTGGAACTGTGAACGCGGGAAGGCCTTGGCCATCTCAACGATTGCGATTCCCGCGCCGCATCCGACGTCCGCAACCTTTGCGCCGGCCTGAAGCTTGGCGACCACACCATCGAGCTTCGGCAGCGCGCTCGGCACGAGCTGCGTGCGGAACCAAGGGGCGAGCAATCGCTCGACACCGAGATTCACCTCGGGACCCATCTGGTCGTAGCTCAACCCTTTGCCCGTCTTGAAGGACTCCGGGAGCAGATTAAGCAGACCCATCTGCTGCGGGATTGCGCAGAAGCCGCCGGCGAGAAAGAAGGGACTATTTTCGTCGGCGAGAACCATGGCATTTTCAGCACTTAGGGCGAATTGGCCGTTGCCTTTGTACTCGATAAGGCCTGCCGTCGCCTGCTGGTAGAGCCATTCGCGCACCCACCGTTCGTTCAGCCCCGTCTTGCGAGCTAACTCGTCACTGTTCATGGCACCCGCACCGCTCATCGCACGATAAAAGCCCAAGCGGTCGCCCAGATAGATCATGGCCGAAGCCATCATGCCGCCCAGAAAGCCGAATACTTGCTCAGCGGTCTTCCGGGTCTTCTCGATATCGATAGAACCAGCCATTGGCATTATCCTTTCTAGAAGTGATCAATTCTGCCTAGCGCTCCGCCCGACGGATTGCAACGCGTCGCAGCCACGCGCGAAGATGACAGGAGGGACAGTCGTTCGGTCGAAGCGAGGCACGGTATTCGATTCCGTCGCTATCGACGCTCCATCGAATTAGAAGCATAATTGCCTCAAATCTGCCGCGTCGCGGTATCGGGAAGCACTCGCGTGAACGTCACTACAGATCATCAACAGAGTCGAACGATTTTTGCTGAACGGCGCAAACGCTTCTTGGATGCGCTCAAAGGCGCAGTCGCGATTTTGCCGAGCGCGCCCGTGTCGCTCCGCTCCGGCGATGTGGAATACGTCTACCGGCAGGATAACGATTTCTACTATCTGACGGGGTTCGCTGAGCCGGAATCGTTAGCGATTTTTGTGCCCGGCAGTGCCGACGAATTTATCCTGCTGGTGCGTCCGCGCGACAAGGAACGCGAGACCTGGACCGGCCGCCGCGCAGGAGTCGAAGGCGCGATGGCAGACTTCGGGGCCAACAAGGCTCACGTCATCGACGACCTCGATCGAGTTCTTCCTCATATCCTCGATAAAGCCGAGCGCGTCTATTTCCCGTTGGGCTTGAATCCGAAAGTTGAAGCCCGCGTTCTCGAAATGATGAAGGGTGCGGCGGCGATGCGCCCGCGGACCGGATCGGGGCCGCACTCCTTGCTCGATCCCCGTGAGATCCTTCACGAGATGCGGCTCTTCAAGCGGCCCGAGGAACTCGCGACGATGCGCAATGCGATCGCGATTTCAGCGCGTGCGCACGAAGAAGCGATGCGAAATTCGCGCGGCGGCATGAAAGAATGGGAGATCGAGGCGCTGGTCAATTTCACTTTCCGCAAGAATGGCGCGGAGGGGCCAAGCTATCCCTCGATCATCGCTTCGGGTCCGAACGCTGCAACGCTGCATTACATCAGCAATGATCGCGAGATGCGCGCCGGGGAGCTACTGCTCATCGACGCGGGATGTGAATACGACTTCTACGCCTCGGACGTGACGCGCACGTTTCCGATCGGCACCAGCTTTACGCCGCTTCAGCGCGATCTCTATGAGATTGTTCTGGCGGCGCAGCTCAAGTCGATCGAAACAGTGAAGCCGGGAGTGAAATTCGACGATCCTCACGAAGCCGCTGTACGCGTATTGGTCGAGGGAATGTGCAATCTCGGCCTGATCAAGGAGTCGGTAGCGGAGACACTGGAGAAGGGCACTTATCGCCGCTACTACATGCACCGCACGAGCCACTGGCTCGGGATGGATGTGCACGATGTGGGGCTCTATCGCGTCGGCGGGCAATCACGCACGCTCGAGCCGGGAATGATTCTTACAGCCGAGCCGGGAATTTATATCGCGCCCGATGATGAGAGCGCACCGCCGGAATTTCGCGGCATTGGTATTCGTATCGAGGACGATGTGCTCGTCACACCCGAGGGCCACGAAGTGATGACCGCGGCAGTGCCCAAAACCGTCGCGGAAGTAGAAGCCTTGACGAGGTCCTGAGATATGTTCAGAAGGTAACCGTCATTCTGAGCGTAGCGAAGAATCCCGGACTCAGCTCCGAAGATCAGGGATTCTTCGCATCGATGACTCGGCTCAGAATGACAAATGCGAAGAGCTTTTGGCGTTCGGTGAAAATTTTAAAACGAATCTAGACCTCGATCGCGCTCGCCGATCCCACGATCGTCTTCGTCCCGTCGCTTTTCTCGCACCAGACTTCGACCTCGGCGCGGGTGTGCGCTCCCTCCGGATGACGTTCGATAATTCGCCCCTGTGCGCCGGTCAGTTCCTCGGCCCAGAGCACGTTCACTAGACGCACATCCATCCGACCGCCGACGAGGAAGCCCAGCCCGAAGCGCTTCGTCATCATCTCGGCGATAAGACATACGGACCACATCCCCTGCACAACGATCTCCGGGAAGCCGAGCTCGATCGCCGCGTCGCGATCGGTGTGATAGTTGAGTGACGGTCCCGAGAAGGCCATGCACATCGCCTGCGCGATCGTGCGCATCGGCGCTTCGATCTTCTCGCCGCCGCGTTCGCCAACCTTGAAACTGCGCGCCGATGATTTCTCGCGATCGCGATCGACCGCGTAGCCGCCGCGATTGTCCATCAGGAAGCTCTGATGGGTCCGGCTGCGCTGCATGATCTGGCCGTCGGCGTTGATTAGCAGGCATTCGTTAACGACGTACTCACGATCGCGTTTGATATAGCGATCGACGATGACTGAGCGCGAGTGGAGTTGATCGCCCGGTCGAATCGGCGCGAAGCCCTGCCACTCCTGCCGCGCATGCAAGTTGCCGAAGATATTCGGGAGATACCAATCCTGGGTGCGGAAGACGGCGGAGTGCACGACCAAGGCAGGTGCGATCGCATTCGGACCGAGGTAGAGCGGGTTATGGTCGCCCGTTGCCGCGATATAGTTCTCGATTACGGTCGCGTCGATCGGAAAATCGAAACCGCCGTAATCGCGACCGACGTAGACTTCATTCAACTGATAAAGCTGGGTACTCATAGTTTCCTAATCTCGCTTGCCTCCGAATACCTCTCCTTGTCCAGGGACAGGGGGGCGGCCGGGTCTGCGAGACGCGGCCGACATCGATCGCCGAACGCATCGCGCTCAGCGGGTGAGGGCATGATTCAATCGCTTCGCGTAGATCCTTCGACTCCGCATTGTTCTTAACCGCGCCTCGCGGACGCGGCCGCCCCCCTGGACAGCTCCGCTCAGGAGACAGGAAGGGACGGGCATCACTTGCCTTTGACCTTAGCGTCGAAACGCTGATCGAACTTCGCGCGATCGAGCACGGCCCGGCTGTGTGTCCCGTTGCCGATGGCTTCCTTTTCGTCGAAGGCGCGAACCACGAAATCGATACGCTTGCCTTCGCACGCCGTAACTTCCGCCTCGGCGCGCACCTTCCAGCCCTCAGGCGTCGCCGCCGTATGCGATACGTTCACGACCGCGCCGACCGACATCTCACCCGGGTCGAGATAAGCCTTGAGCGCATCGATCGCCGCCAGTTCCATCGCGAGGCTCATCTTGGCCGTCGCGAGCACTTTGGGCAGCGTCGGTTCGATTGTTCCGGCGAGATCGGCATTCGCCACCGTGAATTCGTAGGTTCCCTTGGTGCCAACTGGTACGGGCCGCATCGATGCTTCCTCCTTGATATTCAGCGACGCAGTCCCATCGCGTCGAGTTTCTTGATTATCCATGGCATACGGTCGTTACCCCAGAAGGGCTCGCCAGCCACGATTAGTGTCGGCACGCCGAAGACCTTGTCGCGTTCTCCCTGTTCGAGCGCTTCTGCCAGCGCATTTGGACCTTCCGTCGCAGCAAAGCGCCGGAACTCGTCCGCATCCATGCCCGATTCGGTCAGCACCGCTGCGAGCGCATCGATATTTTCGATATCGAGTTCGCGCTTGAAGAACCGCTCCCACACGCGCTGCGAGTATTCGCGAAACTTGCCGTGCCGATCGGCGAAGATCCCGCTCATCAGGGCGAGGCGACTGTTGAAGAGCTTCTGCGGACCCCGAATAGTGATCCCGCGTTCATTCGCGAACCGGCGCGCATCCGCATAGAGGTAGCGGACCTTGAACCAGTCGCGGTTCGACCGATGGTCCAGCGCGCCGCCGTACGCGTCGAAGTCAAAGATGTGCGGATAGAAGACGATCTTCACGCGATGCGTCTTCTCGAGCTCCAGCGCCGGCTCGAAAGCCAGGAAGGTAAAAGGGCTCTTGTAGTCGTAATAGAATTTGATTGTTTCGAGTGCTTCAGCCATCGCGCTTATCTGGATACCGCATTTTCCTTCGCAGACAAAGTTGTAGGGACTCAACTCTCGGTCCCCTACAGGGAAAAGCAGGCCAGTACACCCGCGAGGCGTTCCCCTTCCGTTCAGGGAGGGGGACAGGGGGGAGGTCGTTCGGCCGCTATCGCCCCCATCGATTATTCGTTAGCCTTCGGCTCAGCCTCCACGATGAAGCCTCGATCGCTCGATCCCAAACGCGCCACCACCCGGAAGCTCGCAACGCTGAGTCGCAAGGTCGACCGTCGGCAGTTCGACAAGCCTCTCGCGCCGGGGGCCTCGATCGGAGCCTTTCTCGATTCGCTACCCGACATGCTCGCGGCCGCCGACCTGCGCGACTTGGCGCGTAGGATAGCCGCCGCGCGCCGCGCCAAGCGAATGGTGCTGCTACAGATGGGGGCGCATCCATTGAAGGTTGGCCTCGGACCCCTCATCTGCTCGCTCATCGAGAACGGGATCATTACGGCGCTCGCGACCAACGGCGCGGCGATGATTCACGACTTCGAACTGGCGTACGCCGGGCGTACGTCTGAAGACGTCGGTGCAGGTCTGGCTGACGGCAGCTTCGGGATGGCCGAGGAGACCGGCTCGATTCTCAACGAGTTTGCACAAATAGCGTCGCGCGAGGGCTTAGGTTATGGCGAAGTCGTTGGTCGCGAAATTTTAAAGCGTAACTTTAGATTTAGTGCAGCGAGCATCTTCGCGGCTGCCCATCAAAAGGCGATTCCCGCGACGATCCACGTCGCGCTCGGCACCGATATCGTGCATATGCATCCGGCGGCTGACGGCGCAGCGATCGGCGCAGCGACGATGGCCGACTTCCATCGACTCGTTGCGACGGTAGGGGATCTATCCCGCGGTGTAGTGATCAATCTTGGGTCGGCGGTCCTGATGCCCGAGGTCTTCATGAAGGCCCTCAATCTCGCGCGGAACCTAGGACGCAAGGTTGAGAAGTTTACCGCCGCCGACATGGATTTCATCCGGCACTATCGTCCCCGGATGAACGTGGTCGAGCGCCCCACTCAGGATGGCGGGCGTGGTATCATGCTGACCGGCCATCACGAGATCATGTTCCCGCTGCTGGTCGCCGCCGTTCGCGAGGAACTGAACCGATAAAGAGCTGAAAATAACAGGCTCAGCGGAAAATCGCTGGAGTTTCGCGCGCAGGAAAGGCAAATCTAGATGCGATGGCCTGGTACGTTCTGACTCGCTTAACCAGCGAAGCCGGTAATAGCGATGTGCGCACTGCGACGATTATGCTGAATTCAGACGCAGTGCAGCTCTTTCAGCGCGCCGCGACCTCGACCAAGATTTATATGCGCTCGGGCGCGCTCGATCAGATCGACGTGCTGGAAAGTATCGAAGAGATTCTCGAGCAGAGCGAAGTGGTCGAAGGGCATCACGGGAATGGCGATGGCGGCGCGGCCGGCTCCGGCAACGGCCGGATGGCATCCGAAGGTGACGGTCAGAGCGTCATAGCTTTGCCCGGACCCGAAGATTCCGACTGAGACGACCGAGCCGACGCTGAGGCTGGTTGCACTGTTTGCTGGCCCATCGACTGCTCACACCTATCGTTATATGCCAGTAGCTGTTTAGCTCACGCTTCGCCCAGCGTTGACGCGAAAAGCTAAGAGCTGACCAACTCTATAACCCACTGATAATTTTAGCTAAGGTTGTAACCGAATTATTATGACAGCCCGGTCGGCGAATGCGATTTGCAGATAATCGCTAATGCCACCAAAAAGGACACCCGCTCATGCAATCGCGAAGCTTTTTCCGTTTCTGGTTCATCCCGGCAATGTCCTTCGTCTTGTGGGTGCTTGCCGTAAGGAGTGCAACGGCCGGAGATTACGACCCATGTGAAAACTCAGGTGGTCCGACCGCTTTGATGTACGAGATCGTTTTTAACAGCTTCTACAGCCTCAATTCGGATTGCTATAGATCACGGACAGCAACCCATCCGATAGTTTCAATACTTTCCAGCCCTCAATCGCTGGGGCCTACCATGGCGCTCAAGGCCAAGACGCAAGTACCGGCAGCTGGGGATGTCTTGATAATCGGTGGACACGGCAAGACCACAACTGCAATTGAGTTCTACGATCCCAACAACAAGAGTTTTGCCCTGACTGGATTGACGGGCGGGCCCGCGGCAGCGCCTTCGGTGGAGCTAACCAAAGATGGATCGATCCTGAGTATGGGTGGACTCTATCTGGCAAAACCGCAGGCTGGTCAACTTCCGGCAAATCAGGCAAAGCATTATATGGTTTTCAGCCCTTCCACCTCGGCTCAACTCTACAATTTCAAAGGGGGCACCGCTGCTGCGACTGCAGGCAATGCTCTAAACATAGCCCGAGCCGGTTACACTACAACTTTGATCGCGGGTTCCGGCACAGCGCTCGACGGTCAGGTTCTGATTGCAGGCGGTTTCGACATAACAACTGGCAAGCCCGTCAATACGGCCGAAATCTACGATCCGACTACGCAGACTTTCACGCTTCTCGCCAACTCGATGACTGATCATCGCGCGCTGCATACTGCGACACTGCTCAGCAATGGTTCTGTGCTGATCGCCGGAGGTATCGACCGCGTGGCCGAGGTACTCTTTGGTCTGGCCGCGAGTGCGGTTTCGACCAATACCGCCGAAATCTTTAGTCCGGCCACACAGACCTTCACCGCGCTGACCTCAACGCTGCCGCAAGGCGTCGCCGCTCATACCGCTACCGTCTTACAGGACAACAAGATTCTCTTTACGGGTGGGTTCAATATAACGCCTGATCCGTTTGCCCCTTTTGGTGTTACCGTCAACGCGGCGGCGATCTACGACCCTGGTACGCAAACCTTCACTACCACAGGCAACCTTACGGACGACCGCATGCTGCATACTGCAACCCTCCTCCCAAGCGGGCAAGTGTTGATAACGGGTGGTCTCACGACAACAGTTTCGTGGACCATCGACGTTGCTACGAGTATCGCTAGTATCCAGTCTTCGGGTAGTGCCCCGCGCAATACGGCAGAACTCTACGATCCGAACAGCGGAACTTTCACCTGCGTGAAAGGCTCGAAGGCGGGACCGCCGCAGGTTTGCCTGCCGAGCATGACGCAGGCACGCGCCGGACACTCCGCGACGCTCTTCAGCTCGGGTCCGTTGGTGGGCCAAGTGCTCATCGCGGGCGGATGGAGCAAAAGCAAGATCGAATCGAGCGCCGAGCTTTATAACCCGGCAGCCACTAAGACCTCGACCAACGGCGGCTTTACCAAGACCGGCAGCATGAAGACCGGGCATACGCTGCACAGCGCGATCCTTTTGCAGTAGAGAGCCGGTTCGCGCCTGCTTGCATCGCAATCCGCGGCTGCGGCATTGTGGCCGCGAGGTTTGAGCGGTGGCGCGTCCATCCTGGGATCAATATTTCATGACGATCACGCGGCAGGTGGCCGAGCGGTCTACCTGCCTGCGTGCGAAAGTCGGGGCAGTGATCGTGCGCGATCGCAGTATCCTGGCGACCGGCTATAACGGTGCGCCCGCGGGATTGCCGCACTGTCTCGATTCGGGATGCCTCATCTACGAATCGCGCACCCCCGATGGGGACCTCGAACAGAACTGCTTCCGCACGATTCACGCCGAGATCAACGCGATCACGCAGGCGGCGCGCAACGGCGTCGCGATTCGCGACGCGGATATCTATGTCACTCACACCCCCTGTATCCATTGCCTCAAGGTGCTGATAAACACGGGCGTCAGCCGCGTCTATTACGAGAAGCCCTACAAGATGAATACGGTAGATTACCTGCGGCAACATTCGCATATCCAATTGATTCAGGTGACGCCGGAGCCGAGCGATGCCGCCGACTGAGAACACCCCACGCCCATGTGGTATCTGCGCGATGATTGATCAAATCAGGCGCGGCGAGTTCCCCGATTTGGTCGCTGAGTTGCCGCGTAGCTGGGTAATCCTTGGCGATGCGCAATTCTATCGCGGTTACTGCGTTATCCTGGCGAAACGCCACGCCACCGAACCCCATCTGATGCCCCGCGGCGAGGCGCATGAACTGCTCGACGAGATGATGGGAATGGGGCGCGCTATCAGCAGCGTGCTCGCACCGCTCAAGCTCAATTACGAATGCCTCGGCAATCAGGAACCGCATGTCCATTGGCATATCTTTCCGCGCTACGAGGACGATCCGATGCGGCTGCAGCCGGTGTGGCTGCGTGCCGAAAACGAGCGGAAGGTCGCTCTGGAAGAATCGGCGCGGTTGAAGCTGATCGATGATTTACGCAGCGCGATGGCGAAAGTTCTGCCCGCCGCGCGCTGGCCGCATCGCAACTGACGCCATCTCCGTGCCTCGTTCAAAACTGCTCTTGCTCCTCTTTTTGTTGAGCGCCACCTCAGCCGGGTGCACCAAACGGGCGCTGCCCGAAGCCGGAACTCCTGCCGCGCAACTATATGCCGAGCGATGCGGCGCGTGTCATCAGGCCTGGGACCCGCGATCTATGACCGCGGAGATGTGGCGTATCCAGGTCGACGCGATGATGCCGAAACTCGCCGCCGCAGGTACGGCGCTCAGCGAAGAGGACAAGGCGACGATCGTGGCCTACCTCAAGCGCAACGCCGGCCATCTTTAGCAACCGCCGATGTTGCGGTCCCTCGGGCCTTTTGTGTTAGGTATGGGCGCAGATTTCCACGGAGGAAGCGCATGAAACTCGCAACTTTTACCCATCAGGGCTCGACCCGTATCGGCGTGGTGGTCAATGACGCGGTCGCCGACGTGTGCGCGACTTCCGCAAGCCTGCCCCGCGATATGATCGCGCTACTCAGCGGAGGTAACGCCGCGCTCGACGCGGTCCGCAAGGCGGCTGACTCCGCTCCCAAAATCCCACTGGCGCAGGTCAAGCTCGAAGCGCCGGTACGTCGTCCGCCGGAGTTCCTCGCCGTCGGCCTCAACTATGCCGACCACATCGCCGAGACCGGGATGAAGAAGCCGGAGTTTCCGATCTTCTTCAACAAGCAAAACGGTTGCGTGAATGCGCCTTACGATCCGATTCATCTGCCGCGCGCCTCGCAAGCGCTTGATTATGAGGGCGAACTCGGCTTCGTGATTGGCCGGCGATGCCGCCACGTGCCCCGCGATCGCGCGAAGGAAGTGATTGCGGGCTTCATCATCGTGAACGACGTGAGCGTCCGCGACTGGCAGCGCCGCGCCCAGACGATGACGCTCGGCAAGTCCTTTGATACGCATGGGCCGACGGGGCCGTGGATCGTAACGCCGGACGAAATCGGTGACCCGCACAACCTCGAACTCAAGACCTTTGTGAACGGCGAGCTGCGTCAGCACTCGAACACCAAAAATCTGATCTTCAGCTGCTACGAGCAGGTCGAGATTCTCTCGACAGTCTTTACCCTTGAGCCCGGTACTCTGATCTCGACCGGTACGCCGAGCGGTGTGGCCGCCGCGATGACGCCGCCCAAGTGGCTCAAGGCCGGCGACGTCGTGCGTATCGAAATCGAGAAGATTGGTCATCTGGAACATCGCGTGATTCCGGAGCCCGCCGAAACGACGCTCATATAGTGCTGTCAGGTCCGCTTGAAACCGAGCCGCGCCTGACCGCCGTCATAGATAAGTTGCCCATCATGGATGCTCGCGAAGTCGGGCAACTGATGGGCAACGATCTTTCCGGCCGGGGTGATGTGCTCGACAGTGTATCCTCTCATCGTCAGATGATCGGAGATAATCCGTCGATGGCATTGCCACCATAAGCCCTCCGAGCACATGAAGGCGGTTTGCCGCGCCTGGGCCCAACTGATTAGGGTGCGGAGACCCGCATCGAAATCGGCGGTCTCTGCGTAATCGGCATAAGCGCGAAAAGCTGGAACCTCCCACGCCGTGTGCGGCGAATCGATCCGCTTGGACGTTCGCCTGCCACCGAGCGACTTGAGCCATTGGTACTCGATGCTGACGGTGTTCAAAGAGGCGCTGAGCGCGTCCTGATTGAAATGGGGCAATCGGCGCGACGAGGGATAGGACCGCACATCGACGAGCGTCGCAATCTGATGCGTGGTCAGGAGTTCGATGAACTTCTCGATGGGATGGTTGGAATGGCCGATCGTGTAGAGCGTCTTCAAACCAGCAACGCGACTCCGGCGACGATCATTGCGACGCCGCTGCCATAGGCGAGGATACGTCCACCCGGGATGGCCTTCTCCAGCAGCACGAAGATACTGAGCGCGGCGACCCAGATAAGGTTCATCGCACCAAAGAGAAAAAGCAGCGCCATCAGGAACCAGCAGCATCCGAGGCATAGCGCGCCATGCTGCACCCCCATCCTGAGCGCTCCACCTGTTCCGTCGCGCCAGCTCGTCATGAAGAAGCCGATCGGCGAACGGCATCCGGTGAGGCATACGTTCTTGAGCGGCGTGATCTGGTAGATTCCCGCGCTTAGAAGCAGAATGGCGCTCGCGAAAGGTATGGTCGTGAGCGAGCCGGTTATCAGACCGATCTTTTGCAGAAGTATCTGACCCGCAGTCGCGACCACGCTGAAGAAAGTCCAGACAAGCAAATATCCCGAGGTGAACGCCGCGACGTCACGCCACGGCGCAGTACTTCGATTGCCGACCATTCGGGCGTATGTGTCGATCATCGGAGTCGCGCTCGGGAGCATCATCGCGACCATCATGATCGTCCACATGAGGAAGGTCAGAACGGCATCGGATGCCGATGACGGAATCGTGCCGAGAAGGCTACGTCCGATAGCGCCGAAGTCTTCCGGCGACATCGGCATCCAGAGAAGATAGAGCCACGAGATCAGCGTAATCGCGGCCAGACTGATCCACAGGATGACGCGATCGCGTCCCACGCCTCGCGGCAATGGAAGTGCCGCAGCAGGATGAGTGATCTCATCAGCCATTCGACCATTGAATCGCGGAGAAATGGCCGTTACGGCCGGTGTTATCGAAATCGAAGGAATGGTCCTTGAATTTGCTCTGCGGAGCCTTGGCAGCCGCGAGACGCTGCGAGTACGGATGGCCCACATTGTCCAGGTACACGACCTTGTTGCCGGCACCGATCACGCCTTCGACCGAGACGTCGGAATACCTGCGATCGCAAGTTTAAAAGCCCGACCGTCCGAGCTGAAGCTAATCGGGGCGGTCTTGGTCGGCAGGCGGTGCGCAATCATGCCTGCGAGCAGACTCGGCGGTCCGCCGGCCTTGCCCGTGAAGATCGCTTCGAGAGCCGCACGCTGCGGTTCCGTGGCGCGACTATCCACATAGACCGCGAGCGTCCCATTGCCTTGGGCCATCGGCCCGGGCGTGGTGAGCGCCTGCACGGCGTTCAAGCCCGAGAGATCGACGTCGCCACATTTGCCCGAGGCGATATGCGTGGCGAGGACTACATCGCAGTGTCCCTCTGTGGGACTGACTTGCGCATGGTTGAGCAGACAAGGGCATAGGAGTTCGCAATTGCAGGACTCAAAATACTCACCCTCGATCGACCATTTCGCGCCAGTCTCATTAGCCATTGCAGCACCTCAAACCACGGGATTTAAGCGTGATCGAGCATACACCAGGCACGGTCACGCGATGCAAGCCGCCACCGGTTCTCTCACTCGGTAACTCATCTGCGCAACGAAATTTCCCGTGATGTTCTGCAAGCAGCGTCAAAATGGAACGTTCGGATGCTTCATTTCCAAAAAGAACAAGAGGAATCGCTTTAAAACAAGGAAAGCGTGCTACCGATGAATTCGCACATGGTGTGCAAAAGCTGCCTCGCAGTTGAGGGCAAGCATGAAAGAAGACCGCGAAAAGGCAGACTTGCTCGTGCATCTGGTAGGCGAGAACGAACTTGAGCGGGCCCATGTCCGTCAGGTACTCGAAACAGTAACCGAGCCACGCCTCGAACTTATGGATTTCGCGCCCGATTCTCCGACGCACCATCCGGCGAAGCCTGATGCGGTGCTCGTACAGATCGAAGAAAACCCCGCACTGGGGCTCGCTTACCTCAACCGCTTATCGGAACGACCTAACAAGCCCTTTCTCGTGGGGCTTCTCAGGGATGAAGCCGCGGCGATGATGCGGCAGGTATTGCATGCGGGCGCCGACGAGTTGCTTCCGGTGTCCCTCGAGGCTAACGAGGCAATGCTGTTGTTCCTGAAATTGAAGGAACGCGACCAGAGCGGCAAACCAGCCAGCAAAATCGGCAAGATCTACTCTGTCGCTGGGTTAGCGGGCGGCGTAGGCATGAGCACTATCGCTGCCAATCTCGGTCTGGCGATGCGCTACGAACTGGGGCGACGCGTCGCGATCGTCGATCTCGATCTCCAAAACGGCGGCTTCGCTCTCAAGATGCATCTCAATCCCGAGCAGACCATCATGCCTCTGCTCGAGCGCTATCGCCGTCTCGATTCTATTTCCAGCGGAATTTTCGCGATCATTCTGGTCGCCACGCTTGTCGTTCTCGGCAGCGGTCGTCGCGACGGCGATCGCTCGCGCGCCAAAGAGATGCTTGCTCGTGTCACTACCGACAGCGAAGACGAACTGGCCATGCAGTTGCTGCGCGCCGACTCGCGCCGCCGCTCCAGACAGGGTCTCGCATTCAGTTCGTTGTACGCCCTGAGGCCGATCGCACGCCTCGAAGAGAGCTTGTGTCAGGCAGGAATCTACCTGCACGTCTCGGAGTCGATGCTGCTGATGGTCGTGCTGTGCGGTGTAGGCTGCGGTCTCGGCGTATTACTGACGGGCGATGCGGCATTGTCGGTCGGTTCGGGCGCAATAGCGGCACTGTTACCACTCGTCTATGTGCGATGGCGCCGGGGACGAACGGCTCAGGGCTTTTCTACAACAGCTGCCGGGCGCTCTCGACTTGATGAAATCGCCACTCGAGGCTGGGCATACGCTCATGCGTGGTCTGCAAGTCCTCGTTAAGGAATTTGCCGATCCCCTGCAGAGCGAATTCCGAATAGTACTGGAGCGGACGCGATTGGGTATGTCTTTGCCGCGCGCCTTCGAGGACCTTCTGCGACGCGTGCCCGAGGACGACCTTCGGCTCCTGGTTGTTGCTATCAAAGTGCAAAGTGAAGTCGGCAGCAGTCGCGCGCAGATTATCGGATGCCTCGGCGAGATTGTACGGACGCGACAGCAACTCGCCGCCCAGATTCATACGATGACTTCACAGGGTCGCGTGAGCGGCGCGATCGTAGGCCTTTTACCCGTCTTCGTGCTCGCGATCTTCAACCTAATCCGGCCGGGCTACACCGACCTCCTTTTTCATGATCCAACCGGTATCAAGGTCGTGAAAGTCGCTATCGCTTTCGATGCGATGGCCTTTTTTGCGATCCGCAAGATACTCAACGTCCAGTATTAGGCCGCGCGAAGGAATTCGTTCGATGAGTATCCTCACCGCCAGCGTGATGGTCTTCTGCCTAGTCGGGGTTGGCTTTGGTGCGATCTACTTCGCCTTCTACGGGAGTCATCGCGTGTTACGCGAGCGCTTCGAGGAAACGACGCTCCACTTCCGTCGCGATGAAGGTCTCACGCTGGGCGATCTCGGTCGCAGAGAGGCCGCTGGCACGCTGCTCCGATGGGTGATGGAACGGATCCCGGAGCCGAAGGAGACCCCGGGTACATCCAAGGCTTCCTCGGCCTTGATTCGCGCTGGCTACTCTCGCGGGAACGCGTCGAAAATGTTTCAGCTAGTTCGACTCGGCGCGATTGCAGCCGGAGCCGTTTTCGCTCTTATGGCGGGGCTGTTGCTGCGTTTCTCGGGCAACAAGCTGGTCGTTAGTGTCAGCGCCGGCGGTATGCTCAGGATGACGCTGCCGGGCTACTACCTCAGCAAGCGAGGACGGCAACGCCAGTTTCGTATCGCTCGTCAGCTCTCCGATGTGCTCGATCTGCTGGTCGTCTGCGTCGAAGCCCGCCTCGGCCTGCTCGAAGCGGTGAAGGTCGTCGGCGAAGAGACGGCTCATCAGGGACAGAATATCGGCAAGGAGCTGACGCTCGCCTCGGGTGAGGTATCGGCGGGTCTCAGCTTGGGCGAAGCCCTGCGGAATTTGGCCGATCGCACGGCCGTTGAAGATATGAAGCCGCTCGCAGCAACGCTCATCCAGAGTGAGCAGTTGGGGGCGCAAATCGGCCCGACCCTGCGCTCCAGCTCCGATATGCTCAGGAGCAAACGGCGGATGCGTGCCGAGGAGGCAGCGCAGAAAACCACGACAAGATCCTTTTTCCGCTCGTGCTCTTCATTCTTCCCGCGATGTTGATCGTTATCCTTGCGCCCGCGTTGATCTAGGCTATCCGAACGTTCGGCTAAGGCTCGTATCCGGCTGGCCTTTGACCGCCGAGTCGGATGCGCCATAGTTGTGATTGGTCGGTATCGCTCTCCGCTCCAATCCGGGG
This sequence comes from Binataceae bacterium (SeqCode), assembly GCA_035541875.1. Lineage (GTDB taxonomy): Bacteria > Desulfobacterota > Binatia > Binatales > Binataceae > JAJPHI01. Next base: position 182,541 of record DATKML010000009.1, read on the forward strand.
CCGAGCAAGTGCTGGCAATGAAAGGTAAATCCAACGATGGCACTCAAACCCGGTGATATCGCCCCGGATTTCAGCCTCCAGACGCACGAGGGCAAAACCGTTGCGCTGAAGGGCCTCCGCGGCAAGAAAGTTCTGATCTGGTTCTACCCCGAAGCTGACACCCCTGGCTGAACGGTCGAGGGTCGCGGGTTCCGCGATCAAAAAGCCGATTTCGACCAGCTGAACGTTGCTATTCTGGGCGCCAGCTTTAACAGCGTTGAGCAGAATGCAGCTTTCGCGAAAAGGTACAGCTTCAATTTTCCCCTGCTATGCGATACCGAGCGGACTCTCGGTATGGCTTACGGCGCCTGCACCGACACGAAAGCTCGTTACGCCAAGCGCGTCAGTATCCTGATCGATGAGTCAGGCAACGTCGTGCGCTACTACGACAGCGTTAATCCGCGGGACCATACGGCCCAGGTGCTCGTGGACCTGATCGACAGTAAAGCTTGAGAGTGAAGATGGGCACGTGCGATTCAGTGTCATCGCATGCGCCCATCTGTGACGCTCTCATGTCTGCGGACGCTTCGTGGCAATTCTTGGTCGCCTGCCAATATTCCGACTCTCTTCTCTGTTCTAGTTAGGCTCTTTTGGCTTCTCGGGTGTATCGAGAACGCCCCCGGCTTGCTCCCCATGATGGCACACTACACGCCGCAACCCCCTGCGTAACGGTAGGAGGAGGTGCCTTGGAAACGACGCGATTCTTTGCGGGCGAGGTCTATTCGGCCCTCGCGGATTCCTCGCTCACCAGTCGGCCTGAATGGCGGGAACTCGACGACCTGAACGTAGGGACGGAGGGGTTGGGTGGGATGGTGGTCCGCTCGGAGGCGATGCGGCGAGTGCTGAAGACGATCGCCCGGCTCGGCCCCTACAAGGCAACCGTCCTGGTACATGGCGAGTCGGGAACAGGAAAGGAACTCGTTACCCGCGCACTGCATACGCTGGGACCGGTGCCTAAGGGTCCCTTCGTGACCTTCAATTGCTCCAACCTGCTCGAATCGCTGGCCGAATCGCAGCTCTTCGGCCACGTCAAAGGAGCGTTTACCGACGCCCGCGACGAGGCGCTGGGCTACTTCCGCTCAGCCAACGGCGGAACGCTCTTTCTCGATGAGATCGGCGAATTGCCGCTGCGTCTTCAGCCCAAGCTGTTGCGCGCGGTTGAGACGCACGACGTCCAGCCGGTGGGCTCCGCGCAAAGCTACAAAGTCGATATCCGCCTGATAGCGGCAACCAACCGGGACCTCAAGACGATGGTCAAGGAGGGACCTTCCGCGACGATCTCTATTACCGACTGAGCGCCTCGACTATCACGATTCCACCTTGGCGAGAGCGTGGCGATGCGCTGGACGCGTTGGCAGCTCACTTTATCGGCCATTACAACCGGCCCTTCGGTAAAAATATCCAGTGGATTAGCCAACGTGCGCTGGACGCGCTCCGTCGTCACGATTGGCCCGGTAACGTCCACGAGTTTTCCCACGCGATCCAGTCGGCGGTGATGCTCACGGACTCGGACCGTATCGACGTGCAGATGCTGCCCGAGACGGTGCGCGGCGTGAAAGTGACTGCGCCGACAGTCGAGGCTCCAATTGAAAAAACCGATGCCAGAATGGTCGAGCCGGAGATGGTCATTCCGCCGCCACCCAACAATCCTGACTCCGGCCCTCTGCTGCTCGATGAAGTGATCAAGCGCACTCTCGTTCGCTCGCTCGAAGAGACCGAGGGTAATCGCCGGCGCGCAGCCGACTTGCTGGGAATCTCGTGCTCCACGCTCTATCGGATGCTCGCGAGGTACTCCTTGGCCGAAGAAGAGACCGGGCGCAGCCGGCCCCGAACGGAGATCGATCGCAGTTCGGGCAGCAGCGGTTTCGGCAGCCTCTGAAAGACGCTGGAAACGCTCTATACGTTTGCGCCACAATGGATTCCGCGATGGCGGAATCCAATCTGATTTGGACCGAAGCGGTTCGAACGCTTGAGGCCGACAAGCCTTTTGCACTCGCTACGGTCATCAATGTGCGTGGTTCGACACCCCGGGAGCCTGGGGCCAAGATGATTGTCAGCGAAGATCGCCAGGTCGGTACGATCGGCGGCGGATGCGGCGAGGCGGAGGTCTACCGCAAGGCGCGCCTCCTACTCAGTGAAGGGCAGGGCGCACGCCTGGCCGAAGTCGATCTCACCGGCGATTTCGATCAGCAGGAGATCGGCACATGCGGCGGAATCATGGAGGTGCTAATCAGCCTCTGGTCGCCCAATCGCGATCTTCCGATTGCGCGCCGCCTTGAAGATGCCGCGACGTACGGCAAAACCGCGGCTCTCGTAACACTGGTCGATTCCGACGCTAAGTCAGATCTCGGAACAGGTGCGAAGCTCGTTATCGGTCCCACCGATGAGCCGGCGCCCGAGAGCGCGGGATTGTCCGCATCGGCGCTGCACGAGCTTGAGAGCCGCGCGCAAGATGGTGTGCCGGCGCTGCTTGAAGTCGATACGGGCGGCGCGCTCAAACCCGCGGTCAGGCTCGATACTCCCGGGACCAAGATTTTTCTCGATCCCGTCAGCAGTGCTCATCGCCTGATCATCGCCGGCGCAGGTCATATCGCAATCCCGCTGGCCACGATGGGATCGATGCTCGGGTTTCACGTCACGGTGATCGATGACCGCGCATCATTCGCCAATCGGGAGCGTTTCCCGACGGCCGACGAAATTGTCGTGAAACCGTTTGAAGCGGCTATCGATGGCCTCAAGCTCGACCGCTATTGCTACCTGGTCTCGGTGACGCGCGGCCACGCCTTCGACGAAGAGACGCTGCGCGCGGCGCTCAAGCAACCGTGCGGCTTTATCGGGATGATCGGCTCGCGCCGTCGGGTTAAGGCGACGCTTGCGCGGTTCGAGGAAGAAGGAATCGATCCGCAGCGACTGGACGAAGTCCACGCGCCTATCGGGCTCGATATCGGCGCCGAGACGCCCGAGGAGATAGCTGTATCGATCATGGCCGAGATTATCCGCGAGCGGCGCACCGGTCGGCGGGACGAAGTGACACTGGGAATCAAAAGCGGACGCCTGCGGCGCGTCGATTAGCGGAGTCCGCCTGTATTTCATGCGCAACATCTGCGGGGTGCTGCTCGCGGCGGGAGAGTCGCGGCGGATGGGTTTTCCCAAGGCCCTGCTGAGGATTGGCAACGAAACCTATCTTCAACACCTTGCGGCGACGATGCTCACGTCGGTCGATCATCTCGTGATCGTGTTGGGGGCCCATATCGAGCGGATCAGGCTAACTGTGCCCCAGGATACGCGTCTCACGGTCGCAGAGAATCGAAACTATAGGCGAGGCCAACTCTCTTCCTTGAAAGTTGCGCTACGCCAAGTTGGCGATGTGTCCGCGGTCATGATGCATCTAATCGACCATCCACGCGTGAAACGGGAGACCTTTCGGGCCGTAGTCGAGCAATACGAGCATACGGGCAAGCCTATTGTTATCGCGCGATACAATGGACGCCGGGGCCATCCGGTGCTGTTCGATCGCTCGCTTTTCGGCGAACTGCTGGCAGCTCCGGAAGACCAAGGGGCCCGTGTGGTCGTGAACGCCGATCCGAGTCGCATCGCATACTGCGACGTCGACGATGAAGGAATCGTGCAGGATCTGGATACGCCCGCCGACGTGGTCCGAGCGGGTCTGGCGGAACCTCAAACTAAGGCTTGAACTTCCGAAGCGCCCCTACATTCCCATCTGTTTCAAAACTTGATCGGCCTGCTGCACGAGTTCCGGACTCTTGGCGCGATCGCATCCGGGTAAATGCAGATAACGTTCGGCCTCGGCGCGATTACCCTGTTGTGCGTAAATTTCGCCAATCCGGAGAAGGGCGAAGCAGGAGGTGCGATCAAGTTCGAGGGCCTTCTGGTAATTGGGCAAGGCCGCATCGAAGCGCGGCGGCGAGTAAGACATGTAAGCCTCGCCGATATTCATCCATGCGCTGGTCTCTTGCGGCCGATACTTCACCAACTTCTGATAGACCTGAACGACATGGTCGAACTGCGACCGCGAATTGTAATAGAGCGCCAGATAGACGTAGGCCTCTTCCAGATTCGGATCGAGGTCGGTGGCTTGCCATAAGAGATTCACGGCGCGATTGCTGTCGGTCATGTTGATCGCCGCTTCGACCAGTGCTCGCGCTTTTGCCGAGTTGCTTTGATCCGCGTAACCCGCCGCGTCCGATGGCGGAGCGCCCGCAGGTGGTGCGGCTGGAGCCGCACCGGAGCCCGAAGTGCTGATATCGGCGGCCAAGGTCACCGACGGGTAAAGCCCGGGGATAAACCACATCAGGGCGAGGATCGCAACGAGAGAAGCTAGTCGACGCATACGCATGAGTTGCAGCGTTAAATCGTTACACGAAAGACTGCCGATGAGAAGTCACACTTCCGTTGAGTAATACGCCGCCTTCGGGATAGTTTGTCGCTGCCGAGTAGCAGAGTGATATGTTAGCCGACGCGCGACTTCGCTCGTTTCTGTGGTGGCTGCCTTTATTCGTTTGGCTCGCGCTCGAAATTTGCCTGCTTGCCGGTGCACTAGCAGTCCCTTGTGGTTCGCGACCAGGTGGCGACAGGACGGAAGTCTTCCTCTTAATGTCTTTCGCTTCGTTCCCGGCGAGCATACTCGTCGCAATCGTTCCTGAGTCTTATTATTTTAATTTTTGCAGGCCGAGCGGCTGCGTTCGTGTTCTGGTTTCTTTATTGCAGCGTTGGATTCGTCCAATGTTACCTCGTTCTGCGAGCGCTCCGGTGGACGATGGCAAAACTATAGGGTGTATCCGGGCAGCCTCATCTGACTTCCGTTGCACTATCGGTGCGAAGTATCTTGAATAGCGTCGCATGATCACGACCCGGCAATTCAAGGCCTCCGATGGTCTGGTACTAAGTTGTGTGGATTACGGCGGCGAGGGATTGCCCCCGATGCTGCTGGTTCATGGCGGCGCCGCACATGCCCGATGGTGGGATTTCGTTGGTCCCGCGTTCACTGATCGCTATCACGTCCTGGCTCTTGACCAGCGCGGCCACGGCGAAAGCCCCTGGACCAAAGAGTGGACTTACGGGACGCGCCAATATGTCGCAGACCTCGTAGCGGTGATCGACGGATGGGACCTGGGGCGGCCGGTGCTGGTTGGCCACTCGATGGGTGGTCATACGGTGATGGCTTACACGGTCGACCACAGCGAAAAACTTCGCGCAATGATCGTAATCGACAGCCCGGCATCGTATCCGCAGGAAGCGGTTGAAGCCCTGCGCAAGATTGGGGAGAAGCCGTCGCGCCCGTACGAGACGCTCGAAGACGCGATCGCCAACTTCCGCACCAACCCGCCGCAAAATATGGCCAAGCCCGAGATCCTTCAGTACGTCGCGCGTCTCTCCTTCAGGCGGGATGAGCAAGGGAAATGGGGCCACAAGATGGATCGGCGGACGCTGATTAGGGAGCCTATCAGCGTAACGAAGAGCCTATCGCGCATAACCTGTCCCGCGCTTTATATCCGCGCCGGCTCAAGCGTGATGGCGCTCGGGGTAACCCAGAAGATCGCCGCCTCAATCCCGGAGTGCCGCCACACGCACGTTCCCGATTCCTTTCATCATGTGATGATCGATAACCCGACGGGCCTAATCGGGGTAATGAACGAATTCCTCAATCAGCTTTCATGAGGACACCTGTCAGCCGCTTTGTTAGCGGACCCCCGCGTCTGCATTGCCTACGATGGGAAGCGGCTCATAGGCGCGCCGACACGATCGTGTTTGTGCACGGCAACTCGGCCAATGCCTGGTGGTGGCGCTTCGTTGCCGAGTCCTTTGAATCAGCGGCAAGCCTAATCGCGCTCGATCTGCGCGGCCATGGCGATAGCGCCTGGACACGACCGCCGGCCTATTCGCCGCACGACTACGCACAGGATATCGCGAATCTGATCACAGAGTTCGAGCTTGAACGGCCAATCGTCGTCGGCCATAGCATGGGCGGAGTCGCAACGATCGCGTTCGCCGAGCGCTTTCCACAACTGGCGCGTGCAATCGTCGCGGTCGACGTACCCGTCACCTCGACCCCGCGCCGAAATCGCTATCTGCGTCATCTCAAGTCACTGCCGAAGGTGGTCTATCCGGACCTGCCGACGGCGTTGCGAAGTTTTCGCCTGATGCCGAACGAAGGGGAAATCCCGCCTGAGGTGGTGCTCGAGATCGCGAAGAAAAGCCTGATACGCACCGAGGACGACACCTATACCCTCAAGTTCGACCGCGATAGTTTTTTCGGCAGTGACGGGATAGACGTGGCCGCGACGATTACTCGGCTGACGCTTCCGCTGTTACTGGTACGCGCCGGCGAGAGCCGTATCATGCTCGCCGATTCAGCCGAGAAAGCCCGCGAATCGAACCGTCTCGTGCAACTCATCACGATGCCGGGAGCGCATCATCACCTGCCGCTCGAGTGCCCGCTGGAGCTGGCCCGTGCGCTCGAGGATTTCGCTCGCGCGATTCCCGTTTGACTCCAGCAACCTGCTGGTCTTTTATTGCGGCAATCCGTCGCGCATCTCGGGCAAGGGTCCGACCGCGGCAGAGATGGAGGCTTTTATAACGATGGCACGACTAGTTCGTCACGATGAAACGGGGCCGTACGAGATTCCAGAAGGCACCGAACTCCCGGCCTGGATCTGCGGCTGCGGCCTGTCGAAGAACAAGCCCTACTGCGACGGGACTCATAAAAAGACCCGCGACGAGGGCGACCAGCTCTTCACCTACGACGGGGACAAGCGCACTCCAGTGAAGTAGTCCTGATGCTCGTGCTGCAGGTTGCGAGGCTCCTTGCCGCCTGCAGCCTCACCATCAAGACCGCATCAGCCAGATCGCTGCCACGAAGGCGGCCAATCCCAAACGATAGACTGCGAATACACCGTACGAACGCGCGCGCACGAAGCGCACAAGCACCGAGATCGCGATCAAGCCGAAGATCGCGGCAAACACAAACCCGACGATCACATCCGATGAGATCCCATCGTGCAGCAATTGGCGGCTTTCGTGCAGACCCGCGCCCGCGATAATCGGCGTCGCCATCATGAAAGAGAAATTCGCCGCATCTTCGCGGCTGATCCCCATCACGCGCGCCATCGTGATAGTCGAACCGGAGCGCGACACGCCGGGAATAATCGCCAGCGCCTGACTCAGCCCAATCACCAGCGCATCGAAGACCCCTATTTGGCTCAGCTTGCGGCGCTGCGGTTGAGATTTATCGAAATACCAGAGCGCGACGCCCATCAGGGACATAGTAACCGCTATCAGGATTGGGGAACGGAAAATCGTCTCGGCCTGCTTCTCCAGCAGCAGCCCGACGATCGCGCCCGGTACCGACGCGATAATCAGGAGCATCAGTAGTCGCTTGCTTGCGCGATCGTCATTGAAAAGCGAGGCCCCCATCTTGAGCCATTGCTGCCAGTAAAAAAGCAACAGCGCGAGCAACGTTCCAAGGTGCAGTGCTACGTCGAAGGCCAGCCCCTGGTCCTTCCAATTCATCAGCCAAGGAACCAAGATCAGGTGAGCTGAGCTTGAAACCGGCAGGAACTCGGTCAGCCCTTGGACGATGCCTAAGATAGCTGCTTGAAGCGACTGAAGCATTTTAATTAAAGCTATGTCATCCCAAATTGAATTGTGCTAGGGTAAAAGCCATTAGATGCTACGCGAACGGCGAACCCCGCGCGATACCAATCGGTTAATTTGCACTTGGCAGACCGGTCTGCGGTGAATATGATGCGTCTCGTGGTGGCAGCGGGAGGCAGGTCATAATGGCGCTCAGCCCTAGGTCCAAGATTGTGCGGCTACGAGAGAACGTCCGGCCCTATACCGAGCGCGACACTGCGATGGAGTCGCCCAGCGAGCCGCGCCGCTTCCCGATCGTCTCGACGCTCCCACGCTTGCCGTTGATGATTCCGGACGAGATTCTGGACTATTACGGTTGGGTGTTCTGCCAGGGTGGCTTCCTGAACCTGCAGATGACGTTCGAGCAGTTTCTCGCGGTCGTAGCGGCTCTAAGCCCCGAAGGTTTGAGTCCCGAATACGATGACGCTATCGCCCTCGCGAGCGATAACTAAGCGCGTCAGTGCATAGCCTGTTTAAGCAGGCTATTTCTCACCCAGATATTCTGAAAAGGCGTCACATCGGTCGGTGAATTGAGGCCGTTATCCTTCGCGATTACGGTCCAGTTCTTGTCATCCCCGGTGACCCGCTTGGAGAGGGCCTTGAGGTCCTCGTTCGGGAGCAGGGTGAAGTTCACGCCGCCGCTGGCCGGAAGTTTCGATGGAGCCGGGTACTTCGACGCGAGCTCGTCGATTTCTTTAAAGAGTGCGAAGCGATTATCGGCCTTGTAACTGGCCTGCATCTCGTCCGGTACGTACTCGGTCCGGACGTTCACGATAACCCTGGTGCGCTGCGCTCCCTGCGGAATCAATTGGATTTCGTAGCGATAACGGGGCTTATGCCCGACCAGTCGATCGAAGCTGCTGACCGGCGTATTCGGGTCAGCGTCACGCCATAGCGTGATTATCGAATTGTCCGACTGCACTTCGAACAGGATACCGTCGCCACGCAACGATTCTTCGACATATTGAAGCGTATCGGCCAAGGGATAGTTGTACTCGTGCTCCTCGCCCACCACGGAGTCCGGGTTCACGAGATGCTCTTCATTCATTGAATGACCGACGACGCATCCCGCGGCTAAGGCGAGCGCTCCCACAACCAGCGCCAAGAGACGCTTTGAACTAAACAAATGCATGGTAATCCGAGACAAGAAACCATGAGCGGAAAGCATCTGCAAGCCATCGGCTCTCTCAACGGCATCGCTGGACGTGGCTCGGTTGTGCTAAGAAACACCAACCTTACGGGTTATCAACTTCTTGCGGGACGACGGGAACGAGTATGAATGACCAAATGAATACGGAGCCGCGCCACGTAGTCGCGGTGATTGGGGCCGCGACGGCCGGGTCCGAAGTTGCACGATTGCTCGCTAAGCGGGGCGCCTTCGTGGTGGTGTTTGATCAAAATGCGCGTCCTTACGGTAAAATCGAGGACGGGCTGCCGCGATGGCACGAGAAGCAGCGCCGCGATGAGTACGAGGAAATCAACAAGCGGCTCGATCATCCGAATATCGAGTTTGTGCCGCTTACCCGGATGGGGACCGGGTTGAATTTTGATGAACTGCGCAAGGAGTGGGGACTGAGCGCGGTCGTCCTAGCACATGGAGCTTGGCGTGACCGTCCGCTGCCGGTGGATGGCGTCGATACGTATATCGACAAGGGGCTGATCTATCAGAATCCTCTCATTTATTGGTTCAACCATCACGAAGAAAAAAGCTACAACGGCCCGCAGTATGAGCTGGCGCCCGGCGGTATCGTCGTCGGTGGTGGGCTAGCCTCGATCGACGTCGTAAAAGTGCTCCAGATCGAGATGACGCTGGCGGCGCTCCGCAAACGCGGCATCGAAGAAGACATGATCAAGATGGAACGCGAGGGTATCAATGAGGTCCTGAAGCACCATCAGCTTGATTGGGCCAGCCTCGGTATTGCGCCCTGCAAGCTCTTTTATCGCCGGCGTGTGCTCGATATGCCGCTTTCGGATATTCCGCCCGATGCGCCCCCGAAGCGCGCCGAGGCTCTCAAGATGGCGCGGCAAAAGATTCTTGAAAAGGCGCAGCGTAAGTTCCTGTTTGAGTTTTCCGATCGCAGCGTCCCGACCGGGATGGTGCTCGAAGGCGGCCGTCTGACCGGGTTGGAAATCAGCCGCACCGAGGTGGTCGATAACAAAGCCAAGACCGTTCCCGGCAGTGCGCAGAATATCAAAGGTCCGTTCGTTATCAGCTCGATTGGTAGTATCCCCGAGCAGATTCCCGGTATCCCACAGCAAGGCGAAGTTTACACCTACGTCGATGCCAAAGTCGGCCTCCTGATGGAGGGGGCTACCGCCGTCTATGCGGCTGGTAACGTGCTGACCGGTAAGGGCAATATTAAAGACTCGCTCGATAACGCGACTGAGGTTGGTTCGTTCGTCGCGGAACGCTACTTGGGTCTCGCGGATGACGGCAGCCGCGCAGCCCTGGCCGAAGGGGCTCGCAGTGAGGCGGCCAAGACCGGCGAAGCGATTGCCGGTAATCTGGACGGGCGTCCCAAGCTGGGCACCACCGAGATCGCCAGGATCCTGGCGCGAGTGCGTGAGAAGCAGAAGGCCATCGGTTTCGAGGGTAATTATCGTGCGTGGATCACTAAGGTCACGCCGCCGGATTTGCAGTAAGCTGGAGTTTTGAGGAGGTAGTTGTCATTGCGCCATCTGGAACAGACAGATCCCGAGATTTTTCAACTGATTCGGGAGGAGGAGCGCTATCAGGCCGAATCGATCCGCCTGATCCCCTCCGAGAATTACGTTTCCAGCGCAGTGTTGGAAGCAACCGGCTCGGTCCTCACCAATAAGTATTCCGAGGGCTATGCCGGCAAGCGTTATTACGAAGGCCAACGCTATATCGACCAAATCGAGAGCCTGGTGGTCGATCGTGCGAAGGCACTGTTCGGGGCGGAACACGCGAACGTGCAGCCGTACTCGGGATCGCCGGCGAACCTCGCCGTCTATTTTGCGCTACTGAAGCCCGGTGAGGGGCTGATGGGTCTGGCGCTGCCGCACGGGGGTCATCTGACCCACGGATGGAACGTCAGTATCACGGGGAATTTCTGGCGCCCGATACATTATACGGTCGATCGCGAATCGCAGCGGATCGACTATGACGTGGTTCGCGATCTGGCCCGCAAGGAGAAGCCACGTATCATCGTTACCGGTGCGACGGCTTATCCGCGTCAATTCGATTTCAAAATCTTCGCCGATATCGCGAAGGAGGTCGGGGCGTATCTGCTCGCCGATATCTCCCATATCGCGGGATTGGTCGTCGCGGGAGCGCATCCAGATCCGGTGCCCTATGCGGACGTGGTCGTGACGACGACGCATAAGACGTTGCGAGGACCGCGCGGCGCGATGATTCTCTGTCGCAACGACATCGCAGCCGCGATCGACAAGGCGGTCTTCCCCGGTTTGCAGGGCGGACCGCATAACCATACGACGGCCGCGATCGGAGTCGCGCTAAAAGAAGCCGCGACCCCCGAGTTTAAGGAGTATGGCCATCAGGTGGTGCGCAACGCCAAGGCGCTTGCCGCGGGATTGATCGAGCGCGGTTTCAACCTCGTCTCGGGCGGCACCGACAATCATCTGTTGCTGATAGATCTCACCAACAAAAAGGTGATCGGCAAGAAGGGTGCTCAGGCGCTCGACCGAGCCGGCATTATCGGCAACTACAACACGGTTCCTTTCGATCCCCGCAAACCCTTCAGCCCCAGCGGAATACGACTCGGTACGCCGGCCGTTACGTCGCGCGGGATGAAGGAAGCGGATATGCATCGGATTGCCGCCTGGATCGAGGAGGTGATTGCCCATATCGATGACGAAGCGACAATCGCCCGCGTCGCGGGTGAGGTGCGTGAGCATTGCCGCAGCTTTCCTGCACCGGGAGTAATCATCTAAGTGAAAGCGGTCGTTATCGGCGCCGGGATTATCGGCGGCAGCGTAGCGTGGCGGCTCGCGCGCGAAGGCGTCGAAGTCACGATTCTGGAAAAGGGTCGCGCCGGTCAGGAGGCCTCATGGGCAGCGGCCGGCATGATCGCTCCACAGGCGGAAGCGCAGGGACCCGGCCCGTTCTTTGATCTATGCATCAAGGCGCGCGACGTCTTCGCGGCGACCGTCGACACGCTCCGCGCCGAATCGGGCATCGATCCTGAATACGACGATGCCGGAATCCTGTACGTCGCCTTCGATAAGGGCGAACAAGAGGAGCTTGCTGAGCGCGCCCGATGGCAGATGACAGCGCCGGGAGCCGCCGTGGAGGAGTTGTCCGGCGATGAAGCTCGCAAGCGTGAGCCCGGACTCTCGTCTGAGGTGATCTACGCTGCCTACCTGCCGAAGGATCGCCGCACCGATAATCGCAAACTCACGCAGGCGTACCTCGCTGCCGCGCAAGCCAAAGGGGCGACATTGCGTGAAGGCACGAGCGTCGAGCAGATCGTGACCCAGGGCAATAAAGCCATCGGAGTCCGACTGAGCGATGGCACCGAGATCGCCGCGGACGTAATTATAAACGCGTCAGGTGCATGGAGTCGCTCGGTACGCGGCGTTGAAGCCGACGCCATCGCGACCTATCCGGTGCGCGGACAGATGCTCTGCTTCGAAGGCCTGAAGCCGCTTCACGGTCCTTCGATCTTCTCGCTGCATGGCTATATCGTGCCTCGGCGCGACGGAAGGCTAATCGTGGGTTCCACGATGGAAGAAGCTGGTTACAACAGGCAGGTCACGCTCGGCGGGATCGAGAAGATCGCGCGCGGCGGGATGAAGATGATGCCCAGCCTCGCCGGACTCCCGATGACTGATTCATGGTCGGGCTTGCGTCCTGCGACGAAAGACTTCCTGCCGATAATCGGACCTTCGCCGTCGGTCCGCAATTTCTTTTACGCCGTAGGCCATTTCCGCAGCGGGATTCTGCTATCGGCTCTCACTGGTGAACTGATAGCTGACCTGATTGGCGGACGACCTCCGGCAATCGATCTCAAGGCGTTCGCGCCAGATCGCTTCATGGCGACCACCAAGAGCACCGTGCTTGGCCTGGTGCGCGATATCCTGTTCCGCTCGAAAATCGACGCGGCTGCGCAAGTGCTCGGAATCGAGGTCGCCTATGCCTCGACGGTCGAGCAGGCGGCCAAGCGATGCGCCGAGCTAAAGCCGTCGTCGGTTTTCGTCGATCTGTCGGACGCGAACTTTCCCGTTGAAGCCACAGTCAAAGCGGTGAAGGACGGGAACGCGCAGACGAAGCTCGTCGGCTTCGCGTCGCATGTCGACCTGAAGCCGTTGGCTTCCGCAAAAGCCTCAGGTTTCGACAAGACGCTGTCCCGCGCCGAGTTCACCGCGAAGCTGCCCGAGCTTTTGAAGTAAATTCTATTCGCGCTGTCAGTGGTGTCCTTATGAAGGGACAGAAGCGATACGGAAAGCGTGCTTTAGGCGGATCGATCGAGTTGGACGGCCGCGAGTTACTTTGGGAAATTAATCTCCGAACCCCAAGTCATCTCTGGTGTAGGAACCCGCGGAATACTTATCTCGTGCAGGTTAAAGGGGGCGAATAATCGTGAGCTGATTCTTGAGTTTCCGAACCTCATCGATAGGTATAAGACAGCATTTAAGGCTGGCTGGGCAAAAATTCCGCAACGGCCAAAATTCTCTCCGAAAATTGTTGAGGCGGGCATCCGCGAGGCCATAGCCTCTGGTTGGGATCCCGATTCTCGCGGCAAGAGCTTTGTCTTTGCGGTTTCGAGCAGCAACTCATGACTCGCCCGTCACTTTCCACAGGGCTGTCCATAGCCGAGAAGGCTTCGCTTGCCTTCGGCTGCGCGCCTGCTTAGTTTCGATCAGGGCAACATAAGATGTCGGTAAACAAGGCAATTCTCGTCGGCAACCTCGGGCGCGATCCCGAGATACGCCATGTACCCTCGGGCCAGACCGTGGCGAACTTCTCGATCGCGACGACTGAGACCTATAACGATCGCAGCGGGGCGCGACAGGAGCGCACCGAATGGCATCGTATCGTGGCGTGGGGCAAGCTCGCCGAGGTCTGCGCGCAATACCTGAAAAAGGGACGTCAGGTTTACGTCGAGGGGCGGATCACCAACCGCCAATACGACGCCAAAGACGGCAGTGGCAAACGCTCAACCACCGAGATTGTTGCCCAGACGATCCAGTTTCTCGGCGGGCGTGCCGGAGCGATGGATGACGGCGGCGGCATGGGTATGGGCGCCGATATGGGCCCGCCTCCGATGGACGACGAGGATATCCCGTTCTAGGCAATCAAGCGAAGAACCGGGCGCGCCATCGATGGGTCGCCGTTTTCGACTGCTGAGATACACATCTCCAGTGCCCTGGAAAACCCGACTAACGATAGTCCAATAGATAGGCGCGAGTCGCTCACGAGATTCACTCGCGATTTACGCATAAGTGACCGCGCCCCGACGAGGTTGCCGCGCTCGAGATGCAGCAGCGCGGCGGCCGCCTGAATCAAGCCCTGTAAAACGGTTTTCTCCTCGCCCTCGGCTTGCAGCCATACCTTTTCGAGCACTTCGTGACTTTCGAAATACCGGCCGGCGTTGAACAGTTCGATGCCGCAGACGAAGTCGTTGCCGTCGGATTTCTCCTTCATTTGGCGGGGCCGACGCTCTGACTTAGTTGCGATTGTCGCGCTGCGCGAGCTGGTAAGGGTCCGGGCAGCCCATCATAAACGAGGGCGCGACCGTCGGAATGGAAACGCATCGCGGCCAGTGCCTCGACGTAATCGGATTCGAGCGCTGGGATCCCGTTGATACTTTCGATCGTGACCTTGGGGCGCATCGTCATCACGGACTCCAGCGCCTCGACGAAGGTCCTCTCATCGAGGGGTTCGGGAATCTGCAGCGCACGACCGGCAAAGCCGAGAATCATGCGCCCGCCCGCCGCAACGATGATGTTTCCCGGCTCGCGCGTGATACCGCATCCGGGGAGCAGCACGCCAAACGGATTCGCCGGGTCTAGCGCCGAGAAGCAAACTTTCGACACGCCAGCGGAAGAGCGAATCGCGGCAAGCATCTGCAACGCTTCAGGGGTGGCGTATTGTTCGCCGGAGAGCGCTCGGACAAACCATCCACGGCGAATCAGCCCCGCGAATTCCATCCGCCGCAGCGCAAAGGATAAGTCGTGCCATCCGATTTCGAAGGGTTCGAGCGCGAGCATCTCGCGCGCGAGGATTCCATGGCGCGCCAGCAGTATCTGTGCTGTTTCGCGGGCTCGATCCGGCCCGGTCGCCTCGTACATCTCGGCCTTTCCGAGTTGTCCGGCGACTGCGACCAGCGACCACCGTCCGCTGAGACTCGACTTGAGTCGTGCTCGAACGGCGGCGGCGTGCTTGGCGCTCGCTCGCGATCCATTACTGCCGCCCGAACGCACCGCGTCAGTTTCGGCCGCGAGAAGCCTCAGGGGCGCAAAGCTGTCATTGGAGACGAGTCCCGATGCGGCCAGCCGCCACAAGCCCGCGAGCGTATCGCGTTCGGAGAGACCGGCGTGATCGGCGAGCTGATCGAGGTACTGGGCACCGTGACTGCTGAGTGCAGCAATCACAGGCTGGTCGCGTTCCTCGATTTCCGCATCCGGAATCCCACGATACGACTTGGCGCGACGTGACTTGAAACTCACGCGACTCGGGAACTCGGCGGATCGTTCCGGATCATCGTCGAGTGGCGCTGCGACCCACGAGAACTCGCCGCTCATGCAGAGCAGATCGAGATGCTCGGGGCGATAGTCGCGGATTCGTGCCGGCAGTATCGTCTGCTCCCATAACTCGGAGGGATAGGCGAGACCCGCGAGTTGTTCGAGAATCGTGCGCACGCTCTCGGCACCGGGATCGAGGCGATCACTCCCCAGATGCTGCCAGCGGAAACGAAACGCCGCGAACGCGCGATCGTCACACGGCTCGACCTCGGCGCGTAGTTGACTCAGGGTCTGTCGATGGATCCGTTCGAGAACGTAGCGATTACACCACTGCTCTACGCTCCCGGCGGACTGACCTGGAATGAACGATCCGCGAAATATAGCGCCCTGCGATTCCAGAGTAGCCAGAGCCGCATCGATGGCTGATCGCGGTAGCGTGAGACGCTGCGATAGGGCCTCTGCGGTTGTCGGACCTGAGGTCGCCAGCGCCCGACGGATAATCTCCAGATACGCTGCATCGACATCGAAGCCTGCCGTGGAAGACAATCGCGGGATCGCCTCCGGATAAGCAGCGCCGAACAGCTCTCGATCGTCGGTGGCAATCAGAATTTCAGGAGCGCGAGACGAAAGACGCAGTCGTATCACGCGGTCGGTTCGCTCCAATTCGCTGACCATCGCGACTGCATCACCCGTGCAGTGCTCGTCGATCGACGCGACAGGCATACTGCCGTGCGTCCGAATCATCTCGCAGAGCTCGTCAGCATTGCGTGCGCGAGTGTTCGCCGCGGTCCCCTCCACTTCGGCGCTGACCCGCACGATCGCCGCGGCCGATAGCATCTCAGCGAGATCCTCGGTGCGAAAAACGTCTTCGGCGAGCGCGCGATTCATCGTGACGGTGCGGCTGCGTCGATTCGCCCTTTCGCCGTCATCGAGGAACGAGTAGTCCCACGCGAGCAGGATACGTTGCGCAAACACCGACGGGGCCGTGCTGTCGACGAAGACCGCACGCACCGAACCGTCTTCGATCCCGCTGAGCAGACCTTCGAGTCGCGCGAGATCAGCGGTCTCGGTCAGGCATTCGTGCATCGTCTCGCCAACGAGATAATGGTCGGGGATTTCTACCTTGATCGGACGATTTTCAAAGCAGGCATTGCGTTGCGGAAAAAGTGCCGTAATCAGCTCTTGCGTGCGCAACCGCTGAATCCATGCAGGCACCTTGCGGCCTTGCGCTGACCGCATGATCGATAGGGCTCGTGTCGCGACGTGACGAAAGCGCACCTCGAACATCGGCGCGTCGAGCAGCGCCTGCGTGAGCGCCTCGCGAGCGGTGCGCGAACTGATCATCTCCAGGAGATGTTCGAGCGGAAAGCTGTGACGCGAGTTAAGCGCGAGCAGAACCGCGTCGTCGATCGCCGAGGCCTGAATCTCGAAGTCAAAGCTCTGGCACAGTTTCTTGCGAATCGCGAGCCCGAGCGCCCGATTCAGTCGAATCCCAAACGGCGCATGGATTACGATCTGCGTACCGCCGAGACCATCGAAGAAGCGTTCGACAATCAGGGTGCGGTCTCCCGGAATCGCACCTAGAGCGGCGAGACCGCGGCGCACATAGGCCACCGCCTGAATCGCCGCTGACGGTTCGAGACTCGCCTCGCGGATCAGCCATTCAGCAGCAGTCCTTTCGTTGGCAGTCGGAAGTGCATCGCGGTTGGCTGAAAGTTCCAGCGATGTGCCATTCGATCCGTGAGTCAGCCGATCCGCGATTTTTTGGCGGAGGAGCGAGACTTCCGATGAAAGGGCAGGCGAGCGACCGCCGGCTTCCGTCTGCCAGAAGGGCAGGCTAGGTTGCATCCCCGGTGCCGGCTCAACCATCAGCCGATTCTTCGAGATTCCGAGGATTTGCCACGGCATCGAGCCGAGCGAGAAGACATCACCACGCGATGATTCCTGTGCGAAATCCTCTTCCACGTCACCGATCCTGCGTCCTTCCGATGCAATCACAACGTCGTAGTTGCCGGCCTCGGGAATCGTACCGCCCGACGTAATCGCGGAGAGCCGCGCACTGCGACGCGGACGGATGCGTCCATTGGCGCGGTCGTAAAAAATCTTCGGGTTCGCCCCCTGGATTCGGTCGGGGAGTTGCGTCGCCATCTGGGTAAGCAACGTCCGGAGCTCTTCAAGTTCAAGGGCGGCGAAGTTGGGCACGGCGTGCAGGATCTTGAGTAACTCTTCCTCGCTAAGTTCGTCCTCGTCAGCCGCGATCGCGACTATCTGCTGGGCCGCCACGTCGAGGCATCCGGTCGGAATCTCGACCGCATCGATATGACCCGAGCGGATAGCGCAAACCGCCGCGGCGCATTCAACAAGATCGTCGAGGGTCAGGGTGAAAAAGCGGCCCTTGGGTGTTCCGCCGAGACTATGCCCGGAGCGGCCGATCCGCTGGATCGCCGCCGAGATCGATTTCGGGGAGTCGACCTGGCAGACGAGATCGACTGCGCCAACATCGATACCCAGTTCGAGCGAAGCCGTCGCAACCAGCGCCTTTAGTTCGCCGCGCTTCAAGCGCTGTTCAGCCCGAAGGCGTTCGGAGCGAGCGAGGCTCCCATGATGAGCCATCACGGCGTTGGTGCCGAGTTTCTTCTGCAACGCCAGCGCAATGCGTTCGGCCCATCGCCGGCTCAAGGTGAAGACGAGCGTCGTGCGATGCTCTTCGATTAGCGTCGCGAGCGTATGGTACATCGCCTCCCAATGCTGATGGGTCGCGAGTGGACCAAGCTCGGGACCCGGGGCGATAATCTGCAGGTCGAGATCGCGCGGCGTGTCGTCAGCGCGGACGACGTGAACCGCCCGTGGCTCGCGACGGCCATCTTCAAGTTCGTCGGCTCCAGCGAGAAATCCCGCCAACGTCTCGATAGGATTGAGAGTGGCCGACAAGCCGATGCGCGTCGGACGCGAACCACCAGCGCTGCGAATCAGGCGATCGAGCCGTTCCAACGTCAGCATCAGATGGGCCCCGCGCTTGTTACCTGCAATCGCGTGGAGTTCATCGACGATCACGTAACGGACCGAGCGGAGCTTTTCGCGAAAGCGCGGCGAGGTGATCAGAATAAAGAGCGATTCGGGCGTAGTAACCAGAATATGCGGTGGCCGCCGAAGCATCGCCGCTCGATCCGTCGCGGTCGTGTCTCCTGTACGGAGCCCGGCGCGAATCGGAGCCAAGGATAGATTCAGCTCGCGGGCGTTATCGGCAACACCGGCGAGAGGCTCTTCGAGGTTGATACGGATATCGTTCGCGAGCGCTTTCAGCGGCGAGACGTAGAGAACGGTTACTTCTTCACGGAGCGTGTCGTGCTCGGCCTGATGGACCAAGTAGTCTATCGCCCACATGAAGGCGGTCAGCGTTTTGCCGCTGCCGGTCGGCGCGCAGAGCAGAACACTCTGATCCGGCTCTCGCTGCGCTTGAGCGATCGCGGGCCATCCGAGTTGCTGTGCACGCGAGGGTCCGTTAAAGCGCCTCTCGAACCATGCGCGAACCGCGGGATGGAAAGCGGCAAGCAGATTGCACACGCAAGCAGTATATCATCGTAGGAGCGGCCGGGTTGCAGGCGATCGCTTACTAATTGAGCTCTGGGACCGTCGTGTTATCGAGGCGGATGGTGCTCCTTTCGCCTGATCGGCGCGGTTTATATAATCAAACCGTCGTTGTGGGATTGATGGGTAGGTTGCGAGGCTGATGGCGGCGTCCAGGACGGATCAGGTCAGAATCGTTCCATTAGGCGGATTAGGCGAAATTGGCCTCAATCTGATGGTGATCGAGTGCGGCGAGCACGCGATCGTAATCGACGCCGGTGTGATGTTCTCAGAGGAGCGCGCGCTCGGTGTGGGGCGATTACTGCCCGACCTCCGGTATCTCGCCGAGCGTAAACCGATCGTCGACGCCATTTTCCTGACCCACGCGCATGAAGACCATATTGGGGCGCTGCCGTTTCTTCTTGGCAAGTTCCCCGCGCCCGTCTATGCGACCGGTGTGACGCTGGCCTTCGCGCGCCGAACGATCGCCGAGCATGGTCCCAAGGATACCGAGCTGCGCCGGATGACCGCCGGGCAGATTATCGAGGCGGGCCCCTTCTCGATCGAACCTGTCCGAGTCACCCATTCGACCCCCGATTCCGTCGCACTCGCGATCCGTACTCCCGCCGGGATGATCGTGCATAGCGGTGATTTCAAGATCGATCCGACGCCGGTCGATGGAGTCAAATTCGATACCGAACGCTTTGCGCAGCTCGGCGAAGAGGGCGTGGAATTACTGCTGTCAGACTCGACCAACGTCGAGCGTGACGGCCGTTGCCAATCGGAAAGTTCACTCAAGCCACTGATCCACGATCTGGTTAGACGAACCCGCGGGGCATTTGTTCTTTCATCGTTTTCCTCCCATATCCATCGGATTCGGCAGGTCGCCGAAGTCGCCCACGACGCCGGACGTTACGTCGTTCCCCTGGGACGGCGGATGGCTGAAAGCGTGCGGCTCGGGATGGAAATAGGGCAACTCAATCTGCCGCCGGGAACGTTTATCGATTCACGCGAAGCAGACTTTCTCGAACGTCGCAAACTCGTCTTCGTTGCGACGGGAAGCCAGGGTGAACCGCTATCAGCGCTCAGCAAAATCGCGATGGATTCCCATCCAGCGATGCGCCTCGGCGATGGTGACGTTGTCGTGCTTTCGTCACGCTTTATCCCCGGCAATGAGCGCGCAATTCAATCGATCGTGAATCATCTATTCAAGCGCGGCGCCGAAGTCCTTTACGATGGCGTCGCGAACGTTCACGTCTCGGGCCATGCTTGCCGTGAGGAACTGATCGATCTCATTCGGCTGGTCAAACCGAGCCACTTCGTTCCGATTCATGGTGAGTACCGTCATTTGGTGCGTCATGTTCGATTGGCAATCGAAGCTGGAGTTGCGGCAAAAAATTGCTTTCTGCTCGAAGATGGGGAGCCGCTGATGCTTGCCGACGGCGAAGCGCGCCGAGCGCGCCCAGTCCACGCAGGCAGGTTGGTCGCCGACGGCGAAGATCTGGGCAGCCCCGGCGTTATTCGAGAGCGGCGGACTCTGGCGACCGACGGAACGATCGTCGCAATCGTTGCAATCTCCGAGAAGAGCGGACAGATCGTCGCCGGACCCGATTTGATTTCGCGTGGTTTGGTCGAAGGTGATGGAACCTCGCCCTATCTCGCCCGTGCACGTGCTGAGCTAACCGGGCGTCTGCAAGCGCTGAATGGCTATGTGAAGGGCGATCAGACTCGCTTGCGCGAGGAGATTACGCGAACTTTGCGCCACTACTTCAACAGCACTATCGGCAAACGGCCCCTGATCGTCTCACACGTGTTGGAGGTGTGATCGTATCGCACGCGCAGCGAAATCGCCGCCGATAGAACTGGTTGTCGTTGCCGAAGAGGCCGACCGTTCGAGCCGGCTCGCCTCCGAACTGGTTGCGATAACTCTTTGGGGACTCGCGGCTTTTGCCGTGATCAGCCTCGTCAGCTTCGACCTGGGATGGTTACCGAATCTCGGCGGTCCAATCGGAGAGCAACTCGCCGCAGCGCTACACAACACTATCGGCGCTCTCTCGTACCTTCTGATTATTTTTGCCAGTGCACTCGGAAGACGCCTGTGGCCAGGAAAAAGCTCCGACCTTCGACGAGGGCCGTTGCTCGTTGGAATTGCCGGTGGCGCCTTAACGATCGTGGCGCTGTGCGCTGCAACCGCTTTGATCCTTGGACATGGCGGCGGATTGATTGGCGCGACCTTCGCCGGTGAACTTCGCGCAGCCTTGAATCTGGGCGGCGGATGTATCGTATTGCTGCTCGCCCTGATTGCCGGAATCGCGATGATGGCTGGTCGCGCCCCGACCGATCTAGCCTTCTCCGGTCGGGCCTTGCTCCGCGCCGAAACCAGCGAACGTGACTTCGTCCTGGGCGACGAAAGTGAGCCGCCGTCACCAGCGGAACCGCGCCACAGCTCTCCCTCGCCCTTAATCAATCGGAGTGAGCCAACCCAGCCATTGATCAAGAAACGCGAGGCACCGACCTCTCCGACTCAGACCTTCGCGTCGCCTCCGACGAGCCGTATCAAAGGGGATTACAAGCTTCCGCCGCTTACACTTCTTGATGTTCCACCGCTCGAACACGCACAGGTCGACGAGGCAGCGCTGGAGCGGAGCGCGCGGGTTTTGGAGCAGAAGCTCGCCGACTTCGGTGTCGAAGGGCAGGTCGTAGAGGTTCAGCCTGGTCCGGTTGTCACGATGTACAAGCTGCAGCCGGGATCGGGAATCAAGGTGAGCCAGATCGTAAACCTGGCCGATGACCTCTCGATGGCGCTGCGGGCTGCGACGATCCGTATCCTTGCGCCAGTGCCGGGTGAGGCTGTTGTCGGAATCGAAGTGCCGAATCGCAAACGCGAAAAGATCTTCCTGCGCGAGATTCTCGAAGCCGAGGCCTGCCGCGCCGCACAGAGCCATCTGACGATCGCGCTCGGCAAGGATATTACGGGGCAACCGGCGGCAGCCGATCTCGCGGTGATGCCTCATCTGCTGATCGCCGGCGCGACGGGCACTGGTAAATCGGTGTCGATTCACACGATGATCGCGTCGATTCTTTTCAGTGCGACGCCCGACGATGTCCGGTTCATCCTGATCGACCCTAAGATGCTCGAACTATCTTTCTACGACGCGATTCCCCATCTGCTGGTGCCGGTCGTGGTCGATCCCGATAAGGCGGCTGCCGCGCTGCTGTGGGCAACTCGCGAGATGGAAGCGCGCTATCGCCTGATGCGCGACCTCGGGGTCCGCAATATCGATGGCTACAACCGTGCACTTGGCGAGAGCGGCGAATTGATTCAGTTGAAGCAATCGCAAGCCACCGCGGAGATGGGCGAAAGCGAAGAGCAGATTCGCCATCGGCGGCTGCCGAAGATTGTCATCGTCATCGACGAGTTGGCGGACTTGCTGCTCAGCGAGGGCAAGACGGTCGAGCGCGATATCACCCGGTTGGCGCAGAAAGCCCGCGCCTCCGGAATCCATCTGATACTGGCGACGCAGCGACCCTCGGTGGACGTCATTACCGGATTGATCAAGGCGAATCTGCCGGCGCGTATCTCCTTGCAGGTCACCTCGCGCGTTGATTCGCGCACGATTCTCGATTCGATTGGCGCGGAACGTCTGCTCGGCGCGGGTGACATGCTTTTTATGCCGCCGGGCACCGCCAAGTTGCGCCGGCTGCATGGACCGTTCGTTTCGGAGAATGAGATTCGCAAGCTCTGCGATTTCATCCGCAAGCAGGGTGCCCCTGAGTATCAAATGGAGATCCTAGAAACGGCGAATCAGGGCGAGGGCGACCTCGACGGCGGTGGCGGCGAGCGAGACGCGCTTTACGACGACGCCGTGCGGATTGTCACGGAAACCGGGCAAGCCTCGATTTCGATGATCCAGCGGCGGTTGAGAATCGGCTATAACCGCGCGGCGCGGATGGTCGAGGGGATGGAGCGCGACGGTCTCGTGCTACCCGCTGACGGCGCCCGCCCTCGCGAACTCAGAAGCAGGGCAGGCTGAAGCCTTTGCCCGTTAGTATCGTCCCTTTTAAAAGGTGAACCAATCGTGAACCACAATCGACCGCTGGGTCTCCCTGTTTTTCGCCTTTTTTCCGCTTTAATTCTGTGCTTGTCGGCTCTATCCGTATCGGCTGCAACGAGCAGCGGCGGAATTGCCAGTTTGGTCGAGCAATTGCAACTCCATTATCAGAAGACCGACTCATTCACCGCTGATTTCGTCGAAACGCTGAGCAGTCCCGGTGGCCAGCCACGGGAGCGCAAAGGTACCGTGGCTTATCGACGGTCCGGAATGATCCGATGGGAGTTCAAGGACCCGCAGCAACCCGAAACGATCGTCGCCGACGGCACCACGCTGTTCGATTACGATCCGGGGCTGAATCAGGTGATGGAGATGCCGCTTGCGAGCGCCTTCAAAACGCGTAGCGCAGCCGCTTTCATCCTTGGAGTTGGCAATCTCCAGCGCGACTTCAAGGTTACGGTGATGCCCTCGGCTCCCGACGACGGCCTGAAGCATCTATTGGTGATACCTAAGGACGGTGGAGACAAAATCGAGTTAGGTGTGGATACCACAACGCTTAATATAATGTCGTTGCATATCGTTGATGCTCTCGGGAATGCGACCGAACTAAAATTTTCTGCGATTCAACGGAACGTTCCGTTGGAGAGCTCGCAATTCAAATTCACGCCGCCTGCAGGGGCGGATATCGTAAAGTCCGGGCCGCCATCAGGATCGTGACCGCTGTCAAGCGGGATTGCGCCGCACGGGGCCAACTAGTAGAGATATACACCTTCTGATCAGTGCAGCGCTTATGCAAAAAGTCCACCTAGTGACTTTGGGGTGCCCCAAGAACGTCGCCGACAGCGAGTTGATGTTGGGGATGCTTGCGCATGCCGGGTTTGAGATTACGCCTAATCCTCAAATTGCCGATGTGCTGGTGGTGAACACCTGCGCCTTCGTCGAAGCGGCCAAAAAAGAGTCGATCGATGCGATCATGGAGGCTGCTGAGTTTAAGAAGAACGGTACCGGGCGGCGATTGATCGTCAGCGGATGCCTTGCGCAGCGCTACGGAGCACAGCTACGCGAAGAGATGCCTGAGGTCGATGTTTTTGTAGGAACGGGCAATTTTCTCGATCTACCGGACCTGATCAAGCAGACCGAAACCTTCGAAGATCGACCGATACCGTATGCGGGTGCGGCCCATGTCTTGCCGCGCGCCGATCTCCCTCGCATACGAACTGGCGATTTCTATACGGCGTACCTGAAGATCTCAGAGGGATGCGACCACAAGTGCGCCTTCTGCATCATCCCGAAGATCCGCGGCCGTCACGAGAGCCGACCGATGGCCGATATCGTCACTGAAGCAGAGGCCCTGGTTGATAGTGGGGCGCGGGAAATCAATCTGATAGCGCAGGATCTCACCGCCTACGGGCGCGATCTGGATCGACGCGTGTCACTCGCCGAATTACTGATCAAGCTGAACGAGATCCGCGACCTACGCTGGATCCGTCTGCTCTACTGTTATCCTAATTTCGTAACGAACGAGCTGCTTGAGGCCGTGGCGAGCCTGCCAAAAGTGGTTAAGTATATCGATATGCCGCTGCAACATGCCGACGACGCGGTTCTGCGTGCGATGAAACGCGAGCGGAGCGGGGCGGCATTGGGTGCTTTGCTGGAACGCGTGCGCGATCGTGTACCGGGCGTGACGCTACGCAGCTCCTTCATCGTCGGCTTTCCGGGTGAAACCGACGAGGCATTCGAACGGCTTCTTTCCTTTGTTGAAAGGGAACAATTCGACCGCGTTGGCGTGTTTACCTATTCGCAAGAGGAAAACACGGCGGCCGGCTTGATGGATAATCAGGTTCCAGCGCGCATCAAACGCGAGCGACGTCGACGCCTGATGGAAACCCAGGCCGCAATCTCATTGCGTAAAAACAAGGCGTTGGTAGGGCAGGATCTGGAGGTCCTGGTCGAAGGTGATCTGGCGGGGCGAGCTACGCGATTGCGCGGTCGAAGTGCGTGTCAGGCCCCCGATATAGATGGGATGGTGGTGTTGCGCGGCGAAGCGGAGCCGGGTGAGTTCGTGCGAGCGCGCATCAAGGAAGCTCGCACTTATGACTTGGTCGGTGAGATTCGGGAGTACGCCGCCTAAAAGCGGACGGTGGAGGATTCGATGCCAAAAAAGAGCGCGGCGGGAAATCGCAAAAAATTCCTGACCGATCAGCATACTGCTCTGGTCGAGTTGAAAAATAAGCTGATCGCTGAAAGCGAAGCGGAACTTCGAGCTGAGCGAGATGCCAACAAGGACGAAGGCATGGACGCCTACGACTTGGCCTCCGAGGAACGCGACCGTGAAATCAATTTCATCTTGTCCGATCGCGAGCGTGCGAAGAGCCAGCAGATCGATGATGCTCTCGCACGGATGGCCGAAGGCAGCTACGGTATTTGTGATTCATGCGGGCTCGATATAGCCGAAGAACGTCTCCGGGCGCTCCCGTTCACGCGGATGTGCCGCGACTGCCAGCAGGATCAGGAGCGCGAGGCGCGCACGCAACGTCGGTTTGACGATGGGCGGACCTATCGCAAGTTGGGTTCGACGGACGCGGACGAAGACACTCAGTAGGATTTGACGGGCTTTCTTAGGCTCTTTTGTCCCGCCGATATTTTCACCTTTACCCGAGCGTGCGCAGCGGGCATCTTAGGCGGTGCGCAGTTGTCTCGTGCGGGGAGCGAGACTCCGCAACGCTCTAAAGAGGGGATTTAGTTCACCGCAAGAGAGCGGTCCGATTCAGTTTGCTGACTATGAGATTATTTAGGGACGGCACGAATGCTTCGGGCGGTGAAGACGCTTCCGGTGTAGGGATCGTCGCGAGGGTTCGCGCCAATCTCGAAACCGTTCGTTCCGTCGTCGCGCTCGGCAGCGCTCGTGGCGGCACCGGCAAGAGTTCGATCCTGATTAACCTGGCAGCAGCGTTGGCGCTATCAGGCCGGAAAGTCGGGATTCTCGACGCTGATCTCAATTCGCCTAGCGTATTGTCGATGCTCGCGATGAAAGCTTATCGCGGTGTGCTCCCCGCTGAATGGATCGATCCCAACGCTGGACCGCTGGGCTTGCGAGTGGTCGGCAGCAATCTCCTCCCTGACCATACGTCCGCGCCGATCAGTTTTGTCGAGGCGGACTCGGCTCTGGCGCTCGACAGTCAGATCAACAGCAACGGACGTTCAGCTAATAACCAAAGTTATTCAGACGGGCTAGGCGACTTGCTGAGCCGCGTCCGATACGGCGCGCTTGATCTGCTTCTTATCGATTTAGCGCCGGGACTTGAAGCTTTCGCACGAATCAACGATCTGGTGCCTCGTGCCAGCTTGATCGTCGTGAGCCATCCGTCGGAGAACGCCGCGCGCGCTAATAAGCCATTAATCGAATTGGCGCGGAGTCGGCATGCAACGGTGCTTGGGATCATCGAGAACATGGCGGGTTTCAGCTGTGATTCGTGTCACGCTGTCCGTCCGCTGATGCCGCAAGGTGAAGTGGTCGCGCAGGCTAACCTGCTTGGAGTGCCCTTGCTCGAGCGCTTGCCTTTCGATCCACGTCTGGCCGAGTCCTGCGACCGTGGAACGATTTTCGTTCGTGTATACGCCGACAGCCCGCTTACCAAGCAGTTCAACGGCATCGCCAACACCATCGGGGGACCGGCGCGCCAGCCGCTCCATCCCAATCTCTCCGCCGTACGCAGTTAGTCCTCCTCGGTCTCTCCAGCCTCTGACCCTTCGAGAGCCGGCGCTCGTTTCGAATATTCGTACATCCCGGCCCCGAGCGCGCCGTCTATTCGGTAGGCCGCGAAGCCGAGCGAAGTATGAATCCGTGTGCCATCCGGTCCCGGCCGCGAGAGCGTCATGAAAGTATCGGCCGTACCCTCGATAAGTACGGGATGAGGCGCTGCGACCGCCGCCGCAATTCGTTCGGGAGGCTCGTACGGCGAAGCTGTTTGGAGCTCTAAATCCAACAGCGCCGATTCGACAGACAAGCCCTCGCGCAAAAGGTAGGCGGTCCTTTGCCTTTCAGCCGAATCGAGCAGCAGGGATCGAAGCTCAACCGCCAGAGGCTGACCATCGCGATGGCTACAGGCCCATAGCATCTGCCGTTCGACAAACTTGCGCGCGCCTAGACCAGTGAACGAAACACCGACACGGGCTATCGCGTTGAGCCGTCGCGGCACGCCGTTGAAGACGACCGACCCATTCAACCGCCCGAAAGTAGAATGGGGCGGCACTGCGTCAGCGAGGGTATCCAGCCTGAGATGTTCGCGTGTTACCAGCTCGATTGCCGCATCGAGTTTGACCAAGAGTTCACCGAAGGGTGCCGCGTTTGCGTCGAACTCAAGCGTCGCATCGACCTCCATCGCAGGGTCGAGTCGCCCCTGCGCCAAGGCTCCTTCGACACTCAGATAGGCCGTGCCTTCATCGACCACCACGGCAGGTCCACGAAAGTGGAGGCCACCGTTGCGCGGACTCGCGTCGAGCACCAGTGGCCCGAGCGATACGCTGTTGCCGTTGCGAACCGCTCCGCCCTCACCAGTGAAGAGCGCAACGCGTCGACCCTCGGACAGCATCATGATTCGGCCGCCCGCAGCATTGGGGCCGAAATCAAAACTCGCCATCCCACCAACCCGCTCAGCAACGTCGTAAAATTCGATGCCGATTCTGAAGGGCGGAATCGGTGCTGGGGCTACGGTACTTTTCTTCGGTGCTATCGGCGTGACGGTGCGAACCACTTCGATCGAAGATTGTGACGACACGCGTGGTCTCGAGGGTCGAAAAGTATCGGCCATCGCCTTCAACAACTCGTCGCGATAACGCCCGGCCATCCGTACTGCGACGGAGAGCTCCAATTGCATCGCCTCAATCTGTCCAGCGGCAGCGAGGAGGGCCAGCTGATCGAGTCCTCGGCCGGAACCATCGCCATGCCGCGGCGTAAAGGCCTGCAGAAGATTCTGAGCGCCACCGCCGGGATAACGCAGACCAAAAGTCGGTTCGATTGAAACCTCGCGCAAACGTTCAGCCAGACTTAAGACCGTGCCTGAGATGAATTCATCACTAGCCGAGACGTGCGCGCCACGGGGGGGATGCAATCGTCCGTTCCGTTCACGCACTCCCAGTCCAAAATCCACCCGGGGCTCGATAATGTTCCATCCGTGGATCAGAAGTACCGTCACACTGTCATGCCGCTCGACGATTGCGGCGACTTCATCCGCCAATAGATCAATTAGCCATGGCTCACGCGCGACGATTTGGCTCAGCCGATTACAGTCGAGCTCGTTACGATCCATACCGTAGTTGATAACGGCGGTTGCCTCCAACCGTGCGGCGAGCTCGCGGGTCATCGCGGCCGTTTCCAGGTCGTTGACCTTAGGATGCATCGTCGCGCGGGCGGCTTCTCCCGCACGACCACCGTGCGGCGCGATCAAGAGGATAGGGGCATCGCCCCGAAGTACTTCTAGCCAGTGGGAGCGGGGTTTGCCTGCGTCCGACGCGAGATTCAACGACGCAACTCTCTACATTTTGGGAATAGGGCGATCACGAGCATTACCGATCAATAAGCGCCGAACGTGAGCGACGTGTAAAGAGAACCACCGGGCGCGCATCGCTGCCCTCGCTTGCAGGATGCCCTACCTGGAAGGCTTTTGATCGCGCGATCCGAAGTGTGCCTCGAGCACCGTCATAAAAGGACCGCATGGGCGACGCTGCTTGAAGAAATTCATTGCCTCGTTGAGTGACATATCCTGAGCGGCATGCAGCCACGCGATTCCAACCGTCGGCGCACGATTCAGTCCGCCATTGCAGTGCAAAAACACGCGATGCTGCTCATCGATCAACTCGGTCAGGGCGTGCAGAGCAGGAGCGAGTCGCACAGCCATATCGTCGGCGCTACCGTCATGGATCGGCGTGCGAACGAAATGAAGTCCGAGGCGTTCGCACTCGCTGCGCAGTTCGGTCGCGTCGAGACCATTGATATGCAAATCGATATCGTCCTGCAGATTATGGACCGCGCTGATGCGATACTCCTCTTTCAGCCACTCCAAATCATTGAGTCGCGGGTATTCACCCACGAGTAGTTCACCAGTGATTTCACTTACCGAGGGCCGCGAGAAGCGTCCGCGAATCGAACGCGCTTCGTTATCAGGTCGCCGGGTCCACCAATCCATCGGGGAATCTTACCGTGCAGTAAAAGGATTAAGAAGCGTACGTGTACCTATGCCCTCCGCGCCAATCGCTTATCCCTTGGCCTGTTTGCGTGGCGCGCGATGTTTGGCGTGGGCAAGTTCCCCCGACGATTCAATTTTGAACACTATCCGCTTGCGACGTGCAGTCAGTCCGATGACCGTGTCGCGCATGAAATCGGCCAGTTTGCGATAGGCTCCAGCGCCTTCCGCGCTCTCGGCGATAGCGCGTATCTCGGCGCTCAGTATTGGTGCTCCGATTCGTACCTCGACCGGCGCACGCTTGGGCAGCAAACTACCCTTGCCCAGGACTTCGTGAGTACCGGTAATTCGTATCGGGAGGACATCGCAGCCACCATGGAGCGCTAGATAACCGGAACCGCTCTTGAAGTCGTGAATCTGGCCGTCCGGGGAACGCGTGCCTTCCGGAAACATCAGGACACTGCGTCCCGCACGAAGCTGCGTCAGCGCCTCTTCGAGTGATTCGAGCTGCGCGCGCTCGCGGTCGAAGGGAATCAGATGGGTGAAGTTAGTAGCGAGAAGACGACGCAGGTCGTTGTTGAAGAAGTAATCCTTGGCCGCAAGTACCACGAGCTCGCGTCCATGAACTCCGAGTGCGTGGGTCACCAAGCCGAAATCGGCATGGCTCGCATGATTCGCGATCGCGAGAAAATTGCGATTCGCCGGGATATTGCCGCGCCCCAGGATAGTCGGCTTGAGCCATCCCTCGAACGCCGCCCCCATCGAACGCTGCAGCAACCGATCGCCGAACCGACGCAGCATCTGGGGCAGAACCGGCGTGTAGGGACGTGCCAAGTGAGCGTATGAGGGCAGGCGAGGGCGGTTCTGGCCCTCATCCAAGAGCTTTTGTAGGTCCCCGATCGTGCTGATATTCGAGAGCTGATCGGCGCTCAATTCGAGTTCCGATTGCACCGCGATCTGCTCGGCCAACTCGGCGAGAGCCAATGAGTCGAGGCCAAGGTCTTCGATCAGCCGTGTCGCCGGTGTCAGTTCCGTCGTTTCGGTCGCGAACTGTTGCAGCGCTTCGCTGAGCCACGGCGCGATCTCCTCAGAGGCCGTCGCCGATCGCTCCTCCTTCGACCGATCGAGCATCCGCTCGATAAGCGAAACGACTTCCGGACGCTTTACCTTGCGCGTACGCGTTCGCGGCAACTCGTGATCGCTGAAGCGCAGGATGCGGATCCGTTTATGCAGGCTGAGTGTGCCGCTTACTTTCTCGAAATGTTCCCGCAGGCGATCCTCGACCGCACGCCGACTCTCGCCCCGGGCATAGGCAGGGACCACCAACGCCGCAACCTGCTCACCCATCGCGGCCTTGAGTCCCACCACGGCCATCTCTTTGATATATGGCGAGTGTCCGTAGGTCTCTTCGAGTTCATCGATATAGACGTTGTTGCCGCCGGAATCGACGATCACGTCTTTGGCGCGCCCGACAATCGACAGCCGTCCTTCGGCGTCGAAGCGGCCGAGATCGCCCGTATGCAACCATCCGTCGCGAATAATCTCCGCCGTCGCCTCGGCGTTGCGATAGTAGCCGCTCATCACGTTCGGGCCGCGCACGATAATTTCGCCAACGCCGTTTTCGTCCGGATCGTCGAGCTTCAGTTCAATCCCAGAGAGCGGCTTGCCCACCGATCCGGCTACCATCGGCTCGTCAGGACGCGCCACGCTCAGGACGGGCGCGGTTTCCGTCAATCCGTATCCTTCGAGCAGCTTCAGTCCGAGATCGTTAAAGAACTCTGCGACGCGTTGCGGCAGGGCAGCGCCGCCACTCACAGCGAGTTTTAGCCTTCCGCCTAGGGCACTATGAGCCTGACGGAAGAGCAGACTGCCTAAGTTGAGATGGTAATCCTCGTCGAGCCGGCGATTCAGTTCCCGCAGGCGCCCAAAGGCCGCCTCGAAGAACGGTCCACGTGCCTCAACCTGATCGATAATTCGGCGATGAATCGCCTCCCACAACGCGGGTACCGCGATGACAGCGGTCGGACGAACGTCCGCAAAGGTCCGCGCGAGACTCGACGCGTCGACGCCGAGCGGGTAGACGATACGCGCGCCACTCGCGAGCGGCAGGAGCATCCCGCAGGTGAATTCGAAAGTATGATGCAGCGGGAGCAGCGACAGCACCACGTCGTTGCCGTCGAGCGCGAAGACCCGACCTAGCATCTTTACTTCCGCAGTGAAGTTGCCGTGCGAGAGCATCACGCCTTTAGGCGCTCCCGTCGTGCCCGACGTAAATACTATCGACGCGAGCGTCTTGCGATCCGCGACAGGCAGGGGCGGGAGCTTGCCGCGCAGCATGAATGGCCGCTGCAGCTCGTCGAGCGAAAGCGCGGGGATATCTCCGGCAGCATCGATGACGGCGCTTCCCAGCCGCTTGGCGCAATTCGATGAGAGCAGCGCAGCGCTCGGCTCAGCGATACGACAAATCGGCGCAAGCTCGTCGCCTGAAATCAGATGGTCGAGCGGAACCGCGATCGCACCGGCGTAAAGAATCGCAAAATAGGAGATAACCCAATCCGGCGAGTTTTCGCTGATCAGCAGAACGCGATCGCCGGCTTTAATCCCACGGCTGCGTAACGCCAATCCCGCCCTGAAAGCAGCGTCGCGCATCTCGCGGTAGCTAAGCGCCGTGCGTTGTCCCGAGGGCTGCCGCACCTCCAGCGCGGTGGTCGCGCCATACCGCTCGCTCGCGCTGTCCAACAGCTCGGTAAGCGTTTTGTGGCGGAAGGTCGCGCGGGGTCGCGTGCGCGTATGCAAATCCAGCTGCGGAAAAATATGCTGGCGCAATCCGGGCAGATGGATGTTGATCCAGTAATCGCGCCAATCGATCGCCTCGGGCTTGAAATCGTGGGCTTCGGCGTCCGCGGGTGTCAGCGCCTTGTAGAGTTCGCGAATATTGCGCCCGTGGAAGGTATAAACGAGGTCCTGGATATAAGGCCGATAGACGTCTACCAGCGATCGGGCCAGGTCAGCATTGGCCGCAACATTATCGACCTGCTTTTCGAAGCCACGCGCAGCCGATGACTTTGGCCCCATCAACGTCGTCGCCAGCGAAGCGGCCTGCTTGAGCACCGTCGGCAAGCTCTTGCTTGCCAGTTCGTAGGTGTTCTGCGAAACGACGACGGCTTCGAGATGCGGCGCCAATTTGCCCATCGGACCGCCATGCCGGCGATGTTCCACGCGGTTAGCTAGCCCCGTCAGTTCGACGAGTCGGCGCATCGGCAGTGGATTCACGTCAGAAGTGCATAGCTGATAGATCGGCTTATGGCGGTGCAACAATAGCGCCCCGAGAATCGGGATCATCGCATGGGCGGCGAGATCGACCGGAATTACATCGAGTACGAGATCCGCCTTGGCCGGATAAAAGCGATAGCCGCGCCCCGACATGTAGGTTAGTGGGGCGCTCGTGTTGACGCCCTGGTTCCAGCCCGGATGTGGATCGCGCAGCGCACCCTCGATTACCGAAGGGCGCGCGACCGTCACCGCAAGCTCATCGCCGGCAGCGAGTACTAATTGCTCACCGACGCTTTTTGTGTAGCTGTAGGTATTCGGCCATCCCCAGGCTATCGAGCGTTCCCGTCCCACCTGTTTGAGCTGTTCTTCAAGCCAGCGCTTGCGGCGTCCTTCGTTCCCTCGCTCGTCGGGCTGGTCCTCGTTAGCGTTTTCGTCGAACTCGTCCGCGTCGACGAATTCGGCCTGGCGAACCGGGTCGTGGGATTCGGCTTCGAGTCGCTCGATCACCGCCATCGCAGCGCGAATCTCGCGCTTCAGATTAAACCTGTTCTGATTGCGAGGCGCCCAATCGATAGGGATGTCGTCTTCATATCGATGACCATCGGCGGCACCTGCGGCGTAGCAGGTCGAAACATGCAGCAGCGCCGCTTTATGCCGGCGGCAAAACTCGATCACATGGTTCACGCCCGTGACGTTGATCGCGTAGGCTTTTTCCAGCGAGGCTTCGAAGTTAACCAGACCCGCGCAATGAAGCACCGCGTCGAGTGGCTTGTCGCCAAGCTCTTCGGCGCCCTCGGTGATAAGTCCCGGTTCAGTAATATCTCCGGCGACAACGGCGACGCGTTCTTCAACGTAAGCATCGAAATGCTTCCCTAGACGATCGCGCAGCGGGGCGAGGGCCGGTGAATCAAGAATCTCGCGGCGGAAGCGATTCTGACTGGATTTTTTATCGCCGCGGATCAGCAGGAAGATGCGACCGATCTCCGGATGATGCCGCAGCAGCAGATAGAGCAGCACCTTACCGAGAAAACCGGTCCCGCCGGTTATCAGTATACGACGCTTGCGGAAAATCGTCTCGAGCGGCGGCAGGCCACGCACCGTCGTCACTATCTTTCGTCCGTTCGGCCCCTCGCTAATCGACATCAGCGATCACCAGTGGCGGCAGATGCAGGTAGCTGATTGTTGCGGATTTCCCGTGATCCGCCGTCGCCATCGCGATTGCCTCATCCAGTGTGTCGGCTGCCTCCCAACCCATACGTGCTGCAACCTCCGGCTCTTCACACCCTGCTGCGATAATTCGCCCGCAATGCTGACGCGCGGGCTCGCCCCAATACCACATGTAGAACGGATGAACCCCGTGGTAGGCATTGCCATAGCGATACATATGCGTGTAGGTCGGATTCCTTGCGAATTCGTGCTCAAACCGCTTAGCCAATTCGACGGAATCGTTCGTTTCACTGAGGCATCGGTGGAAAAACTCGATGTAACTCGGATGGTGCTCGGGATGGAACTCGTCGCGCAACGGATGGCAGATGATCATCGTACCGCCCGGCTTAACCAGCGGCTTGTTACGATACATGTTGAACAGGTAGCCCATCCCGGTGCACTGCACGAGCACCGGGTTCATGATCGAATTGACGTTGTAAGGACAGATGTAGGGCACGCCGACGATCAGAATGTCCGATTGGCCTTTAACTGGTACCGCGTACTGCTGAAAAACTTTTGCCAGCGCATGCCGATGCACTGTTTCGGTCTCGCCCGCCCACACGCCGGTTAGACCGTAAGGCGCGGCGTACTGATGAAGTACCTGGCGACGCAATTCGCTCGACATGGATCCGAGGGTCCAGCGAAAACCCTTGAGACGTATGCGATCCCAATCGCTGAAGCTATCTTCATTTTTCTGCAGAAAGTCGAGCATCCCGCCGTACATCTGCGTGTTGATAGCGGTCTCGATTGAGAAAACATTGACCTGCTGGTTAACCAGCTTGCCCATCCGATTGGCGGAACTGTGCAGCGCCGACTTGGTCGGATCCATGTAGGAATGGCTGTTCCGCAGGGTCTCCGGATTGTGATGGTGACGCAGGCTCTGATACGGCGCGAGACCGACGGCGACCGACTTATGGCCACCATCCATCGGCACAAGGTTGATGTTCAGGTAAATCAGCAGATCGGATTCAGCGGCTCGGCGCGAAAGCCAGACCTCTTCGCCGTGGTCGGTCTTGCCCAACAGCGTTACTTCAGCCCGATTCTCGCCGTCGAAGTTGTACAGGCGATCCGGCCAGAACTGCTTAAAGGCGCGCTCGCCAACCATCCGGCGAATTTCGCTTTCGGTCATCCGGCGATGCAGCGCGGTCGCGACGATCAGATGCACATCGTCGACGCCATAATCCGCCAAGGTCTGCAGCACCGCGTTGAGCATCCGTTCGCGGAGATCGGGACGCCGCATCTGGGGCAGCGGCAGGCTGATATCGTCGATCGCTATCGTGACGCGCATGTTGGGATTTAACTGCGCAAAAAGGGGATCGGCATTCAGCGGATGGAGCAGGGCGTAACGAATCGCGGTATCCGGGTCCGGTAGCGGATCGAGCGGCGGTGCCGGATAAATCACGCGCGTACCAGCCGGCAATTTCTCGACCAGAAAATCCTCACCATACGGTATCAGCCGTGGTTCGGAACGGCGGTTGAGCGTGACGACGAGTTCGCGGCGTGATTCGATTTCGTGTCGAAATTCCGCCTGCTTGATCTCCTTTAGTTTGGCCTCAGGCCGCGCCATCAAGTCTTCTCCAAAACCAATTTTCGGCCTGTGCCCGCAGCTCCCGCACAATTCCTCCACCTTTGCCATTTGGAGTGAAATGCACGATCGGCCATTTCCGGCTCATCGCAGTGGCACTCAGCCGACGGTCGGGATTCACCGCCACCGGATGACCCAGTGCGGCGAGAAATGGGAGGTCGTAGTAGGAGTCGGCGTAACCCCAACAGTTCGCGAGATCGAACTGGCGGGCCGCCGCATACTCGGCGCACCATCGTGCCTTTTCGTCGCCGGCCATCACGGGAGGCTGAAGCCGCCCCGTTGCGCGACCACGATTGAACGCGAGCCGATTCGCTGCGTAATCGGCAATCTCCAGACGACCCGCCAGTGGCTCCGCAACGAAGTCGGGCGAACCAGTAACGAGAACTGGCTCGATACCCGCCGCCCGGTTCTCCTCGATCATAGTGCGCGCCGATGGATAAAGATTCTTCATCAGCACGTTCTCGCAATACTCGTCACCAAGTTCGAACAGGCGGTCCCGGGAGACTCCTTTGAAAAGCTCGAAGAGCACCACGTTGAGCAGGTAGCGATCTTGCCGTTCAGCGAAGTAAAGCGCCGGGATACGCGTGGCGAAGTTCAGTAGATGCGAGGCGCGGCCGCTCCATTCGCCAAGGTTCGAGAGAAGGTATAGCGCGGTGTGGATCAGGTTGAGCCCGACCAACGTGCCGTCGAGATCGTAAAAGGCCACGCTGCGTGTGGATGGCCTACGGCCGCGGGTTTTTGGTCGATGAACTGACATGTCAGTCTAGTTTTGAGCCAAAAAATAAACGGCTTTGCCTTCTCGATTCCCCATCGTTGCGATCAGTTCCGGCTGCGCCACTCCACGCAGTCCAAAGTTGAGTATCTCTTCAGCCAAATCCTCGATATCGGTTCGTCGGCTGCGGCTCGCCTGCAATACGACCTCTTTGATGCCTCCCAAAATACAGCACGCCGCGATGCGCGTCTCGCAGGGGCGCACCAGCTTCATCTCGACGCCCAGATCGAGCGAACGCTGAATTTGATCGATCACCTTTTCGTAGAAGTCGGTGACTTGTCGATCAAGCTCGCGGTCGAAGCCCATCGTATGGTTGAGAAGGATATCGGTCAGTTCTGGCTCGGCGAGCACCAATCCCAGAACGCGGCGGAGATTGCCGCGGAGTTGCTCGACGGGATCGGGCTGATCGGGTCCAATCCGCAAGCGCTGAATCCGCCGCGTCAACTCAAGGAGCACGCTAGCGAGAAGCTCTTCAAAGAGATCGCGCTTGTTCTGGAAGTAAAGGTAGAAGGTGCCGCGAGCAATCCGGGCTCGGCCGATGATGTCCGAGACATTCGTTCGGTGATAGCCTTTGCGAGCAAAAATCCGCTTGGCATGGCGCAAGACCTGCTCGCGCCGGGCTTCCCGTTCCATCGGCTCCCCCCCCCGTCTCGTGGGCCGAGATTATTGGTTCTAAAGCGCGTGAGTCAAACGATGCGCGCGATTTAATTCACTTCAATTGGCGTACCCGCCTTATGTGACCAACAGCTTCTTTGCCACGCGCTATGGAATTG
The DNA here is from genome assembly GCA_035541875.1 of Binataceae bacterium (SeqCode). Lineage (GTDB taxonomy): Bacteria > Desulfobacterota > Binatia > Binatales > Binataceae > JAJPHI01. The sequence continues at coordinate 219,311 of DATKML010000009.1, forward strand.
GAGTAGCCGTCGCCGTCGGAGTAGGGGCGCAAGCTTTCGTCTTCGAAGGCGTCTTCGTCGGAGTCGGCGTCGGGCCTGGGCACTCGGTAAACGGTGAAGGCGTTGGGCATGGCGTACAACTCGCTCCGCCAACGGCGATCGTTACCGGGCAGCTCTCGACACTACCAATCTGAGCCGAGACGCAAACGCATCCCGCTGTCAGACCAAAGAACTCTCCGGGCGGATAGGGCGAAGGCAGTGGTGGCTGGATTATCCCGGCGGGCGCAATATTCCAGGAGAGCGAGCCGCTACCAGTAACGTCGTTGAAGCGCTTCTTGCTGTTTTTGCTCTGTTGGATCGTCTGCTGAACGTTGATTTGGATGCCGTTATCCACCGTCGGAGCACCGCTGGGCGCAGCCGTTGGAACCGACGTTACGGTTTCGAGCGGAATGCATTGTGGGGTGTGCTTGACCGGGGTGGGCGTAGCGCACTTGTATTGCGTTGGTTTGGGCGTCGGCGTTTTGGTCGGCGGCGATCCCGGACATATGGCGAGACTGGTAATCGAAAAAGGGTTCGGATTGCTCGAGGTCGAACCGCCTCCGCCTCCACCGCAGCTAAGGAGAAGAGCCGCAGCCACGAAGGCCGCGATCGGTGTCAGCACGATGGATCGGCGCAACCAGAGCATAAGTCCAAGAAGATGACGGCGCCGGCTCACGGTGTCAAGCGCGACGCCCGGCGATTTGACCGAATAAACTGAGCTAACAGCGCGAAAAGATGGAAAAGGGGCTTATTGCTAAAAAGAAAGCGGGTCGCTGATGGAGGGGGAAGTTCTCATCAACGCCCGCTTCTTGGGCCGTCCGTCTGGCTCAGACGACCCCAAACTCGGTTGCGAGGGAGGAGCACACAACCGGAGAGCGCTTGGGGAAGCAACCGCTCACATATACTCAGACGGACCTCCTTCGAAATCTATTCAATCGACCGAAAAATAATTTCGACGACTAGCCTTTCGGCAATCCGAGGACGCGTTCGCCGATAATATTGCGCTGGATTTCGCTGGTTCCGCCGGCGATCGTCATCAGACGCGATCCGAGCATCCGATGGCTCCATTTGCCGGCTGCTAGTGCAAAAGGCGCGTCCTGCTCAAATTGGCTATAAGGCCCCAACAGCTCCGTCGCAAACTTGGCCGTGCGCAGAATCAAATCGCTCACGACCAGCTTGGCCCCCGATCCCTCGGGTCCCGGCGGCAGTCCCTTAAGCTTACGGGTCAGATTGCGCATATTCGTGTAGCGGAGTGCCGCGGCCTCGCACGCGAATTGAGCGATCTGCTGGCGAACGTCACTGTCGTCCCAGGCGGTTCCGTTGCCGCGCGGCAGCGCTTTGGCGAGCGTCGCGAGTTCGCGAACGGAGGCCATCGTCTCGCGCGAGGACGACGATCCAATACTGCTGCGCTCGAAAGCCAGCGTTGTGACGGCCACCTGCCACCCCTGGTTCTTTGCTCCTACGAGGTTCTTCTTCGGCACGCGTACGTCCTCAAAGAAGACCTCGTTGAAGCCGCGGTCGCCGGTGATTTGCACTAGCGGCTTAACCGTGATGCCCGGGCTGTGCATATCGACCAGCAGGTAGCTGATCCCCTTATGCTTCGGAGCGCTCGGATCGGTGCGGGCGAGCAGGATACACCAATCGGCGTGATGGGCCCCCGAGGTCCAGACCTTTTGTCCGTTGACCACGAAGTCGTCCCCATCTTCGACCGCACGAGTCTGCAACGCTGCTACGTCGGAGCCGGCGTTGGGCTCGGAATAACCCTGACACCAAATCTCTTCGGCGGAGAGAATCCTAGGGAGGTAGCGTTTCTTCTGCTCTTCGGTGGCCCAGTGCATCAGGGTAGGGCCGACGAGAGCGATTCCCAAGCCATTAACGAGCGTCGGAGCTTTGACCCGGGCCAACTCCTCGCCATAGACGATGCTCTGTTCGAGCTTGGCGCCGCGACCGCCATACTCTTTAGGCCAGGTGATACCGACCCATCCGCCCGCATGCATCTTCCGATGCCACTCGAGATGACGCTGCCATCCGGCACTGCCGCGGTCGTAAAACTCTGCAATCTCGCTATTATCATCGCCGACCGTCGGCGGATTCGCGTCGAGCCATGCGCGGAACTCCCGTCGAAAGGCCTCGGCTTCTTCGCTGTACTTAAAATCCATCTCGTATTCCCTGTTCTTCAGTCCGAGTCGAACCCTGCCTGCTGGTCCAGATATCGGTCTATTGTTATTACATCACAGGTCTTGCGAGAGCACGCATCTGATTGCACGAGGCTGACTGTCGCAATCGAGGTTTCCAATGAGCGAGTCCAAGGTCGTCCCATTCACCGGTGCTGAGTTCCTCGAGAGTCTCCACGATTCGCGAGAGGTCTGGCTACGCGGCGAGCGTATCAAGGATGTGACGACGCATCCGGCTTTCCGTAACTCGGCCCGGATGCTCGCGCGGATGTACGACGCTCTCCACGATCCGTCGCGGAAGGAAGTTCTCACCACCAGCACTGATACGGGTAACGCCGGCTTCACCCACAAGTTTTTCAAAGTCGCGAAGACTACCGAAGAGTTGATCGGCAGCCGCAACGCTATCGCGGAATGGTCGCGGATTTCCTACGGATGGATGGGGCGGTCGCCAGACTACAAGGCCAGCCTCACTGGTACTTTGGGTGCGAACGCCGACTTCTACGCGCCTTATCAGCAGAACGCGCTCAACTGGTATCGCAAGGTGCAGGAGCGATGCCTCTTCCTGAATCATGCGATCATCAACCCTCCGGTCGATAAGAGCCGCCCGCCTGGTGAAGTAACCGACGTCTATGTGCACGTTGAGAAGGAGACTGACGCGGGCGTAATCGTGAGCGGCGCAAAAGTCGTCGCGACGGGTTCGGCCCTGACGCACCACAACTTCATCGGCTTCTACGGCCCGACGCCGCTAGGCCGCCCCGAGATGGCCTTCTTCGCGATGATCCCGATGGACAGTCCCGGTGTGAAGCTCATCTGTCGCACCTCGTATGAATTGAACGCTGCGACGATGGGTACTCCGTTCGATTATCCTCTGTCGTCGCGGGTCGACGAGAACGACGCAATCTTCATCATGGATAAGGTCTTCGTGCCGTGGGAGAACCTGTTCTGTTATCGTGATCTCGACAAGGCCAATGGGTTTTTTCCGCAGTCGGGGTTTATCCCACGCTTTACGCTCCACGGATGTACACGGCTGGCCGTCAAGCTCGACTTCCTTGCCGGGTTAATTCTCAAGGCGGCCGAAGCAATCGGCGCGATCGATAACCAATCGGCGAAGGTGCAGGTGGGCGAGGCCCTCGCTTGGCGCAATATCTTCTGGGCGATCTCGGATGCGATGGTCAAATCGCCCGATCGGTGGGTTGGTGGAGCGCTCCAGCCGAACATGAGCTACGGGATGTCATATCGGTTCCTGGCGACGATCGCCTATCCGCGCATCAAGGAGATTGCCGAGCAGACGATATCGAGCGGACTCATCTACCTGAACTCGCACGCGCTCGATTTCAAAACACCCGAGCTGCGTCCATACCTTGATAAATATCTGCGCGGCTCCAACGGCTACGACGCGGTCGAGCGCGTCAAACTTCTGAAACTTCTATGGGATGCGCTCGGAACAGAGTTCGGCGGGCGTCACGAACTGTACGAGCGCAACTATGCCGGGAATTACGAGATGATCCGCTTGGAAAATCTGCCAACGGCGATCGCCACCGGCGACCTCGATAAAATCCGCAAGTTCGTCGACAGCTTCATGGCCGAATACGACTTAGATGGCTGGGTCGCCGACGACTTGGTTGGTAACGCGGATGTAAGCCGAATCAAGACGTAATGACAGGTCCAGAAAGCAGTGCGGCGTTGGCTGCCAAGCCCCCGATGCAGCCCAGCGATCTTTCCTCATGTGCCTCTCTCGGGTGGGGTAGCTAACCGATGCCCTTCATTAATGACACATCCTCACTGAAACGCAGTCAGTTTGATGCTTGGAAGAATCTAGCGTGGTGAGCAATTGACGCTCGCGCAGCTAATTCCGGTGGGACCAATTCCGCTCCCATCGGGGTTCATCGCGAAAGGACTCGCCGGAACCCATGGAATCGATTGGCCATTACCACCGTTATCCAACTCGAACCAAATCTGGCTCCCGTCCTGAGAGTAGGCAGCGTCTCCTGCCTCAAGAGGCTCAATAAAATTGGTCAGCTGGGTTAATCCGGTGCCGTCGTTGTTCATTCTCCAAACGTTGATGTTACCACTTGCGTCTCGGTGGCTCATGACGATCTTGGTACCATCGGGAGACCAATAAGGATCTCCGGATACGACTCCAGGCGAAGCCTGAGTCGTCAACTGTGTGTAACCAGTGCCATCAGCATTCACTACAAAGATCTGATTGGAGCCATCGCTATGGTCGTCACCCGCGAACACGATTTTGGTTCCCTGTGGGTTCATGCGGGGTTCAATGTAGTAATGCGTGTCAAACGACGGTGGGAAAACGACTGTGCGTCCACTCCCATCGAGGTTCATGATCTGGATTTGAGTATGTGGAATTAGCGAACCGCAATTGTTCTGCTCGAAATAGAGCATCTTAGTTCCATTTGGCAGAAAGGAGGGCATCTCGTCACAATGTGCTCCCGAAGTGACGGATCGAAGACCAGTTCCGTCTGAATTCATGGTCCACACCTGTGCACCTACGGCGTTGCGTTGAAAGGCGATTGATTTGCCATCTAGTGAATAGCTTGGCCAAATATCACTAGCGTTTCCATCGGTAAGCTGAACATTGACCCCGCTACTGTTCAGCTTCCAGATGTGGTTATGACTCGATCTGTCGTATTGTGTGTAGATCATATCGCTGGCGACAGCTTGCGCCGCAAGGCCGGATATCGCGAACACAGCGCCTAAAACAAGCAATCGATTTGCAGCCAACAGTCTTTCCCCCGGAGCGACTAGTGACCTAAAGCCTATGATGCTGGAGCTTTTAGAGATAGATGTTTTTCGTTACCATCTAATACCACCCAATAGAAATAAAGCTATCAGGCCTAATCTAGTCGCAGCTCATGGGGGCGGCCCGGGTGAATCGGGAGTTCGTAGGTCCGATCGGGCCGTGTTCGCCGGAGAGATGGCGAGGTTATGATGCTCTCGGAGTACTCTTCGGCGGGCGTCACGAACTGTACGAGCGCAACTATGCCGGGAATTACGAGATGATCCGCTTGGAAAATCTGCCAACGGCGATCGCCACCGGCGACCTCGATAAAATCCGCAGGTTCGTCGACAGCTTCATGGCCGAATACGACTTAGATGGCTGGGTCGCCGACGACTTGGTTGGTAACGCGGATGTGCGGAAATGAACGCATAGAGAATTCCGATCAATATCTGAGTTTTTCCGCGCATTTCGGTGGTTGAGACGGCGGGAGGTTTGAATTCGAAGGTCTGGGAACCCACCATCGACTTACGATTGCGCCTGTTTTGACATCGCGCAGTAGCGTCGGCCCGCGCCGCCGTGGGTCGGCCCCGTAGAATAGGCAACGCGTTTGCTGTTATCCCAGAACTGCCAATCCCAAAAGACTTGTGCGGTGGAGAATTGGTGCAGGACGCGATCTTTCCGGTAAAGCACGAGCGTGCCGGCCAGGCAAGGAGCCTCACAGTGGGAGCAGGAATTGTCCGGATAGAGCGCCAGCCATCCGACAGTGCGATGATCGGGAGAGATGGCAGCTGATCCGAACGCAATCTGATCCGGTAGTTTCTCGGGCCTAACCAGCGATCCGTGTTCCAGGGTGATATTTAGTAGCCCGTCGTTATCGATGAGTACCTTCTTGTAAGTCTGGGCAATGCCTGATGCAGAAAGAACGCCCCCAAAAGCGATTGGAGCTAGGGCACAGACTGCGATTCTGCGATTCGGCGTCGCATGGCTTACCGATCTATCCCTTCGGCAGGCCCAGCACTCTCTCCCCGATGATATTGTGCTGAATCTGATTGGTTCCGGCTGCGATTGTGCCGCCGCGCGCAGCCAGTAGCCGGAACGACCAGCGACCGTCGTCGATCGCATGCGGCGCCATCAGTTCGAGTTGGCTGTACGGCCCGAGCAGCTCCATCGCGAACATCTCGATCTTCATGTTCAGTTCGGTTGCGCCGAGCTTCATCATCGAGCCTTCGGGACCTGGAGGTAGTCCCTTCAGACGCCGCGTCAGATTGCGCAGATTCGTGAACTTAAGCGCCTGGGCCTCGCACTTAAGCTCGGCGATCTTCTGACGGACCTCGCTGCTCTCCCACGCCGGACGGCCGTTGCGATTCACGCGCCGCGCGAGATTCGCCAGTTCGTCGATCACCGCAATCAGCGGCTGGCCGCCCCCACCGACGCCGCGCTCGAACATCAGGGTGGCGATCGCTACCTGCCATCCGTTGTTCTTCGTACCGACCAGCATCTTCTTGGGCGTGCGAACATCGTCGAAGAAAACCTCGTTGAAGCCCTGCGCCCCGCTCATCTGAACGAGTGGTCGCACCGTGATGCCGGGCGTCTTCATGTCGACAAGGATATAGCTAATCCCGCGATGTTTCGGCGCCTCCGGATCGGTCCGGCAGAGGACGAAGGCCCAATCGGCGTATTGCGCCTGCGAGGTCCAGATCTTCTGCCCGTTGATGACAAAATAGTCGCCATCCTCGGTTGCGCGGGTCTGCAACGATGCCAAATCGGAGCCCGAGTTCGGCTCGGAATAGCCCTGGCACCAGATCTCCTCGCCCGTGATGATCTTCGGAATAAAGCGCTTCTTCTGTTCATCGGTACCCCATTGCATCAGGGTGGGGCCGACGAGCGAGGGCCCGGAACCGATAAAGGGCAGGGGAGCATTAACCCGCTGCAGCTCCTCGTGGTAGATGATGGTCTTCAGTGTACTGAGGCCGCGCCCGCCGAATTCTTTCGGCCAATCGACGCATGTCCATCCACCTGACGCGAGCTTGCGAAACCAGCCGAGCTTGCGTTTCCAATCCTCTTCGTCAGCCTCGAAACCGCCCGCGAGAGATTGCAGGTTGTCGCCGGGCGCATTCTTCTCGAGCCACGCCCGGAACTCGTGCCGAAAGGCCTCGTCATCTGCGCTGTAATTGAAATCCATCGATCACCTTTCCTTGGTGTCGCCTTATCGGTTCGTACCTTCGCGCATCGCCGCGAGTGCTTCAAGCTCGTTGCGAATCCGATCGACTGCGGCCTGATTGAGACCGCTGCGCGAGTAAACCAAGTAGTGGTCCGAAATACGGCTCCAAGCCTCGTCGAACCATCGCGCTAGCAGCGTCGTATACTGACGACCGTGGAAGACGATTCCCCATTGGAACATTGCACGATCATCGTCAAAGGTAACGAGAGCCTCCTGATCGGTGATGATCGGAGAGAGAGACGCGTAATCCGAGCCGGGCCTTACCAAAAGCTTCAGCTCGAAGTTGAGCGGCTTACGGTCGAGCATGTCCTTGACTAGTCGTTCCATGATGAAATCGAACTGGTCGCGGTTCCACACCGTGCCAAGGATGCGAATCGACCACCAACGCGCTTTCGCATCGGCGCGACTACCGGACGATAGCATCCCTTCCAGAATCGCAGCGTTGAGGGCGTCGAACTCGGCGGCGTATTCAGGGTCGGACACGAGTGCTTTGGGTTCGCCCGCAAAACGGCCCATTCGGAAAATCTGCGGTGCTTCCTGATCGCGTGAAAATGAATCACGAAGGAGACGCGTGAGGTTCCGCAATAGCTCGTGTGAGGTTGGATAGACGGTTGTCTGGCCCGCTGATCCGATCTGCTGCGTGATCGTTGCCAGTGCTGCGCGCAATTCGGCGGTATCGAACTTGATGTCCCCTACCGTCTGATGAACGGGTTCGAAAAGTTGGTGACGTTCCAAGACGATCAACCCGACCAACTCGGCTAGCAGCAACAGCTCGCCGGTGGGCCGGAGCCATAGCCACTCTTGACCCAGATAACCTGAGGCAAATGCAAGCACGATCGCGAGGACAGTAATTGCGCTCGCAGCGATGGTGATGACCCGGTTGCGACGGGCATTCGAAGGTGACTCGCTTCCCGCTGCCATTTTGAAAGTCCTACCTTTGAGCTATGACCGGCAAACCGGTGGTTCGCGCAGGACTCTCGCACAAGGGCAATGTTTAGGCAAAGATTTTCCCTGGAACCCCGATTGACACCGCTCGGCAAATCACGGGAAATTGTCCCGAAGATCACGGCCGGCTCGCGGAGGAAAGACGGCGGCGAGCCGCTTCAAGGAGATACGATCAATGCGTCTGTTGCACACGATGATTCGCGTGAATGACCTCGACAAAACCCTCAAGTTCTATTGCGACGGGCTCGGCATGAAAATGCTCCGCAAGCGGGACTTTCCGAGCGGTGAGTTCACGCTCGCTTTTATCGGCTACAACGAAGAGAAAGATGGCGCGGTCATCGAGTTGACCCACAACTGGGGCAAAGAGGGCTACGATCACGGCACCGCTTTCGGCCATCTGGCGATCAGCGTCGAAGATATTTACAAGAAATGCGCCGATCTCAAGAAGATGGGCGTGAACGTCGTGCGCGAACCCGGTCCGATGAAGTTCGGCGGTCCCGAGATAGCGTTCATCGAAGATCCGAACGGCTACAAGATTGAGCTTGTCCAGATGAAGGACAGCCAGGCGCTCAGCTTCGAGTAGATGATTATGCCCTCACCCGCTGAGCGCGATGCGCTCAGCGACCTCTCCCTGGACAAGGAGAGATACGGCCCGAGGTGCGACCGAGTGGAAAACCATGAAAGCGGCGGCATTCAAACAGCTTAACGAGATGGCGGTTATCGACGCACCCAAGCCTCAAGCGGGGCCGGGTGAGGTCGTACTCAAGGTGCACAATTGCGGTATCTGCGGGTCAGACCTGCACGCCTGCCAATTCGGTCTCGGGATGAAGCCGGGCTCGATCATGGGTCATGAATTTTGCGGCGAGATTCATGAGGTTGGGGCGGGGGTCACAGAGTACGCCGTCGGGCAGCGTGTCGCGGGATTACCTTTCATCGCGTGCGGCGAATGCGATCGATGCAAGGGCGGGATGGAGATCCACTGCCATAAGCTCAAAGGCTTAGGGCTCGGCCAGCTACCCGGCGCCTACGCAGAATTCGTAGCCTGCGCGACCAGCAGTCTCTTCCGCCTGCCCGCTAATGTCTCGTCGCGAGAGGGCGCACTGGTCGAACCGCTCTCGGTCGGACTCCATGCCGTGAAGCGCTCAGGCCTGAAGGCGGGCGATACGGCGATCGTGATGGGCGCCGGGCCCATCGGTCTCGCAACCGTCGTTTGGGCAAAAGGGAAGGGCGCCACCGTCGTCGTATCCGAACTGGCTGAAGGCCGTCAGGAACTCGCGCGCAGGCTCGGCGCCGACGTGGTAGTGAATCCGAACGAAAAGAAACCGGCGGATCAGGTGCGCGAGATGACCGGTCGTCGCCCGGATCTGGTTTTCGAGTGTATCGGTGTTAAGGGCACACTCGACCAAGCGACCGGGATGGTGGGGCCGCGCGGTCAGATCGTAGTGGTCGGCGTCTGTATGGAGCCGGATCAGATTCAGCCGGTTAAGTGCATCACCAAGGAGATCAGCCTCAACTTCGTCCTGGGCTACGACCCATCCGACTTCGCCGAGACGATCACTGCGCTTGCCAACGGAACCATCAAGCCACAGCCGATGGTCACCGATGTCATCACCGTGGACGACGTGCCAAAAATGTTCGAAGCACTGAAGAAACCCGGATCACGCGCCAAGGTAATGGTTGAGTTCCCGCATTAAAGGACGCCCGGACTAATCCTCTAACGGATTCATGATCAGCCCGGTAATCAGCTTCGGAAAGAAATACGTCGACTTCTCGGGCATCGTAGCGCCTGCTCCACTGACGCGATCGATATCGTCGATCGTTGGTGCGTTCATCAGAAAAGCGCCATCCGCGTTACCTTCGAGAACCTGTTCCACCGCACCGTGCGCATCGATCGTGTATTCGATATTGCCGCCCTTGCGAACTTCATCGGCTTTGATACCGAAGATGCGATCAAAGATAAGCGTGTGCAAAATCGAGACGTCGAGGCCGCGTACCGAATCGGGCGTCTCGGGCATCGCGGCAGCGAGACTGGCTGGACTGCGAAGGCGCATCAGTCTGAAGAAGCGATCGTTCTTCAGAACCACGCCGAGCGAGCCTTGTCCGGCTGCCTTCAGTGCTGCGAGCATTTGATCCTTATCGCTGAACTCCTGGCTGACGAAATCCTGCTGACTTTTAACGCCAAACGATGCGCGCGCGGCTTCGGGAAGCTCCCGCACCACGCGATGGGTCGGTAGAACGACCAGACCCGGATCGTCGAAAGCTACGATCGTCATCATCGTGTAGTTGCAGGGCGCATCGGCCGAGGAGTTGCCTGCCTGAACCTGTTGTCGCCGATAATTAAGCGACGTCTCATAGCGATGGTGTCCGTCGGCGATCAGGATGCGCGGCGCCTCCAGCACGCGCTGGATGACCGCGACCTCGTCGGAGTTATCAATCGCGCGAATCTCATTGGCGATACCCAGGTCGTCGGTCGCGCTGAGCGTCGGTTCGCGCTTCCCCACGGCATCGAGGAGGCTGGAAAGAGCCGCATCCTTCACCGGATAGAGACCGAAAATCGAGCTGATATTGGTGCGCGTCGCTTCCAGCAGGCGGAGGCGATCTTCCTTGGCCTTCGGAAAGGTTTTTTCATGGGGAAGGATACGGCCCGTCGCGAATTCCTCGAGTTTCACTCGCGCAATCAGGCCTGTGCGGACGAAAGCCCGTCCTTCGTGCTGGAACCGCTGCGTATAGAGGTAAATCGCCGGCTTGGCGGAGCGGACGAGAATTCCGTCCTTGCTCCATTGCTCAAGCGTCGCAGCGGCATTGACGTAAGGATCGCTCGCGCGATTCAGCTCCAATCGAATCACGTTGTAGGGATTACGATCGTAGAGTTCGCTTTGCCGCTTCTGATCCACCAAGTCGTAGGGTGGGGCGACAACGCGATCGAGTGTTGCGGTACGCGAGGGATCGAAGTGCAGGGCGCGGAAGGGTTGTATCCTGTAATTTGACGTCATCGTTGTTGCTTAGGTTGCGATTACTTGGGCGATCGCCGCGGCGCTGACAGCACCTTCGCGCACGATTCGATAACCGCTCTCAGTAAACTCCACTACGGTTGAGGGTGCCCCACCAGCAAGGCGACCATCTTCTAAAATCACTTTGATTCGACCGGCAAATACTTCCCGAACCTGAAGCGCATCGGCAATCGCCGGAGTGCCGCTCAGGTTGGCGCTGGTCGCCGTTATCGGCTTCCCGAAGGCCGCCGAGAGTGCACGCGCAACCGGATGAGGTGATACGCGTACGCCGACGCCGTTCGGACCTTTGAGCGCGTCGTGCAGTCCGCTGCGCGCGGGCAGGACCAGCGTGAGTGGCCCGGGCCAGAAGGCCCGAGCGAGCTTGCGAGCTGTTTCAGGAACATGCGAAGCGACCGAGAAGGCCGCGTCCATGTCGGCTGCAATAAGCGCGATCGGTTTATCGGGCTCGCGTCCCTTGATCGCGACAATCTTTTCAAGTGCATCCGATGATTCTGGATCCGCCGCGATCCCGTAAAAAGTCTCGGTCGGAAAGACGACCAACTCGCCGGCTTGCAGAGTCGCTACCGCCTGAGCGATCGCCGAACGGAACGCCTCGGAACTGGATTCGTTACTCATGACCGCAAAGCTATCGGAAGATCAGGATTGGCACGCCAATGCGCGATGAGCCACGTCACGACGCATCTGCCGTCCTTCGAACCGGATCAGATCCGCGGCTTCATAGGCAGTCGCCACAGCGCGTTCGAGCTTATCGGCCAGTGTCGACACCACCAGCACCCGGCCGCCGTCTGTAACGAGCCGGTTGTCGACGAGCGCCGTGCCCGCGTGGAAAACTTTGACGCGTGTCTTGTTGATAGCCCATCGCGTCTTCAACTCGGAGGGTTGATCGCCGTCGATATGCTCGAGGCCCTGAATCGCGATTCCTCTGCGATAATCACCCGGATAGCCCCCGGACGCGAGTACTACTGCTACCGCGCTCTTAGCCGAAAGAGTTACGCGAGCTTCCTGCGGACGGCCGTCGGCGATTGCCATCAGCGCTTCGCCCAGATCACCCTCTAATCGCATCATCAGCGCTTCGCATTCTGGATCGCCAAAACGCACGTTAAATTCGAGGACCTGGATACGATCTCCGTCGACCATCAGGCCCGCGAAGAGCACGCCGCTGAAAGGGGTTCCGCGTCGCTCCATCTCGGCGAGCGTCGGATAAACAGCCTCCCTCATCACGCGATCCTGAAAGGAGGTGTCGTAGCGCGGCACTGGTGAGTAGGCGCCCATTCCGCCGGTATTCGGACCGCGATCGCCGTCGAAAATCGCCTTATGATCCTGCGCGAATCCAAGCGGAAGCGCTTCGCGACCGTGGCATAGCGCGAAGAAGGAAAGCTCCTCACCGCGGAGCTTTTCTTCGATCACAACGCGATTGCCGGCCGTACCGAAGCGGCCTTTTTCCAAAGCTTCGATAACCGCGTCATTTGCTTCTGTAAGGTTGCTACAAACCGTAACACCCTTGCCCAAAGCCAATCCGTCGGCCTTGACGACAACGTCGCCGCGGCGCGCCTTGATGTAGTCCAGCGCCGGCGCGATCTCGGCGAAGGTTTCACCGTCAGCGGTCGGCACGCCTGCCGCTTTCATCACGGCTTTGGCGAAGGATTTGCTCGCTTCGAGCTCGGTCGCTGCTCGGCTCGGCCCGAAAATCTTAAGCCCGCGACGCTGAAACTCATCGGCGATTCCTGCCGCCAGTGGGTCCTCAGGGCCAACGACGGTCAGATCAATTTTGTTGGTCGCGGCAAACTCTGCGAGTTCGCTGACCGCGGTCGGCGCAATCGGGACAGGCTTCGCCAGATGATTTATCCCGGGATTACCGCTGGCGCAGAACAATCCCCATACGCTGGGACTCTGACTCAGCCGCCAGCATAATGCGTGCTCCCGGCCTCCCTTGCCGACCACCAGAACCTTCATTGCGCAGCAATTATAGCTGGAGCAAAGCGACGTGTCGCAGCACTTTGTCTGCAATCTACCAATACAGATTGACGTTAAAGAAAATGGCCGGACTGATTCACTCAGCCCGGCCATCTAAAGGCTTAACCGAATAGACGTTTAGGCCGCGCGACGCGCCACCGCCGTCGCTTCGACCATTCCAGTGACCGGCTCGAAGATACGAGCGCTTACGCCCTTCAGATCGATCGAATCGCTCATGATCATGTCGTTGGTCCCGACGCGCGAGGCGAGATCCTTGAGCGCCGCCGCAACATCATCGGTTTCGATCTCATAGAGCGCGAGATAACGATGAGTCTTGTCCGCTTCGCCACCCATCTGGGAGTCGGAAAGCTTGAAGCGCTGAGCCCGGACGAAGCCCGGCACATTCAAAACGTCCGGCAGATGCTGATCGTTGTACCAGCGATTGTACTCGGCCTCGTTACCGGCCGTTGGATTGCTCAAAACCACGAAGGTGTATTTGCTCTTAGCCATTGTCGATCCTCCCGTATAAGCTCGAACCCTAACTCTCTCTCGACGGCGCTGTCCAGAGACGCCCTACAGTACCTCCTTCTCGTGCAGCGCTCCGATCTCCTCCCAAGTGTATCCCAGTTCGAGGAGAACTTCCTCCGAGTGCTGTCCGTGCTCCGGCGGCGGCTCCGAGGTATGCGAGACCTCACCGTTCAACGTCACAGGGCATCCCGTGACCGTTATCTTGCCTGCCACCGGATGCTCCATGTCGCGCAGGTAACCATTAATCCGTGCCTGCTCGCTGGAGAGCACATCGTGGTAATTCACCACCTCGGTCACGAGAATATCCGCGTCGGTGAGAAGCTTGAGCCATTCAGCCGTGGTTTTGGTCGGGAATATCTCGTCGAGAACCTTCTCGATCTTTGTACCGTGGAAGGTGCGGGCCACATTGTCGCACTCAGGGTCGTTCTGGAGATGCTGGATTCCCATGATCTCGCAGAAGCGCGGCCATCGACCGTCATCGACACCGATCATCGCGAGGTAGCCGTCCTTCGTACGAAAGGCTCCCACGACACCGTGCAGAAACGGATGGCCTCGGCCGGCGCGATCGGGTTCGACATCCGTCAGCGACGTGTAGTTCAACTCGAAGCCCTGTGCGGCGATCATCGTGCCGTAGATTGAGGCATCGACGCGTTGCGCCTGTCCCGTCCGCTCACGCGCGAAGAGGGCCGCAAGCACACCGCTGGCGAGCGTCAGGGCGCCCGATTGATCGGCGAGGGCCGCGCCCGCAGCCAGTGGCGGATCACCGGGCATCCCGGTCTTCGACATCAGGCCCGAGGCAGCCTGCGCGAGTGTATCGCGACTCGGCCGCATCGCCCACGGTCCCAGAGGACCCCACGAACTCGCCTGCGCAAAGATAATCTTGCGATTAACTTTCTTCAGATCCTCGAAGCCCAGTCCCAGGCGGTCGAGCACCCCTGGCCGATAGTTGGTCAGAAGTACGTCGTATTGTGTGGCCATACGGCGGACGACTTCGACCCCTTCCTTTTTCTTGAGGTCGACCGTGATACTGCGCTTGCCGCGATTCATCGCGAAGAAGTAATGCGACACGTTGGCGTTCTTGACGTCGGGACCGCCAATCAATTTCGCCAGGAGCCATCGGCTGAGATCGCCGGTCTCGCGATTTTCTACCTTGGTTACTTCGGCGCCGAGATCGGAAAGGAAGAGTCCTGCGAACGGACCCTGAATCTCCTGCGCGATTTCAATTACCCTGATGCCCTCAAGTGGTTTGCTCATTCTGCGACACCCCGATCCGTCGGATCGCTCCGGCAAATTGGTCCGAACTTAGCACGCTAGGAGAGGGCGGCAAGCCCCTTGAGAACGGTGGGAGAAGTCGCTGCTTATCGGCGATTCAGTCTAATTCAGCGGCAATTGTAATGCCGCAAAGTACCACGCGAGCATCGACCCGACTATGAGAACTACCGTGACCTGCACCAAGCGGGTCTTGAAGATCGCTGCAGCTATAGGCGCGATAGTCATGACGCTGACGGCCAAGTTCTGCTGGTTTACTGTTTGAGCACCAACATAGAGAACATTAACCAGCACGGCGTAGGACATCTGGATCGCAAAGGCAAGCATGTATTTCCACCCTTCTTCGCGATGAAAAGCCGCGAGATCCACAATTCCATCCAACGGCACGCGGAGGCATGTCAGACGCGCCTGCAGATAGAGTATGGCCGCCGCCACAAAAAGAATTCCGACTTCTCCCATACTCCAGGCGAGTGTTCCCCGCAGATCCCACAAGCCAATCCACCAGGCGACCACACTGAGGAGCGAAAAAAGCATCCACGCAGCGTTGAGCCAGGAGAACCGCAAACGTTTGGTAGCGCTGATAAGATCCCCGAACGTAGCGAGTATGTGCGCAATCGCCAGGCCGTAGACGAAGGACATCAAAACCATCACGTAGTCGAACGGTTTCACTCCTGCATCGAACCTCTCAGTTGCCTGTTGTCATCCTGGGGCGACTAGCTATAGCGAGTCGTGTCGCAAGAGCGCAGCGAGCGACGAGTCCGTGAGGAGCGATCTCATGAAGATCTGCGCAAAAGCGATTTTAATCGTGCGGTGTGATGGCCGGCTGATACTCCGCCACGCAGGGCGAGGCCGGCGCGAAAAAGTGCTCGACGTGGTTCGCTTTACGGCCGAGGAAGATCAGGCTCGATGAGCGCGTGCCGTAATCGCCCAGATGCAGGCACAGCGAGTTTGGCCGCCCCGATCGCGGATCGAGCTGCGTCGAATGGTCGGCCAGCAGGCGGCCCAACTCGGCGCGATTCGCGAGCGGATCGCGCGCAAAATCTTTCCTACACAAGAGCTCGGCAAAGCGGCCGTGGGAGCGGCTAATCCGCGGACACTCGAAATCGTTAACGTCGATATTGGTCAGCAGATGGAATCCGGGCGTGAGCTTCACTTGCTCGATCTTCCCGAAGCGATTGTAAGTGACGTAGGTTGCCTCGCGCGAAGCG
>DATKML010000010.1:0-38365 GCA_035541875.1 Binataceae bacterium (SeqCode)
GCCGCACCGAACATCGAAGATCGCGAACGGCGAATTTGCGACGATAGTGAGCCTGGACGATCGGCAGGCTCGTCTTCGGCTCGACCGCAGACGTGAAGTCATAGCGCCGCTCGCTCAACTCAAGCACGTCGATTACGGCTACGCGTCGACCTCGCACGCCGCACAAGGTGCGACCGTCGACCGGGTTATCGTCAATATCGATACCAATCGTGGGGTTCAGCTCGTTAACCGCCGCCAATTCTACGTTTCGATCAGTCGCGCTCGTTACGACGTGCGTGTCTACACCGACGATGCGACTGGGCTCGGTCGCCAGGTCTCACGCGATCGCCGGAAGGCGAACGCCCTTGAATCCGTGAGGAATCGGCCGACGACGGAACTGAAAACGAACCAGACGAGGCCTTTGGATCGAAGCGCGCCGACTGAGCTGATTGATCAACAGATTAAACAGGCGCCGCCGGTGCACCGCGTGAGCTTCTCTCGATGATCAAGGTTGGGAAGGACCAAGGAATTGGTGGCCGGGGCGCTCCACTGCAAACCGCGCCATCGCTCAGCGAACGCCGAAACCGCTTGGCACGGCTCGCAGGCTGCGCGCGCCGACAACGCGAAATCCGGCGCGCCCCTCAGGTTCGGTTGAAGGGGGCGCGCTTTCAAATGGTTGCTTAGGCAGAGATGCTGCCCTGCCCGAAGACGGGACGCGGGTGGAGGTGGATGCTCAGATCGGGAACGTAGAATCTCTCCTGCGTTTTGCGGGAAAAGGCGAGGTCAGAAAATGAAAACTTTTGGTGCAATGATAGCGGAGGCTCGTAAGAAGGCGCACCTCACTCAGCTGCAACTTGCGGCGCAAATCAAAAACGAGGAAGACCGTGGCATTTCAGCACCGTACTTGAACGATATCGAGCACGACCACCGGCAGCCGCCGCGCGGTTTTCTGCTGCAGCAATTCGCGGAAGTATTAAACCTGGACCCCGACCTGCTCTACTTCTGTGGCCGCCAACTGCCCTTCGATATTGACTGGGATAAGGTTCCTCCCGAGCTGGAGATAGTGGGTTTTTGCGCCCTTCGACGGACTTTAACGACGCGTTTTGGAATCGCATCAGGGGTGCATGGACTCTGAACCGCAGGGAGTAGCGTCCCATGACGACTGAAGCGGCTTTGGTGTACTCCGATGCGCTGTCCTCAATGTGGTAACGATGCTGCCGCGCAAGCGGCTTTCTGCTCGCGTTGCGGATCGCGTCTAACTCAACCGCAGCCCCACGCGGTTCGCGAGTACGCGATTCTGAGTGTGCGACGGTCCTGGTGGCACTTTATCCGCGAATTTACGATGGCAGCTTCGATGTTCGCTGGCGGCATCCTCTTGTGACGCGCGACCGCCTCGGCCAAGTTACGATCGGCAATCGCCGTGGCTGCGAGACCCGCTTCATCGAGCCTGATGACATCGTGCCAATGACGTGAGAAGCGATCACCTCTTAGCTTCTGCTGCAGACAAAATACGTGGATGGCGGTCGCCTTTTCCCAGAATGTCCGTTCGGCGTACATGACGCGAGGCTTTGCCGTGGGAAACTGTACCCCTTCCACAAATTCAGCTGCGTCGCAGATGATCTCGCGCGAGCTCGCGGGTTCACCTGTAGAGCGAGCGCCAAACTCAAGCGTTACGCTCGGCGCGACGTATCCGGATCCGGTCGAGGTCGGTTCGTAGTCGATGAATAGCTTTGCGTCTTGCGTCCGGATTACTGCGGTGAGCCCTTGGTCTTTCACCGCCTGAATGATCAAGGGTTGGGCGACAGCTGCTACCCAGTCGGGCAGACGACGTCGAACTTCTGTGGACCAGCGTTTCTGCTCGCTTCGGCTCCGGGGTAGAGCCTCCTCATTCTCTCCCACAAGATCGGGAGCCAGCGCACGGATGCTATAGGTCAGATCAACGTCCTCCGAGAAGCGTCGGATCACACCATATGCCTTCGAAAGGGAGGTCCCACCCTTGAACACCAATGTGTTTCGGAGCGACGATCCGAAAAGCGTCGCGAGAGTCCACACCACCCAGACGTCTTTCTCGAGAAGATGTGCAGGGCGTCCTGATCGGCTTGCGGCAACTCCAAGCACTTCTCGACGATCATCGACCGGAAGGACGAGGAATCTCTCAGCCATGGAGGGCGGTTTTGCTGACCGCGCAGGCGAGCCAAGTCGGAAGCCGAGGAGCAGCCATCAGTAACTCGCTTAACGCGGTTGGCGATAGCTTGGCCCGTAGCACCTCTGCCGCTGCGCCGGCTTTTTCCGTCCCAAGCCATGCTAGCGCCCGAACAGCTTCCCCTGCTGGACGGTTGGCGAGAGCCAGTTGCCAACGTGGGGCGTGCCGAAACTCAACCACCTGCCTGCCTAGGCTCATCTTCCGGCTCGGTCCTGAAGTGAGGTAGATCGAACGCACAGGCACTTGGGTTGTCAGTCCCAGCGCATTCGCGGCCGCTGCCCCGTTGGACGCGATGATCTCGCCTCGCTGAGAAGCTACGGCTTCAACGACCCGCTCGACCGAGGGTGGACGCAACCCGAACCTGCTCTCGACCGGACGCAGATAAACACCTCGAACAGCACGGATCAACTGACCGCGACTTGCCAGTCGAGACAAGGCTTTGTCGATCGCTGCTCGATTCCCAAGATGCAAGAGACCTTTGGCCGCTACAGGAATGCCCTCCGGCAATCGGCTGGTGTGTTCAAGGATTTGCTCTGTCAGGTGCTGCATGTCAGAAGAATAGTCATTTTTCTGACGATCTGCAAGATAGGAAGCCAAGCTCGGTCACTTTGCCTTGAAGAGGCTTATTCTTCCCCGCGTCGTTTGATGCCTGGCTTTGCCAGCGAAGCAGGTATTTCGGATTCCGGAGATGAGTTAGCCGTCGCCTCTAACATCCTTGCAGTCCAGTATTTTTACGACGCTAGGAGATCCAGCAGAGTTGGATAGCTGGGCTTTTGCTCGATCCATTCACCGCAGCCCACCGACGTCAGGGTCCACGATTGGGCCGCTAGAATTCGCGTCGCAGTCCGAAGGAAGATCCCTAACCCCAATTAGTGCCCGAATTTATTGAGGAATTCTTTGGATGGACTCGCCAGGACTTGAACCCGAGACGCGTTGCATGAGGTTTGTAGACCTATCGGAATTGACGGTATTCAACCTATCGTGACAAAGCCTCGTCTAGTACCTCCTAGAATCAAGCCATCCGTGCTTTCTTCCGTCCTCGGTCTACTCCAGGCCGATGCCAGACTGTTGGACGTTCCCTATTCAGCGCGACGACAGAGAAGGCTCAGACTGTGGGGGATTTTGTGGGGAGTCTCCGTCATTTTCGGTAGCACTGGATGGTACTCGGTACCCCAGCAGCAGATCGCCTAACCCCTTGTGCCGCAGTGCTTTGGAGCGTATACAGCGTCACCGAGGAATACCGGTGAAAAGCGCGGTTTAACGGCTGTTAACCGTCGGGTCGCTGGTTCGAATCCGGCCCGGGGAGCCAACTTCGTAATACTCATCATCCGACCGTCGCGAAGAACCCGCAAAAGCTCATAGTATGAATTTCTGTGAGCGAACGGGACCTGAGAGTTTTGCACGTCGTTCCATCGGTGTTCGGCGAAAGCGACGAATTTTTCGGCGGTGCTGAGAGGTACGCCTATGAGTTAGCGCGCGCGATGGCCAAGGTCACGCCCACGGCGCTGCTGACGTTCGGCCCCACGACGCTCGCTCGCAGTGACGGCCCGCTCACGATAAAAGTTCTGCGCAACTGGATACATTTCCGGCGTTTTCGCTTCGATCCGGTTAATCCCTTCGTCATAAAAGCGATCCGACAGGCGGACATCGTTCACTACCATCAGACGCATACGATCATGTCCGGCTTCGCGGCAGTAGTCGGCCGTCTGTTAGGCAAGCCGGTACTCACGACAGATGCGGGTGCCGGTGGTTACGGACTGCATCGCCTGATGAACACGCGCGATCTCTACGCCGGTCATCTACACATCAGTGAGTTTAGCCGCCGGCATTTTGGGCACACCGATCTCTCAACTGCGCGTGTAATTCACGGTGGGATTGATCCAAGCAGGTTCAATGCTGACCCTTCTTTCCGTCGGGGAGGCGAAGTTTTGTTTGTCGGCCGCCTGTTACCACATAAGGGAATCGACTATCTGATCGAGGCAGTTGGCTCGGATATCCCGCTGCGCATTATCGGTCGTTCCTTCAGGCACGCTGCCGAGTATGAGCAACTGCTCCATCGCCTGGCCGAAGGCAAACAGGTCTCGTTCAATAGTCGATGCTCGGATGCCGAACTCGTCGAAGCATATCAAACTGCCCTTTGTATCGTGCTGCCCAGCGTCTATCGCTCAGTCGACGGCCAACAGCACGTCATTCCTGAACTGCTGGGGCTCACGCTACTCGAAGGGATGGCGAGCAGGGCGCCAGCGATCTGCACCGCGGTAACGAGCATGCCGGAGATCGTCGAGGATGGTATCTCCGGATTCGTCGTACCACCGAATGACCCTGTGGCCTTGAGAGAGCGGATCGTGTGGTTACAGGACCATCCGATCGAAGCCGCCAGGATGGGTGAGGCTGCCCGTCGACGCGCAATCGAAGGCTTTTCCTGGGATTTGGCGGTACAGGAGTGCCTTAGTGCTTATCTCGAAGCTGTAACCTACGGAAAGATCGGGCCCGCAAAGGGATAAGGATCGATCTAAGTTCTTACCTAGGCGAAAATATTCCGATGCATGAACACCTTTTGCATTCTTTTTGACGTACATAACAAAAATGATTGCCTCAATGAGTGACATGGCGCATATTTGTTTCATCTCGATTCGGCAGGGCGCAACAATGGCATCACAAACGAACACGCCATCGCTTATCCTTCGAAAGCATGCATTAACCCATATGCCGCTAACGAAGCGCTCCCCGCTCGCCGACAAAGGTGGCGAAGTCAGCCTTTCGCAGATCCGCTCAACGCTCTTCAGCCCGCTGGCCGTTCCCGAGATAGAGCCGCCGACGGTCGCTCCGGGCCGGTTCGCAAGATGGTTTGGGCGCGTTCGCCGCTCGTCCATCTGATCGTCAGACATCGCAGCAATCAATCGCGGATCACTTACTTTCGTCGCGAGTAACGGCCGAGTCGGTAGCCTCAGACGAAGTCGCCGAACCTCACTTCCCGCTCAACGTCTGCAAAAAATCCAGCTCTTTACGTGCTGTGGTGCGCGGTTTACGCGAGCACGCAGACCTCTGCTGCTCGCGGCTCTCCCCGCTAGTTTCAGGCATAATTTCTGATAGATATTCGCCTCTCGGGCGAAAAAAGAAGTGGGCCGGTCTTTCACGCTGAGATAGGAACCGAAAAATGGACGCAATCAGGTCGGACCAAACCAGACGGAGCCTAGGTCTTTTAGGGACGTAGCAACCCGGCTTTCGCCAATGCCGAGGTCAGTGATGCCCGATTCCACCGTTCCGTCTCGGTGTTCTCAAGGGTGCGCCACTCACGACGGGTGAGCCGCGTCATCCACATCTTGTCGTAACAGGACCCACAGAAGAGATGCACTTCCTCAGCGCTCCGGTCGACGAGCACTCGGGTGATGGGGACGCTGTCACTGGCGCATCGGTCGCAGATGAGATCGGAATGCTCGCGGCTACTCCATGCCTTGTAAAGCGCCGGTTGCTCGGTCGTCGGATGGGAGGGTTTCTGATGGGCTCTGCGGCTTGAGCCAAATACTCCACTGGGAACGGGCGACTGGTTTACTTTATACATCGAAAAGCATCTCTAAGGATGAATGAAAGATATAATAGGCCGTAATTTACAATAAGAGCAAGAATAAATGTTGATACGGTTATAATACACCGTAAAAGAGGATCGCCTGAGTCCATTGCAAACATCCAGCAGGTTCGACATGCCTTCTCAAGCCGGTGCTCGGTTTCGCCATAGTTTGAGTATTACTGCCTTCCGCTGAACAGATTAGAACCCTTCGAACCGGTCGTCAGGTCAGAAGGACCCGATCCGACGGCTAAACGACTTGACGTATAGAGCCATACGACGCTAAAGACTCACGGATAAGTAAAATTACCGAGGAACGGAACTCAAAATGGAACCAGCAGTCCGTATCGACCCCGAGAGTGGGAGGAAAATCTTCAACACGAGAGCCGCTAAGGCCTCGGAGAAGATTCAAGGTAGAGGCTACGGTATCACGACCGATCAGAAACTGAAGGAACTGCCCGAGATGCCAAAGGGCGCGACCTTCAATGCTGAGGAGCAGGCCAAGTATCGCTCTTATAAGGAAGCTCGCCGTGGCGCCGCAGACTACATGGCGATGGAAGGCGATTTCAAGAAGTATCTTGATGACGTCTATTCAGAACCGCCGATCCCCCGCGAAGCGCTGAACGACGAGTGCGAAATCCTGGTGGTCGGCGCCGGCTTCGGCGGCCTTCTGCTGTGGCACAAACTGCGCGAAGCTGGCTTCACCGACGTGCGTTTCTGCGAGAAGGGTGGCGACGTTGGCGGCACCTGGTACTGGAACCGTTATCCCGGCATCGCCTGCGACGTCGAGTCCTACAGCTATTTTCCGTTGCTCGAGGAGATGGGCTATGTCCCGTCGATGAAGTTCGCTTCGGGCTTCGAGATTCTCGAATACTGCCAGAGCATGGCGCAGAAGTTCGGCTTCTACGACCGTTGCCTGTTCCACACCACGGTTGAGGGCACGACTTGGGACGAGGCGTCGGGCCGCTGGATCGTTGAAACCGATCGTGGCGACAAGATGCGTGCGCGTTTCGTGATCCTGGCCAACGGGATTCTGACCACGCCGAAGCTCGCACGTATTAATGGGATGGAGAAGTTCAAAGGCGACTCCTTCCACACCTCACGTTGGAATTACAATATCGATCTTAAGGGCAAGCGCGTCGGAATTATCGGTACCGGCGCCACGGCCGTGCAGGCAATTCCTGAGCTAGCCAAGGTTGTTGGAGAGCTTTACGTCTTCCAGCGCACGCCATCGTCTATCGACGTCCGCGATCAGCGCGCGACGACCGATGAGGAGCGGAGGCAGTGGGCCAACGAACCCGGATGGGCGCGTGCCCGGCGCGCGCGTTTCGCGAAGATCTCGGCGGGCCGTTCCGCGATTCAGGCGAACGATGACTATCTCTCGGGCAAAGTCCAGCCGGCGGCACCCAAGAAATTTGAGAAGAAGCTCTCTGAAGAAGAGCTGATTCAGAAGCAGCTCGACGCGAACTTCCGTATCATGGAGCAGATCCGTGCGCGCGTCGATGCGATCGTGAAGGATCCCAAGACCGCGGCCGCCTTGAAGCCCTACTACCCGTATGGTTGCAAACGGCCGACCTTCCACGACGAATACCTCCCGACCTTCAACCTCCCGCATGTTCATCTGGTGGATACCGCGCCCAGGGGCGTAACCGAGATCAACGAGCGCGGTGTTGTCCATGAAGGCGTGGAATATCCGCTCGACGTTCTGATCTACGCGACCGGGTTTCAGTGGATGGGCACTTCGACGTTCAACAAGATCACGGGTCGCGATGGCCGTACGCTGAAAGAGAAGTGGGAAAAGGAAGGAACCAAGACGTTCCTCGGTCTGCACAGCCGCGGTTTCCCGAACCTCTTCATCGTGACGGGACCGCAGGGCGGCGGCGGCAGTTTCAACTTCACCGATGCGATCGATGCGCACGGTGACTACGTTGTGTGGCTGCTGAAGACAATGCGTGAGCGTGATGCCCGAATTGTGGACGTGAAACAGAAGCCGGAGGACGAGTACGCCGACCATTGCCGCGTCGTTGATATCGCTACGGCGCCCCTACGCGACTGTATCTCGTACTACAACGGAGAAGGCAACGCGACGCCCGGAAGCCTCGCTTACTACGGCGGTGGCAAGTGGCATAAGTTCCGGATCGCTGCGCAGTCGTCGCTCGAACCGTACGACTTCGAATGATCGAACTGTTCTTGCAACAGCAGAAGGACCAGCGTTAGGGGGCCTGATGGCCCCCTAACCTTTTCAGCCCATGATCTTCGTGATGGGGATCGGAGAGACTTCGTGAATGCAGCTTCCCCTGTGGCTCTCGTGACCGGAGTCGGTCCTGGAACCGGAGCATCGATAACGCGCCGCTTTGCGCTGGGCGGTCATCGCGTCGCGATGCTCGCGCGCACGCCGGAACGTCTGCAAGCGCTGGAGCACGAAATCCCGGATGCCACGGCATATCCCTGCGACGTCACTGAGGAGAAGCAGCTCGATCTCGTGCTCGATGCTATACGCCGCGACCTGGGCACTCCGAAAGTCGTTGTCCATAACGCCGTGGGAGGCATCTTCGGCAACTTCATGACGATCGATCCCGAGGTGCTCAACCGCAATTTTCAGGTTAATACGATGGCGCTGCTCCATCTCGCGCGTCGGCTAGCACCCGCGATGGTTGAGGCGGGCGAAGGTGCGATCGTCACTACCGGCAACACTTCTGCGTTTCGCGGCAAGGCAAACTTTGTCGTCTTCGCGCCGACCAAGGCTGCGCAGCGCATACTGGCCGAGGCGATGGCACGGGAACTCGGGCCAAAGGGAGTACACGTCGCGTACGTAATGATCGACGCGGTGATCGATCTCGAATGGACCCGCAAACGCTTTGCTGATGCGTCAGATGACTTCTTTATCAAGCCAGCGGCGATCGCCGATGAGATCTGGCACGTTGTTCATCAGGATCGATCGGCGTGGTCATTCAACGTAGAGGTTCGACCCTTTCGCGAAACCTGGTAACAAGGTGCCGACGAAAGGCGGTCGGCCGTTTGCCCCTATTGTGAGGGCGAGACCGGTGGCGTGGTCCCACCACTGGTCACTGCAACCGTAACACCAGCCGCGGTTCCAGCTGCAGCTGCACCAGCGGCTCCCAAACCGATGAGTGGACCAATCGCGGCTGCCGGCGCGAGCAGAAGTCCGCAAGGAATAGTGGTCTTCTGTCCCTTCTTCAGTTGTACGCTGCCTGCGCTCGGATTCGTCGGATTGGTAACCTCGACTTTACCCTCGTAAACTGACACATCACTAAATTCGCGGCATCCGACGAATTCCTTACGCTCGACGCCCTTGGCATAGCTCGTGTCGAAATCAGTACCGCGCGCAGCCGCGACGGCGTTGGGCGTATGCACTTCGTAATTGGGCGTGTTGCCCGGAGCGTGGCGGACCAGTGAGTGGAGCAAGCCGCCCACCAGCTTGATATCGGTAGCAGCGCGCGAACCGTCGGGATTCAAATCGTTGCGTTCCACGACCATGCTGCTCGATTCCGTTAGCTCCATCTGAGAGCCATCGGCCATCGTCAAGGTCGCCAAACTGTTAGGCCCTGTGCTCACCTCGTCGCCAACTTCAACCGGTGTCCCGAAAGTCCCGTTCAAGGTCTGCCCGCCGCGGACAATCGTTACCTTACCGCGAAGTGCGCTGATACTCCCGGCGGAGCCGGCCTGAGCGTAGGAAAGTCCTGTCCCAGTGAGAGATAAGGCTGAAGCGAGGAGTGCCGATCCAACGATCCTTCGCAAGCGATCGGTTGTTCGAGTCGGCAACATCAGATGATTTTTGCTAGCCACGCGGATATTTTGGCGCGTTTCGCCGAACGATGCTAGGAAATGACTGCATTTGGTTCGATGAGCTTAGTGAAGATGGTGTTTTATCGTCTCAGA
Organism: Binataceae bacterium (SeqCode); assembly: GCA_035541875.1. GTDB lineage: Bacteria > Desulfobacterota > Binatia > Binatales > Binataceae > JAJPHI01. The sequence goes on from DATKML010000010.1 coordinate 9,648, forward strand.
TTATCTCAGATTGTTACAAGTAGCATTAGATGCTTAGTTTAAATTCGTCTAAACAGTAGATAACTAATCTGGTCTGGCTAAGATTCCCTTAGAGCCATTGAGATTTAGTAAAAGCGCAATTTGCAGTCTGTTCTGAAGTTAGGGTAGTGTTCGTTCGATCGCGCTAAGGAGAGCATCGATGGACCTAAATGCCGCCGCCCAAACGATAATCGCTACGGGAACGTAGTTAGCCCTGCAGGTGCTCGGCGCCATCGCAATGTGGATCGTTGGAAGATGGCTGATCCGCATTGCGCTGCGCCTCATCTCAAGTGGTCTTGATCATCAGCATCTCGAAGCGACGCTGATCCGCTACATCACTTCAATCGTGTCGGTCCTGCTCGAATTGCTACTGATTGTAGCGATTCTCGGGTCTTCGGGGTCCAGACAACGACTTTCGCTGCGTTATTGGCAGCGGCCGGTGTTGCGATCGGTATGGCCTGGAGCGGCTTGCTATCGAACTTAGCGTGCGGCGTCTTTCTGGTTATTTTTCAGCCCTTTAAGACCGGCGACTTCGTTACGGCCGGCGGGGTGACCGGCACGATTCAGGAAGTTGGCATTTTCGTAACTATCATCAATACGCCCGACAATGTTCGGACGACTATAGGCAACAGCAAAATTTTCGCCGATACCCATCCGGAATTTCTCCGCGAATCCCTATCGCCGCGTTGAGCTCACCCCACAACTCGCTCACTCGGTCGAACACGGCGATGCGATAGCCCGCTGCGCGAGGGCCTGGCGAAGATTCCCAACGGGCTCGCCAATCCCGCCCCAGACGTTGAAATCCTTGAATTCAATATGGCTGGACCAGTGCTGGCCGTCCGTCCCTACTGCAATAACAAGGACTACTGGCAGGTATATTTCGATACCAACCGGCTCATCCGAGAGACTTTCGGACAGGCAGGTTACCCCGTTCCGGAATCACACTATGTGATCCGGCAGCGAGCCTGATGAAGATGATGGTGAGCGGTTAAGACAGCCAGCGCCGTGGTGCCGTTGGCTTGCTGAGGCTAGTCGAGTAGCCGCCAGCAAAAGTGTTCCGGCCGAAGATACGGCGGTTTCGCGGATAGTTCGCCGGATCCTCCAGGATGTGGTCGGCGTCTGCGTGGTTATCGCCACTGCGACCACATCGGAGGCATACAACCTCTCTGAGCAGAGCCTTCAAGAGAGGGAGGTACTGAGCGTCGAGCAGTAGTGCGGAGTTTGGTTGTTTCACGTCTTTATGGCGGCAATCGACTGCCGTCTAAAGACAACAATACGCACCTATTACCTCTATTGCGATACTTTATTTATCTATTCGAAGCTCTGAGTGTCATTTCCCGATTCTAATGCCATACACCAGCGATCCACCGACTCAACGTTGAAGCGCCAGTCGCTGCCAACTTTGAACGCCGGGATTTTGTGCCTTTTGAGCAGGCGGTAGATAGTCGACGGATGCACCCGCAGATAGGCTGCGACTTCCTCGAGCGTCATCACCTGTCCATCCATACTCTTCGTCATCCCTTGGGTTAATTCGTTCTACAAATGGTAGGCTAACAAGATGATTAGACAAGTCAACGCCAAGGGTTCGACAGATGTGCTTAATAATCGATAAAGCATAAAAGCGCATAGAGCAGACTTAAAGCGCCCTTCTCCAGCATAGACGTTCCAGCACCCGATCGTTGCTAACAGCTGGTAGCGGGCTTAGCTATCCGCGACACCGGGGGTCAGATTCCCTTTTTTGGGCCCAAACTTTCTGTACTCCCATTCGATTTCATTTTTGATAACCAATAGGGGACTTGTGGGAATTAGACCGTAAAGTTTTCAGTTCTATCTTTATAGAACCTAAGGGAGCGCGGCGGGGCGGTAAAGCATGGAATACTATCAGTACTTTCTTCTGAAGGGCTCTCCCTTTCAGCCAGCATCGCCCCGGAACGCGGTTTATTTCAGCCCGACCCATCTTGAGGGTCTTACAACCCTTGAGTCCGGGCTAACCGGAGAACTCACGGGTCTCACGATGCTTACGGGCGAGGCCGGTACGGGCAAAACCACCCTGATCTATGCCCTGCTGCAACGCGACTACAAGCGGGTCCGGATAGCGCGCGTCGATGACCCCAAACTCTCGTTCCTCGAGATGCTGCAGGTCATCATGCCGCAGCTCAACCTCTATACCGCCGGCAACACCAAGATCGATTATCTGAAGACGATCGACCATCTCCTCGACCTTCACGGCAAGGACGAGCGGATAGCGATCATTATCGACGAGGCTCAGGTCGCGAGTGATGAGGTCCTCGATGAATTGCGGCTGCTCTCAAATCGTGGGCAGCAAGACGAGCGTCGCCTGCAGCTGATCCTGGTGGGTCAGCCCGAATTGGTTGAACGGTTGAAGCAACCGCAGCTCCGCCAGCTCAATCAGCGAATATCCACACGCGGGATGCTGCGACCGCTGACTCCACGAGAAGCGATGCTCTACGTGGAATGCCTCCTCAGCGCCCAGGGAAGCAAGGTCTCGGCGATTTTTGAACCGCGTGCACTGGAGCGGCTGCTGGCCGTAAGCGACGGGATTCCGCGTAAGATCAATATGCTCTGTCACACCGCGATGATGGCGGCCTTCTACCAGGGCGACCGCAAGGTTAGCGTTGGTCTGGCGAGGAAAGTTGCCAAGGAATATCTCGCGTCGGTCGGTCGCATGAAGGGCCCGTCCGCGATCCGGATCGCGGCGATCGCCAGTACCGCTATCGCGGCCCTCCTTTTGGCCGGTGTGGTGTTTCCCAACGCATCACCACTACGCATGCTGAATCGTGCAGGCGTCTTGCGAGGACTCCAGACCGAGAAGGTCAGCCCGGGCGGCATCCAGCGCGAGAAACACCAGAGCCAGCCACAAGCCAAGGTGAATCCTGAGCCCGGTGGTTCGTCCGCCCCGCACCATCAGGGTCCAGCGGCGATGCCCGTGACGCAGCCCAAGGGCTGAAAAGTTTAACGGCCTGAACGCGCCGGGGCGCGCAACTCCGCTGATCGCAGACGGTCGAGCAGTTCGGTAAGGTTCCGCTCGATATCATCGAACGTTTCGTCGGGTAGCGCTACATCGCGGTCGTGGACCCCCCAGAATTCCACCCGCTCGACCCATCGCGGGAAACTCCGCACCAGCAGTGGTAGATGCTCGCCGCGTTTCAAAGCCACGATGTGATCGGACTCTGCCAGATCGCTTTCAAGTACCGGCAGCGGAAACCGAGTCTCGCCTGGCAGCTGAACGCCTCGCAGCGTTAGACGCTCGACCGTCTCGATAGCGATAGGACCAACGTTATGCGCCCCGAGTTCGAGGGCCAGTCCTCGGGAAGTAGCCCGCCACGGTAGCCCATTCTGAGGAGCTAGATGGTTGAATAACAGTTCTGCAAAACGGCTCCGGTAATAGTTACCGGTACAGAGAAAAAGGATTTGCTTCGGTTTCATCACTGGGTTCCGAAGCCAAGTTTCGCGCTTTGGCCGAGATGATGAAATCTCCCATAAAGTTCAAACTATCGAATCAGGTCACGAGTTAGCATCTGAGGACAAATCAAATGTCGTTGTATTGCCGTCGCAGCGCCAATATTCTTGAGTCCAGTTTTCGGGGGGGCAGTGATGAGAAGGAATAACTTTCATCTCGCATTTGCGCTTGCGGGTGCGATCCAATTTGCCGGCGTAGCGAGTAACGCAGCGGCGAAGGGCTCGGCAGTCTCAGCGTGTCCGCAAACAATTACTACCTGTGGCTGCACGATCACCAAGCCAGGCAACTACACGATCACAACAAATCTGACCGGAACGGCCTCGCAGGATTGTATTGATATCAGCGCCGCCAAGGTGAATCTCCGGAGCGATGCCTTCGCTCTGACGGGAGCCGGCGGCAACAGCGTCGGTATCAACGTATTGAAGAGTGCCGCCAATGTTAATCTGCAGCTGGCCGATCCGACCAATCCCGACAATATCAGCGTCATCACGGGTTTCGACGTTGGAATCGAAATCCAGGCGAGCGGCGCGATCGTCACTGGCTTCGACGTGAGTGAGAACCAGAGCAACGGCCTCTTAATCAAAGGGAGCAGTTGCTCTGTGACGGACTTTGTGTCGGACCTTAATCAGCCAGGCAATGGCGTGACGATAAGTGGTGCCTCCGGTTGCCAACTGAGTGACTTTACCGCTTCGGGCAATGGCGGAGTCGGGCTCGCGCTCGTTAGTGCTAAGAGTAACACCGTTACCACTTTCGATGCTGATGACGTGGACGTTCAGGGCGGCAATATCGGTGGTGGAGTCACGCTGACGGCGTCGTCCTCGAATATTCTTTCCGGCTTCTCCGTGGACAACAACCAGGTCACTGGCGTAACGCTCACGAACTCCAGCAAAAATCAGCTGTTCAATTTTGACGCGAGCGGTAGCGTTGCCGGTTCGGGGGTGGCACTTTCAGGTTCTTCGTCGAACGCCATCTTCGATTTTTCGGCTTTTGACAACAGCATTTATGGAGTGTGGCTCAACGGCTCGTCGTCGAACTCGGTTCGTTTCGCAATTACGCAAGGTAATATGCAAGCAGGCGTCTATCTGGGCTGCGGGACCAATGGTGTGGGAGGCTCGTGTGGGTCAGGGGCTAAAACAAGCACCAAAAATATCGTGACCGGCATTATCGCGGGCAACGACACGACTCCCACTATTCCGCTACCGGAAGCTCATGGAATTGCGGCCGATCGCGGAGACTTGCTGAACAGTCTCAGTGGATTAACGGCATCGGGGGACTCAAACGCAGACCTCGACGACGAAAATGCGAATTGCGGCACCAACGCCTGGTTCGCCAATTCTGGCGCGATTGTTAATCCGGCTGGCTCACCTTCCTGCACGGAACTCTAACCGAGGACCAAACATAGTCGATAGAGGCGGCGCGATGAGCGCCGCTTCTTTTTTGCGGCTTGTGTAGGTTGCATCGCCAGTTGAGAATTGAAGCTGACGGCGACTTAGCATGGGCGCTCGGTTAAGACTCATCTGTTCCGTTCTTGTACTCACCTGTTTCAGTGGGTGCGGTCTTGATCGGAATGCTGACGAGTCAACTCCATCCGCGCAAAGCATAGCTCCTGACACAGCCAGTATTGCAGCGACGAACCCGTCGACGCCGGCGTCCTCGTCATTACCTTTCAAGGGGCGCCTGGTCGATGGCAGTCCCGATAATCTACCGCCGACGGTTGCGCAATCTCTCTCGCCCGATTCGCCGATAACCTTTTCCTATCGCGAGGAGCTGACGCACGACGATTATCACATCCCTCTAATTATCTCGGCGCTCGATCCGGTGACTTACGTCGGCGCTCCCTTGGGCGATATCGGGGTTACGGCCTTCGCTACTCTAACGATCTTCGATCACAATCGGGTGATCGGGGATTACACCGCGAAGACGCATATTTCGCGTTCATACACGCTGTACCACGAACCGACCCATCGCGAGGTCGAGCAGGCCGCGCGCGTCGCCGTGCGCGATAAAATCGATGCGAAGCTGGCACAGGACAGTAATCGTCTGGCTGCAGCAGTTAAAGAAGCGCCAGCTACTGCGGCATCGGAGAGGTCCAGATGAATCGTATCCTACCGCGGTTTCTATTGATCGGGATGCTGGTCTCCGGATGCGCAGTGCAGGGCGAACCCTTCCATAAGGTTGCGGCACCACCCAAGTACGCCACGATCTACGTCTATCGCCCCTATCACTACAGCTGCTCGCTCCTGCGTCCACCGGTAACCTGCGGCGACGAAACGGCGCGGATCGGTCCAGGCGGATATCATGCGTTTATCGTTCCTGTTGGCAAGACCACATGCAGCGTCGAGGGTGCGGAGAGTAACGACGAGACGGAAATCGATGCCCAAGCGCGCGTCTATTACATTCGCGAGCAATTCAACTGGGGAGTGCTCAGCGGCCATCCCCATCTGGAGCCGATCGATGACGACACGGCACACACCGAAATCGCTAAGTGCTGCGTCGAGGAGTTTGCTGCCGAGTAATAGCTCTTAGGGCGTGCTTACTTCGCATCGATCTGGACGAGGAACCCGTCCGGTAGTTCGCGCATCCCGGCGATGAAGTCGCCATTAATATCGGTGACCCACAAATGGTCGCCGATAAAGCGCAGCCCGGACGGATTGACGAAGCCTGACGCGACCAGCTTCAGCTCGCCTTCCTTAGTGATCCGATAGATCTTGCCGTCGCGCTTCAGAGCCTGAGTCTGCGGCACCGGCACCTGGATATCACCCATATCAGCGACGAAGATCTGTCCCGCATACTCGCCGAAACCAGCGGGCGCGATATCTATACCGGCGGGGCGAACGAGCCCCGAGACTACCGGTTTGGGATCGACCTTACCGTCGGGAGAGATACGGACAATCATCCCTTTAGCCGCCGTGTTGGAAGATACAACCTCGCCCCCGGCAACCGTCGCAAGCATCGCGGAGCCGTCGGTCGTGAAAGTCAGGCCGAAGGGTGAGCCGAACTGCGAAGTATCAGCAAAGGGTTTGCAGGCTCCATCGGCGGTGGTGACATAGATCATGTCGTTGAGCGCCGCGATGGAGAAGAACTTGTTGGCAAAGCCGCTCCCCGCGGGACCAAAGCGCGCGTCGACGCCGTAACCGGCGATGCCTTTGGCGACGCTACCTGCCGCCGGCAGGGTGCATATGACCGACGCGGTATGCGCCATCAGATCGACCCGCTGAATCACATGATTCACGGTCGCGCCTTTTGCCGCAGAGGTTGGCTGCGCAATCGAGAAAAGCTGCCCGCCAAAATTGCCAAACCCTTGAGGGGCAATATCGAACCCCGTGACCGGCAGCAGTTTGTCGGCACCCATCAGGACAGAGATTTTGCCATCGGGGTCGATCGCCACGAGACGACTGCCATGACCGTCGGTCGCGCGGCCGTCGTCATTCATCCAGACCACGTTGCCGTGCGGCTCCATGAAAAGCGGGTCGTAAAGTTCGCCAGGAGCGATCACCATCGTCGCATTGAAGCCGGACTCGGTTTTGACCTCGGGCGCTGCGAGCAAGACGTTGATCACCGCCTGGGCCTCGTGACCGAGCGGCCGCGCGTAGGCGTTCATTGCGATCGCAGCAGCGAGAACCGATAAACAAGAAGTTACAATCCAGCGCGCTCTTTTCATCAGTGATTCTCCCTCAACGACAGTATGACAATTTGCAGTGATCGCCTACATCGCGTCGAGTCATGTTTCTTCGTCGCGCACCTTCCCTTCTCGCACTGCCGGCTACAGCGATAGAACGTGTGTTGGGCAATCGAGTGATTCACGGTTTGGCGGTCAGTGGATAGCGGGCAAGCTCTTCGTAGGTTGATGACTCGGGGCCGAGCACGCTCCGGTAGAGGATCATCGAATCGATCGTCGACGCACCAAAAAGCCGATCGGCTGAGGCGACGAGGATGCTGCGGATCAGGCTCCATCGATGGAGATCGCGCACCCGGCCGATCGTCAGATGCGGCACGTAGCCGCGATCCTCGGCGATGAAGCCGCATGCTTGCGCGGCCTGCTCGACACGAGTGGCAAGCTGAATCAGCGGTTCGCCTTGCAGGTCGATCCAGACGACGCGCGGTCGAGATAAATTGGGAAACACACCGCATCCGCGTGCGCGAAGCGTAAGGGGCGCTGTGTTGGATGCTATCCGATCGAGCTCGGCGTCGAGTGCCGTGACCATCGCCGCCGGCACATCGCCACCGAGAAACCGGATCGTCAGGTGGAGATTCGCGCGCCGGGTCCATCGTATCCCGGCCCTTAGGGTTCGCAGCTCTTCGATGAAATCCGCGATCGTCTCCTCGCTCGAGGCGCTGAGACGAATCGCAACGAAGGCGCGAAGCCGGTCGGGCAGCGAAGCCGTGATCAATGCGAATGCTGTAGCGCGTGCTCGATCAGCATCAGGCGGTCATTACCGAAGAACATATACCCCTCGACAAAGATGGTCGGGGAGCCGAAGCCGCCGCGCTCAATCAATTCGTCGGTGTTGGCCTTGAGCTTGTCCTTGTACTCGGGCCGGGCGATCTTATCGAAGTATTCCTTCTCGTCGAGACCGACTGCGCGCACGATTTCACGCAGAACGTCGTCCTTGCTGATATCGCGATCCTCGCCCCAGTAGGTTTCGAAGACCTTGCGCGAGTAGGGCGAAATGAGGCCGTGCTCGAGGGCTACGAATGCCCCGCGCATCGCTTTAACTGAATTCACCGGAAAGACCGTCGGATTGCCGATCTTGATGCCGTAGAAGTGTGCCCAATCCTGCAAATCCTTGGCGTAGTAGCGAGCCTTCGCTTTGACCGGTTTCTCCCGGCTCTCGTAAACGGAGGGGTTTACCGCGTTAAAGACGCCGCCCACCAGAATCGGCTTCCAGATAAGATCAGCTTTGTTGCGTGTTGCTACCTCTTCGATCTTCGTGAAGGCGAGGTAAGTCCACGGACTCGAACAGTCGTAAAAGAACTCCAGCTTTTTGCCCATCGATCAGGCTCCTTGATGCGGAAACGGTCGAGATGCTGGGCAAAAATAGCACACGCCCCGCGTGAAGCGGCAAGTGAGCCTTTGACATTCGCGTTAACGGGAATTACGCGATCCGTATGAACAGCCTTCACGATATTGGGGGAACGGACGGCTTCGGGCCGGTACAAGCTGAGGCTGAAGAACCGGTCTTTCACGAACCGTGGGAACGACGGGTCTTCGGGATGGTGATGCTGCGGGCGGGTGATACCACGCAAACCACTGGCGACGGACGGCGGTATCGACTGGAGCGACTTCCACCGGCGCAATATCTCGGCTCGACCTACTACGAGCGCTGGCTGGCACGGCAAGAGGAATTGATCATCGAGTCGGGTGCGCTGACGCAAGCAGAGATCGATGCGAAAGTAGCTCAATTCGCCGTTGATCCGACCATGCCGATACCTCGGCGCGAAGATCCGGTGTTTGCCGGCAAGATCGCGCGAATCGTGCGCACCGGAAGACCAGCAGCACGCACCATCAAAGGGAAACCGCGTTTCGATGTCGGCGACAAGGTGCTCACGCGGAATCTGAATCCGCACGGCCATACGCGGCTACCGCGTTATACGCGGAACAAACATGGCGTGATCGCGGCGCATCATGGGGCGCACGTCTTTCCCGATACGAATGCGCATGGTCTCGGGGAGAATCCGCAGCATCTCTACACGGTGCGGATTTCGGCGCGCGAACTCTGGGGTGATGCGGCCGAGCCTAATCAGAGTGTGCTGATCGATATGTGGGAGAGCTATTTGGCCCCCGATGCGTCCGCGACCGGGAAAGCGCGGAAAGCAAAATCAGGTAAGGCCGGCGGGGCACGCACAGTGAAGGCGGCGAAGAAGCGGCTTTGACAATCGCACCGCCCGCAGCTATCCGATGAGTAACGAGCGGATGCGGGCGGGGAGCCTATGAACAGCGTTCACGATATCGGCGGGATGGATGGGTTTGGGCCGGTCGAAGCGGAAGCTAACGAGCCGGTCTTCCGCGAGCCGTGGGAGGGTCGGACGTGGGGTATGCTCTTCACGTCCATGCCTATGATTGCGCTGCCCCTTGACGCCCTTAGGCACAGAATCGAGCGTCAGCATCCAGTGGACTACCTGGCAGCCAGTTACTACCAGCGGCATCTCAACAATCTTGAAAATCTCTTGATCGAGACGGGCATTCTCTCCAGCGAGGAGATCGAATCGCGCGTCACGCGGCTCACGATGACCCCAAGCCAGCCAGTTCCGCGTCTAGAAGATCCTGCCGTAGCGGCGGGCATAGCGGAGATGTTGAAAGCAGGGAGTCCGGTAACGCGATCGATCAGCAAGAAGCCACGCTTCGCGGTCGGTGACAAAATCGTCACACGCAACCTTAATCCGCACGGACATACGCGGATGCCGCGCTACACGCGGGGCAAAAAGGGCGTTATCACGGCGCACCATGGCGCGCATGTGTTCCCGGACACCAATGCGCATGGTCTTGGCGAGAATCCGCAGCATCTTTATACCGTAAGGATCGGATCGCAGGAGCTGTGGGGACCCGCCGCCGCGTCTAATGAATGCGTGCTGATCGATCTGTGGGAGAGCTATCTGGCCCCGGATGCATCGGCGACGAAGGCAGCCTTGCCGGTTAAGCCGAAGTCATCACGTAAGGTCGCGAAAGCCAAAGCGGTCAAAGCCAAAGCGGTAAAGGCGACGAGACCGACTCCAAAAGTATCGAAAGGCAAGCCCGCAAGGACCAAAGTCGCCAAGCTGAAGCGCGTGGCACAGCCGAAGGTGGCGGCACGCGTATCCAAACCAGTTCGGGGCAAAGCCAAAACGACGAGGAAGAAGAGCCGATGAGCGAGCACGATCACGATAAGAGCCATCATCATCCGCGTCCTCTCTCCGACGCGGCGGCGCGCGCCAAAGCGATCGAATCGTTGCTGGTTGAAAAGGGACTGATTGCCAGTGACGCCGTCGACAAAATTGTTGAGCACTATGAGAAAGATGTCGGCCCGATCAATGGTGCCAAGGTCGTAGCGCGCGCCTGGTTGGATCCCGCATATAAGAAGCGCCTATTGAAAGACGGTACCGCGGCGATTGCAGAACTCGGCTTCGGTGGCTTGCAGGGCGAGCATATGGTTGTCGTTGAAAATACGCCGCGCGTGCATAACGTCGTCGTCTGCACGCTCTGCTCGTGTTATCCGTGGCCGGTGCTCGGCTTACCGCCGACTTGGTATAAGTCGCTGGAGTATCGTGCGCGCGTCGTGCGCGAGCCACGCGTCGTACTGAAAGAATTTGGCCTCGAAATCCCGGCCAACGTCGAGCTGCGGGTATGGGATAGCAGCGCCGAGATTCGCTACATGGTGCTGCCCGAGCGCCCTGCCGGAACCGATGGGATGAGCGAGGCCGAGCTTGCCGCAATCGTCACACGTGATTCGATGATTGGGGTTGGGAAGGTCGCGTCGCCAGCGCGCTAATGCAATGAAAGACCTTGCCGCAACTATAGCTGCCGATACCACCAGTCCTGCCGCGATTCCGCGCCTTAACGGTGAACCGGTCTTCAACGAGCCATGGGAGAGTCGGGTCTTCGGCATGGCGGTCGGACTATGTGAGCGCGGCTGCTACCAGTGGAGCGAGTTCCAGGCCGGGTTGATAGCCGAGATAGCGGCGGCCGACGCACGGCAGGAGCAATCGACCTATTACGAACGTTTTCTCCGGGTGTTGCAGAGACTGATCGTTGAGAAGAGTGTCTGTGCCGCTGGTGAGATCGAGAAGCGCGCCGCTGAAGAGGCTGCGGCGACGGATTCAGACCATTGATGCAGAGGGAGCAGCGATGGAAGAGATGACCGATCAACTCGCGATCGCTGAAGCGAAACAATCGAGAACCCTAAGTCGATCGATCGCGCGAGGATTAGTCGCGGCCTTCGCGATCGTTCTCGGCCTGTCGATAGTCTATTCGGTTGGCTTCTCCGCCAACGACTTTCTCCACGGAGCCGTACACGACGTGCGTCACACGTCCGGGTTTCCCTGTCATTAAAGCGTGCTCTTCAGAACGATAATTTCCGCGGTGGTCGCGGGAATAATCGCAGGTTCGGCTTCGTTTCTAATCCAGCACCGGGCCTTGATACCGCTGATTTATCAGGCCGAAACCCACGAGCAGACAACGAGCCATGAAAATCGCGCGGGTGAGCCTTCGCAGAACGCCACGACTCGTGCCACCTATACCCTGATCGGCGATATTCTCCTCGCCAGCGGCTTCGGTCTGATTCTATGTGCTGCTTATCTTGCGACGGGTCGGTTGGGGACTTGGTCGGGAATTGGATGGGGGCTGGCCGGGTTTGCTACTTTTCATCTTGGACCATCAGTAGTCGTGCCTCCGCTGCTGCCAGGGATCGAATTGGGCTCGCTGGCGACGCGACAGGCTCTGTGGCTCGCTGCGGCTTTCGCGACCGCGCTCGGTCTTAGCCTACTGGCTTTCGGACGTAAACTTCTCAAGATAGTTGGGGCGGTGCTTCTTGTCCTGCCGTTATTGATTGCCGAGAGGCTGCCGATTCCGTCGGTACAGGCAGGTTCCGCTGCGATCGAGCACTCTTTTATCGTGTGGAGTCTCGTCGGAGCGCTAGTGATGTGGCTCCTCGTTGGCACCCTATCAGGAACGCTCTTCGCCCATTTTGAGACTGGTGACGTCGACTAATTAGTCGGCGTAGAGGCCACGGCAGGGGTCGGACTCGCGATCGCCTTCGCGTTAGGGGCATCCTGTGAAATCTGCGTCAGGTCTGCCACCACCGAGCCGATAAAGACTGCCGATTCGATGCGGATTGGCAGGTGCCGCGGGTCGTCAGTCAACCAAACCGTCATCTCGGTTGCCTGATCCCTGAAGCTACCCTCACTCAGCCAAACTACCGAAGGCTGGATCTTCAGAACATTGAAGGTCCCGAGACCCGTGGTAATCCGCTCGCGTCCGACCACGTCGAACGAAAAAACATAGCGATTGCCACCGCTGAAAACGTCGAAGGTGTAGGTTTTGCCGATTCTGAGTGGCTGCGACAGCGCCATCATCGCGCCCGAAAAAGGTCCCCATGGAGCACCACCGGTGAAGCTCCTCATCCAGGTACGACCCTGCTTGTTGGTTCGGACTGCGGTGATCAGGGTCCGATCGCTATTGAAGGAGGCGTCCCAGCGATCCCGTCGCGACTTTTCGTGCTGCTGGATTTGAATCGAGTCTGGTAGCCAGGACGTAAAGCCAAAATCTTCGCGGAAGTAATCGCGCATCCGATAGAGCGGATCGACGACCTTGCTGCTGTTGATCCACATTTGACCGGTCCACCAATCCGGATGGACGCGGTTATGCGTTATCGTAATGCGGGCCTCGGCCGCGGGTATTCCTTCCCAAGAGGCATCGTAAATCAGCGTTTCGCCGTCGCGGAAGGGCTCGGGACCTTGCGGATAGCGAGGAATGATTACATTGGCCGGTAGGGCGACGGGTTTGGGTGTCCGCATCGCCTGAGGTTGCGGCCGAGAGGTCTTCGCGGCAGGGACTGGAGATGGCGCAGCAGCGTGACTCTCTGGCATTGTATTAGTGGCGGCGACAGCTGACTTCACCACCACAGCTAATGTGAGGCCGAGGACGGCTATCTGCTTGCTTGATCCAAAAGCCATGATTTTGAATGATTTTGCCCAATCGTCGAGGAGCTTGGAATGCGGGATCGGTTTCGTTTAGCGCTCGCGGCTTTGATAGCCGGATTCTTCTTTATCTGTGGCTCTGCTCATGCTCAGCCGCTAACCAATTCCGCCTACGGTGGCCCGCACGGTGCTTTCTCCAGCCTGGAACAGATGGAGCAAGCGGGTCCCAGCCGCAAGGGCAAGAATGACACCGATCTCATCAAAGAAGCGAAGAAGCGAATTGCTGACGCCGACCCGCGAGTCAGGACCGAGGGTGTCGAGAAGCTCCGCTTCGTCGGTGACAGTGCCGAGGCGAACGAACTGCTGTTTCGGGTTTTGAGCGATTCCGACGTTCGCGTTCGTATCAAGGCTATCGACGTTCTCGGTGCGCGTGGATCACACGATGCGGTCACGGCGATGTCACAAGACCTATTCCTGCGCGAAACCCCTGCGATTGAGAAATTGCATCTGGTAGCGGCGCTCGGGCGTATCGGGGATACGCGTGGCAGCTTGCCCGTGATGGAATACCTCGACCAGACCGATGACACGGCAAGTCGCGGCACTGCGATCTTTGCGTTAGGCGAGATCGGCGATCCACGCTCGAGCGATAAACTAATCGAAACTGTAAAGACGGACCCGTCGCCAATGGTGCGCAAGCTGGCTGAGGAAGCAATCGAAAAGATCGATGGTGAGCTTCCCAACAAGCATCAGGCCGAAGAGGCTCGGGCTCAGAAAGTAGAAGAACCCACCGATGCAAAGCTTGCGAAGTTGCGCCAGTTTGACGCCCAGGCGCAAGCAGAAAAGGTCGGTCAGGGTCAGTGAGTTCGCAGCGGCCTACTTCCCGGCTGCGCGAATTGCTCGCGGCGCCCACGATGGCCGTGGCGCCATTCATCTATGATGGAATGCAGGCGCGGATAGCTGAGCGGACCGGCTTCGACGCGGTCTATATGACCGGCTTTGGAACCGCTGCCGCTCGTGGCTTTCCGGACCTGGGATTGCTCACGATGAACGAGATGGTGCAGAACGTTCGCGCTATCGCCAACACCGTGAAAATTCCAGTTATCTGCGATGCCGACACCGGCTATGGCAATCCGCTCAACGTGTGGCGCACCGTGCGCGAATACGAGGATGCGGGTGCGGCAGCGCTGCATATCGAAGACCAAGTCTGGCCGAAGAAGTGCGGCTTTCTGGCGGGCAAGCAGGTCATTCCTCTCGAACAGATGGTGCCGAAGGTACGCGCGGCCTGTGATGCGCGCCGCGACCCGGATTTCGTGATTATCGCGCGGACTGACGCGCTCGCCGTTAATGGCTGGGACGATGTTGTCCGGCGGTGCCGCGCTTACCGCGAAGCCGGCGCCGATTTACTCTTCGTCGATGGTATCCGCACCAAGGCCGATCTCGAGAATTACGCCACCAAGCTCGGCGATCTGCCATTGCTATACAACGGCTCACTGCTGCCGGTGTCTGAACTGGCTCGCTACGGCTTCAAGCTGACGATCCATATTGCCAGCCTGATGGCAGCATACGTGAACTTCCGCGATGCGCTTCGGCAGTTGAAGGATACGGGCTCGATGGATGTGCCGTTCAACGCCCAACTCTTTGAGGAACTGACTGACTTGATGGGTGTGCCGGAAGCGGAAGCGCTTTCCAAGAAATATTCGGATTGACGATGCAGGGCGACTTCGAGATCAAATTCTACTTCGCCTACACCAGCCCTTTTACCTATCTGGCGGTCGCACCAGCCTATGATCTTGAGCGGACCCATCGAGTGAAGCTGCGCCTCGTACCGTTCGGGGTGAATATCCGCAAGGTCTACGGCGGAGAGGTGGTCGAGCGTGACGAGCGGAATCGGCGCAAGCTGAAGTATCTCTATCTCGATGCGCGGCGACTCGCCGGCGAGCGTGGCATGACAATCATGCCGCCGCAGCGGATATACAGTTGTCGTTTCGCGTTTTACGGCGGGATGTGCGCCGAGGACCAGGGCAAGTTCCGCGAATACTCGGATCGCGTTTACGATCGCTTTTGGCGGCGTGAGTTGAATGTAGAGAATCCTGACGCGTTGGCGGCAATTCTCGGCGAAGTCGGCGCTGACGATACGCAGTTCCGGCGCTATATCGCTGATGAAGAAGCTGAAGCCAAGCCGCGCCTGAAAGCCTACTTCGCCGAGGCCGATCGCGATCAGGTTTTTGGGGTGCCGACGTTTATCGTGGATAGGGAGCGTTTCTGGGGCTGTGATCGGATGGACTGGCTAATACGCAAACTCGATGCGATGGGCCTGCGGCGTTAAGCGGGTGCTCTCGCGCCTAGCCTACTTTATTTAGAAAACTGGGCAAATCGGAAATTTCGAGCTTTTGCAGTGTTACCTGCGTCAGAAGTTGGCGCAGGAAAGCATCATCGGAAACCATCGTCTTGGCGACGGCGGCGGCGCTCGGCGCGTGGCATAGATCGAGATAGGTTCGGTCGCCCGGCTCCCGTCCGAGAAAGTTGCCGTTGAAAGCCAGCGCCAAGATCGCTTTCGTAGCGATATTCACGCTGGGAATCGTCAGCAATCCCTCGAAGCCGCGCGCCCGGCAAGTCTCCAACACTCCTGCGAATTGGGCTTGCGCTTCAAGCAATCGCGGCGTTTCCCGTTCACTGTAGGCCTCGAAGCTCAGCGATTCACTCGGCGCGTCGCCGAGTATCTCGGCGAGTTCGCTGAACCAGCTGCGCTTGCCGCGTGCCGCTTCGAGCGCCGCGATCATATCCTCGTCGAGATCCTCGCCATCCGATTCGACCATTGCAGCGATGCCCTCGCCGATCACATTCTGCAGGTTCGCATCGATATATGGCCGGCCCGCTTCGCCGGAGTCCAGGTAGGCGCGGATATCGTCGATCAGAAGTTGATCGCACGGTTTGACCATCCGGCGAAAATTGCTGAAGGATAGAGTCAGCTTGGTGCGCGCCGTCATCGCCTCGGGGCGGCCATGATGATCGAGCACGAAATCTTCGAGCGTATGGATACTCAGGAGGATGGTCAGTTCGCGCCCGTAAACCTGTGTGCGCAGATTTGCAATATCGGCAGCAGTGCATCCGACCTTCCGGTAGAGATGGTCGAAGGCACTGCTATCCAGGTAAACGGCCATAAAGGCCTAGCTTATAGTTCGGGACTCGCCGGGAGAAAAGTCTCGCCCATCAGATAGGTATCGACGGCACGGGCACATTCGCGACCTTCCCAAATAGCCCAGACCACCAGCGATTGACCGCGGCGCGCGTCGCCGGCCGCGAAAACGCCGGGCAGGCTCGAATGGTAGTTGTCGCAGAGGACATTCCCGCGCTGATCGAGCTTGAGGCCGAGTGCTGCAATGATTCCGTCAGGCTCGGGGCCGAGGAAGCCGAGCGCCAGTAAAACCAGGTCGCACTCGATCGCGAACTCGCTGCCCGGAACCTCTTCCATCGACATGCGGCCGTTGTCGTTTTTCCAGTTCAGTCGCACGCCGTGGAGCTTTTTGACTACGCCGTTCTCGCCCTCGAAGTACTTGGTATTGATACTCCAGTCGCGCGTCACACCCTCTTCATGCGAAGTCGAGGTGCGGAGGATTATCGGCCAGTCCGGCCAAGGCATCGTTGCGGTACGCTTCTCGGGCGGCATCGGCAGCAATTCGAACTGATGAACGCTAGCTGCGCCTTGGCGATTCGAGGTGCCGAGGCAATCTGAGCCGGTATCGCCACCGCCAAGGATGACGACCTTCTTGCCCGTCGCGGTGATCGAGATATCAGAGGGAATCGTGTCGCCGGCGTTGCGTTTGTTCTGCTGCGGCAGGAATTCCATCGCGAAATGGATTCCCTTGAGATCGCGTCCCGGTACCGGCAGATCGCGCGGCTTGGTCGAGCCGATCGTTAGCGCGATCGCATCGTACTTGCGCCGCAGATCGTCGGCCGTGATATCGGTGCCGACTTTGCAGCTGGTTACGATCTCGACGCCTTCGGCTTTCATCTGCTCGACGCGGCGTTCGACTTGCCACTTTTCAAGCTTGAAGTCGGGAATTCCGTAGCGGAGCAATCCGCCGATACGATCCGCGCGTTCGTAGAGCGTTACGGCATGGCCCGCCCGCGCGAGTTGTTGCGCGCAAGCCATCCCGGCGGGACCCGAGCCGACCACCGCGACCTTTTTGCCGGTTTTACGCTGACTCGGACGCGGCGGAATCCAGCCCTCGGCCCATGCATGATCGATAATGTGCTTCTCGATCTGCTTAATCGTGACCGGGTTGTCGTTGATATTGAGGACACAGGCCTCTTCGCACGGCGCCGGACAGACGCGACCGGTGAACTCAGGGAAGTTGTTGGTCCAGTGCAGCCGATCGATCGCCTCGCGCCAACGGCCACGATAAACTAGGTCGTTCCAATCAGGGATGATATTCCCGAGTGGGCATCCGCGATGGCAGAACGGGATACCACAATCCATGCATCGTGCGCCCTGCTCCTGCAGCTTGGCCTCGGGCAGCTTGAGTTCATACTCGCGATAGTCTTTGACCCGCTCAGTCACCGGCCGGCGCTGATTGGTCTCGCGCTTGATCTCCATGAAGCCCGTTATTTTGCCCATCGACTACTTCTCTCCCGACTGACTATTCGAACTACGGTCGCTTGCCTTACACCGCGGCGAGTTTTGCCATATCCGATTTCAGGTTGAGCTGGCTTTCGAGCACGCGGCGGTACTCGGTCGGCATCACCTTCACGAACTTGCCGATGTTCGCATCCCAGTTGTCCAGAATCATCCGTGCGACGGCGCTCTCGGTGTACTGGTAATGCCGCGAAATCAGCGTGTGCAGTTCCTTGATTTCGACCTGATTCTCAATCTTATGCAACTCGACCATGCCCATGTTGCACTTGCCTGCGAAGGTACCGTCGGTATCGAGCACATAGGCGACGCCACCGCTCATGCCGGCGGCGAAGTTGCGTCCGGTCTTGCCAAGCACGAGAACTAGACCGCGCGTCATGTACTCACATCCGTGATCGCCGACACCTTCGACTACAGCAGTCGCGCCGCTGTTACGCACCGCGAAGCGCTCGCCCGCGATACCGCGGAAGAACGCCTCGCCACCGGTTGCACCGTACAGAGCAGTGTTGCCGATAATGATATTTTCTTCGGCTTTGAAGCTCGCGTCGCGCGACGGTCGAACCGCGATGAAACCGCCCGATAGCCCCTTGCCGCAATAGTCATTGGCATCGCCTTCGAGATAAAGCGCGACACCCGGCGCGAGCCAGGCACCGAAGCTCTGCCCAGCGGATCCCTTGAAATGAATCTGGATCGTGTAGGGCGGCAATCCACGTTCGCCGTGCTTGCGCGATACCTCTGACGAGAGAATCGTCCCGACCGTGCGATTGGTATTGTGGATCGGCAAATGGACCTCGACAGGCTTGCGATGCTCCAGCGCTTCCTTGCATAGCTCTTTGAGCTGCTGGTCGAGGGCCTTCTCGATACCGTGGTCCTGCTTTTCCACGCAATGGAGCGCCCAGCCCGCCGGCACGTTGGGCTTCGCGAGAATCGCGCTGAGATCAACGTGCTGCGCCTTCCAATGGCGAATCGCATCGTCGGCGTCGAGGCATTCGACACGACCGACCATCTCATCGAGCGTGCGGAAGCCCAACTGCGCCATGTATTCGCGCAGTTCTTCCGCGATGAACATCATCAGATTTACAACGTGCTCAGGCTTGCCCTCGAACTTCTTGCGCAGTTCGGGGTCCTGCGTCGCGACCCCGACCGGGCAGGTGTTCAGATGGCAAACGCGCATCATGATACATCCCGAGGCGACCAGCGCCGCGCTGGCGAAGCCGAACTCCTCCGCTCCGAGAAGCGCTGCGACTGCCACGTCGCGACCAGTCTTGAGTTGTCCGTCGGTCTCGACACGGATACGACCGCGCAGATTATTCATCACAAGAATCTGCTGCGTTTCAGCAAGCCCGAGTTCCCACGGAATCCCTGCATGCTTAATCGAGGTCAGGGGTGATGCACCGGTACCGCCGTCATAGCCGCTGATCAGAACGACATCCGCCTTCGCCTTAGCGACCCCGGCGGCGATTGTGCCGACACCGACTTCGGCGACGAGCTTTACGCTCACGCGCGCACGATCATTGGAATTCTTGAGATCGTGGATGAGCTGAGCGAGATCCTCGATCGAATAGATATCGTGATGCGGCGGCGGGGAAATCAGTCCTACGCCGGGGGTCGAGCAGCGAATCTTCGCGATAAACTCGTCGACCTTATGACCCGGGAGCTGTCCGCCTTCACCGGGTTTGGCGCCCTGCGCCATCTTGATCTGCAGTTCGTCGGCATTAACCAGGTACCAGCTCGTGACACCGAAGCGCCCCGAGGCGACCTGCTTGATCGCGCTGCGCCGCCAGTCGCCGTTCGGATCGCGCTCGAAACGCGCCGGATCTTCGCCGCCTTCACCGGTGTTGGACTTGCCACCCAGCCGGTTCATCGCAATCGCGAGATTCTCGTGCGCTTCCTTACTAATTGAGCCGAAGGACATCGCGCCGGTCTTGAAGCGCTTAACGATCGACGTCGCAGGCTCGACCTCCTCGATAGGAATCGACGGGCGATCGCTCTTGAACTTCAAAAGACTGCGCAGGGTCGAGAGATTACGGCTGTGGTCGTCGACCAAGCGCGTGTATTCCTTGAACATCTTGTAGTTTCCGGCACGGACCGCATGCTGCAACTTTGCGATCGTGTTCGGGTTGTACATGTGATGCTCGCCGCGCCGCCGCCATTGATACTGGCCGCCGACTTCGAGCTCGCCGTCGAGATTCGGATCGGCCTCGTAAGCCTGCCGATGGCGATTGGCAGCTTCGCGCGCGATCGCATCGAGGCCGATTCCGCCCACGCGTGACGGCGTCCAGGTAAAGTACTTGTCGATGATTTCCTTGCTGAGTCCGATCGCTTCGAAGATCTGCGCACCGCGATAGCTCTGGACCGTCGAGATACCCATCTTCGACGCGACTTTAACCAGGCTCTTGCCGAGCGCCTTAACGAAATGCTCGACGGCCTCCTCTTCAGTCACGTCCTTGAGACGACCGTCCTGGATCATCCCGGCCATCGTGGCGTAAGCCAGATACGGATTGATCGCGCCTGCGCCATAGCCGACCAGCAGACAGAAGTGCATCACTTCTCGCGGCTCGCCCGATTCGATCACGAGGCCGCACTTGGTGCGAGTGCCTTCGCGAATCAGATGATGATGCACGGCGCCGGTGGCGAGCAGGCTCGGAATCGGAGCCCATTCGAAGTTCACGCCACGGTCCGACAGCACGAGAATCGTGTAGCCGTCGGCGATCGCCTTGGACGCGTCGCGGCATAGCTTGTCGAGCGCCTCGCGCAATCCCTCCTCGCCATCCTTGATGCGGAACAGCATGCTCAGCGTGGCTGCGCGAAGGCCGGGTCGGGAAAGCCGCTTGATCTGCTCAAGCTGCGCGTTGGTCAGAATCGGGTTCTTCAGTCGCAACTGCCGGCAGTGGAGCGGGGTCTCTTCAAAGAGATTTTCCTCCGCCCCGATCGTCGTTTCGGCCGACATGACCATCTCTTCGCGAATCGAATCGACGGGTGGATTCGTCACTTGGGCGAAGAGCTGCTTGAAGTAGTTGAAGAGCAGTGGCGATTTGTCGGAGAGCACTGCCAGCGGTGTATCGGTGCCCATCGAGCCGACCGGCTCCTGCCCATTTGCCGCCATCGGCGCCAGAATCATCTTCAGTTCTTCCAGCGTGTAGCCGAAAGCCTGCTGCTGCTGGAGCAGGTCGAGCGGCTCGAAGCCGTTCACCGGCGGATACGATGCCGGTGTTGGCAACGTTTCGAGAGGAACCAATTGCTCGTCCAGCCACTTCTGATACGGATGACGCTGCGCGAAACCTTGCTTGATTTCGTCGTCCTGAACGATGCGCCCTTCGACCGTATCGACGTAGAAGATTTTGCCGGGCTGGAGGCGACCCTTGTACTCGATCTGGTCGGGCGGGATATCGAGCACGCCGGTCTCCGACGCCATCACGAACATCCCCTCCTTGGTGACGACGTAACGTGAGGGACGCAGTCCATTACGATCGAGCACTGCACCGATTCGGCGGCCGTCAGTGAAGGTGATCGAGGCTGGACCGTCCCACGGCTCCATCATGCATGAGTGGAACTGGTAGAAGGCCTTTTGCCCCGGATCGATTAGGGAATCGTTCTGCCACGCCGCCGGAATCATCATCATGATGGCGTGAGGCAACGAACGTCCGGTACGAACGAGCAGCTCCAGGCAATTATCGAACACGGCCGAGTCGCTGCCGTTAGGCTCGACGATGGGCAGAATCTTCTTGGTATCGTCGCCGAATAGCGCGGAGGCGAACTGCTTTTCGCGCGCGTGCATCCAGTTGATATTCCCGCGCAGCGTATTGATCTCGCCGTTGTGGCTCAGAAAGCGATATGGATGCGCACGATCCCAGCTTGGGAAGGTGTTGGTGGAGAATCGCTGATGGACCATCGCGAGTGCGGTCGTCATCGCCGGATCGCGCAGATCGGGATAGAAGCGGGGAATCTGATGCGAAATCAGCTGGCCCTTGTAGACAATCGTGGCTGAAGAGAGGCTGCACACGTAGAACAGCTCGCCCTCTTCGAGCGCTATATTCGCGGCCTCGCTCGTGATTCGCTTGCGGATTACGTAGAGCTTGCGCTCGAGCGTCTCCTGATCGGTGATACCGTCGCCGCGGGCGATAAAGATCTGCCGAATCGCCGGCATCCCCAGGCGCGCAACATCACCACACTCGTTCTCGTTGATTGGAACGCTGCGCCATCCGAGGAACTTCTGTCCCTCCTCATGCACGATACGTTCGAAGATACGCTCGCAATTTTCCCGTTTGGTCCCATCGAGCGGCAGAAAAACCATCCCGACGCCGTACTCGCCGGCAGCCGGCAGCGTGAAACCGAGTTTGCCGGCTTCGCGCACGAAGAAATCGTGCGGAATCTGCATCAGGATACCGGCGCCGTCGCCGGTCCGCGGATCGCTCCCGGTGGCCCCGCGATGAGTCAGGTTGTCGAGGATTTGCAGCCCTTTGAGGACCATCTCGTGCGATTTCTCGCCCTTGATATTGACGACGAATCCGGTGCCGCACGCGTCGTGCTCAAACTGTGGATCGTAGAGTCCTTGTGCTTTGGGTATCCCGCGAAAAACCTGCATCGTCATGCCCTTCTCGACTCGGCAGTGGAATTTCTAGTAACGGCGTGGCGATGGCGGCGGCCATTGCTCACATCCGCTTGATTCTCTTCATGCATCACCACGATCTGGGAGCGCTCGATATGAGTCGATAGCACCACCATCGTTTCGGTACGCGTAACGCCCTCGATCAATCGAATGAGCCCGATCAGCTCTTCGAGCGAGGCCGTGTTGTGGGTCTTCACCTTGAGCAACACCGTATGCCCACCGGTGACGTGATGGCACTCGAGGACGTCCGGCATCCGCGCCAGAGCTTCCTCAAATTGAGTGATGCTCCGCGGATGGCCAATCGAGACGCCGATAAAGGCCGTCACGTCCTTACCCAGTTTCCGCGCATCGACCGAGGCGTGATAGCCGGTGATTATCCCGCTATCTTCCAACTTTTTGACTCGCTCGATTACGGACGGCGCCGACAGGCCTACCTGGTCGGCGAGCTTGGCGTGCGGAATTCGTCCGTGCTCCTGTAGCGCGTCGATAATTTGTAAATCGATAGCGTCGGGCTCGAAAGCCTCGCTTCCTGACTTCATAAGGCTAAACCTAAAGGCGAGCGGCAAAGATAATGGTTGCGGAGCTATCGAGTCAAGGGAATCGAAGGCAAATCAACAGATAGAAAGATGTTTTGTTAAGCTTGAGCCGGCGCGGCGGAAGATCGGGCCCAGCGGCGACCAAGATAGAGCCCGATCGTGACCAGCGGTAGGGTCAAAATCCAGAGCGCGACGATCTCGAGCCGAAAGAGATTCCGGTTGATGCTGCAGTGCCAATCGATCAATGCGTCGATTAAAACTCCAAGCGCTACCCACGGCAGATAAGGCAGGATCAGAAAGAAACGCCACGTTCGGAACGGGATCCATGCAGAAATGAGGCGTGATACCGGCCGGTTGTCGAAGAGGTTGATCACCATTCCGATTAGAAAGGCCGCGCCCAACAGCTTTCCGGTCCGTCCGTACACGACGTTTGCTTCACTCGTCCCCGATTCCTGTTTGCGGTCCATGCCCTGAGTCTCGATTCGGTATGGTGGGCGGAGGTCAAAAAGCTTAGGTATCGTAGGCTCGGTCAGCCTTTAGCGACAAGAAAGTTTTTGCCATTGGACAACTATTCGAAGAAGTACACTCGGCTCGCCACCTTGAGCCTCCTATTTTCAGCCGTCCTAATGGGGGCTCCTCTTTCCACTTTTGTGCGCGCCGCGAGCGATCAGGAATCGGTGAACGATGCCGAGCGATGGGTTCCGCTACCCTATATGGTCACCAAGACCGAACGTGACCAACTCTTCGCGCCTCCCGTCATCACGACTGAGCACGATTTCAGCGCTTCTATTCTCGTCCCGCCGGGAAAAGTCTTCGATCCGTTCGACCTTTTTGTGCTCGACGATAAGATGATGCTCGTCGCCGACGATGCGGCTGATGGGCATATTTGGAAAATCACGACCGACGGCAAGGTCACGCCGTTTGCCGCCCCGGCCCGCTACGCGCCTTATACGCTCGATATAGCGCCGGCGAGTTTCGGTAAGTATCGCGGTCAGATTTACGCGCTGGCGTTTAACGAGCCCAACGCGGCGGGAGGATGGGAGCTTGCCGACGCTATCGTTCGCATCGATCCGGTCACGGGACGCGACAGCCTGGTTTGTTATCTGCCCGACAATGCCAATCACGAAAAAGGCGCCGGCGGCTTTTTCGTCCGCTTCGGTCCCGAGAATAGTCCATTCGCGGGCCAGCTCTGGATTACGACCGCCAGCAATCACAGCATCTACACCGTCGCGCCCGATGACACCTGCAAGTTCGTCGAGACGATAGACCTGGATAAGTGGGGCTCGCCTCGCGGGATCGCCTTCACAACCGATGGCACCACGATGCTGCTAGGAAGCGTGACGCCATCACCAGCGAATCGCGCCAAGACTGTCGAGGGTGGCGGACGAATCCTGAGGATGCGTCCTGACGGAACGATCGACGAAAAGCCTTTCGCCACCGGTCTCACCGAACCGGGTGCGATGGCTTTTGCACCGAGCAGTTTCGGCCATCATGGTGGCGAACTCTTCGTGACTGAAGTAGGCAAGTGGGACAACGATATCGGGATCACTCAGGAGCCCAACAAGGGACCGTTCGCCCAGGTTCACAGTGACGGCGCAGTCTATCGCGTCACCGGCGACGGTGCCTTAGCCAAGGTTGCATCGGGCCTGCGCAATCCGGTCGGAGTCGGCTTCATCGGTGATACGTTGATCGTCACCGATATCAATGGCGACTTCCACGAGGGTTATCAGAAGTTCCCCGACGGCTTTATCGTCGCGATCAAAGCCAAATGAGCCTGCAGCTCTACACCGTCGGGTAGGCTTCGGTGCCCATCTCGAGTGTATCGAGGCCCGTCCATTCGACTTCCGCGATCACGCGATTACCGAGGGTGTGCTCGACGATCATGAAGAAGGCGATCGACAGCCCGTAAATCACCGCGACATTCACGGCGGTGCCGATAAGCTGCGCGACGAACTGGCCGCCGTCGCCATAGAGTAATCCACGCACTGGCCCGGCGACTCCGTTCCAGCCATCGCCGTAGGATCCATCGGCGAAGAGACCCAGCGCGAGCGTGCCCCAGATACCGCAGGCGCCGTGCACTGAGATTGCGCCGACCGGGTCATCGATACGGAAGCGGCGTTCGAACTCGATCACGCTCGCGACGACGATTAAGCCGGCGGTCGCGCCAATCATGACCGCCGCGACCGGCGTCACGAAGGCGCAGGGCGCCGTAATTGCCACGAGCCCGCCAAGAAAGCCATTCACCGCCATCGCGATATCGGGCTTATTGTAGCGATGCCAGAGGTATAGCAGAGCGGATAGAGCGCCACCCGCCGATGCGAGCATCGTATTAACCGCGATCACGGCGATACGCGAGTCGGAGGCCGCGAGCGACGAGCCTGCATTAAAGCCGAACCAGCCGAAGCCGAGGATAAGAGCGCCTATGATCGCCATCGGCAGGTTGTGCCCGGGCAGTAATCCGATCTGTCCCTCGCGTCGAAACTTGCCAATCCGGGGCCCAAGCATTTTCGCCCCGGCCAACGCGGCCACGCCGCCGGTCATATGGACCACCGAGGAGCCCGCGAAATCAACGTGACCATGCCCAAGACCGAGGTTCACGCCAAGTTGCGAAAGCCATCCTCCGCCCCAGACCCAGTTGCCGTAGAGGGGATAGAGGAACATCGACATGAAAAAGCCGTAAACGCAGAAGGCTGAAAACTTCCATCGCTCAGCCATCGCACCGGTCGGAATCGTTGCCGCGGTGTCCATAAAGACGACGGCAAACAGGAACATCGCGAGGCTCGCCGGGTCGTGCGCGACATTAACCAGCGCGAATTTGTGGAAACCGAGCAATCCATAGGCATGACCGCCGATCCAGATCGTCAGTTCACGATGGCCGATCGGCAACGAACCTAGCGACGGCCACGAATCGACTCCGCCCATCATGAAGGCGTAGCCGCTCAACCAGAAGCCGGTTAGACCGATCGCATAGATCATGAAATTCATCGCCATCGTGTGGACGGCGTTTTTCTCGCGCGTGAAGCCGGTTTCGAGCATCGCGAAGCCGACCTGCATGAACATCACGAGAAAGCCCGCTATCAGCACCCAGACCATATTAAGGGCGTTGGTCAGTCCCTCGATCTCGTGGGTATGGACGGCGTCGGAATCGGCAAGTGCGATCGTGGCGAACGCCACCAATAGAAGCCCAGCGATCGATGCAGTTCTGCGCAAGCAAGCCCCGGTAGGTCCCGTACGTTGATATTCGCGTCTTTTAAACAGCATCTATTTAACCTGCCCGCGAAAAGATCGGTGCGGTTGAGTCGGTGCGGCCGGATAGCGGTTCGCCAGCCAGATCAGAAAAATGAACAAGCCTATCAATGAGGCAAAAAATCCTACTGTCAGAATAATTCCCTTCCACTTCTTCCAGGCGAGGCTTCGAGGATGGAGTCGGGCGGCGCGCCCATGCAGAGCAACCTTAGAGGGATCCTTCAGCTCCTCGAGCATCTCAACCGCTGAGTCGTAACGATCGCGCGGCTGTCGCTCGATCGCTCGCAGGATAATCTCTTCGAGATGGGGATCGAGATCGTGGCGATATACCGTGGGAGGCTGCGGATCCTCGTTGGTCTTCGCCTTCATCACGTTGTAGACGTTTTCGCCTGAGTAGGGCAGCTCGCCCGTTAACATTTCGTAGAGAATTGTGCCTACTGCATAGATATCGGTGCGGACGTCGCCACGTCGCCCGTTCACTTGCTCCGGCGCCATGTAGTCGGGTGTGCCGATCGTCGAGGAAAGTCCCGACCAGGTCAGCCGGCGCGCAGATTCGTCGAGCGCGATACCGAAGTCCATGATTTTGATTCTGCCGTCGGCAACCAAAATGTTTTCAGGTTTCAGATCGCGATGCACCACACCCTGGCTATGCATGTAGGCGATCGCCTCGCAGATCTGGCGGGCAAAGCCGAGCGCCATCTCCACCGACATTGGACGGTTATCTCGCATGATCGCTCGGAGCGAGATACCCTCGACATATTCCATCGCGATATACATCCGGCTTTTGCGCTTGGGCGAAAGCACCTTGATGATGCTCGGATGGCTGAGGCGCTTGCCGATCTCCTCTTCCCGCTCGAAGCGGTTGAAGAAGACCAGATCGCTCTCAAACTGCATGTACGGAACTTTGATTGCGACGGTCGAATCGTCGACCGTATCGCGCGCTTTGAAGATCGAAGCCATGCCGCTTCGGGCAATGAGATCGGTCAGTTCGTATTGGTCGAGTTTCTCGCCGACGTTGACTTCGCGCATCAGGAGTAGCGGTTCCTGCCGCGCGCGGACGTTACCATCCGGAGATAGACGGGATCAAACATTGGAGTTGGCGACCCTGACGCTAACTTGTGGCTAGGACCGGCGGAAGAACGCGGTCAGGCGTTGCCATAAGGATGGCGCAGCCGAAGCGGAAACGTTGGGCGTTTCACCGTTCATACTGAAGAAACATACGGTGAGGTTGTCGGCGGTACCGCGCTGATTCGCGGTATCGATCAGGCGGCGGACTGCCTCTTCGGCGCTGAGTCCACGGGTCATCTGCTCCAGTTCGCGATCTTCGAGCACGCCATGCAAACCGTCACTGCAAATGATCACCCTATCCCCCTGCTCCAGAGGCAGCTTAATCAAATCTACAGAGACGATGAGTTCGTGACCGATAGAACGGGTCAGCGCCGACCGCTCCGGATGATTCCGGGCGCGAGCGGCGCTCATCAGTCCCATCCTCACGCGCTCCTGGACCATCGTGTGGTCCTTGGTGATCTGAGCGATCTTGCCGCGGCGGATGTGGTACAGGCGGCAATCACCGACGTGCGCTGCGTAAAGCATCCCCGCATCGACGACCGCGGCCGTCAGAGTTGTGCCCATACGGCGCAGCTCGGGGACTGCGATCGCGCGATTATGAATTTCGATATTCGCGCGTTGGACCGCGCGATGCAGCCGCTTCGAGGCACCCCAGGCAGCCGGGCTCTCGCGGAAGGCTTCGAGCGTCACCTCGATCGCCATCGCACTGGCGACCTCCCCGCCTTCGTAGCCGCCGATCCCGTCGGCGACGGCGAAGACTACGCTCTCGGGACCTTCGACATGATGGCCGCAGGAGTCCTCATTGTTTTCGCGATTGGTTCCAACGTCGGTTTGCAGCGCGATGTCGAACACCGGCGCTACAGGAGCGCTCGCGGCTATTTCGGGGGCTGACATTTCCGACATCAGGACCAGCTCCCCGCTATAAGGTCGCGCAGCGAGATGGGCGCGATTATCAGGCCGAGCCTGTGGGAGAGGCGCCTAATTCCCGTTCGGCCGTGAGCCAGTCGTCGAGATCGCTGCCGTGAGTTCCGCCGCGCTCCAGATAAAGCTCGTAAGCACGGGTGCGAATTTGA
This sequence comes from Binataceae bacterium (SeqCode), assembly GCA_035541875.1. Classification (GTDB taxonomy): domain Bacteria; phylum Desulfobacterota; class Binatia; order Binatales; family Binataceae; genus JAJPHI01. The sequence continues at coordinate 37,924 of DATKML010000010.1, forward strand.
TCGGCGGTCGGGTAGCTGGCCGATACTCCGTTTCCAGCTGCGGACTTTGTTGGTCTGCGCCGGGTCGGTGCCTTGGCTTTGGATGTCATTTCGCTCGTGGGTTTCGTTTTGCGCGTAGCCATCAACTGCAACCTCCTCCCGCCCGAATGAGTAATGGACGGAGTTATCCACGCACCCAATCAGTGTGCCATCGCGATCAAATTGATTCGAGCGATCCAAAGAAATTTCTCTAGCATTCATAAGCTCGGTCCGTTGTTTCATTAACAAGACCGGGGAGGCGAGCCCCGCAAAAGCGAGAGCTCGCCCCCACAACCTCCCCCCAGCCGCTACGTTTAGAACGAATAGATCGCGTCGGCCATCAGAGTGTCCTGTCCGGCATAGGTATGAGCCGGCAAACCAGCGATACCCGCCGCGACATTGGCCGCCGTAGCTGGATAGAGCT
>DATKML010000011.1:0-123880 GCA_035541875.1 Binataceae bacterium (SeqCode)
GAGCGCTGGTTTGCGCTGATCACCAGCCAAGCCATCCGCCGCGGCAGCTTCGCCAACGTGCGGCGGCTGGAACAGGCGATCCTGCGCTACCTTGCCCACTGGAACGAAAACGCCAAGCCCTTTCGCTGGACCAAATCCGCCACCGCTATCAAGCGCTCGCTCAATCGCGTTACTGCTATTTACGAAACATTACACTAGCAGTCTGTCTATTTCGCGCGACCGAGGAGCGACCTCGAATTTCCGAAACCCCATGGATACGGTCCCGTACATTCTAAATTGGCGATTGACCGGCAGTTCGACTACCACCATCTCCTGCTTCGAATAGGCCAGCGTTAGCAGCGCGGCTCAGCGGTGTTCGTGGTGCTCTTTGCGCGACGTTGGCGGGTTCGATCTGCGCTTGAGAGGCAACAAACGTAGATGGCAGCGCTTATCGACATAGTGCCTTTCGAGAGCGATTTTGGTCAGAAGTCTCCGCACATTAGCGTTATCGTTGAGGCTGAGCACTGAAATTCCCCAGGCGTCTTTGCAGCGGGGACAACGAACCAGTAGAGCAATGCATGGCATGACTGCACGATTCTCCGAAAGCGGCATCAGCCTGTTTTCGGGATTCGGCGGTTCAGCGAAGCGGCTGAACAACGGGATCGGCGAATGAGCCTGATGACGAAGAGACCTTGCCGAGGGTCTCATCGGGCTCGGATAGCAGATGAACCATCAATATGCCTCTTGCGAGTCGTACACAACCTCCTATGCCCGTCGCGTTCGTCGTTACCTACTGCAGTGTCTCGTTACGCGCGGCTTCCGAGGCTCAAAATCAGCCGAAATGACCGGAATCCAATTTTTCCCGGGCTCTCGAATGATTGGCTTAGCTCGCCTCGTAGACAACAAAGTAGTCTCAGTCTCCTTGTTTCGGTCTCGACGGGCACTTGTAGCTGTCCTTCAATAGGAGTCAACCAATCCCCGGGCTTTGATTCGACCATGACTCACCTCATTGAAAACGAGAGCACTCTCGGGCAGATGCCGAGCGCTATTGCTTACGTCTCACGCTTCATTGACGACCGACGCGCGGCCAAGCGCTCATCGATACGCCTCTAGTAAACTCTCACTGCTGCCCTCTTCGCTCTTCCTGCAATAACGATGATCTCAAATCTTTCTCTTCTTCAATCGATAGATCCTGTCTCACATGTGCCGACGTAAACATGGCTGTGACATAAGCGACCAAGGCGCACAAAGTACTGATATGAATGAACTTTCCACGATGAAGCTCACGAACAAAATCTCTGCTGAAGATCAGCTCCTTCTTGATCTGGTTGTAGCAATTCAAGCCCTCTTGATGTCTGGAGAGCTCGAGGTCGGGAAACAGTTCTTTCTGAAGTGCTCCTGCAGCAAAGTGATTCTTCCACTGATAAGGGTCCAAGAGAACATCAAGGACCGTCAACGTGGTCTTCTGAAAACGAAGGTTGCGCGCCACCTGCGCGAGCAACATGGTGTCTCAAGGTATGAAATCAGGCACGTCCTGAAGGGCTCGTTCGCAGTGTAGAAGCCGTCGGGATTAGCCGGTCCAGCCTTTGGTTCAAACTCGCTGGTTCCCTCGGCTCTCGTCCGTTTCTTCGTTTGCGGCTTCTGAAGTAGACCGGTTTAGGTCATCGCTCTGTCTCTTCGTCAGGGTGCGCCTCCCCTTTGATAGCTGCCCGGCTGGGCAGTAAGTAAGTGTTGGTACGTCTTCAGTGACTAATCGTACCGATTCCCTGTTGACAACCGACGCTTTGCGATCGTGTCGCGCGCGAGGGCAGTAAGCTACTGCTCAGTCGAGCTCAGGAGGTCTTCGCGCCGCAATTTGAGCATTCTGTCACGGTCGACCGCAGTCGCTGCTCGCGGCATACCCCAGAGGCGCGATCGTCATTCCCATGATAGTCGATTCGCGGGCAGACTCGCCGTTCTGATCAGCCGGCGTCGCGAACACGTTGCTAATCTTGCGACTAGCGATCTACGCTCTCAGCATATCGCGGTAATCAACCGCGGCTCAGCGCGCCTACGACGAGCAGCACGATACCGAGGCCGAGCGTGACAGCACTGCCGGGCCTTGGGTGACCGGTGAATAGCCCCACCGTAAGTCCGGTCAGTCCGACAACGACAAGGATAACACCAAGCTTGATCAGCGACTTCATTCCTGCTCTTCATCCGGCCTTTGGTCACGACCGCGGCGCCCGGCTGGCGGCCATCCCACGCCGCAGAAGCGAATAAAGTTCCTCCATCTCTCCCGGGGCCAAGCCAATCAACGTCGATACAAGCTTGGCGTCGGCGAAGATGCGATCTCCGATCATCTCGATCGTGTCTGCCTCGGAGCGGCGAACATCGCTGGCCGTGAGGCTAATGATTTCAAACAATTTCTGAGCAATCAGAATTGCAGTCGGGCTCATAGGTGAATCCCTCCGCGTTGCCCTTTGAGGCTATCACCTAAGGCCTGAACGGATCACGTTGAGGCCACTCTTGCGCAGCCCCACAACCACGATGAAATTAGCGTCTCGCGGAGTCTGATCGTAGTCACGCGCTGCTCAGGGCTCCCACAATAAGCAAGACGATCCTCACGCCCAAGGTTGTTGCGCTAAGCGGTGCCTGACGAGCCGTGAAGACGCCGTTTACAAGCCCTATCGCCCCTGCGACAACGAGCACTGAACCGAATCTGATGAGCGACTTCATCGCATTATCTTTGCGCCATAGATGACTTAAGCTGACCCCGACTGAGAGGCATCGCATTCGCAATGTTCGTTGGCTTCAAACTTACGGAGTTTATCGAAATTGGTGGCATGACCTACGCTGCGGTCCGCTGTGTAGAGGCAAGTTCAGCCACCAGAGCCCAGCTTGCAGCCTGTTGCGATTGGATGGATCGCTGACGTACTGGAATGAACCTACACAGCTTCGTCAAAGAGCCCGATGCCGGACCATCTCACTGCGGGGCATTTGGTGATTTGCGCACATACTCCCACGTCAATTCCCATCGCCCCTACATCGCCCAGCATATTGCCGGGGTTGACGAGAGACTCCATCATCAGGTCCTCTTCTTTGCTCTTGGCCCCTCTCTGCGCTCTGCTGCAATCTACTGTTGGGTATCACAACTTAGAAGTCTCAGCTCACATCCTGTCGAGTCACATTGACAAAACATCGGCTTTGACCTCACTTGGTGATTATCTCAGGCTGGCAAACGTTCGGGAATTGCGCCTTCGATGCTCACGGTACAACCGCTCGTCTCATCTCCAGGTGCCGCCGGATAGACAGCTGCAGGGGCGAGCCGGACGGACCAACCTGCTTTCTCTAACTCGTGCAACATAACGAGATCCTTGGGCACGATAACGGCTTTTTCGGCCTGGTCGTATCCAGTCAGCTCGCTCCAAAACCAATAACAGTCAGCGCGATCATCGTCGATTGCGGTTGAGAGCAGCTCGCGTTCGTTCCGACCGCCAGTGCGCTGGCCGATCTCCACGAGATAGGATTGCAGCTTGATCGTCACTTCTTGCGTCCTCGCTTTATCGATTCGACCCGGTGCTTCATCTCGGCCAGCGCTTTTTTTGATCATCGAACCATTTTTTTTCAAACCGCCTTTAGTAGTCGCCCGATGAACACAGCAAGCTCAGGCCCTCCTTGCAGCTGCGGCGGCCGGCTGCTGGTCGGCCGCCTCAACCGTGCCACCTTTCTCATAACAATGCTATCGGGTAATGGCTGATAAACCTGATAGGCGGACGCTAGCAGACTCGTTCGATCGCGCTAAAGCGCAACGAAATAGAACTACGGGGACAATAAACAAACGCGTTAAGAAAGGCTCACGCATCGAGCCGCTGTCAGGGCTGTTGACGGCACTACTCAAGTGAGGTTGCAAAGCGATCGCGCGAAGGTTCTAGGCTTGGCAGCAAAGACTAGGACAGCTCGCAATCTCGATGGGCCTGGCAGGCGCTGGGAAGGAGCCAGGAAGCCGTTGCCATATGTTCGCAGCTTGATTCGCGGATGAGTAGGCTGGATACGGGAAGCCCTCGATCACGCCCGTTGCGTTTCCCTTCTGTTAATGCAGGGCTAAGAGTGGCTTATTAAATCGTGAGAATGTAATGGGATTGCTTCAGGACCTGGCCTCTCATATCGCAATAAGCATAAGTCTCTACGAGCTCGTACTGCTGGGCTTGGTGGCCACCAATCTGATGGTGGTCATAGTAGGATGGATCGTAAACCGCCACTACAATCAACTGCGCCAGCAAGTAGCAAATCTCGAAAGACAAATGCACGATCGCTGGGACTAGGAACGCTATCCTTAGCGCGAGTAGAAAATCTTCAAATTTGGGCCAACTATCCGGCAGTTCCAGCAATTGCCTGGTGGAGGTAGAGCTGGCGGGCCTTGACCGAGTTTTTCGTGACGCGCACGCTCTCGGGTTCGTTTGGATAACGATGAGGACTTTGCCGCCCGCCTGATCCGTTCCCTTTCACTCGGCTCCAAGTCCAGACTCTTTTCATTGAAACCGGTAGGGGGCACCAATATAACCAGAGTATTGGACGCTAAGGTTAGGCGATCCGAGGCTCAAGCATGCCTAGTCGACAACCAAAAACACCGTTCGCCTCGTGCGTTATTCATGGCAAATCTGCGAAGCTACTCGAGTCGTGAGTTGCGAATCTCGTCGACTTCGACGCCTCGATTTTACATCGCGTCGGGGTCGAGATTATCGTGACGCGCTACGCGCTCCAGTCTGGATCGATTGGAGATAGGCCACCAATTTTGTGATGCGCTCCTTTACTTGACGCTCGTCTCCGTGACTCTGCGCCGAGAACTGCTCGCCCCACACCGGCATGTCGCGCGGTCCATGAGCCTTGACCTCCGCACGACCGTCGATTGCACGGGCAACTTTATCCTCCTGCAAAGGGTTTCCGTAGAGGTCAGACAAGAGTCGCAAATTGGTGGGTGGTTCTTTCAAGGCTCGAGCCACCGGACCGTTGCCATCGGCATTGATGCCGTGACAGCTTGCGCAATAATGGAGATAGATGACACGTCCTTGTGCGGCCTCTTCAGCCGCCGCGAACCTTCCGCCAGTTCCCAACACCGCTATGACGGTGCACACGAACAAAACGATCCGCCCCAGTTTTGAAAACATCAATGTCTCCTGCTAGTCAATGCCGAGGTAAGTTTTCTTAATCATTGTGCTGTTACGGAGCTATACCTTCAACCATTGTTCGCCACGGTTCCCGTCTTTCCAGAAACGCTCCCAAGCGTGTAGAGATAGCTATACTTTGCTAACATCGCATCCCGATTGACGAGCGTGCGGGGGTGCGGTGATGAGGTGGTGATGGTCGCCCTCCGCCGATAGCCCTCTTGGCTTTGGTCCCAGCATTTGCGTTTCGCTCTCATACGGGAAAGATTCGGGCAAAACAATCTCACCAACTCCAGGGCAACTTATTTCCAGTCGTCAACCGAGAGTTACTCGCACTCGATGCGTAGCGCCGTCGTCCACGAGTGGGATGCCGGATTCGCCTTGCGGCCATACTTTGTCGTCGAGGGCCAGTCGGGAGACTCCACGGCTGACGCCTCGAGGGTTGTCGACCGCTATCTCGTAGCGAGCGGAACGGTATAAGAAGACTATCTCGAACCCAAGCCACGCTTTGGGTATGCATGGATCGATGAGTAGCGTTGCGCCGCGCAAACGCAAGCCCAGAATCCACTCGACGCCGGCGCGATACATCCATCCGGCGGATCCCGTGTACCAGGTCCAGCCACCACGGCCGATGTGTGGCGCCGTGGAGTAGATGTCCGCGCTCATAACGTAGGGTTCAACTTTGTACCGATGGATGGCGGCGCGGGTGTTGGCATGGTTGATAGGGTTCAACATCGCGAACAATTCGCCGGCCCTGTCCCCGTCACCGAGCATCGCAAAGGCAATCAACGACCAGATGGCGGCGTGTGTATATTGACCCCCATTCTCACGCAATCCGGGAGGGTACCCTTTGATATAGCCAGGATCGACTGCCGTCTTATCGAACGGCGGAGTGAACAACAAGACCAGGCCTTCATTGCGCCGGACCAAATATTCGTCCAATGCGGCCATCGCGGAAGTCGCCCGTTCCGGTTCAGCACCGCCTGAGATAACGCCCCAGGACTGCGCGACCGAATCGATACGGCATTCGGTATCCAAGACTGAACCGAGCGGAGTTCCATCGTCGTAATAGGCGCGTCGGTACCAACGACCGTCCCAGCCATGACGCTCCAGTGATTCCTTCAGCGCGACTGCATGGCGGCGCCAGTTAGCCGCGCGGTTCCGATCGCCGCGATTGTCTGCGAGCTTAGAGAACGCGCAGAGCGTGGAATAAAGGAACCAGCCTAACCAGATGCTTTCCCCCCCGCCCTTTGCGCCGACACGATTCATGCCGTCATTCCAGTCGCCCGTTCCTATTAACGGGAGGCCATGTTCGCCTACCGCGAGACTTGCGTCGAGAGCCTTGGCACAGTGCTCGAACAAGGTGGCGTCCACCCCGGAAATTTTCGGTTGAGAAAACGCTTCATTTTCTCCGGTCTCGAGGCCGGGGCCTTCCAGAAATGGGACCATGCTATCGAGGACCGTCAGATCACCTGTGACCTCGACGTAATGAGCGGTCGCATACGGCAACCATGCGCGATCGTCCGCATTATGAGTGCGAACTCCTCGGCCCGATGAGGGGAGCCACCAATGTTGAACGTCGCCCTCGAGAAACTGCCGCTCGGCCGCGCGCAAAAGATGTTCTCTCGCGATTCCGGGTTGCGCCATGGTCAAGGCCATTACGTCTTGGAGCTGGTCGCGAAAGCCGTAGGCACCGCTGGCCTGATAAAATGCTGATCGAGCCCATACCCGGCATCCAAGCGTCTGATACAACAACCAGCGGTTGATCAGAATATCCATCGAGCGATCGGGCGTCTTTATCTGAACCGCCCCCAGAACATCGTCCCATTGACGCGTGATCGCCCCGAAAACTGCGTCCAGGTCTGTACTTCGATAATGACTGATCAAAGAGACAGCCTGCGTCTTCGTCTGCGCCTGGCCTAGAAAGAAGACGATCTCCGTCTCGCCGTTAGGCAGCAGCCTAACCTGAGTCTGCTGGGCACAACAGGAATCCAGACCTGCACCCACTCGATTCGAGAGTGGAGTGGCTTGCTCGAGTGCAGCCGGACGATCGAGCGTGCCGTGGCGACCGAGAAACTCTCTGCGATCGCCCGTCCAGGCGCTTTGTCTCCCCGCCATGTCCGCAAATGCCACTCGACCACCGAATTCGTTATTCCAGGGATTACGCGCAAGCATCGCACCCGTCACGGAATCGATCTCCGTCACGACTGACAACGCAGAGGAGCCCCGCGAAGCTCCAAGTACCCATTCGACGTAGCTGGTAATAGAGAGGCGTCGCGATCGAGCTGAGAGGTTCCGAATCTTCAGTCGCGAAATCTTGATCGGATCTACCGGAGAAACATATTGCAGAAGCTCCAGCGAGACCTCGTGCGAGCTGTGCTCAAAGCGACTATATCCCTGGCCGTGTCGTGCAACATAGGGCGCTTCCTCGCGAATTGGCAACGCCGTTGGTCCCCACACCTCTCCAGTGTCTTCGTCGCGGACATAGATTACTTCGCCGGGCCGGTCGCTGACTGGATCATTTGACCAAGGGGTTAGCTGGTTCTCGCGACTGTTCACGGACCATGTGTAGCTTGAACCGACGGCTGACACCTGAAACCCGAACGATGAGTTAGCGATCACGTTGACCCATGGTGCGGGTGTCCACTGGCCCTCGCGAAGGATCGTCACATACTCTCTTCCGTCGGCGTCGAAGCCGCCAAAGCCATTGAAGAATTCGAGATGTTGCGGCGTCACCTGTGCGGGTGGAGGGCTCGTGAGGGCTGACCTGCGTTGCGATGGAGCGGAACTAACGGAGAGGGATTCCTCCAGGCGATTGACCTGTTCGAGGAGGCTCCCGTGACTGCTCCAAATGACCAGACGGGCCGCAGTCTGCAGTAAGTTGCGCACATCTGCTGAAATCAGATCGGAGCGCAACACAAACACTGAGCCGTGCGTCGTGTCGCCTTCGGCTCGCGTGCGCGCCTGGTTCGCTCGAACCAGCGCCTCCAATGAGCCTTGGAGATCCTGATCGTAGGACGCCGACCTTTCGTTCAAGACCACGAGGTCTGCGTCGAGTTGCTTGATCCGCCAATATTCGTGCGCCCGAACTAATTGCCGAACAATCTCGCGATCCTCGATCTCATCGATCCTTACCAGCACTATTGGCAGGTCACCCGAAATCCCGTGTGCCCATAAAGTCGAAGCTCCACTCTCGCCTCGCTTTAGAACCTCGGAGGAAGGTCGCATGGTTGAATTCGCATAGATCACGTGATTGGCGACGCGCTGGAAAAGGTGCGCCTCTTCGGGACCGACACCCAAGTGATGGAGCTGCACCTGAGCTTGCGTCCAAGCCAGAGTGAGTGCCCGGTCAAAAGCGATCGGGTCGCGATGCTTATCCGCAAGATCAAGCACTCCGTCGCGCGAGGGTGCGATCAGAGTCCAGAAGGCGACGCGCGCGCGTCCTCCCGGCGGGATTCTTAAGCGACGACGCAGGCTGAAAATCGGATCGAGCACGGTGCCGACAGTGTTGGAAAGCGGTCGGCCGTCGATAACGGATATTGGCGTGCGGATCTCTCTCGCACGCCCAAGGAACGCTGCCCTGTCCGTCTCGAATTGCAAGTCACCAACCGTTTCACCCTCCACCACAGCAAGGTGCGCTGCCCAAGCAACGCTTTCGTCCGGTGACCGTGGTCTACGTGTTGCTATGACGGCGCCGATGTCAGCAACGAGTTCAGTCTGAACGAAGAGCTTGGCGAACGCTGGATGGGCAGCATCTGCCGCCGGCGGCGCCAGCACCACCTCCGCATATGAGGTAAGTTCGATCTCCCGGTAGCTGCTTCCCAGGTTTGAGATCGTTACGCGACGAACTTCGGCATCATCTTCCGGCGAAACTGCGACCTCGAGTGTAGTTGTTATCGTTCCATCGCGCCTGGTTATCTCGGCGCGATCCTCGGAGAACACCACTGCATAACTATCCGGCTCGACCCTGCTCGGTTGATACCCGGCCGACCAAACTTCGCCAGAGCGTACATCGCGCAGAAATACATAGGTACCCCAAGAATCGCAAGTAACGTCCTCGCGCCAGCGTGTAACGGCAAGATCGCGCCAACGGCTGTAACCGGAACCGGCTGCGGTGATCATAACCGCATATCCGCCGTTAGAGAGCATGTGGGTACGCGGGATGGCGTCGTGTGGTGATCGGAACCGACGCAGCATCGGGGCGACTATCTCGCGGATGTTGGCTGCCGTAGCCACCTCTTCGGCGCGAGGACGCGCGATCAACACATCGCGCGGAGTTCGTTCCTGGAGAAGCAGCTCTGTCGCCTGAATGCTTGGCTCGGCATGAAAGCGAGCGCGCATTACTCCATCGCGGAGGGCATCATTGATCGCCACCAGAGTCATTCCCTGGTGATGCGCCATGTAGGCACGAACGATTGCTACTTGCTTGCCTTCGGGAAGCCGCGTCGGTGTGTAATCGAGCGCTTCGTAGCAGCCATAGCGACCGCAGCCGCCCGCCGCGGCGATTCGGGAGAAGTTTCGCGCCGCAGCTTCCGCATTGACCATCGTCGCCAGACCCGTCGCGTACGGGGCAATAACAACATTCTCGCTGAGTCCGCGCTTGAGCCCCAATCCGGGAACCCCAAAGTTTGAGTACTGATAGGTAAGCTCCAGGTCTCGCGCGTTGTAGGCGGATTCAGAGACGCCCCACGGCACCCCGAGTTTGGCACCATATTTAATCTGCCGGCGTACGACGAGCCGATTAGACTGCGAGAGCAGACTCTCCTCCGAGGCTCGCATTACCAACGAGGGCATGAGGTACTCGAACATCGAACCTGACCAAGATATCAGCGCGGAGCCACGATCAACCGGTGTCAGGTCGCGTCTGAGCCGGAACCAATGTCTTGCCGGCACGTCGCCCTTCGCGATCGCCACGAAGCTCGCCAAGCGTGCTTCGGAGGCTAGTAAGTCATAACAGTTGGGATCGAGGCTACCTTCTGCAACCCGATAGCCGATCGCGAGAAGCTGACGAGTAGGCTCGAAAAGAAAGGCAAACTCCATCGCGGCGACCAATTCGCCGGCTATTTTCTTGAGCTGGATAAGGCGACGTTGAAGCGCGCCTGCAGCACTCGCGGAACGTTCGAAGGCGTCAATCAAGGCATCGATTCGTGCGCCGTCTTTCACATCGTCTGGAGCTCTACCGATCAACTCGGAGCGTCGGCGTGTCAGAGCTGCGATCACGGTGTCGCAATGCTGAGGAAGATCCGTGATAGTAGGGATTCCTTCGAACATCGCCCTGAACATCGGCTCGCCAGCAGGCTCTCCATCGTCAGGCTTCTCGCCCGCGCCGGCTGTCACGGAACCTGCGAGTTTCGCCCACGGCATGAGCTCATCGACATCATGTTGATGGCTCAAGATGGAAGCGCGGACCGCTTCTACCCAATGCGACACTTCGGCGCTACCATCGTCGCCCCGCTCCTCATGCAGCGTGCGTGCAATATCCGCCGCTGTTTGCGCCTCGAGCGCCAATTCCGCTAACTGCTGGACAACTTCTGCGGGAGTTACGCGCGCAATTAGTATCGATGCGGTAAGTGCTTCGAGCGCAGTCTCCAGGTGTTTGGTCGTTACGGTTTGCGTTCTCCTGTCGTCAGCGAGCTGACGGAGACCCTGGCAAGCAATCTTCAGTGCGTCATCGATTCCTGAGCGCCATTCCGCCGAGATGGCCGGACCATCCGCCATATCCCGCATCGCGTTGCCAAGAGCAATCAGATGTCCCGCAAGGTTTCCACTGTCGACCGAGGAGACATACTTGGGATCCAGCGGACTGAGACGCTGCGTGTCGTACCAGTTGTAAAAGTGACCGCGAAAGCGCTCGAGACCTCCCATCGTAGTGAGCGTTTCACCCAATCGCTTTACCGTGTCGAATGAACCGAGCCAGCCAAAATCGTGGGCTGTCACAGCCGATAGAAGATACAGGCCCAGGTTGGTCGGGGATGTTCGATGGGCCACCACGGGATTCGGATCTTCCTGGAAGTTGTCGGGCGGCAGCACGTGATCTTCCGCTGTGACGAAGGCCTCGAAGAAGCTCCATGTGCGGCGGGCAATGAGCCTGAGTGCCTGCGCCTGTTCCGCTGAGGGTGGATTTGGTCCAACCAGCGGGGGCGGAAAACTCGACCATCGAGCGACGGCTGGGGCTGATAACCACAGGATCACAAACGGCGAAGCGATCAGCCATGAATCTCGCCCGAAACAAGCGATGATACCGACGGCCAACAGGGCGAGAACAACACCGCCAGACATCCGCGAATAAGATTCGCGAACGTCGAGCCGGGCACGAAGCTTGGCCTGAGCTGCAGTGACCCACTCGAGCAGGCTCCGACGCCTGATGAAGAGCCGAAACAGCGTTCTTATGACGGCGTCGGTCATCAACCAGGCCTGATGGGCGAGGAGCGTCACAAGAAACATGACCTGCAAGAAAGCGGCGGTAAGGTCTAGGGCCACGGCGCGCAAATGGCTGCGCTTCGAGATACCGAATCGTCGCGGAACAAGTCCCGCGAATAGTGGCAGAAACCCGGGTGCCGCGATCGTGACGAGTATGAAGAGGCTCCAGATTGCAGCCGCAGAAACGGGAAGCGTCCAGCCCGCTAACAATCCGAGGAAAGTCGCCGGCGCCGACATGGTTCGACGCAGGTTGTCGATCATTTTCCAGCGACCAATCAAGGGAATTGCTGTCTTAGTCGAAGCGTCAGGGGTATTGGGCCCCCGACCGATGATCCACGGGAGCAACTGCCAATCGCCGCGCGCCCATCGATGCTGGCGCGCCGCGGCGACGTCGTAGCGTGCGGGGAACTCCTCGACCACTTCAATGTCGGAAACGAGTCCCGCCCGAGCGAAGATGCCTTCGAGAAGATCGTGACTCAGGAGGGTGCTGTCGGGAATCCGCCCTTCGAGGGCCGCTTCAAAGGCGTCAACATCATAGATGCCCTTACCGGTGTAGGAACCTTCGCCGAACAGGTCCTGATAAACGTCGGATACTGCTGCGGCGTAGGGGTCGATACCGCTGGGGCTCGAGAAGACACGCTGAAAAAGCGACCCTTCACGACCGGTTGGTAACGAAGGCGTAACGCGCGGCTGAAGCACTGCGTAACCTTCAATCACGCGGCCGGAACAGGGGTCCAGCGTCGGATGGTTGAGCGGATGCGCCATCTTGCCGACCAGCCGCTTGGCCGCTCCTCGTGGTAATCGCGTGTCGGCGTCAAGCGTAATCACATAACGGACATTGTCCGGAACGACGGCTGCGCAAGCGCCATTGGTTACAAAAGTCGTGTCGGTCGCTCCGCGCAGCAATCGATTCAGCTCATGCAGTTTGCCACGCTTGCGCTCCCATCCGAGCCACTTGCCCTCGCCCTCGTTCCAGATCCGTCGGCGATGGAGCAGGAGAAAGCGGTCCCCGTCCGGCGCCGGGCCATACAATCGATTCAGCCTCCTGATTCCCGCGACCGCGGCTTCGAGCAGTTTATCGTCGCCCGGTGCGTATTCGGTGGTACTGTCTGTCCAATCAGAGAGCAGGGCAAAACAAAGATCCCCATCCGGAGTCGCGAGGTGGTGAACCTCCAGACGTTCAATTTGCTCTTCGAGTTCCGCTGGCGTCGTCAATAATGTGGGTACGACGATGAGGGTGCGCAGAGCTGATGGCACCCCATCTCGAAGCTCCAGACCCGGCAGGACTTGCGGACCGAAACGATTCGTGACTCCGCGGTTCACCACGGCCACGCTCACATCGAGCGCTGGTATTAAGGCCAAAAAGGCGAAGACTACAAGCGTCCATTCGCCTGTGCCCGTCTTGGCTAAAGCGACTAGCGATAGAGCGGAAAGAAGCGCCGTCACGATCGCGATCGTTCCGAGATAGCCCAAAATTCCCGTTGTGGTATAGGCTCGCAGAAGCCATTGTCGTGGGCGAAGCCGAAATCCGATCTCCGCTTCGAGGGCTCTACGCCCATTCGCGATGAGGTAATAGCCGGGTTCCTGCTCGCGGCGTGCGCTTGCGTCGTCATGCGAGGACTCGGCTGCTGCTCGCTTGGCGGCCACGATCGCGGTTTTCGCGATATCGAGTTCTGTATGTGCCGAGCCGCGCGCGAGCTCCTCGATCGCATGCCGATAGCGATCGCGCGTAGCAAAATCCATTTCGGCGAAGCTGCTGTCGGCGCGCAGCACTGCATCAACCAGGCTGACACTCTCGAAGAGTTCCGACCAATCCACAGCGGACATCAGGCGCATGCTGGTGATCGCGTTGCGCACGGTCACGTTCATCGCGCCTTGCCTTTGATGCTCTTCGTGAACGACCTCGTCAGCCGTCGTACCTTGAGCTGCAAGACGTTGCTCCAACCAAAGGAGCGCTGGCGTCACGGTCGGATCCTGATCGCGCAGGCGTTGAACCAATTGAACCGCAAACGCTGCCGGCAATGGCCTCTGATCAAGGCCCCGGAGCACCCTCTCCAGCGTCTCTGGCTCACGCCCGCCGACCCCCAGCAGCCTGTCGGCTAGAGCATCCGCTTCCTGCCGTGCGGCTCGACGAGTGACAATTCCCTCGGCCGAGCGCCGCACGTTTTCGACGAGCACGATTCGTAGCGTAATGGCGATGGCCCAGAGTTCGCCGATTGTCAGCGGCTCTACCCGCTGATAGGCCTGTATAAACCGGCACAGCACCTGAGGGTCGAAGCGGCTGTCCGTATGTGCAACGAAGGCCCAGGCAACGCCAAAGACGCGAGGATAACCTGCGAGCGGTCCTTCTGAAAGCTTGGGCAGTTGGTGGTAGTAACCGCGCGGAAGATCATCCCGGATTTCCCGAATCTGTTCCTCTACGACATGAAAATTGTCTACTAACCACTCCGCTGCCGGCGTTATGGAGCGCTCCTCACGGATTGCGGCCGCGATCGCCCGATACGCTTCGAGCAGTACCCGGCCGTTGTCGCGTAGCCGGCGCGGCAGCCGTCGATTGACCGTCCGCTTGGTCGTGACACCCTGAGCAACGGCCAGGCTTTCAGCATGCTGCTCGAGTCGCTCGATACTGAACAGTTCTGCGCGAATGGCCTCTTCGCTGGCCCCGGTGGATCGGCCATGCACTCGTTGAAGCGCGCGACGAATCTTTTTCCACATCGGTGCGCATGCCTCATTCCAGCAGTTCAGTAATCGGGAGCTTTTGCGATAGATCAGATAATCTGCCCGGGCTGCGGCCCTGGAACCATCCCCGCCAAATCGGCGTCCTTCCCGCTTTCGGGTCCCTTTGAGGTGCGGCGCTCTGCATCACGACTAGCGCGCCGTTGCTCTTTGTCCTGTTGTTTCTGCCTACGCATCTGTTCCCTGCGGCGTTTTTCCAACTTGCACCTTTTTGTCTCTGGTTGAGCCCGATGATCGCATTAGCGAGTTATGAATCGGTTGACGTACCCGCCGTACACTGCGTAAAGCGAAGTCGCGTTTCTTCGATTGAAAATGACTAGGGCGGCCACGGCCGCCCTAGTCATGCTACCAGCGGTCTCGCCCGCCGCTGTTGCGGCCGTTGCCGCCGAAACTCGACTCACGTGGCTTCGCCTCATTCACCTTGATATTGCGACCTTTGAGGTCGGAATCGTTGAACTGGGCGATAGCCTTGGATGCCTCAGCGGCGTTTGCCATCTCCACGAAACCAAAGCCCTTTGACTGACCTGAAAACTTATCCATCACGACCGCAGCGCTCTGCACTTGGCCTACCTGCGAAAAAAGCTGCTCCAGGTCGCTATTGGATACCGAGTAGGCGAGATTACCTACATATAATTTACTGGGCATTTTGCCCTCCGTGATTTTTGTGGCCGGGAAGCTCGCGAACAGAAAACCCGGGCGTATTCCCGAGTCTAGGTGAAAGGAACGATCCGAACGTTCAACTAATAAGTATACACGATTGTAAGTGATCATGATAGCCTTTGAAAAACGAGGGCTGCGCCACCTAGGTCTCGCAGCATTCTACAACTTAGAAAAAAGAAAATCGGTTCAGCCCGGCGCTCGGCCGTTTGCGGGCTTCTTGAGCCTCTCGCCAGCGCTGAAGCGTAGGCAGAATCTGTCGACCTGGAGCGATTTGGCCGCGGCTTGCGCGGACTGCGCGCGTTACCCAAAAGCGAGCTCGACAAGTTACTCGGCGATCAATCACCGACACTTACCGCAAAGCTGAGAGCGTACCGTAGGAAGTAGTCCACTTAAGCGGAGAGTGTTTGGAATGAGAGATCCGACACCCTGCGTGCAACCTTGGTACCATCGTCGAGTCGTAGATAGCATTCCGTATAGCGCCCAAGGTGCCCTTGCTTTTTCCCAATCCCAACTATCGTTGCCAGGGTTTGGATCACCGTACGCGTCTCTCTAAGTTGAAATGCCGGAAATGACACCTTGACCCCGATCACAACCTGCTTCCAGTCCATAACTAAAAAGTACTCCTGTTAGACCCGCTGGGCAAATGGCGATTCTGATAGGCTCGTTCATAGGGCATTAACGACCGGTTGGCGCAGCACCGTTTTAGGGAGCATCAACGGAGGCAACAAACTCGAACAATAGTTGCGGAGAAAATAATAAACTCCATGCCGAGTTGTTGCTGAACTGGAATTTAGATCAGCGCGCGGTCGACCCGACTAGGAAGCAAGAGACTCACTGGCGTCGTGCTTCGAATAATTCAACTGCTTGGCACCTTGGCAACTCAATTGGCCAAAGTCTTTTCCGCCGAGCCTGCGGACGATTATCATTTGTTGGAGACGGCTCTGCGAAGGTCTGCATAGATGCTGCCTGAAACCGGCCTGGTCAGAGGGGCAGCTGCCAAGCTAATTGGATATCTTTACGCCGAGGCACTTGAGTGGAGAGGGTCGCGCCGAAAGGACGGCTTCCAGCCAGCTGACGCCTTACTATCCCGGCGCCAGGCGAGCCCTGCGAGAGACTGAAAGTAGTTTGACGCTGCCTGTTCTACGCAGGATACGGTTTGCGGGGAAGTGCATCACTGTCCTTCCGCACTCGTTCGGCTCGTGCCGCAACGCGTTGGGGCTCGATCAGGCTCCGAAATTGCGCAAGATGAAGCGCCCACCATCGGTCCAGATTGACGGTGTCGGCGGTTTCGCCCGTGAAAGCTGAATGCGATTTATCGCGCAAGCGGCGCCAATCACGGTAAAGCGCATCAATGCTGTCAGTCATTTCGATTCCGGCGCTAACCAGTGCGGCTCGCGTTGACCAGTATTCCTCATCAAGCTTTAGAACTACGCTCATAATGATTCCAGTGTAACCTCCCTGCGGTCGCGCCGGAATAATCTGACGCGAGATTCTCGACGATTACGTAACGCGACGCCTTCGGGGGTTGTTTTCGGACATTTGATATTGTCGTTTACCCGAATCTTTTTGTCGCAGGGGCGGGCACACGGAGTGCCCGCCCCCTCAGTGATGTTCTATATATACCGAGTGATCACTCGCTAGCTCAGGTCATCTCCGGATGCATGTGATCGGAGTGCGGCGAATAGTTCGAGGCTGGGGTCGCCTCTTCCTGGTTCTCGGCGACTATACATTCGGTGGTGAGGAGGAGTCCTGCCACAGACGCTGCGTTTTGCAGGGCGCTACGAACAACCTTGGTCGGATCAATGATCCCAGCCTTCATGAGGTCTTCGAACTCCTCGTTCGCCGCGTTGAAGCCGAAAGAGCCCTTGTTGTTCTTGATTTTATCGACCACTACCGAGCCTTCCCATCCGGCGTTACCGGCAATCCATCGGCAGGGATCCTCAAGCGCCTTGCGGATGATCCCGATACCGGCCTTCTCGTCCTCGGTCGCCCGGAGGTTATCTAGCGCCGAGACGGTCCGGATAAGAGCGACACCGCCACCCGGCACGACCCCTTCTTCGACTGCCGCCCGGGTGGCATGGAGAGCATCTTCCACGCGCGCTTTCTTCTCTTTCATCTCCATCTCGGTCGCGGCGCCGACACGAATCACGGCCACGCCACCAACCAACTTGGCCAGGCGTTCCTGCAGCTTCTCGCGGTCGTAGTCCGAGGTTGTCTCCTCGATCTGCGCGCGAATCTGCTTGATGCGACCTTCGATGTCTGGTCTCTTGCCTGCGCCGTCGATAATCGTCGTGTTGTCCTTGTCGACGACGATCCGCTTGGCCCTGCCCAGATCCTGCAGAGTGACGGTCTCGAGCTTGATACCGAGTTCCTCAACGATCATCTTGCCGCCGGTCAAAACAGCGAGGTCCTCCAGCATCGCCTTGCGACGATCGCCGAAGCCCGGAGCCTTAACCGCACTGCATGAGAGAGTGCCGCGCATCTTGTTCACGACCAAGGTGGCGAGAGCTTCGCCTTCGACGTCTTCGGCGATCAAGATAAAAGGTTTCCCGGTCTTCGCAATCGCTTCGAGAATCGGCAGCAGATCCTTCATCGAGGAAATCTTCTTCTCGTGAATCAAGACGTAGGCATCTTCGAGCTTCGCCTCCATCCGTTCAGGATCCGTCACGAAATAGGGCGAAAGATAACCTCGGTCAAACTGCATCCCTTCGACGACTTCGAGCGTGGTCTCGAGACCCTTGGCCTCCTCGACCGTTATCACACCCTCCTTGCCAACCTTCTCCATCGCATCCGCGATGATCTCACCGATAGCCGAATCGTTGTTGGCCGAGATCGTGCCGACTTGCGCGATCTCGCGGCGATCTTTGGTGGCCTTCGATAGGTTCTTCAGTTCACCGGTGACGGCTGCGACCGCGCGGTCGATTCCACGCTTCAACGACATTGGATCGTGTCCCGCCGCTACCATCTTGATCCCTTCAGTAAAGATCGCCCGTGCGAGTACGGTCGCGGTGGTGGTACCGTCGCCTGCTACATCGGAGGTTTTCGAGGCAACCTCTTTGACCATCTGTGCGCCCATGTTCTCGAACCGGTCATCGAGTTCGATTTCTTTGGCGACGGTGACGCCGTCCTTGGTTACGATGGGAGCACCGAAGCCTCTTTCAAGCACGACGTTGCGGCCTTTGGGCCCCAGGGTCACTGTAACCGCATCTGCCAGCACATTGACGCCTCGTAGAATTCTCTCGCGCGCGTCCTGGGAAAAACGAACCATCTTTGCGGACATTTGAATATTCAGCCTTTCTGGTTAATCGATCAGGTTTCGTAGCGATGGGAGCCGTGTCGTCCCGTTATCCTTCAAGCACGCCCAAGATGTCGTCCTCGCGCATGATCAGATGCTCTTCGCCTTCTAGTTTGACCTCGCTGCCTGAATACTTACCAAAGAGAATTCGGTCACCCGCTTTCACGTCGAGCGTCATCAGCTTGCCGGTCTCCGTCATCTTCCCCTTGCCCACCGCTACCACTTTCCCCTCCTGTGGCTTTTCCTTGGCAGTCTCGGGAATGATAATTCCGCCTTTGGTCTTGTCTTCTTCGCTGATGCGTTTCACCACAATGCGATCACCCAACGGCCTGATTTTCATGGACTAAATATCTCCTTGCGTCGATCGCGTAGGATCGCCGGTTAAACGGTAGCCGCGTGTACGCGGCCGAAAACGCCGAGCAGCAGGTCTCAGCGTGCCATCATGTCTTCGATTGCTGCGGAACGTTCGTGCAGCCGTATCTCGCTAAGCACGAACTACAAACGAGCGCCACTTAAGTGGTTATGAGAAGATAACCACGAAGAGTGCGCCACGCCCGGCTATCGGCGTTTCGACAGGTTCACGGATGGTCGCCAACGATCTTATCTGATCAGCGGGCAATCCGCTTGAGGCTCGCCAGCGATGAGGGAAAGCCTACGGCGCCTGGAAGCGGGAGATCGCTCCACGGATCAGAGCATAAGCGTCTTCCCGTGCGACCCAGCGCAGTCCCTTCACCCATTTACCCTTTTCGAGGTCCTTGTAATGTCGAAAGAAGTGCTCGATTTGGTCGCGCATAATGGGCGGGAGATCGGTGTAGTTTTCGATCCGGTCGTAGTAGGGATTCAGCTCGTCGACGGGTACCGCAAGGATTTTTTCGTCGATGCCATGTTCATCTTCCATCAAGAGAGCGCCGATCGGCCGGCAGCGGATCACTGCGCCAGGCGTGACCGGAACCTGCGAGAGCGCCAACGCATCACAAGGATCCCCATCCTCAGACAGGGTGTTGGGAATGAAGCCGTAGTTGGCCGGATAGTACATCGCGGTATGGAGGAAGCGATTGACGAAAAGGGCACCGGAAATTTTGTCCAGTTCGTACTTTACCGGCACACCGCCCTGCGAGATCTCGATCAAAACGTTGATCTCCAGCGGCGGATTGCGCCCGGGAGGAATTTTACTCACATCCATCGTGCATACCTTCCATATCGAAAAACTGCGCCACGCGGGCGTGTATCGCGTCACTCATTCCACGACAAGCCTATACCGTCACCAAATCAGCCTCCGACTGTCCGTCCAGAGGGCTCCGATTCCGCCGAAGACAGCGCCGCGGCGGGCGCGACAGTACCGCACGGCGAAGTCTCTTCGTCACGAGCGGTCATTGCGACCGTTGCGGTAAACGTGTTGATTCAGATGATCATCTGGTCGCGAGCAATAACCGTTGAGCCAATTGTAAACGTTCCGCCGAGCCATCCCAAGAATTTATGCCGCGCGAGCGTTAATTCATCCGGCATGCGCGATGGTTAGGAGGATCAACGCCCATTACACTTCGCACTCTGACAACCGTGCAGTGAGAGCAAGTCTTCCCTTCACGGTCGACTTCAACCACCGACCGGATGCCAAAGTCCAAAAGCTCAATTCCGCCTCGACCCCCTTCAGCGAGACGCCAAACCGAATTATGAAGGCTGAGGCAGCTCCCAGCTCAGCATGATCAGATAGATGGCCCGGCAGATCATCAGACGAAAGGATCGATGCCCCGCACAAGATAACTGCCCGCTCGATGACGTTTCGCAGCTCGCGAATATTACCCGGCCACGAATAGGCCTTGAGTACCATCCTCGGGTACTCCCTGAAGCACTTTCCGATGTTCCCGATTGAAGTGCCCAATGAATTGCTCGGTCAAGAACGGTACGTCCTCAATCCGTTCGCGCAGTGGCAGGAGTTCGATTGAAAGGACATTCAGGCGGAAATAGAAGTCTTCGCGCACCCGCCCCTCGCGGTCGATGCGGTTCTTGAAGGTTCGAAGGGCAAATGGGCGATCGAGGTGAAGACCGGAACAGTCGGTAGCAGCGAACCGCGCGGCCTAGCCGAATTCGTAATTCGCAATCCCGACTATCGCCCGATGCTGCTGTGCGACGAGCCGGGCGCCCTTGAGGGCTCGGGAATCGAAACACGTCCCTACGTTTTAGAACTCGCGATCGTTACCTCTTTGTGAACAACCAGGCCCTCGATGGAACGGTTCTCTCGGGTGCCTTAGGTCTGCGCTTCGTGCACGAAATGCGGACTGCGGGCCGCCTTGGAATCGCGAACCTGACGGATTGGTCGATCGAACGCAGCGAACTAATGGCTTGAACGACTGGTGTGGTAGCCATGGACCCGCTCGGGGCTGGCGATCGCAGGCGCCAGCCGTGTCGTGAACGACAAAGAAACCCCGCGCCTCGGGAAGAAGCGGGTTGAGCGACCAGTCGCCCCAATCGCGTCTCCGCTGTTGCCGCGATGCTCGTGCGCGATGGCTGCCAAATCGAGCAGCCGATCGGCAGCTATGACGGACCCTACCTCGAAGAGCTGGCAAGAGGTAAAGCTGGCTGTGCCCGCAGGGATCGCTCCGGCCGACGCGCCTGCCTACGATGTTCCATTCTTCCGTGATGCCAAGAACGGCTTTATGGCGGTATCGTATGGCGGACCACCGGAGGGGTTGCCATCTGCGGTGGTGCTGTTCCGCACGGCGGACGCCGGAAACACTTGGAAAATCGACAGTATGCTTACCGGGTTAGACGACTCGTCGGCTGGGCAAGCGGCCGTCCGCACGATGGGAGGATCTCGCTGGATTGTGGCGAAGTCGATGCGTAAAGACGACACGGGAGCCGTAAGTCGGATCGAAACGGGTCAAGCAAGCAGTATCACCTCAGACAGCGCTGCTACTTATTTTCGGGGCCATGAGCTCGCTTCAGTGCTGAGTTTCGTCACGGCCGAGAAAGGCTGGATGATAAGCGGTAGCGGGCAACTCCTATCGACCTCAGACGGCGGAACGACCTGGAAAGAGATTTACGCCGGGACGACCCCACCCCTAGCTCAGTTTTGACGTCGCTGCGATGGAGAGGGTCCTTAGATCCGTCTCTTGAGCGTTCTGACTCTGTAAGGGCCGACTTATTATGACCGTGCGTGGTCCAAGAAAGCCCTCGCCGCTCTATCTACAATCACGGAAACGATGCGCGAGTACGAGCGGTTAAACTGTAGCTTCATGTGACCTTAACAGCGGATGAAAGCCTCCCTACTCTCAGTGCTTTGCCGACTCGAGCCTAGCTCTTTCGTGAAGGTAAGGCCCTTCGCGCCGACCACGTGTTAGCCGGCTTGGGCAACGGCGACGCAAGAGACCCACATCCCTCCTGCGCAATTCTCGATAACCAGTTCGATGGTCGGTGCGATTCGAGCCACCGCCGTGGATCCGAATCGAGAAATTGAACCTGGGAATACCATGATTTGGTCGCTCGCGAGGCACTGTGAGCGCCCGACCATGATGACTTCGAGGTGTGCGGCAGCTACCTTATAACCATGCGGCTCGCCGCCATCGATGTCGGCTCAAACTCGGTCCACCTGATCATCGCCGACGTATCCCGTGAAGGACATATCGAGGTTATCGATCGCGTCAAGGAGATGGTGCGTCTCGGACGCCGATCCTTCACCACCGGACGCCTGACACCCGAAGCAATGGATATGGCGGTGCGCACCCTCTCCTACTTCAAGCGCCTCGCCCACTTCCGACACGTCGATAGGATGCGCGCAGTGGCCACCAGCGCCGTGCGCGAAGCGAAGAACCGTATCGCGTTCATCCAGCGTATCCGGCGCGAAACCGGGCTCGCCGTTGAGGTTATCTCGGGCGACGAAGAGGCCCGCCTCATCTTCGAGGCTGCGCGCCATGCCTTCGGGCTCGAAGGCGGACCCCATCTGCTGGTCGATATCGGCGGCGGCAGCGCCGAGTTGGGGCTGGTCAAAGACGGCAAGCCGCTATGGCTCAAGAGCGCGAAGCTCGGGGCGGCGCGCCTGACCGAGCGCTTCCTGCCCGACGATCCGCCGACGGCGACCCAGCGTAAGGACCTGATCAAGCATCTCGACGACGAGATTGGCGAGGCGATGCGCGAAGCGCGCAAAGCCGGTGTCATCCGGGCGATCGGGACCTCGGGATCGATCAATACGCTCGTCGCGATGGCGCGGGCGGCGCGCGGCGAAGAATGGGGGCGCTTGCACGGCGCGAACGCCTCGGCGGAAGAAGTCGCGCGTATCACGACACAACTCGTCGAGGCGAACTCGGCGTTGCGACCGGACTTGCCGGGGATGGATGCGAAGCGCACCGACCAGATCGGAGCGGCAGCGCTCCTGACCGATTACGTCCTGCGGAAATCCGGAGCCCCCTACCTCACCGCCTGCACCTGGGCGATCCGCGAAGGATTACTGCTGGGCCTGATGCGCAAAGACGGCAACCATCCGGGTATGGATGCACGCCGGCGATCGGTACTCGGGCTCGCAACCCGCTTCGGCGGTCGCAATATGCACGGCAAGCACGTCGCCAAGCTGGCGCTCGCCCTCTACGACGCGACGGCATTGGTGCTCGGTCTCAACGGGAAGTCACGCGAGCTGCTCGAATACGCGGCGCTGCTGCACGATATTGGCCATACAATCGATCACGATCGGCACAATCGGCATTCGTATTACCTGATCAAGAACGGCGAGCTGCTCGGCTTCGATCCGATTGAAATCGAGATCATCGCGCTGTCCGCGCGGGGCCATCGGAAACAGGGTGGCCAGTTCTACTCCGAAGAATTGCGCCCCTTCAGCGCCGGCGAGAAACGCACCGTGCGCGCGCTCGCGGCGATCCTGCGCGTAGCCGACGCCCTCGATCGCAGCCATTTTGGCGTAATCAAAAAGATCAAAACGCACTACTCGCCCGGACGCCTCACGCTCGAAGTGAGCTCGAATGACGAGAGCGCCGACCTCGAAATATGGACCACCGAGCGGCGCACTGACCTGCTGGCGAAATTGCTCGATCGGCGGATAATCCTCGAAAAATCGAGCTAAGGCTGAACGCGATCCATGTCCAACGGGGGTATCGACGAGGCGAAGCAGAGGGCGCGACCTCCTTCTATCGTGTTGACGCCTGGGATGCCCGTAGCTGCCGCCGCCACCCACGCCCTCCAAACCGGATTAGCCGCTCTCAAGTTTTACGAGCCCGCTGCACTGCAAGGCGAAATCGAAGGAATCCATCAGTTCCGCGTCTCGGTCCGCCGCCTGCGCGCCGCCGTCGAACTGTTCGTGCCTGTCCTTCACGCGAATCGAGTGCAGTTCTACCGTGCGGATCTTCCATTGGTGGGTCATTGCGCCGGTGCCGCACGGGATGGCGATGTCTTGCAGGATCTCATTCGCAGCAATGCCAAAGCGCTCGATCCGATGAGCGCGCGCGCCCTGACCCCGGTCTATCAGGCTCTGGCCGATAGTCGGATCGCAGCGATGCGCGAGTTGTCGAATTTCCTCCAATCAAAGCGCTACGCGAAGGTCTGCGAGCGGCTTGCTTCCCCCCTTACACGGAAGTTCCCGCCCGATGCAGACCTAAGGAGGATGGCGCCTCGGCTTATCGAGCCAATCATACGTATCTGCCTCCGCACCGGCGCGCGACTCAGACCCGAATCGCCACCCACGGCGTTCCATCGCCTACGGGTACGTCTGAAGCGTCTGCGGTATGCGCTGGAGATGCTCGATCCTCCCGCCGGCAAGCACGCGTCGAAGATGATCAAGCGCCTGCGCAAGATGCAGGACGAACTTGGAGAGCATCAGGATTCCGTGAATACCGGCATCTGGATTCGCCAATTCGCCCGCACGCAGCCTCCGCCAGAAACCGTGCTGGCGGCCGGGGCACTAATGCAATACGTAGGTGAACGGCGCGTTAAGCTTGCGGCGCGAGCACTGCACCAATGGAAAAAGATCGAGCATAGCGGCATCCTGATCAAAGTGATCGGAGACTTCACGGAACGGTCACAATTGGACGAGGTCCCGTCAGCAGAATGAGATTGTATGTACTGCGCCACGCCGAGGCTGAGGATGCCGGCCCCGGAAACGAGGATGAAGCTCGGCGCCTGACAGAGCGCGGCTCGCAGCGGATGCGCGAGGCCGCCAAGGGATTGCATCGCCTCGGCGTAACTTTCGCCTCCATCCTGACAAGCCCTCTGATCCGTGCCGCAGAGACCGCGGCTATCGTTGCCGCAGCTTACAGCAACGAACCACCACCCCAAGTGCTCGCGGAGCTCGGCACAGGTGTCGCGCCGTCGCAGCTCGCATCCACGCTCGCGTCATTCGCGCGGCACGGCGATATGATGATCGTCGGTCACGAGCCACAGCTAAGCGGGTTCGTCTCGCTGGTGCTCACCGGTACGCCCAATCGCCTCCGGGTCGAAATGAAAAAAGGCGCATGCGTCGCGATCGAGCTGGATGATCGCTTCGACCGCGGTGAGGGGACCCTGCTCTGGATGCTCACGCAGCGGCAATTACGCAAAATCGGCAAATAATTAGCATGTCGGGACCTTGAGCGATCACGACCAGCGGCTATACGCTACGTAATCGCCCTATGTTTTTGCGCCAACGTGCTCTGGCACGCGCTGCCAGCGAGAAGGTTCTCTACCCCCGGAGTCCGGGTGGAGATATCTCGCTCTGCGTCGTCTATCCGAATACGTATCCGGTCGCGATGGCAAATCTGGGGTTTCAGGCGATCTACCAGATCTTCGAATCCGATCCGCGCGTCGCTGCTGATCGTGCCTTCCTGCCTGAAGCCGACGAACTCGCGGCGATCCGTTCACGCCAGGAGCGCCTACTATCTTTCGAGAAAGGCAAACCGCTGGCCGATTTCGAGCTAATCGCCTTTTCGATTTCCTTTGAGACCGACTATCTGAACGTCGTTAAGATGTTGCGGCTGGCTGGTATTCCGCCGCGCCGCGAGAATCGACGCGATCGCCATTATCCGCTGATCATCGCGGGCGGCTCAGCAGTCTTCTTGAACCCGGAGCCGATCGCCGATTTCGTCGATCTTTTTCTTATCGGCGAGGGTGAGGAGATGGCGCCAGAGTTCCTCGCGGCCTATCAAAGTAGTCGCAACAACTCAGACGACGGGGGCCCAGCGATCGAAACTCTCGCGCACGTCGAGGGTTCGTATATCCCCGAGCATTACCGTCCGGAGTACGCGGCCGACGGTCGTCTTGTCGCGGTGCATTATTCAGGTGCGCGCGGCGCCGGCGTGAAGCGCCGGATGGTGAAAAACCTCAATCGCTTCGTGACCGCATCGCGGATTATGACCGAAGAATCGATCTTCGGGGACATGTATCTGGTCGAGGCGAGCCGCGGATGCCAATGGGGATGCCGCTTCTGCGCCGCGGGCTTCATGTATCGCCCGATCCGCTATCGCGATCCCGAGACGCTGCTCCAGTCGGCACAGGAGGGACTCGGCGAGCGCAAGGTAATCGGACTCGTGGGCGCGGAAATGGCAAGTGTGCCGGGCGTCGCGGATCTCGCTACCGCAGTCGCCGAAGCAGGCGGTCGCTTATCGCCCTCCTCGCTCAAGGCCGATTGTATCTCGCCACAACTTGCTCAGGCGCTGGCACGTAACGGTAATCGCAGCGTGACGATCGCCCCCGAGGCCGGCAGCGAGCGGATGCGCAAAGTAATCAATAAAAATCTGACCGAAGCGAAGATACTTGAAGCCGCGGGGATGCTCGTCGGGGAAGGCGTCTCAAACTTAAAGCTTTATTTTATGATGGGACTGCCGGAGGAGACCGACGCCGACGTGATGGAAATCGCGCGGCTGACTGGAACGATCCTCACCCGGATGCGCGAGCAGAAGCGCCGGGTCGGTCACGTGACGGTATCGCTCAACCCGTTCGTGCCGAAGCCTTGGACGCCGTTTCAATGGGACGCTATGCAGCCGATCAACGTGCTCAAGAAAAAAATCGCATCGCTGCGGAGCGAGCTTGGGCGGATCGGCGGCACCAGTATCGAGCTCGACGCGGAATCGCCACGGGAGGCTTACTTTCAGGCGCTTATTTCGAGAGGCGATCGTCGCGTCGGCGCGATCCTGGAGTATCTGGAAGCCGAGGGGTGCGACGATTACAGCTCGATTTGGAAAAGCCTGAACGGAATTCGGGGCCGGGGGAATCAGGATTCAAACCTGCCGGACCCAGACTTCTTTGTAACGCGTAATTACGACCACGATGAGCTGTTGCCGTGGGACTTTATCGACCATCACATCCATAAATGGTTTCTGCTGTCGGAACGGAAAAAGGCTCATTTTGAGCATCAGACCAAACCATGTGACGTGACACGGTGTACCGTGTGTGGGGCATGTTGAAGCGGAGGGGAAAGCACTTGAGGATTCAAACTGGGGACGGAAGAAGCACAGGCGCTGCACGAGTAGTCGGGGGACTGCTCGTCGCGGCGTTCACGCTAGGGCTCGTCATCGGCGATGCGACGACGAGTCTCGCCCAAAGCGCGGGCGGCCTGCCGGAAACGACGATCGCGCCTGACGGCGGCGGTACCGGGGCATCAGCTCCCGCGGCGAGTCCTGCCGGCGCCTCTCCCGTATCCAGCGAGGCGGGCACTCCTACGCCCCAGCCGGTCAAACATAAAACTCATACGACGACTGCGAAGGCTGCCTCCTACATCGGAGAAGTCGAGTCGGGTAGCGGGATGCTGAAACTGACGGAGAGCGGATGGGCCTACGCTACACCGTCGAAGTCTGGGGCACACGTTCAGGAAGTTCATGCGGGCAAGTTCGTAAATGTCAGTGGAACCACCGCTCACTACGTGCAGGTAAAGCTGAAGAACGGCTCCACGGCTTACATCCCGATGACGGCGGTCGAACTCGCCAAGCCGACCGACAAAATCTTTCGGCTGACCAAGGATACTCCGGTGCTGTCTGTGCCCAATCATAGCGGCAAGAAGCTCGCGGAAGTTCACGCCGGACACGACGTGCAGGTTATCGGAACTTCGATTAACTACATGAAGATCCGGATGAAGGACGGCTTGGAAGGCTTTATCGCTATCAGCGCGCTGGAGTGAATCTTAGCGTTTAGTGATGTTTTGTTTAGTTTTGTCATCTTTAAAGAAAAATTTGCGTGTCTCATGTTGGTACAATCTGTATATTCATCCCTAACAGGTCCGTTTGTAGCGGACATACAGGAGTACCAAGACCATGGCGGCATGCGAAGCAGTAAATAAGAGCGTAGTTCCAGCGAAAACCGCAGCAGCCGAGCGTCAAATCGCCACGAAGTCGCTTTCGCAGATTTTGGAGGAGACAGCCAAGGCCGTTAATCGCCCGGTACTGTGGCTGCTCGAGGCGATGGCGTTCGTTGCCTTGACCTGCTGTCTAGCCCTTCTTCCGCTACTCCACGGCGAAGGGACGCGCTCAGCGATGGGCTTGGCGGCCGGTTACTTCACGCTCTCCGGTCTTCTGGGGGCTTATATACTGTTGCTCGGAAAGGATCGCGCGCGTCGCGGAGCCTAGGCTCCCGCTGCAGCGTCTAACGCCAGCAGCGATCGCACCTTGGCGCGCAGATCCGGTGCGCGCACCACGTCGGTGATAATCGCGGCCGCATCGGCGCCAGCCTCTATCACCCCCGGCATCGTGGCCTCGGTAATACCGCCGATTGCCACGATTGGCAACCTGACCGCACGTCTGACCTCCTGAAGTCTGGAGAGACCCTGTGCGTTCTTCACATCCTTCAATCCGCCCGAGTAGATTGCACCGAAGCCGATATAGTCGGCACCGCCGGCTTCGGCCGCCCGCGCCTGATCGACGGAGTGGGTCGAAACCCCGATCAACCGGTTAGGGCCGACGAGTTTTCGCGCTGCATCAAGCGGCAGATCGCCCTGCCCGACGTGAACCCCGTCCGCTTCTGACAGCATCGCGATATCGACCCGATCGTTAATGATCAGTTGCGCACCCGCTGCGCGGCAGATCGGCACGATCGCACGCGCTGCCGCCAGAAAATCCCGCGCGCACAGGTCTTTGAGTCGCAATTGCAGGATACGCGCGCCCGCTTCGATCAGCATTCGGGCGAGTTCGACCGGTTCGTGACCACCCGTCGGATCGATCATGGCGTAAAAGTGCGACGGCATCTTCATCGGAGTCACGTTCCTGGAGTTCGAGTAATCGATATACCGTGGTCGGCGAGCTTCTTGCGCAGCGTGTTGCGATTCAACCCAAGAATCCGCGCCGCCTGGACCTGATTACCGCGCGCCCGAGCGAGTGCCAACTCGATTAGCGGTTTCTCCAGTTCAGCAACTATCCGCTGATGGAGATCGCGCGGTTCGGAGTCACCATCCTCAGCCACCATCTCTTCAAGACGGCGATAGATCAGCGCGCCGAGCGATGCATCCGAGGGCGGTGCCGGCTTCGACTCGCGCGCGGGACCACCGAGCTCCAAATCAGAGGCACGAATCGTCGGGCCCGACGCCATCAGGGCGGCACGCAAGACCGCATTTTCGAGCTCGCGCACATTGCCCGGCCAATCGTAGGCCAGCAATTTGGCTCGCGCGTCAGGCGCGACCGTATGTGGCGGAGCACCCATCTCACGGGTCGCCTTAGCCAGGAAAAAATTGGTGAATTCCTCAATATCCTCGCGACGCTCGCGCAGCGGTGGGATTCTAATCGGCACGACTCGGAGGCGGAAATAGAGATCTTCGCGGAAGCGCCGCTCGGCCACGGCGATTTCGAGGTCCTGATTGGTCGCGGCGATCACTCGCGCCTGCGTGCGAATTACCTCCGAACCGCCGACGCGTGAAAACTCGCGCTGCTGCAGAACCCGTAGGAGCTTAGGCTGCAACTCCAGCGGCATATCACCGATTTCATCGAGGAAAATCGTCCCTCCGGCGGCCTGCTCAAACTTGCCGATCCGCCTTTCGGTGGCGCCAGTAAATGAGCCTCGTTCATGGCCGAAGAGTTCGCTTTCGAGCAGTCCCTGCGGAATCGCCGAACAGTTCACCGCTACGAACGGCCCACGCCCACGGGGCGATTGCCGATGGATCACCTCAGCAAAATGCTCTTTACCGGTGCCGCTTTCGCCGGTGAGCAGCAGGGTCGCATCGGTGGCAACCACCTTCCCGACCTGCTTGAAGACCTCCTGCATTGCCGCACTGCGGAACAGAATTTGTCCGCCCAGCCGACCGGTCAACGGATTTTCCGATCGGGCCAGATTGGCGGCCTCGGCCGCAACTTCGACCGCGCGACCGACAGCGTCGACGACCAAATCGAGGTTTTCAAAAGGCTTCGTCAGATAGTCGTGCGCGCCGCGACGCATCGCCTCGACAGCGTTGTTCATCGTGCTCGCCGCCGTGATGACGATAACGCGGGTGGTCGATCCGGCTTCGCGCGCCTTGGAGAGGACTTCCAGCCCACCAGGGCCGGGCATCATGATATCGAGAAGCGCCGCTGCGTGGCGATTGGAAGTCAGAGCCTGCAACGCAGTCTGGCTGTCGGCCGCCTCCTCAACCATATAACCGGCGAGTTCCAGCCGATGGCGCAATATCATCCGGATACCCGGATCGTCATCTGCAACGAGAATCGAAGAAGCGGCTTTATGTTCCATCCGAGCTTGCTATTCGCACTTAAAGTTTAACGGAAATGCGCAACTCCAAGCGAGGAGCAGGTGGTTATCAGCCAAAAGATGATAATCACGACGCGACGATTTTTCCGGCGATTCGGGCGAGACCTTCCAGGCCGACCGCACCGGAACCGAGCTCGGGAACCACCATCAATTCGATTCCATTAGACAGCTCGCGCGCAAAGCCTGCGATGCGTTCGATAGCTGCCTCCTGCTCTTCGACATAGCCTTGCAGAAAATCGAGCACCGGACCCGTTTGATGTTGCATCTGCTGATGGCTCGACGCGGTCCGAATCCCTGCAATCGCCTGCCGATAACGGCTCGACCGCCGACCCCTCGCCTTGACCATTTCCGCATCACCTGCGCGATTAATCACCACCGCGACGAGCTTCAGGCGGCGCGCCTTGAGTTCACGGACCAACGCGGTCGCCTCCTCCAGCCGGTCGTGGGCGGCAGTCGTAACCAGAACGAATTTCACCGCCGCGGAGTGCAGCAAGGCATTGGCGGATCGCATCCGCTCGACGATCGCATCTAGCGATTCACCGGTATCGGCAAAGAAGTCCGCTATGGCCAATAAGGGGCGTGCCCCAGCGACCTTTTCCAACTCGGCGACCACTCGCCGTGCGAGCCGGTCAGCCAGATTGAATCCGCTGCTTTTGCTGAGTTTCGTCCAACTCACGATAAACTGCGCGGACCGTGAGCCAAGCAGTTTGATCAGATTCTCCGGCGCCTCGATGAAGTCGAACGTCTGGATTGCGGGCGGCGTGTCCACGATCTCGATATCGAACTGCCCGCTTTCGTGGAGCGAATAGAGCTGCTCCAGCGAGGCGTAGTTCTCCGCACCGGCGAAGTCCGTCGTCAGGTTACGATAGAAAGTATTCGCGAAGATGCGCTGCTGCACCGCCGGATCGGTCACGAAGCGCGCCACGAAACTGTCCCAGGTCGCCTTCGTATCTTGCATCATCGCGAAGAATTGCGGATGCGGATCGAGGCCTGCACTGCGTAGCCTCCGCGGATCGATACGGGTTGGGGTTGTGCCAAGACGCGGCAAGCCAAGGGCGTCGCGGAGTCGTCGCGCCGGATCGACCGTGATCACGCCGGAGCGATAGTTCGCCTGAGCGCTCGCGAGTCCAAGCGCGGCCGCGATCGTCGTCTTGCCGACACCGCCCGGCCCCAGAACAACAATCACGGAACCCGATTTCAGGAATTTCTTCACGCAGGCGGCTAACTCGAGGTGCCCCTAGGATAGCATCGAGCGGCGCAGCACGCATCGCGAGCGCTATCCACAGCTTCGTTGATAGGTATTCGAGTCATCGATGGATAAGACCGATCAGGACACGTAAATTTAAAGGGATACGTCGGATGCAGAGGTTGGGCGGATGGAGTTGTTAGCGGTTCTCATCGGTATGCTTGTGGGCGGTGGAGTTGGATGGATTCTCTCTGCCGTGCGAACACGAACCAAGTGCGATGTGCTGTTGCGGGGTGCCGAGGCGCTGGCTGCGGCCGGATCAGCCGAAAACGCCTCGTTGCGCAGCGAGCTCACGACCCGCCGCGCTGAGACGGAAGACCTGCGCACCAAGCTAGAAGCGGCCACGACAGCGCGTGCGGCACTCGAGGCGCGGGCCGATGAGATGAATCGGCGCTTCGAAGAGCAGCGTGCGCTGCTCGAAAACGCCGAGCGCAAGTTCGCCGACACCTTCAAGTCGCTCGCCGCCGAAGTCCTCCAATCAAGCAACGACAGCTTCCTGACGCTCGCCGGCGAGCGGTTCGCTTCGATTCAAAAACAGGCTGCCTCTGAACTCGACGCCCGCCGCACCAGCATCGATCATCTCGTGTCCCCGGTTAAGGATTCGCTGGCGACCCTCGATCGCGAGATTCGGCGGATCGAAAATGAACGGCGGGGCGCGACCGACGTTCTTACAGACCAGCTCAAGTCGCTCAGTTCCCAAACGAATCGACTGGTGGATGCGCTCAAGACACCGACCGTTCGTGGGCGATGGGGTGAAGTTCAACTGCGCCGGGTAGTAGAGATCGCCGGGATGGTCGAGCGATGTGACTTCTCCGAGCAATCGCATCTGGTAACGGACGAGGGTCGACTGCGCCCCGACATGACGGTGCGGCTGCCCGGCGGTAAGAGCGTGGTCGTCGATGCGAAGGCGCCGCTTCAGGCATACATGGAAGCAATCGAAGCTGAGGCAGAGATTGAGCGCGCGGCGAAAATGCGGGATCACGCACGCCAGATTCGATCGCATATCGATCAACTGAGCGCCAAAGCTTACTGGGACGCACTGGAGCGTGCACCTGAATTCGTCGTGCTGTTCCTTCCCGGCGAGATGTTCTTCAGCGCCGCTCTGCAGCAAGACCCAACCTTGATTGAAGATGCGGCGGCGGCACGAGTCATTCTCGCAACGCCGACGACGCTAATCGCACTACTGAAGGCCGTCTCATTTGGATGGCGGCAGGAGCAACTAGCCGAGAACGCGGAACGTATCAGCGAACTCGGCCGAACCCTCTACGAACGAATCACGACGATGACCGATCATCTCGCAGCACTCGGTCGGTCATTGCGCAGCGCGACGGAAAGCTACAACCGGGTCGTGGGCTCGATCGAAACACGCGTCTTGCCCTCGGCGCGGCGTTTCCGGGAATTGGGCGTCAGCACCAAGCAGGAGATCAAGGAACTCGAACCGCTCGATAACTTCCCCCGTCAGCCCGCGCTGGCATTGGAGAATGGCTCAAGCGAAACGATGAAGGGCAAATAGAAAAGGCGGGCCGTGATGCGACCCGCCCTCTCACTTCGTATTGGCTCCGTTCTTACGCTGCTTTGGCCGTCACCTTCGACGGGGACAGTTCGCACTCGATAAACTTGCCGCCCTGCATCACGACATGCAGGTTCTTACGATCCGCAAGCAGTGTGATATCGGCCGACGGATCGCCGTTCACGACCAGCAAATCGGCCAGCTTGCCGGCTTCGATCGTGCCGAGGTCGTCCTTCATCCCGAGCAGCTCGGCGCCATTCTTGGTCGCCCACTGAATAACGTCGATCGCGGGAATACCGGCGCCCTTAACGTAAGCCTCTAGTTCCTTCGCGTAATCACCATGCGGCATCGCTGCTGTACCGAAGTCGTCACCGACCACCAACTTGACGCCGGCCGCCTGCGCCTTCGGCAGCACGCGGTAACACTGCTCCAGGCCTTTCTCCATCTCGTCGACGCCAGGGAATGCCGCCTTACCGGTACGACGCTTCTGCTCGACCATCATGTAGGGAAAGTAGAGACTCGGCACGACGAAGGTGCCCTGCTTCACAAAGCCTTCGATACACTCCTCGTCCATCATATCGGCGTGATCGATCACGTCGATACCTGCGTCGAGCGCCGCCATGATGCCGCGCTTGGAGCAGATATGGCCGCGAATTTTCGCATTGCGCTCGTGAGCCGCGTCAGCTGCCGCATCGAGTTCGGCCTGTGTCATTGTCATCACGTCCGTCGGCCATGAGAGCCCGTGGCCGCCGGTCGGATAGAGCTTGATAATCTCGACGCCCTGCTTGATCTCGTCACGCACTGCCTTACGGAACTCGTCGGGGCCGTCGCAGATGAGCCCGAGCCCTTCCATCCCAAGCTTCCACCACGACGGATGGAAATCGACCGAATCGCCGGTCGTAACGATATCGCGACCGCCGGCGAGGAAGCGCGGACCCTGGACCAAGCCGGCGCGGATCGCCTTCTTCAACGTCACGTCGATATTGTGGAGGGTGCCAGCGCCGACTGCGCCGGTAAATCCGGATTTGAGCAACAGCTCCGCATTACGCGCGGCTATCAGTGTCAGGTAGGTCGGCGGATGCTTCAGATCGAGATCGATCAGAGTCGCGACGTTGTCGTAAGCAACGTGATAGTGGCACTGCACCATCCCAGGCATCAGGGAGCGGCCGTTAAGATCGTAAACCGTATCCTGCGTAGTCGGTTTCGGTGCGTCACCGTTGGTGCCGACTGCCGTGATACGTTCGCCCTCCACCACCACCGTCGCGTTTTTGCGCGGCGCATTGATTCCATCGATAAGATTGGCTCGTCGAAAGAAGGTCCGTCCCATCGCCTGTGTCCTCCCGGAGGGCTGTCTCCCCTGCCCTATTATCTTGATTCGGTTATCGATCGCATTGATCGACTTGTCAAATCGGTTTTGCGCGCAGTCGCTTGCACCATCGGACGATCTTGCACTAAGGGTTGCGAGAACCTGAGCGATCAGCGAGGGAACCGCCTATGTTCATCATGCGATTCACGGAACGCCCGTACGTTGCGTACACCGAAGGGGATGTGCGCGAGAGCTTTCGTAGTGCGGTCCGATTGACCTTCTCGAATAGCCATTTCGATCCGCACCTCGGCGCCGACCTCTACAATGAATATCTCGACGAATATCAATCCGCCGAGGAAGCCGGTTTCGACGGCCTGATGCTCAACGAGCATCACAACACGCCCACCTGCATGGGTGCCGCGATGAATCTCGAAGCGGCGATTCTCGCGCGAATCACTCGCAAGGCGAAGATTGTTCTGCTCGGTAACCCGTTGCCGATCTTCGATAATCCGTTGCGTCTCGCCGAAGAGTTGGCCGAGATCGACATGATCTCGCGCGGACGTCTCGTCTCCGGATTCGTGCGCGGGACGGGCGTCGAAAGCTGGGCAACCAACACCAACCCGGTGCACAACCGCGAGCGCTTCGAAGAGGCTCACGACCTGGTGCTAAAGACCTGGATGCAGCCCGGGCCGTTCCGATGGGAAGGCAAGCATTACCATTTCCGGGTCGTGAATCCCTTCGTGCGGCCGCTCCAGCAACCGCATCCGCCGGTATGGATTCCCGGCTTGGGCAGTCCCGAGACGCTCGATTGGGCGGCGCGTCGGCACTATCCGTATATCTATCTGGAGACCGATCCGCTGGTGACGGTGCAGATGACTGAGCTTTATCACAAGTCCGCGGCGGAGACGGGTTACGCGCCGGGGCCGCAGAACTTCGGTTATCTGTGGCGCATTCACGTGCAGGATACCGATGAGAAAGCGATGGAAGTCGGCAAGGGCTTTCTGATCGGCAACGCGGGTATCGGGCGGGTCCCGATGCCAAACGATTTCATGGCACCGGCCGGTTACAACTCGCGCGAAGGATCAAAGCGCATCCTGCAACAGTACAAGCACTCGATCCGGCCTGACGCTCTGTACGGCGGCGTCGATGCGGCCGGATGGGATGCCGTTGTGGCCAGCAATCGCGTCGTGGTGGGAAGCCCGAAGACCGTCATCAAAAAGATTCGCGAGGGGCTCGAAATCCTGCGACCCGGAATCCTCGGGATGTGGACCAACGATGGCACGATGAGTCACAAGGACACGATGCGGTGTCTGCAACTTATGAAGGACGAAGTACTACCCGCGGTACGCGAGATGGGTAAAGAACTCTCACTACCGGGACCCTTCGAACAAGCGCCGTAAGACGACGCTCTCGACCCATTGGTTCGAACGGAAGGACACGTCGATGGCGACTATCGTACCTGAAACCAACTTTGTGACCGTAAACGGCGCGCGTATCCATTACCTGAAGGGCGGAAGCGGAGCGCCGCTGGTCTGGATGCACGGAATCGAGGGCAATCTCGGCTGGCTGCGAATACACGATGATCTCGCACGCAAGTTCACCGTCTATGTGCCGACTCATCCGGGTTTCGCCGGATCCGATCGGCCATCGTGGCTCGAAACCTTTCTTGATCTATCGCGTTTCTATCTTTGGATACTGCAGGAACTGGGTCTGAATCGGGCGACGCTGGCAGGACACTTTATTGGTGGATGGCTGGCGGCTGAGATCGCGACAATCTCGCCCCAAGTCGTCGAGCGGCTATTACTGATAGGAGCAGCTGGTATCCGTCCGCACGAGGGCGAGATAACAGATATTTTTCTGCATGGTAATGAAGGGACGCGACGACTCTCATTCTTCGATACCAAGCAGGTAGCGGATTACGAGCTTCTCTTCGGACGCAAACCGAGTCCCGAAGAGCGCGAAGCGCAGGTGATCAATCGCGAGGCAGTGACGCGTTATTGCTGGAAGCCCTACATGCACGATCCGAGTCTGGAGGCTATGCTGGGGCGGCTCCGCAATCTCCCAACGCTGTTGGTTTGGGGGCGCGAGGATAAGATCGTGCCCATCGCGGCGGGCGAAGCTTATCGGCGCGCGATCGCGGGCGCAGAACTAAAGTTAATCGAGCGATGCGGCCATTTCCCGCACTTTGAGCAACCCGACCAATTCATGCGCGTTGTCGCATCGTTCCTCGGGTTATAGAGACGAATCGCAGGTAAGGAGACTTAATCAATGTCGGTGACAATCCAACCGATGCTTTGCGGATGGCTCGAAGTGGCCGCCGCCGGAATTCTCAAAGACGAACCCGGGCGTTTCAAACTGCCGATCCCGAGCTATCTGATCGAGCATCCGAAGGGACGCGCAGTCTTCGATACGGGGCTCCATCGCGAGTTGCAAACCGACAGCAGCCGCCTGGGTAAGCTGGCCCGAATGTTCACTGTAATCTTTCAACCCGGCGAAGATCTGAGCGCTCGCTTGATGGCACTCAACGTCGACCCGACGAAAGTTGATTACGTAATCAATTCGCATCTGCATTTCGATCACGTCGGCGGCAATGCTGACCTGCCGAATGCGAAGCTGATCGTGCAGCGACGTGAATGGGAAGCCGCGGCCAACCCCGAATTGATCAAGCTCAATGGCTACAATCGCGCGGATTTCGATTTGGGTCACAAGCTCCAGCTAATCGACGGCGAGCATGACGTCTTCGGCGATGGCAGCGTGACGCTCTTGCCGACATATGGGCATACGGCGGGTCATCAGGCGCTGCGCGTCCGCAACGACACGGGCGAATTCGTGATGACGGCCGACTCCTGTTATATGCGCAAGGTACTGGAGCAGATGGTATTGCCGCCCTTCGCTTTCAGCTACGACGCGATGCGCGAAGTGATCGAGCGGTATCGCGCGATGGAACGAGCGGGCGCCAAGCTGATCTTCGGGCACGATGCGGCGCAATGGACCGCCGCCGGCAAGCTCAACGTGCCGATCAGCTAGCGAGTGTAGCGCAACCAGAGGACATCGTCGGCGCGGCGTTCGACGGAATTGAGCTTCCAGCGTTGCCCCGGATGGGCAGGATCGACGCCGTCGAAGAGTGCCGGGATTCCGCTCACGCCGTCGGTGGTCGGGGCGACGAGAATACTCAGCTCGTCGATTAGATCCGCAGCGAGCATCGAGCCGTTGATCTTGCCACCACCTTCGAGCAGTAACGTCTTGATTTGAAACTGCGCACTAAGCTTGTCGAGGACAGAGGCCAGATCGAGTCGATCTTTGCCGCCGAAGAGATAGGACACCCCATCGGCACGGAGACCCGCGAGATAATCGGCGGATACCTGTTCGGTCAGGACCGTGATGATGTGATCGCCGGTGATATCGCGCCGTCCGCCCCAGTTGAGCTTGCCGCTCGGATCGAGCGCGATCGCGTACGATCGCTCCTCGTGCGGAGCGATGAAATCATCCTTGGCGATCGCGGTCGTCGTGGCCAGGTATGGCGCAGTACCGCCGCGGGCAAAACCGGACATTGTGATCCGTCCGCACATCCACGCTTCGGCCTGAAAGGCGGCGGACGTGTTCTCGTACTCGGCGCGACCTTCCGGGCTGAGGCTCCATCGCGAACTGACGATCCGCCCATCCAGCGAAGTGATCATGTGACAAATCACATACACTGTAAAAATTACCTCCTTTTTGCTAAATATCTGTAATCATTGGAGATTTGTTGGACACAGTTGCACAATAAATGGGCAGACATGGACAGTAAAGGACAGAAATTCGGAACAAAAGTTGACTCGTTGCTGACTCGCCATAATGCAAAGACCTTGAAGCTCAGACTCTCACAGGCTGTGGTGGAAAAATACGGCGGAATCGCTCGCTCGCACAAGCTCATTATTCGCGACGCCCAGATCGTGCGTCTGTATCTCGTCGGACGACGCTTCCCAGAGATTGCTCAAGAAGTCGGCCTGTCCCTTCGCGCCGTCCAAGCTTCATACGCTCGCAGTCTCAAACGCGGCATCGTGCCGATTCACGAAACCAACGAGATGCGCAAAGAAGCGCTCGGCCGTCTCGATATCATGCGTCGTCGTATGTTCGAGGATCTCGAAAGCGCGACGACTATCGAGCAACGCGGCCTCGTGATCGACCCGCTCGTGAAGATCGAAACGCGCCAAGCGACAATGCTCGGTCTCGACGTGCCGCAGCGTCTCGCCGTCGCGCTCTATCCCGACAACACGCCGAACGATGACGTGACCGTCGAAGAGCTGAAGCAGAATCTAACGCTCGAAGAACTCACCCAGCTGAACGCGCTCATGATCAAAGCTCGCGGTGGTAAGTCCGCTGTCGAAGTGAGCGCCACCACTCTGCACTAAGCGCCACCGTTCGACGACGACGAGTCTAAGAGCGAGACGCAAGAAGGCTTATTTAGCGCAACTGTTGCGCGTAATAAGCCCGCAGCATTACCCGCACCGGAACCGCAGCAGATCGCGACACCGTACGACGAGCTGATCGAGCACGCTCAGAGCATGCTCACGATGAGCGACACGACAGCCGATCGCACGCGCTACTCAATCACGCTGAGCGATCTCGAAAAGAAGGCCGCAGAATGGCGACACAACAACTCACGCTGATGGAATGTCGAAGACTACTCGCGATGGCGACGGCGCAGAACGATCCGGTCGGCATCGAGCACTGGCGCTTGGAAATTCTCAAGCGCGAAAATCCACACGGTTACGCAGCTGCACTCGTGAGACTACAGCAAGCATGGCGCGACGAGGCTGAACGTCGTGGCTAAGGTCGCCGCGCGGCATTCGCGAAACCGTGGTGCGTCTCGTTGCCCGCATCGAGAACAGACTGTCAGAGAAGAGAACAAGCAAGCACCTGAAGGTACGTCTTACTTTGAATAAAGGCGCTTCAGAGCCACCCTTGCTGAAAAAATGATTATTAAGAGAGGAATATTTATAGCGAGCAGTACGAGCGGCGTTGACCAATTCCAAGACCAATAAGACCAACCGACAGCTTGTACGATTCTCGGAATGACTGTGACCACGAACGTCGTAGTTGAGAGCACTAGCGCTAGACAGACGAGCAGTGCAGTAATCAGCCGCATTCTCTTAGACATTTGTCGAGTGCTCAATCAATTCCCCACCGGCCCATAGCCCCGATCAACAAACAGTCCCGGTGATTTTAGACTGGCTTAGCACTCCCATAGCTGACCAGCAATCTGGTCAGCAGCGTGGAAGTCGCTGTGCGCGTGACGCTAGCGCGATTACAGATTTTGAGAGAGTCTCTTATTCGCATCTGAAGAGGCTAAGAGACGCGCGATTTACCTGACCACTGCAATAAGCACTTCTGGAAGTCGTCGAGAAGGCAAAGGTCGGTAGTCGTTGATGGGGGGGTTCAGCGACCAGACCGACCTTTGCAAGGGGGATAAGTGTGGCTCACTAGTTAGCCGCAACCCCATTCTAGAAACTTCAAGGCCAGAACGTCTATTATCGAAAGTTATAGAGTCTGCGAGCGCTTTCGCCACGAAAGTTGACTCGCTGCTGACTCTTAAATGTGGCATATTCGGAATAATGCTTGGTTTTACAGCGCTTTTTGGTTTTTTGTAATCTGTCATAGTAACGTACGGTTTCATCGAAGAGGCTTGCCACCGATTAGTGATGGTAGTTGCAAAGATATCCTGAGAAAGCGTAAGCAGGCGAGATGCAAACTGTGCAAGCGGCGCTCAATTACGCCGACGGTGCGAGTCCGCATCCGGTGCGGATTCGCGACGCGCGCGATTTGAACTCGACGCCGAAAATCGATTGCGAAGGCTTCGAGCTGCGCGAGTGGCCGACCGCAGTCACCGACTTCCAAGACGCCGATGAGGTGCGCCGGGTTTACTATCCTGAGATGGCGGCCCTGCTCAAGGAAGTTACCGGAGCCATGCGAGTCGTTCCCTTCGAGCACGATGTCCGCCGCAACGCCGACCATCGCAGAGCCAATGTGCGTGAACCGGTGCGGGTCGTGCATGACGACTACACCGAGGTGTCTGCGCCGGGACGCGCCCGCCTGTATCTGCCGAACGAGGCCGACGAACTACTCCAACGGCGCTACTCGGTAATCAACGTCTGGCGACCGATCAACCATCCTGTCTATGACAGCCCGCTCGCGGTATGCGACGCGCGTTCGATCAACCCTTCTGACATTATCCCGACCACAGGCGGCGTGAAGCACGAGGTCTACCTGTTCAAGTTCAGCCGGTGCCATCGATGGTATTACTTCTCGACGATGCGTCCCGGGGAAGTCCTGGTCCTCAAATGTTTCGATTCGATTCACGACGGGCGCGCCCGCCTGACAGCTCATTCGGCTTTCGACGACCCGACCGCATCGCCGGATGCGCCGCCGCGTGAGAGTATCGAGGTCCGCGCGCTGGTTTTCTTCGACTGAAGACCGACTCCGCACCTTTGCTTCGCGCGGGAATACTGCATAATCGGAGCCACTGACTTCGCCTGCCAAACACGGAAATGAAAATGGAACAAGTTCGCGCCGTCGTCGTTGACCCAAATGCACCTGGCAAGCTCGCTATCAGACCTTCGCCCTTTCGTGCGCCGTTGCCCTCGCAAGCGATCGTGCGGGTAAAGGCGATATCGCTCAATCTCGGGGAGGTGCGCCGCTCACTCACGATGGCGGAGGTGGGTTTCCGCCCGGGATGGGATCTCGCCGGTGTCGTTGAGCAGGCCGCGGCTGATCGATCGGGGCCGCCGGCCGGAACCCGCGTCGTTGGCTTTTTACCGGCGGGCGCGTGGGCCGAGGCTGCAGCCGTACCGACCAACGCTCTCGCTGCGTTGCCGGACAATGTTTCTTTTGCACAAGCTTCGACGCTGCCGGTCGCGGGACTGACTGCGCTCTACTCACTTGAACAGCGCGGCGCGATCGTCGGCCGGCGGGTTCTGATTACCGGCGCTTCGGGTGGCGTTGGTCATCTGGCGGTCGAAATCGCGCGCAACGCCGGCGCCTTCGTTGTCGCATCCGTCAGACGGCCTGAGCGCGAGCGCCTTGCCCGAGCCGCCGGTGCGCACGAAGTTGTGATCGGCGAAGATCTCTCTGCGGCGGCGAAGTTCGGGCCGTATGATCTGATCCTAGAATCGGTCGGCGGAGCATCCCTCGGAGCAGCGCTTAAGCTGATCGCTCCCGGCGCGATGTGCGTCCTCTACGGCGTTTCCGCAGGATCAGAGACAAGGTTCGACGCCGCCACCTTCATGCGCACGGGCGGTGCGAGTCTGTATGGCTTTATCCTCTTTCACGAAATTCCATTCCGCCCGGCAGCGCAGGGACTGGCGCGATTGGTCGCGATGGTCGCGACCGGCAAGTTGCATCCGCAGATCGAGCTTGAAGCGAAATTCGACGAGATCGCCGAAGTCGCGAACAAGCTTTACAACCGGGGCATCGCAGGCAAAGCCGTCCTGCACCTTTAATCAATAGGGCGCGCTATGGAGGACTCCGCCGCGCTCAAGCTGCTCGATACGCTCGTCGGAAAAGCCGAGGTAATCGCGCAGAACTTCGCGATTGTGCTCACCGAGCATCGGCGCTTCCAGCGGTAGCTCATCGGGAAATTCGGAGAAACGGAACGGAAAGCCCGGCACCTGAAAATCGCCGAGGATACGATCCGAGACCGTCCGTACAGTACGACGCTCGCGCATATGTGGATGCGCCATGGCCTCGTCGACCGAGAGAATCGGCGCATGGGGAATATGATGCTCGCGCAGGATCGCATCGGTTTGCTCGACACCCGAGAGGGTCATCAGCCAGTCATTGATCGCGCCATTGACCAGAGGGCGGTTGGCGACGCGCAGAGCGTTGGTAAGGCATCGCGGATCCTCGATCAGCTCAGGACGGCCCATCAGGCGGCATAGCGCCGCGAAGTGGTTATCCTGGAACGCAAAGATCCAGAGCGAGCCCTTTTTGGTCTTGAAGATACCGGCCGGCGACAGCGCGCCGATCTGATTACCAATCCGCTTAACCTTCTCCGTTCCGTGGCTCGAACTCACGAGTTCAACGGCCATGTCGTGATAGTGGAAATAAGAATCGAGCAGCGAGATATCGATATGCTGGCCCTCGCCAGTGCGCTCGCGATGGAGCAGTGCGGTCATAACCGCGCCATACGCATGGACGCCTGTCGAGACGTCACCCATCGCTAGCGCGGGAGGAAAGAAATCGCCGCCCTCTTCTCCGCTCAGGTAGGTCACACCGGCGTAGGCCTGACCGACAAAGTCGTAGCCGGGATCTTTCGACAATGGTCCGGTCTGCCCGAAGGTCGAGACCGAACACATGATGATCTTCGGATTCAGCTTGCGCACATTCTCGTAATCGAAGCCCATCCGGCCGATCACGCCGGGCGCGTAGTTCTGCACCAACAGATCGACCTTAGGAATCAGATCGCGGACAATCGCAGTGGCCTCTGGTGTTTTGATGTTCAGGCAAAGGCTCTTTTTGCCGCGATTCTGCTGCACGTAATAGGCGCTGCGCATGTCCTTCACGTACGGAAAGTTACGGCAGAGATCGCCGTTGGGAGCGAGTTCGATTTTGATAATCTCCGCCCCCATCTCGGCCATCAGCTTGGTGACTGTCGGCCCGGCAACAAATTGCGTGAAATCGAGAACCTTGTAGCCGTCGAGCATGAGTTTACGTGCAGCCATCGCGGACTCCAGTTCGAGACGAAAGGTTGATCAGTCTTTCAGCGGGACGATCATCATCATGCGCGGAACGTCACCGATCGATCGTGTCGTGTGCCCCTTGCCGGTCAGATCCTCGGCGAGAATCCCTTCGCCCGGTCCGAAACGATGGAGCGAACCGTCACCGAGTCCGATCTCAACGGCGCCCTGAAGCGTAATCACGTACTGACGGCGTGGGGCGTTATGCCAATCGACGAAAGCGCCGGGAGCCATGCGCGTGAAGATCACGCCATCGGCTGGCTGCATCGACGTTTGCTCGACGATCGGGCCGGGCGCAAAGGACAACTTGATTTCTTCGAGATGCGATTGTTGGTCGTCGCCGGTATAGAGGCGATAGAGCCGCATGCGGATAACCTCGATGCGAGATGTGTTTGTCGCTTAGCGCAGTTCTCGTATCGAGGGCAAGCAGGGGAGAACAGCAGAACGGAAGGCTTCGCGACGAAGAACCGGTACCGGCTTCTCTCGCGAGGCGCTCCGCACCTCCAACGAGAGAAGCTGTCCGAGATCCATTCGCTCCGTTCGCGATGCTCACTACGTTCAGGATGACAAGAGTAGAAGGCTGAGACTCTTAATAAGACCGCGGTAATCCGAGGACGTGCTCGGCGACGTAACTCAACACCAAGTTGCTGGAGATCGGAGCGGTGCGATAGAGCCGCGCTTCGCGCCATTTGCGTTCGACGTGATACTCCTTCGCAAAGCCGTAGCCGCCAAGCGTGACCATCGCGGCCTCGCCCGCCTCCCACGCAGCCTCCGACGTTAGATACTTGGCCATATTGGCCTCGGGACCGCAGGGTAACCCGGCATCGAACTTCGATGCTGCGTTGAGCCGCATAAGATTCGCCGCCTCGACCGCGACGTGTGCCTTGGCAATCGGAAACTGCACACCCTGATTCATCCCGATCGGGCGACCGAAGACACGGCGTTCGTTCGCATACTTGGTCGCGTACTCGATAAACCAACGCCCATCACCGACCGATTGGCTCGCGACGAGGATACGCTCGGCATTGAGCGAACTGAGGATGCAAGAGAAGCCCTTCCCTTCCTCACCGATCAGCGCCTCGCGGGGCAACACAAGATTATCGAAGAAAAGCTGATTGGTGCCGTGATTCACCATCGTATTGATCGGCACGGCCTTGATTGCACTACCCGCCTCTTTGATATCGACGAGAAAGAGGCTCATCCCGTCGGTCTTTTTCTTTACCTCGTCGAAGGGCGTGGTGCGTGCGAGCAGCAGCATCATGTCGGAATGGCGAAAGCGCGACGTGAAAATCTTCTGCCCGTTAACGACGTAGCTATCCCCCTCGCGACGCGCGAAAGTCTTGATCCGGGGCGTCTCGGAGCCCGCATCCGGTTCGGTCACGCCGAACGACTGCAGGCGCAACTCGCCCGAGGCGATCCGCGGAAGATACTTCTGCTTCTGCTCCGGCGTGCCGTACTTGAGCACGGCGGCCATCGTGTACATCTGCGCATGGCAGGCGACTGCGTTGCCGCCGCTGCGATTAACCTCTTCGAGGATCAACGACGCGTCGAGCATCCCTAAACCAGCGCCGCCGTATTCCAGTGGTATCAGCGCCGCGAGCCATCCGGCCTCGGTCATCGCTTTGACGAATTCGTCGGGATAAGCGTTGCGCTCGTCACATCCGCGCCAATACTCGTTGCCGAAGCGCTCGCATAGCGCAGCTACTGCGCGCTTGATCTCTTTCTGGTCGTCGTTCAGTTCAAAGTTCATGGTGTGCTCACTGTAATTGA
The DNA here is from genome assembly GCA_035541875.1 of Binataceae bacterium (SeqCode). Taxonomy (GTDB): domain Bacteria; phylum Desulfobacterota; class Binatia; order Binatales; family Binataceae; genus JAJPHI01. The sequence goes on from DATKML010000011.1 coordinate 44,412, forward strand.
GTCAGAAGGGTTATTTCAGAGGTAAAGATGAAGCACTTCGCGCGCCTGAGACGACCGGTACCGACTTCGCTCGCGAGGGCTCGCGAAGTTGTCCGAGATTCTTCGCTGCGCTCGTCTTCACTCGCTCCACTTAGAATGACAAACCGGAACCAAGCCATAGAATTTCCCGGCTTTTGTCTCTAGCGATTCTTCCATTGGGGCTTGCGCTTCTCGTTGAAGGCAGCGATACCTTCGAGCCGATCCTCGCTACCGACCAACACGTTGTAGGCCGCGATATCCAGCGCGTAAGCCGTCGCCGAATCGGTATCCTGGCCGCGCGAGGTCGAAAGCTTCGCCATCCGTAGCGACATCGGCGCGCTGTCCGCAATCTGCTCGGCTATTTCGAGCGCGCTCTTGAGCGCCTCGCCCGCGGGCACGACGCGATTCACGAGACCCCAAGCGTAGGCGGTCGCCCCGTCGATCTCGCGACCCGTGTAGATCATCTCGCGCGCCCGGCGCATCCCGATCGCACGGGCCAGACCCTGGAGACCGCCACCTCCCGGCAAAATCCCCCGGGTAACTTCTTTCAGGGCAAACCGCGCCGTCGCCGACGCGATGATGAAATCGGTGCCGAGTGCCAACTCACATCCGCCGGCAAAGGCAAAGCCTTCGACGGCCGCGATTATCGGAACCGGAAAGTCCCAAAGCGCCCTGAACGCATCCTCGATGAGATGATGCTGATGGCGCCAAGCCTCGTTGCTCATCCCGTTGCGCTCCTTGAGATCGCCCCCGGTCGAGAAAGCGCGGGTTCCGGCTCCAGTCATCACGATACAGCGCAGGGCCTCGTTGTAAGCCTGTGCGCGAAAGAGTTCGAGCAGCTCCTCAATCATCCGCGTGTTCATCGCGTTGAGCGAGTCAGGACGATTGAGGGTCAGGATCGCGACGCTACCGTCATCGCGATGGCGATCAAGTTTTAGTGTCTCCAAGCTTGCTTCTCCTGAACGAAACGCGACAGTCCCGGACGGTTCTATCGCCCAGCCAGTCAATACGGCGACGGTGGCACTGGTCAAGGTTTTTACGACGCGGCGCCGTTACAAAAACAGAAGGGCGCAGCCTCTCGACTGCGCCCTTCGGCAACCTTCGCAGCAATCTAGTTAATCATCGCCCTTGCAGCTCAGGGTTCCGGGCAGAATCTGAGTGTGCTCCTTCCTGACCCCGTCCAATTGGTTCGGGTCAAGACGCATCTCCTGCAAGATCGTCGGCGCGATCTGAGCAGTCGTCACCGGTTCGACGTTACTGCTGCTCGGCAAACACGTGCGCGAGAGCAGGAGCATCACATTCGTATCGTCATGAGCGAAGCCACCGTGCTCGGCATCTTTCTTCTTGCTGCCGGTGTAGACCACACCCACGTTCGGCTGAACGATAATGTCCGGCGTGCGCGGGTCGTTCGGCGGGACACCCGGCGTATTGAAGACTGGCGCGAGCGAGGGTCCCGCGAAAATCTCGCCGATACCGGCGAGCGTCTCATTCGCCGGCGTCTCCAGAATCGTAAGCGCATCGGACAAGCTAGCTCCGGGCGACAGCCACAACAAGGATATGTCGTCCTCCGTCGGTCCGATTTGATTCAGGTACGAATCCGGCAGATAAGCAGCTCCGAGCAACGCCGAAGGAGGCGTGCCGTTAGTGCCGCTATGCCCCGGAATCGGGAAGAAGCGATTGGGGTCAATCGGGGACTGCCCATGCTTGGCGCTGATCACGATAAGCGTCGAATCGAGCAGACCTTGCTTCTTGAGCTCAGCCACCATCAGGCCGATCGAGTGATCGACAAAGGCAATCTCCTGATAGAGCGACTCGCTCGGAGTGCCGAGCGCATCGAGATAACCCCCGTGAACGGAGTAACCTGCCGGTACCGTACCGTGCTGATAGATCAGCTTCTCGCCGATACTCACGGCTTGAAAATTCATGCCGAAAATATTGGGGACGGGAGCCTTCGCAGTACCGCTGTGGTTCAGACCGTCGATTTGGTTGATGATCGACTGCACTTTCAGACTGTCGTAACACTGGATGTTCTGAAAACTCCCCGTATAGTCGTCATCAGCGGCCACCGCAGCCTGATCCGGCAACGGATTGCAAGACATCACCGTCATATGGGTCAGGGGAATGAAATTCGCCGAATCCGAATTAATCTCCGGCCCGTAAAAATCATCGAGATTAGTGCCGTCGCCCGGTCCAGCGACGGAGGAATACGCGGGATGCTTATCGGCCCAGGCGGCATAACCGCCGGCCTTGTGAATCACACCAAAAATCGTGTTCGCCCGAACAAAATTGTTGGGATAGACCGGCTTGCACCCGTTGAACGGATCGCGCTCCAGCCGCGTGGGGTCGATCGAGTTGACTCCTCCATCGCCGCTCGGTGCCCCACCGTTGAGTTGGCTCTGATCGATATCGATACCTTCCTCATACTCGGTGCTCGTGCCGTTGTTGGTATTGGGCGTGCAAGTTCCACCAAGTAAACCATTTCCAGTCGTGTTTTGGGGTGGAGCCAGAACCCGATCGTAAGCTACGTCGTAATAGACTCCAAGCATTCTCGGAGAAGCACCGGAAACCATGGTCATCAAGCCTGGAAAGGAATCCGAAGGCTTGGACGTCGAGCCGTTGACGTAATTCACTCCGTTCTTCGCCAGCGCTGCTAAAGCCGGGCAGTATGGCGCACCGCCGTTGACGGTACTAACGCCGTTAGCGCAGTTCTGGAAATCGAGCGCATGCATCCCATCGATACTGATAAGAAGCGTGCGGTTGACCTTCCCCTTGCCGTTACTGCCACCCTTATCCCACGCGCGCGCCACTGGCATCGTCGCCATAAGGAGCGCGCCGGCACCTGCCATCGCAAAAGCTATACGTCTCTTCAAGATTACTAATCCTCCCGTCAACGGATCCGGTTAGTCCGGGCTGAGGTTAGCCCTTAGCCAGCAAACAATGCGGCGCGATAAATGGTGCTTTACGGGAGTTTTAATTGATGCGCTTAAACTGCTCGGTGTCGCGCATTGCTAAGCATTTTTGAGCGCTACCATCTCACTTGAACCAAGGCAGGCTAAGCACAATCTCGAATAGGATAAGTACGACCACCGCTATCTCCAAAGCCAACAATTGCCGGTCGCGTGCGACCCCGACCAGCAGTTCGAGGGCCTCCTGAATGCTGCGAAGCTTCAGTTCCAGTGCGGAGTACCGGTCACCGAGATCGAATTCGCCACGCAGGTCGGCATAGATACGATCGATACCGGGGTCGTCCCAAGTCGCCTCTGGCTTGTCGAGCAGATGGAGTACCGAGAGCACTTCGGAGCGGGTCGTAATCGCCTGGCCGAGAAAGCGATGCATCGCACGAGTTCTGAAGGGAACCGTGCCGGTGTTCTCGAGACGATCGACGAACGACGCGGTCCGCACAAACATCTCATCGACGATACGTTCGTAGTATTCCATCGCGGCGCTCTGCGCGATTGTCAAAGCGACGACAGTAGCCCGTCCCTGAGTCAGTCGATCAAGCCGCAGCGCCCCCTCGACTATGCCGATCGCAAACTCAGGGGCTTCCCTAACCGTGTATTCCTCACGGATAACACGGGCAGTGAACTTGGGCACCACTTCGCGAATCCTCGCGATAACCTCTTCACGACGATCGGCGGGTACATCGTGGGTCGCGACCGCACCGAACGGAAAGATATAGACACCACCGCCGCCGTCGGTCGGGATATAAAGCTCAAGCGGAGTCATCTTCGCGTTCGGAAAGGCACCAATGAGCGCGCGCAACGCGAGGTTTTCTTCGAAGGCAACCGCAGCAAACTGATGGACTCGCTCACTCATCACAACTGGGATAGCAGACTTCGCCAGCCCGCGGCATCCACTGCGGAGCGCTTGCTCCGGCTACAGGATGATCCGTTCGCGATGGGTATAGACGTTAAAGCTGTTGCCTCGCAGGAAGCCGATCAGCGTTAATCCCAGTTCGTCCGCCAGCTCGACACCCAACGAAGACGGCGCTGAAACGGCACACAATAGTGGTATCCCGGCGGCGGCGGTCTTCTGCACAATCTCGAAACTGACGCGCCCACTGACCATCAGGATCGAGCTACGTAGCGGCAGACCATCGTTCATCACGGCGTAACCGATCACCTTGTCGACTGCATTGTGCCGTCCGACGTCTTCCCGCAGAACGATTAGTCCTGGCGCGTCTGCAACGGACGCATCGAAAAGAGCCGCCGCATGCAGACCGCCGGTAGCTGCGAAGATTTGCTGCGCCTCATTCATCAGCGACGGTAAGGCGGTTATCGTGCCCGACGGGACGTGCAGGTCGCTCGAAACGATGGCGATACGTTGCTCCAGCGACTCGATACTGGTCTTGCCGCATACGCCGCAACTCGACGACAAGACGAAATTGCGCTTGAGGCGTTCGCTTAGCTCTTCCGCCTTGACGCGTAAGATAACGTCGAAGACGTTGGGTTCGGGTTCGCCCTTGCTGCTGCGCACGTGTCTAATTTCGTCGATATCAGCCCGCATCGTGACGAGGCCCTCGGCCAGAAGAAAGCCGGTGATCAACTCCTCGTCGTGGCCCGGCGTGCGCATCGTAACAGTGAAGCGGCGTCCGGCAAGTCGAATCTCGAGGGGTTCTTCGACGACTAAGCGCTCATCGCAGGCGTCTGCCGCCCCGTCGCGGAACTTTAAAGCTGCGTAGTCTTTAACCGATTCGGACACAGACCTCAGACGCCGGTCGCGGGCGGTTCGAGACGCAAGATCGCCGCTCGCACGATCTCTTTTAGATCGGCGCCATCGCCGCGTGCGTACTCGATAATCTGACGGCGCATCCGCGGCTCCCAAAAACTACGCAGATGCGCGGCAATAGAAGTAATCGCTTCCTCGCGATCGGGCACCTGCCCGAAAAACTCGCCGATCTCGTTCGCCATCTTGGCCAAGCGATGAATTTCCATCCGCCTATCGCAAGCCTTACTTTCCAGCGGGAGTCGCCGAAAGCGCTCCTTGTCCGGCGGGAACGCGTTCCGGTCGCCGCGAAGTCGGCTTAATCTGCACCGCCGTAACCTTGTACTCGGGGCAGTTGGTCGCCCAATCAGAGTTTTCCGTCGTGACGACGTTCGCCGCGCTCTCGGGATGATGGAACGTCGTATAGACAACACCCGGCTGCACGCGCTCCGTTACCTGGGCACGCAGCATCACTGCACCTGCACGACTCGCGATCTCGACCCAATCGCCATCGTTGATGCCGCGCTGTTCCGCATCATGGGGATGCATCTCCAGTCGATCCTCACCATGCCATACGACATTCTTGGTCCGGCGCGTTTGCGTACCGACATTGTACTGCGTCAGGATTCGACCCGTTGTCAGAATCAGCGGGTAACGAGCTGAAGTGCGCTCATCGGTCGGAACGTAGGCAGTCGGGAGGAAGCGCCCCTTACCGCGAACGAACTCGCCGACATGCATCACTTGGGTGCCCTCGGGTGACGCATCGTTGCAGGGCCATTGGACGCTACCCAGCTGTTCGAGCTTCTCGTAACTGACCCCTTTGAAGGTCGGAGTGAGACGCGCGATCTCGTCCATGATCTGCGACGGATGGTTGTAGTCCATTGGATAGCCGAGCGCGCGAGCCAAATCGCAGGTAACCTGCCAATCTTCCTTGCCGGCCAGCGGCGGCAATACCTTGCGCACCCGCGAGATGCGCCGCTCGGCGTTAGTGAAGGTGCCGTCTTTTTCCAAAAAGGAGGAGCCCGGTAAGAAGACGTGTGCGTACTTCGCCGTTTCGTTAAGGAAGATATCCTGCACGACGACGATTTCCATCGCACTGAGCGCCGCCGATACGTGCTGCGAGTTCGGATCGGATTGCGCGATATCCTCGCCTTCGACGTAGAGCCCTTTGAAACTCCCGTCGAGGGCTGCGTCGAACATGTTCGGGATACGCAGGCCGGGCTCGGGATCGATCTTGGCTTGCCACACCGCTTCGAATTCGGCGCGGAGCGCTGGATCCGAAACGTGGCGGTAGCCGGTGAGCTCGTGTGGGAACGAGCCGACGTCGTTCGAGCCCTGCACATTGTTCTGCCCGCGCAGCGGATTTACCCCAACGCCGGGACGACCCAGATTGCCGGTCAGCATCGCGAGGTTAGCCATCGCGAGTACTGCGGTAGTGCCTTGGCTATGCTCCGTCACGCCTAGACCATAATAAATCGCGGAATTCGGACCGTTGGCGTAGACGCGAGCCGCGCCGCGAATCTGCTCGGCGGGAACTCCCGTGATCTTCTCGGCAGCCTCCGGTGAGTTTTCTGGCTTAACGACGAAATCATGCCAGACCTGATACTCACGGGCATCGCATCGCTCGCGCACAAAGCTCTCGTTGGCCAATCCCTCGGTGAGAATCGTATGAGCCATCGCGTTGAGAAGCGCGACATTGGTGCCGGGAGTGAGTTGGAGGAAGTACTCGGCCTCGACATGCGGGAGTCGCACTAGCTCAATCTGCCGCGGATCGGCGACGATAAGCTTGGCGCCGGCGCGCAGCCGTCGCTTCATGATTGACGCGAACACCGGATGGCCCTCGGTGGGATTCGCTCCAATCACCATCACGACGTCTGTCTCGCTCACCGACGCAAAATCCTGCGTCCCCGCAGGCGTACCGAAGGCCGTCTTGAGCCCAAAGCCGGTTGGTGAATGGCAAACTCGCGCGCAGGTATCTACGTTGTTGTTGCCGAACGCGGCGCGTACCAGCTTCTGCACCAGATACGCCTCTTCGTTAGTGCATCGCGAGGAAGTGATTCCGCCGATCGAGGCGCGCCCATATTGCTGCTGGACGCGCTTGAATTCAGATGCGGCGTAGCGCAGAGCCTCGTCCCAGGAGACTTCCTGCCACGGATCGCTGATCCGCTTGCGAATCATCGGCTTGGTTACGCGATCCGGATGGACCGCATAGCCCCATGCGAAGCGTCCTTTGACGCATGAATGGCCGCGATTAGGCAGTCCATTCTTATTCGGCACCATCCGGACGATCTCGTCGCCGCGCAACTCGGCCTTGAAGGAACATCCCACGCCACAATAGCCACAGGTGGTGACGATCGCGCGATCGGCTCGGCCCTTTTCGAGCACCGATTTTTCCATCAGCGCGTCGGTCGGGCAGGCTTGCACGCAGGCGCCGCATGATACGCACTCGGAATCGATATACGGCTGATGCTCCCCCGGCGACATCAGCGAATTGAAGCCGCGCCCTTCTATCGTCAGCGCGAAAGTTCCTTGAATCTCGTCGCACGCGCGAACACATCGCGAACACACGATGCATCGCGAGGGATCGAAGGCGAAGTAGGGGTTCGTTTCGTCGGGGGTCGACGCCAGATGGTTCTTGCCGTGATGGTCGTAGCGCACCTCTTCGAGTCCGACGACGCGGGCCATCTCGTGAAGCTCGCATTTCCCGCCCGCCTTACATTCGAAAGGATCCAGCGGATGGTCCGACATGTAGAGCTCCATCACGCCGCGGCGGAGCTTCGTCAGCTTCTCGTTCTGCGTACGCACCTTCATACCGGCCTCAACCGGGGTGGTGCATGAGGCGGGGAAACCGTTGCGCCCTTCAACGTGAACCAGGCAGAGTCGGCACGAGCCGAAGGGTTCCAGCGTATCGCTCGCACAGAGCTTCGGCACCATCACGTCGGCCAATGCCGCCGCACGCAGAATCGAAGTACCCGCCGGGACCGTTACTTCACGACCATCGACTTCCAGCGTTACGGCTTGCTCTGTCGTCCGCGCCGGGGTGCCCAAATCCTTATCGTTGATTGCTTGCACGATAATCTCCGTAACTCACGAAATCGCATTTGCAGGTAAGCCGAAATCCTGCGGGAAATGACGCAGCGCGCTCATCACGGGCAACGGCGTAAGCCCGCCGAGCGCACAGAGCGAACCAGCCGTCATGGTATCGCAGAGATCGCGCAGCAGAGCAGCGCTATCGCTTTTACTGCGGCCGCGACTCGCCTGAATACGATCAATCACTTCGACCCCGCGCGTCGAGCCAATACGGCATGGGGTGCACTTGCCGCAGGATTCGAGCGCGCAAAATTCCATCGCATAGCGGGCTTGCCTCAGCATATCGACGGTGTCGTCGAACACCACTATTCCGCCATGCCCGAGTAGACCGCCTTTGGCAGCGATCGCCTCGTAATCGAGCGGCAGATCCAGCATCGCTTCGGGAAAGTAAGCGCCAAGCGGACCACCAATCTGTACGGCACGCACCGGACGGCCGCTGGCTGTCCCGCCGCCGTATTCGTAGATAATCTCGCGCAGCGTGACGCCGAAGGCCTTCTCGATGAGACCCGGATACTTCACGTTGCCGGCCAACTGGATCGGCAGCGTGCCCAACGAACGACCCATCCCGAAGTTCTTGTAGAAGGCCCCGCCCTTTTCGAGAATCGTCGGAACCGACGATAGGGTGATGACGTTGTTGATCACGGTTGGCTTGCCAAACAGTCCTGCGATAGCCGGCAACGGTGGCTTGAAGCGCACCATCCCGCGCTTGCCCTCGAGACTCTCGAGCATCGCGGTTTCCTCACCGCAGATATAAGCTCCGGCACCGACACGCACGTCGAGCTTGAAAGCCTTACCGCTGCCGCAAACATCACTGCCAAGATATCCGCGCTGTTCGGCCCCTCTAATAGCTTCGCTAAGGATGCGGATCGCATGCGGATATTCCGACCGCACATAGATGTAGCCCTGCGTCGCACCGACGGCGATTGCCGCGACCGTCATCCCTTCGATTAAAACGAAAGGATCGCCCTCCATGATCATCCGATCGGAGAAGGTGCCCGAATCACCTTCGTCGGCATTACAGACAATGTACTTCTGCGACGCATCGGTCTGCTGCGTCGTCCGCCATTTGATTCCTGCAGGAAAACCCGCGCCACCACGACCACGCAGACCCGATAGGACGACTTCTTCGACGACCGCCGGGCTCGTCAGTGATAGCGCGCGCTGAAGTCCGCGATAGCCGCCATGGCTCAAATAGTCGTCGACCGACACCGGATCCGTAATCCCGACGCGGGCGAAAGTGAGTCGTTCCTGTTTCTTGAGATACGGAAGCTCCTCGGTCGGACCGAGGGCCAGCCGATGCGCTCCGCCATCGAGCCAGTTCGCATCGAAGAGACCAGACACGTCTTCCGCGGCGACCGGCCCATAGGCGATCCGGCTCCCTCCGGTGGCAACTTCGACCATCGGCTCCAGCCAGTAAACGCCGCGCGAGCCGTTACGAACGATGCGGACCTGCTTGCCGCGACGCTGAGCCTCGGTTGCGATCGCAAGCGCTACAGACTCGGCACCGAGCGACAAAGCCCCGGAATCGCGCGGGACAAAAATTACCGGCTCGCTCATCGGTCCGGCCTGTTGAGATGCGCAATCTTTTCATCGAAGCGTGCCGGAGTAACACGCCCGACGAGGTCGTCGTCGATCACAGCTGCCGGGGAGCAGGCGCAATTACCGAGGCAATAGACCGCTTCCAAAGTGAAAGCATGATCGTGCGTCGTCTCGCCAAAATCGATCCCGAGGCGGCGCTTGATATGCTCCGCCAGCGCGACACCACCCGCCGCCTGGCAGGACTCGGCGCGACAAACTTTGATCACATTGCGCCCCGGCGGTGCGTGGCGAAAGTCATGGTAAAACGTCACGACGCCATAAACCTCGGCGCGTGAGAGATTGAGAATTTCAGCAAGCATCGGGACGCAATCACGCGGCACCCAACCGAGTTCATCCTGGATACACCGCAGGATCGGCATCAGTGCTCCCGGCTCATCTTTCAGGCCGTTCGCAATCGCCTCAACCCTTGCCCGATCCCAGTCTAACCCTCGATCCAAGTTACGCCCCTCTATCTTCGGTCCGCGCTCAGTTGCGTATGAAGTTCAAGTATTGTTCGAAAGCGTCGCCCATCATGGTTGATGCGTCAAGAGGCATCGGTTGGTCGCGAATGCTATTCTAAAAACCTCTATTTTCGGGTCCGAGGTTTGCCGATGCTGCGCCGATTCAAATTCGAAGACGAAATCTATGAGAGCCTCAGCTGCGTGCCGATGGCCGCGCGGCGCAAGCTCGATCGCGTAGGCTTGAAGATTAGTCTCAAGCAATGGCAACAGCTCGGTCGTGGCGAACGGCTGGCGATCTGCCATATCCCGGCAGACAGCGCCGAGGAATGTGACGCAGTAAGGCTCTTCGTCGCAGAGGCAATCCGGAATCATTGTGGAGTCGATGCCAAGGAGCTCCCCTTATCCGTTCGCGAGGCGGCCGACCCGCCCGCGGCCCCGACTCCCTCTCTCGTAGAGCGAGCGCAGGCGGCCGGCTTCGCCTTAGGGCAGCGCGAATGGGACAAGCTCGATAGGGACGAGCGCTACGCGCTCCTAAAGCTCGGTGGCGGTGTCGAGACCAGCCATAACCTCAAAGCAGCGCTGCGCGAGTTAATCGGCGACCAAGCGCGATAATTATCCGCGCGCGAAATGGTCGAGTACCGGCCGTCCTGCTCCCAAAGTAAAGCGCCCCCGCAAGGCCCGGGTGATAAACGCTTTGGCTCGTCGCGCAGCCGCCTCGAGATCGGCCCCTTTCGCTAGATTCGCAGCGATCGCCGCCGAAAAAGCACAGCCGGTTCCATGAGCCCCGTCGCCTGAAAGTCGCAGAGACGACAGCTCGATCAAATCGCGACCGTCGAAGAGCAGGTCGACGGCTCGTTTGTCCTGACTGTGACCACCCTTGATTATGACGGCCCGCGCTCCCCCTTTATGAATTGCGCGAGCCGCAGCCTTCATCCCCTCTGGACCATCGATCGTCACCCCCGCCAGCAACTCAGCCTCGGGGATATTCGGCGTAACAACGCGTGCTAACGGGATCAGCTGATCACGCAGGGCTCTCTCGCCAGCTACATCCAGTAGGCGCGCCCCGCTCGTCGAGACCATCACCGGATCAATCACCGGTGCAGGTAATTTGAGATCGCGGATAGCCTCAGCAACGACGCGAGCGTTAGCCGCGTTGCCGAGTGCCCCCGTCTTGAGTGCATCGGGAATGCGCTCCTCGACCAGGGTGACTATCTGCTCCCTGAGCAGTTCAGGCGCGATAGCGACGACGCGACTGACCCGAGCACTGTTCTGTGCGGTGATCGCTGTAACCGCGGAGAATCCATAAACCTTGCAGGCTGCAAACGTCTTGAGATCAGCCTGCAGGCCAGCCCCGCCACCGGGATCGCTTCCCGCTATCGTCATCGCTACAGGAATTTTTCGCTTCGTCGTCATCTCTGATTACCTGTCGTGGGTATCGCGATTATAGCGGCGAAGGCCAAGGTGCGCGCCCAAGCGAAGCCACCTTGCTATACATAGAAAGGCAGGGGTATTTTGCGCTTGGACGATTATACGTAATGTCGAACGCGCGGGACGAATTTCTTAATTTGCCGTTTCAGGAGAAACTGGAGTTTCTCTACGGCCTGCCTGCGCGCGAGAAATACGATCTGATTCTTTCGGCACCCGAAGCTGAACGCCTAGTCCAATCTTTCGCTCCGCAGACCCTTTTCTACACACTTAAGGAGATCGGGGCTGCCGACGCGGGGGATCTGCTGAGCCTCGCAGTTCCCGAGCAGGTGCGATGGCTCTTTGACCTCGATTGCTGGGACAAGGATCGGCCGAACCTGCGGCGGATGCGCGAATGGATCGAGGCGATGGCCGAAGGTGGTCGCGAGCGAATTGCCGACGGCCTTATGAGTGCCGATATGGAACTCGTCTCGCTGCTGCTGCGGCAGCATCTGAAGGTGCATCGTATCGACGAACCAAACGAGAACAACACCGATGCGCCTTCCGATCGGTTCATCCAGTTTGGCGATCACTACCTGATCGAATTCACGCGCCGCGATTCGATTCAGCAATTGCTGATGGATTTTCTCGAGGAGGCATTCGAGCGCGATTACGCCTACTTCGCCGGCCTGATGGAAGAGATCTATTGGGGCGTTGAAGCTGAACTCGAAGAGCAGGCGTACCAGTTCCGCAGTTCGCGACTCGCTGACCATGGCTTCCCCGACTATTACGAGGCGCAATCCGTTTTTGCCTATCTGAATCCGCGTCACTTTCTCGAAGTCCGTAAGGAATACGTTCCGCCAGCTCGCGATGGCACCCTCACCGAAGGGACGGCCCTACCTCCGGAACTCGCTCCGACTCTGCCCGAAGCCGAAAACTCGCTCTTCAACACCGCGCTGATGGCTGGTTTTGCGGCGCAGGGAATTCGGCAGTTGCGGAGCGAAATGGCGCTGGTGTCCAACCAGGTCCTTGTGGCGCGCTCGGTCGATTTCGGCGATCCCGATGCAGTCCGCGCGGCCGTCGAGATGACGCACGACTACCTTAACCTCGCCTTGGAACATCTCGCTGGTGGTGACCTGACCACCGCAATCGAGCATCTGCGCGAAACCCATCTGAAGATTCTCTTCAGGCTCGGGGTCAGCCTCACGATTGATCTGCGAAAACGTGCCGAGGCGACGATTGCCAGCCTGGGTCTCGATGCGCGGCGCGGGCGTGAAGTGCCTTACCTCGACTCACCCTATCGCGAGACCCTAGGTGCCCTGCTTCAGCGTCAGCCACAGTTTTTCGCAGGCTTGGACAATCCTACCGAAGTCGATAACCGGAACTTCCGCAGCATGCGCGATATCCATCTTGGCTATGCGATGCTCGACCAGATCGAGTCGATGCGCGATCTCTTCCGGGGTCTGCTCGGGCTCGATATCGCATCGGCCGGCTTCCGAGCCAATGTCGCGGGTCATGAGATTCGTCTCAGCCAAATCCTGTTGACCGCGCTTTTGCGCCTGCGGCTCGATCATCGGTTGTTGTTCGAGCCGATCGAGCCCTCCCGTCTGGGAGACGCCCATGCGGCGATGATGGTTGGGGAACGGCCCGCGCGACTGAGCAATGAGTTCCGTTCGACCGTCAATGGGGCTCTGTCGCGGATGCTCGATGAGCAGATGCTGCGACGCGCGACGCCATACATCGAGTCCTGCCTGAAGATGCTCGAAGAAGAATTTGCCGAACTAGAGCCCTCGCGAGGAATCGACGCACGCTTCCTGCGAAGCTTCCTGATTCGCCGCTAGAGCAAATCAACTCTCTGGTTCCGTCGGCCCTCGGAAGTTCCGGCCCACCAGATACAGTTCCGCCGATCCCGGGCGGCTCGCCTTCGTGTGCACGACCTCTGATTTGCCGAAGGCCGTAGCAAACAGCTTCCGCGTCGCCTCGAACTCACGCCCCATGAAAACTTTCGTGACCATCGCGCCACCCGGTCGCAGTGTCGATTGCGCAATCACCAGAGCCGACTCGATCAGTTCGGCCGCTCGCGCCTGATCGCGTTCCTTGATCCCGGTGAGCTTCGGGGCAAGGTCGCTCGTCACCAGATCGGCCGGGCCACTCAGCATCTCTAGCACTGCGCTGTGCGTCGCGGGATTGAGAATGTCGCCCACTATCGTTTCGACGTTGGGTCCTATGCGCGGACACGCAGCCAGATCGATGCCAACGACCCGACCGGATTCACCCACGACCTGGCTCAGAATCGCGAGCCATCCCCCAGGTGCGCATCCCAAATCGATCACCCTCGCGCCCGGTCGCACCAACCGAAAACGCGTAATCAATTCCTCGATCTTGAATGCAGCGCGCGATGGTAGTCCCTGCTCGCGTGCGCGGCGGTAGAATTTATCGTGTGGTTCGTATCGCGCCATAACAAAAGCATCAAAGCTGTGGACATCACGGTCGACTCCCCTTTCGGGCGCGCCGGATAGCCGGTATGTTGCTCCTACCGCTTTTCACTTTTCACTCTATCAGCTTGTTCGATTCAGACGATGCCATCGATTACGCTCGACGATCTTAATCCGCCTCAGCGCGAGGCGGTGCTTGCTTCTGAAGGCCCGATTCTTATTCTTGCCGGCGCTGGTTCCGGCAAAACTCGCGTTCTGACCTATCGTATCGCCCATCTACTCGCCGAGGGACACGCTCGCGCCGAGCAGATGCTCGCTGTGACGTTCACGAATAAGGCCGCCCGTGAGATGCGCGAGCGGCTTGCCACGCTGCTCGGTCCGGGGACCGGCTTTCCGTGGGTCAGCACCTTTCATTCAGCCTGTGCGAGGATTCTGCGGCAAGACGCCGCGGCGCTCGGCTACGACCGCAACTTCTCGATCCTCGACGACTCGGACACGATGTCCTTGATTCGGCGAGTGCTCGAAGACGCCCGTCTCGCTGATTCGCCGCCGCCTGAGACAATTCGTGGCCGGATCGACCAGGCGAAGAATGAGGGGCTGATGCCGGAGCAATTGATGGAGACGGCGTCGACTCCGCGCGAGAGATCCATCGCTACCGTCTATCAGCTCTACCAGAATCGCTTGCGCGAGATGAATGCGATGGATTTTGGTGACCTGCTCCTCCAAACCCATCGCCTGTTCGAGACGAATCCCGAGGCGCTCGATCGGTGGCGCTATCGCGCGGCGCATCTGCTGGTCGATGAGTATCAGGACACCAACCACGTGCAGTATCTGCTGGTGCGTGCGCTCTCCGCCGTAACGCAGAACCTGTGCGTCGTGGGTGACGAGGATCAGTCGATCTACCGATGGCGCGGAGCCGATATCCGCAACATCCTCGACTTTGAACGCGACTTCGCCAACGCGCGGATTATCAAGCTCGAACAGAACTATCGCTCGACCAAGACGATCCTCGCGGCAGCCCACGCGGTAATCGAGCACAATACCGAACGGAAGCCCAAGCGCCTGTGGACCGAAAATGCCGCCGGCGAGATGGTCACCTACTACACCGGGCTCACCGAGCGCGATGAGGCTGATTATGTCGCCCGCGAAATCGCGCGTCTGATCGGCGAGGGGGTCAAACCCTCGGATATCGTTATCTTTTATCGCGTAAACGCTCAGTCGCGCGTGATCGAAGAGGCGCTGGTGCGCCGCCGCGTCCCATACAACATGGTGGGCGGCTTCCGCTTTTACGATTATCGCGAAATCAAGGACCTGATCGCCTACCTGCGGGTCCTCGCCAACCCATCCGACGCGCTCAGCCTCGAACGGATGGTCGGGACGCCGCCACGCGGAGTCGGCGCGAAGACTATCGAAGTAACGCGAGAAGTGGCGACGCGCGAGGGTATCAGCCTGTTCGAAGCGCTCGGACGACTCGAAACGCAATCCAACGTCGCGTTGCGGATCGCCAAGCAGGCTGGCTCCCTTTACTCCTGGATGCGGGATCTGGCTGCGCGTGCCAGCGCACTGTCGGTCCGAGCAATTCTGGAGGAGGTTATCGCGACGAGCGGCTTTGAGACTTATCTCGAAGGGCTCGACGACGCCGAAGCGCGCCAGCAGAACGTCGCCGAGCTACTGGCCGCCGCTAAGGCCTTCGATGAGGAATCCGGCTCGACGGGTCTCGGCGAATTCCTCGAACGGATTGCCCTGGTTAACGATAGCGACCAGATCGAGTCGGTCGGCGGGCGCGTTGCCCTGATGACGCTCCATACATCGAAGGGCCTCGAATATCCCACGGTCTTTATTACCGGGATGGAGGAAGGGCTCTTTCCGCACGCTCGGTCGCAAGATGACGATCGCGAAATCGAGGAAGAACGACGCCTCTGCTACGTCGGGATGACGCGGGCACGCAAGCTGCTTTATCTGACCAATGCGCTTTCGCGAGAGCTCTACGGGAATCGTCAGGATGCCTCCCCGTCGCGCTTTCTGCGCGAAATCGATCGCTCGCTTTTGAAACGTATCGAGCCTGAGCGACGCCAACCGCAGCCCGTACTTCGACAACCGACGCGCGAACCGTATATCGATTACAGCGACAGCCAGCTCTCCGATAGCGACGGCGACAGTGGAGATTTTTGTTCGATCGGGGCCAAGGTTCAGCATGTGACTTTCGGCCGTGGCGTGGTGCGTCGGCGAGAAGGTCGCGGCGATGCGACCAAGGTGTGGGTGGCGTTTGAACGCGGCGGTCTCAAGCTCCTCGTGCTTAAATTCGCCAATTTAAAGCCCGTTGCCGGTTAATTGACCTTCGCCTAAAATTTGATGAGGCAAAATCTTTCAGGTGCCGAAGGGTTGGCGCGACGCCAAGCGCGTCAGTGGCGGGGTAGAACTGATGTTCCATAAATCGCTCAGTCGTCTGGTTCTTCTAGCGGTGGCAATCTGCACACTCGGTGTGTACCGCCTGGCCCTGGCGCGCGATTGGAAAGAGGTCAATTTCAATAATCGCCCGCTTTACGGCTACCCCCTGCCCTCGCCACCGGACAGCGTGGTCGGGTCGCTCACCGAATACGATATCGTCAAAGGCGATACGCTCCTTGATGTGGGTCGCTGGTATGGCGTCTCCGGCAAAGAGATCTCCGATGCCAACAACCATATCGATTGGTGGGCTCCACCGGCCGGACGTGTTCTGCTGCCGACGGAGCATATCCTTCCAGCAGGTCCGCGCACCGGTATCGTGCTGAATATTCCGGAGATGCGGATTTACTACTACTATCCGTCGCCGGTCGCCGTTCGACACGGCCGTGGGAAGAACGCCAAGGTCTCGATGTCGAACGTACAGCCGCACGTCGTCTACACCTTCCCGGTGGGATTGGGCCGCTACGACTGGAAGACGCCCGTCGGTTCATGGACGGTCACCGGCAAGATCAAGAATCCGACCTGGGTGGTTCCTCAGGATATCTACGAAGAGCATCTGGAGCGCGACGGCGAGGCCGAACATGTAATTCCCGGTGGTGAGGAAGATAATCCCCTCGGCAAGTACAAGCTCGCGCTGAGTCTGCCCGAATACGGAATCCACGGGACCGACGTCGAATGGGGCGTTGGGATGAATGTCAGCCACGGCTGTATCCGCCTCTACCCCGAAGATATCGAGCGGCTCTTCATGAAGACGCCGGTCGGCACACCGGGACGTTTCGTCTATCAGCCGATCAAATTCGGCTGGCGCAATGATGCGCTTTACGTCGAGGTTCACGACGACCTTTACTCAGTCTATCCGGGCCTCTGGAATCACGCGCTGAACGAGGTCAAACGCCTCAAGCTACAGAGCGACGTGGACATGCCAAAGCTGCAGAAAGCGGTTGAGGCCAAGAGCGGCGTTCCGACTTACGTGATGAATGGTCCCGAGCCCGGCGGCGCGCTCGAAACCGCGAGTGCCCCTGCTGCGCCCGATAACAGCAGCGTCAACAGTGCAGCCGGCCGTTCGACGGCAGCAGCGTCAGCTGCCGTCCTTCCCGTGTCTACGGTCCTAAAGTCCGCGCCCGATCCGGCCCCGAGCAACGACTCGGACGCAGCGCCTGCGCCATCTGCTGAGCCCAATACGAAATCGGAACTCTCGGCACCGGCAAACGTTGATGGAGCGGCCAAAGATGACTGGGTGCCCCTGCCCTCGGGCGCCAAGAACGACAACACCGTCGAGTAAGTGAGCGCTGACGGCCCGAAAAATAACGAAAGTCTTTGATGGAAAAACGCCAGGTTCCCTATCATCGCCCCGCGATCGGTCCCGATGAAGAGCGCGAGGTGCTGGAAGCGCTGCGCTCCGGCTGGATTACGACCGGACCCAAAGCCAAGAAGTTCGAACAGGATTTCGCTCAGTATGTCGGCGCGCGGCATTCGCTCGCGGTCTCCCATTGCACCGGCGCGCTTCATCTCGCGCTATGGGCGATTGGAATCAAGGCCGGCGACGAGATCATCACCACGCCTTTCACCTTCACGGCTACGGCTGAAGTGATGGGTTATCTCGGCGCGCGTCCGGTCTTTGTCGATATCGACCCCGATACCTTCAATATAGATCCCGCACGAATCGAAGCTGCCCTCGCCAGCGGCAAGTATCGTAACGTGCGCGCGATTATGCCGGTCCATTTCGCCGGTCACGCCTGCGATATGGATCGCATCATGAAGACCGCAAAACAGTACGGCTTGCGGGTTATCGAGGATGCGGCCCACGCCGTCGATTCATCGCGAGTTTATAACGGGCGGATGACCAAGATCGGGACGATCAGCGATATCTCCTGCTTCAGCTTTTACGCGACTAAAAATATCACCAGCGCCGAGGGCGGGATGATCACGACCGAGGACGATGCACTTGCTGCGAAAATTGGGGTCGCCAGCCTGCACGGGATGGATCGCAACGCCTGGAAGCGTTACGACTCGAGCGGTTCGTGGTTTTACGAAATCCACGACCTCGGCTTCAAGTACAACCTCTCCGACGTGCATGCAGCGATCGGGCTCGCGCAACTGCGGCGCTCACCTGAACTGACGGGTCGCCGTCGTGAGATTGCGCGTCGCTACAACGAAGCCTTCGCGAGTAATCCTGCGCTCCAGATTCCTCATACCGAAGAGGGCATCGAGCACGCCTGGCATCTCTACGTTCTGCGGCTACGTCTCGACCGGTTGAAGATCGATCGCGCGCAGTTTGTCGATAAGCTGAAACAGCGCGGCGTCGGAACCTCAGTCCATTGTATCCCGCTGCATACGATGGATTATTACCAGAAGCAGTATGGCTATAAGACCGGCGATTACCCGATCGCCGAGGATGTCTACAGCCGATGCTTCTCGTTGCCGATCTATCCGCTGATGTCCGACGACGATATCGCGTACGTGATCGAGACCGTGTCCGCGATCACCAGCGAGTTTCGCAAGTAAGTCTATTCAGCCTTCGCGACGGCCTTCCGGTGGGTGAAGCGGTGGTCGATTCTGGTGACGACCTCGCCGCTTTGATTGGTGAGTACGGTCCGAATCACCGTGAAGATGAGGCCGCCGCTGCGACCGGTCTTTTCGTATACTTCGGCGACTTGCGACGATACGTGTAACTGGTCGCCGGCCCTAATCCGCTTCACGAAATCGAGTTCCATCGAGCCGAGCAGTCGCCGCTGATTCTGCGGCAGGTAATCAAAGATATCCTCCGCCGCCCGGATACTGCCCGAGATCGAGAGCGGCGCGATAATCGTACCGTCAGTATCGTGTTCGACCGGCACTCCGATCGATTTACAGAATCCTTCGATCATCGCACCGCTAATCGTTACCGGCGTTGAAGATTCGAAGACTTTGCCTATCAGTTCGGAATCCAGTTCTGCCATCGTTTCCTGTCTTTCATCGCGGGCCCGATTGGTTTCGATTACTTGACGTGACGCGCCCGATGGGCGCAGCCTACCCGCAATCGGCCTGCATCGTGTGCAAGGAGAATAACATCATGGCAGCACCGGCAAGCAACTACGAAATCGAAAGCAGCGATATTGAGTATCTGCGACACAACGGTAAGCCGCTACTCGCACGAGTCTTCAAACCTCAAGGCAAGGGACCGTTCCCAATTGTTGTCGAGATTCATGGTGGCGCATGGTGCCTGATGGATCGCACGAACGATACACCGGTGAATGAACCGCTCGCTCGCAGCGGCGTGGTGGTTATCGCGCTCGACTTTCGGATGCCCCCCGCTGCGCCCTATCCGGCTTCGATGGCTGACATCAATTACGGTATCCGCTGGGCGAAGGCTCATGCAGCGGAGTTCGGTGGCACGGCGGATCGGGTCGGCGTGATGGGCAGTTCCAGCGGAGGCCATCAGGCGATGCTCTCCGCGATGCGCCCGCACGATCCACGTTACGCGTCGATCCCCCTCAAATCAGAGGGGCCGCGCTTCGATGCTCGCGTAAATTGCGCGATCCTGCTCTGGCCGGTGATCGATCCGCTCGGGCGCTACCGTTGGGGCAAGGAGCAAAAGGCCTCGGGCCAGCCCTATCCCGAACTGATCGATTTGGTGCTGCCGCTTCACGACAAGTATTGGAAGGACGAAGCCGAGATGGATGAGGGTAATCCGACGCGTGCTCTCGAACGCGGCGAGCGCGCTGAAACACCGTCGGTGCTCTACGTTCAGGGCAAGCTCGATTTGGCGCATCCGCGACCTCAACTGGATCGCTTCGTGACCGCCTATCAGAAGATCGGCGGCAAGCTTGAACTCGCGTTGTTCGATGACGTCGCTGAGGGCTTTATCGTGCGCAAACCCGACGCCCCGGCCTCAGCGCAGGCGATTACCAGGATTATCGATTTCGTTCATCGGCAAAACGCTTAGTCAGAAAGACAAGGAAACCATCCATGGCACTGCTACCCTATCTCGATAACAAAGACGCCTCGCCCGAGGTGCTCAAGGTCCTGCAACGTCCGATCGTGCTGAACGTGCAGCGGATGACGGCCAATGCGCAAAAGATCTTTCCTGCGCGCAGCCGGCTCAGCAACGTGCTGATGACTCAGATCGAGCTCGATCCACGCCTGCGCGAAATCGCGATCCTGCGGACTGCCAAGGTCTGCAAGTCGGTCTATGAGTGGACTCAGCATGTCCCTCCGGCAAAGCATGTCGGCGTAACCGAGGCACAAATTGCGGCGATCGAGAACTGGCAATCAGCCGCGTGCTTCAGCGAGCTCGAGCGGCTAGTCCTGCAGTTCACCGACGAAGTTAACGCCAATGTGAAAGCGAGTCACGAAACGCTCGAAGGCCTGAAGCGCCATCTGAGCCCCGCCCAGATCGTCGAACTGCTGGTGATTATCGGCCATTGGCGTCAGACCGCGACGATCCTCGAGACACTCGAAGTGGATCTCGACGACTTCGCCGGCAAGGTAAATATCCTCGACGCGATGGAAAAGCCGGCGCGTTAATCTTTATCGGTAATGCAGCTCGCAGACTCGCCTGTTCGGCTCCGCTGTCGCTTCGCCTAGTGCGGGCGATCCATCTTGAAGATCGTATCGACGGCGCAGTACTGATCCGTCGAGCCGAGGCGCGCGATCGCGCGGTTTCCTCCGATCAGTTCGATCGCCCCGTTTTTGATCACCGCATCGTCGATATAGATACTCACAACCTCGCCGATAACGATCTCGAACGCATGCGGCTTACCGTCGCGACCCGGCAAATCGACGCTCTTCACGAATTTGCATTCGAACGCCACCGGCGAGTTCTTTACGCGAGGAGTTTTGACCACGAACGAAGGCGCCATCTCGAGCTTGGCGAATTCAGGCTCGCTGACCTCAGGTCCCACGGCAGCCGAGGAAAGATTCATCTCGTTGCGGAGATCCCAGGTCGAAAGGCTATGCACGAACTCGCCCGATTTTTCGGCATTGTATTGCGAATGCTTCTTGCCGGCGCTCGCAAATATCAGGAAAGGCGGATTTCCGGCCACTGCGTTGAAGAAGCTGTAGGGCGCGAGATTCACCACCCCGGTCGGGCTGATGGTCGAGATCCAGCCGATCGGTCGCGGCACTATCAGAGAAGTAAGTGGGTCGTGCGGTAAGCCGCCGTTACCTTTGCGCGGGTCGTAATGCATCGCTTTGAGCCGCCTCCAAACAATTCGTGTTACAAGTGGGCGCGCAGAGTGTGCCGCAGCTTGACGCCTGACCGCAAGCGTCCGTATTGATAACTGGGCTTTAGCGAGGAGATTGAAGTATGGCCGGGAGACTTGATGGACGGGTCGCGGTGGTGACCGCTGGCGGATCAGGAATCGGAGCAGCGACGGCGCGGCGCTTCGGCAAAGAAGGCGCAGCGGTAGTCGTAGCTGATCTTAGCGGCACGCGCGCGGAGAAGGTCGCAGCGGAGATTATCGCTGCGGGCGGCAAAGCAGCGCACATCAAGATGGACGCGTCCGACCCCGAAGCCGTGCAGGCAGCGATCCGTCGCGCTACCGATAGCTTCGGTCGCCTCGATGTCATGTTCAACAACGCCGGGGCAGCCGAGCTCGCCGCGCTCGAGGACACCACGCTCGAGAGCTGGAATCGCGTCGTCGCAGTGACTCTCACCAGCGTCTTTCTCGGTATCAAATACAGCCTGCCAATCATGCGCAAACAGGGCGGCGGCGCGATCGTGAATACGGCCTCAATATCCGGCACGCGCGGCGACTATGGAATGGGCTCGTACAATGCCGCGAAGGCCGCAGTGATTAATCTGACACGCACGGCTGCGATGGAAAACGCGGGTTACAAGATTCGCGTCAATTGCGTCTGCCCCGGAGCGATCAACACGCGTGCCCCTGAACTGTTGGCAGGCCCCCGTGCAGATGAATTTCGCAAGGCGCAGGGAGCAGCCGCTCCGATGGGCCGGATCGGCGAACCGGAAGAGATAGCGAATACGGTTCTCTTTCTCGCCTCCGACGAAGCCTCGTTCATCACAGGAGAAGCGATAATCGTGGACGGCGGGATGACGATCGGAACCGGCTTGGTCGATATCCGTACGTTCGCGCGTTAGGCGCAACGCGGAGCTATCAGCCGAGTTCGCCCTCTTCCGCCCCAACGATGATCTGGGGTGAATGGAGTCGGGTCGCGTCGTGCTCGACCAGCACGATACCGCAGTTCGGCGGCAGATGAGCTCCGTGCCACGCGCCAACGATATGCGCCCATACAGAAAGCATCACTCCCCCGTGGCTGACGATCACGATTTCGCGCCCGGCATAGCGCTGCCGTAGATCCTCAATCGCCACGATCACGCGCTGGCGTACGTCCTCGTAGCTCTCGCCGCCCTCGGGCTTCCACGACCATCCGTCGGCCGGATCGTAGGTCGGGTCGGTGCGGACCAATTCGCGCAGCGAATCGTAAGATTGCCCTTTCAGGCATCCGAGGTCGCGTTCGTGCAGATCGTGCACGATTTCTATCGGCAAGCCGAGATGCTCATTAATCAGATCGCTGGTTTGCCGCGCGCGAGCAAACGGGCTCGATACGATTATCTCGGGCTTGAAGAGTCGGGCGATCCGGCGGCCGGCGTTGCGAGCCTGTTCGCGGCCCAACTCGGTTAAGGGCGTTTCCGTGGTAATCGTAAAGCGGCGATCCCGATTACCTTCGCTTTCGCCGTGGCGCACCATGATAAAGCGGCCTCGGCGCGGAGGGTGATGTGGCGCGTTATTATGCGTCGTCGACATGGTTGCTTTGGCTCTATTTTAGCGAAAAACGCGCTCGGATGCTCGGTAGATCGCTCCCTTCCGCGACCGGCACCCCGCTACCGCCGCTATTGTTAGCAAGGTATATTTTTTAGGTGCGAGGAGAGGCATATGAATGACTTCTGATTCGGCCGCAGCACGCGAGCGGATGGCAATTGAGCAGCTCGAACAACGAGGCATCAAGGATGTTCGCGTGTTGGCCGCGATGCGCGAGGTGCCGCGCGAGCGCTTCCTGCCCTCGACGATGGCCGATCACGCCTATGACGATGGGCCGTTGCCGATCGGCTCGTCGCAGACGATCTCGCAACCCTATATGGTCGCGTTGATGTCGGAAGTCGCAACCCTGCGCGGCGATGAGCGCGTGCTCGAAATCGGAACCGGATCTGGCTACCAAGCTGCGATTCTGAGTCGGCTTGCCCGCGAGATCTATTCCATCGAGACGCTTCCCGAACTGCATGATCGGGCGCGAGTCGCACTAAACGCCCTGCGATGCGATAACGTCAGGCTGGAAATCGGCGACGGCTCCCTCGGATGGCCCGAAGAAGCTCCGTTCGATGTAATCATCGTGACGGCGGCGAGCCCAACTATTCCGCGCCCCTTACTCGAACAGCTTGCCCGATATGGGCGGCTCATCGCCCCTATCGGCGAAGACGAACTTCAGACTCTGGTGCGTGTCCGACGAGTAGATGGCTCTTGGCAGGAAGAGTACTTCAGCGAATGCCGCTTCGTGCCGCTCGTCGGTAAACATGGTTTCAACTCGGCGAGATAAGCTCTAAACTCGGGAGTGGTTGTTGTGGTGGTGGTAGCGTGGCTAAGCAAGCAACTGGTTCCCCAAAAGCGACGGTAGTTCTGGGTCGCGCGACTCAGGCGTTCGCGCTGACTTTGCTCGCGGCTTGCGGCTGCGCAAGTTCGGATGCCGACAAGGCGCATCCCGCTCCCAATGTCGCCGCCTACCATGCGCCACTGACGCGTACCAGCCGCACCCACACGGTGGCGAGCGGTGAGACCGTTTATCGGATCTCGCACCAGTACGGGATTACTCCCGATCAGCTGATGGCGGCGAATGGAATCAGTGACCCACACAGCCTCTTCGTCGGCCAGGTTCTCAAGATTCCGGGTAACGGGTATGCGACCGCGCGTGAAAATGACGCCGATATCTGGGCCGTGCCACGGGCTGATCGCCAGTTCGCATGGCCGGTAGCGGGAGGCACCGTGTCATCTCCATTCGGCATTCGCCACGGCGTGATGCATGACGGGGTCGATATCGCAGCGCCGGTCGGCACGCCCGTCCACAGCGCTGATTGGGGCTCAGTAATTTATTCGGGTCAGCTTCATGGCTACGGCAATGTCGTGATCGTGCAGCATCGCGACGGCTACGCAACCGTCTATGCTCATAATCAGCAGAATCTGGTGCGTGTCGGCGATCAGGTGAACGTCGGGCAGAAGATCGCGACGATCGGCACGACAGGCCGGACGACGGGCGGCGCCAACCTGCATTTTGAAGTGCGTCGCGAGAACCGTCCGCAGAATCCATTGGCCTATCTTCCGCCACCCAGCTCGACGAGCGGGATGAGCTTTGCCCGCAATACGACCGACTAGTATCCTTTCAGCGAGACGACGGAGCGCCTACATGGCGCCAGCTCAGTCGTTCATGAAAGGAAAAATTCGCCTAAGCCGATGACGTCCGCTGACGATCTGAAGAAACTCGTTCGCAATATCCCTGATTTTCCGCAACCCGGAATTCTTTTCCGCGATATCACGCCGCTCATCAGCGATGCGCACGGTCTTGCCGAGGTAGTCGATCAGATTGCCGAGCCGTGGATGGGCAAAGTCGATCGTGTACTCGGCATCGAGTCACGCGGCTTTATCGTAGGAGCTCCCGTGGCCTATCGGCTGGGGGTCGGTCTTACGATTGCGCGCAAGCCGGGCAAGCTGCCTTTCAACACGGTGGCTGAGAGCTATGAACTGGAGTACGGCCGAGCCGAGCTGCATATGCATGAAGACAGCTTCGCGCCGGCGACGAGAGTGCTGGTCGTCGACGATCTGCTCGCAACCGGCGGAACCGCGCTTGCCGCTGTCCGATTGGTGACCCGCTTGGGCGGACAAGTTGCAGGATGCGCCTTCGTGATCGAGCTTAAAGCCTTGGGCGGCCGGCAGCGTCTCGAGCCGGTACCCTGCGCGGCGCTGCTCGAATACGAGTAGCATCAAGTCCGCGCTGTTCGTACGATCGCAAGAGGTGCGCGGTCAGGCGGAATAGTGGAAAACTCTTACTCTCACGAGCGTCTCATACCCGACCGCAACCGCCTGCCTATCGTCCTGATCATCACCCTGCTCTACTTTGTCGCGGAGCTGCTCGGAGGTTATTGGGCCAACAGCCTCGCCCTGATGACCGACGCGGTCCATCTGCTGACCGATATCGCGGCACTGGGGCTTAGCCTCATCACGCTATGGATCGCGGCGCGGCCGGCAACGTCGGGCAAAACGTACGGCTACCTGCGAGCGGAGATACTGGGGGCGTTGTTCAACGGCCTGTTCCTCTGGCTGTTGGTCGCTTTCATCTGGATCGAGGCGGTCCAGCGGCTCCATGACCCGCCCTCGGTGAATGCCGTCCTGATGATGCTGATCGCCGCGGGCGGCGTGGCTGTTAACGCCTTTTCCGCCTGGCTTACGATCGGCGATCAGAATCACGTGGGGATGGCACAGCGAGCGGTCTTTCTCCACGTCGTGTCGGACCTGATGGGCGCGGGCGGCGTTCTGATCGCAGGTGCAATCGCCTACTTCACCGGATGGCGTCGGGCTGATCCGCTCGTAAGCTTTCTGATAGGCGGATTGATTATTTACGGATCGTGGGATCTTGTTCGCGAAGGCGTCGATATTCTAATGGAATCCGTGCCGGCGCACCTGAGTCTTGCGGAGCTGCACTCTGACTTGCTCGCCGTCAAAGGGGCGAGAGAGATCCACGACTTACATGTTTGGTCACTCGCGACACACGAATTCGCA
This sequence comes from Binataceae bacterium (SeqCode), assembly GCA_035541875.1. Lineage (GTDB taxonomy): Bacteria > Desulfobacterota > Binatia > Binatales > Binataceae > JAJPHI01. Next base: position 70,314 of record DATKML010000011.1, read on the forward strand.
CTGTCGGCCCATGCGGTGGTTGCTCCCGAGGCCGATCACGATCGAGTATTGGACGAGATGTCGCAGATGCTCGACCGCAAGTTCAACATTCGCCACGTGACGCTTCAGCTCGAACGCGTTTCCCGGCGCGACATCGAACCCAATCACTCCAAACCCGAGGTGTAACTGATTAACGATGGCTCCGAATCAAAAAATCGCGCTAGCCATTTTTGTTGCCGTCTCCGTCATGGGAATCCTGACCCTCGTTGCCGGCTACCTGATGCTCACGATGGCGTGGAAGGATTACGAAGATCATGGCCACGTCACAACCGAAACATCGAAGATGAATCTCTTCAACCGTGCCTTTGCGCGCAAGTGTCCGGCGTGCGGCAACGGCGCGCTGGGACAGAATCTCTTCAAGATGAATCAGCACTGCCCCAGTTGCAACGTGCTGTTCTGGACCAACGATGGCGAGTTCATGGGGCCGGTAATTATCAACTACGCCGCGGCGATGGGCGCGGCTCTCGGCTCGTGGGCTATCCTGATGTTCTTCGATTTCGGTGTGATGGCTCAGACGATTGTGCCCTGCCTGGCTGCACTGACCTTCGCGATCGGTATGATGCCGTGGTCGCGCAGCTTCTGGACGCTATTCCTATATTTGAGCGGCGAGATAGAACCGGCTGATGGGGCCGCTTCGACACCCCAGCCGGGAGCTTAGGCAACGACCGAGCAGGCGGAAGCGGATGGATGCGCGAACGACCATCTTCTATGACGTCGATACGCAGCGAGACTTCATCCTGCCCAACGGCAAGCTGTGCGTCGTCGGGACCGAGCGAATCATTCCAACTCTCGAAGCCGTAACGGGATTAGCTCGAAAGCACCACATCCGGATTATCGGGTCGGTCGACCGCCATTTTCTGGAAGATCCTGAACTGCAACGCAACGGCGGCGAATTTCCCGATCATTGCATGAACGGCACTGACGGCCAGCGAAAAATCGATGCGACCGCACCTCTGAATCCGCGTTACGTCGAGAATCGAACTGTGACTTCTGACGAGGTCCAGCAGATTCTTGATCATCCGGGAGAGGTGATCTTCGAGAAACAACTCTTCGATGTTGGCGCCGGCAATCGTAACAGCGGCGATCTGCTGCCGCGCTTGTGCGAAGGATACTCGGATATCGTTGTGTATGGGGTTTACACCGAAGTTTGCGTCCGCGATGCGATCGAGGCGCTGCGCAAACTGAATAAGCACCTCCATGTCGTCGTCGATGCGACCGCCGATATCGGTGCGGACGGGCCATCGTTTCGAGCCAAATGGCGGGCCCAAGGAATTGATTTGCTCTCGTTCGATGAGTTGAAGAGACGGCTGGAAGGCTAGCGTGTCAGAACCATCCGGCCAGCGCGTCGAGCAGATCCTGCGTCGCTCGTGCCGGACTATCAGCGCCAAATACCGAACCAATAACGGCCACACCTGCGGGTAGAACTTGGGCCCTTAGCTCATCGCGCAAACGCCCTATCCGCTCCGGAGTAATACCGCCGAGCGCGTAAACCGGCATCCCGGCAGCAGTACGGTGCGCGTCAGCGAGCGCATCGCCTGCGCCCGTCGCGTTGCCGTATCCAGCTTTGGAAATGGACTCGTATACCGGGCCGAACACCACGAAATCAGCTCCGCCGGCCTTGGCGTTTTCCACTTCGCCTGGAGAGTGAGTCGAGACGCCGATCATCGCTGACGGACCGATCAAGCGGCGAGCGTCAGCGATCGCGAAGGAAGTGCTCGGCAAATGGACCCCATCGGCACCTGCGGCCAAGGCAACATCGAGCCGATCATTAACGAGTAGCGGTGCTCTCCATCGCGTGCACAGAGGCCTGAGACTCAGCGCCAACTCATATTGCTCGCGCGCGTCGAGATCTTTCTCGCGAAGCTGAACCGCGACCGCGCCAGGCGGAGCGGATTGCGACGCGGCCATGAGGGCCGTCTCGATCACTGCGGGCAGACCGCCGTGACGAGCTGCCAGTCGGCGATCCGTTATCAGATATAGGCGAAACGCCGGATGCGGCATCGCGACGAGTCCAGGCAGCTAGCGGATCATGCCGCTCAGCGGACTCGACGCCGTGGCGTAGAGCTTCATCTCGATACGTCCGGCTCGATACGCGAGTCGCCCGGCTTCGACCCCCATCTTCATCGCAATGGCCATCATGATCGGATCCTTCGCCGATGCGATTGCCGAGTTGATCAGCAACGCGTCGCACCCAAGTTCCATCGCCTCGGCCGCATCAGAAGCGGTACCAACGCCTGCATCGACGATAACCGGCACCTTGGCCTGCTCCAGAATGATCCGCAGATTGAAGGGGTTCCGGATTCCCATCCCGGAGCCAATCGGCGCCGCCAGCGGCATCACCGCAGCGCATCCGATTTCGGCCAATCGAAGACAGGTCACAGGATCATCGGTGATATACGGCAGAACCTTGAAGCCCTCTTTGACCAGGATTTTGGCTGCCTCGAGCGTGCCCGGAACGTCTGGGAACAGCGTCTTCTGGTCGCCAATAACTTCGAGCTTGACCATATCGCCAACGCCGGCTTCCCGCGCGAGACGGCAGGTCCGCACCGCCTCCTCGACGGTGTAACATCCCGCCGTATTCGGCAGAATCTGGTAGCGCTTCGGGTCGATATAGTCGAGCAGGTTTTCCTGATTCGGATCGGTGATATTTACGCGTCGGACCGCAACGGTAACGATCTCCGCGCCACTGGCCTCGATCGCTGCCTTGGTCTCCGCGAAGTCCTTGTACTTGCCAGTACCGACGATCAGTCGCGACCTAAATTTACGCCCAGCCAGCTCGAACAAATCTTCCATTATGATCAGCTCCGCAGCGCCGGGCTCAGCCGCCGCCGACAAAATTCACAATTTCGACCTTATCCCCGGGATGCAGCATCACCTGCTCCCACGTTGCTTTCGGCACGACCGCCTGATTGACCTCAACAGCGATCCGACCCTTGCGCAACTTTAGTGAAGCGATCAATGTCGTAAGACGCGCATCACCCGCAATCGTGCGAGACTCGCCGTTAAGTTCAATTTGGAAGGTCGTCGCTCCCGAGGCTTCGGACATGACAAAGGCCGCTTCTTTCATCGGTAAGGAAGCGGCCATCAACGGAACAGTAATCGTTCCAACAAGCAGGCTTGATAGGCTTCCCTACGCCGGCATAACCCGGATCAGGTTCAAGGGGTTCTCTCGCGAGTTCTCAGTGCTTTCGCACACCCCCAGCCAAGATCGTTATATCACCGCACTCGAAATTTTGTCAAAAATGGATCGAAGCGGCGTGAATTTCGGGGGTTGGCGTGGGTTCAACGGAGAACGGACGGCGGGCGGTCGCTGAGATTGATCTGGGAGCGTTGCGCGCGAACTATCGCGCACTCGGCGCGTACACCAACGGCGCGAAGATCATGGCGGTGGTCAAGGCCGATGCCTATGGGCATGGCGCGGTGGCCGTGGCCAAGACCCTGCGCCACGAAGGCTGTATGCATTTCGGTATCGCCACGGTGGCTGAAGCTCGTGAACTTCGCGAAGCCGGAATCGATCAGCGGCTCTATCTGCTCGGTGGCTTCTTCGCTGAGCAAGCCGATGAGATCGTCAGCCTCGACCTCACGCCCCCGGTCTTCGATCCTGCGCTGCTTGAACCGCTGGAGAAGGCAGCCCGACGCGCAGGTCGGACCGATTACCCTGTTCATCTGAAACTCGATACCGGGGCGACGCGGCTTGGAATTCTGCCAGGGCAAATCAGCCAGGTAATCGAATGTATGCGAGCCTGCCGCTCGCTCCACTTCGAGGGTGCCTTCACCCTTCTCGCTAGCGCCGCTGATCCTTCGAGCCCGGTCACCGATCGCCAACTTACAACCTTCAACGAAGTGATCGGACGCATCCGGGACGCGGGCTTCAAGTTGCCGATGAATCACGCGGCCAATTCGGCCGCTATCGTGTTGCGCCCCGATGCGCATCTGAACCTGATGCGCCCTGGGCTAGCTCTTTACGGACTACCACCCGTTCATGCAGTGCGAGAAAAGATCGATTTGCAGCCGGTGATGACCTTCAAAACCCGCCTGCTGCAGGCGAAACGGGTCCCCGCTGGCTCCGGGGTCGGCTACAGCCATACCTATATAACGTCGCGCGAGACGGTTATCGGTGTTCTGGCGGTCGGTTACGCGGACGGCTACAAGCGCGGCCTGCAGAACGGCGCCGAGGTCTCGATTCGCGGGCGGCGCGCCCCGGTGGTCGGAGCAATCTGCATGGACCTCACGATGGTCGATCTCACCGAGATCCCCGAAGCTCGTATCGGCGATGAGGTCGTCTTGTGGGGCGGCGCGGGGAACGACCTTATCAGCGTGAACGATGTCGCCCGAATTGCGCAGACTATCTCCTACGAGATGCTCTGCACGGTCGGTCGGCGCGTTGCGCGCGTTTATCGGAATTGAAAAAATACCGCGGATGCCCTCCGACAAAATTAAGCTAACCCGCGCCCTTCTTGGCGTTTCTGACAAAAATGGACTCGACGTATTCGCCCGGGCTCTCGCCGAGCACGGCGTCGAACTGCTCTCTACCGGCGGGACCAAGACGGCGCTCGAAAACGCCGGCGTAAAGGTCAAGGCGGTCGAATCCTTTACCGGCTTTCCCGAGATTCTCGATGGGCGCGTGAAGACGCTCCATCCGAAGATTCATGGCGGGATTCTCGCGCGACGCGGCGAACCGACCCATCAGCGCCAGATGGCTGAGCACCATCTTGAACCGATCGATCTCGTTGTCGTGAACTTCTACCCCTTCGAGCAGACTGTCGCGAAGAAGGATGTGAGCCTCGAAGATGCGATCGAGAATATCGATATCGGTGGGCCGGCGATGGTGCGCGCGGCGGCGAAGAACTACGCCGACGTCGCCGTGGTCGTCGATCCGGCTGATTACGTCGATCTAATTGCCGAACTCAAAGCGAACGACGGCGCGTTGAGCCAGGCGACCCGATGGCGTTTGATGCGCAAGGCGTTCGCTCGGGTTGCGGCTTACGACGCGGCGATCGCGAACTATCTTGGCGCTGTTGGTGAAGAGACCGCGCCCCTCGGTCTCAGTTTCAATCTCTCGATGGAGCGGGCGCAGTCGCTCCGTTATGGCGAGAATCCCCATCAGACAGGTGCGCTCTATGGCGATTTTCTAAAGGTCGCCGAGCAGCTCCACGGCCGTGAGCTTTCGTTCAACAACGTCTTCGACATCAGTTCAGCAATCAATCTGATGATCGAATTCGGCGACACGCGCGAAGCGGTGGTGGCAATCCTGAAGCACAACACGCCTTGCGGCGTCGGTATCGCTTCGTCTCTGAAGGGAGCATGGGACAAGGCTTTCGCGACCGATCCTGATTCTCCCTTCGGCGGGATTATTATCGCGAATCGCCCCTGGGACCTCGAGTTTGCCAAAACCGTCGATGAGCTCTTCACTGAGGTTTTGATCGGACCCGACTTTCCGCCTGAGGTGATCGAGTTTCTTCGCAAGAAGAAGAATCGCCGCGTGATGCGCTTCCATCCGGAGCGCATCAATCGCAACGAGCTGGACCTGCGCAAGATAGTCGGCGGCCTGCTCGTCCAGACGCCCGATCTGAGTATCGAGAATGCCCGCGAAGCCAAGGTCGTAACAAAACGAGTGCCAACGAGTGCCGAACTAGACGCGATGAACTTCGGTATTCGCGTCTGCAAACATATCAAATCAAACGCGATCGCCTTTGTGACTGCCGATCGCACTCTCGGCGTCGGCGGTGGAGCTACTTCGCGAATCGATCCGGTGTACGCAGCCCGCGAGAAAGCGGCGCGCCTGGGCGTCTCACTTAAAGGATCGGTGCTGGTCTCCGAAGCCCTCTTCCCCTTCCCCGATGGACCTACGCTGGCCGCCGAAGCCGGCGCGACAGCTATTGCTCAGCCCGGCGGCTCGACTCGCGATGAAGAGGTAATCGCCGCGGCCGACAAGCTGGGACTTGCGATGGTCTTCACGGGCGTCCGGCATTTCCGTCACTAGGCGAATAGGTCCTACCTGGAGGACAGACCATGCGTGTAATCCGATTAGCCATCGTTGTTGCCGTCAGTCTATTTGCTCTAGGACTAACGCCTTCCGCCAAAGCTCAGTCGTCGAGCTCAGCTGCTGCGACGTCCGCCGGAACGAGTGACAGTTCCGCCCCCACTCAAGCATCCGATTCGGCTGATGCGTCCACGCCGGCAATCCCGCCCGGAACGATTATCAATTCCTCGAACTGGTCGCAGTATAAACAATTCATGTCGGATGGTCTGATCGGTCTGTGGGAGGGCAGATGGTTCTGGAAGATGCCCGCCGAGGCACAGATTAAAGTCGGCCCAACGATGGTCTATCCACTGCCGAGTGCCTACGTGGCCGCATCGGAGAAATTTGGTGATCAGACCCAAATCGAAAAAGCCTCCGACGGTCGCTGGCGCTTGAAGAACTATGTCGCTGGAGTGCCGTTCCCTATTCCGAGCGATCCGAACAAAGGCCAGAAAATACTCACTAACCTGAACTATCGGATTCAGCCCCATCTGATTGCGGGCTATGAGGACTCCGGCGCACCTCTTACGGTCTGCAATCTCGACAAGATGAGCAACGTGCTCTGCTGGAAACTGGAATACAACGTTCGCCAACTCGCCTATAACTGGGAGCCCGGCGTTCCTCAGACCGAGCCCACCGCTCAAGGCGCTTGGCTTGGCATCTGGATCGACGTGCTCGAACCAGAGCAGTATCGCTACGCCACCGACCTACTTCTCTACTGGCAAGACAACCTGACTACCGAAGATAATTTTCTATTCGTGCCGGCCCTGCGCCACTCGCTGCGCCTGTCAGACGCGTCGCATTGCTCACGCGCCTTCACCTTCGCCGATTTCACTCACGATGATACTCGCGGTGGATGGAACGGCGGTATCGCCGACTTCGACGCGACCTTCATCAAGCGGATGAAACTACTGGGGCTGGTGCAAGCCAACAACGATTACGGGAAGTTCCCGGACAACTATCTGATGCCGCTCGGCTTCGCCAAACCCTCGTGGGGTGATTGGGAACTGCGCGATACCTGGGTTATCGATGTTCGTCCCGCTGCCGCGCTCAAAGGTCGCTATTGCTATGGCAAGCGCATCGTCTATGTCGACACAAATACGTACGCCCCACTCGCGCAAGACCTGTACAATACCAAGATGGAATTTAACAAGGTCATGCTTGAAAGCCTGACTCCGGCCGATTTTCCGGGATCGGGCAAGCAGACCTGGACCGGCGGCGGTATCGGGCAGATCTGGGACGTAATCACCGAGCATGCCGCGTTTGGTTTCACCGCCGATGAAAAGGGGAATAACTGGACTATCGATGGTGCAGTGAAGCCCCAGTACAACAATCCCAAGGAGTATCAGGACTCAGGCGCGGTTATGCACATGATGCGCTAACCTAAGCCGCCCTGATCGAGCTTCAGATTCTCAATTCTTAGTCAGTGGAGTGACCTAATGTCTGCGACAGCGATCAAGGAAATTCGGGCGCGGGAGATTATCGATTCGCGCGGTAATCCCACGGTGGAAGTCGACGTGGTACTGGAAGGCGGAGCCGTTGGCCGGGCCGCCGTACCCTCCGGCGCATCGACCGGGATGCATGAGGCGCTCGAACTGCGTGACGGCGACAAGAGTCGCTACGGCGGCAAAGGTGTCCAGAAGGCCGTCGCCAACGTCCACACCCTGATCCTGCCGAAACTGCGCGGCTTCGATGCCTCCAAGCAGGCCGACCTCGACAACACACTGCTCGCGCTCGATGGTACCGAGAACAAATCCAAGCTGGGCGCCAACGCGATGCTCGGCGTATCGCTCGCGGCCGCTCATGCCGTTGCAGCGGCGCATGGTATCGCGCTCTATCGCCAATTGAACGCCGGCGCGCACATCATGCCGGTGCCGATGATGAACGTGATCAACGGCGGTAAGCACGCCGACTCCAGCGTCGATATGCAGGAGTTCATGATCGTTCCGCACGGCGCCGCCAGCTTCGCGGAAGCGATCCGGATGGGAGCGGAGGTTTTCCACTCGCTCGCCGCCGTGCTCAAACAGCGTGGGCACTCGACCAATGTCGGTGACGAGGGCGGCTTTGCTCCCAGTCTCCGCAACAACGAAGAGCCGATTGAGGCAATTATCGAGGCAGTCACCCGCGCGGGCTACAAACCCGGCACACATGTTTCGGTTGCCCTCGATGCGGCCTCGAGCGAGTTCTACGAAAACGGCAAGTATGTCTTCTCGCGCTCCGATAAACAGGCGCGGTCGGCCGAGCAGATGGTCCGCCTCTACAGCGACTTCATCAGCCGCTATCCGATCGTGTCTATCGAAGATGGCCTCGGGGAAGACGATTGGAGCGGATGGAAGCTGCTGACGAGCGAACTCGGATCGCGCGTTCAGTTGGTGGGCGACGACCTGTTCGTCACTAATCCGGTTCGCCTCCGTCGGGGTATCGCGGAGAAGGTCGGCAACTCGATTCTGATCAAGGTCAACCAGATCGGTACACTGACCGAGACGCTCCAGGCGATCTCTGTAGCCAGCAACGCGGGCTACACCTCAGTAATCTCGCATCGCTCAGGAGAGACCGAAGACACCACGATTGCAGACCTAGCGGTGGCGACCGGTGCCGGACAGATCAAGACCGGCTCGATGAGCCGCGGTGAGCGCACCGCGAAATACAATCGCTTGCTGCGCATCGAAGAGGAACTCGGCTCCCGCGCCGTCTATCCCGGCGGCAAAGTATTCAAGGCCAGGAATGGAGCTGCCTGATGAGTCGGCCCTCGGTCGCGGCGTTAATCATTTTCGACGGATGGGGTAATCGCGCGGAGCGCAGAGACAACGCGATCCTTTGCGCACGTACTCCGGTGATAGATCGCCTCTATGCCACGCAGGCCCACACCGAAATCACCACGTCGGGTGAAGCGGTCGGTCTCGCACCCGGCGTGATGGGCAACTCGGAAGTTGGCCATACGACGATCGGATCAGGGCGCATCATCTACCAGGACGTTATGCGCATTACGAAGGCGATCGAAACCGGTGCCTTCGCAAAAAACCCCGTGCTTCTGGGCAGCATCGACGCCGCAATTCAGAAGCAGAGCACGCTTCATCTGTGGGGGTTGCTCTCCGACGGCAGCGTCCACAGCCATATCGATCACCTGCTCGCCTTGCTGGATCTCGCTGTTCAGAGAGGGCTCCGCAAAATCGCCGTCCATGCGATTCTCGATGGGCGCGACAAGCCGCCGCGCTCCGCCCTCCCCTTCATCGACCAGGTCGAGGCAAAGCTGAAGCAACTCGGATGCGGCCGGATCGTGATGGTCAGTGGTCGCTACTATGCGATGGATCGCGACAAGCGCTGGGATCGTGTCGAGCGTGCCTGGCGTGCGATGGTAATCGGCGAAGCGGGTCATGCCTCAAGCGCGCGTGCCGCCGTTGAAGCATCGTATGCCGCGGACAAGGGCGATGAGTTCGTTGAGCCTTGCGTCATCGGCGACCCGACGCCTCTTCGCGACGGCGATCAGGTTATCTGCTGCAACTTCCGCGCGGATCGCGCGCGTGAACTAACATCAGCCCTGGCGCTTCCCAACTTCGATGGCTTCGCGCGCCCGAGCTTCCCGCGAGTCGGCTATGCCTGCATGACCGAATACGATGCGAGTTTCGGCTTGCCCGTCGCGTTCGCTCCGGAAGATATACATAACACCCTCGCCGCTGTGCTGGCCGAAGCCGGCATCAAGAATTTTCGCGTCGCCGAAACCGAGAAGTACGCGCACGTCACCTACTTCATGAACGGGGGTGTCGAGGAACCCTTTTCCGGAGAAGAGCGCGTACTCATTCCCTCCTCCAAGGCCGTCGCAACCTACGACCTCGAACCCGAGATGCAGGCTTCCAAGATCGCAGCAAAAGCTGCTGAGGCGATTCTCTCACGCAAGTTCGGCGTCGTCGTGATGAACTTTGCGAACCCCGACATGGTAGGCCATACCGGCAAGATGGATCCTGCTGTTAAGGCAATCGAGACCGTCGATGCGGCCCTCGGGACCGTGATCAATGCACTGGAGCAGGTTGACGGTGTCGCGCTGATTACCGCGGATCATGGCAACGCCGAAATGATGGTCGATCCTGAGACGGGTGAACCACACACGGCGCATACCACGAATCCAGTGCCGCTGATTCTCTTCGACCCATCATTCAAGGGTCGTCTCAAGAGCGGCGGCGGGTTATCGGATATCGCGCCGACGTTGCTTGGAATACTGGGCCTGCCTCAGCCCGAGGAAATGACCGGACACGATTTGCGCGACCCTTCGCTGCGTTGACTTTGCCTAAGGTAAAACCACGTTCGTCGCCGGTGTAAATGCAATCGAACCAGCGTCTCCCGCAACTTGATTGGCCAATTTCACGCCTTTGCCACAGATGAATGCGCCGCGAGTCGCGAAACCGGCGCTCAGCGTACACGTTGCCTCAGGCGCAACTACCGTTCCATTCAGGACCGCATCTTTTCCTACAGTCACCGATTTACCTAGCACGAGGTAAACAAGGCTGGCATTGGAAAACTTGGACCGGAACTTGCCGGAGCTAGGAATGTATCGGCGCCTATCTTGAGGTTACCGGCGACGACTAAGACAACCTGGTCAGTCAGATTGCTGGCTCCGACAAGAGTCAGTACCGAATTAGTTTTCAGAGTTATCGATGGAACAGTGATGATGTTCAGACCCGTCTGACTATCGACGATCAATTGGCTATCATTCGCGGCAACGACGATCTTGTTCTGAATCACTTGGGTACGAGTCGCCGCCTTCACTGCGGTAACAAAAGTCGCCACATCCGCGATTGCCTGCGGCAACAGGGTCGTCGCCTCCGTGTTGGTGCCCGATGAATCAGCACTGAGACAATTGAAGCCGTCGGCTTGGATTATTTTCGATCCGCTCGTGATGCAGTTGGCCGCGTTTGAGCCTTTCTTCATGTTAATGCCGTTGGGCTCGGTGATAACGTCGCCTGCAGTAGAAGCCGAACTTTGAAAAATAGCTCCCGTGCCGCCTGACGTCGCCTCTCGAAAGCGATGAATCGGTACCAAAGCTCACTAGGCCCCCAGTACTGAGAACGCCGCAATTGAGCGCTGAGCCTAGATCGGTCGCGAGCGCGCAACGGGTCTGAAATGCCAGCAACAGAACGGTTAGGCCGATAAGCAGTCGGCTTATTTTCATCGCAAAACCTCGCAAGTTTCGCGACCAAGCTTGGCGGGTTCGATAGAACGGTTCAAGCGCCGCTTGCGGGCGGCGCTAAACCGTATGTGCTGGGGCATCGATTTCTCGATGCCCCGTTTTTCGACTTAGCTTTCGAAGTAGAGGATACGGCTGCAGTTCGGACAATAGTGGATCTGCAGATGCTTCTGCAGTTCGTTATAGAGCTGCGGTGGCAGCCGCATACGGCATCCCTGGCAAGTTCCACCTTTGGCCTCGATTACCGCGACACCGCCTCGCCGGCTGAAGATCATCTGGTAACGCTGGAGCAGCGGTGCAGCGATGTCACGCGCCATAAGATCGCGATCGACGCGCTGTTTGCTGATCGAGACTTTGAGATCTTCCATCTGCGCGGCGATCTCTTTTTCGACCGCGGCGACCTCGGCAACCTTCTGCTCGACAAGTTGCTGCAGCTCGTCGATACGGGGTCCACGCGGCTCCGCCCCCTCCATTTGCGCGAGCATGTCCGCCTCAAGCCGCTGATTGTTCTCCTTCAGCGACTCCACCTCGGCGGCAAGAGCCTGCATCTCCTTGTCGTTGCGCACCTGGTTGAGCCGCATCCGCTTGTTGCGGATACGAGCCTCGCCCTCAGCCAACTCCTTTTCGAGGCGGCGTCGTGCTAGCCCGCTCTCCTGCTCTTCGGCGGTAAGACGATCCAGTTCAGCCTGATATTCCTGGCACTCGCGGCGCAGCTCTTCGACCCGTCCGGCAACTGATGAGAGAGACTCCTCCAACTCGCGCAACTCACGATCAATCGTTTGAAGGCTCATCAGCCTCGTTATTTCTTCGCGCAAAACGCCCTCCGCGGAAATCCAATAAGCATCGCGCTTGTCGTATCGCCCAAAGTCGATCCGGCTAAGCCGACGCTGTTTTTGATTAAGATGTGGGATTGGGATGGGCCCACCAGGATTTGAACCTGGGACCAGCCGGTTATGAGCCGGCAGCTCTGACCGGGCTGAGCTATGGGCCCTGGTGAACACATTCTTGACGAGACTTTAGAAGAATACCAAGTTCGAAAGGTAAAATTAAGCCCAGCTAATAATCCCGACGGCCGCCTTGGCGTCTCAAGGTGATGACCTCCTGAGCGGCAGCTGTGGCGGTCATTGGATCGACGCTACCACCGGCCGCGGCACGCCGCAGATCGCGCAGTTGATCCCGCCGATACTTCTCCGCCAGCGCCTTCAGATAGTCCTCCATCAGGATATGTTTCTTCGCTTCATCGGCGAGCAGCGGCCCGACCATCAACTCGCTGAGCCTTACGCGCTGATCGTCGCTCAGATGCGGCATCACGGCCGCTTCGAAGGCGCTATCTAAAAGTTCGGAACGGCACGCCTCAACCAGAGCGGTTAGCGCATCGTCGGAGGTTGGAAAATCTATCCTGGCGCCAACCTCGGGGCGCAGATCGGGCCATAGGAGCGCGAGCGCGATGAGGGCGAGTTTGGCTTGCGAGCCTGCATCGATTGCTCGGGCCTGTCGTCGGGGAGCAGGAGGTGTCGCAGCAGGCCGTTTCGTCTGACGCGCCTTTCGCCCTTCGACCCGCAGCAGCTCCTCATCGATCCCCAGCATCCCCGAGGCTTTACGCGCCAGCAGGTCAAATTCGAAAGGATTCGTTATTTTGCCGAGAATCTGAGCGACCCGCTCTGCCGACCGCGCACGCTCTTCGACCGACCCGCTGGCCGCGGCGGCCTGCTCATGCAGGAAGTACTCCACGAGCAGTTCGGCCTGATCGAGCACCTCGGTCATCGCCTGTGCGCCATGCTGACGCACGAGCGTATCGGGGTCGAAACCCGGCGGAATAAACGCGCCGCGCCCCAGCATCCCCGCATCGAGGAAAACCTCCAGCGCACGCATCGAGGCTTTGCGCCCCGCGTTATCGCCGTCGAAGCATGCGAGGAGGTTCTTCGTATAGCGCGCGAGCAACCGAATCTGCTCAACCGTAAGCGATGTCCCGAGGCTCGCGACGGTCTCCTTGAAGCCTGCCTGCGCCAGCGCGATCACATCGATATAGCCTTCGACGATAATCGCGCGATCGGCCTTGGTAATCGCCTGCCGTGCCTCACTCAATCCATAGACGGTGCGAGCCTTGGAGTAGATCGGCGACTCCGGCGAATTGATATATTTCGGCAGTCGGTCATCGAGCACCCGCCCGCCGAAGGCCACCACCCGCCCCTGCGCGTCGCGGATCGGGAACATCAGGCGAGCCCGAAACATATCGTAGGGCGAGCCGCTGCGATCGTCCTGCTTGAGCAATCCAACCTTAAGACCCGCCGGAACCAGACCACGCTTTCGTAACGCCGCCGCCAGATTCGCCGGGCGTGCAGGCGCGAAGCCCAACGCGAAGCTTTTGGCCGTCTCGACCGTGATATCCCGGCCTTTCAAATATTCGCGTGCGATCGCACCATCCGGGGTATTCCAAAGAACGTGCGCATAAAACTCCGCCGCAACCTGATTCGCATTGGCGAGTGCATCGCGCTCTTCCGCCGACGGGGCACCGGGGCTCGCGATCGGTTGCGGCAGTGCGATTCCGTAGCGCCGCGCCAGTGTCTGGATTGCCTCGGGAAAGGTGAGTGCATCCATCCGCATCACAAAATCGAAGACCGACCCGCCCGCGCCGCAGCCGAAGCAGTGGAAGAAACCCCGCTCCGGATTCACGCTGAACGACGGCGTCTTCTCGTTATGAAACGGGCATAGTCCGGTGAAGTTACGCCCCGCGCGACGCAACTGCACATGCGCACCGATAATCTCAACGATATCGGCGCGCGAACGTATCTCTTCGATCTTGTCCTGACTATAGAGCGCCATCAGGATTCCAGCACTGACCGCAGGCGCGCGGGATAATTCGTCATAATCCCATCGACTCCCACTGCGATCAGACGACGCATCTCCTCGCGATCATCAACGGTCCAAGTATACACCTGATAGCCCAGCCGATGCGCCGTGGCGCATACCTCCGGCTTTACCAGCTTCGCCTCCGGATGAATCGCCCAGGCACTCAACCGCGCCGCCGCGGCCATCATTCGCGAGGGCGCGCAATCCGCCAGTACGCCAATCCGGATTTCAGGCGCAATCTTCTTCACCCGCATCAGCCAATCCCATTCGAAGCTCGAAACCACGGCGGTCCGCTCGGCCGATCTTTCGCGGATAATTCGGCAGACCTCTTCCTCGACTCCGTGCGCTTTAAGTTCGATATTCAGTCCGCAGCGGCCATCGACCAGATCGAAGACCTCATCGAGTGTCGGAATCTTCTCTCCGGCAAAATCGTTACTTCGCCGGCTACCCGCATCGAGGCGCTGAAGTTCCGCGAGCGTCATCGAGCCGACCTTACCCGTTCCATCGGTCGTGCGATTCACCGTATCGTCGTGAATCACAACCAGCGCACCGTCGGCGCTCCGCTGGATATCCAGCTCACACATATCAACACCGGCCTTGATTGCTGCCTCGAAAGCCGCGAGGGTGTTCTCCGGAAAGTCGGCGCTGGCACCGCGATGAGCGATCTTCCGGACGATGTGCGCCCCGTTCTTCGCTTCTCGCGGATTGCTCCCCATGCCTCAAAGGAGACCATGCGTCTTGGCGGCTCGCAAACGGAAGTGCTGAAAATCTTAACAGCGCCTTAGCCTCGGTCACCTCCATCGCCTATTCTTTCGGTCGATGCACCGGGTTAAGTCTGGACGGATGGCTCCATCGAACAAACCGCAAAGCTTCACGCGCGTGATCGTCGAAACACCGATGACGCTAGCCGATGAAGCCGCCGGTATCTTCAGCGCCTTCGGTTCCCTCGGATGCGAAATCCGCCGCGTTCCCGGCAAGCGCACCACCAAAGCGAAGACGCGCGCCCGAATCCACGCCTACTTCGACAAGCTCAACTCGCGCGCCCTGGGCCGGATCACCAAGACGCTCCAAAGCGCCGGGATGGTCGATGCCGACGCCCAGCCGGTCATCAGCAGTGTCGAGGATCCCGGATGGGCCACGATGTGGCAGAAGCGTTTCGAGCCGTTCCCGGTCGGCGACCATCTGCTGATCGTTCCCCCGTGGAATCGGCCGACAGTAGCGGACCGCGTCTCTATAACGATTCGGCCGGGCCAGGCCTTCGGCACGGGTCATCATGCTTCGACCTTTGGCACCCTGCACCTGATGCAGGATCTCTTTGCCGAGCGACGCTTCGAGCGGGTCCTAGATGTCGGCACTGGATCGGGCATCCTCGCGATCGCGGCTCATAAGCTCGGAGCATCGAAGATTGTCGCAATCGATCTCGACGCCGTCGCCCTCGAAAACGCGATCGAAAATGCCGATCTCAACCGCGCCGCCCGCGCCATTCGTTTCTCTGCTGCGCCGCTCACCTCGATTCGCGGCCACTTCGACTTGATTACGGCGAATATCCTGAGTTCGGTGCTGATCCCGATGGCTCCGCTGCTCATCGCGCGGCTCCGTCCCGATGCCTCTCTGATTCTCGCCGGCATCCTCGCTCGCGAAGCCGATGCGGTAATCGCGACGTACAAGCCAGCACTGAAGCATCTGCGGACGCGCGCCGACGGTGTCTGGCGCTCGCTTCTGTTCCAACGATGAATCAGCTTCCGCGCTTCGTGATCACTCGCTCAGCCATCCTGGGCTCGATCGTGCGCCTCGAAGGCTCCGAGCTGCATCATCTCCGCGACGTGCGCCGGCTCGGACCCGGCAGCGCCGTCACCCTTATCGACGAGGCGAACGGCCTGTACACCGGCCGTGTCGAGCGCATCGATGCGAATTACGCCGAGATTTCGCTCGAACCCCTGGCAAGCGCTCACGACGCTCCATCGATCATTCTCGCCGCCGGGCTTATCAAAGGACCCCGGATGGATCTGCTGGTCGAGAAAGCCGTCGAACTGGGCGCCAGCGAGCTGATTCCTTTGCTGGCCTCACGATCGGTAATGCACGATATCGGCGCCCAGCGTATCGAACGATGGCGACGGCTCGCACTTACCGCAGCCAAGCAGAGTCTCGCGCGCCGCCGGATGGTGCTCCAACCCGCGATGACCATTGCGCAGCTTGTTGGTGCCGTGCCACAAGATACGCTTACGTTGGTGTGTGCGATGGACGGTGCTCCGCTCGGCGCGATTGTTCGCGAGGCTAAGCCAAGTCGGATAATGCTTGCCTGCGGACCCGAGGGCGGCTTTGACCCATCCGAGATGGCGTTGCTGCGTAACGCGGGCTTTCGAGCCGTAGGACTCGGCGCAAATCGTCTCCGGAGCGAAACCGCGGCCTTGGCGGCATTGAGTATCGTCGCCGGCGCAACTTACGAGATTGCTAATATCGCACCCTCCTAATGACTTGAGACACAGCCCGCCCCACTGTCATTCTGAGCGCAGTGAGCAGCGCGAACGAAGTCGAAGAATCTCGGATTGCTCCGCGATCCGGCCGAAGTATAACGAGGCCGAGGCTAGCGGAGCCGGCACCGGTTTCGTGATCCGCGAAGCGCTCATCATGATTTAGGATATGGAACGGCAGCCCAGGAGAGTCGACTAGTGGCCTACAAATTTGCCTTCGTAATGGATCCGCTCGAGAGCGTTCTGCCTGACAAGGACACCACCTTTGTCTTTATGCTCGAGTCGCTGGCTCGTGGCCATCAGGTTTTCTTCGTGGGACTCAAGGATCTGTTCTCCCGTGGACCGCAAGCGATGGCCCGCGCCCGCCGATGCGAGGTAATGCGCGCGGTGCCGCACTTCCGCTATCTCGATGACGGCGCGCAGTATCCGCTGGAACATTTCGACGCGATCTTCATGCGCAAGGATCCGCCCGCCGATTCCAACTATCTCTATGCGACGATGCTCCTCAGTCTCGCCGATCCGCGCCGCACTTTCGTGATGAACAGCCCGGCTGGCCTCCGCGAGGCTAACGAAAAGCTCTATTCCCTGAATTTCCCGGGCGCCATTCCGCCGACCCTCGTGACTTATGAAATCCCCCGGCTCAAACAGTTCATGGAGGAGCAAGGCGGCGAGATGATCGTCAAGCCACTCGACGGTCACGGTGGTGAAGGCGTCTTTCATGCCCACGCGCGCGACCGCAACCTGAACGCGATTCTCGAAACCGTTACCCGCTTCGAAACTCGTCCGGTGATGGGTCAGCGCTATATTCCCGAGGTCCGCAACGGCGACAAGCGGATGATCGTCGTCGATGGGGATCCGCTTGGCGGCACTTTCCGCGTGCCGCGCGAGGATGAGCATCGCGGGAATATCCACGTTGGCGGTTTTTGCGTGAAAGCCGAGATCACGCCACGTGACCGCGAAATTTGCCGGATGCTCAAGCCGCGCCTGCAACGCGACGGACTCTACTTTGTCGGGCTCGATATCATCGGCGATTATGTCACCGAGATTAACGTCACGAGCCCCACGGGCGTGCAGGAGGTCGACCGCCTCGACGGCGTTAACCTCGAAGCGAAGGTAATTGACTTCGTGGAGTCACGTGTCCCTCAAACAAAAGTGTAACTTGGCTGGTCCCCCTTCGCATAGGCTTCGGCTGCACTGCTTAGAGTGATGACAGCCCTACGGATAGAGTTGGATTACGAGGAAGATGGGCGCTTCATCGCCGAGATTCCCGACCTTCCCGGAGTTCTGGCCTACGGCACCTCCGAGCAGGAGGCGCTGGCGAGTGTTCAGGCCCTAGCATTGCGCGTTATTGCAGACCCGATCGAGTAAGCAGAATCGTTATCCAACTAGTATCGATCTCGAAACCCGCAATCCGTTTGTCATACTGAGCGAAGTGAGCAACGCGAACGAAGCCGAAGCATCTCGGATCGCTTTACGAGCACCGGCGCACAAAGCGCGGCGGTGCTCGTAAAGCCGGTACCGGTTTTGGATCCGCGAAGCGCTCCCGCTTCCAACATTAAAAACTTGGTGATGCCCAGCGGGGCTGCTTACTGAAACTTCTTCATCAGGGCCGCGTATCGCTCCAGCACCTTCCATTGCTTGTCGGGTGTCGTAACCGGGATCAGGAAGCAGATCCGGTTGAACCCGATCTTGATCAGGTCGTTGATGCGCCCTTCGATTTTTTCCGGCGGCTGTAGATCGAAGCTGGTTCCAGCGGTGAAGTCGAACTTGAAATCGCCACGCCCGAGCTTCGCCGCCTCGCTGCGGATCTCTTTGATCGCGCCTTCGAGGTCGATTCCCAAATCGATTGGAATCCACCCATCGCAGTACTCGGCGACACGCTTCGCCACATACTTCGACCACGCGCCGAGCAGCACCGGCGGTCCTCCCGCCTGAAGCGGTTTGGGCCAGCTCCATAACGGTTCGAAGTTCACGTGCTTGCCGTGAAACTCCGCGACCTCCTTGGTCCAGATTTCACGCATCGCGTAGACTCTCTCGCGAGTAATCTTCCAGCGATCCTTGAATTCCGCGCCATGATCCGCCATCTCCTCGGCATTCCATCCGGCGCCGATTCCGAAGAGAAAGCGCCCCTTCGCCACCTGGTCCAGACACGAGATCATCTTGGCCAGATTCATCGTGTTGTGCTCAGGCACCAGGCAGACCGAGGTGCCAACCTTCAGTTTGGTCGTAACGGCCGCCGCCGCCGTCAAGCCGATAAAAGGATCGAAGAACTCCCGATAGTAAAGCGGCAAGTCACCGCCCAACGGAAAGGGGCTCTTACGACTCGTCGGGATATGCGAATGCTCGCCGAACCAGATCGATTCGAATCCCTGATCCTCGGCCCAGCGCGCCAGATCGACCGGTGTGATTGTGTAATGCGTTGGAACCGCGATTATCCCAAAATCAGCCATAGCTCATTCTTCCTTATGAAGCGTTCCTGTCATCCTGAGCGAAGTGAGCAGCCCGAACGAAGTCGAAGGATCTCGGACAGCTTCGCGAGCGCCCCACTCGTGAAGCCGGTTCCGATTTCTGCGACCGCAAAGCGCTCATCATTTCCACAAAGCCGTTACGCCGGACGGAACTTAGGAATCGAAATATCCTCGGTCCAATCCTCGAACGTCACCGCGACTGGCATCCCTATCTTCACCTGCTCCGGAAGGCATCCTACGATATTCGTCATCATCGTCGGCCCCTCATCGAGCGTCACCAACGCGACGACATAGGGAACATCGTCGGCAAACGCCGGCGATACCGGCCGCCGCACGATCGTGAACGTCGTCACCTTCGCGCGTCCCGAGGCCTTGCTCCATTCGACGCGATCGCTTGAGCACTTCGTGCACAGGATCCGCGGATAGAACTGATAGTTGCCGCACGCGCCGCACTTCTGAATGCGCAGTTCGTGCTTCTTGCACCCTTCCCAATAGGGCGCCGTTTCGTTGGTGACCGCCGGAAGGGGCTTTGGAATTGCTGCTGCCATTAGATTTGCTCCGCGCCGAAGATACCCGTGCAGTGAGTAGAGAGAATTCCGCCCTGCGCATGCACCAGCGCAATCTTGGCGTCCTTGACCTGCCGTGGCCCGCACTCACCACGCAACTGCCGCACCGCCTCGGTCACTGAGAAGATCGACCCCGGATGGCCCGGATGGCAGTGCGAGAGTAATCCGCCGTGGGTATTAACTGGCAACTCGCCGCCGATCTGAATCCGGCCGCCCTCGACGAAGCGACCGCCCTCGCCTTTCGGACAGAAGCCCAGGTCTTCGAGTTCGATAATCACGACGGGCGTGAAGCAGTCGTATAGCTCGGCGACATCGATATCTTTCGGTCCCAGGCCAGCCATCTTGTAGGCGCGCTCACCGGCATCTTTCGCCGCCGATGCGACGAAGCTATGCGCCTGGCTGATATGCTCGTGCGAATGCCCCTCGCCGATTCCGAGCAGATAAACCGGCCTGTTCTTGAAGTCCTTCGCGCGCTCGGCCGAGGTCATGATAATCGCGCCGCCACCGTCACTGACTAATGAGCAGTCCAGCAGATGGAGCGGATCGGCAATCATCTTTGACTTGAGCACATCTTCGACGGTGATCGGATCGCGCATCTGCGCCGCCGGATTCATCGAAGCATGCTTGCGGCACGCCACCGCCACCTCTGCGCGCTGCGCCTCGGTCGTGCCATAGGCATGCTCATGTGCTCGCGCGACGAGTGCATAGAACGCCGGAATCGGCGCACCATACGGACGCTCGAACTGAGGATGACCCGCGCCCGCCATCGCTTCGATAGCCTTCGCGCGCGAAAGACCCGTCACCTGGCTATCCGCCATCGTGATGAGAATTGTATCCGCCATTCCACTCACGATTGCAGAGGCCGCATGATGCATAATCGCGAGCGTCGTGCCGCCACCCGAGGGCGCCGTGATGCAATAGCGCGGAAATATCTGCATGTACTCGGCGATCATCTCGGCGTGGTACAGATACGGCTCCGCGAACGATACGCAGGTGATCAGCCCATCGACGTCATTCTTCGTAATACCGGCGTCTTCGAGCGCTCGCTGCGCCGCCCGGACATAGAGTTGGGTCGCACTATACCCGCGGACGATACCAACTTCGGTATCGCCAACCCCGACAATTGCAACTTTGTTCTTCAGTGATTCCATCTAGGGACCTAACCCCTGCCCCATTCCCTAAAGAGAAGGGGAAGCGACAAACTGTTTCCGGTGTAGCGCATTCATTACGCTTTTGAGTACCGTTGGTAGAGCTTTCAATACCTCATCATTCGTAAATCGCGGTATCGTCAGACACATATCTGCTAATGCCTTTGACCTCTTAGCGTCAGCATCCCCCTGCGCGTCGTAAATAGGTCCCTCGACTTCGATAATTAGTCCGGACGCGTGTGTGTAAAAATCGACGATATATCCGCCGATAAGTTGCTGCCTGCGAAAGTGCACGCCAAGCTTGCTGTCTCGAAGCTCGTGCCAGGGCATCCGCTCGGCCGTGGTCATCTTGCGCCGAAACTCCTTGGCCTGTGCGAGCTTCGGCTCGAAAACCTTCTGCCTGGTGACGATCTCGTGCGGCCAAGTCATGGTAATCCCGCTTTTAGCTCCCCTTCCCTTTAGGGAAGGGGCTGGGGGTTAGGTCACATCGGGAACCCGAACACCCGCGCGACGTTGTCATGCACCATCTTGCGCGTATCGGCATCTGGAATATCCGCAAAATTCTCCGCCACCTTCTTCTTCGAAAAGGGCCAGACGCCCTCCGTATGCGGATAGTCGGATCCCCACATCAGATTCTCGACCCCTATCAGATCGCGCGTTAGCACGCCCGCGCGATCATCCTCGAACGTCGCGAAGAATTGGCGATGGAAATAGTAACTGGGCGTCTCCGGCAGCTTAGGCTGCATCCAGCCCTTGTGGTCATCCCACCAATGGTCCATGAAGTTCAGCACCGACGCGATCCAGCCGATACCGCCCTCGACCATCGACCATTTCAGTTTCGGAAAGCGTACCGGCGCACCACCCCAGATAAGCCGCATCACCGTATCCGTCATACCGAACTTGACGACACCGACGTTGATTCCGCCCGCGCCCGGACCGTGCGCTATTCCGTACGGCTCGCGGCCGCTGAGATGCATACTGGCGACCATGTTGAGATCCTGCAGCGCGGCCCACAACTGGTCCCATTCGGGCAGGTTGTAGGCGCGATCATCGACCCACGCCGGTAGCATGATCGTTACCAGCCCCATCTTGGCTGCTCGTTCCGCTTCCTTTACGGCCCATTCGATCGGTCCGCGATTCGGCAACATCGCCGCGCCCTTTAGACGCTGCGGATGGACCGCGCAGTATTCCGCGAGCCAATCGTTATAGGCGCGGCATGCCGCGTAGATATATTCGCCGTCGGTCGCTCGGATGATATGCAGGCCGATCCCCGGATAAATCACCTCACCGGAAACCCCGTCGAGATCCTGATCCTTGAGCCGCGCATTCGGCTCCCACGAACCCTCGCGATTCTGCTCGTAGCGATAGCCCTTGGCCACGGGGATTTCGATACCCTGTGCCTTCAAGTCGGCCATCGGCCCCTCGAAAGCAAGCGGCCGCGGCCGCATCCCCTCGATCACGATATAGTCGCCGCTCTCATCGAGCGCGCGGATACGCGGCGCCTTGTCGCGCCACTTCGCATCCATCCGCGTCTCCCATAAGTCCTTGGGCTCCATCACATGGGAGTCCGCCGATAACAACGATTTGGTGTAAATAGCTTCGGCCATACGCTTCCCCGTCGCGCATCGAGAGAAATTGTTTGATAGCCCGATATTATTCCGGTTCGCCGCCGCCCCGCCAGTATTTCTGCATCTTCTCGGAGCTGAACGTGATGAACTTTTCGGGCGACACGCACATCACAACACGCCGCGGTGAGTCGAGCATCTTCACGAAGCGTCCTTGCCGGCGATCATCTCCGGGAATCAAGGCCTGCGCCAACGCGGGATAGAACCAGCGCTTCGTCTCCTCATCTTCGCGGATCGCGCACCGCCCGCGAATCGTAACCGTGCGCGGCGAGAGCTGCGTGCCCATCGACGACACGACGACGCTCACCCGATCATCCCGTTGAACTGCTGCGATACGTGGCCGTTGGCTACTCGCCGTCATCCAGACTTTGCCGTCGCGCCAGATGTAACTCATGATCACGCCGATCGGCCATCCGTCGCGCATCCGCCATATAAACGTGCATTCGTTCTGCGTCGTCAGCAGATGCTCACAGTCCTGCTGCTCCAGCGTGAACTGCGCGACTTCCTCGTAATTTCGCATCTTCTCGCCGGCCATCGTCTTACCTTACGCCTGAATCAACTCGATCACCGTGCCGTCGGGATCCTGGCAGCATACGAAGCCTTCCTGCTTAGCGCCAGGCAGATCGATCATGATTGGCTCCGTCCAGAACTCGATCCCCTTCGTTTTAAGGTCTTCGTAATCTTCGATCAGCGTTTTGGTGCGCAACGCGATTCGCGCCATCCCCGCGTGCAGAAGATCCGCATTCGCCGTCCCGATCGTCTTGGGGCTCTTCCACTCGATAAGATCTAGACGCGTCGAGCGCGGGTTATCACCAAGCACCATCAGTACGGCCCGTAGCCGCGCATCGACGGGTAAGCGTAATCCCGGATTCACCTTGCGCAGCGCCGTCTCACCGAGATCGCGCACTACTTTGAAGCCGAGCTTTTGATAGAAGTCGAGCGAGCGCTCGAAATTCGTACAGTTAATATTGATGTGAAAGATGCTGGTGATCATTGGCGCCGCTCCGATTATGCGAAAGCTATCACGCTTTTTATGATACGCAACAAAAGTTGAGGCCGGCGTGATGCCGGCCTCAAACGCAGACTCGCTATGCGATCTCGCTGTTTTTCCTAGAACTGATTAATCACGCTGATGCCGACATTTTCGAAGGTCGACATCTTTTCGAGCACGCCGAAGGCCTTCTCGATCGGCAGCGTCTCCGTCACCAGGTTGCGCGGCGCGAGACGGCCGCGTTCGACCATGCTCAGCATCTGCGGATAGCGATGGGACTGGATCGCGAGCGAGCCCATCACCTGCAGTTCCGAGAAGACGATCCGATCGATCGGCAGCGCGACCTCGCCCTTCTCGCCCTGGGTCGTCAGACCAATCTGAACGTGACGGCCGCGCTTGCGCAGGCTCATGATTGCGTTGCGGCAGGTCACCGCGATTCCGAGCGCATCGACGCTCACATCGGCACCGCCCTTGGTCAGATCCCGGACGGCCTTAACCGGATCATCCTTTTTGCCGTTGATTACATCGGTCGCCCCGACCTTCTTGGCCAATTCGAGTTTGCGATCATCGAGATCGACAGCGACTACGCGCGCGCCCATCGCCGAGGCAATCTGCACAGCCGAGAGCCCGACACCGCCGCATCCGTAGATAACAACGGTCTCGTCCGCTTTGACCTGCGCCTGATCGAGTAGCGCATGATAGGCCGTAACGAAGCGGCAACCCATCGAGGCCGCCTCGACGAAATCGACATTGTCGGGAAGCGGCGCGTAATTGTAGTCAGCATGGCCGAGAACGCCATAGCGCGCATATCCGGTCATCCCGGCGCCCATGCATAGATTCGAATTGCCGGTGCGGCAGTTGTTGCAATGACCACAACCCTGCGCGAGCGGCACCACCACGCGAGCGCCCGGTTTAACGTTCTTAACGTCCTTGCCGACCTCTTCGACGACACCGGCGAATTCATGGCCAAGGATTGCGGGGAGCTTTGGCCGGAAACCGATCCAGCCCCAGTCGCCCTGCCACAGATGCCAGTCGGAGCGGCAAATACCGCTCGCCTCAACGCGGATAATCGCACCGTCGGCGGGGCACTGCGGCTCGGGCCACTCCTTCACTACCATCGGAAGGCCAACGCCCTCCATCAGCATCGCTTTCATCAGTTTTTCACCTTTCCTTCACTTCGCCGGATAACCCCGCATCAGGGAACCGTGGCGTCAAGGGTGAAGGATTACATGTTTCACGCGAAACATCATCTGTTTGGAACATTGGTGTTCGACCCGAAGCCTCTCGCAGATCAACCCCGCGTCGCTCATACAAAACCGCTACTCCCTCTCCTCAACGAGGAGAGGGAGTAGCGGCGAAAAAACGTTCCTTAGTGACGGGTAAGCGCGGCGATCACCTGATCGATAATCGCGTCGGCCTTCGCCTCGATTTCAGCGTTGGTCGCGTCCTGAATCGGATGGGGTACAAAGATCCGTGGAGCCTCGGGGAGTCCGAGAGCCTTCGATTGGACTTCGGCGGCATCGACGAAAACATCCGTGGCAATCACGGCGGTCGGCTTGCCGTTAATTTCGAACCAGATTGAGTCGTGCATACTGCACGTTATGCAGGCCCCTCAATCGGCGAGAGCTTCGACGACGAAGTCACACTCCTCGAGCATCTTATGCCGCACATCGTCCGGTGCGGGCTTGGCCGGCGTGGGCTTGCGATAGTTGCGGATCTCAACGCCCGGAATCCGTTCCGCCAGACGCTGCCTGAGCCGCTCGATCATCACGTCGCCGCGCGCCTTGTTGATATCGAGCAGACCGATCGTGCCGGCAATCACCTCGCTCCGTGGAGCGAGCGATCGCCGAATTGGCACCCGCTCATCAGTGGGATCAAGAATCTGCGTCATATGACCTCCTCGATTTTGCGGCTGGTCGGCACCGAACCGTAGATGCCACTGGCCCATCCGCCGAACATCACTGTCCATTTACCGGCCGGCCCGCCTGCCACGACTATATGAATATTCTTTGTACTTTGGAACTTCGGAATAATCTTGTTCAGCTCTTCCTCGGATCGCGCACACAGATTCGCCTGATCGGGCATCGCGCCCAGACCACCGTAATCTTCGGTCGGGAGGAGTTCGCGCAACGGACGCGACGTTACTGCCTGAATCTGCTGGCGGACCTGCTCCTTGCTCCACTTGTCGTGGCCGATCGTATCGGCATGCTCGGGCGAGACGACCAGGAGCACATCGCCAAAGTTATGGGTCTTCGGATGCCACGACGCCTCGGCTCCGAGGCCGATACTGCCGACCAGTGCGCGCGCCGTACGCGAGGTCTGATCGGCTATCTGGCGCGGGCCGCTTTCGAGCCCGAACATCGTCACTACGCTCGCTTCTTTTTTGAAGCCGCGCTCGACATGGAGCGGCTCCCAGGGGCTGCGCTCCTCGTACTCGGCGAAACAGCAGGTGTACTTGCTGGCTGAACCGAAGGTCGCGCGCTCGACACCGCCGGGCTTCGCGCCACCGACGTTACGGACGATCAGTTTGATAGCGCGGCCGATCGTCGCGTTGGGGCGATTCCCCTGCCCCAGCACGTTGATACCCATGTTCATCCCGATTTTGTGCCGAATCGGGCCGTTCACCACAATAATCGGGGTCGCGCCGTAAGTGGTCGCGCTGATGCCGTGGATACAGTAATCGGGGTCGCAGATAATCTCGGATGCGGCTAGGACCACCGGGAAATACTCCGGCTTGCATCCAGCCATCACGGCGTTGATCGCAACTTTCTCGATCGTAAGCGGCGCATAGCTTGGCGCGACGGTACCCAGGATCTCCTGCGCGTCGCGGCGCGTCCCCTTGAGCATCCGGATTACGCGCTCGGGCGTGGGCGGGACGACCGGGAGGCCATCGGTGAGACCTTGATCGAACATAAACTCGAAAATATCGTCCTGATCGGCGATCTCGATCCGGCGGGCGCGAATCGGACTGCCTTCGGCCTCGGCCTGAAGGCGTTCCGCGACACCGGGCTCGACCGATTTCGAGCCGCATCCGGGTCGCGATTCGGGATAGCTTGCCCAATCGACCGTGGGCGCTGCCTTGCCCGCAAGCTTGGCCATCTCCGCGCAGAGATCCTGCCAATCCTGTCGGCCGAAGCCGATAAAGCGACGCAGTTCGCTTCCGTTGGGATCGGCGAGGATTATCGTCGGCACTGTCTCGATATCGTATTTGAAGGAGATCTTGAGGGCGGAATCATCGAGCATCGGCACCGTCAGCTTGAAGCGCTCGACCAGCGCGGCGTTGCCCGGACGATCCTGCCCGATTGCGAGAACGTCGATCCGATCACCAAAGGCGCGATAAGCCGCCTCGATCAGGGGCATCGAGAGGACGCAGGTTGGACAATCTTCCTTAACGAAACAGAGCAGCGTCGGCCGCGAGGAGGGAAAGCTGTGGGTCTCGCCAGCCAGCGCATCGAGGGTGAAATGGGGAAGCGTAACTTGAGCGGTCATAGTCGGTTTCTATGACGCGATCGAGCGGCAGTGTCAAAGCTGACTTACCCTACCCCGCAGAAGAAGCTTGTCCGGTGCTTTCAATCGATGTATATCCATCGTATATCATCGAAGGCTTAAAGGAGGCGGAGATTGCGCGCACGAATAGCGAAATGGGGTAACAGCCTCGGCGTTAGAATCCCGAAGGCTGCCGCGAAGGAAGCGGGGCTCGAAGACGGGGCGGACGTCGAAGTGAAGGTGGCCGGACGAAATCTCCTACTCGTACCCGTGCGTCGCGAATACAGCCTCGCCGAGTTAGTCGCGGGCATCACACCAAAGAACCGACACAAGGAGACTGACTGGGGCGCGCCCCTCGGTGGCGAAAATTGGTGAGTGCGGCGCGCTACGTACCCGAGCGTGGCGATATTGTGTGGCTGATGTTCGATCCGCAGGCAGGTCAGGAACAGGCCGGTCGGGGTCCAGCGCTGGTGCTGTCACCATCAGCTTACAATCGCCAGGCGGGACTCGCCCTCGTATGCCCAATCACTAATCAAGCGAAGGGCTACCCTTTCGAAGTAGCCCTTCCCCAAAGTTCAGCTGTCACCGGAGTGGTTCTCGCAGATCAGCTAAAGAGCGCAGATTGGCGAGCGCGTCGGGCTCAATCAGCGACCAAAGCACCCGCTGACGTAGTCGCAGAGGTGGCCGCTAAACTCAGGCCGTTGCTGGGGGTCTAGAGTGACCGTGCGGAATTTGTGAGCTAGGTTTGCCGTGAGATATCGATGCGTAGAACATTGGGATGGCACCCGGGTTGCGCTAAGTAGCCGGATGGTTTCGGAGGACGCAGATGAAAGTCGAAGTTGATCTCGACATATGTGTGGGGCACGGCAAGTGCTATCTCGCCGCGCCCGAGGTTTTTCAGCCAGCCGACGATGTCGGCCGCGCGAAGATCCTCCGCGAGGTTAATCCTGACGAGACCGATCTAATGCGGCGCACGCGCAACGCCGTCGCGGGATGCCCCGAAGGTGCGCTGCGGATCGTTAGCGAATAAGAGAATCTCGTCGGCGCGTAACAACTACTCGACCATTAGCGCGGAGCAATCGCTTCGCGTAGATCCTTCGGCACGGCTTGCGGTGCTCGCCGGCTCAGGATGACAAGGAGGATGTTGCGATGGCCTCCCCTGGTAAAGACGGAGACGACACCGCTTTGGAGAAGACGCAATGAGTGCGACGAACGGAACCAGCAGCAAGAGCCTCTATAGCAATTTCGATCATCTGAATCCGCCGATCGGACCCGACGGCACTCCCAACGAGTTTTATGAAGCCCTGCGCGATGAGGTGCTGCAGGAGAAGCGTCCGGTCGGATGGAGTGAGCAGTACGGCGGCTTCTGGGTAATCGCGGGTTATCAGGAAGTCTTCGAGACGATCCACAATACGGCGGCCTTTTCCAACGATACGGTCACCTTTCCGAGCTACGGCACCAGCGAGCCGCTGATGCTGGCCGGGCAGGACGATCCCGAGCATAAGCGTGCGCGCCTGCTGGTGAACGAACCCTTTTCGCCGGGTCGCGTAATGGACTTTGGCCAGATGCTCCGCGACAACGTGAATAGTCTGATCGACGGCTTTATCGGCGATGGGCGCGCCGACGTGGCACGGATTATAGGGAATCCGATCCCGGCGCTACTCACCGCTGTCGTGATGGGATTGCCCGCCGAATATGGCCCGCGCTTCCATAGCTGGACCTGGGCGCTCTCGCACGAAGTTATCACCGATCCCGAAAAGGCCGCGCCGAAAATCAAGGAGATGTACTCCTATTTCGAGGGAGTGATCGATGAACGGCGCAAGAATCCCGGTGAGGACGTGCTCTCACGGGTCATCCATTCGCGGGTCGATGGCGACTATCTGAACCACGACGAGTTGCTGGGCTTCTGCACGACGCTCCTGCTGGGCGGTATCGACAACACGAGCAAGCTAATCGCAACGGCGCTCTGGCGGCTGGCGTGGGATTTCGAGCTGCGCCATCGCCTGACGCGTCATCCGGAGATTATCCCGACCACCGTCGATGAGTTTTTGCGCTACTACGCCCCCGCGACGATTGGCCGTCTGATTAAGCAGGATGTTACCGTCGGCGGCGTGGCGATGAAGAAGGGACAGCAGGTGATGCTGATGCTGCCGGTTGCGAATCGCGATCCGAACGTCTTCCCCTACCCCGACACGCTGATTGCTGATCGCAGCCCGAACAAGCATCTGGGGCTCGGCACAGGAATCCATCGATGCCTCGGGGCGCATATCCTGCGCGTCGAAGCGAAGATCGTGCTGGAAGAATTCCTCAAGCGGATTCCCGATTTCGAACTCGATCACGGCAAGCGAGCGACCTGGGTTCCAGGTCAGGTCGCGGGAATGGGCACCGTGCCGATCGTCTTCGAGCCGGGCAAGCCGCTGCGCGCCGAACCAATTAATAGTGGCGTGCAGACTTGGCTCGAGCACGCCGCAGCGGCATAACTAAGCTCGACACGAGCTTGTTATGGAACCGGTTGTATTTCTCTTCGACGTCGACAACACGCTGCTCGATAATGACCGCATCGTGGCCGATCTGATGCGCCATCTAGAACGCACAATCGGCCCCGAACGGCAAAAGCGCTACTGGACTATCTTCGAGGAACTGCGAAGCGAACTTGGTTACGCGGATTACCTCGGGGCGCTGCAGCGGTATCGTGTTGAGCATCCACGCGACTCCCATATCCTCGCGGCCTCGCACTATCTGGTGAATTATCCGTTCGCTAATCGGCTCTTTCCGGGGGCGCTAGACGCGGTCGAGCACTGCCGTCAGTTCGGCCGCTGCGTGATTGTGAGCGATGGCGACGTGGTCTTTCAGCCGCGCAAGGTCGATCGGTCGGGCCTGGGCGAGACCTTCGACGGCGACGTGCTCATCTATATCCACAAAGAGATGGAACTCGAGGATATCGCGGAGCGCTATCCTGCCGAGCATTACGTGATGGTCGACGACAAGGTGCGAATCCTAGCCGCGATGAAACAGGTATGGGGATCACGCGTGACGACCATCTTCCCGCGGCAGGGCCATTACGCGCTGGACCCTGCGGAAGTGGCAAAGTATCCGACGCCCGACCTCACGATCGAGCACATCGGGTTGCTGACCCATCACGATCGAGGATCACTCACGCGCTAACCAGTCGGAGCATCAGAGCGACGTGGTCATAACATAACGTTTGACCATCGCGTGCAGGCCGTGGAGCGCCCCGATGAAATCGACTGAATCGGCACGCAGAGCAGCCGCGCTCAATCGCGGACGATAATCATTCAGCAGGTCGGCGAGATGCGTCCGGCCCCAATCGGGGCTGCCGTCTGCCAGAGCTTCGATACGCGCCAGCAGCGCCTGCAATTCTTTCAAATCGGACATCGCAGTAATGCGAGTCATGCTAGGGATTCTACCGCCTGACGCAAGGGTAAAAACGATTTAATGAGGAAGGCCGTCGTGGGCTTGGTTCCGGTGATCGGAACTCGCTAAAATCTCGCTGCTCGCGCGATCCGCGCCGGCAAATTGCCTTCAAGGTTATCGGGTATGGATCAGGCAGGAACGCTTTCACCCAATCGTCCGGCGCATCCCGGAACGATCAAAGTTTGGCTTCAAGCTACACGTGCCTTTACCCTCGGGATGCCCTTTATGAGCGTCACGGTGGGGAGCTTTCTCGGCCTCTACGAAGGATCGACGTTCTCGCTTGGGCGTTACCTCGTTGCCGTGATCGCCGCGATGACCCTGCAAGCGGCGGCCAATCTGATCAACGACTACTACGATTTCATCAAGGGCACCGACGTCGGCAATTGGGAAGAGCCCGATGCGTTCGGACCGGCCTGGGTGATTCAGCAAGGCCATCTGACGGCGGAGCAGATCAAGATCGGCGGCCTCGTCGCTTTTGCATTCGGATCGATCCTCGGCCTAAGTCTCGCGCTCGTATGCGGATGGCCGATCCTGCTGATTGGGATGATCGGCGTCTTTGGGTCATATTTCTACACCGCGGCGCCGCTGAGCCTGGCTTATCGCGGATTGGGAGATTTTCTCGTGTTCGCGCTGATGGGACCGGGCTATGTGCTCGGCGCCTACTACGTGCAGGTTGAGCATTTCACCTGGACCGCAGCGCTAATCGGCTGCTCGATGGGCCTCCTATGTTCCGCCCTTCTCCAGGCCAACAATCTGCGCGACATCGACAATGACCGGAAGCACAACAAATGGACCGTCGCCGCGTTAATCGGCCGCGATGCCGGTCGAATCGAACTGATCGCCTGCGACAGCCTTGCTTATCTCATCGTTATGCTTTGCGTACTCAGAGGCGCGATGCCGTGGCCATCGATACTTGTATTACTAACGCTACCACGTGCGATTGATCAGGTGCGCTGCGTCTCCGGCAATGCCGACGCCCAATCGCATAACCGCGCGATGGCGCGATCGGGGCAACTCCAGTTCGAGTTCGGGTTGGCGCTGGTGGTCGCGCTTCTCATGAGCCACATGCTCGGCTGGTAAAACCACACGCTAGCCCTTACATCGAGGTTAATTAAATACACATTAGATGGTTATAGCGGTTAAAAATCCCTAGTGGCGGGTGAAAAATTACCTCTAGTTGACGAATCGATGAAGTCGCTCTACACTTGCGCCGACTCCCGAGAGCGAACCGAATTAATGGCCGTCTACACCGAGCTCAACAAAGACTTCCTCAGCGAGCTTGCTGAAGATTACAACATCGGTCGTATCAGCAAGACGATGGGGATTCCCGAGGGGTCGGTCAACTCGAACTTTCTGGTCGAGGCGGCCCGAGGCCGTTTCCTGGTCAGGATCGACGAAGTCAAGACCGAGAGCGAGTTGCGCCGGGAGATGGACCTGCTTTCATTCCTGCGCAAGCACTCCTTCCCTTGCCCCCATCCGCTGCAGGATCGACTAGGACGTTTCTATCGCGACTACGAGAGCAAGTGCGCCTCGCTTTTCCGTTTCTATGATGGACGGGTGATTGCGCCAGCGAAGATGCGTCCCGCTCAGTTAGAGGCGGTCGGGCGTACGCTGGGAGAGCTGCACGTAGTCGGCAAGGGCTACAAGAAGGGAATCGATAACCGGTTCAGTTTCGAGCGGATAGCCGATCTGTTCCTGAGCGTGCGCGATCGGTTACCCAACTATTTCCGCAAGGTCGCGCGGACGCTCGAAGACGAAATCGAGTACCTGACCCAATATCTCGAGAGCAAGCTGCCCAAGGGAATTATCCACGGCGACATTTTTGCCGATAATCTGCTGTTCCGGGGCGAGAAGCTCGTTGCGATTCTCGATTTCGAGGCCGCCTGCCGCGGCAAGTTTATCTTCGATCTGGCGACCGCAGTAAACGCGCTCTGCTATGTCGACGGGTTCTATTCGCTGGATCGTTTCCGCTACCTGATGGGTGGCTACGAATCGGTCCGGACACTGTCGCTGGCGGAATGGGATGCGTTCCCGAACGAGTTGCGCTACTCCTCGCTACGCTTTACGGTAACGCGGCTGAATGACTTCTTCCTGAAGCCGGGCGACGGACTCCAGCGCATCAACAAGGACTTCCAGGAATTTTTCGAACGTCTTCGCGTGTTGCGCCGCGAGCGTGAGGGCGGGATGGAAGCATTGCTGATGGCGATGGCGACGGGATACGATTATCGCAAGTACCAGAAGGTCAAAGCGAACGAGCGCGTCAAGGCCTGAAGCCGGGACCCGTATAGCAATCACACTGTCGTTGTATTCTGACACCCGAGTAATCACCGTCGCGGGAAACCCCGCAACCTCGCAGCATCGATCGCCGGACTGCTGACGTGACTGCCATTCTCGATAAGCCGGTCATCGGCAGGAACCTGCTGTGGCTCGAGATCTCCCCTCCGCGGGGAGTCGCGACCGAGTCCCTGCTCAGCAAACTCGACGCGGTTCGCGGCCAGGTCGACGCGATCAATCTGGTCGACAACGCACTCGGCAAGGTGAAGATGTCCTCGCTGGTGTTCGGCGGGATGATCAAGGCGCGCCATCAGACGGGCGTCGTGATCAACGTTTCGTGCCGCGACCGGAATCGCTTCGCGCTGCGCTCGGATCTCCTGGGTGCGGCCGCCCTCGGAATCGACGCTGTGGTCGCCTTGCAGGGTGATAAGTTACCTCCCGACGGGAGCGCCGGCGCGCGACCCGTCCATGACGTCGATACCTTCGGATTGCTCGCGCTAATCGCCGATCTGAATCGCGGCGACACCGGCGAGGGCAAACGTCTGCTCAAGACGCTGCCGCAATTGGTGCCGGGATGCGTCGGGAATCCGAATCGCAAAGATCTCGATCGCGAACTCGATCTGCTGCGGCGCAAAGCCGAAGGTGGAGCGCGTTTCGTAATCACCCAGCCGGTCTTTGATCACTCCACGGCGATGCGCTTTATCGAAACCGCGCACGACCTCAATCTCAAAGTCGTGATTGGCATCCTGCCGGTGAAGCGCGAGGCGATGGCCCTGTACATGAAGGAAAAGATCAAAGACCTGAGCGGCGCCGCCCATCACTTCGACCGCTACAGCGGCCTGAGCGAGGCGGATGCGCGCCAGGCCTCGATTGATCACAATCTCGCCCTGATGGATAAGCTTGCCGGGGACGTAGAGGGTTTCAATATAATGAGCGGAGGCGGTCCGTCACTCTCGATTGAGTTGGTACTGGCGTGGCGTCGCCATGCGCAGCCAGCGAGCGCGTGAAGGCTGAACGCGAGCAAGCTTGTGAGCCGAGTTAGTTTCGGGGAAAGGAACCACCATGGAACGTAACCGCAATGTTGCAGAGGAAGCCGTCCGGCAGCTTCTGCGCTATATCGGCGAAGACCCCGAACGCGAAGGGCTGGCCCGCACGCCGTATCGAGTGGCGAAGGCCTACGAATTTCTGACCCGCGGCTACAGTCAGGATCCGAAAGAGGCCATTAACGGCGCGCTCTTCACGGAAGAAGACTATCAGGAGATGATTCTCTGCCGCGATGTGGATTTCTACTCCCTCTGCGAGCATCATCTGCTGCCCTTTAACGGCAAGGCGCACGTCGCCTATCTACCGAATCGTCATATCGTCGGGCTGTCCAAAATTGCCCGGATGGTTGAAATCTATGCACGGCGCCTGCAAGTGCAGGAACGGATGACGACCCAGATCGCGCAGACGATCATGGAAGAGATCAAGCCGCTCGGCGTGGCCGTAGTGCTCGAAGCAGAGCATCTCTGCATGCGGATGCGCGGCATCGAGAAGCAGAATTCTTACGTCACGACCTCCGCGATGCTGGGGCGGTTCCGCACCCATCACGAGACGCGACAAGAGTTCATGAATCTGCTGCACAGCAAAAGCCGAACCTGATCCATTTGCGACTACGCCGCTTGAAGCCTCGTTCGAAAAAAAGCGATACATCTCCGGTCCCGTCGGAGGCTCTCGACGCACTCGGCCATCACGCCGTGCGTTACGTGCGCCAAGGGCAGACGATCGGCTTGGGTACCGGTCGCGCCGCCAATGCGTTTATCCACGCCCTCGCCGCGGCGAAATTCGCAGTGCGTGGTGTCGCGACTTCGAATGTAAGCGCCGAACTAGCGCGTGCCCTGGGTATCGAGCTGATAGAACTCAGTGATACCGCAAGGATAGATACCGATTTCGATGGAGCCGACGAAGTCGATCCGCGGCTGAACATGATCAAGGGATGGGGCGGCGCGATGGTGCGTGAGAAGATTGTCGCGGCAGCATCGCGCAAGCGGATCTTTCTTGTCGGTGAAGAAAAGATTGTCCCGCGGCTGGGCTCCCGCGGCAGCCTTCCCGTGGAAATCGTGCCCTTCGCGTTCTCGTTTGCATCGCGCGCAATCGCGCGACTTGGCCTGAAACCCCATCCTCGGGTGAATCACGACGGCA
This sequence comes from Binataceae bacterium (SeqCode), assembly GCA_035541875.1. Lineage (GTDB taxonomy): Bacteria > Desulfobacterota > Binatia > Binatales > Binataceae > JAJPHI01. The sequence goes on from DATKML010000011.1 coordinate 105,049, forward strand.
GTTGGTTCGTGACCGACAACGGGAATCGCGTGATCAATTTCGGTGTGAAAGAGATAAACAATCCGGCGCGACTCGAACGCGAGCTGCTATCGATCCCGGGTGTGGTGGGAACCGGGCTGTTTCTGGGCATCGCGGATATGGTCCTGGTCGCCATGCGCGACGGATCGATCAAGACGCTTCGCCGCACTGCCAAATCCTAAAGCTCGAAGTCAGAACGCACCGCCGTCGACTGCGGCACCAGTTTTGATCCCGAAGGCGACGCCGCGTTTGCTCGCTCGGATAAAGGCCACCATCTCGGCAACCTCAGGGACCATCGTTCCCGACGACTCCAGGCGTTCGAGCGCGGCTTTCAGGTTCACGCGCTCGCCGAACAACTCCTTGAAAGCGTTGCGCAAGGCACGAATCGACGCAGTGGTGATACCGGCGCGACGCAGACCCACGACGTTGATACCGCGCAGCGTATGCGTCAGGTCCATCAGGCAGAACGGCGGAATATCTCGACTGGTGCGGCTGAGCCCGCGCATCATCGAGAGCCGCCCGATGCGGGTGTACTGATGGACCACGCAGTTGCCCGAAACGAGCGCCCGGTCCCCTACTTCGACCCATCCGGCAAGTAACGCACCGCCCGCGATAATCGCGTCGTTACCGATCCGACAATCGTGCGCCGCATGAGCATTCTGCATGAAGAAATTGCGATCGCCGACGATCGTGATTTCGCCGTGCTCGCTCCCGCGATGGATTGTGACGCCTTCGCGGAAGACGTTGTCGTCGCCTATCTTCACCCGACGGGGACCGCCCTTGTAGCCGATATCCTGCGGTTCGTCGCCGATAACCACATTCGGATGGATTACGTTGCGGGCGCCGATGTCCGTATCACCGAGGATCGTGGCGTGCGCTATCACACGGGTTCCGGCGCCGATCCGGATACGGCCGTCGAGCAGACAAAACGGACCGACTTCGACATCGTCGGCGAGTTCGATCTCGCCGCTTAGAACTGCACTGGGATGAATTCGGGACATTGCTAGACCATCGGGTCGCGGACTTCGATACCAAGCAGCACCTTGCCGATCGTCTCTCGCAGTTTCGGCGAATTCACGGTGTGCTGGTTGATTGTGAGCAGATCGCGCAACGGCCGGTCGAAGGGCCCCGAAGAATAAACGGCAGAGCCGCCGACCACTTTGTAGAGCCCCTGCACGGCCTCAAGGCAGGCCTCATGCGCATGCATCATCGCGAGTCGATAGAGCGCACGCTGCTTGAGCGAGAGGCGCTCACCCGCGACAAGGGTCCGCCAGATATCGCCGATACGATCAAAGACGTAGGTGCGCGCCGAACCGACCAGCACCTCGGCTCGCGCGATAGCCTGTTGCGCATAGGCTTCATCACGGAGCATCACGGGACGGCCGACCGAGTTGCTGATCGTTGTGGCCTTGCGCGCGGCGAGATCGGCAAAAAGGTCGATCGCATTGCGCGCAATCCCGAGCGTCACACCGGGCAGGTTATAAACGAACATCATCGGCCAGGCGTACAGAGGTCCCGAGCGCTGGGGCCGAAACGGAAAGGCCGTGCTGCGCTCGTTCGGAACGAAGACGTCGTTGATTGCGATATCGTGACTGCCGCTGCCGCGCAGGCCCGTGGTGTTCCAGGTATCGAGCACTTCGGCTTCTCCGGCCGGCACGAAGCATACGCGCCGCTCCTGTATCTCGGGCGTGATCATCTTCGGCGCGTCGTTCTCATAGACCAGACACGTCCCAGCGATCCAGTCCGAATGCTGGCATCCACTGACGAAGGGCCATCGTCCTTTGACGCGATAACCACCGTCGACCCTGTCCGCTCGTCCGCTGAAGACGAGGCTGCTGCCCGTGGGCGCCTCGCGATCGCGATACATCTCCCGCGCGACACCATCATCGAGGAAGGCGCTGTAGTAGCCGCCGTCACTGTTGATCATCGCGCACCATCCGACCGATCCATCGGCCTCGGCCAAGGCTTCGAGCACACGAATCTGCGTCAGTGGGTCGAGCTCGGGACCTCCCCATTCACGCGGCATCGTCATGCCGAAGATACCCGCAGCCTTCATCGCCTGAACGATTTCCGGGGTGAGCCGGCGGCCCTGCTCTATCGCATTGGCAGCGGCTCGGATCTGCGGCGCGAGAGAGCGCGCAGCCTCAAGAATCGGATGGGTCGTCTGATCGACGTCTGTGGTCATCGCAGTATCTCCGGCGTTCCTGCTCAACCCTATGGAGTCAAATTGCTTCCTTCAAGTCGTCACTCTAGGATCGCCGCGAGAGACCCGCAGAGGAGATCCCATGGCGACCAAGACCACGACCACAAAAGCAACCAAGCCTGCAACGAAGAAGGCAGCAGCCAAGAGCCATCCGCTGGAAGGTAAGAAGGCGCCCGCTTTCGATGCCGTCGACGAAAAGGGGGAAAAAGTCACGCTGAAGAGCCTGCTCGCCGGCGGGAACCTGGTGCTCTACTTCTACCCGAAGGATATGACCCCCGGATGCACCACTGAGGCGTGCAGCTTCCGCGACAATACAGCGGCGATCAAGAAAGCCGGCGCACAGGTCGTCGGTGTGAGTGCGGATTCATCCGCATCGCATCAGAAGTTCATCGCGAAGTACGACCTGAACTTCAAGTTGCTGGCGGATACTGACAACAAAATCACGAAGGCTTACGGTGTCTATCAGAAAAAGTCACTCTATGGTCGTGAGTTCATGGGTATCGTGCGCTCGACCTTCGTCATCGATAAGGAGGGAATCGTGAGGAAGGTGTTTCCCAAGGTGAAGGTGACCAGCCATACCGAGGAAGTGCTGGAGGCGCTGAAAGCGATTGGCTAAAGCACATAAACCACGCGGGTGGCGTGAATTCGCGAAGATCACGCCGCTCGGTCAGATAATCGCGACCCGGAAGCTCAAGAAATTGCCGTTGTTCGAAGACACCACCGTCTATTTTGGGATTCCGAAGCCTCATCCCAAAGCGACTGGGTTTGCCCTTTCGTGATTGAAGAGAACGGAACGAGAGAGACAGATCATGCGTTTGGACTAGACTCCTTTCAGGCCCTCCAGATGGCGATCGAAGGAGCTCGGGTCAAGCTCGACAAGCGCGGCCAATACACACAGTTTGAGAGCGATCCCAAGGGCGGTCCCGGAATCGCACGGCATATACCAACGAATATGGATCGGCTCTTTGAAGCTCGCGTAATTCTGGCAATCGAGCGTGAGAGCAAAGCGCATTACGATCGCGTCGCAAAGCGGCGGCAACTTGACGTTAATGCCATAGAAAGGGTGGTCAAAGAGCGCCGCAAGATTCTAGCTTCGCTGGAGCAAAGGATCATCGAGCAAAAGAAATTTCTTGCCGACTGGAGGGTCGAGCTCAAAAAGTGGGATCCGAGCAAAACCGTACTTCGAGCGAGTATAGCTCGGAAGTGACTTTGGGGATCGAACACGATTGAGGCGAAAACGCTTCGCGTAGATCCTTCGACTCCGCGAACGGAGGCCGCACCTCGCAGACTCGGCCGCCCCCTGGGCTCGCTCCGCTCAGGATGACAAGAGTAGAGATTCGCTAGCGTTCCAGTTCCTCGCGAATCGAGTACATCTTCTGGCGGGCCTCGGTGATATACGCATCGAGGTTCCGCCGATGGTTGGCGAAGATCCCGGTCAGCGACCCATCGAGCACGACGACCGGTTTCATCATGGCCGCCTTTTGCAGCGGTTCGAGCGCCTCATCCATCAAAGTACCGATTACAGGCTTGGTCTTCTGCGTCTGGTTATACTCGCGGATCACCGCCTGTAGCATGTGATACATGACATGGGCGTAACCCTGGGCGTGGTAGAAGTAGTCGTCGTTATCCCACGGGTAGATCGGACTGCCGTCGGGCTTGCGATCGCGGTAGAGCATCGCGTGCGCATCACCGAGCATATCGGTCCATGATTGGAAGAGCCGAACCAGTTCGACGTTGCGTTGATTGAGTTGGCTTGAGGTCGGCGGATTCGCGTGAAGCGCCGCGACATACATCCGCAGATGCTTCACGCCGTCGTTATATTTAGTCTCAGCCGCGGGCAGGATCCACTTGGTCGGCTCGTTGCGGAAGTCGGTATCGGCAACGAGTAAATTCGGATCGTACTCGTTGGACGAAATCTTCGTCAGATGGTCTTTGAAGACGCGCATCGTCTCGCGCACCGCCATGATGATCCCCATCTGACGGTCCGCGTTGTTATCCGCCATCAGGTAGGGACCCCATAAAAAGAAATCGTTGGGACGCCAGCCGAAGCCCGTATGGAGTTCATGGTCCATGATTTCGGCAAGCGTCGTGGCGTAGATCTCGCCGGAAATGAACGGCTTGTCGGCCGGAAAGGCCTGCGCGACCTGATATTCGAGATGGTCGTGGCTTTTCTGGCCGAAATGCAGTCCGAGGATTATCAGGAACCATACCAGGACGACAACGCCGGCATATAACACAATCCGCTTCATGGCGGTAATTCTGACGAGTGCAATGCGTCGGGCCAAGCGGCGTGCCCGAAGGGACGATCCTGAACGTTGGTTAAGGATTACCTATGCGAGTTCGTCGCATCGTTTGCAAAAACTTCCGCATCTAATGCATCGTCGCCGGCTTTACCTGCCAAGATCCTCATCTTTTCAGGACTTTCTGACGATGGCACGACCGATGCGCTGATCTCCTTCCGAGTACTTCGGAGGTGAATCGCAATGAAATCGAGGAGTTATCTCATCGCGGCCGCGGCTTTAAGCCTGGGATTAGCCGGGCTAGCCGGATGCTTCGACGGGCCGTCTGATTGGGGTCCGAATCGACAGGCGCATGAAGAACGCGAGTTCAACAATGGACCGAAGCACGAAGTCTGCGATGCCAATGGCAACCATTGCATGGTCTGCGACGCCGATAACGACTATTGCCGACGCTTGCCGAACAACTACGGTCCGTATTCGCAGCGGTATTAGTACGACCGCTATTGCAGGCGCACCGGCATCTCCTTGATGCCGTTGATGAAATTCGAGCGCATCCGGCGGATCGGTCCGCAGGGTGCTGCTTTCGGGAAGCGCTGCAGAAACTCGCCGAAGAAGACTCGCAACTGCAATTCGGCGAGACGGGCTCCCAAGCAGTAGTGTTCGCCAATCCCGAAGCCCAGATGGGGCAAACCGGAGCGGCCGACATCGAAGCGGAAGGGATTGTCGAAGACTTCCTCGTCGCGATTCGCCGACGGGTACCAAAGGATAATCTTGTCGCCGGCGCGGATTGTCTTGCCGCGCATCTCGGCATCGACGAGCGCCGTGCGCCGCATATGCATCACCGGTGACACCCAGCGCACGATCTCCTGAGCACCGGAGGAAAGTAGTTCCGGATGATCGATCAGGCGTTGGCGTTCAGCGGGGAAATCGGTGAGGGCAATCAGACCACCTGAGATCGAGTTGCGCGTCGTCTCGTTACCACCGACGACGAGCAGAATAAAGGTGCCGAGATAACGCTCGACGCTCATCGCTTCACCGCCGATACGGGCGTGGGCGAGCATGCTAATCAGATCGCTGCCGGGATTCGTGAGCCGGTCCTGCCACAACTGCAGCGAATAGCCGCCCATCTCCCGCAGGCTCTCGCCAAGTTGTGCGGGTCCGGTGCGCAACTCCGGATCGTCCTCCCCCACCATCGTGTTGGACCAATCGAAGAGCCTTCGCCGATCCTCCTGCGGGACACCGAGCAGTTCGGCGAGCACCTGGATAGGCAACTCGGCGGCGACCTCGGAGATGAACTCACATTCGCGACGACCGGCGAGCCGATCGAGGATGGCGCAGGTGCGCGAGCGCACCTGTTCCTCAAGCGTGCGGATTCGCGCCGGCGTGAATCCCGGCGTCACCATCCGGCGATAACTCACGTGCTCCGGCGGGTCCATGCTGATCATTGGAGCCTCAGCCATCGAGGTTCCGCCGCCCGCGATCCCGACTTTATGTTCGTCGAAGATGCGATGGCCGCCATGCTCACGGGCCGAGCTGAAACGCGCCGGATCTTTGGAAATCGTCACGATATCGTCGTAGCGCGTAACGCACCAAAAGCCGGGACCATCGCTCTCCGAATTCCAGTAGAGCGGGTCTTCGCGCCGCAGGCGCGCAAAGACCTCATGCGGAACAGCGGGAACATACAAATCGGGATTCTTCAGATCGATCGCTTCGTGCGGCATAGCACCTCTTATCCTGATAGCTGAACGGCGAGCGATCCAGTCTCTCCGGACGAGTCGGAGTGAGTCGCGCGACTCGCAAAAATCTGGGTAGGAGCGCAAAATTTCCTTATTCCAGTTGATAGGCGGCCTAAACTATTTGCTTCTCGTATCGCTTTAAGCCTAATCTCGGCTACGACTAACTGCCCCCAACTGATTCATGCAGAAGCAGGACTCATCAAAGCGTCTTGATTCATGGAAGGCGATCGCCGCTTACCTGGGTCGCGATGTCCGTACGGTCCAGCGATGGGAGAAGACTCTCAGCCTGCCCATCCATCGTAAACGTCTTGAAAAGCTCGATTCAGTCTATGCCTTTACCGACGAGCTCGACCGCTGGTGGGGTGAAGGACGCTCTCCGGAGTTAAAACCCGACTCCCAACCGAGTCTTGTGCCTCAGCCTGCGCGACGACGACGCCTGATCGCGGTCTTGCCACTGCGAAACCATTCCGGTTTGGCGGATCAGGAGTATTTTAGCGAAGGCCTGACCGAAGAACTGATCGGACAACTGAGCCAAATCAATCCGGAGGAGCTCGGAGTAATCGGCTTTCGCTCGGTTCAGCCCTACAAGAATACCTCGAAGCCGCTCAATCAGATTGGGCGCGAGCTCGGAACAAGCTATCTGCTCGACGGTAACGTCCGTCGCGCCGACAACCGTATTCGGATTGATATCAGCCTCATCGATGCGGACGACCAACACGTTATCGCCCGCGAAAAATTTGACCGTGACCTGAGCGATATTCTCGAGTTGCAGAGTGAGGTAGCGCAGACAGTCTCCCGACGTATCGCGGTAACCATTACAGCCAAAGAGAGAACCGGGCAACGCGGCATACCGCCGGAAGCATACGATAGCTATCTCAGGGGAAGGGAACTCTGGAACCGCCGTCGCGAAGAAGACCTGCGGATGGCAATTCGGCTGTTTCAGCGGGCAATCGATCAGGATCTAAATTATGCGCCTGCCTATGCCGGAATCGCGGATTGCTACGCGCTGTTGTCGAATATCATGACCGGAGCGATGCCTCCGAGCGAAGCGATGCCGAAGGCCAAAAGCGCCGCGCGCAAAGCGCTCGAGCTCAACCCTGACCTGGCCGACGCGCACGCCTCAATCGCATATGTAAACGCCTTTTTCGATTGGAATTGGCAGCCTGCGGAGAAAGCCTTTGATCGTGCTCTGGAGCTAAACCCGAGCTATGCTCCCGCCCGTCAGTGGTACTCCGAGTTATTGATTATTCAAGGGCGGATGGACGACGCGATCGCCGAGATCAAGCGTGCGGGCGAGAACGATCCACTTTCCATGGCGATAACCGCATCCTACGTCTCAGCCATGTATCACGGTCGGCAGTACGATGACGTTATCGCCGAGTGCCGAACGATGCTCGCGCTCGATCCGCGGAATCTGCTCGCCTACATGAATCTGGGGCGCGCATGGATGATGAAGCAGGAATATCCGAAGGCGATCGCCGAGTTGCAGGCGGCTGTAGAGCTAACCGGCTACAGCTCAGCCATGTTACTCGCTCTGCTGGGACACGCTTTCGGCCTGGCCCGCAAGATGCGTGACGCCCGCGACGTGATCAAGCAGCTCAGTGCCATCGCTCGCCTGAAATACGTCCCGGCGTTCGACTTCGCTATCGTCTACGCTGCTATCGGCGACAAAGATAATTGCTTCAAGGCACTCCGCAAAGCGCGCGCCGAACGTTGCGAATATCTCCTCTATCTGGGACAGGAGCCAGCGGCAGATCCTATTCGTAACGACCAACGTTTCGCGAAAGTAGTGCCGCTATCATCGTCTCTGTAAGACGACGGGCTTTCCGGCCTCCCCTACTTGAACGACATACCGGTGAAGCACGACAAAGGGCGTCGTGTCGTACCTTCAACCTAAACGACGCCACTCACCGTCTGTCATTTCTGACCGTTACTTCTCTAGTGTCGTCCGTGGCGTGAGCAGTTGAGGCACGCTCGGGGAGACAACGAATGAAGCTAGAGACTAGATACCGTGGCAAACGAAACCCTCAATTGGCGGCTATTTGGATGATCGCAGCCGGATCGGCGCTCGATCTGCTCACCGGATGCTCACCGGTTCTTGAAGCCACGCGACCTAATCCTGTGGATCTTACTCAGTTCCGCCCCGGTCAATCCCATGACTCAGTAATCGAAACAGTCGGGACTCCGAAGGGCACGCTAAAAGAAGCGGACGGCAGCTCTTGCGATTCTTACGAACTGTACACGCACGGTCCGAGCGGAGCCGGTAAAGCCGGGCTGGCCTTTCTTGAGGGAGCGGCGGATTTCTTCACTCTCGGTCTGGCAGAGGCGGTCCTCACTCCCGCCGAAGCCGGCACGCGCAATAGTCTTCATCCTGTGACCTTCTGCTACAAGGAAGACAAGCTCGCGAAACTCACTGAGAATGGTAACACCATCACCTCGAGCGAATCCTGGGGGCCTGTTGTCGCGAAGAACGATGCCGCATCAGATCCGACTCCCTCCGCTACGGTGACTCCGTCCCCAGTGCCGACATCTACTGCAACTCCGGGTAACAGCTCGGCGGCTGAACTCTAGTCAGCAGGTAGCGCAGATGTTTATCAATTTCGACGCTGACAATCAGCAACAATGCGACAACTGCGGTCGAAGCGGCACTCTGATGCATCTCGTGTTCACGCCCTCCAATCGAGTTATTGATCTCTGTCGAAAGTGTTTCGAGGCCCTGGCCACCGCGATGCTTCAGGCCTTACGCAAGTTCGGAATGAACGACGAACCGTGACAGCCGCGGATTGCAGTCGCGAAACATCGCAGTCCGTGGCGTCAATGCACCATCGCGCAACATGCCGTAGCTGCTGAAGCGTATCGACGCGACCGAGAAAATGACCTGGGACGAAAGGCATGAAAGGAGTCATCCTAGCCAGCCTCATGACGCTGCTCATGGGATGCACCGCGACGAGCTTCTTTCCTGAGCTTTTGAGCGAATGTCACGGCAACCTGCCTTCGGAGGTGATCTCACCGCCTCAGATCATCGACAAGTCACTTTTCCATCCGCACACGATCATTTTGGAGCAGTTGCCGATCCTCCCCATGGAGCCTCCGTTCGATTCATCTGGGACCGAATCCAACGAGTTCCGCCCTCTATACGGCCCCGCAGCCGTCCTGCAACGGGAAATGGAATTCGATTCGAACCTTGCTAGGATCGTCGATGATCTAGGAGTCCCTGACGCGGTCGAATTGGACTCAACCACGGCCTTCGTCATGTACTACCATGACCCGCCGCGAACATTCATCTTCTATAAGTGTCACGAGATAACTATCCCTGATATTCCGCAATCCGTTCGCATAATGCTGTTCAATGAGCCTCTTCCGAACAGACCGTGGCCGGTAACGCTAACCAGTAGCTCCCTCGAGTTGCTCGACGTTCCGAAGCTTCCTCCGCCCCCGCCAACAGAACTCGAACCCGTGGACTTCACTTCGGACGTCGTTTACATCATCAAGCGCTCGCAGCTGGCTTCGGGAAGCCTTGAACAAAGCCGCGCCAGGATGGCGCTCCAGAGATTGGCTGAAGGTGCTCCGATGAAAGGTATCCACTGGCGCGTCATCGTCGTGGAGTCGCCCTATTCTGAAGCGCTGGTGGTTCCGGATGGCACGCTCCTTATCAGTGAGGGTCTTGTAAGAGGCGCCAGCGAGCCCGAACTCGATGCCGTGATCGCACACCTGATGGGCCACGTCCGTTACAGCCATTATCGTCTCTCAACCCATCCAACATCTGGCCAGCCGAGGGATCCGCGGCTTGAAGAAAGCGAGGCGAATATCGTTGCGATTAGTTACTTAGCCCGAGTCGGGTTGGGTCCCTCGGCCCTCTTCGCGGCGATGGCAAAGCTGAGCCTCTCTCCGCAGGAGCGAATTGCTCCGTTACAGAACTCCAACTTGGCCTACTACTCGATGCAGGACCATCGCGATAACGGCGCGCCCGACCTTGGCCGTATGCTCGACGCGGGGCTGATTCCGGCGCGGTAACGACTTATGATCGGCGGCGGGAGTAATCGATCGATGCCGACTGCGCTGATCACCGGAGCTTCGAGCGGGCTCGGCGAGCAATTCGCCTATGCGCTCGCGCGCCTCAACTACAACCTCATTCTCGTCGCGCGCCGCAAGGATCGGCTGGAAGGCGTCGCGGCCAAAGCACGCGAACTTGGCGCATCGGGCGCAGAGATACTCGTTGCGGATTTGGCGCGACGGGAAGCGCCACGCGAGATTTGCGATCAGCTCACGGCATCCAGGACGGCAATCGACTATCTCGTCAATAACGCCGGGTTCGGCACCAACGGACCATTCAATCAACTCGGATTGGAGCGCGAGGTCGAAGAGATCGATCTGAATATCACCGCGCTGGTGGCCCTGACGCATCTGATTCTGCCGCAGATGATCGAGCGGCACGCCGGCACGATTATCAATGTCGCATCCACGGCCGGCTTCCAGCCTCTGCCCTACATGAGCATCTATGCGGCGACCAAGGCCTTCGTGCTCAGCTTCACTTCGGCACTGGCGGGAGAACTGCTTGGGAGCGGGGTACGTATCCTCGCGCTATGTCCGGGGCCGGTCGCGACGGAGTTTCAGTCGGTCGCCAAGAACGAGCACGGGCGGATGCCGAAGTTCGCGTTCGTCAGTGCCGAGCAGGTTGTCGCTGAAGGTATCACGGCTGCGGCCAGCGGCCGCACGGTCTATATCCCTGGATGGATCAATTTCATCACCGCGCAGACTACTCGGTTCGTCCCGCGCAACGTGATCAGCTTCTTCGCGCGAAGGATCTACAAGCCGTGAATCGCTTCGAGCAGATCCTTCGATTCCGCGAATGATTTTAGGCCGGGCCTCGCGGACTCGGCCGCCCCTTGGATCGCTTCGCTCAGGATGACAGCAATAGGTGCTGAGAAACTTTGTTCTGTCATCCCGACCGAAGCGGCGGCTTTGCGACGCGTTGCGGAGGGATCAACGCGACGCGATTCATTGCGAAGCGCCCTCACCCACTTCGCGCGGAGCGCTCAGCACCCTCTCCCAGATCAGGTAGGGGGATCAGGCTTTCAGCAGATCGCGCGCGATGACGATGTGTTGGACCTGCGATGTACCCTCGTAGATCTGGAGCAGCTTGGCATCACGCATCAGCTTTTCGACTGGATACTCCTTCATGTAGCCGTAGCCGCCGAAGATCTGCACCGCGTCGGTCGTGATCTTCATACAGGCCTCGGAGCTGAAGAGCTTTGCGTAGCTCGAAATCGCGTTCGGCGTTTCCCCGCGATCGACCATCCATGCCGCCTTGTAGGTCAGCAGGCGCATCGCTTCGACGTTCACCGCCATATCGGCCATCATGAACTGGATCGCCTGAAAGCTCGCGATCGGCTGGCCGAAGGCCTTCCGCTCCTGTGAGTACTTAACGCATTCGTCGAGCGCCCGCTGCGACACGCCGATCGCGATCGCGCCGATTTCAGGACGACTGCGATCGAAGGTGCCCATCGCATACTTGAAACCCTCGCCCTCTTTGCCGACGAGAGCTTCGAGCGGGATACGCACTTCGTCGTAAACGATCTCGCCGGTGTCGGCGGCGCGTTGGCCAAGCTTGCCATGCATCCGATTGCGTGTGATGCCCGGCAAATTCGACGGGAACACGAAACAGGAAATCCCGCGATGCTTCAGCTTCTTGTCGGTGGTCGCGAAGGTGACAATCCAGTCCGCCATCGAGCCGTTCGAGATGAAGTGTTTGGTGCCGTTGAGCACGTAGGAGTCGCCGTCGCGACGATAGGTGGTGGTCATCCCGGCCACGTCTGAACCGGCAGCCGGTTCGGTAATCGCGAAGGCGCAGAAGCTCAGCTGGTTGGCGAGACCGCCCAGATAGGTCTTTTTCTGCTCGTCGTTACCGGCGACGACGAGCGGCAGCGAAGCGAGATCGTTCGCGGCGATCGAATTCGTTATCCCTGAGCATCCGTAGTTCAGCTCTTCGCCGACGATACAGGTTTCGAGGATGCTCAGCCCCGGTCCACCCAACTCCGCCGGAACTGCGAAGTTCATCAACCCGGCCTTCCAGGCCTTCTCACAGATATCGCGCGGGAAGATCTCTTTCTCGTCGTATTCGCGAGCGCGAGGAATGATCTCCTGCTCGCTGAATTTGCGCGCGAGCGCCTTGAGTTCGCGTTGTTCGTCGGTGAGGTCGAATCCGATCATCTGCAATCTCCGTTCAAGTAATGTTCCCGCTGCTCTTTCAAACTTCGAGATGAGTTAACGAACACGCCTTCGTCAGACCCAGCCCGCGCTTGATACCGGGATAGCCGCGTACCAAAGACGCGGTCACCGCCAGTTCGAGACGCACGGCACGACCGAAAGTCTGCTCGATCTGATCACCGAGCGCAAAGGCCTCGGGCGCCCTAGTCGCTACAGCTTGTCCGAATTGAAAGGCGCAAAGCCGATCGCCGGTCAGATTGCCAGCGCCGCGCAAGCCCTCATTCACCAAGTCGCGCGATACCCCGTCGGCGAGCGCGCCACGTGCGACGATCATCGCGCAGGGCCCGCAATCTTCCACCAGAATCGCGCCGAGTTGTGCGAGGTGAAAAATCTCTGGCGTCGCTTCCCATCGATGCGACGTCGCAGGCATGAAATGCATGAATTTCTCGAGCGCATGTCCCGGAGCGGCCGCGAGCTCCTGAACGTAGCGGCTTTCGCCGGGCATCATCTTCTCAACCGCCCGCATGAAGGTCGTTTTGGGCAATCCAGCCGGATCGATGCGGTGCCGGCGAAAAAGGATCGCAAGCGCAGCAAAGACCAAAAGCGGAGGACCGATAACCGCTGGCACATCCTGCCAGAAGCGGCCGAGCGTTGAGATACCTGTCACGACCTCGACGATATGAAAGATGCCATGCGCCGCGAGCCATATCGCGCCCGCGACGAGCGCCATCCAGCGGCCTTCGGGAAACCGGAGACCGTAGAGCAGCAGTATGCCACTGGTTAAATAGGTTAGCCCGATATCAACGATAAAATGGGCATTCGCTGGACCGGTTGCGGGTACGGTAGGTAGGGCGCGGTACCACGCAAGCGGCGCCGCAACCATGAAAACGCCATTCGCGAGGCAGAAGATCGCGGTCAAAGCGATTAGGGCTCGGGCAATATAGTCGGGAGTCGAAGGCTTACCCATAGTTGTGACCTCCTCGGACGCGCGCGACGCACAGGTTATCAATCGCGGTGAGGAGAGTTAAACGGAGCCACGTCGCCGGATGATCGCGCAAGTGCTACTTTTTCGATTAGCCCACTCTCGCGAGCTAACGATGGATAGAAGACGACCGCATCTTTTGCCGCTCCTTCCCATGGCCATGATAATCGTGCTCGCCGGATGTGGCGTGAATCGGCTGCCGACGCTCGACGAACAGGTCAAGGCAGCGTGGAGTCAGGTACTCAATGAGTATCAGCGCCGGGCCGATCTGATCCCCAACTTGGTCGAAGTCGTGAAGGGTTACGCCAAGCAAGAGCAGCAGGTTCTGACGGCAGTGACCGAAGCTCGTGCGAAGGCGACACAGACCCAGCTACCGGCCGATATCCTGTCGAACCCGGAAGCGTTCCATCAGTACGAGCAGAGCCAAGCCCGTCTGACCGGAGCATTGGGCCGACTCCTAGTCGTGAGTGAGCGCTACCCGAATCTTAAATCGGACCAAAATTTTCTGGCCCTGCAAGCGCAGCTCGAAGGCACCGAGAATCGTATCGCCGTCGCGCGCCGCGACTACATCAATGCGGTGCAGGAATACAACACCGCACTACGAACCATACCAACGCGATGGACCGCGACGTGGCTCTATCCCGATCTGAAGCTGCGCGAGACCTTTACAATTTCCGAGCAAGCCCAGCAGGTGCCCCAGGTTCATTTCTAATGCGCATCATCCCCCGCCTGAGCATCGTCCTCTGCGCGCTTCTCCTCGCCGGTATCGCACATCCAGCGTGGGCCTTTGGCCCGGATTTCCCTCCGCTCACCGGACGGGTTGTCGATCAGGCCGGGATTCTGAGTCCTGCAACGCGGGATCGACTGAACGCGATGCTGATCGAGCACGAACGCGCGACGACAAATCAGGTGGTTGTCGTGACCTTGGCCTCGCTGCAGGGCTACACGATCGAAAATTTCGGCTATCAGCTCGGCCGGCACTGGGGAATCGGACAGAAGGGTAAGAACAACGGCGTACTTCTGATCATCGCGCCTAACGAACGCAAGGTGCGTATCGAGGTTGGTTACGGTCTCGAAGGCATCCTTACCGATGCCGATAGTCGGGTCATTATCGAGCGCGATATCAACCCCGCCTTCAAGCAGGGTGACTATGACACCGGCACGCTCGACGGCACTCGCGCGATCCTGCACCTCCTGAGCAACACCTCGGAAGGCGATCAGTCGAGCGAGCCACTAGCACTAGGGACCTACCGTCTCACCGCCCTTACCCTTGTGCCGTTGCTAGTGCCCTTCTGGATGTTCTTAGTGCTGATGATCGCGGTCTCTCGACGCCGCCATCGGTACTGGCTCTATCGCTCGCCCCACTACCCTGTCGGTATCGGATACCCGGGCGGCTTTGGTTCGGGAGGATTTGGCGGAGGTGGCTTCGGCGGCGGAGGTTTTTCGGGCGGAGGCGGATCGTTCGGCGGCGGTGGTGCCTCGGGCGGCTGGTGAACGATGGGCAATCCGCTAAGCAAAGAAGATCACGCGCGCATCGATAGCGCAGTCGCAGCTGTAGAGCATCACCACGGAATCGATATCGCCATCGTGGTGACGCCCGCGAGCGATCGCTACACGCTCGTGTCGTTCGCCTGGGCCGCGTTAAGCGCGCTGACCGTCACTACTCTGATTGCGCTGGTTCACCCCCGAACGCCCTTGGCGATCGGATTGCTCCTCCAGTTACTTTTGCTGTTGGCCTTCTCCGTAGTCTTCAGCCTCTCTCCGCTTCGGATGTGCGTGGTGCCACGGCGGATGCGCCATAGCCGGGCGAGTCAGTTGGCCCATCGCGAATTCGCGGTTCACGCTCTTTCACGCGAGCACGCGAACGGCGTGATCCTCTTCCTCGCCTCGCTAGATGAACGCTACTTCGAGGTGATCGGCGACAAAGCGATCCACGCGCGGATGCCCGCCGACGGATGGAGCCAGATCGCGGCCGATTTCACCTCAGCCGCCCGGGACCGAAGTCTCGCCGAGGCGATGCTCACCGCTATCAATCGGTGCGATCAGTTGCTGCAGGCACGCAATCCTGCCGCCGACGCATAAGGGTGGCTTTTAATTGCAGATGCGCTAAGCTCCAGACCAAATTTTAGTCAGGGAGAGAGCAATGTCACTCAGTCTAATCGCGAAGATTAAGGCGAAGCCGGGATGCGAAGGTCAGCTCGAAGCGGCCTTCAAGGATATGATCAAGCAGGTTCGCGCGGCCGAGCCCGGATGCGAAGCCTACGTTCTGCATCAGTCGAAGAAAGATCCGACCCAGTTCATCTGGTACGAGAAGTACACCGATGACGCAGCCTTCGACCTGCATCGCAAGACCGAGCATATGAAGGCGATGGGGGGCCGTATCAAGGATCTGCTCGCGGGAGCACCCGAGCTCGAGCTGATGACCGAACTCGATCGCAAGTAAGAGCCGCGTCTTTATGAAGGATGGCGGGCGTCGCGCGGCGCTCGCCATTTTTTCTATGCTCGCACGAAGAGTAACTGCCGCACTTCTTTGTTTGGCGTTCGCATCATCGTCATTCGGCGATGACTCTCCTCTACCTGAACAGACCCAATTGGGTAAACGCAATTGGTCCATAACAGCATCGCCGAATCTCGCGAGCCATCCGCCGTCAAAGAAGACCGTAGCGGCGTTCGTGCGCGCGATGCAGGAAGCGATCGACGGCGAATCCTCCATCGGCGACGGAGAAGAGGTCTCGGAATACCAATTCGCGCCGATGCGGCACAATGGCTCTTTCTCCCTCGTTTTCATGACGTGTGTGACCGACCGGCCCTGTATCGGCGGGTTTTCCGTCGTCGATCGGAGCGCTTTCGGCTTTCAGATGTATTCGAGCGGCGGGGATGGCTATCGCGTTTCAGACTTAAGGCACGACGGCAATTTGGAGTTCGTCGTGCACCAAGCTCTTGGTTCGATCGAACCAAACGGTTGCGACGCAACCTGGCCAGTGATCTACGCATGGACGGGCGCGGGTTATTCGAACGTGAGCGATCGCTTCAGAGAGTTCTATGAACAGCGCCTAACTCATCTGGCTAAGGTAATTCCAACGCTCGGGGCCGTACCGGGGCCAGAGGGCTATGACGTTCGCGAGAGAGAGTGCCTGGAAGCCGAAGTAGGAAAACTCAAGAGGTTCCTCGGCACGTCTCGCAATGCGGGCGTTGAGCAAGCTGAACGTCTGGCTGCTGGTCAGAATCCCGCGGAACGGGCGTTCGCCGTCGATCTGTTCTACGATATCGCGACACCCAAAGCACGGGAATATCTGACCCAATTGGCCACCGATCCGGACGCAAATGTCTCAATCAACGCCACAAGATGCCTCAAGCAAAAGCCCATTTCACCGAGCTCTTCGTTCACTTCATACCCTGCAGTGCAATAGTTGGAGACCTAGCACTTTCAGCCACGTTATCGGCTTCGCCATCGCTCGACTTCGCGCTAAGAAATAGGCGTGCGGAGATTCGCACGAGGAGTCTTTGATGCCCGTTCAGAAGTTCGCGCCGATGACGAAAGATTTCCCCTCTTTCGACTGCGATGCACACGTCACGGAACCGCCGTGGTTATGGGAGCGCGCCAAGGATCACCTGAGCAAGGACGAATTCGAGGCCCTGAGAAACAGTTTCTTCTTCGACCCCGAGAGCAAACGCATCCTCGCCAACGGTATCGCCTATTCGGGTCCCGCGACGCTCTTTCACGGGAACACCGGGATGCTCAACGTCCTGTCGCTGGCAGGACCGGGAGTGAGTCACGATATCGAGCGCGCGCTTTATGTCCGCAATCTTCGTCGCGACCGCGCGATCACCAAGGAGCAGGCCGACTATCTCGATCACAAAGGCTCTTATCTGCCCGAGCCGCGCCTGCGCGACATGGATATCCAGGGAATCGATCAGGTGATGATCATCCCTAGTGATTTCGAGGCTTACCCATGGATTCAGAGTGCGGCCGGTGCTCGCGCGATGTGCAAGGCGTACAACGACTGGGCCTACGAATACTGCCAAGCCAATCCGGAGCGGCTCTTTTTTGCCGCACTGTTGCCGCTACAGGATGCGAAATTCGCGGAGGCCGAGGTCTATCGCGTGGCGGACAAGGGGTGCCGCGTCGGCTTGATACGGCCGATCGATGCATTGGGTAACTATCCCCTCCAACCCAAATACAGTCGCGTTTGGCGCGCGATGGAAGAAACCGGCGTGGTCTACGGGATGCATCCGTTTCCATGCCTCGGCGTGCTGAAGCCGCCCGGCTATACAGAACAGGCCTCGGGCTCGGAGCTGATTGCACTGACCGCCAGCTCTTCGGAGTTGCCGCACAACTTTCTGACGAACGTGCAGAACTTTCAGGCCGAAGCGTCGTTGTGGGTAACGCTCGCACTGATGTCGGGCTTCTTCGAACGTCATCCTAAGCTCAAGGCCGCGGTGTTCGAGGCATCATCGACCTGGCTCACGTTCCTGCTCGATGAGTGCGACAAGAACTACGAGCTTTATCGCAATGATCGCCGTATGGCGCCGCTCAAGCGGATGCCGAGCGAGACCTTCCTTGCGCATTGCGTCACCGGCTTCGAAGGTGATGAAGCCCCACCGTCGCGGTTGCCGGATTTCTACGAAAATATCCTCGCGTGGTCGTCCGACGTTTATCATCACGACGGTGACGACGTTTGGCGCGCGATCGCGACGATGCGCAAAGCGGAACTGCCCGAGAGCTATCAGGCAAAGTTTCTCGGCGCGAACGCACGCAAGATGTACGGAATCCCCGAGCCAAAGAGTTTTATCCGCGAACGAGTAACCGAAATCGAGCGGCCAGATTGGTGGCCGACCGACGCCGAAATCAGGGAAGCGCTGAAGCCCGAAGCGGCGCTGCGCAACCGGGGCAAATAGTCATGGCGCGCCGAGGCTTTCCGATCTTCGATAGCGACTCGCACGTCGTGGAACCACCGGAACTTTGGACCAAGTACCTCGAAGCCGAGTATCGCACGCTAGGCCGTTACGCCCTGTGGCGCGAAGAAGGTAAATGGGGCAGCTACCTTCAGGTCAACAGCCGGATGTTTCGCGACACGATGAACTCGAATATCCCGCGCCACGCGATCTGGCGTCCGGGCATGACGTGGCGGCAGGTTGGCCAGCTTGATCCAGATACGCGCCATCCGATGACTCCAGGCGCTTCCGATCCGCACGCGCGGCTGCGCGACATGGACGCGATGGGAATCGATCAGGCGTTCCTCTATCCCACTTGGTTCGCGGAGGGATTCCATCTTATCGAGAATCCCGACGTCGCTTACGCCCTGGCACGCGCCTACAACAATTGGATTGCTGAATTTTGCGGCGCGGCGCCCGAACGGCTGTTCGCCGCCGCGATCCTGCCGCTGCAACACATGGATTACGCGCTCGAAGAGTTGCAGCGTATCCGGCGTATCGCATCTTTCCG
>DATKML010000012.1:0-12795 GCA_035541875.1 Binataceae bacterium (SeqCode)
TGGCGGTGTGCTGATCGTCGGGGGTGAGGATGCCTTGGGTGTCGTTCTAAAAACCACGGACCTCTTTGTTCTCGACGGTGCCGGCGGCGGTACCTTTAACCCGGGCGGCCGCGCACCAGCTACCAAAAAGCCGAAGACTTCGAGTTCGCACGAACTTGGGACCGCTCGCGTTTATCATACGGCGACCACGCTCTGCGATGGGACCGTGCTGATCGCCGGCGGGATAGACCCGACGGGAAACTATCTGACCAGTGCTGAACTTTACGATCCGAATACCGATGGCTTCACGAATATCGCGGGCGGCAAGACCGGCGGGATGTTTACGGCCCGCGCCTTCCATACGGCGCAACTGCTATTGCCGAGCTGCAATGTTCTGATCACCGGAGGATTTAATTCCAAGGGAGTAGTGAGCGCAGCCGAGCTGTACATCCCGGGCGTTCCGTCAGGCGGCAAGCCGACCTTAGGCAAGTTCGTCGCAATCGCTTCGATGAACACCGCACGCGAAGATCATACCGCGAGCCTCCTGCCGGACGGATCGGTGCTACTCGCAGGCGGTAAGAGCGGCACAACCACGGTGGAAGGCAGCGGCGAGATATACGATCCGATTCTGCAGACCTTCTCGCCGACCGCGGGTTCCATGGTAACCCCGCGCGTCGGCCATGCTGCGGTCCCGCTGAACAGCGGCTTCGTCCTGCTGACTGGTGGCGAGGATGACTCCTTCACCGCGACTGCGGGTGCGGAGCTCTATGACCCGCCCTCAGGCCCTCACTCCACGGCCGCGATGGTCACGGCGATAGCCTCGTCAAAGAAAGCCGGTGCGGGTCGCTCGGTCAACGCAGGAACGTTCACGATCAGCAATTCGAGTGGAGCGTACGAGTCCATCAGCAGCGTCAGTGTAGCGCTGAGCAATCCCTCGCTGTTCTCCTCGATTACCGTCGGCGGGATTGGCGGTGGCGCTTCGGTCAGCAGCCCCGGCAGCTCAACCGAATTGACCTTCGATCCGCCGATCGCCCTCGCTCCCGGCAGCGCCGTCCGCTTGCAGTTCAGCGGTACCCTGGCGAAGCATCAGCACGGTGAATCCTCGGTACAGGGGGTTACCGGAGTGACCTTGAGCAGTGACGCTCCGAGCACGGTCGGTTTGCCGGCCACTCTCGGCTCGATTACCGAAAAGTAATCGGACCTAACCATAAGTAAAAAGCGGCGGCCAGGACCATACCTGTCCGCCGCTTCACTTTTTTGCGTCAGCGGAAATCTAAACGAATGATTAGCTCGGAGCGTTGGCCGCATGCTTCAGGGACACGAGCGGATCGCGCGCCGTCCCGGGCGTATAGGGGCGCGTTCCGGGTTCGCGCTCGAAAGGATCGACCAACCCAAGCTCCCGACCCATCTCACGCACTGCCGGCAGAACTTCCTGCCCAATCAGCTTGATACTCCTCATCCGATCTTCGAAGCTGACCGGACCCTGCGTCGCAAAGAAGCCAAAGACACTGGGGCGCAGCGTTTCCAGAATACGTCGAATCTTGGGCAGTACGGTCTTGGGAGTCCCGGCGATCACCGCCATGCTCTTTTTCGTCTTCTCGTAGCGACCATAAATCGCGGCCTTCGCCTCCTCGATACTCGCATCGCCGCGCTGCAGCCGCTTCTTCGTGCTTTCTCGTTTCTTTGGACCGGCGTCGCGAGCACGACCGAGTTGCTCGGCGCTGATACCCAGCGTCCCTGCTCCGCTCTCACCGGCCGTCGTGCGAGCTAAGCGACGAGTCGCCTCCTTCGAATTGTAGCCGGGCGGCAGCGTATGCTCGGGGCGCGAGAAGTTGACCTGGCCGCCGCCGAACAGATGGCACCGGCCCAGTTGATCCGCCTTTTCCTCGGTCTCAGCGCAGACTACGTGCTGCAGGTAACCGAAGTTCTCGGAGCCCGCTAGATAACCTTCACGCGCCGCGACGTCTCCGTACAGGTTCCACAACTCGACCGTCGCCTTCAGGCCGGTCCCAAGGCCGAGATAGAGATAGCGATGTTGCGCGCACCATTCGACCGTTTCAGGGCTGAGCACGCCTGGAATCCAGATCGGCGGACGCGGCTTCTGATACGGCGTCACCCACGGATTCACGAAGCGATAATTGAAGTGCTTGCCCTCCCATCGGAAGGGGCCCGGCCGCGTCCACGCCGCGAGAATGAGATCGTGCGCCTCGTTGAAGAGTTCGCGATTGTACGCGGGATTCGCGTTGTTGAAGACCTGCTCGCTGCCAGCACCTCGGACCCATCCAGGGACGAGTCGCCCGCGCGAGATACAATCGATCGTCGCGAGCTCTTCGGCCACGCGCAGCGGATTCTTGAAGGTCGGCAGCGGGTTACCCAAGAGCACAATACGCGCCTTCTTGGTGATACGAGCGAGGATCGCCGCCTCGACGTTCATCACGCCACCCATACAGAAGGGCGTCCCGTGATGCTCATTCAGCATCACCGCGTCGAAACCCATCTCTTCGGCATAGACCGCCTCGTCGAGATACTCCTGGTAGAGCTGTGCGCCCTTCTCGCGATCGAAAAATTTGTTCGACAGGCCGAAGAACGCGCCGTGCTTGATCACTTCATCTTCGGGAACGTAACGGTACGGCCGTTCCGTGAAATACATCAGTTGCATCGAGTCGCTCTCCCTTCGTTGCCAGGAAGCCGCGCCAACCGCGGCGATTCATCGACCAAACTAGGGGGTGACCCGGCGCATTTGCAAGCGCTATCGAGGCACGTCGCCGACCCCAAAGATGAGCTTTGTCTGAACGCGTGCCGCATATGGCAGAAAACGTGGCACAGGTTGATTGCTGCCAATGATGACCGCGTGCAACGATCAGCAACGATGAAGTCGGGCACAAATCGATTGGTCACCAGTCAGGGCAAACGCAAGTCTTCAGAGCCGCGTGTCGTCGCGATGATCGGCTTCGACGATGCCCAGATTCTCGATATCACGGGACCGCTCGAAGTCTTTTCACGCACCTCGCGATGGCTTACCGACGAGGGATTCATCAGCCAACCAGCGTACGTAGTGAAACTCGCGGCGCGACGCCGGGGACTCTTCGCCACCTCCTCCGGATTACAACTCTTCGCGGATACCGCCCTGCGCGACCTGCGGATGCCGATAGACACCTTGATGGTCGCCGGCGGCAGAGGGGTCAAGCACGCGATGCGTGATCGCACTTTGCTCGATACGGTCATCCGTCTCGCCCCTCGGGTACGTCGCCTCTGCTCAGTCTGCACCGGCGCGTTCGTTCTGGCTGAGGCTGGGCTGCTCGACGGACACAGTGCGACCACTCATTGGCGCGCCTGCGAGTTGCTCGCCTCCAGCTACCCGAGCATCCAAGTTCATCGCGATCCGATCTACGTCAGCGACGGTAATATCTTCACTTCGGCGGGCGTCACGGCGGGAATTGACCTCGCACTCGCGCTGCTCGAAGAGGATCACGGCCGCGGCGCTGCGCTCGCCGTCGCACGGGAGCTGGTGATGTTCCTGCGGCGACCGGGCGGACAGGCGCAATTCTCGGTTCAGCTCGCTTCTCAGTCCGCCGAGAGGGAGCCTATCCGCGAGCTCCAAGGCTGGATTGCCGATAACCCTGGAGCCGAACTGAGCGTGCCTGCGATGGCACGGCGCGCGGCGATGAGCCCGCGTAATTTCGCACGCGTCTTCCTCCGCGAGGTTGGCACAACACCTGCCGATTTTATCGAACAGACCCGCGTTGAGGCTGCTCGCCGCCGCCTCGAGGAATCACGCGAGAGTATCGAAGCTATCGCGACTAGCTGCGGTTTCGGCACGCGTGAATCGATGCGCCGGGCTTTCCTGCGTCGTCTCAATATCGCGCCGAGTGAATATCGCGGTCGTTTTTGCAAAACCGCCGCAGCCTAACTCATAGGCCGTGGCGAGAGGGAGGTCAGCCCAATGGCACTCGAACCAGAACAACAGATGGCAGCGCTGTTCGTCGGTCTGAACCGGATGCAGCGGATGGCGTTACTCAGCCGCCTCGAACGCGCGGGAGCAAATCTCTACCGGCAGTTCGCTCAGGACGAAGCCAATGCCAAGGCCCGCGAAGCGTTGCTGAAAGCGGCCACTGACGAGGAAGGCAACGGCGCACTGATGGCCTTGATGAGTACGCCCAAGGCAGCTTGCGAAAAGTGCGGCACAGCCCTCCCCGACCCGAACGACGGGCTCGCCTGCTCCTTTCAATGTACGTACTGCGCATCGTGCGCCGATGCGCTCAAGATGACCTGTCCCAATTGCAGCGGTGCCCTTGCCGTTCGCAGCGTGCTCGCTGCCCGCACCTGATTAGCAAAGGAGAACTGTTTCCATGAGTCTCGATATCGCATTCCTGATTTTCGACGGCGTGATGGCGCTCGACGCGATCGGCCCGTACGACGTCCTCTCCAATATACCCAATACCAGCATCACCTTTGTTGGTGAGACGCGCGGCCTCAAGCGTAACCAGCGCGGATCGCTCGGCTTGAGCGCCGACCGGGCGATGACCGAAGTCGATCGCGCTGACATCCTCGTCGTTCCGGGTGGTTTCGGCGAGGAGGAAGTTCGAAAGAATCCCGCGATGCTTGAGTGGGTCCGCGCGATCCATGCGACCACCCAATGGACGACCTCCGTATGCACGGGTGCGCTCATTCTGGGTGCTGCCGGAGTGCTCAAGGGTCTCGAAGCAACGACCCATTGGGCCGCTCGCGAGCAACTGCGCAGCTTCGGCGCGACGCCCGTGACGCAACGTATCGTCGAGCAGGGCAAAGTGATTACCGCTGCGGGTGTCTCCGCGGGAATCGACATGGCACTGCATCTCTCGCGGCGTATCGCCGGCGATGAGGTCGCGCAGGCGATACAGGTCGGTATCGAGTACGATCCTCAGCCGCCCTTCGATGGCGTCTACGAACGTGCCTCGGCTCCGGTAAAGACACTGCTCCAGCAGATGCTCGGGCATCGTATGCAGATGTCGCAATAGGCAGGAGAGTTCGATGCCCGACACCGCGATCTTTGGTCCCTTTTTCGCACTTATTTTTCTGACTCTGGCAGTCTGGCTCTACATGTTCGCGCGCCGGATTAGTTTCATCCGCGGTGGCGGCATCTCGCCAACCGATCTTGCCGAGCCGGGCGCATTGGCGCGTTTCTCTCCACCGGCGGTCTCGAACCCGTCCGACAATCTGAAGAATCTCTTCGAGATGCCGGTCCTCTTTTATGCACTGGTCCTCTACCTCTTCGTCACGAAGCAGGTCGATTCGGTCTATGTGCTCGCGGCCTGGGTGTTCGCAGTGTTTCGAATACTGCACAGCGCAGTGCACTGCACGATCAATATCGTGATGCTGCGTTTTTACCTGTACCTGCTCTCGAGCCTGGCAGTATGGTTTATCGCGGCCCGCGCGGCGCTCGCCTTTTGCCTGGGCTAGTCGATTACGCCCGACTTGCACGTCGGTCCGATTTGCGTTTCGCTATCTTCGATGCGCTCTTCAGATCGAGTCGGCCGCTTCCTCACAGCCATTGCCACGATAATCGCGTCCGCAATTTTAGCCACCGGATGCACCGATACGACTCAATCGACCGACGCCGGCGCCAATGCGGTTCCCGTAACCAAGGTCCAGAGCCGCCCCACCACGATGGATCCGCTGATGGACAAGGCGAAGCCGGCGCCATCCGACCATGTGATGCAACTCGAACTCGAATTCGCGATGCGTAACAAAGCCGAGTTCGATCAGTTGATGGCCGACATCAACAATCCGCATTCAAAGAACTATCAGCACTGGATGACGCCCGAGGAGATGCATCAGCGTTTCGGCGAAACGAAGTCTCAGTTCGACTCGGTGATGCGATGGATTCAGTCGCAAGGCTTCGCCGTGACCGACAGTAGTTACGGCACCAACGACGATTTTATCCGCTTCAAGGGCACAGTCGCCCAAGTGAATAAGGCCTTCCAGGTGCATATCATGGAGCCGCAATTCGAACTCTATGTGCCCAAGGAAGACCCCGTGATTCCTGCGCAATTCAGCGGCGTCGTATCGCGGATCAACGGCCTCGATAATGTCGGCTTCCGCTCATGACGGCTCATCGATAAGGTTCGAGTCGCCGGTCACGGCTTGCGCGCGGGGCTAATCTGAAGCTTAGCGAAACTGGAGGAATAGCTAATGGCAAACACTGCTCGGCGTTACGAAGGCCGATGCCTCTGCGGGGACATTCGTTTCGTTGCGAATGGAGAACCCAAGGGCGTCTACTGGTGTCATTGCGAGAGCTGTCGCAGACATAGCGGCGCTCCGGTTTCGGTCTTTGTCGTCTTCGATCGCGACGCCTACACGGTCACCAAGGGCGCGATTACCAAGCTCGATACCACACCCGGCCAGACCCGACGCGGCTTTTGCGGGCGATGCGGCTCGACGCTGACTTGCGAAAGCCCTCCTGATTCGAACGAAACGCATTTCCATATCGGCGCCTTCGACGACGCCGCACAACTCCAACCCTCTGCGAAGGAATACTTTCCTGAGGAGCGCCTGCCGTGGTTCCATGCCAGTAAGGGGTAGAGCCAGCACTTTCCCCATACGGGCGATAGCTCAGTCTCGGCTTTCGCCCGTAACAATCGCTCTACATCATCGCCGGTGTGATTAGCCGTCCTGTGCGAGAATCACGAAGGTCCGGAGGATATCGCTGGTCGTGATGATACCAAGCAACTCGCTCTCCTTAACCACGGGCAGCGCTCCGATCTTGTGTACCAGAAGTAGACGCGCCGCCTCGGCCATCGATGCTTCAGGGGTGATACAGCGCGGATTCGGCGTCATGATTGCGCCGACCGTGGTACGCTCGCGACGCTCATAGTGCAATCGCACGTCGCGATCCGTGATAATTCCAACCAAATGGCCCCTCTCAACTACGGCAGGCAAAGAAATTCCTGCTCCGCCATCAACGCCCGAGCTGTCTGTAGATTCTCCTCTGGCCCAACGCAGATCACCTTGTCGGACATTTGATCCGCAACTGTCATCGCAAAGCCTCCCATAGGAGCCCTCGATGCAAGCTGCGCACCAGTTCGCAGCCTAGGGCATCGGATGCTTCCCGGGGCCGGGCCCACCGCCTTCATGCCAGTGATGGCCGCGAAAGCGCTGGCGCATCTCCTCACGTTGCTGGGGGGTCATACTCTGCCACCGATGATAACGTTCGAGCACCTTCTCGCGCTGCTCCGGCGGCAGGCTTTGGAAGTGTGCATAACGTTGCATCAACTGCTGACGACGTTCCGGCGGCAGTTCGCGAAAGCGTTGATATTTTCCTCGTAGCTCATCGCGCTGTTCGGGTGGCAGCTTGCGCCATCGCCGCAACCCTTCCAGCACCTGCTGACGCTCTTCGGGCGGCAAACTCTTGAAGGTTTGATAATTCTGCCGCGCGAAATCCCGCTCCTGCGGCGTCATCTGCTGCCAATGCTGATAGTTCTCGATTACCCGCTGGCGCTGGTCCGGGGTGAGCTGCTGCCATTGGTTCGGATACTTGTTGGCGAGTTCCTGCTCGATCGCGCTGTTGGGCGCGCCGGCCTCCTGCGCCGACGCAATCCGCCCGGTCATTGCCACTGCGATTACTATCGCTGTCGCCGCTATCCAATTGCTCAGCTTGATCATAACTGCGGCGCTCCCTGATCGGATTGGCGCGGCATCACCTCTACGTTGCCCGCAGGCTGTCCTGCCTGAGTGCCGCCTGCATCGGCTGCTGCTGCGGACTTCTGCTTCTCCCCTTTGAGATAACCCATCGCACGCAGCGTCCGAATCTGATCGAGCATCGAGGGAGCCTGCTCTCCCGGCGCACCCGCCGCCGAACTCCCCTTCGCCTGGGACCCGCCATACAAATCGAGATTGAGCAGCATCTTCAAATCAGGTGGATCACTCTGGGCTCGTGCCGCAATGGCTCGACTCACCAAAAGCGTCCCGGCAAATGTAAGCGTTATCATCAGCCTATGAATGACGCGCATCGGTGGTATCCGTGGGCGGCGCGTTCAGATCATCCAGATGCTCGATCACGTCGTAGTTCTCCAACAGGTCCATCTTCTCGACGACCGGATACGCACGCAGCATCCCGAGGTCGGCATCGGCAAGCGCGAGCTGATCGACGTTCGGCCCGCGATGCAGGCTGAACCAGCCGATCATAATCACAACGGCCACCCCGGCCGTCGCAAACGACGCGGCGATCAAGGTCGGGCGCCACCACGATCGTTTGCGCTCCTGGCGCGACGCCATCTTGCGACGCAACTCGGCGCGATAGCTGGCCGCATCGGGCATCGGCAAGTCCGCTATCTTCTGACGTAACGTGCCGATCGTGGCGCTGAGCGTGTCGCACTCCGAACGGCATCGATCGCAGCCCTCCAGATGGGCCGCGACGCGCGCACGCTCCGCTCCCTCCAACTCACCGCAGAGATGGGGAATCAGCAGAGTTTCCGGATGCTTCGCGAACATCATCACGCTTCCTTCATCGTCTTCATCAGGCGCGTCACCCCACGATGGAGATGGACGCGCGCCGTCGCCTCGGAACATTTGAGCACTGCCGCAATCTCGCGGCTCGATAGATCCTCTTGCACCGACAACATGACGGCGGCCCGCTGGCTCGGCGATAGCCCCGATAGCGCCTCCTGCAACTTGCCGGCAGCCTGCTTTCGGATCGCCTCCAGTTCGGGTCCGGGGTCGTCCGAAGGTGGATCGATTGGGGCTTCATCGCCTTCTTCTGATTTGCCGAGCAGCGGCACCATCTTGCGCCACCATCGATTCCGCCGCTGATTATCGATGCAGAGGTTAACCACGATCCGATGGAACCAGGTCGAGAACCGCGACCGCCCGTCGAACCGGTGCGCATTCTCATAAAGCCGGATAAACGCTTCCTGCGAGACATCTCGACCGTCCGCTTCATTGGCAAGAATCGTCGCCGCCATCCGAAAGGTGCGCGTCTGATAGCGCTCGACCAATTGATCAAACGCCCCCGCGTCCCCCGCGGCGATAGCCCGGCACAACTCTTCATCGGTGCGCTCCACGCTCAACCGACCAGCCTCCCCCGCCGTAACCAT
Source organism: Binataceae bacterium (SeqCode) (assembly GCA_035541875.1). Classification (GTDB taxonomy): domain Bacteria; phylum Desulfobacterota; class Binatia; order Binatales; family Binataceae; genus JAJPHI01. The sequence goes on from DATKML010000012.1 coordinate 9,051, forward strand.
CATACTGCTTTCATCAGCTCGTATTCAGCGGGCCTGCCGTCCTCATCCGCAACGGCCGGTCTTCACGCACTACTTGGACGCAGCGAAGGATCGCTTCGTTTACGCCAATTCCGGATCTCTCCCGTAAATGAGGCCTCGCGGCAAAATCTGCCCTCCGAGCTCTCTCTCCCTAGGACCGGGAGAGGGCGAAGCGATGCGGCCGCGGGCGCATCGCGAGGGTGAGGGTCCACAGCAAACTCTCGCCTTCCGACAGTGCGCTTGTAAACGAAGGCCGCAACTCTCCCGTCCAAACTCCAAAGCGGCATCGAGCCGCGATGGCAAAGGAGCCAACGACCATGAAATTTCCAGGCAAATTCAGATTCTCGACTCTCGCCGCCACAGTTATCGCGGGAGCTATTAGTACCTCGGCGCTGGCCCAGAGCACGCCGGTCACCCGTTTCGATAACGGCTACCTCGATCATCATCCGGAAGTGGCGAACCAGCTCGCACAAAACCCGTCATTGGCGGATAACTCCGACTTCCTGGCCCGCCATCCGCATCTGCGCGAATTTCTGGCGAATCACCCCGAGGTGCGGCGCGACCTGAAGGAGCATCCGTACCGCTTTATGGCGCGCGAAGATCGCCGTGATGGTCGTCCCGATCCGGTTCCGCTTGCGAGCGCCGACCGTTACCTCGATCAACATCCCGAGGTCGCCAGCGAACTCGCCAAGCATCCGGGCTTAATCGACGACCCGGCCTATCTGGAGCATCATCCGGAGCTGCGTGACTTTCTGCACAACCATCCCGAGGCACGAGCCGAGTGGAAGTCGCATCCGTGGCGCTTCGAGCATCGCGAAGCCCGATACGATCGCACGCACTAACGGTAGTTCGTTCGACGAAGGACGATGGTGGATTGTTCCGCCCTCGTCCCCGTTATTTCGGCGCCGTTTCGGCGTCCTCCAACTCCTTGCGCGTCCGCTCTATCACCGCCTCGTTGATACCGGCACGCGAGTAGAAGCGATAGCTGTCAGGGATGCTCGCCCAGAGTTCGTCGAACCAGCGTGAGAAGACCATTACACTCGGATCACCTTGGTTGCTCCGCAGCTAAGCAACGTCGACACGCAGCCGCCACAGTAACAGACCGGGCGGCTGTCGTGCCTCTGATAACAGACCAAGTAGCACCCAAGGCCTTTCAATAGGGATATAAGGTTCCGAGGCTCACTAATTCAAGGCGAGGGAGGGAATTCAGCGTGCGTCACGACTAAAGGATCGGCGACGGCATACCACGCGGGTTCTCGATTGGCTGCCCACTGGGCCCGAGCGCGCACAAGGTTAGGAAACCCTGCTGGCGCCAGAACTCAGCACGCTTTTTGCCAGCGTACGCCCTGTGCCGCTCGGCACCAAGTTCTCGAACCCAGAGTATCAATGACAGCCCAAGGGTGAGGATAGTGATGGTCGCTCCCAAGTAAAACATTCGGCTCCGAAACCGGAGTCGGAGATCCTGTCTTCCCGGTGGCAACCGGATTGCAAGCAGACCTTCAAGCGAGAAGACCTCGCCACGGCCTTGAACCAATCGCCAACCAGGATAGTAATTCTGGTTAATGACTAAAGTCGTTGGCAGCGCAGTGTCGACCGTATAGCCAAGTTCGTTGGGTGACCAGCGGGATAGCGCCAGGACACCGGGTGAGGTCAAGTACTGCTCGCCTCGATAGCCCGGCCGGTTGTACGCATGAGCATGAAGGCCGGCAAAATTCATTGCGTAGGAGTTGACCGCGCCCTGATTGGAACTCGCAACCGCGAAGGTATGGCGGTCAGAGGTGTCCCAGAACTGCCGAAACTCCGAAGACCAAGGATGGCCATCCTCGCGTCCCTCGGTTGCGTGGCGGATATTGCTGCGGTCAACGAACCAAAAATCCGCGATCGCGGCGCCATAAAGCAAGATGACTAAAGAGACTCCCCAAGGTCGGCGTCCTCCTATCGTAGCGGCGCCCAAACCAACCAGCGGCGCTATCGCCATTACGAGTGGTATAGCGAAACGTGAGGGAACGTGTTCATCGCGGTACAACGGCAAACAGTGCAAGATGGCCCATGGGCTCCACCAATGAGGACTCCCCGCCGCCAGCGCCAGCGAGACCGTTGCACCTGCGATCCACGGAAAGGCACGCCGGGGCTCTGCGCACGCCCCTATCAATGCCATAACGGCGGCAATCGGTCCTACGTAAGCGCCGTATTCGTAGAATCCCCATGCGATCCCCGGCAGCCACCGGAACATATCCTGATTGCGAGAAAAGAGTTCCTGGACGAGCATGGTGAAGGTCTCGACCTCGAGCGATTCGTTCGGACGGTCGATTTGAAGTGCCAGCGTGGGCAGCAGTTTTATTGAGGCGAAGCCAAGTGCGAAAAATCCCATCACCAACAACGACCAAAGCGGTCTCATCTCGCGCCGCATGATCGCAGTGCCAAGTGCGATGGCCCCAATTAGCGGCGCCGACAAATACGCTAAATAGATGCCGCTCTCGGCAAACCCAATCGCGCAAAACAGTCCGCTTCCGATAAGTGGTAACAATTTCTGATTCTCAACCGCATAGAGCCACAATGCGAGAATCCAGGGAAGGTAAAGCAACGCGATAAACGATATGTGCCCGGCAGCATAGTGGAGAAAAATCCAAGAACTTGCGGGAAAGAGCGCAGCGCCAAAGCTGGCCGCGACATAGTCGAGCCCGATGAGGCGTCCCAACACGTACCCTCCCGCCCAAGCAAGGGCTAGGTGGATAATCAGATCGAGATGGAGTGCCCCCACGGTTCCAAAGAATAGCTGCAACAGAAAGAAAGGCGTAAGAACCCTTGCTTGGGGATCGGCCAGCAGCGGAGTCCCCCCACATTTGAAGGGATCCCAGTGAGGCATCTGGCCGAAGTGAGTAACGGTGTATGAACTCACCCAAGTTGATTCAGCGAATTGGTCCCAATCCGGACCAGGGCCAATCTGCGAGAAATTCCTGATCAATGGGAACGTAAACAGCAGCGCAAAGCCCAAAGAACCGAGTGTTACGAGTGCGCTCTCGACTGTCCGGTCGCTAAACCGCAAAAGGCTCCTCCGAGTCAGGGGAACATGTGGATCCTGAGCGTAGCCGCCGTTTGGAGCTTCGGGCACATCGCTCCTCTCAAACCGGAACCGATGCTTCCTAAACCCACCCCCTCTTTTCCTCCACCACGCCCAAGGGACCCGAGCAGCATATAAACCGGGATTTCCTTTTTGACCTTCCAATTCCAACTCGTTCGATAGCTCGAACGGCTTTCCTGTGCAAGGCTTTAGCCGACTTTGTTCCGCTGTGTTCCCAAGTAGTTGCGGAGGTGGCGGGTTTCGCGTCGGACGGGCCTCCGGCGGCTGATGATGCATTTTTCCCATCGATTCTGGCGACACTTCTCCCTGCCTGCCCGGCGTAGTCATCGAAATTGCTCCGCTTTGTGCTCATTTTATCCCGCTGGCGACGGCAGCGCCGCGATCTTGGCCAGCATCCCAGCGAACAGCCGCCGCGTTAGGTGACTCTCCGCCAGCAGCAACCAGTAGTAGCGGGCATGACTTTCATGGCGAGCGGCGGCGCAACACCACCCACCAATCGACCAGCGATCCCGAGGCCCGCTTGGCTCGCAAGGGCGCGGGCAAGGAAGCCAAGCTCAGCTACGCCGGCCACGTGCTGATGGAGAACCGCAACGGGATGGCGGTCAACGGCTGCGTGACCCAGGCCAGCGGCCGCGCGGAACCGGA
>DATKML010000013.1:0-72902 GCA_035541875.1 Binataceae bacterium (SeqCode)
TCGATGCCGTCGCGGATTGATTCAACACGCGTAGCGCGTGTTTGCGATGATAGCCGGTTACGCGGACGAACTCGGCCAGGATCTGCGTCGTTCGTGACGCTCGCTGCTCCCCTGGTATCGCTGCCTGATCGCATCCTTCAATTCCCGTCTTGTCGCCATACTCAGTCGCCTCGCCATCTCCTCCACCACCCCGCAGCTCCGCCGCTGCCGGGTAGCAGTTTACGTGAGGCAACCAGTCGCGCGCCGATAACAAAAATCGTGAGTCAATGCGATCAATTGTGACAAACCGATTTGACCTACCTGCGGGTGATCGGTTGGGGCTGGTTCTATCTGTCGACCGTGCTCGACGACTTCTCGCGCTACATTCTGGCCTGGAAGCTGTGTTTGACCATGACCGCCACCGATGTTGCCGACACCCTGACGCTCGCCCTGCGCAGTTCCGGATTGGAGCGCGTCCGCGTCCGCCATCGACCGCGGCTGCTGAGCGATAGCGGACCGTCCTACCTCTCCGGCCAGTTGGCTTCCAGGTTATCCGAGCACGCGATGGATCACATCCGCGGCAAACCCTATCACCCCATGACCCAGGGCAAGATCATCGAGCGCTACCACCGCTCCTTGAAGAATCAGATTCTGTTGGAGAACTACTACCTGCCCGGACAGCTCGAAGCGCGTCTTGCCGAATTCGTCGATTACTACAACAACCGTCGCTACCACGAGAGCTTGAACAATTTGACCCCGGCCGATATCTACTGCGGCCGGGGTCAAACCATTCTCAACAGGAGGCAAAATATCAAGCACAAAACCCTCGAGCTACGACGACAGCTGCATCACCAGGCGGTAGCCTGAACTTTAACCCGATGGGCTCAATCCTCTCTTATTTTTACGCTCAACTTGTCCAACAAGTTTTGACGACATACAGCCGATCCCTCCGCCGTAAAGACTCCCTGACTATCTCGCCCCTCCATTCGGACTCTTATTAAGCCTTTGCAAAATTGAGAAGCAAATGGCGTAGGCCTCCATCCACGAGTCCTTGCCGCACTAGCGCATGGACTTCGCAGGATTCGCCATTTTTCCCGCTCCCGTCAGCTTCGTCTTCCAGTCGCATCAGAGCCTGCGTTGTAGTCCAGAAATTCGCCGCGCGAGCCGAAACATCATCAACGGCTTGCAGAAGAAAACCAGCCTTCACGGCTGCAGCAAGATATTCGTCGAGGGTTCCTATCTGAGCACACCAGTGATGATTAAAAGGTTCCGCGTATTGGTGGTCAACGAGGAAGCAGTCAAAAATAAAGAGACGGCCCTTTGGGCGCAGCAAACGAGCCAATCGGTCAAGCCAAGGCTCTCGGGGAAAAGAACTGGAACTGTCGATTGCGATAGCCGCATCAAAACAGGCGGCTCCTGGCACCTCCGCCGCTTCGCAAAGCAGCGGCTTCACTTTGTCACCAACTTGCGCGGTATTGGCGAACTTCCTGACCAATTCTACATGAGACGGCGCTATAGTCACCGCAGTAACCTGGGCGCCGAAGTTTTGCGCCCAATAGATAGCGCCACCACCTAGTCCACAGCCCACATCCAGGACGTTGCGGAACGGGATGCTGGAGAGCTGCCAGGTATCCGAAGCGTATTCCAGCATCCGCTCCTGTGCCGCGACCAATTGGTCTTTCAACTCGCCAGCGTTCGCACTCAATTTGAGCTTATCGATCAGGCCAGTGTGAAAATGTACTCGGGGCCCAGGTCCATAACGCCGTAGAATAGCTGCGGTCTTGCTCTCGTAATAAGAGAGTAGAGTGTTATCCCAAGTCGTCATCTCATTACCACTTAGAGCCTATTTCAGGTGCAGCCGGCCTAAAAGCTCTTGCGGCTCGTTCAGTTGCGTGTACTCGTGGCTACTCGAACCTTCCAAACTCCGTTTATCAAATCATAATGAAAAATAAATGCGATTGTCCGAGGAGTATCCTGATCATTATCGTGATCCGTAAAACTCCCTGTACCAGTTACGAAGCCGGTGTTGCCAAAATAGGTGAACTGTACGGGTTGGTTAGGAGTGAAGTTAAGCCCGAGGAAGGTCTCGCGATTAACTCCAGCTCGCGTTATTAAGTCCTGAAATAGGGCGTTCGGACCTATACACGGAGCATCGTGTGGCGAGTGCATCGATACTGTGTCGCACCAGTAACCTCTAATAATCCCTTCGTCCGTTTGAGAGGGAGGACAGGTAGCTCCAGATCCGAAAACTCGATTGAGATCACTGACCATGCTATTAAAGCTGTTACTCAAATCGCTGCTCGCTGGCATCTTAACTCTCCTGGTAGTAAACAATGTTAAAAGGCGAGATAAAATATCCTTTCCGGCGTGATTATCAGAACCGTAACGGCCGACGCGCTATACACTCCAAAATCCTCGTTGTCTCACGGCGGCGGATTGAGTAGCGCCGATGCCATGCGCAAATCGGGTGTGTTTAGGCCTTCGTCGAACGTCTCCATGAGTCTTGCTAATTCCAGGTGTGCACCATTCTCCTTTCCTTGTTGACGTCGCAGCCGACTAAGACTCATTGCCGCTCTCAGTTCCAATGCGCGTGCTCCCTGAGCACGCGCAATACTAAGGGCTTGATTGAAACAGTGCTCGGCTTCGCTTTGAGTGGCGCCTTTGGGCTTCTCTAAATCAGCTAGTCGCAACAGCATCTCCCCTTTCAAGCGAAGGATTTCAGCGCACCACCAGCTTTCACCGGACGTCTCCGTCTCTGCGCTGGCTTCAGAGAGCCTTTCCAGAGCCTCCTTCACGAAGCCCGCCTCACCGAGAGCCTCCGCGAGCAAAGCAACGTGATAGGGAAGCATGATCCGGGCACCCGTAGCGCGGAATGCGGCAAGGCCTTCATGAATTTGCAAAACGCCCTGCTCCTTTTGTTCCTGAAGCGCGGCCGCCCAGCCGCGTAGTATCAAGCCCATCGCTCGATAGAAGCCGAAATCGCGCTCGGTCGAGAGCGTTATCGCCACCTCTGCGTATTCCTGGACCTTCGTGGGGTCTCGACAAAGCTGGAAAAACCATGCGGCGAAGTCGCACGCAGTCGCCAGGCTGTAGGGGTGCGACACTTTCTTGGCCAGTTCGAGGGCCTGCCGGTTTCGCATTGCGGCTTGGTCCGGATATCCGAGGAACCACAGGGCCCACGCTGCATGAGCCAAACACACCACTCCAGAGTCTTGACCGTAGGTGACCGCCAAGGGCCCATGCTCTTCGTAATGGTAAATCGCGATAGCCTGCTCCAGATGCTCTAAGGCGGGGGCGAACTCGCCAAAATTTAGCAATGTGACCCCCAAGGCGTGATGAGCCTCCAATAGCTGTGCCTGGTCCCGCGTGCTTTCGGCTATCCGCATGCATTCCTGCGCAAGTTCATGGGCCGTCCGGTGCTCGGCGCGAGCAAGGTAAAAGACCCAGAGGCCGAATAAGATCGGAAATAGGTGAGGGTTTCCGCCCGTTCTCTTGCAAAGATCACGCGCGCGAGAAAACGCCGCTTCTACCTCATCAAAAGCAAAGCCTCTGGTTGCTATCAGCGCGGTCCCAAGCACGATCCTCAGTGGCAACTCGAGTTGAAGCCTTTGTGGGTTATCCGGGAGCTTTTCGATTAGATGAAGAGCTTTCCTGAAATGCTCGATCGCTTTCACATTAGCCGAACTCCGCACAGCCTTGTCGCCCGCTAATTTCAGATAAAGAACAGCTTTGGCCGGATCGGCAGCCTCGCCAGCGTTCCAATAGTGATGGGCCAAATCATCTGCGCGATCCTCCAAAGCATCCGCGTTGAGCGTTTCGATCGCGTGCGCCACGTTTAAATGCAGACGCTGGAGACGAGCGATCGAAAGCTGATCGAGCACCGCCCGACGAATTAGCTCATGGGTGAATCTGAACCTCGCTTCTGGGTACTGCAGCTTGGACGAGGTCAGTCCCATTTTCTCGGTTTCTTCAACCCGGTCGATAAGTTGCTCAGGTTCGATTCCTGTTGTCCTTTCCAGAAGGGCGAAGGTAAAGGAGCGACCGATCACGGCGGCCGCAGCGAGGATGCTGAAGGTTTCGGAGGTCACGCGTTCGAGGCGCCGCTTGATGGCGAAACGCAAGCTTTGCGGCAGATCGATCTGCTCGGGCGTCAGGTCTTTGGAGAGGTCCAAATGCCGATGGTTTCGCTCGAGATCGCGGACCAGCTCCTCGACAAAGAAGGGATTCCCCTCGCTATTTGCATATATCGCCTGCACCAGGGCTGGACTAGGCGAAGACCCGCTCAGCGCTTCGATCATCTGCTCGACCGCAGTCTGTGGCAAACCAAGCAAATGAACCCGCTCGACAACACCTAGGCGTGTGCACTCGTCCAAGGTCTGCACCAAACCAGCGTTCAGATCGACCTCTGCATCTCGGTGGGTCGCAATGACCATAAGAGGTAGGCCGGATATCGATCGGGCCAGATGAGCGAGCAGAGCCAGCGAACCTTCGTCGGCCCACTGCATATCTTCGAGGAGCAACAAAATTGGACTCTGGGAGGATTGTCGCGTGATAAGCTCCCTGACCGCGTTGAACAGCATACGGCGAGATTGGTCGGGTGATACCTGGAGAGGAGATTGAAGATCCGGCAGGATCCGCCGAAGCTGGGGGAGCAGACGCGACAGTTCGACAGCCTCATTACCAAGACTGGTCCGGATAATTTCGGGACTCTGCGAGCGAATTGCTGCCTCGAGGAGTTCGACAAACGGCTCGAACGGCACCGAATCTTCGCGATCGTAACAATTACCCGCAAGCGGGATGAATCCCAATCGGCGCGCTTCTTCGCCAACTTCACGCGAGAGACGAGTCTTACCTATTCCCGGCGGACCGCTTACGACCACGATCCGCCCTTCACGATTTCTTGCCCGCTCCAGCCATTGGCGCATCAAGGCGCGCTCATGCTTGCGACCGACGAATGCTGTTAGGTCGCTAGGTGCCGACAAGAGAATCGTTTCGGCGCGAAGCGGCAGCGGCGCCGAGATTACGGCCTCTTTCGATACACCTTCGGGCTCCAGGGAAAAGCGCCAGACAATTGACGGCTCCGACTTGGGGAAGTACGAGCAATAAGATCCGGTCCGGATAGCATGATAGAGCAGCTCACCTAGAATTGTGTCGTGATCAGCAATTTTTTGTATCGCGGCCCGGATTGCTCGCGTAACGTTAAGGCGAGCTCGCTCCGCTACCGATCCAGCTCTCCTGTCACGACCGCCGAGCCCCAGAGCTCTTGCCAGCTCGCGGGTCAGAAAATCTATCTCGGCTTCTATTTTCTCGCCACGCTCAAATTGGTCATTTTCTCTGAGCTCCTGGAGTTCCGAGCGCAGTTCCAAGATCCGGGTTCTAATTTCCTGCTTCGCTTGCGTATCAAGTGCCGGTCCAGCGTCGCCGATCTTGCGCTGGATCTGATCTCTTTCGAAATCAACAGGAGAAATGAGCTCGCGACTGGATTCGCTGATCGCGACAGAAGCCGCCGGTCCCGCCAGCAGATCGAGTGCGCGAAACTCCCGATATGGATGTTGAAGGAGCTGGCAAATATAGCCCAAGCCGAGCATGTCCTTTAAAGGGAATGCTGGACCGCTACAGCCGATCGTCCAGTAATCCCCAAAGGGAGCGAAGGTTCCTTGTAGAGCGTCCGACTGTTCCGTCTGCCTAGCGGAATGCGGCGATGGGCGACCTCTTCGACTTACCATCAGACCCCCCGGAAGTTTTAGGACCGTTGGGCTCAGAAGTAACAAGGTCGGAGTATTGTCTCCGAAGCAGGCATTTTGGTTAAGCAACGCCTAGGCCCTTTCTTACAACGAAGAGTCAGAAAAATCCAACATAAACCACTTTAAATAAGCGAGAAGAAATCGCTGGTTACACGAGCTCGATTACCAACGAGCCGGAGGGGCTTTTGGGGGCTCACACCTCCGGCTCGCGTTCGGGGGGGGCGGAACGGATTACGCAAACCTAGAACCCGGGAACAGCTGGCGCCCGGCCCACAGCAAAAGAGGCCTGTTTCGCAAGGCAGTTGTCAGGATCGCCGACTACGTCGTGCTGTGAATACAAGGCACCTGCTTGGCACGTTTTTTCGCGCGGATGAGAAGTGGATGCATTCAATATCGGCGCCGCAATACCCAACAGCGATGCCCCACTTTCGGTGCTTGCTACCTGGACCGTAGGAGCCGAGGCCGTGTCCTTGAGGTCAGCCGACCAAACCTGTGGGGTAATTCCGGCAAGCAAGAGGCTGAAACCAACCAACGCTTTCGTCTTCTGAATAGTCATCGCTCTCTCCTTTTGGAGCTCCCATCTTGTTTGAAGCTCTCAAAAAGGAGGCGTTCAGGATGACAGAACCTTTCGTCATTCCTCCTTGAACAACTTGTTCAAGGAGTTCGAACCCTCCGATCGGAGAATTTTCCTGCAAGGTGACGACGGGGGAGGAGCTAACCCCCGGCCATGCAATCTATTGCACTAGAGTGCCGATGACTCGGGGGGGGAATATCGCTTTGCGGGGGCTTGCCCGCCGTACCGGGCACAATGAAAGGGTCTTACTCTGACCTTCGGCGAGCCGAAGATCAGCGGCGATTTCGCGATTACGTCCAATACCGGAGTGGGTGCGCTCGCCCCGTTAGCAAAGTGCTCGGTTTCGATTATTTTCACGCCGACCGGACTCGGCTCGCGGGTGGTTACTCTCAATCTCAACGATAATGCGATTAATGCTCCGCAACAGGTTGCCTTGGTGGGGCAAGGCGTGCCGGGCCGGGTCGCGGTCGAGCCTGGAGGGCTGAGCTTCGGCAAGCAACCGCTCGGCCAGCCCGCGGCGACGGCAGTTAACCTCATTAATCACAACTCAGTCGATCTCACCATTCAAGGCGTGGGGTAGGACAACGCACAATTCGTCCCAGACCAAACTTGCGTTGGTGTGCTCGATCAAAATGGCGGCCAGTGCACTTTCTCAGTGACGTTCACGCGCGCCAAGACCGGCCGCCAGACCGCCGCGTTGAGCATCACGGACAACGCCGCGAAGAGTCCGCAAGTGCAGTACCACACGAACGCCCATCCATGCGGGTAGATGAGAGTATGCCGCTGCTCGGCTTCGCGTTGCATACGCTCAGCCCGCCGCCTCGACGCATTGAGGCTTCTCTGCTGGCGTGCTCGTTCTAGGTTCTCGAAGCCATACTGTCGCCAGTACCGGGCAGCAGCAGCCAACCCGGCCTAACGCTGACGCGCCTTTCACGCTGACGCGCCTTTCACGCTGTCTCAGTGGTGAAGTGAGGCATTGGTGAATTTTAGCAAATGAACGCGGGGGATTGCCGTACCCGCCTGATCGGGCGTTGGGGGTTGAGTCAGCGTGAAGCCGAAGTGATTGCACCGCGTACGTACCGCCGCACGGTGTTGCGCGACACCGCCAGCATCCGCGCGATCTCCCAAATGCTCCTGCCCTGCCTGCTCAAAACCCGGATCTCCACCGCTTCCTCAGCCACCAGCATGAGGCCCTCCGCTATGGAGTACTCCATACCGGGGTGGGTCAGTTTTCAATCGGCGACCCTGGGTCACTCTTGCGCCGGCGGCTACAACGCTTCACCCCCCCCGGCGGTTTGTTCCTTGTGGTTCTCGGGATCGTCGAGCAAACGATCTGCGCCGTTGTGCTGGTCGCCCCGGCGCACGCGACGGGGCACCGAATCTCGTGAAGGAGCCGCCGCAGAATAGACAGCGCCCGGCGTTCGATGATGTGAGCCCTCGCGTTGCATACGACCTTAGTGAGCAGTGTCGCGCAGTACCGGGGACGCCGGAAGAGCTTTCGCCGGCGAACGGCACGCGACCCTGGCATCACGTTGCGCGGTACCTAACTGGTACCTTTGGACTTGATAAGGTGTTCGGGTAGAGCGTAATTCCTTGGTTTTATTGGCGCGCCCTGGGGGATTTGAACCCCCGACCCTCAGATCCGTAGTTCCGTTGGATACTGTCCACAAGTGAGCGCAGAGCGCTAAATTGCTAGCCTTTTTGCCTGCTGAATGGCCATTCCGTCCGCGTCTGTCCACCGATGTTCAGCGGCATGGCTGTCAAATTGGCTGTCAGCCAACGGTACCCTATCCAGCTCGGGGGATACCTTGGCCGGTGGGGGCCCTCCCTCCCCGCGCCACGACAAACCTACTCTGATGTAATCCCTCCCAGATGTGCGGTGCGGGGACTCCCGTTGACGGGAGACTCTTGCCCATTGACGGGTAGAGCATTCGCGACCCGCTGTCGGCTGAAAGTCGCTCGCCTAGCGCAGGCTGTGTGTAGGGCAGCGGGGGCATTTAACCGTGTGAGGCGCAGGAGTTCCGAGATTTTGATTGAGCGACGTTGGTTACCGTTGCTGCGGCGATTGCTCGCCCACATTCGCGGCTCGCGATGCGGACACATGGGTGATCACCACGTAGACGCCGACCATCTGCTGGGCGAGCCTGGAAGATGATCGACAGCAGAAGCTCAAGGACGCGCCCGCTGTGCTGGCCGACGATCAAACCTACGGTGAGGTTAGATGCCATCAGGATATGGCTGGCTGTTGGGGGCTGTTTCTTCGCCCGGGAAAGCCTTATTAAACTTGCGCTGATGCGACGTTTCCAGCTTGTCTCCAGTCTCGGGCTCTTCGCCGCTTCGGCCTCATTGTTCATCCTTTTGAGGACGCAACAATATCTCGCTGTTGACGGAGCCATTCGATGCCTTTCGGTCTATTGGCTGGGCCACCCGACGGCGGGGGGGAACAATCACCTACTCTATTTTGTGAATGTCTTTCTTTGGACGAAGGCACTCTCCGTTGTGGGAATAACAGCTACAAACGCCTTTGATTTCGTTCGGTTCGTCCATTGGATGAATGCGTTAGCCGCTGCCGGGTCTATCTCGCTGCTCTGGCTCCTTTGTTACGGGATCGCTGAACGGGTAGACATCGCTTTAGCCGCCACTTGCGCGTATGCGTTCTCAAACGCGTTCCTGCTACACGCGACCAGTACAGCAGAACCGATGATGGGGTTGTTCTGGAGCCTCGCTTCAATCTCGGCGATGGTATCGGGTCTCGCAGCATCTTCGCGGCTGCGACTCTTTGTGGCCGGAACATTGCTTCTGCTGGCGATGGCAACGTACGAAAGTATGGTGTTGATAGGTCCGGCTGAGTTGGTCTTGATCTACGGTTGGGACGAGCGACGCAACTCTGACAATCGCACTCTGATACTGTGGTTCCTCGCAGGCTGCATAGTAGGGGTACTCGCCGCTTACGTGCCAATATACATTTGGTCGGGTACCACAAGTTCGCTGGCTATGGCGCGCCGCTTCCTTGCCATGGATGGCGGGGAGCAAGTGTACGGAGGAGTCAGCATTTCAAAGTTGGTCAATCTTCCGGTCGGCTTCGCAAACAGCGTTGTGCCCAGCGTACCGGTCGATTATCAAGGCATTCGCTCGTTGGTTATAAGCCACTCGCACGACCGATGGATCCTGTTAACTTCCACGGCTGTCTTTGTGATGAGCGGTTGGCTGATTTGGACCTCATTCCGCCTTGGGGAGGTCTGGGCTGGTTTGGAGCGCAGGAGGCGGCTCATTCTCGAATGCTGTGTAGTCGCTTTGTTATTCGACACTCTGGCGCTAATTTTCTGGGATCCACTATACGACAAACTATGGTTGCAGCCGCTCGCTGTGGTTTTTCTCGCATCAAGCGTAATTTTGTCTGCATGGTACCGGCCCCCTTATCGGCTGATTATCGCGCCGGAAGCCCTGTTGATTGCTTTCGTAACGATCATCGGGTTTTTTCATGGGCTGGGGGCAAGCCAGTCGTCAACGCCTTGTCTGGATAGTGCCCACCATTTAGCTGGGACCCTCAGCTCATCAGATCTGCTTGTTGCTGGCTGGGATCCAGTCTCGCTTCTGTACTCTTGGTTCTGGGGGAACGGTGCGAAGAAGTTCGACGTGCCAGCGAGCGCATCCGGTAGCGGGCCAAGGACGTTGTCATTGCTCGCCGATGAGATCTCGAAAACGAGAGGCTCCGGAGGTAGTGTTTATTTTCTCGGCGTACTCGATTTGCCGGAAACAGGTTGGAAGCCTTTTTTGGAAGATAGATGCCACCTTCCATATCATTCGCTGGATGGTCTGCGGCGGTGCGCAAAACCTGTCGCCGAACTTACGTGCGATGAACACGACGAGGTACTTTGGCAACTAATGCCGGGCTGCTTCGGACCTATAATGGAAAACGATAATATGAATCCAAGGAATTAAAGTTTGTGCCTATAAATCAGGTGGAGGGGCGGAAAGGGTCGAGGAGCCGCCGTTCTCGGAAAAGACATCGTCTTCAAGGCCTATGGAAGACAGATCCAGATACCCTAGTGGTGGGAAGCGTGGCGATAGTCGTTGTCTTCTATATGCTTTATCGTTTTCTCTGAACCAGGCTCCCTCTCTCAATGAAAAGGCTCGCCCCCGGACAGTCTCTTCGGTGGCACCGTTAACGCCCAAGGGAGCCCTTTGTTGTGATGCATGATCCGGAGAAAAGATTCGTATCCGGGTCGCAATAGACGTATCGCCGCTGAGTCTCTCCCCACTATTCCGGAAACTGCTTGCGCGATGCGGGGAAGCTGTGTTTCGCGGATACGGTCGGTTAAACCTTTCATCGCTGATGGATGCGGAGAAGACGCGTTATTGGAAAAACTCAGCGAAAATCCTTGCTACGTCTATGCCTCGTCTATTCTCACCAAATACCCAACGGGATCGTCTTTTCGAGCCGCGTAGAATCCCTTGAATCTGTTGAGTTTTATTGGCGCGCCCTGAGGGATTTGAACCCCCGACCCTCAGATCCGTAGTCTGATGCTCTAATCCGCTGAGCTAAGGGCGCGCTCTTGAGGGACTCCCCATTCTCCATATCGCGCGAGTCATCGCAAGATGTCCGCGCAAAGGATTATGCGCCTCTCACCTTTTAGGGCACCGCGGGCGCCGGTCCTAAAGGCAGCCAGACCGTCACGATAGTGCCTTCTCGCACGCGGCTTTCGATCTTCAGGCTCCCGTGATGCATCTGCACGATATGCTTTACGATCGCCAAACCCAGACCGGTGCCGCCCAAATCGCGTGAGCGGGCGCGATCGACGCGATAGAAGCGCTCGGTAAGCCGCGGGATGTGCGCTGCCGGAATTCCCTCGCCAGTGTCAGTAACGCTGAAGACAATCCCGGGAGCAGGAGTCCCCGAGGCACCGTTGGTAGCTTCCCGCGTGTGCGCCTCCAGCGTCACACTACCGCCGCGCGGCGTGTACTTGATGGCATTGTCGAGGAGGTTAATCAGCACCTGATGGAGCCGATCGTGATCGACGCGAATTGGAGGCAGATTCGCGGTCCGGCTTATCTTCAGCTCGACGCCTTGCCGACCTGCGCGCTCCGCCATCAACTCGTATGCTTCTTCGAGTAGATGGAGTGGCTCCAGATCCTCTGTCTTGAGGGGCGACAGGCCGCGCTCCAGATCCGAGAGCGAGATCAGATCATCGAGTAAGCGGGCGAGTCGACGCGACTGACGCTCGATGATTCCGAGAAAGCGACGCTCGGTTTCGCGATCGTCGACGCCCTTCGCGAGCGTTTCTGCATAGCCGTACAGTGCTGTTAGAGGCGTGCGTAGCTCGTGAGTCAGATTTGAAACGAAATCGGCGCGGGCCGTCTCGGAAGACTTGAGACGGGTAATGTCGTGAAAGACGAAGACTCGTTCGCTGTTCGGCTGGCCCTGGCGCAGGGGTGCCGAGCTGACCTCGATCGAGCGCGGCATAGGCGTCTGAATCGAGAGTTCGGCCGTGATCGGCTCGCTGCCGCCCGTACCGCCAGCCCGCCCGATGAAATCCTGAACGCGGGGATCACGGCACAACTCAACGAAATCCCGACCGCGATAGTCAGCGTCAGGTTGCAGGGCGAAGAGTCGTCGGGCCGCTCCGTTGATCATCACGACTTCGCGCCTCGCGCCCGTGACGACGACGGCCTCGTACATGCTGCGCAGGATCGCTTCGAACTCCTCACGCTGTTCATTCAACGCTTTTACGTCGGTCACCACCGAATCTGCCGCGTCGAGAAGATGGCGTTCGGCCAGACTGATCTCATCCAGTTCATCGGGCAGAAGATGCGAGGGCAGGGTGCGGCGACTAATCGCATCGGCGATCGCGTCGAGTCTATCGGCTCTGCGGCGCCAGGCTCGGGCGGTGCCTAAGCCGGTGAACACTCCGAGCCCCACGCTCATGCCAACAGCGGCGATGGCGGACAGGGGAGCGATCCGGTCTCGCGCCACATAGAGCATCATCGTGGCGGCGACCGGTAACAATGCCACCACGGTGGCAGCCGCAAGGCGCGGTCCGATAGATTTAACCAAGTGGTTCCGGATCGAAGCGATATCCGACGCTCCGCACGGTGAGAATCAATTCAGGGTTGGCGTCGTCACGTTCAATCTGCTGCCGTAGGCGGCGCACATGCACGTCCACGGTGCGCGGCTCGACAAAAGTATCGCGCCCCCACACCAGATCGAGTAACTGCTCGCGGCTGTAGACCCGCAGCGGATGCTGCACAAAGAAGCGCAGCAGTTCGAACTCGCGCAGCGCCAAATCGTGTTTGACGCCATCGACGAAAACTTCGTAGGTGCTGAAGTCGATACGCAGGCGACCTTTTTCATAGACAGCGGCGCCGCGCGGCTCCATCGTCGCATGCACCCGGCGGAGCATGGCCTTCACTCGCGCTACTACCTCACGCGGACTGAAGGGCTTAACGACGTAATCGTCGGCACCCATTTCGAGCCCAAGGACGCGATCGACCTCAGCGCTCTTGGCGGTCACGACGATCACGGGTATTTGCGCCGTCTCGACGTTGGCTCGCAGCCGGCGGCAGAGTTCGAGTCCGGACATCCGTGGCAGCATCAGGTCGAGCAGCACAAGATCCGGTGCTCGTCGAGTAATCCGATCGAGGGCTTCGGCCCCGTCGGCGGCCTCTTCAACGGCAAAACCTTCCTGCGTCAGGCTGTAACGCAGCAACTCACGGATATCCGCCTCATCCTCGACGATGAGGATTTTCTGACGAATCCGCTCACGCCCCGCATCCACCGCTTGATTCATCATCGTTGCTTCTTTTCCGTATGCCGAATCGTGCGTCCCTTGACCATATAGACCACCATCTCGGCGATATTCGTCGCGTGATCGGCGACGCGCTCGAGATTCTTCGATACGAAGAGAATACGCGTGGCGCGCTGGATTGTTGCCGGATCCTCAACCATGTAGCTCAGGAGTTCGCGGTAAATCTGATGGTTCAGGCCATCGACTTCATCATCACGCTCGATAACCGCTTCGGCCAAATCCGGATCGTCGCGCATAAACGCATCGACGCTGTCTTTGACCATCGATTGGGTAATCGCCGTCATCCGCGGAATGTCGATATAGGGCTTAAGCTGCGGTTCCTGATTCAGTTCAAGGACACGCTCACAGATATTCACCGCGTTATCGCCGATCCGTTCGAGGTCGGTGGTGATTTTGAGGGCCGTGGTAATGAAGCGCAGATCGCCGGCGGCCGGCTGATGCAATGCCAGGAGGCGGATCGCGGCTTCGTCATTCTCGACGTCCATGCGGTTCACTTCGGCGTCGCGAGCAATCGTCGCGCGGGCGCGTTCGGTATCGCGCTCGATCAAAGCTTCGATCGCATCGGCGATTTGGCTTTCCACCAATCCGCCCATCTTGATCAAGCCGGAACGGAGCGCGCGAAGATCTTCTTCGTATTGACGATTGGTGTGTTGGGGCTGCGTACTGTCCATCGTGAATACCTCTTCTCGCGCTCTTAGCCGAACCGGCCAGTGATATAGTCTTCGGTTTCCCGCTTGCTGGGATTAGTAAAGATCTGTTTCGTCTCTCCGAACTCGATGAGATCCCCGGTGTACATGAAGGCGGTAAAATCGGCTGTACGGGCCGCCTGCTGCATGTTGTGAGTGACAATCACGATCGTGTAACTGTCCTTGAGTTCAAGCAAGAGCTCTTCGATTCGGGCCGTCGAGATCGGATCGAGCGCAGAGCAGGGTTCATCGAGGAGGAGCACCTCCGGCTCAACAGCCAGCGCCCGTGCGACGCAGAGGCGTTGCTGCTGGCCGCCCGAGAGACTGGTGCCCGGGCGATGCAGATGGTCTTTGACCTCTTCCCATAGGGCGGCATCGCGCAGGCTTTTCTCGACGATCCGATCGCGCTCGGCATTTGAGAGCGAGGCTCCGTTCAGAGTTAATCCCGCCGCGACGTTCTCGGCGACCGACATCGTCGGGAAGGGCGTCGGCTTCTGGAAGACCATTCCGATACGGCGGCGGACATCCACGGGGTCTACCGCCGGGTCGTAGATGTTCATCCCGTCGAGCATCACGCGACCCTCGGCGCGAGCACCAGGAACCACCTCGTGCATCCGATTGAGGCATCGGACCAACGTCGACTTGCCGCAACCCGAGGGGCCGATAATCGCGGTCACCCGATTCGCGCTGAAGCCGACATTGACATCGCGCACAGCCCGGGTCTTATCGAAGTAAGCGTTGAGGTTATTTACGACCAGCTTATCAGACATCGTTTACCTGGTAGCGTGGCTCTTCTGTCGAGTGGTCCATCTGACGCCAAGCTCAAGCGTAAGAACAATCATGGTCAGGACCAAGGCTCCGGCCCAGGCCTGACGCTGCCAGTCGGCGAAAGGTGAGATGGCATAAGTGTAAACCTGGACGGTCAGGGTTTCGATTGGTTCGCGTAAAGCGACCGACCAGAAGCGGTTACCGAAAGCGGTAAAAAGCAGCGGTGCGGTTTCTCCCGCAACACGAGCGACGGCGAGGATAACGCCGGTTGAGATACCGGTTGCAGCCGCGCGTACGATGACCGACATCGTCGTGCGCCATCGCGGTACTCCTAAGGCGAGCGCCGCTTCACGCAACTCGTGCGGCACCAGCAGGATCATCTCCTCGGCAGTTCGGGTGACCAGAGGGATCATGATGAAAGCGAGGGCGATCGCACCGGAGAGGGCGGAGAAGCCACCCATTGGGCGGACAATCACCGTGTACGCGAAGATACCGATAACGATCGAAGGCACACCCATCATCACGTCGGCAGCAAAACGAATTACCTGCGGCATCGAGCGATCACGGTTCTCCGCGAGGTAGACACCGGCACCAACGCCGATTGGAACGCCGACGATACTCGCGAGTCCGATCAATTCGAAGGTGCCCACGATAGCGTTCGCCATACCGCCGCCGGTCTTGCCGACCGGTGCCGGCATCTTGGTGAAGAAGGCCCAGTTAAGGCTCGACGCGCCCTTCGCCAGCAGATAACCGAGGACGAGAAAAAGCGGCGTCAAAGCGATAACGGTTGCTGCAACGGTCACACCGACCATCACGTTGCTTTTGATCTTGCGATAGCGTCGGCGCAGCTGATCTTTATTCGAGAACTCGCTCATTTGGCTTCCTTAAAGCGGCGAGTAGCGCCGGCAACCAGTCCGCGAGCCATGACGTTCATCAGGAAGGCCAAGACCAGCAATACCAGACCGAGCTCGATCAGAGCGGCAACGTTAAGGGTCGACGTCGCTTCGACAAATTCGTTGGCGATGACGCTGGCCAAGGTCGTCGAGGGCATGAAAAGCGAAGCCGAAATTTCCGGCCGGTTTCCGATCACCATCGCAACGGCAATCGTCTCACCGAGGGCGCGACCCAACCCAAGGATGACCGCGCCAATCAAACCGGATGTGCCGAAAGGCAGCACCGCCATCCGGACCATCTCCCACTTGGTCGCACCTAGTGCGAGAGCAGCCTCACGATTGGTTCGTGGCACCGTGCGGAAAACGTCGGTCATAACCGCGGCGATATAGGGCAGCACCATGATCGCGAGGACGACACCCGCGTTCAGCATCCCGATCGCGATGCGCGGACCTTTGAAGAAGGGTAGAAAGCCTAAGTAGGTGCTCAGGAAAGGTTCGACGTGGTCACGCAGCCACGGACCCAGTACGAAGATGGCCCAAAGGCCGTAGACGACGCTGGGAATTGCGGCGAGAAGTTCAACGAGGAAGCCAAGTTGCCGGCTCAACCAATCGGGCGTCATCTCGCTAAGGCAAAGTCCGACCCCGAGACTAAGCGGCACCGCGAGAAGCAACGCCAGCGATGAAGAGACGATCGTGCCATAGATGAAGGGCAGGGCGCCGTACTGATCGTTGGCCGGGTCCCAGTCGGTGCTGATCAGAAAGTGGAAGCCGAATTGGCGAATCGCGGGCCAAGCCTCGACCAGCAAAACACTGATCAAAGCGGTGAGGATCGCTACGACGGAAAAGGCCAGGAACGCCGTCGTTGAGTTAAAAATGCGATCTGCTGCGGGCGCTCTGCGCAGACGATGGCTCCGTCTTTCACGAACGCCGATAGTTGTTTGATTTCCGACAGTATCTGCCAGTTCAGCCACTTGGAAGTCTTCCACCAGAATGCTGGCAACATCAGACCCCTACAGGAAAAAAAAGTACAGCAGGGGACTGTTACAAGTTTGTTAAAAGGGCATAGGCACGTTCCATGATGCCAACATGGCGCCCGAACGAGCCGGGCCGATTATCCGTAACGGAACAAGATTGGGTTAATTCTGACTGTTCGGAGGTTAAGGAGAGGCGGGAAAGCCCCGGTGACCACAAACTTGTGAGTCCGGCCACCGGAACCTTCGAGTAGCGGAGGGTGGGGTTAGCGCATGGCGAAGCCTTCGTAGCCTTTAGCGGCAACGTCTGCGCATTCTTTGCGATAGGCGGGAGCACTGTTGGCGTAAAGCAGGAAAATGCGATCTTTTCCTGGAATATTCGCTCCGATGAACCACGAGTCGCCGCCGACGTCGCCGCGCGTCAGGAACGATTGCCCGGCTAGCTCAGCAGAATGTTTGACCCAGGCGGCCTGTGCCTCGGGGGTGGCTTCAATTCGAGTTAGACCTCGCGACCGCATATAGCGGATGCAGTCGGTGGTCCATTCGACCAGCATCTCGACACATCGCGGCAGATTGCAGAACGCCGCCGCGCTGATCACGAACAGGTTGGGGAAGCCTGCCGTCTGGACTCCGAGGTAAGTGCGGGGGCCGTGGGCCCATTCCTCCTTGAAGGAGACGCCATTGACGCCGCGGATATCGATCTTCCTGATCGCGCCGGTAACGGCGTCGAAGCCGGTGGCGAAGATGATGACGTCGAACTCGCGTTCCCGATCGCGGGTCTTGATCCCCTTGGGCGTGATGCGTTCTAACGGGTTCTCGCGGAGATCGACGAGCTCGACGTTTTCGCGGTTGTAGGCCTCGTAATAATTGGTTTCCAGCGGGATACGCTTGGCGCCAAAAGGATGGTCCTTCGGCACCAGCTTTTCGGCGACCGCTTTATCCTTCACGCGTTCGCGGATCTTGTTGCGAACGAACTCCGAATAGATCTCGTTCGCCTTTTGATCGGTATTGATATCGTGAAAGTTGGCCAGCCATTTGGAGAAGCCTGGCTGTTGCCATAGCTCCTCAAAACGAGCGAGCCGTTCTTCCGGGGTCACATCCCAGATCGACCGAGGATCGAAGTCGTGCATAAAGGCGGCGGTCGTCTCGCTGACGCGCCGGAATATCTCGGGATAGCTCGCCTTGATTTTCTTCTGCATCTCGTCGTCGATAACGGAATTGCGTAGCGGAGCGCAGTAGTTAGGTCGGCGCTGATAGACCGTGAGATGCCCGACGATCTTCGCTATCTCAGGAATCAACTGAACTGCGCTGGCGCCGGTGCCGATAACGGCGACGCGTTTACCCTTAAGATCCGGATCTTGCTTGGGCCACAAACCGGTGTGGTACTTGGGGCCTTTGAAGCTGTCGATTCCTTCGAACGGTGGGGTGTAAGGCGACGACAAAATTCCGACGGCCGTGATCAGGTAACGCGCACGAGCGCGTCCACCTTGCTCAGTCTGAACCTCCCAGGTGTTCTCCTTGTTATCGAAGGTTGCAGCCGTGATCCGGGTATTGAACTGGATATGGGGCCGCATGTTGAACTTGTCGGCGACGTAGTTCAGGTAGCGCTCTGTATCGGGTTGAGCGGAGAAATGCTCACGCCAGTTCCACTCCTGCAGCAACTCATTCGAGAACGAGTAGCCATAGGTGTAGCTCTCCGAGTCGAAGCGGCATCCGGGATAGCGATTCCAGTACCAGGTGCCACCGACACCGGTACCAGCCTCGAAAATACGCACTTTCATCCCGAGGTTGCGCAGGTGATAGAGCAGGCAGAGGCCGGAGACGCCGGCGCCGATTACGATCGCGTCGTACTGCGCGACGCCGCCGCCATTCGTTGATGGATTAGCTTGCTCAGTGGTTGCCATGTTTTTTGCAATCCCTTCTGGCTGTAGGCCTAGGTTGATGCGTCGTATTCCTGATCAGTGAGCGAGCCGACGGCGCATTAAGGCGTCAACGTCGAACTTGAACATCTTGGCCGCGTTCAATCCGAGGATCTTCGCGCGGCTCTCATCGGAGAGGCATCCCATCTGGCGCTCGATCGATTCCGCCGAGTGCGGCCACGATCCCTCGTGATGGGGATAGTCGTTGTCCCACTGGAAGTTGTCGACGAGGTTGTGCTTCTCCGCCAGTTCGCAGCCGATCGGATCGTCCTGGAAGGACGCCGCACCATGCAGGCGAAAGTATTCGCTCGGCAGCTTCTTCAGTTTCGGGTACGCCCACATATGATGTTTGCGGGCCGCTTCGTCCATCGCTTCGAGGAGCCAGGGAATCCAGCCGATACCGCATTCAATCGCGATGAAGCGGATACCGGGAAACTTTTCGAG
Organism: Binataceae bacterium (SeqCode); assembly: GCA_035541875.1. Taxonomy (GTDB): domain Bacteria; phylum Desulfobacterota; class Binatia; order Binatales; family Binataceae; genus JAJPHI01. The sequence goes on from DATKML010000013.1 coordinate 18,785, forward strand.
AACGCCGGACGCGCAAAGGCTGGTGATCGGCTCTACCGTCGGGGCAAGGGCGTGTGCTGCGTAGTTGATAATTGCACCACCATCCTTGCGGGCTGCACGAGGGTCGCGGCCCGTCGCGATATGGAAGGTGATCGCCAGATCGCAGTCCTGAATTGCCGCCCACATCGGATCGTAAACGTCCATGTTGTAGTTGGGATCCTTGGACGAGTGGGCCCCGTAAATGGGCTTGCAGGGCAGGTTGATCGCGCGGAAGCCGAGCTTGGCGACCCGCTTTATCTCTTCAATCGCGATATTCACGTCGGCGGTCATGATGCAGGCCGCAGGCGACATGAAGTCGTTGTAGTTGCTGTACATCTCCCACGCCCAATCGTTCCAGACGCGGCACTGCGCTGCGCCAAATTCGGCGTCGCGCGTCGCCCACATCACGAGGCCCTTGTTGGGAAAGAGAATCTCCGCGTCGATGCCGTCGCGGCGATGGTCGCGGATGCGTCCTTCGATGGTCGCACCGGCCTGATTACGCTCCTCGTCTTCGCCTTTCAGGTTGGTATCGAGCAGGCGTGAGCGGCGATTCCCCTCGGTCACAGCCCACTTCACGCCGTTCACGTCGACCTCGATTTTAGGGAGCCGATCGCGGAACTTCTTATCGATGCGGTCGAGCCATAACTTCGCGGGTTCGTTGGCATGGCAGTCTACCGAGATCATCAGATAGCGGTTGGGATCATCGGGGCGGGCAGTGCGCTTCCATCCCACGTGTCCGGGCGTTTCCAGTCGCCATCGATTTGGTGCATCAATTTGAGCGTTGGTCGTTTCGTCCATCGTTCCCTCCAGATTAGGTCCGCGTTGCCGATGCAATCGCAGCCTTCGTCCCACAAGCTGAGTCAAGTACGTCCGCCGCTCATAGGCACACGTCGTGCCAGCCAAAAGCAGCGGGTTACGCGAGGTTTGAGCCGTGATTCTGTTTCCAAAGGAAACAATGTGAACGTTTCCTTCGGCACCAATGGCGATCGCGTCCCAGTGGCTCCTTTAGTGATAGGGCGAGCGAGTCTTGTACCGACGCGGCGCGTATTGATGGCATCGGGGTTGCGTGCCTATGCCGAACCCATCACGCCTGTTACAGATACAGACACGGGCCTTTCTTGGGCCGATAATCCTGTCGAGTAATCGACGTAAGCGGGAGAAAGATTTTGGCAAACGCAAAGCTACGCTTCGGCGCATTCATGGCGCCGTTCCATCCGGTGGATGAGAACCCGACCCTGGCGCTCGAACGCGATCTCGAACTGATCCAGCACATGGATAAGCTGAATTACGACGAGATTTGGATCGGCGAGCATCACTCGGCCGGTTACGAGATTATCGCGAGCCCCGAGTTGTTTATCGCGACGGCCGCGGAGCGCACGCGCCATATCCGGCTGGGAACCGGAGTCGTGTCGCTGCCGTACCACAATCCGCTGATGGTAGCCGAAAGGATCAATCAGCTCGATCACATCACGCGCGGACGCACGATGTGCGGTGTCGGTCCCGGAGCACTTCCCTCCGACGCGAAGATGATCGGAATCGAAGTGGTGAAGCAGCGTGACATGATGGACGAGGCGCTCGACGCGCTCGTACCGCTGCTGCATGGTGAGACCGTCACCAAGAAGACCGATTGGTTTACCCTGCAGAATGCGCGCCTTCACATCACGCCGTACAGCCGTCCGGCGGTGGAGATGGCTGTCGCTAGTCAGATCTCTCCGACGGGAGCTACGGCGGCGGGGCGTCACGGTATCGGCCTGCTGTCGATCGGCGCTACCACAGCTGGTGGCTTTAACGCGCTCGCTTCGAACTGGGCTATCTGCGAGCAGACCGCACGCGATTGCGGTAAGACCGTCGATCGCCGCAACTGGCGCCTGGTCGGGCCCGTACATGTCGCCGAGACGCGTGAGAAGGCGCGCGAGAACGTCAAGTTCGGGCTTAGAAAGTGGCTCTTCTATTTCCAGGAAGTAGCGGCGTTGGCACTCGCTCCGTTCGCCGACGGCTCCGATCCAGTCGATGCGCTCGTCGACAGCGGGATGGCGGTAGTCGGTACGCCCGAGGATTGTATCGCGCAGATCGAGCGGCTCCAGAAGCAATCGGGTGGTTTCGGAGCCTTCTTGCAGCTGGCGCATAACTGGGCGAATTGGGAAGCGACGCAGCGCTCTTACGAGATGATCGCGCGCTACGTGATGCCGCACTTCCAGAACGGCAATGACAATCGCGTCGAGTCACTCGAATACGCGCGGACGAATTTCGCCGAGTTGGTCGGGCAGGCGAAGGTTGCGATCGGATCCCGCGTCGCGGAGCACATCGCCAAGAAGGGCTCCGAGAATATCTCGCCCGACGTTGTGCAGGCGCTCGATGCTGAAATCAAGCGCGTTGCAGCATCGCGTCCGAGCCCTGCACGTCCGGATATGATCACCCGGGCCGGCAAGTAGAATCCGAGTAGCAGAAGCTCACGGTGAGCGGCGAGGGAGCGAGGCTCCTTCGCCGCTCTGCTTTGGGAGAGTGAGTATTTATCGAAAACTAGAGACTCGCAACGTGATACTTCCCGAAAGCTGCTCATAGTGGGTCAGCGCTCAAAAGCGCAAATCGTATTTGGGTTGACCCGATAGGATTTCGGGCGCAGATCACTAATGAAGGCGGCTACCTAACTCAAAGTTTCAAATCGTCGGTCTGGGGGGCAACGAAGATGGCAAACATAATGGTGTGGAAGGATGATCCCGAAAGCGCACTCGGGTTGATTCAAGTTCCTCAACCCGACCTCGCCAAGGGCCCTTACGCTCTGCGGATGAATGGCGACGCGCCTGAGGCCAAACCTTACGATCGCGGCACCAACGAATTTCGTTATTGGAGTTGCGCAGCCGCCGCCTCCCGAGGCGCCGCCTTCTGGGCGAGTCTCGTGCCGGCCGGGACGACATGGCAGCCGGGAAAGATTCTGCCGATCATTCTCGACGGTGGCGAAGATCTGAATGCCTATTACGATCGTAATGCACTGAACTTTTTTCACGGCAGAGGTGCAGACGGCAGCACCGTTTATTCGGGTGAGAGTCCCGATATTGTCTGCCATGAACTAGGACACGGGATACTGGATTCGCTGAGACCTGAGCTGTTCGACACGGCGAGCCTGGAAGTGCCTGCGTTCCACGAAGCGTTCGCCGATATCAGTGCGCTGCTGACTGCGCTGCAAGTGCCGGAAGTGCGCGATGCGATTCTTTCGGAAACGGGCGGGCATATCGATCACAATTCCAATTGGTCACGTCTCGCGGAACAGCTGGGCTCGGCGATCAGGGCGGTATCGCCCGGGGCTGTCGATACGGATTGTCTGCGCAATGCGGCAAACTCTTTTCATTATCAGGATCCTGAAGGGCTCGACGCGGATTCACCCGCTTCAACACTTTCGCAGGAGCCGCACAATTTTTCGCGGGTCTTCAGCGGTGCCTTCCTCGAGGCCTTCGCCGGGATGGTGCTTACCCACTCGAGCCGTCCAACCGGCGCCGATTTGCAGGCGCTCAGCGAGAAAGCCGGAAGCCTGCTGGTAGCAGCAGTACAAACCGCGCCGATCGTTCCTGAGTGGTACAGCCAGGTGGCCGCCGCACTGATCGAAGCCGATCGCAAGACCGGCGGCACCTACAACGTTGCCCTGACCAGTGCCTTTGTTCGTCGTGGGCTTCTCTCGACGCAGAGCGCGCTTGCGACCGGGATGCTGCAGGCTGGAGCAGCAGGAATCGCGGCAGCCGCTCCTCAGGCCAAAGTCACCGAGATGCCGCTGCAGGCGATCAACGGGATGCCATACGGCCTCGGTCAGGTTCCACTGTTCGTGCATGTTGCGAATCAAGCTCGGCGAATCGCGGCGATTGCCGCTGGCCGCGGCGGGCTGCAGGTGATTCCCCCGAGTTCCGATCGAGCAGCGCGATCCTTTGTCGATCATCTGCTTCGTCTGGGGCGAATCGATTTCGGCGCACATGGTGTGGTGGGTGGCTTCGTTGCTCATCCCCGGTCGCGCAAGACCCATCGGATAGCGCGTTTGGCGACCGGCGAGCTTGCGCTGAAGCGGATCTTGTTCGATTGTGGTTTTTGCGGACTCTAGATCCTGCGGGCATCGTGCCCGGGTGAGAGATGGCGAATCCGGGAGACAAAGCTCCGCCGACTTTGACGCCGGAGGAGCGTGCCAAAAAAGCCGAAGAGGCTTTTATCCGTGGCCTGATCGCGCGGGGGGAGGCGGCTAAGGCCGACGAGCACGGCAATCTGCCTCCCGGCGCGACCCACGAGATTATCGGCACGTCGCCTTCGGGCCTGCCGATCGTTGTGCGGCGGCGCTTCTACGGGGCCAAGACGCCACCGAAGAAGTCCGACTAGAAGAACGCATACCGCGCTAGAAGCCAGCCGGTCGAGGGCAGCCGACGCCTAAGAGTGTCATCAAGCGCTTGGCCAGATCGAGCGTCGTGTTGTCCTCCAGATACGGCCCGACGATCTGGATACCCACCGGTAGGCCATTGCTGAGCTTGCCGACCGGCACAACCGTCGCAGGCAGATAGCAGGTTCCCGCTGGCGCCATCCAGGTGATCAAACCCCAGTAGGAACGATCCTCGCCGTTGACCTTCGCGATACGGCCGGCTTGCGGCTGCGATTGATCGTGAGGGATCGCAGGACAGGGCATCACCGGCAGCAGCGCGATATCCCAATCCTTGAAGAAATTTTCCCAGTGTTTCCGCATCTGGAGCCGCCGTTCGTGGTAGCTGAGCCACTCACGATGGCGTATCGCCTGACGGCGGCGAGTCTGCGAGACCTCGGAATCGCCCTGGTCCGCGGCGAAGGCTTCGATCTTTTCGCGGGAGACGCCGCCTGCTAATGCGGCCTGCAACAGAGCGAAAAAGGTATCGGTGACCTTTTCAAGCGAGAACTCCGGGCGCGCTTCGTGATTCACCCGCGCTCCGGCCTCCGCTAATTTCTCAGCGGCCTGTTCGAGCAGGGCGCGCGATTCGGGTTCGACGCGACAGAAAGGATCATCGAGCCAAGCCGCGATACGATACTCGCTCAGCTTGCGATGGTGCGGCGCGGGCAAGCGCAGGCGCCACGCCGGCGTTTCCCATCGATTCGGCCCCGTCATGATATTGAGTCCGAGCTTGAGGTCATCGACGGTACGAGCCATCGGGCCTGCCACTGCGAGATCGGCGAGAGTCAGTGTCCCCGGAGGTCCGGGAATCTGACCGTGCGCCGGGACGATACCGTAACTGGGCTTATGGCCGACGACACCCGACATGTGCGAGGGCAGGCGGATCGATCCGCCGATATCGCTCCCGAGTTCGAGTGGCGTGAAGCCACAAGCGAGGGCTGCCGCCGAGCCGCCCGAGGAGCCGCCGGGCGTGCGCGATTGATCGTGCGGATTGTTCGTGGTGCCGAAGACGTCGTTATAGCTCTGCAGGTCGCCTGCGTAGATCGGGAGATTGGTCTTGCCGTAGATGATCGCGCCGGCTTCGCGGAGTCGCGCGACCGGCCACGCATCTTCAGTCGGGACAAAATGCGCCAGTTCCGGTGCGCCCGACGTCGTACGCATCCCGGCGGTCTGGAACGAATCCTTGATCGTCATCGGCACGCCATGGAGTGGTCCGCTTGCTTCGCCGCGGGCGAGGGCTGCATCTGCGGCGTCAGCTTCGGCGCGGGCCCGATCTGCATCGATCGTGACAACGCTGTTGATTGGCTTATCGAGCTTCGCGACGCGATCGAGAAAGTAATCGAGCGTTTCGCGGCTGGAGATTTCCTTCTGACGAATTCTCTTCGCGATCGTGATCGCGCTTAGGTAGGCAAGTTCAGACATTAGTGGATTCCTCCCCGATGTTTTCTCTGTACTAGCGAGAGGACGAGATTACCAGCTGTGCATCGGCTGTCATTCTGAGGGAGTCCGCGACCGAAGAATCCCGATTTCCCTAGTCGCTTTTCCATGGAAGCCGGGATTCTTCGCTTCGCTCAGCATGACGAATCGAGCCCGCCGAAACGAAGGCTACCTGAGGCCAACGCACGACGCTCTAAACAGACGAGGCGCTACGGATAATCCGAAGCGCCTCGTCGACCGTCGTTAATTCGTGATCAGTTATTTAACGATCAGACCTTCCATATCGCCCGTGGCGCGCCAGCGAGCAAGCTTCTCGTGGAAGCGCACTGCGCCGTCCGGATCGGCCGCTTCGAGGAAGCCGTCACCGTCCTGTTTGCCTTCGCCGTTGTAATAGCCCGGAGTGCAGGCGCCCTGATAGTCCGTCATGAAGGTCTTGCGCGTGACGTGCTCGACCCATGCGGCCTCGGCTTCTTTGGTCGGCTCGACGCCCTTGGCTTCGCGATTCTTCACCTCTCGCGCAACTTCCGCGATATGGATCGCCTGATTGTCGAGCATATAGGTGAAATTCGGCGCGAGGCCCGTCTGGGTCAGGCCCATGTGGAAGAGGTTCGGGAAGCCGTGGCTCAGGAAGCCGAAATGAGTCTTCATCCCGTCCTTCCAGTAGTCCGAGAGCGAGAGGCCGTTGCGGCCATAGACTTCCATCTCTGAGCGGCGGGTATAGGCAGTGCCGACTTCAAAGCCGGTCGCGAAGATGAGGCAATCGACCTTGTATTCAACGCCGTCGACCACGACCCCGTCTTCGGTGACTCGTTCCACGCCCTTGCCGCTTGTATCAACGAGTTTGACGTTGGGGCGGTTGAAGGTCGGCAGATAGTCGTCGTTAAAGGTCGGGCGCTTGCACCACTGGCCGTACCACGCTTTGAGCGCCTCGGCGGTCGCAGGATCCTTAACGATTTTGTCAGCGCGCGCACGAACCCCATTCATCCGCTGGAAGTCGGCGATTTCGGAGAGCTGCGCCAGCTCTTCGTCGGAAAGATCGGAGTTGCCCTTGCTGGAGAGCAGGTTGGCGAGGTTCTTGAACAGCACGGTCCATCCGTCGCTGACGAGATCTTCCTGAATGGGGATTCCCGACAGGATCGAATTGAAGTTTGTGTTGCGCTCCGCCTGCCATCCGGGCTTCAGGGACTTTGCCCACTCTAGATCGGTTGGCTTGTTGCCGCGCTCATCGACCGAGGACGGTGTGCGCTGGAAAACGTAGAGCTGCTTGGACCACTGACCGAGATGCGATACGCACTGAATCGCGGTGGCTCCAGTGCCGATAATTCCGACACGCTTGTCGGCGAGCTTAGTCAGGCCGCCCGTGGTATCGCCACCGGTGTAATCGTAATCCCAGCGGCTGGTGTGGAACGTATGGCCCTTGAACTTCTCGATTCCGGGAATCGCGGGAAGCTTCGGCCGATTGAGCGGACCGCTCGACATGATCACGAAGCGTGCCTTGAAGGTATCGCCGCGATCGGTGGTTACAGTCCAGCGCCCCGCGTTATCGTCCCATCGCGCTTCCCTGATCTGAGTCTGGAAGCAGGCGCGCTTGTAGAGATCGAAATGGCGGCCGATCCGCTTCGCATGCTCGAAAATCTCGGGCGCGAAAGAGTACTTTTCTTTGGGGATATAGCCGGTCTCTTCGAGCAACGGCAGGTAGATGTACGATTCGATATCGCACTGCGCACCGGGGTAGCGGTTCCAGTACCAGGTGCCGCCGAAATCGCCGGCCTTCTCGATAATCCGAATCGAGTTGATGCCGACCTTCTGCAGACGCGCCGCGGCGAGTAATCCGCCGAAGCCGCCGCCGATGATAACCACCTCGACTTCTTCGTTGAGCGCGGGGCGGGTAAAGCCCGCTTCGACGTAGTGGTCTTCTTCAAAGCGCCGTAGATCGCCCGTAACCTCGCGATACTGGCTGTTGCCGTCGTTGCGCAGGCGCTTCTCCCGTTCTTCGGCGTACTTTTGGCGCAGCTTTGCCGGATCGAACCCCAACTGTTCCGGCGTCGGGACACTGCTATGCGTTGCCTCACTCATTCTGACGATCCTCCGTTTGGAACGCTCCCCAATTTGATGCGTCCCAATTTTTATTCATCACGTCACCGGATAACGCCGCGATCGAGTCGTCGGTTAATGATTTCGGTGCGCAACTGTCTTTGCATCCTACTACCGTTTTCGACTTTTTGGGAAACGGTTACATCACTAAAACGGCGATTATTTTCCAGGTTCACTAATGATCCGGGAAAGACGGCTAACCCTCAATTACCCGCCCGGTGGATTGGCGCCTGGGCTACTCAGCCGGCGGAAGAAAAAAGGTGCTGGTCCTAAGTCGTCACGAGGTCTACGACTGGTATAGATGAGAGCACAACAGCGCATGCTGGAACCCACCCAGCGCTGAGGAAGCAACGTAGCTTCGCTTTGATACGGATCTCTAACCCAAGGAGATTTCCGCATGAACAGTGATATCAATAACTTCGTGCGAAAGGCGCTTGGCAAGGGCGAGTCGCGCGCTGCTATCAGGGAAGCGTTGCTTAAGGCCGGCTGGTCGCAGGCCGAAGCCGCAGAGGCGATAGATGGTTTCGCCGATGTAGCGTTCTCGATTCCGGTACCCAGGCCGCGCCCCTATCTATCGGCGCGCGAAGTCTTTGTCTACGGGATGCAATTCATCGCGTTGTACATAGGCGGCTATGCGCTTGGCGCGTTGATCTTTGATTTCATTAATCGCGCGTTTCCCGACGCGCTTGCGGAGAACGCCTATCGCTCCGGCAACATCGATATACGGTGGAATCTCTCCCTCTTGATCGTCGCGTTTCCGCTGTTTCTCGGGATGCTTAATTACACTAACCGTTTGATCGCCCGGAACGCCACGGAACGTGCATCGAAGCCTCGCAAGTGGGCGACCTATCTAACCCTGCTGTTTGCAAGCGTGTGTTTGATCTGTGATGTGGGCACGCTGGTCTACTACACGTTGGGCGGCGAGCTGACCATTCGCTTCGTCTTGAAAATTGCGACCGTAGGAATTCTCGCCGGCGGGACCTTCGCCTATTTCATCAACGATCAGCGTAAGGACGAGGTGCGTTGATGACACCTTCGAGGCTCTTTCCGTGGATCGCGACGCTCGTCGTTCTGCTTGCCGTCATAGCCGGTATAACGCTCAACGGATCGCCAAGGTTAGTTCGCATGAGACGTCTCGATATGGAGCGGACTCGCGATCTCAACGATATCTCAGAAGCTATCGATCGCTTTTACGGTGAATATGACGCGCTTCCTCCTACACTGGACAAGCTTATGGCGAAGTATTTCGTCGGTTGGCAGTTAAGTCGGAATCCTGAGCGCCTGAAGCTGTACGAATACTCGATCAAAAGTCCTAATGCATACCAGCTTTGCACTACCTTTGCTCTCGCTTCAGGCGGAGATATTAAGGATGCGGACGATGAGCGCTCGACAACTCCCATTCCTCACAAGGCGGGGCACCAGTGCATCGACTTTTCTGTCGCTCCTCGGAAGAAGAGTTGAGAGGTTGAAGCGTAAGCGCAATCCAGCGCGGGCACCATTGGCGTCGCATGAGCGGTATCAACCTTGATACGCCACGGCGCCATACTCTTTCGTAGTCGACCTGGCCTCTATTCTATCTCAACCTGTTGCTGTGTGCTGGCCTGAATCACCAGCGATGGCTCGCAGAACAACCTCGACAGCGTCCCGCAATTAATCGCCGACGGCGGCGCCGCCCTTGCGCGGATCGAAGCCGCCTTGCAGCACGTTCGGCTTGATGCGAATAGCCGTCACGGCTCCCAACTCCGGCACCACTTTTATCGAGTAGCCCATGTTGGCCAGCGCCTTGGTTGTGCTCTCGGGGATGGCCTTCTCGATGATAATCGGTGGCGGTACCGCCTGATGATGGATACGAGGATTGGCGACCGCGGCTTGCGCGTTCAAGTCGAAGTCGAGTGTGTTGAGCGCGACCTGCACCACGCCGGTGATGATCGTCGGGCCACCCGAACCACCTTCAACCAGCGCCGGTTTGCCATGGCGCAATGCGATCAGCGGCGACATGCTCGATAGGGGTCGCTTGCCGGGGGCGATCGCGTTGGCTTCGGCCTGAATCAGCTTAAAGGCATTCGGCACGCCCGGGGCGACGGCAAAATCGTCCATCTCGTCATTCAGGATCAGGCCGATATCAGGAACGGTAATCTTTGCACCGAAGATCGTATTGATCGTGGAAGTGACGTCGACGATGTTGCCCGCTTTGTCGACGACACAGAAGTTCGAGGTACCGTGGTCGTGCGCTTCGGTCACGGATGGCGAGGTTTCGTTATGGAGCGCTTTATGACGCGATTCGGCGATATGCTCGGGCGAGAGCAACTCCGCGATTGGCACACGAGCGAAGGCGGGATCGGCGTATTGATCGCGGTCGATGAACCCTTGGCGCATCACTTCGGTGAGCTGGGCCAGATACGGCGGCGAGTTCAACCCGAGGGCATCGAGATGACCCGGCGCGAGCATCCCGAGCATCTCGAGCACCACACCACCTGATGAGGGCGGCGGCATCGTGTAAAGGTCGTACTCGCGATAACGAAGATGCAGCGGGTCACGCCAAATCGGATGGTAATCAATCAAGTCGGCACTGCGCACGAGTCCGCCGTGCGCCATCATGTACTCATTGATCTGTTTGGCCACGTCGCCGCGATAGAAGCGATCAGCAGGATTGTCGCCAAGCGATTCGAGCATCGCCGCCAGCGGTTTCGCATAGACGGTCTCGCCGGCCTTCATCGGGGTGCCGTCAGGATGAAAGAAAGCCGCACGCAGACCGAGATCCTGTTTGATCAGGTCGGCGGAGAGCGTCACATCGCGGGCCATATGCTCGCTGAGCGGAAAGCCCTCGCGTCCGAGTTTAACTACGGGTGCCGCGAGCGCCGAGAACTTCATCGTGCCGAAGCGGCGTAGAGCGGTATCGAGTCCTGCGATTTCGCCCGGAACCGCCACTGCGAGCGGCCCGTTCTGGGCGAGTTTCTCGTCGGGTTTGCCGTCCTTGGTATACATGTCGCGAGTGGCCGCCTTGGGCGCGACCTCGCGGTAGTCGAGCGCGTAAAATTTGTGCTCGCGGGCCAGGTAGATCAGCATGAAGCCACCGCCGCCGATACCACATGACGCCGAGTTGGTGACGCTGAGTGCCAGGGAAATCGCCACCGCCGCATCGATGGCATTGCCGCCACGATTAATTACGTCGAGTCCGATCTGGGCGGCGCGATCACCCTCCGCCGCGACCATCGCATGCGGGGCCTCGGCAGCGATTGCTACATCCGCAAAGGGAACTGAGACAAACAAAAGCGCGGCAACGAGCTGCGCAAGACGGTTCAATCGAAAGCACTCGGGCATCCCGCTCTAGTAACAGCCGCAACGTCGCAAGGAAAGCTGGTACAGATCGCTCTTCAGTGCTTTCATTACGCCATCCATCCCGCGTCCTTGGAGGTCCACTGTGGAGTTCAAAGAGATCACTTACGAAAAGTCCGACCGAATCGCGATTGTCAGCTACAATCGGCCGGAGCGGATGAACGCCTGGAAGATGTCGATGGGCGAAGAGGCGCGAACCGCGATGCTGGACGCGGACAAAGACCCGAATATCGGCGCGATTATCCTGACCGGTGTCGGACGTGCCTTTTGCGCAGGAGCCGATATGGCGAGCCTCAATAACCTGGCGCAGGGCACTGATGAGCTCGCTGCCGCGGGGACTCCTCCATCGGGAACCGAGGAACTCGATCCTAACTTTCGCGGGCGCTTTTCATGGATGCTCGCGCTTAAGAAGCCGGTGATCGGTGCGATCAATGGGCCGGCGGTCGGGATGGGTTTCGCGAACGCGCTCTATTGCGATATCCGAATTGCAGCGGAAAAGGCCCGGATGGGGCTGATCTTCACGCAGCGCGGTCTCGGTATCGAATTCGGCAGCTCGTGGATGCTGCCGCGGATTATCGGGATTGCCAACGCGATGGATTTGGCGGTTACGGGGCGGCTGATCGATGCCACCGAGGCGCATCGTATGGGGCTCGTGAGTAAGGTCGTGCCGGATGCCGAGTTGATGGGTGCGGCCAAGGCGCTCGCGACGCAGATTGGGACTCAATGCTCGCCGCTCGGTATCTCGCACGTAAAGCGGATGGTCTACAACCATCTCTTCACTGACTTGGCGACGGCCTTGGCGGATAACGACGCGAGCGCATCAGAGCTGACGAAATCGGAGGATTTCAAGGAAGGCATCAAGGCGTTCTTGGAGAAGCGCCCCCCGAAGTTCACGGGACGATAAATAGGGTGTCAGACCGGGGAAGCGTAGCGACGAAGAATCTAGGCTCCGTCGGGGGTATCAGATTGCGCTAACGCGCCGTCCGCTAGATTCTTCGCTTCACTCAGAATGACAAAGAAAAAGAGACTACTTATCCAGCGGATGCTTGAACTTGCGATCGGGATGCCGCACGGTCAGCACAGGGCACGGAGCCTTGTTGACTACGCGCTCGGCGACGCTGCCCATCAGCACGTGGGCCAAGCCAGTCCGGCCGTGGGTGCCTAGCACGATTAGATCGACATTCTCCGTCTGCGCGGCGTTGATGATCTCGAGGAACGGTGCCCCGACGCGCATCATGCTACGAGCTTTGACCCCGGCGTCGCGCAGGCGCGCGATAATCTGATCGAGCTCCTTCAGCGCCATCAGCCGTTGTTCCTCGGCGATGCGGTTTACGGTGCTCATATCGAGCCCCGGACTGAGATCACCGATCATGACCGGCGAGAGCGGCTGGTCGACGTGTACAACGATAACTTCGGAACCGAATTTCTGGGCGAGTTCGATCGCGTAGTTGAGCGCGTTCTTCGAGTCGTCGGAGAAATCGGTCGGTGCAAGGATCTTACTGAAGCTCGGCACAATCCGAACCATACGACGCTGGCGAGGTGCTCGCAAGTCCGGTCGCCAGTATTTCAGTTTCCGCCCCGGGTTGCGCTAAGAAAGGGCGAGATTGAGGGCACGAGGAAATCTGCATGAAACGGTCATTTGACCCGATTCTGGTCGAAGTCATCAAAAACGAACTGGCGACGGTGAACGAGGAGATGGCGATAGCGGTCTATCGCACGGGGCGCTCCGCGATGGTCAAAGTGGGCGATTTCGCCACGGCGGTCTGCGACGCCCAGGGGCGCGTTGTGGGGGAGGGGGCTGCGCCGTTTCAAATCGGCATCTTCATGGTGATGCTGGAGAACATGCTGGCCAAGTTTGCAGGATCCTTCCGACCCGGCGATGTGATTCTGGTGAACGATCCTTACGCCGGGATGGGCCATCTGCCGGATGTCGCGGTTGTCGCGCCGGCCTTTTGGGAAGATAAGTTGGTCGGTTTCACTCTGGCCTATTCGCATCATACGGATATCGGCGGGCGCTTCCCGGGCGGCTTCAGCAGTAACTGCACTTCGGCTTTCGAGGAGGGGCTGCGACTCCCGATGCTCAAGCTCTACGATGCTGGTGTCCGCAACGACACGCTGGTCGAGTTGATCGAGGCTAACGTCCGATCGGCAGAAGAATGGATGGGCGACGTTGAGGCAAAGATCGCTGGATGCCGTCGCGGCGAGCATGAACTTCGCCAGATCGTCGAGCGCTACGGCTTCGACGTTTTCAATTCGAGTTGCGACCATTTTGTCGAGTACGCCGAGAAGGCGACCCGCACGGCGATTCGCGGTATCGCGCCGGGCGAGTATGTGCAGGAAGATACCTTCGAAGACGATGGTCTCGGCGGGAGCGGCGTCGCGATGCCCTTGCGGGTCGCGCTGCGGGTCGACGGCGACGATCTGACGATCGATTTCACCGGTACTGCACCGCAGGCCAAAGCGGCTATCAATATGCCGTTCGGGATGACGCGCGGGACCGTCTACGGGGCAGTGAAGAGTATCGTGAATCCCGATGTGGGCACGAATATCGGCTTTACGCGCGCCATCAAGATTATCGCGCCAGAAGGCACGCTGATTAACCCGCGTCATCCGGCGGCGGTCGGCGGCCGCGCACCGCTCTTCTTTCGTATCTTCGACATGCTCTATCGCGTTCTGGCCAAGGCGCTGCCGGATAAGGTCGGCGTTGCGGGCGAGGGCGGCGACGTATTGCACTTTAGTGGCACCAAGGCCGATGGGAGCCACTTCTCCTTCATGGATCTGTTTTTCGGCGGATGGGGCGGACGGCCGAACAAGGACGGTATCGACGGAGTCGCACCGATGAGTTTCGGGTCCTACGGATCAGTCCCGGCGGAGGTGCTCGAACGTGAGTTTCCGATCGTCGTGGACGGCTTCGGCTACGTTCCCGACACCGAGGGTGCGGGCAAGTATCGCGGTTCGGTCGGAATCTACAAGCAATGGCGCTTTCTTGAGCGCGGCGAGGTGATGGTCCGCACGAATCGGCTCGAACGGCCTTCGGAAGGGCTGGGGGGCGGGATGCCGGGCGAGCTCTCCGCGAATGTGCTGATTGCGGGTGGAGATCAAAAGCAGTTGCCCCGGCAATCGCATCTGCATCTGGAGGTGAAACCCGGCGACACGATTTACCATCGCGTGTCAGGCTCGGGTGGTTTCGGCGATCCGTCGCAACGGAGTCCCGAACAGGTGCTGGCCGACGTGCGCGAAGGCAAAGTCAGTATCGAGCAGGCGCGGAGGCGCTACAAAGTAGCAATCGACGCGACCACGATGACGATCAACGCCGATCAAACTTCGGCACTGCGGGCGAGCTGACATCATGCGCGTTGGATTCGATATCGGCGGTACTTTTACCGACATCATCGCGGTGACGAACGACGGACGTATCGTCACGCGCAAAGTTCTATCGTTGCTGGACCGCGTAGCCGAGGACGTCGCCAACTTGACTCGACCACTAGCCAAAGATGAGGCGGTCGAAAGCTTCGTGCACGGAACGACGGTCGCATCTAACGCGGTGATCGAGGGAACGGCGGCGCGAACAGGACTGATCACTACCAAAGGCTTTCGGGACGATCTGGAGATGCGCGGCCAGCGTCGGCCCAACGTTTACGACGTTAACTGGGATCGGATTCCCCCGCTAATCGAGAGGTCACTGCGGCTGGAGGTCAACGAACGTATCCTCGGCAGCGGCGTGGTCGAGAAGCCACTAGATGAAGAGGAGGTTCGCGCGGCAATCGCGCGGCTGGTAGCGGCCAAGGTCGAGGCGATCGCGGTATGCCTGATCAACTCGTACCTGAACCCGGAGCATGAACGAAAAATCGCCAGGCTGATTGCGACTGGCGCTTCCGGCGTGGCGGTCTGCCTCTCTTCGGATATTCATCCCGAGATTAAAGAGTACGAGCGCGCCAGTACGACCGCGATTAATGCGGCGCTGATTCCAGTGGTTGATCGTTACCTCGATCGAATCGAGCGCGGCCTCGGACCGCTGAGCAAGCGGATCCTCGTGATGCAGTCGAACGGCGGAATCATGTCGGCTGCGGCCGCGCGTCGTCGCCCCGCTTACATCATCGAATCAGGGCCAGCCGCCGGAGTCTTGGCAGCGGCGCGGCTCGCGCGCGAGTGCGGGATGGAGCGCGTGCTCTCTTTCGACATGGGTGGGACCACGGCGAAAGCCTGCCTCATCGAAAACGGAGCTCCCCTCGAAAAGCCCGGTGCCGAGATTGGTGCCGGGGCGAACGTCGGCACGCGACTCTTTGGCGGTGGCGGTCACGTCGTGCGCGTACCCGCGATCGATATCGTCGAAGCCGGCGCCGGTGGCGGCAGTATCGCCTGGATCGATGATGGCGGTGCGCTACGTGTGGGGCCGCGAAGTGCAGGGGCCGAGCCGGGACCCGTCTGCTACGGCCGCGGTGGCACGGAGCCGACAGTCACGGATGCGAACGTCGCGCTCGGTTACATCAACCCCGTTGCGATCGCGGGCTCGACCTTGCGGATAAATCGCGCCGAGGCGCTCGCGGCTATCGAAGAGAAGCTCGCGAGGCCGTTGCAACTGAAACCACTCGACGTAGCCTACGGGATAACTCTCGTGGCGAACTCTGCGATGACGCGCGTCTTGCGCGCGGTCTCGACCGAGCGAGGGCGCGACCCGCGCGATTTTGCCATCGCCGCCTTTGGTGGATCGGGTCCACTGCACGCCGCCGCTCTGGCTGAGAGCATGGATATTTCGCGGCTGGTGATTCCGATCTATCCGGGCTTGTTCAGCGCGCTAGGTCTGCTGATTGCGGACTATCGCCACGATTACATCGCGAGTATCGCGGCGCATCTCGCCCAGGTTTCGCCCGAAGACATCCTGCGTCGTTACGCGATGCTCGAAGAGACGGCTCGGGGCGAGATGGAAGGCGAGGGCGTCGCTCGCGATGCGATTCGCTTCGAGCGCTACATCGATCTGAAATACGGCTACCAAATGTCGGAGATGACCTTGCCGTTCGCCACCGATGCGGTCCCGGTTCACCTAACGCAATGGCTTAGCGAGCTTTTTACCCAGGCGCATCAGCAGGCCTACGGGTACCATCGCGACGACCCAATCGAGCTGGTGAATCTGCGGCTACGCGCGCTGAGTTCGGCCGGGCGTGTCAGGTTTGCCGAGATGGCGGAAAAGCTCGCGAAGAGCGATCGGGAGGAAGCGGCGAATGCCGAGCGCGAGGCCTACTTTGGACCGAAGTTTGGCGCGATCATGACGCCGGCTCGTCAGCGCTTCGATATCGACGAAACGCCGCATAAGGGACCGATGATTATCGAGGAGCCGGATACGACGATCGTCGTGCCGCCTAACTGGGCGGTCACGCGCGACTCGTTCGCGAATCTGATCCTTACACGATGAAAGAGAAAGAGAGCGCTGACCCTGAGGGCCAGCGCTCTCTTTCAGATAAGCTAAGGGCCTAGTTTGCTTCGCCGCCGCCACTCATGATGACGATGGTCGGGATACCGACCGTTCCCCACACCAGACGGGAGACGTTACCGGTAGAGAACGCGACGTATTGCTTGTCGTTCAGCTTGTAGGTGATAACTCCGCCGGCTAGCGGGCTGCCCATCGCGACCTTGTGTACGAGTTCGCCCGTCTTGCTGTTGAAGACGAGGAAGTTGCCCTTCATATCGCCGGTGAAGAGCACACCGCCCGCAGTCGGTGTCACACCCGCGACCACCGGAGCCTCGGCCTGATACTTCCATTTCACTGCACCGCTGTCCGAATCGATGGCGTAGACCCATCCGCTACCTTTGCCCTCCTGCTTGAAATCGCCACCGAGGAAGGGCTTGCCGGGATCGTATTGCGGCGTCTGGCTGGTCAGATTCGAACACCAGTCCACGGTGCCAACGTAGAGCGACTTGTTATTGTTGTCGAAGGCCGGACCGTTCCAGAGGACACCCCCGAGTACGCCCGGGCAGACCGTTACACCGGCTTCAGTCGGATCGACGGTATCGTTCTTGATCGTGGTGACTTCAGTCTTGAAGACGAGCCTATGGCTGTTGCGATCGACGACGTAGACATGGCCATCTTTGCCGCCAGCCGCGACCATCCCGTCGCCTTTGCTGTTGTTGTAGATGATCGGTGAGGCGGCGAGGTCGACGTCGTGGCTGTCCTTCGCGCGCAGCTGATACCACCACTTCAAGGCGCCGGTATTCGCGTTCAGGACCACGAACGAATCGGAGAAAAGATTGGCGCCATCACGATCCGAAGTGACGAAGTCAGGTGACGGGTTACCGACCGGCACGAACAGTTCAGAATTCGAAATATCGAGGGCGTAACTGGTCCAAGAGCCGCCGCCACCGCGCTTACCGGAATCGGCCTTCCAGGAATCGGAACCGGTCTCGTTGCCGATTGGAATCGTATAGAAGCGCCAGACTTCGCGTCCCGTGGCAGCATCGAGCGCAAGGATACGCCCGCGGATACCCCAGTCGCTGCCCGCGACGCCGACGAAAACCAGTCCATTCCAGGCGATCGGGGCAGCCGAAACGAACTCGCCGAATCCCGGATTACCCGCGACGTCCTTCCACAGGGTCTTGCCCGTCTTTGCGTCCAGCGCGATCACACGACCGTCGCCGGTGCCGCGGAAGAGCCGGCCATCGAGATAGCCGACGCCACGATTAACGTGCCAGGCGGGTTCCTGCTCGGAAACGTAGGTGCTATGCCAGCGGATTTTGCAGTTGGTTGGATCGAGCGCGATGGTATCGGTATCGAGCGTCAGGTACATCGTGCCGTCGACCACGATCATCCCTGGCTGGAATGCCCCGCTCTTGCCGATTTTGACGCGGCACACCTCTTTCATCTTCGCGGCGTTAGTGGGTGTGATGTCCTTGAGCCCCGAGTAGCGCTGACCTTCATAGGTGCCGTTATACATCAGCCAAGTATCGCCGGACCAAAGTCCTCCGGCCGGGAAGACCCCGTGTTCTATGGCCAATGCGTTCGATGCAGCTACGCCAAGCCAGGCCGCTAACCCAACCAGCGTGCTTAAAAAGATGGAGCGGCGTGAGCCTCCAATCATCGCAGTAAGATCCCCTCTCCCCATTTTGGCCATTGCGCCAATGTAGTCCGCCTCGATCATGCCTGCAGTCGCACGGATGGACGCGGGTCACGCAAGCTTTAGTCGCGTGACCGCCGTCTAGTCAAATCGAATCGGGACGCGGAAGGCGGAGCGGCCCCACACTCATCGATTGAATGCGGGGCCGCCGTGTCTGCTGCTACGTTTGCTGGAGCGGGTTCGAGTTTACTCGCCACCCGTCATGATGACGATCGTCGGGATACCTACGGTTCCCCATATAAGGCGGGAAACGTTACCCGAGGAGAAAGCGACGTATTGCTTGTCGTTTTGCTTGTACGTGATGACGCCGCCGGCCAAGGGTCCACCGATCGCCGTCTTGCGCAGCAGATCACCGGTCTTGCTGTTAAATACTAGGAAGTTGCCCTTCATGTCGCCGGTAAAAAGAACGCCGCCTGCCGTCGGGGTGACACCGGCGACTACCGGCGCTTCCGCGTGATACTTCCATTTCACCGCACCCGAGTCGGAGTCGATAGCCATCACCCAACCGCTGCTCGGACCGGTCTGTTTCGCATCGCCACCCAGGTAGAGCTTGCCGGTCATGTATTGGGGCGTCTGGCTAGTGAGGTTCGAGCACCAATCGACCGTGCCGACATAGAGCGACTTGTTGGCGTCATCGAACGCAGGTCCATTCCAGAGAACACCGCCAAGCACGCCGGGGCATACGGTGACACCAGCTTCGGTTGGATCGACAGTATCGTTCTTGATCGTCGTTACTTCGGTCTTGAAGACCAGCTTGTGGGTGTTGCGATCGACTACGTAGAGGCGGCCGTCCTTGCCGCCAGCCGCGACCATCCCGTTGCCCTTGCTGTTGTGATAAATCATCGGCGCTGCGGCCAAGTCGACGTCGTGGCTGTCCTTGGAGCGCAGCTGGTACCACCATTTGAGTGCGCCTGTGGTGGCGTTCAGCACGACAAACGAATCGGAGAATAGATTCGCGCCGTCACGATCCGCAGGCGTGAAATCGGGAGCAGGATTACCGACGGGGGCAAAGAGTTCGTTATTGGATACGTCCAGCGAATAGCTGGTCCACGAGCCTCCACCGCCGCGCTGGCCGGAATCAAGCTTCCATGAATCTGAACCGGTCTCATTGCCGACCGGTATCGTATAGAAACGCCAGACTTCGCGACCGGTCTCCGCGTCGAAAGCCATGATCCGTCCGCGGATACCCCAGTCACCACCCGCTATACCGACGAAGACCAGACCGTTCCAGGCGACCGGAGCGGCCGCAACAAACTCGCCGAGACCGGGATCGCCCACCACGTTCTTCCAGAGCATCTTGCCGGTCTTCGCGTCGAGCGCGATCAGGCGCGCGTCGCCTGTACCGCGGAACAGTCGATCGCCGAGGAACGCCACGCCTCGATTAACATGCCAGGCGGGGTCCTGTTCAGTGACGTAAGAGCTGTGCCAACGGATTTTGCAATTGGTCGGGTCGAGCGCGATCGTATCGGTGTCGAGCGTCAGGTACATCGTACCTTGAACCACGATCATGCCGGGCTGAAAGGCGCCGCTCTTGCCGATCTTCACGCGGCATACCTCCTTCATTTTCGAGGCGTTTTCCGGCGTGATGTCCTTGAGCGGGGAGAACCGTTGCCCCGTGAAGGTGCCGTTGTAGGTTAGCCACGTATCGCCGGTGTAGGTTCCTCCGGCTGGAATAAATTGATTTTCGATAGCGAAAGCCGTCGATACAGCCGTCGCCAGCAAAGCGAAGAACCCGACCAAGACACTTAAACAAATGGAGCGGCGTGAGCCTCCAAACATGATTTGCGATCTCCTCTCGAGCTTTGGCATTGGTACTGGAGAATCGTGTCGCCCGTGCATGCGCGGGGCTACGGGCGAAGACCTCCATTGGCCTCGCAACCTTCTAGTGGCGCGAAGGTGCCATAGTCAATCGGAGCGGGTTAGTGCTAGGCGGACCGTCGATCGACGATGTGCTTTTCGTTGATAACTAAGCCTGCGGCAGGGCGGCGATAATCCGTTCCATCGCGATCCCGCGGGAGCCCTTAACCAGGAGCACATCACCGGGTCGGACGCTTTCCACTACAAGTCGAGCCGCGTCGTTGCTGGTCGATGCAGTCGTGAGCGGATTTGTACCGGTAGTCTTCGCGGCAGAGCTCATTTCATGGCCAACGAGAATCGTCGCGTCGGGATTGACCGCGGCGATATCGCTGATGGCCTCGCGATGCATCTCGGCGGCGAGATCGCCGAGCTCGAGCATATCGCCTATCGCAAGGATCAGGCGGCTCTTGAGTCCATCGGCGGTCTGGCGCGCCGTTGCCAGCGCGGCGCGCAGTGAGCGCGGATTCGAATTATAGGTGTCGTCGATGACGATGATGCCACCGCAATCGCGCAGTTGCAGGCGGCCATCGACTGCGCGCACCTCCCTGAGCGATGAGGCGATAGCCCGCAATTCATCATGCCGCAGAGGACGAGCAATCGCTGCCGCGACCGCTGCCAAAGCCGCTCCCGTATTGTTGGCCGCCGTCTCTCCAAGCAAATTCAGTTCGAACGCGAACTTACTTTCGGAAGGCGATTCGACAAGACGGGGATTCAAGTCGAGCGTGACGCGCTGCTGGCCCGTCCCGATAATTGTGCGATTGGCTATCCGGATATCCGCCGAGGTTGCGGTGCCGAAGGTAAGACGAGGTTTATCGGCCGGTATCCGCTCAAGCAGTAGATCTTCTTCGGTCGAAACGACGGCACATCGCGCGGTGACAAAGAGTTGTGCCTCTTCGTCCGCGACACCCTCGAGCGACCCCAAACCCTCGGTATGCTCGATATCGACGTTCAGTACGACAGCGGAATCAGGTCGCACGATAGCGGCGAGACGCTCGATTTCTCCGCGCTGATTGGTACCACATTCGATCACGGCCGCGCGATGTTGCTCTTCCAGCGTGAAGATTGTCATCGGGACGCCGATCAAGTTGTTCAGATTGCCGATCGTCGCGAGTGTTTCGCCGCACAGCGCACGGAGGATCGCCGCGGTGAGTTCCTTGGTGGTTGTCTTGCCGGCTGCTCCGCCGACAGCGATTGTCGGCATCATCTGCGAGCGGCGCATACGTTGTAGATGGGCTCGCGCCAGATGACCCAGCGCAACGAGGGTGTCATCGACTTCGAAGCAGGGAAGTCCTGGAAATGATCGGCCGCGTTCGACGATAGCCGCTCCGGCTCCTGCCTTGGCGGCACCTTCGAGAAAATCATGACCATCGCGAACCGCACGCAAGGCGACGAAGAGTACACCTGCGCCTGCCGATCGCGAATCGATACTTACGCTCGAAGTTGAGGTGCGGTCAGCTTTGGGTAGTGAGGCACCGACAGCGTTAGCAATCTCGGCGAAGGTGAAGGCACATCGGTTTGACGGTATCGGCGTTGCCATCGCTAATCATCCTCGCTCCCTACCGCATCCGGCACGCGGGTCTGTCTTGACAGGGCTCCAACAGGCTAGCAGGCTCAATCACTCATGACAGCACGGAGGGTATCGTATGGCCGCGGGTGAGTCCCCCTTGGTCGGCGTCGTAATGGGCAGTAAGAGCGACTGGGAATATATGTCGGCTGCTGCTGAGATTCTGACCGAACTGAAAATACCGCATGAAGCACGGGTGATGTCGGCACATCGCACACCCGATATCACGCTCGAATATTCCGCCAACGCTCGCTCGCGCGGGCTCAAGGCGATTATCGCCGGGGCCGGTGGCGCGGCGCATCTCGCCGGTGTTATCGCGGCCAAGACCATCCTACCGGTGATTGGCGTACCGATGCCGACGACGAGTCTTAATGGGATGGATTCGTTGCTCGCGATCGTGCAGATGCCGAAGGGCGTGCCCGTAGCCACGATGGCTATCGGGAAAGCAGGGGCAGCCAATGCGGGCCTGTTCGTTGCGTCGTTGATTGCGCTTGAGGATGCAGCGCTGGCCGAGCGATTACAGAACTGGCGTAACGCCCGGGTCCGCGAGTTGATGGAGCAGAAGCTCCCCTGAGATACTGTCGGCATCGAAAGCGGAGTTTGCTGATGGTGCGCAAGACCAAGACGATCGCGATAGCTGCAGGGCTGGCTGCTACGGTATGCACGGTACCGATTTCATGGGCTTCGACGCAGTTGAGAAAAGCCGGCAGCCTGACGGCATCGAGCGATTCAGCGCTGATGATCTTTTGTCCCGATCGTCTGGTTCAGCAGACGCTTAATCAGGACTTCCGTGCCGCGAAACGCAGCGCAACCGCCGACTCAACCAAGGTCCAGTCGCTGACCGTAACGGTCACCCAGCAACCGCTCAAGCCCGGCGTCTCGCTGACGCAGGTCGCTCCCGGTAATCCCCAGGTTGCGGAGCTAATCAGGCAGGCCGGTGGCGTACCGCCCCCTCTGGGGGACACCGGAACCAAAGCAGATCAGGCGGCGGTAGCGCGATCGATAGCGCAGCGGCAGCAGCGGCCCAACGACACATCGCCTTTGGGCCATATCCTGAGCGGTGAGTTCGGTTCGCAACCACCGCCATGTGGCCAGGGCCAATCACCTTTGTCTTGTGCCGATCCGACACCGCAGCCAAGACCGAGTCCGGGGCAGACGGGAGATATCTCCGACTACCTCAATCGGATGAATCCCAACGGCGCTCCGCATCACGAAGACGATTCAGCCTTTGATACCGTGGTGGTTGCGCGTGCTTCGTTGAGCGGGTCGCAGGACGAGCTGACCGTAGTCGCGCTCGTTCATTCGGGCGACGATGTGGACGACGCAAAAAAGCTCGTTGCGGAAGAGATTGCGAATGCAGTGCTGCACTGATCGCTTGCGCGATCAGTGCAGTTTGATGCCGTTCTAGGCCAGTGAAGGCTTTGGATGCAGGGGGCCGCTCAGCGGTTGTTCTTCTTCAACCGTGCGCGTCTTTTGCGGAGCAGCTGTAGCCGGCGCACTGGGAGGATTCGTAGCCGTTGGCTCGGGGCGAGGTGGATTGAGTGGACGCCCTTCGCGATAAGCGGCGAGCATCTCTGCCACTTCCGTGCCGTCGACCACTTCCTTTTCGATCAGACGATCGGCCAATGCATGAAGCAGCACGACGTTGTCAGATAGCAGCTTCTTGGCGGTGTCGTACGATTGCGTCAGCATACGGCGCACCTCACGATCGATCTCGACCGCAGTGTGCTCGGAATAATCCTTGGTGTGACCGATATCGCGGCCGAGGAAGATCTGCTCTTCCTGCTTGCCGAAGGTCATCGGACCGAGCTCCTCGCTCATACCCCACTGACAGACCATCTTGCGCGCTAGTTCGGTTGCCCGCTCGAGGTCGTTGCCGGCACCGGTCCACATCTCGTTGAAGACCATTTGCTCAGCGACGCGTCCGCCAAAGAGGACGGCCAGCATCGTCATCAGGTACTGACGGGACTCGGTGTAGCGGTCATCCTCTGGTAGCTGCTGGGTGAGGCCCAAAGCCATCCCGCGGGGGATAATCGTGACCTTGTGCAGCGGATCGGCCCCGGTCTGCAGTGCTGCGACCAGAGCGTGACCGGATTCATGATAAGCGACCTTGCGCTTCTCTTCGGCCGACATGACCATCGAGCGCCGCTCGGCACCCATCATGACCTTGTCCTTGGCCAGCTCGAAGTCGGTCATCTCGACCTTCTCCTTGGCTCGCCGGGCGGCGAGCAGAGCGGCTTCATTGACCAGGTTTTCGAGGTCGGCTCCGGCAAAGCCAGAGGTCGAACGAGCGAGCTTGGTCACATCGACATCATCGGAAAGCGGCACCCGCTTGGTGTGAACTTTGAGGATGCCCTCGCGGCCTTTAACGTCGGGGCGAGGCACGACGACGCGGCGGTCGAAGCGGCCGGGCCGCAGCAACGCCGGATCGAGCACATCGGGTCGGTTGGTCGCCGCGACGAGGATTACGCCCTCGTTGGCTTCAAAACCGTCCATCTCGACGAGCAACTGGTTCAGCGTCTGTTCACGCTCGTCGTGTCCGCCGCCAAGGCCTGCCCCGCGATGGCGTCCGACAGCATCGATCTCATCGATGAAGATGATGCAGGGGGCATGTTTCTTGCCCTGTACGAAGAGGTCACGGACGCGAGACGCGCCCACGCCGACGAACATCTCGACGAAGTCGGAGCCGGAGATCGAGAAGAAGGGAACGCCGGCTTCACCCGCGATCGCACGGGCGAGCAAGGTCTTGCCGGTCCCCGGAGGGCCAACCAGAAGAACGCCCTTCGGGATGCGACCGCCCAGACGCGTGAAGCGCTTGGGGTCCTTCAGGAACTGGATAATCTCTTCGAGTTCGTCCTTCGCCTCGTCGATTCCGGCGACGTCGGCGAAGGTCACCTTATGCGTGTTCTCGGTCAGCAGCTTCGCGCGGCTCTTGCCGAACGACATCGCTTTGCCGCCGCCGATCTGCATCTGCCGCATGAAGAAGATCCAGACGCCCACGAGTAGCAGCATCGGGAACCACTGGACGAGCAGGACCATCCACCACGGATCGCCATCGGCCGGCTTCGCAGCGATCTTGACGCCCTTGTCGCGCAGGACCTTAACGAGATCCGGATCGTTAGGTGCGTAAGTCTTGAAGTGCTCGCCGTTGGAGCGATCGCCGGTAATCAGATTACCTTGGATCGTGACTTCGGCGATCTTCCGGCTATCTACGTCGTTGAGGAAGTCTGAGAAGATTACTTCGGATGAGGGCCGCTGGGTGCTGCTGATGAACTTGAACATCAGCAGCCCCATCAGGGCAACCACCAGCCATAGCGCGATATTCCGCGAAACTTGATTCATCGGTATTTAAAAGGGTAGCACGCACGTTGTTTTTTAGGCAACGCTTGTTTCCTCCACGCGTGGTGGCGGAAGGGCTTGTAAATATTGGATTTTCGTTGTGTCCGATGTCACGAGAGCGTGTCGACTGCGCACCATTCCGGGAATCCAGACGATCACGTCGCCGTCGGTTACGAGCGGCCAATGTTCGCGTAGAGTTCGCGGCAGTTTTCGATCGACGAAAATATCCTGCACTTTACGTGAGCCGCTCATCCCCAGCGGTTCGATCCGATCGCCGTGGTTCATGCTCCGCACCATCAAGCCCTTTTTCAGCGCGATGGCATCGAACATCGCCTCCATTTTCGTGAGTTCTTCGACTACGGGTGTGTTCTTATCGCCATGAGTGTACCTCTTCGCTACGAAGCGAAAGCCATTCATCTGCAAGAGACTCCGGCCCGACTGCTTGAGCTTCATTGTATAGGGGCGCGACTTGATCCGGTGCGTCGATTCGATGATGAGCGAATCGTATTCGCGGCGCGCACTCCATCCGCCCGGCAGATTGGTTGAACTGCTGGGTTGTGAAGATCGGCAGAGTTCGAGAATCGCGGAGAGATGCGCCCGGCTGATCCTCCGCAAATCTCCGAGATGCCCGCGCAGATATTCCCGTAAGATCGCGGTGGCAAAGATCGGATCGTGATCGCGGAAACCGGCGATCGACAGACGTGAGCCATCGAGTCGCTTTTTTACCGAGGCCTGAGCGAGGATCGCGATAAAGCGATCGAGCCCGCGCATCTCGTCAGCCAACTCGGTCAGACGATAGGTAAGGCCGGGAGCGTAATCCCGTTCGAGCATCGGCATCAGTTCAAGCCGCAGCTTGTTACGGAACAGGTCGGGCGTGAGATTGCTGGAGTCGGTGACCCATTCCGCGTCGATAGCATGAAGATAGTCGACGATTGCGGAGCGGCGAGCTGTCAGCAGCGGCCGGACAATTCGCGCCGGTCCGCTTTCGGACATCGCGGCGAGGCCGGCGGCCCCCGCTCCACGCAGAAGACGCATTAGCAGGGTCTCCGCCTGATCGTCCGCGTGATGAGCCAGGGCGATATAGTCGGCGCCGATACGATCGGCGACGCGATTGAGAAAGCGATGACGCTGCTGACGCGCACGCTCTTCAAGATTCGACATCGAGCGAGCCAGCCCCTTGGCCCGTTCGACGGTTAGATCAACTCCGTATTGGAAGCACAGTTTGCGGACGAAAGTTTCATCCCGACTTGACTCAGCGCCCCGCAATCCATGGTTCAGATGAGCCGCTGTGAGCCCGAAGTCAAAAGTGCTTTGGAGACCTTCGAGCACGTGGAGCAGGGCAACGGAATCAGGACCACCTGACAAGCCGACCAAAATGGTTGAGCCCGGGCGAACCCCGATCCGCTCGAGCGCAGACGAGACCAGTCCATGCAGGTGAGTTACTTTCCGGCTCTTGGTCCTGCGGGGTGCGCTTCGCGGCGACGCGGAAGCGGGGCGCGAGCGACCGTGAGGCATCAGCTCCTGAGCAACTCGGCGCGCGGATCGGCAACGCCGCGAGCGCGACGAGAATCGGCCAAGCGCCGCATCAGTTGGCGCTCTTCTTCAGTAAGATCGGTCGGGGCGAGCACCCGCAATTCATAAAGCAGATCGCCTGCGGGATCCTTGCCGCGAGCGGGTAGTCCCTTGCCACGCAAGCGCATAACTCGGCCATTCTGGCTATCGGCCGGAATCTTAAGCGCGATCTTGCCGGTCGGAGTTGGCGCTGCAACCTCTGCTCCGAGCGATGCTTCGTAATCCCATACGGGAAGGGTGCAACGGATATCCCTCCCGGCCAGAGCAAAACCGGCACCGGGATTAATTTTAACCATAACGAACAGGTCGCCATTAAGATCGGGCCGCGGACCTTTGGCTCCCTGACCCTTCAAGCGCATCCTTGTGCCGTCGCTGATACCCGCTGGGATAGTGACCTCGAGCGTACGGCGAGCGCGTACCATGCCATTGCCCGCGCACTTATGGCACGGATCGGCGGAATGGAGCACGCGCGAGTTCGCGCGCCGTTCCTGCTTGCCGGCAATCAGACCGGTGCCGCCACAGGCGTCGCAAGCCTCTTCGATAACGAAGTCGAGCCGCGTCGTCGCTCCCTGAACCGCGTCTTGCAGCGAGATGACCGCCTCAGCTTCGAGGTCGGATCCGCGTCGCGCTGCGCCACGAGAGGGTCTTCGGCCGCCGATCCCTTCCACGAAGTCGAAGCCCTGGAAACCGCCGCCATGTCTGGCGGCGCCGGTACCCAGACCGCCGAAGAAGCGCTCGAAGAAATCGCTGAAGCCGCCGGCATCGCCGGTTTCGAAGTGAGCGCCGCCCGGGCCGCCCTGAGCGTACCGGCGGAACACTTCCTCCTGGGATGCGCCATGCTCCCAATCGGCACCAAGTTCGTCGTACTTCTTGCGCTTCTCGGGATCGCTGAGGACCTGATAGGCCTCGTTGATCTCTTTGAACTTGCGCTCGGCCTCTTTGTTGTTCGGGTTTACGTCGGGATGATGTTTGCGGGCGAGCTTGCGATAAGCGCTCTTGATCTGATCGGCAGTCGCACTCCGCTCAACACCCAGAGTTTTATAGTAGTCGCGAAATTCCATCTCGATTAACGTCGCTATCCACTAAGATGCGCACGAATCAACCTTTCGGCAACTCGCGACGGTTAGTCAGTTCTGGCGCTTGCGGTTCGAGGCCGCGTCGAGTTCGGCCATCTTCGCTTCCAGTGCGCTGATCGTCGATTCAATCCGGCTTTGCCGTCGCCAGATAAAGACGACGTAAAGGAAAATCACCGTAAAGATGATGCTGTAAGCGGCCCACAAAAAGCCGAAGTGTTCCATCAGGCGTCCTCAAGTGCAGCGTTGGCAAGAGCAATCTCACCGGCCAGTTTATGGAGTCGGGAACCGGCACGGAGCAGCGCCACACGAAGCATCAGAATCCATAGGAAGAGCACGGTAAACGCTGCGAGCGATACGAGTAGCGCCACGACCATCCGAGGATCCTGAAGGCCGTGGCCACCCTGCTTGGTGACCAGAACCGCAGGATGAATCGTGCGCCAGAGCCGCACCGACACAATAATGACCGGCACGTCGGCGGCGGCAACGATACCGACCACGGCGCCGAAACGCGCCACTTGCGGCGTATCATCGCCCATCGTGCGCAACATCAGGTAGCCACCGTAGAGCAGCCAGAGGATCAGCGTGGTGGTCAGGCGAGAGTCCCAGGTCCACCACGTGCCCCAAATCGGTTTCGCCCAAAGCGAGCCAGTGACCAACACCAGCGTACAAAAGACCATCCCGATCTCCGCCGAGGCATACCCCAGATGATCGAAAATCTGCTGCCCAAGCCATAGGAAGAGAATCCCGCAGATTGCTACCAATCCGAAGGCGGCGAAGGCGACCCACGCGCAGGCGACATGAAAGTAGAAAATGCGCTGAACGATACCCTGGTCGGCTTCAGTTGGGACCCAATAGAAAACCATGAAGACCGCCGTAAGCATCAGCGCCAGCACGAGCAATCCAAGGAGGTTGGCAGTACGAGAGGTCATGCTTCTATGGGATCAGTCCTCACCCATCACGAATTCAAACAGCAGATAGCCTGCGCCAAGGAATAGCATATCGAAAGCGGTCAGAATCTTGAGCCATTGGGCGGCGCTACTCAAGGGCGATCCGGTTAGGGCGATCGCGCTGGCCTTAACGCCTGCGATTAGCGCGGGAACGAACATCGGGACGGCAAGCAGCGGCAGCAGCAGATCGCCGGTGCGGACGCGCCCCGAGATTCCGGCGAGCAGGGTGGCGAGAGCCGCAAAGCCGAGCGCACCAAGCATCAGCGGTGGAGCGAGCCGCGCCACCCGGATATCGAAATCGAGGTTGAAAAAGAGGACGAGAAGGACCACGGCGGCGATTTCGGCAGTCATCATAAAGAGGAATCCGGCCGTCAGCTTGGCGAAGAACAGCGTTGCCGGATCGGTAGGGCTCAGCATGAGTGCTCGGATACATCCGTTTTCGCGCTCGGCCAAAAGCGTGCGCGTCGCGCCCATCGTGCCGGCGAAGATGAGAGCTACCCAGAGTGCACCAGCGGCTGTCTCAGCATTGTTCGGACCGACGCCCGCGTTCAGCGCAAAGACCATCACGACGAGAATCAGCAAGGAGAGGACGACGAGCGTGAGCACGCTTTCACCTGCGCGCAATTCGAGGCGCAGGTCCTTGCGTATCAGTGCGATAAAAGCGCCCATCATCAGCGATCAGGTCTAAGGAGTGGCGGCGGTATCGTCGCGAGCGGCAGTTTCCTCGACCAGCCGCCCTCGAACCAGATGGCGGAACGTGATCGGCATCATAAGAGGGCTTCGCGCCTCGTGAGCAGTCATGATCATCCCGCATCCACGCGCGAGCGCCTGCTCCATCAAGGCTCCCGCCCGTTCGACGCCCTCCGGATCGAGCGCGGTGAAAGGCTCGTCGGTTAAGAGCACATCGGGAGAAGGGAGTAGGGCGCGGACCAAGGCAAGCCGCTGTTCCATCCCGCGCGAAAACCCCCGCACACGTTCATCGGCGGCGGCGGTTAGACCAATCGCTTCCAGTGAGCGGTCGATTCGTGCGTCACTGTCGTGGACATCATAGAGCGATGCGAAAAACTGCAGGTTCTCGCGCGCGGTCAGATTCGGATAGAGAAAGCTCTGATGGGTCAGTAGGCCGATACGTCGCCGCATCTCCGCGGGAGCGTGATAGCTGGGCGAGCCGAAGAGTAATGCCTCACCGCCACCCGGAGCACCGAGACCCGCGAGCAACTTTACCAAGGTCGATTTGCCCGAGCCGTTGCGTCCATAGACGAGGACCGCCTCCCCGGCTTCGATTTGTAGATTGACGCCGCGTAGTACCGGCGTGACGCCGTAGCTCTTAACGAGCGCCCGCGCCTCGACTACGGGGGTACCCATCAGGTTTGGCGCGAGGCCTTGGCGGATTTGCCGAGCCGCTCCAGTTCAGCCATCGCGGTGAGCGCTCGATTCTCGAGCGCATTGCGCAGGTTGCGGAACTCGGCCTCGGTCATCTTGCCGGTGGCGTAGTCGAACTCTAACTCTCGAATCGCAGAGGTGGCGAGATTCCTCAGATGCTCGAAGCGCAGTTCCTCGGTCTCGTCGTCGTTGCTCTTCGGTTCCGTGAAGACATCGGTGAGCGGTGCCGCGACAAAGAGCGCGACCGAAGCAATCAGCATCACTGCTGCGATCCAGATCGTCACGACTAGAAGTCCTCTTTAAGCGTCTCTTCGAGTTTTTCCCGGAGAGCCGGATCGAAGGTCTCTCCAACCGTCTCGCCCGGCTTTTTATCGACACTGGAACGACGTGAACTCCAGCGTCCGAAGGCGAAGAAAATCAGGCCGCCGCCCGCGAAAAGGGCCGCAAACGGCATGATCCAGGCGACCAGGTTGAAGCCTTCGGTGGTGGGAGCCGAGAGGATCTTCTCGCCGTACTTGGCTCGAAAACTAGCGAGAACCTCTTTGTGGCTCATGCCTTTATCGAGCATCGTTTCGATTTGATCGCGAGCTGGAACGGCGAACTCGCATTGCGGATGGTTGCAGTTAGCAACCGTAAGACCGCAACCGCATTGGCATGTTAATCCCTCTGCGACCGCATCGACACCCGGCCGATTCGAACAGACAGCAACCATCGGTAGTCCGAGTGCCAAAATCAACACGATCGCCGAAGCTGTGTGGCCTAGCCGAGAGTGCTGCGGATTGGGTTGCGTCATCGGACTACTCGCCACCCGCGATCGCTGGAGACACGACATCGGCGCCTACGCGTCGCGTCACGGCGGTAGCAATCGCAGCGCGCTCGCGGACGTTCGGCCACATCGCGATCACGGTGCCGATCGCCATAAGGATACCGCCGGCCCACAGCCAGAAGACCAGCGGCGTCAGGAAGATTTGAAAGGTCGCTTGGCCGGTGGCTTCGTCGACACCAGCAAGCACGACGTAGAGATCGTGGATCGGCGTGGAGCGCAGAGCGACGACCGTCGCCGGCTGGCCCTGCCGCTTGTAAAAGAGCTTGGCGGGTTGCATCAGGACGATTGGCTTACCGTCGCGGAGGACTTCAACCTGCGCACGCGAGGTTTCCACGTGCGTCGTCGCGGAATTCTTGATGCCGGTATAGAGCAGTTCGTACGGGCCGACATCGATACTCTGGCCCTCTTTCACGGTCTTTTTGACTTCGAGTCGGAAGAAGGAGGAGGCGACGATGCCGACGAAGGCGAGAATCACGCCGAGATGGATGATGTATCCGCCGTAGCGACGGTTGTTCTTGACCACCAGGTTGGCGAGTGCCTTGGTCGGTGTCTCGCCCGCGAGATGGCGTCGCGCGCCCACGCCGCGGCGAAACTCGGCGACGATCGTGCCAAGCACGAATGCCGAAAGGGAAAGGGCGCTCAGGACATACCACTGATGTAACCCGGCGATGATAGCGCCGAGACCGGTCGCGATTCCCACAAACGCTGGCGCGATAAAGGTGCGGATAAGATTCTCTGCCGAGGAGCGTCGCCATGCGATCAGCGGGCCGAATCCCATCAGAAAGATCAGGATTAGCGCGAGCGGCGCGTTGACCTTATCGAAGAAGGGCGGACCGACCGTGATCTTAACGCCGCGCACAGCTTCCGATATGACGGGGAAGATCGTGCCCCAAAAAACTGCGAAAGCAATTCCGACCAGCACCAGGTTGTTGAAAAGGAATGCAGCCTCGCGTGAGAGATAGGACTCGAACTCGGCCGGCGTCCGCAATTCCTTAACGCGATAGAGAAGCAGCGCGGAGTAGGCAACCGTCGCGACAATGAGGAAGGTGAGAAAGTAGGGTCCTAGTCCCGACTGTGTGAACGAATGGACCGACGAGATTACGCCGCTCCGAGTGAGGAAGGTCCCAAAGATCGTGAGGCCGAAGGCCAATCCGATGAGCGCGAGGTTCCATATTTTGAGCATGTCCTTGCGCTCCTGGATCATCACTGAATGTAGGTACGCGGTCATCACCAGCCATGGCATAAAGGCGGCGTTCTCAACCGGATCCCAGGCCCAATAGCCGCCCCAACCAAGCACTTCGTAAGCCCATCGCGCGCCGAAGAGGTTGCCGAGCGTCAGGAAAAACCACGAGAAGACAGCCCATCGGCGTGTTGTGCGAATCCAGGTGTCGTCGAGATGCCCGGTGATCAGTGCCGCGGTGCCGAAAGCGAAGGGCACGGCAGCACTGACGTAACCGGTGTAGAGCGACGGCGGATGAATCGCCATCCAGTAGTTCTGCAGCAGCGGATTCAGATCCTGTCCGTCGGTCGGGATCGCTTTGACGAGATCGAAGGGGCGCGTCACGAAGTTCAGCATCCCGAGGAAGAACATCGCCAGGATCCCCATCGTCGCGAGAGCATAGGGCGCGATCGCCGGATTGCGCCGACGATTCTGTATCGCGACGATCGCAGTGAAGAGTGTCAGCAGCCAGGTCCATAGCAGGAGCGATCCCTGCTGTCCGCCCCACAGCGCGGTGAACTTGTAGATCGTCGGGAGCGTGTAGCTCGTGTAAGAGGCGGCGTATTCGAGCGTGAAATCGCTCTGGAGCAAGCTCATCCAAAGGACCGAGATCGCGACGGTGACCATCGCGCACATCGCCCAAAGCGCGTGACGCGCGCTGATGATCAAGGCAGGAATTGAGCTCCGTGCTCCGACGATATTGGCGACCGTCGAGTAGAAGGCGAGCAGCAGCGCGAGCGCCAGCGCGAGTTGTCCAATCAGCGGCATCGTCTACTTCGGCTCTTTCGGTACGTATTTCGACGGACAGCTTGTGAGGACTTGGGTCGCCTCGATCGATCCGTCGGGAGCGAGCCGTCCTTCAACGATAACGTCGCGGCCGGGCGCGAACATATCGGGTTTGGGCTGACCGCGAGCGATTACCTTGAATGAAGCGTTCGAGGAATCACCAACTGCCACCTGCGTGACTTGCGGCTGTGACGGATCAAGTGGCGGCTGACTCATCGCAAAGCCCAGCGTCAGTGAGGCTGCGTCCCAGCTGATCGTGCCTGCCTGGACGCGTCCAGCTACCCGAATCATTTGCCCGGACAACTCCGCCTGGCGCGCCTTAACCTCGTTCACGGTCAGGTAGTACTCGGCAGTGTTCCGGACTGCGGCGAAGATCAAATAACCGATCCCGGCGGCCATCAGACCGACGCCGATAATGAATCTCAGATTCCTGCGCTTGAGCAACGTTGATCCTGCTATGAGCGCGGCTCGCAACAGCCGCCGCAAATCATTCTTGCCTGCCTTTCCCTTCTGGGCAAGCTCGGGCCCTTGTTGCGCGAGATTTATCCATCCACGCGCTAATTGAATCACTTTCGTTTATGAGGTAAATCGTTGCTCGAATATCTTCTGCCCCGGTGTCGTCTAGAAGGGAGAACTCGGAAGAAAGGAACGAAATGGGCGCGACAGGTTTGATTGAACGGTTGGATTCGATGGTGGCGGCACGTCATATCCTGACCCATCCCTTCTATCAGGATTGGAATGCAGGCCGTCTCACTCGGGACGCGCTACGAGACTATGCTGCGCAGTACTATCGTCATGTTGACGCCTTTCCCCGTTACCTGAGCGCGATTCACTCGCGCTGCGAGGATATCGAGACGCGTCAGATTTTGCTTGAGAACCTTATCGACGAAGAGCGCGGCGAGCGGAATCATCCGGAACTCTGGATGCGCTTCGCGGAGGAACTCGGCGTTTCGCGCGAAGAGGTTCTCGCGACAGTACCGCGTCAGATGACTTCCGACCTGGTTGAGACATTCATGGAGCTCAGCCGTGATGGGTCGATTGCTGCGGGACTCGCGGCGCTCTACGTCTATGAATCGCAGATGCCCAAGGTCGCGCAGACCAAGATCGATGGGCTAAAGCGTTTTTACGGTGTCGAGAGCGACGATGCACTCGCTTTCTTCGCTATCCATCGCGAGGCCGACCTTAATCACGCTCGTGCCGGAGCGCGGCTGATCGAACGGGTGGTCGAAAAGCAGGGACACGAAGCCGAAGTGATCGAGGCGGCTGATCGGGCGATCGGAGCGTTGTGGTCGATGCTCGACGGGATGCAGCGCGCGTAAATCTCTGACGGAAGTATGACAGGGGCGGTCTTCAGCTTGCGCTGAAAAGCCGCCCCTGATTTTTTTGCGCAGGATCCTCGATCGGACGAGGTCGCGGACCCGTTCAGGCGAGGTCGAAGCGATCGAGTTCCATCACCTTGGTCCAGGCCGCGACGAAGTCGCCGACGAACTTCTCCGCGGAATCCGCGCAGGCATAGACTTCGGCGATCGCGCGTAGTTGCGAATTCGAACCGAAGATCAGATCGACCCGCGTTCCGGTCCACTTCATCGCGTTCGTCTTGCGGTCGCGCCCTTCGTATATACCCTCGGCGCTCGCCGCCGGATGCCATTCCGTACTCATATCGATCAGGTTCACGAAGAAATCGTTCGTCAGCGCTCCAGCCCGTTTGGTGAAGACGCCGTGGGCCGAATTGCCGATGTTCGCGCCGAGGACGCGCAGACCTCCGATAAGGACCGTCATCTCGGGCGCCGGGAGGGTCAGCAATTGCGCCCGATCGACCAACGCCTCTTCCGGCGACATACGACGCGCACTGCGGAAATAGTTGCGGAAGCCATCGGCGGTCGGTTCGAGTGGGGCGAACGATTCGACGTCAGTCTTATCCTGTGATGCGTCCATCCGCCCCGGCCTGAAGGGAACACGCGCGGTGTGGCCGGCAGCTTTAGCCGCTTGCTCGACTGCGGCGCATCCACCGAGAACAATCAGGTCGGCAAGTGAGATCCTCTTACCGTCGGACCGCGAGGTATTGAAGTCTTTCTGGATCGCTTCGAGCGCCCGGAGGACCTTCGCGAGTTGTGTGGGCTCATTGACCTCCCAAGCTTTCTGCGGGGCGAGGCGGATACGCGCGCCGTTTGCGCCGCCGCGCTTGTCCGAGCCGCGGAACGTCGATGCCGACGCCCAGGCCGTCGCGACCAGCTCGGAAACGGAGAGCCCTGCCGCGAGGATTTTGGCTCGTAGAGCCGCGATCTCGGGTTCGCCGATCAGCGGATGATCCACCGCGGGAATCGGATCCTGCCACGGCAACTGTTCCTTAGGGACGAGCGGGCCGAGATAACGCGCGATGGGACCCATATCGCGATGCGTTAGCTTGAACCACGCGCGCGCGAAAGCATCGGCGAACTGCTCCGGATGTTCGAGGAAGCGTCGCGAGATCCTTTGGTAGGCTGGGTCGAGCCGAAGTGCGAGGTCGGTCGTCAGCATCGATGGTGCGTGAAGCTTCGATTGGTCATGCGCGTCGGGTATCGTTCCAGCGCCGGCGCCATCCTTTGGTCGCCACTGATGGGCTCCAGCTGGGCTCTTGGTCAGTTCCCATTCGTAGCGAAAGAGATTCTCGAAGAAGTTGTTGCTCCACTTCGTTGGTGTGGTTGTCCAGGTGACTTCGAGTCCGCTCGTGATCGCATCGGCGCCCTTGCCCGAGCGGTAGCGACTTTTCCAGCCGAGTCCCTGCTCCTCGATACTTGCCGCTTCCGGCTCCGGTCCCACCAGCGATGCATCACCGGCGCCGTGAGTTTTGCCGAAAGTATGGCCGCCCGCGATTAGCGCGACTGTCTCTTCGTCGTCCATTGCCATCCGGCGGAAGGTTTCGCGGATATCCCGCGCGGCCGCTACCGGATCGGGGTTGCCGTTCGGTCCTTCGGGATTGACGTAGATCAACCCCATCTGCACGGCACCGAGAGGATTCTGCAGATCTCGGTCGCCGCTGTAGCGTTCGTCGGCCAGCCATTTCCCTTCAGGCCCCCAGTAGATATCCCCGTCGGGTTCCCATACATCTTCGCGTCCGCCGCCGAAGCCGAAGGTCTTGAAGCCCATCGATTCAAGCGCGACGTTGCCGGCGAGAATCAGCAAATCGGCCCATGAGATCTTGCGGCCATATTTCTGTTTGATTGGCCACAAAAGTCGGCGCGCCTTGTCGAGGTTGGCATTGTCGGGCCAGCTATTTAGGGGCGCGAAGCGCTGTTGGCCGGAGCCGGCACCGCCACGACCGTCGCCGATACGATAGGTTCCGGCGCTATGCCACGCCATCCGGATGAACAGCGGGCCGTAGTGTCCGAAGTCAGCGGGCCACCAATCCTGCGAATCAGTCATCAAAGCGTGCAGGTCTTTGATAACCGCATCGAGATCGAGGCTCCTGAACTCTTTGGCGTAGTCGAAGGACTCGCCCATCGGGTTGGAAAGGTTCGAATGTTGATGGAGAACCCGGAGGTCTAGTTGGTGAGGCCACCAATCACGATTCGTGTGCGCGCGGGTTTCGCCCGTGAAAGGGCACTTACTTTCACTTGCCATTTTTTCCTCCGATCGCGTTTTCGATTCTTTTGGGTAGCCTGTTAATTCTATCGAACCTGAAACTCCCGTGCAGCTTCGTCGGACGAGACGTTCCGTCGTCTAATTGAGCGTGCGTTAGCGAGGCGATAGGAGGAGCGCCTCACAGTTAGTCGAGCAAATGAACTGCCTGTGTCGAACCGAAAGGCCTTCTCGATTAAAGGATAAACGGTGGCAGGGAAAAGCATCGTCGCGATGGTGGGCGTTGCGGTAAGACTCGATCCCGCAAGCGCTATCAGCCGTTCTTGTTATGGTTGATTGCCACTTTGCTCGCGACGGTGGCGTCGGCCCAGCCGCCGGTAACTTCCTTGAGCGGATGCGGCAAAATCAGAGAGAGCGGTGTCTACAATCTCGATACTTTTGCGATTAATGCACCTGCGGGCGATTGCATTACGATCTCGGCCAGCAACGTCGTGCTCAATCTGGATGGCGCGACGATTACGGGTAGCGGCAGTGGTGCCGGAATCCATATTGCCGCCAAGACGAGTAACAATTTCATCGAAGGTCGCTCCGCGACGATCAGTGGTTTCGGCGAGGGGATCGAAATCGGTCGAGAACGTTACGCTCGCGTCGAACAGTGACGTGGGTCTGCTGCTCAAGGCTGCCACGCAGGCCGCGGTTTCTAATCTGACTGCGACGGACAACACCAACGATGGGATCCGCGTTGAAAAAGGCTCCTACAACATTATCGGAGGAGCGCTGAGCATCACCGACAACGGCCGCTATGGCATCTGGTTGATGAGCACGAGCTGTGACAACGTTGGCGGCTTCTTTATCGAGGATAACGCGCTCGCCGGTATTATATGGGATGCTCGAGTAGTGG
Organism: Binataceae bacterium (SeqCode); assembly: GCA_035541875.1. Classification (GTDB taxonomy): domain Bacteria; phylum Desulfobacterota; class Binatia; order Binatales; family Binataceae; genus JAJPHI01. The sequence goes on from DATKML010000013.1 coordinate 56,194, forward strand.
CCCCGGAGGTGTTGCCTGCAAGGCCAACGCTGTGGGCAAGAGCAACTCGATTTTCAACGGACGTGCGCAGGCCTCTTCACCGGGTTCTCAGAGCTACGGAATTGTGATCGATATCGGTAACGACTCGAATCGCATCACCAACGTTTCGAGCCCGTCGTCCTACGAGAAACTCGATCTCGATGACGAAAACCCCGCCTGCGCGCACAACGCGTGGTTCGGCCACGGCCTGATTTTCAGTCCTTCACCAATCGACTGTATTCATTAGAAGCTCGGATCGCTGCATTGCGCTGCGAAGGGACTCGGCGCTATTAGGAAAAGCGTGGCGCGGCTGCAACGCGGCTAATCGGACGCAATAGCGGATAGCTGCGTTAGGACCCCGAAGATGCGCCGTGACCGGCGACGGCACGGATTGAAGGAGGCTATTTCCGATGGCAGAGGAACGATTAATCTCGGCGGATTCACATTTCGTCGAACCCCCGTCGATGTGGGCGGAGCGCGTCGATAAGAAATTCCGTGACCGCGCGCCTCATACGGTGAAGGATCTCAATGGACGGGGCGGCGAATGGTTCGTATGCGAAAATATCACGCCGATGTCTGTGTCGGGGTTCTTCGGCGCCGGCGTACCCTCGCAGGACCTGCCGGCTCACGCCAAAAAGACCTTTGAAGAAGCGCCCAAGAGCGTATGGGACGCCAGATATCGTATCGAGGATCAGGAGCGCGACGGTGTGTTGGCGGAGGTTATCTACACCTCGATGGGGATGCCGCTGTTCGGTCTCGATGATGCCGAATTTCGCGCCGCGCTGTTCCGTGCCTTCAACGATTGGGCCTGCGAATACTGCAGCTATGACCTTAAGCGGTTGATTCCGCTCGGCCTGATCACGCTCGAAGACGTCCCGGGTGCGGTCGCCGAGCTGAATCGAATCGCGAAGAAGGGGATGCGCGGGGCGATGATCTGGGCCGAGCCGCCCAGCGACAAGCCCTACAGCGATCCGATGTACGAGCCCTTCTGGGCGGCGGCCGCGGATCTCAACATGCCGCTGTCGCTGCATATCCTGACGGCGCGCGGCGGTACCGGCGCAAATCAGACAGGTGGAAAGAACTTCCTGATCTCGCTCGCGAACCTGCATCACCAGATCGAGCGCTCGATTTCCGTGCTGGTCTTCGGCGGTGTGCTCGAGAAATTTCCGAACCTGAAGATTGTCTCGGCGGAAAATGATGTGGGCTGGATGGCCTACTTCATGTATCGACTCGATACGGTGCAGAATCGGCTCGGCGCGCTGGGCGGACTCAAGCTGCCGCTGCGGGCAAGCGAGTATATCAAGCGCCAGGTCTATGCGACCTTTATCTCGGATCCGGTCTTCGCCGATTCGCTCCATCGCTACGGCCCGGACAACATCATGTGGTCGTCCGACTATCCGCATACCGCCGCGACCTATCCGCGTTCGCGCGAGATCGTCGCGAAGCGCTTCGGCCAGCTGCCGGAGGAGCAGCGCCGTAAGATCGTGCGGGACACGGCTGCGCGCGTATACGGCATCAATTGAAAAGACGCGACAGCAGGGCCTCTGCGGAGCGACGCTAAAGAGCTCCGCGCAGGCGCTTGCATCGCCAGCCTTGGATCGGTAGCAATGTAGGCTCTTCCGATCCGGTGGGCAGGTAGCTCAGTCGGTAGAGCAGAAGACTGAAAATCTTCGTGTCGAGTGTTCGATTCACTCCCTGCCCACCAAAAAAGCACATAAAAAACAAGGACTTTTTGGTCCATGCCCCTGTAGACTTCTCAGAGCGCGTGGCTGAAGTGTGGCTTTTTTGTGGCCGTTTTTACGGCTTCTTGCTTCCTTCCACGTCGTTGTCTACTACGACGGCATGATCCTCGAGGAATCCTCCATCTTTCGGCTTCTTCATCAGCACGCGGCCGAACTTTCGTGTGCGGTCCAATTTCAGAACCGCTTCCTGTAGCTCTTTAGGAAGTTGCTCTCCTAGCGTCGCGTGCAGGGCGTGAATGCGAGGCCAAGCCAAACTCCCAATGCTCGGTGAACCATCTGGCCGCGGGTACCGTAGCTCGTAAAAGAGGTCCAATTCTTTAGCTGTCGTATGCTGCTCTTCCGTAAGGAAGACTTTGAGGCCCTTTTCCCTAATCAGGCCAAGAAGAACTTTCAGCGAATGCGTATCCGGAAATTCTCCGGTGAAGTGCAGCAAAAATGCCTTCAGCTCTAACTCAATCCCGAGATGGCTCAGGTAACCGGCCGAATAGCCAGCTTCCCTACGTAGTTCAGCTTCTTGATATTGCAACGTTGACTATTGTGAGGCACGCGTATTCCCTACTCGAAACCGTACCTGCAATGGTTGCCGCCGCACCGAGAGGCTCGGGCCGATATGACTACGGCGGTTGGATCGACGAGACATTAAAGGAGATTGCGAAAGCATTCAGTGACGCTGATCACGTTCTTCAGAATCTGGCTATCCAGATGCAAGAGAGAACCCCAAAGTCTCGTCTCTCGAGGATCCGACGTTGCATCTTGAGCCTCACGCCTTGGGGTGAACGAAGCGCTGCGAACGCCTGATGAAGTGCAGAGTGAAACCGGACTGCCGTTGAACAGAACGACTGGGACGTCGAGTGCTCCCGGGCGGTTTGCTCCGGCGCCCGCTCGATTCGCTGGGCTTCGGTCTGGCGTTTTTCCAGCTTCCTTCAGGACTAACGGGTGGAGATCCTCGATAGCTAATCAGAAACTAGCCAAGCCTCGGGCACCGAAGGCGTGATGACGTCGAAGGTCATGCGATAACTAAAGGTTATAGTCAGACGGCTAATTTTTTGCCTTATCTTCTCAACCTCTCTGCTAACGTACCAGCGCACCAGCATCGGGGAGAATCTTATGAAGTTTCGCACTTTATTCGCGGCTGCGGTCGCTCTCGCCATTCCGCTCTCGGCGCATGCGAACGGTCGCGACCACCGGAAGCCTGAACGGCCATCCACCGCCGGCGACTACTGCCTCGGCGAAGGCTTCAAGACTGTTGGGCCGAATATATGGTTCGTAGGCCACGGCTTCGGTACTCCACCGGCTCCAGGTCAATGTAAGCCGTGGCTGGGGACTCCCGCTCAGGGGAGCGGCTTTACCAGCGAGGTCGAAACGGGTACGGGCTGCACCAGCGCCGATGGTAAGACTTTTACGCTCGGTTTCAACCTTATCTACCTAAAGTATCCGTCTGCCGTTACGCTTCCGCGTCTCGTTATACTGGATCTCCCTGACCAGACGGGTAGGTCTTACTTCACTGCAGATGAGCCTGGCAGCGTAGCGCCCACTGAAGGGGCCCTCTGCTCGACCATAAAGGTCCCCTAAAAAGAAACGGGCTCCTCCGGACCGCCACACCCGACCTGGAGGCTCAAAAAAACAAGCTCCCGTCTCGCGCCATACGACCAAGTGCGCAAAAGCAGCGGAATAGTCGCAGATTGGGAACAAGAAGAAATTGAGAGAAGAAACGACAATTTCATCTTAATTCTGCCAAAGTAACTCTTGACAACCAACTCTATGGATTTTAAACCATAGGGAGGTAGCTGGCACGAATCTCGCCCGTACTCGAGCGTGTGATTCGATCGAAGACCGGCGCCGAGTTGATCTACTCCAACCATTTGGGCTCGCTTACTAAGCGGCGGAGGTGGCTTCATTACGAGTGGAGTGTTTACACTGCAAGAAAAATATCACGCCCAAAAAGAGGAAGCTTAGCAATCGCATCGCACCTACACCGTTTTTGATTTGCCCCGTTTGCGGTCGAGCTCAGCCAAAAGTAGGCCAATTCAAACCGGGGCGAGGAACAGGTGCGGAGGCTGAAGCGATTCATCGTAAATTCAAACTAGGAGCCTCGCAGATTAAATTCCGCGTACTAGTTTGGGGCCCGCAGGCGGGAAAAAATACGACCAGTAAAGAGGCAAAGAAACGAGTTGATATCAAGGATGCAATCTCGGAAAACGGCCATAGAGCTGACTTCAGCGAGCACTTGGTCTTCGACAAGGATTTTAACGTACCAGTGAATGTACAAGAGAGGGCGCAGGATCAAGACGCCGACCTAAGAGTATGTCTGGCAACGGATTTCGGTGCGCTCCTTGAGGTTCAAGAATTTGCGTCGGGTCGGCCAGCGTTCACTCTAGTCTGGATGAAAGAGAGAGCGAAGGGAACCTATAGTGATAAAGGCCTCGTGCAAAGCCTTGAGTTGGCTGGTTGTCCAGTGGTCTTCTTCAACGACGCGGATCTTGACTCGTGTATCCTCGCGACAGCCAGCGCGCACTGGGTGGAGCGATGGCGGTACGAGAAGTGGGCCATCGAGATTAAGCGCAAGGAGCTAGATAGGATAGATCCCATGCGAGCGAGTAGAAGCTGATGATAGATCACAGAGAAAGCCCTTTTTCTGCAGATTTTACTGCGACCCAGTACCAAAAGCTCGGACAGCTAGTTGCCGACAAAGACGCATTTCTCTTCCTATTTGAGATCGCGAGGGCCACTGAGCCTTTGAATTTGGCGAAGCTCTGCGGCCGATTTCGCGTGTCTCCGCAATTGATTGTTGACACCTTTCAAATAGTCGCTGGACTGGGAATGGCCTCTCAAAAAGCCGGCACTTATTCAGCGACATTTTTTGGCAAAGCGGTCGTCGACATGATCGAAACCTGCGCAAATGCTTATGAACCCCAGGTTGAAACATCGCAGAGCTATGGAAGCTCGATTACGATGGAAACGGTCTCTGGCATCAGTATGGCTGCAACAAATAATACGATCCGGGGAACACTATCGAGTTCTTCTTCTGCAGAGGCTCTCGGGAATGCTAGCTTCGGCGTCGCTTCAACGGCGACAGATAAAAGCCCTACAGACGTTACGCTGAATATAGGATCGGACCCAGCAGAAGCGGAAAATGCGTCACGAAATCACAATTATCTGCGATGACATAAGACGTGAGATCGGCAACAAAATTAGCCTAATGGGCTTGTACGATGACGCAATAGTGATCAAGCAAGCCCCGGCCAGACTCTCAAAGCTGTGCGTCTTTCAGCGCTGGATGGAATCGAACCTTGGACGCGAAGATACCATCCGCTTTCAGGTGTCCGGAACGGCTCTCGTATCCCCCGTATACGCTTCCTGTAAGCCGGAGCCCGCTCATTTCGATCCTAGGGCAACAAAGGCTCAACTAATCTTGGTCTTTGCTCCCTTCGACATCGTGCGGCCGGGATACGTAGAGTTTGTGACCTTCTTGAAAGAATCTGACGAGCCTTCGTACCGATATCGGCTCGACGTTAGGATAGATACCGACATCAAAGCGTAATCGGGCTGTCGTCTGGGTAGATGCGCTTTATCCTCAAGGAAACTATCTGCTCTTAGAGTAAAGCGTGGCAGCCTTCGACAAACCCAACGGAGAGAAGGGCTTCAGTGAAGAACGCCATATGGCAGCCTTCGTAGCACTTGGCAGCCTTCGGCGCGAAATCTTTGACGACCAAGCAGAGTCATCGCGCGAGACGGCTGTGGATGCTATAACCCCTGTGGTACAGTAGTTTTGCGATTGCCGCTATCGCGGGTGAAGTCTTTGGAAAACTCTTTCTAGAACTGAAAAAGCTTCGTGTCGAGTGTTCGATTCACTCCCTGCCCACCAACCAAATCGTTAAAATTAAAGCATTTTCGTTGCGAAGCTCAAGTGACACCGGCAGGTCACGATCGTCTTGACGCTGTTTAACCCATTGTGACTGACAAGATTCGAGCGCTAAGCACAGAAGAGCATCATAGGCTAGCTCAGAAACTACTGGCCTTGAGAAAAGCTGTGAAGGCTGTGCCATTGAATTTGATTGCCAACAACCCGAATCCGCGATGCCTTACTTACTTCTCACTGGCCGATCGCGAAGTCGACGCGCTGCTTTATAGACTCGCCGACATCTATTTCGCCAGCGGAGGAGGATTGCCCTCACCTTACCACGGCGCGCAGCGGTCTGATTTAAAAACGAGCCCGATAAAAGCCGACATGGCAGAGGATCTGGTCTACTTTCTGCGAGAATTGGCAGACCAAGGCAGAGAATTGCTCAACCAGCTCTATATGCGAGTCCCGGGACACATCTATGATCTCGCTGGTTGCCTTAGCAACGATCTGGTTCTGACGGTCGGCTCTTACCGAGGTGGCCTGCGGATGCCAAGATAGGGGAACTTGTGGCACGCGGGTTTATTATCGCTTCACGTGCCCCGTCAGGCCGATATCGAGGTTGAAGCCGCCATCGCCCCATCGCCAAAGCCTCGCCGGCGAAGGTGCGCCTCTTATCGTCGACAGGCTGAGGAGGTCAATGAAAGGTAAGCTCTGCCCCCTTGCCCTTGAGGTCCGCAAGGCGTGGATCACTGTATTCCACACATTCTGCCGCGTTCCACTGTGTAAAGATGAGGGCCGGATCGCAGCCATCTACACACCGCAGTACCTCATCATTACGGTTCACAACGATGTCCGCTTCACAATCGGAACGAGCACCATCGTAAATACCCGCGAGTCGCCAATATCCAAGCGGTGCACTGGAGTCGGCAAAAGAAGCGGGCGCTCCGGGGTCGGTAGAGGGAAGTGGTGGCGGCACCATCAAATACCAGCCCTCCGACTCAGTTACTCCGTTCGCTTCCGTTGAGTGCGGGTGCTCACATGAACTGCTGGTCAGAACGATCCGAACGGCCAAAAAAAGCACTACTGAGATAAGACCAGCTTTGGTCCTTGATATCGATCGGCCGCGCGCCTCGGCGAATGTGTATGCAAGCTCGTAGAGAGACCGCAGGCCGCTAAAAAGCAAGGCAAGCACGAGCGCGATTGCGAGCGCCCAGTAAACCCAGTCCATCAGTAAGTCCTCGCTCTCCGTATCCTAGCCAAACGATCGCGAAGTTCGGAAACGACACGCCTCTCGCCGCCTCATCGATGCTCGCTGGAGAGATGGAGGAACTGTACTTTCTCTTGCGCGTGAGATGGCGCCCAAGGCGTACATGCGCGGGAAGTTTGGTTGAGGCGTTCTAAGGGACTCAACAATTGGCTGACCTCGAGGGTTCAATATGCGACTTCTTGGTTTCATTCGTTTCGGAAAGCACCTTGCCATCTGAGGCATACGTGATCGTATATACGGTGTACGAGGCGTGGCCCTCCAGTGCGCCACACATCTCGGGTATGAAGCCGATCTCCAGTATGCCCAGGGTCAGAACATCGAAGGCGATAGCCGAAGCAACAGCTCTCCCACGCTGCCCCGGTTTCGGCCCATCTCCGTTCTCATAAACGTCGACCTCCTGGCCATCCAGCTGACTTTTTGAATCCGGTTCGCCGTACTTCGCAATCACCGTGGCGCGATCGGTACCGGGTGAGGCATTAATCGAATCTCGCTGATACGGGGTTGTTGCGGCGATGATCGGCAAGCAGCCCGAGGTAGCCAGCGAAGTGCACAGAGCAAACAGCGATGCAGTAATTGTACAAATCCGATCGCGCATCTTTCAGGTTCCTCCGCTCTGGGTCCGTGAACGGCACTGAGGCTAGCACTTGACCGGCGGCTATAGGACACGACAACTAGCGACGAAGTTTTTATTGTCGCTGTTTGCCTTACTATGCCGTGTATTTCTTGAGCTCAGTCGCTGAATCTGTCAGTGCCTACTCTGTCCTCTGGCAGCTTCGAAAACACGCACCATCCCATGAGGTATGCTATGGATAGGTGTGATGAGAAAGGAGGGTTTTGGGGGCTCGGAAGGGATCACGGCAGGCTACCAGCTGATTCCTTCAAGGAACTACCCCGTCCCGCGCTCTCCTCGCTTTTCTGGCGACAGTGTTTGTGGCGGAATTGTGGCGGTTTCTCGCGCCGGGCCGCGCCACTTCACGCCTTCAGGCCGTTGTCGAATTAAGAAAAAAGCTCGATAAGTGGCGTGAAGTGTATTTCTGAGATTCTCGTGGTATGGACCAATTAACGTCTGAAAATCTTCGTGTCGAGTGTTCGATTCACTCCCTGCCCACCAAATTACTTAGTAAATGCAAGCATTCTTTTCGAGCCTCTTTCGTCGCGGATCACTTATTGTCACGGTTCTGTAATGGTTGAGGGGTGGTGATGGGACGCACCTGTACCGTCTGTAATCATTCACAACGCGATGATATCGACCGAGCGATCTTGGCCGGCCAAACTGAGCGTGCGATAGCGCGTCAATACCGAACTGGCCGCTCCTCAGTTCAGCGCCACAAGTGCCACGTAAGCGTGGTGATGGCACGCACCATCGACCGAAGACGAGAGCGATCGGTTACGGACCAAATGCGCGATCTGCTGGACCGTTGCATGAAACACCTTGCTGAGCGCGGGAGGAAGCCGAACGAGGTGGCGTTTGCCTCTCGTGAAGTGCGAGAAACGATCAAGGTGCTTGCCCAGTTGACCGGGGAATTGGACGAGCGCGCCCGCGTCAACGTGCTTATAGCGCAGCAGCAGGCCCCTGAAGCCCAGGCCACCGCGGACCTCCGCCGGCTATCTCCTGAAGAGCGCCTCGAACTTTCCCGCCTTCTGACGAAGGCGAAAGGCATGGATGACACGGCTAACTGTCAACGGAGACTGTTGCGATGTCACTCCGCACGGAGTGGGCTGACACGTAAGGGCCCGGACCATTGGATCCGACTTCCTCTTCTTTCAGTACCCTTCTTCATCGACGCCTTCAACAGAACCTGCACGTCACATACGCCGCGGTACGCTTGAGGCGAGTCCTCCGACAGTATTGTGCGACGCGAGAACGTGTATCGATTGGATACCGCCTCTGTCTCCGATGGCATCACGGTCTGCGCCGGAAGCGTCTTTGCGAGACTGTTTCTTATGGCCTGTTTTATGCTTTCTTAGGTCCTTAGGAGGAACTCCCAGTCATGGATGCCCCCGAGGAGCCGCGTATTCATATCGTGAAACGCGACGGTCAAAAGTCGAAAAATAAAACTCCGGCAAGTGAGATGGGGCGGTTTGAGCCGTTGATGCGTTCGCGTGATCAGCGCCTCGCGGACGGCCAGGCGCTTCGCGAGATGGTGCCGCGGACGAGTCATGCAGTGTGGAAGGGACATCCCAAAGGCCGCGATCCGGTCGCCATCCTGAAGGCGTCCAACCGTGATCGCCTGCCGGAACTCGTGCCCATCCGCTATGGTCGTATGTTGCGGAGTCCCTTCACCTTTCTGCGCGGGTCCGCCGGCCTGATGGCCCACGATCTGGCCACCACCCCAAACAGCGGTCTTCGCGTACAGGCCTGCGGGGATTGCCACGTGCTCAACTTTGGCCTGTTTGCGACCCCTGAACGCAATCTCATCTTCGACATCAATGACTTTGACGAAACCGCACCCGCACCGTGGGAATGGGACATCAAGCGGCTGGCGGTCAGTTTTGCGGTGGCCGTGCGCGATTGTCAACTCAGCGACAAGCAAGCGCAGGCGGCAGCGGCCGAGTGTGCGCGTGCATACCGAGAACGACTGCGCGAGCTTTCCCAGATGAGCCCGCTGGAGGTGTGGTATGACCGTCTCGATGCGCAGACGATCATCGAGATGGCCCCCAACACCAAGATCAGAAAGTTTCGGCAAGAGATGGTTGCGAAGGCCCAGCAGCGCGTCGGCGATTACCTGTATCCGAAGATCAGCGGCGAGGTCGGTGGACGGCGGCGGCTAATCGATCAGCCGCCAGTGCTCTTTCATATCTCCGTAAAGGGCTTTGAGTTGATCGTCAATGAAGCACTGACGGGATACCGCTCAAGCTTGCCTCACGAGCGCCGCGTGCTGTTTGATCGCTACCGCATGGAAGACATTGCCATCAAAGCGGTCGGCATCGGCAGTGTCGGCACGCGGTGCTTTGTGGGTCTGTTCTTTTCAGCCGAGAACCATCCCCTGTTGCTGCAGTTCAAGGAAGCCTGTCCATCGGTGCTTGAACCTTACGCAGGCAAAAGCCTGTACGAGAATCACGGGCAGCGGGTGGTAACAGGACAACGGCTGATGCAGTCCGCCAGCGATATCTTTTTAGGCTGGACGCATGGCCGCCTAGGACGGGATTACTATGTACGTCAGCTGCGTGACATGAAAATGTCCGCTCAAATTGAGGAAGGGATAACGCCGGAACAGACCATGCTTTACGCCGCGTTGTGCGGCCGAACTTTGGCCCACGCTCACGCCAAGTCCGGGGATGCCGCGACGATCAGCGGTTACCTCGGCAAGTCGGATACCTTCGACCAGGCCATCAGCGAGTTCGCCTTGGCCTATGCCGACCAGAATGAGAAAGACCACGCCAAGCTCGTAGCTGCGGTAAAGGCCGGAAAGATCAACGCAGTGGTGGAGGAAGACGAAGAGAGGTAAACGGCGGTGCTTTTTTGCGGAAGACCACCTCAGGTGAACTCGGCCGAGGTGGAGCGGTGGGCAGCCTTGGGGAATGGGAAAGGAAAGTCGACCGAAACGGACACTTAAACCAGGCGGCCGAAGCTTTGAGCTCAGTGAGTGACGACGCTAGGGAAATGCGCGAGTAGACCTATGAGATCGCCTGCGGAGCGGGTTGCGGCAGGTGCGCAAACATTACGTTCCTCGCTGCGAAGGATCACCTGAACACCCATGGACTTGATTACCTTGGACCTGTAGTCCGGGCCGCGCATTCCATTGGCTCGAAGTGACCCATCTTCTATGAGGATCTGACTAATCCCGGACTCGGCTTTCTCTGCCCGACGTGCCTCGTATCGTTTCTTAATCCGCTGGCCCGGCAACAACCGCTCGCCCGCATGGAACGGCGCCGATCCTCCATATCTCAGTGATACTGAGAATCACTTCAAACGACGCTCGGTACGGATGAAGTCAATAGGTGCCGTGATTAGACTGGTACCGAATAGTCCTCAGCGTTACTTCAAACTCGACACCCTCGTTAAACAATGCGCTGGGGGCCGGTTTACTTGCGTTGCGTCGCACTCCACCTGCGCCAAGACTGGCCAAGGGTTAAGTTCCGTTCCGCAATCGCATGGGACCGCCGCTCCTAAACTTTACGAGCTTACTTTATCGCAGCGTTGCCGTTCCAACCATAATGAACCTGAAACTCTATCTCGCGGTAATTGACCAAATGTTACGCGATATGTACGCTGCGCTCGTTCTGGGATGCAAAACGGCAATCCCGGTTTGAAAAAGAGGAAAAGGAACGGATCTGCTCCGTTGAGCTGACAATGCCTAACTTTCTGATAGGTAGATTAGTGGTTATCCTGCTTTCCTCGCTGGTTCTTTATTTCGGAATCGCTGGGCTAATATCTGGCGATATACGATCGAGGGGTTACAAGTTCAACCGTGACGAGAATCCTCTGGGCTATTGGTTCACCGTTTTGACTAGCTTAGTGGGGCCAGTGGCAATCATCTACCTGATGCTGACTAGATCATGTATCATTCAAACATTCTATTGCGAAAATATCGCGATGGTGGGAAGTGGCTTCAAGCTTGCCCGGAACGACCAATCGCCGCGATCTAAGCCGGTTTAACTTCGAACCCTAACAAAGGTACCAACGGCGCACGAAACTGGCAGAGCACCGTGTTTGCGTTTCAGCAATGCGGTGTTTGAAAGCTGCAGATACGAAATGCTTAGCAGTGCTGATGTGCGTCGCGGTCCCAGACGATTCCGGTTCACGAGTCCGTCCGCTTGAAGCCCATCCGGGCCGGGATAAACTTCCCACTCGTCGGGGTTTGTTCGAGTCCGGCTTTGAGCCGTTCGGCGGTCGCGCTGAGGTCGGCCCCGAAGCATCGCACAGCCAGAATCAATTCCTTCAGGTGTGCGACCGAGAAACCCGCGGAGAGTTCAACCCAACGCTCGATTTCGGCAGCGCTCAGCCCTGGTATCCGCTTCTCCAGATAGGCCTGCCTCACCTCGGCTGAGGGTGGCCGAATAATCTCAACCCGGTCAAACCGACTGGGTCGAGCTTGCAAGCGCCGGTCGAGTCGCTCGGGGTAATTGGTTGTTGCAATGAAGAGCACGTGATCGACTAGCGTCTGACCGTCGAGCAGACTCAAGAGATGCTCCTCGCGACCGTGGCCCAGCATCGCTTCGATGTCCTCGATGACGACCAGCACCGGTCGCTCGGGTTCGAGCTGGCGTATTTTCGCGAGAACCATAGCTGCGCGTTCGGGATCGTCCACGATCAGCACGAGCCCCGCGAGCTGCCCCAGCACGTAATCCGCAACCTGATTGATAATTGAGGTTTTGCCGCAGCCAGCTGGCCCCATGAGGAGAAAGCCTCGTTTGTGCACAAAGCCCAACCGGCGAAAATCATCCCCCGCATGCCAGAACCGCTGGGCCTCCGTAATCGGATTTGCGACGATGGGATCGGGCAACAGCAGAGCTTCATCGTTCTGCGATGCAACCCTCACAAGGCACAGCTTGCCGAATTCATACCGCATCAAACTGCGATAGGTCCCGGCAGGCAACGTAACTTCGGACACATTGGTGTCGACAAACACCCCCGCCTCGAGTTCGCTCCACAACACGCGCGAACCGTGGGTAAATGACGTTTTGGCGCTCTTCCCGATTTCCATGTCGAGCTCCCTTGGCCTGTACGAAGCTTGGGGTTTGTCCGATCGCGGAGACTCTAAAGCCTCGGCATCATATGAGCGAAAGCTCGAATGACAAACTCACCGTCGCCGTGTAAGCGGCTATGGTGGGGAGCTCATCTCAAGAGAACGCATTTTAGGAACCGCGACGAAGGCGCTTTAACCGGGTTTCCGTTTCAAACCTTGGTGGATATGCCAACTGGCGTGTTAAACCGCCACGCACCGGTTTTGCGTTTCAGCAAAAGCTGTTTTAAGCCGCTGCGGCTACTCTGGGTCGTGCAGCGCTACTCCTGAGTTCCATTGCGCTGTCGAAGAGAGCCTGCCTATCCTTATTTTTGAGGCGTATCACCCGATGGCAGCAAACAACAGTTCGACTGGGAAACAAAGTGCGGGTGGTGGCGCTATCGCCCGCGAACTCGAGCAACTCAAAAAGAAGGTCAAAGAACTGACACTACGTTTGGAGAACGAGGTCAAAGCGCGCAAGCTCGATACTCGTCTGGCCGCGGAAGCCAAGAAGGTTCGCGAGCAATTGACCAAAGAGACCAACATTCTTCGCGCGCAGGGACAGAAGCTCGCATCACAGCTGAAGTCCACATTAAGCGATGCGAGCAAACGGGAGCAGGCCCTGAAAGGGGCGCGGGACAAAGTCGCCGAACTGAAGAACGAACTTGGCGTTAAAACAGCGGACCTCAAGCGCAAATCGGTCGAGCTCAAGAGGCTCGCTGCGGAATCGGCTCATCGAGCGACTACGATCATGCGGGAGAAGCCCAAGCCTGCTGTGTCTCCTGCTGCGACGTCTGCGTCACCGGCAGTACCGACAGAGTCGGCTTCCGGGAACCCTCCGAGCGATAAGCCCGCACCGACCTAACCGCACGCTGGAGGCCGGCGGGACTGAGGTCTTCAGCGCTGTTGGTCCTTCGAATTTGCGGTCTTGCGCCCATCGTATATCACTAGGCATTCTACTTCCGGCCTGTAACCCTTACTTGATGAAACCACAGGTAACCTGCACTTCGGAACCTAGTTTACTTTTGGTCTATACGCGGCCAAAGATGTAAAGCTACCTACCCTGATGCTAGTCCTTATTGCTGCTTCCCAGTACGGAATTCAAGTTCGATCTAATGAGGAAAGTCTGATGCCGCGTGCCAAGAACATTCAAACCGTTTCCGTGCTTGCTCAGCTACAGGAGTTCGCCAGTCGGGCATTGGGCGAGGTGCGCAGCGCGATTAAGGCAAAAGAGAGTGATCTGCGACGGCTCAAGGAAGAAGAGGCCCAGCTCGTCGCTGTGAGCGGCTTGGACGGTGTAGCGACGAGCGACGTGGACAAACGCCCCGCTGGCGGCACCACAAGACGAACCGATTGGAGCGCTGTACTTGCGAAGCTCCCCAAGCAATTTAAAGCATCACACGTCCGAACCGTGCGCGGTGTCGGAAACAAGCGGCACTCGGAGATCTTCGCTGCGATCACCCGCTGGGTCGAAGCTGGCACGGTCAAACGCAAAGACCGTGGCCTTTACGAGCGCGTTAGATAGCCGACTGAAAACCAAGTCGGGAGACTGAAGTGACCCTTCCTTTCGGCGATAATTTGGTCTGACCTCAGCCCACGAATTCACTCGCCCATCCTCGAATGCTCAACCCGCGCAGATTCAGCTTCGGTGGAACAGCCGGTATCGTTACCAGCATGGGGCTAATCATCGGTTTGAGCGCCGCGAGGGTGGAAATGGTGACGATCGTCAGCGGACTATTGATTGTTGGCGTCGCCGATAACATCACGGATTCTCTGAGTATTCATATGTACCAGGAGGCGGAGAAGCTCGACGGACGCGCCGCGCTCATGGCGACCCTTACGAACTTCGTGACACGCCTTCTGATCGTTCTCAGCTTCGTGGCGATCGTGCTGACGCTGCCCAAGCCATATGCCGGAGTCGTCGCCTTCGCCTGGGGCGGCGCGCTCCTGGCCGCGATTAGCTACGTCCTGGCGCGAGCGCGAGGCATAAGCCCTGGAACCGAAGTAGCCAAGCATTTAGGGGTAGCAGTTCTGGCCATCGCCGCGAGCCGCTTCATGGGCTTGTGGATCTCACAGCACATTAACTAGGTGGGGTTTGTTGTTTATGCCAGGCGTGCTCGCGATGAACGCGGTCTAAGCTGGTTTTAACTTCAAACCTTAATACGAAGAAACACGGTCTACTCTGGCGCGGGGCGTAAGGCCTTTCACTCGAGAATCGTCTGAATCAACTCGAGAGTCGTGCCGTCGGGATCAAGAAAGTAGACGGCTTTGGCCTTCGATCCGGCAAACTCAAACAGCTGGGGGCGGGAATAGAATTCGACCCCTCGAGCCATCAAGTCGGCCGTTACCTGCTCGATATCGTCAACCCAAAAGGCGACCTCGGTAATGCCAGGATTGTTCAGTTGAGTGTAGGGAGTTCCTTCGCCGTTGCCGGGTTGTAGGAAATGGAGCAACTCCAGGGGCGGACCTTTGATTCCCTTGCCACCACGCAAGTACGCGGCGCGCAGCACGGTGCCCGGTATCCGAGTTAGTCGACTGGCTTCGGGCCCGGCGAAGGTCGCCTCGCCCAGCTTCTCCATGCCAAGAACGCCCTGGTAGAAAGCCAGCGCCTTGTCCATATCGCGGACGGTGATACCAATGTGGGCCACAGGGCCAAGCATGGGATTATTCTCCGTTAAGGGATCGAAGTCTGAATCGCCCCGGGACCTTACCACACCGGAACGCCGAGAGGGTATCGTAGACCTCACTGTGGTAGAGCGCTGGTTCCGGTGCAGCACGTCATGGGGAATGGACTCGACCACGAGCCTCGGGTGCTGTCCTAATTGCAGGTGAATAATCTGAGCGAAGTGTCCTAGGTGTTTGCGGGTTTGTCCCAAATAAAGGATTCGAAGGAGTCAGCGTCGCTCGTTGGGCCAGTTAGAATGCGGCCAGTCTGTCGAACGCACTAAATCCTTTGGAACAGACCGACAATGCCGGGATTGGCGGGGTTCCAATTAAGATCGTCTCATGCCATTCCCGTTCAGGTCAAACGCAAGCGTGGCTAGCCGTGTCGTTGGTTGTGTGGATCTCGAGTTTGCGCTTACGGAATACCCTCATCAGAGGCTGTCGCCAATATGTCCGGAACCTTGTATCGCAAACGGCTCCGAACCGCGAAGAACCGGATCTGGGGTGGTTTGAGCCTCAAACCTTAACCTCGATGGCAACCGGTCGGTGCAAATGGCAGCGCACCGGGTGCGCGCCTGAGCAATCGCGGTGTTTCAAGCGGCGAAGCGTGAAAATTTGACGGATCGTGCTAAATGAGACGGGGTGCGTCTCGTCTCCTGGAATTGTGGCGCGGGGTTTCATTGCAAGGTCCAGTCACTGCTCGCGCTGAGACCAGACATTGCCGTCATTCAAGGGTGTAGCAACTTGGAGATACTTGCGGCCAAGGCCCCTGATTTCAGGCCGGCTGCCGCACTGTGGACGGGAAACAATCGCAATCGGGGTCTGGCCGTATTCTCATTTGGAGAGTATCGCCTGAAGCAAGCCGACGAGACCGATAACTCCATCACCTACGCTCTACCCGTTCGCGTAACCGGACCGAGCACGTTCAATCTTCTCGCGTTGTGGTCACATTACGGAAAGACGCCCGTAAGAGTTGCCGACCCCGGTCCAACCCTGCGTGCCCTCGATGCCTATGCAAGCCTTCTCAAGGAAGCACCCCCATCGTCGCCGGTGATCTCAACAATCACGTCCGTTGGGATAAGCCCGGCAAAGCCAGCAACCACGCGAATACCGTAGCCGCCTGTGCCAATCGCGGTTTGGTCAGTGTGTATCACACCTTCTATGGTTGGGAGCATGGTCGGGAAAGACATCCGACTCTTTATGGGCGCGATCGTTCCTCGACAGGACCAAGGTTCCACATCGATTACGCATTTATCTCTCGGGAGAGCGTACCCCTTCTCCAACGTATCTCAGTCGGCTCGTACCGGAAGTGGGTCGCTTCCGCTCTCAGCGATCACGTACCACTGGTAATCGATCTCGCGCCAAGTTTCGGTCGACCGGATCTGAAACTCGATCCCTGTCGTCGTTCGCGAAAGAGAGAACCCTTTTGAAGCTTCGATCCCGCTGACTGCCCTGCCTCCACGATAAACGCGATCTAACGGGCGCGATGTATGAATTGGAACCTCTAT
>DATKML010000014.1:0-133544 GCA_035541875.1 Binataceae bacterium (SeqCode)
GTCGTCGCCAAAATGGATGTCGAGCCGCTTGAAGCGCAACTGCGTAACGCACAAGCCAAGATTCGAGAGGCACAGGATAATCTGCGGACCGCGCAGGCTGATGTCGGAGTAAAGAAGGCCGAACTGGATTACGCGAATAAACAATATAAGCGTTCAAAGGAGTTAGTAGTCAGGGGCGCGGTCAGTGAGCAGGAGCGCGACGTCGATCTTGCTCGCGCCGATATGAGTCGCGCGGCACTGGTGGGCTCGCAAGCGCAGGTAGTCGCTTCGCGATCAGCGATCGATGCGGCGACAGCGGAAGCTGAACGGCTGCAGGCGGAGATCAAAGATAGTCTGCTGCGGGCTCCCATTAGAGGACGAGTGCAAAATCGTCTGGCTGAGCCGGGTGAGGTCTTGCCGGCAGGTGGCAAGGTGCTCGCACTGGTCGATTTGACCGACGTCTATATGTACGTCTTCCTGCCTGAAACCGCCGCTGGAAGAATACCGCTCGGCGCGGAAGGTCGAATCGTTCTCGATGCGTACCCGGAATACCCCATCCGGACGACGGTAACGTTCGTCTCTCCGAGCGCGCAGTTCACGCCCAAGCAGGTCGAAACGGCGGAAGAGCGGCACAACCTGAGCTTTCGCGTCAAGCTGCAGCTGAATAAGGACCGGTTGCGGCAATACGAACCCTTCGTAAAGGTCGGCATCCCCGGTATGGGTTATGTGCGTTATGAGAACAACGTGCAATGGCCGTCTTTCCTGGAGTTTAAGGGCGTACCGCAGCAATTCAACTCGGAGACTGGTAGTGCATCCGGTTCGACCGGGGTCGCGGGTTCGAACTGATGAGCGAGGTGGGGGAGTTTGTCGCAAGCCTGAGCGACGTTAGTCATCGCTATGGCGCGGCGGTGGCGCTGGACGGCGTCACCCTGGATATACCGTCTCATCGAATGGTTGGGGTCATTGGCCCCGACGGAGTCGGCAAGTCGACGATGCTCGCGTTGATCGCGGGGGTGCGGAAGATCCAGTCGGGCAAGGTCGCCGTGCTCGGCGGCGATATCGGGGATTCGAGCTTCCGACGGCAAGCATCATTCCGCGTTGCGTATCTTCCCCAGGGCCTTGGCAAAAACCTCTACCCGACGCTATCGATCTTCGAGAATATCGATTTCTTTGGTCGCTTGTTTGGGCAATCGCAGGACGAACGCGAGTGGCGAATCAAGGACCTGTTCGATAGCACTGATCTGACACCCTTCCGTGACCGACCTGCGGGGAAGCTTTCGGGCGGAATGAAGCAGAAGCTCGGGCTCTGCTGCTCCCTGATCCACGACCCCGATTTGCTCATCCTCGATGAACCTACCACGGGCGTGGATCCGTTGGCGCGTCGACAGTTCTGGGAGTTGATCGATCGGATCAGACTTCGGCGACCGCAGATGAGCGTAATGGTCGCGACAGCCTATATGGACGAGGCGGAGCGCTTCGATTGGCTGGTCGCGATGAATGCCGGAAAGGTGCTTGCGACCGGCACGCCGGATGAGCTGAAGACCTCAACGAATCAGACAACTCTTGAAAAGGCGTTTATCCAACTGCTGCCGGAGGAGATGAAGCGCGGCCACAAAGAGCCGGAGATTACGCCGTGGCAATCGGGCGGCGGCACGCCGGCGATCGAAGCTGAAGGGCTGACGCAGCGCTTTGGCGCCTTCACCGCCGTCGATCACGTGAGCTTTCGGATCGAGCGCGGCGAAATCTTTGGCTTCCTCGGATCGAACGGATGCGGCAAGACCACCACGATGAAGATGCTGACCGGGTTGTTGCCGCCGACCGAAGGTACCGCACTGCTGTTCGGTAAGCCGGTGAAGGGTGGCGACGTGGAATCGCGGCGGCACGTCGGTTTCATGTCGCAGGCGTTCTCCCTCTATACCGAATTGACGGTGCGCCAGAATCTCGTGCTGCATGCGCGACTTTTTAATCTGCCGCCGGAAACTTCAGGAAAGAGGGTCGAGGAGCTGATCCAGGTCTTTGGTCTGGAGGCCTCTGCGGACGTACTCGCCGAGAGCCTGCCGATGGGTATCCGGCAGCGACTCTCGCTGGCCGTTGCGGTGATTCACGAACCCGAGATGCTGATTCTCGACGAACCGACCTCGGGTGTTGATCCGGTGGCTCGCGACGGGTTCTGGGAGTTGCTGATCAAGCTCTCGCGGGAAAATGGGGTGACGATCTTTCTTTCGACCCATTTTATGAACGAGGCCGCGCGATGCGATCGGATGTCGATGATGCATGCGGGCCGAGTGCTGGCGCAGGGCCCGCCCGCCCAGCTGGTCGAAGAGCGCAAGGCCGAGAGTCTTGAGGACGCCTTTATCGGTTATTTGGAAGAAGCAGCTCAAAAGCCAGTTGTCTCATCCGCTTCCTCAGATACCACTGTCGAGACAACCGCGACGCATACGGAGCACGCGCCGGATACGAGCGGTCGCTTCAGTCTCGGTCGAGTATGGGCTTTCGCGCGAAGAGAGACAGTCGAGCTGATGCGGGATCAGATCCGCATCGCGTTTGCCCTGCTGGGTCCGATCCTTCTGATGATCGTCTTCGGGTACGGCATTTCTCTCGATGTCGATCATCTGCCGTTCGCCGTACTCGATTTCGACAACAGTGCGGCGAGCCGTGATTATGTCGACGCCTTCCGTGGCTCGTACTATTTCGTCGAGCAACCGCCGCTAACCAGTTACAACAATCTCAACTATCGCCTGCGCGCCGGCGAGCTGCGTTTCGCTCTCGAGATTCCGTCGGGCTTTGAGCGCGATTTGATACGGGGGCGTAAGCCGGAAGTGGTTGCCTATATCGATGCGGCGATACCCTTTCGCGCCGAGCTGACACGCAACTACTTACAGAAAGTCAATCTGCAGTATTCGCTTGATCTGCGCAAACGGCGGGGGCTTCCGACCTCAGCTGTAGGGCAGCCGGTCGAGTTCAATGTGCGGCTCCTCTATAACCAGGCCTTCAAGAGCGTCTATGCGATGGTGCCGGCCGACATCATGCTCCTGTTGATCTTGATTCCCTGTATGCTCACGGCTTTGGCCGTAGTTCGTGAAAAGGAACTGGGGTCAATCGCCAATTTTTATTCCGCCCCGGCTTCACGGATGGAATTTCTTATCGGCAAGCTGATGCCCTACCTGGCGGTCTCGTTAGTACAGTTTGCGTCGCTGGTGTTGATCGCGCTGTTTATCTTTCAGGTGCCGATGAAGGGCAGTTGGCCGACTCTAATCTCGGGCGGTGCGCTCTATCTGCTCGCCAGTGTCGGCTTTGGCCTGTTGATTTCGGTCTTTGCGCCAACCCAGACCGCGGCCATCTTTGCGGCGGCGATTATAACGATTCTCCCGGCAATCCAATTTTCGGGAATGTATGCCCCCGTATCTTCGCTGACGGGCGGAGCACGTGTTCTTTCGAGACTTTTTCCGAGTACCTACTTTCAGGCGATCAGCGTAGGAACCTTTACCAAG
Source organism: Binataceae bacterium (SeqCode) (assembly GCA_035541875.1). Lineage (GTDB taxonomy): Bacteria > Desulfobacterota > Binatia > Binatales > Binataceae > JAJPHI01. Next base: position 3,471 of record DATKML010000014.1, read on the forward strand.
GCGCTCGGATTCGCAGCTCTGTGGCGTAATTTCGTGGCGATCGTGATTACTGCGCTACTCTACTTCAGCGTATCGGTGGCCTTGCTACCCAAGCAGGAGCGTTAGGACCGGAATCATGAAATCCTTCTTCCACATCATTCGTTTGGGTCTGAAGGAGATGATCAGTCTCTGGCGGGATCCGGTGCTCCTCTTCCTGATCTTCTACTGTTTTACCTTTTCGGTGTACTCGCCTGCGAAAGCCGCGGTAATGGAGGTTAAGCATGCGTCGATCGCGGTGGTCGACGAAGACGATGCTCCTGCGTCGCGCAAAATCTTCGACGCCTTCCTGCCGCCGCTCTTCAATCGTCCGGTGAAGATTCCTTTCAATGATATCAACCGCGTAATGGACGAGAGCCAGTATACCTTTGTCGTCGATATTCCGACGCGGTTTCAGAAGGATCTGCTGAAGGGTCAGGCGCCGACGATCGAAATCGTGAGCGATGCGACGGCGATGAGCCAGGCGGGCAGGGGACCCGGATATATCGAGAACATTATCGCTCAAGAGGTCAAACCCTACTGGAACGGACCAAAAGAGGCTGACCCTGTGATGGTGCGTTTGGACTCGCGTGCCCGCTTCAATCCCAACATGCAGCAGGGCTGGTTCGACGGTATCAACCAGATCATCAATAACATATCGGTTCTCGCGATCTTCCTTACCGGAGCCGCTGTCCTGCGCGAGCGGGAGCGCGGCACGATCGAGCATTTGCTGGTGATGCCGCTGCAGCCGTTCGAATTGATGTTCGCCAAGATCTGGGCTAACGGCCTGGTCGTCGTGGTGGCCGCGATGGTCTCGCTTTTGGTGGTGGTCAAAGGTGCTCTAGGCGTTCCGATATCCGGTTCGTTGACGCTCTTCGTGCTGGGCCTTGTCGATTACCTCTTCTCCGTGACTGCGCTTGGCGTGATGCTCGCGACGGTCGTGCGCTCGATGCCGCAGTTCGGTCTGCTGGCTTTCCCAGTCTTTATCGTAATGAACCTGCTTTCTGGTGGTCAGACGCCGCTGGAGAGCATGCCGATACTACTACAGCGCATTATGAAGTTCGTGCCGTCGACCCATTTCGTCAGTTTCTCACAGGCCGTGCTGTTCCGGGCCGCAAACTTCGAGATGGTTTGGCGGGATATGGCGACGATGTTCTTGATCGGCTCAGCCTACACGATCTTTACGCTCTCGCGTTTCCGCAAGATGCTGGCCGCGATTCAATAGAAGGGGTAGCTGGTGCGTAAAAGGCTCTCGATTCAAATGATTCTTGCCAGGGCGCTTGCCGGGATACTGGCTAGTACTCTGATTGTCGGCTGCTCTTTCACCTCGGAACCTAAGGGCTTCTGGGGCAAGCTCTGGAAGTTCGAGGTTGGTCCTGATTATCAACGGCCAACGGTGCAAACGGTCGAAGAGTTCCGTTCAGAACTCGGACCTGGAGAGGCGCAATCGCTGGCCGACCTAGCATGGTGGCAGGTCTTCAATGATAAGTCGCTCCAGCAGTTGATCACCCAGGCGCTGGCCAATAACTACGATCTCCAATTGGCGGCCGCTAGGGTTGAACAGGCCCGGGCCATCGTGGGTGTCACCGCCTCTCAGTTTTCTCCGCAGGTCGGATACCAGGGATTAGCGGGACGTGAGAAAACCTTTGTTCCACTAGAACAGTCGAACGGAAACATCACCTTCGATGCGTTTTCGGCGCTGCTCAACGTCACTTGGGAAGTTGACGTTTGGGGGCGTATCCGCCGTTCGACCGAGGCGGCGCGTGCGAATCTGTTCGCGCAGGAAGACGTGCGTCGAGGCGTGATGCTCACCCTGGTGAGTGATGTCGCAACCGGCTATTTCCGTTTGCTCGAACTGGATCGCGAAATGGCTATCGCCGAGGAGAGCTCGAAGACCTATAAGCAGACACTGGATCTCTTCGCGCAGCGCTTTCAGTTTGGCCGCGACAGCAAGCTGCCAGTGGCTCGAGCCCAGGCGGCCTATGAATCGAGTCTGGCCAAAATTGCCGAATTGCAGCGCGCCATCATGCAACAAGAGAATGCTATCAGCATCTTGCTGGGCAGCTACCCAAAGGCGATTGACCGCGGAACTCCATTAACCGGCCAGACGATGCCAGGCACGCCGGTGGGGATGCCGAGCGATCTGTTGCAGCGGCGGCCTGATGTGCTTCAGGCGGAGCAGAACCTGATCGGCGCCAATGCCGAAATCGGTGTGGCGGTTGCGAATTTCTTTCCCCGTATCGGTCTGTCCGCATTGTATGGGGGGCAGAGTCAAAACATCGACCAGGTCTTCAACAGTAGCTTCAGTATCTGGAATATCTTCGGCGGCTTAACGGGACCACTCTTTCAGGGCGGTCGTTTGATCGAAAGCTACTACGCGCAACAGGCGTTCTGGGATGGAGCGATCGCGCAATACCGCCAGACGGTAATATCATCGTACCGTGAAGTTTCAGATGCTCTGATCGCGCAGAAGACGCTCGTGACGCAACGCGAGGCCTATCAGAGTCAGGTCCAGGCGTTGCGCGACGCGGTCGATCTCTCGTTGCTGCGCTACGATGCTGGACGCGCCAGCTACTTCGAAGTACTCGAGGCAGAGCAGGAGTTGTTCCCGGCTGAAGACGCGCTCGCGCAGACGCAGCGTGATCAGTTGTTGGCGGCGGTCGATCTCTACAAGGCTCTGGGTGGCGGCTGGCAGCTGACTGATGCCGACTGGAGTCATCCGCACTAAGGTTCGAAGGAAAGGCTTCGCTCGCCTGAATCATCGGGAGCGCGGACGGAGGGTTGCGTCTTGGCCAAGAACGACAAGCAAAAAGCATCGACGAAAAAAGCTTCCACCAACGGCAAAAACGACTCCGGCAAGCTCAAGCGAAAGGTGTTTGAGCAGGAGATGGCCAAGCTGCACGAGGAGCTGGTCAAAGTCCAGCTCTGGGCTCAGCACAAGGGGCTCAAGGTTGTGGTCATCTTCGAGGGGCGCGATGCTGCCGGCAAAGGCGGTGTCATCAAACGCATCACCGAGCGCGTAAGCCCGCGCGTCTTTCGCGTTGTCGCGTTGCCTGCACCGACCGAGCGAGAAAAGACCCAGATGTATGTTCAAAGGTACATCCCGCATATGCCGGCCGCGGGCGAAATCGTCATCTTCGACCGGAGCTGGTACAACCGTGCGGGCGTCGAACGGGTGATGGGTTTCGCGAATCAGCAGCAGGTTGAGCGGTTTCTCGAACTGTGCCCGCTCTGGGAAAAGGCCATCGTCGAGTCTGGAACCATTTTAATTAAGTACTGGTTCGAAGTTAGCCAGGCCGAGCAAACGAGGCGCTTCCAGGCACGTATCGATGATGGTCGAAAGATCTGGAAACTCAGTCCGATGGATCTCGAATCCCATCGCCGATGGTACGACTACTCGCGTGCCCGCGACGATATGCTGATTGCTACGGATACCTCTTATGCTCCGTGGTACATCGTCAACGCCGACGATAAGCGACGGGCGCGCCTCAATTGCATCAAGCATCTGCTGAGCTTAATCCCCTACCAGGAGATCGAGCGCGAAAAGGTCAAGCTCCCCGATCGCCAGAAAGCGCATGGCTATGAAGAGCCCAAAAACCGCCAGTACAACGTCGTGCCGGAGGTTTACTGATGAATTTCTATGAGAGAGGCTATGGTTCCGGATTGATTCGAGTGATCTTCGAGCCTTGGATCCCTATCCCACCCATCAGACCTTTTTGGTTGAAAATAAAAGCGTAAACCCCCTTCTGCATGGTCGTGGTCGAGAGCTTTTTGCCAAACCCGGCATCAAGCACGACCAGACTGGGGCCGGTTCCGAGTTCCCATCCCCCACTCTTACCCAAGTAGGCGAGAGAATCGTTATCCATGAAAAACAGGACATAGCCGAAGGCTTGAGCGCCGGCCTGAAAGCCAAACGATGCTTCTACCGACCGATAGTACCCTACGGTTCTGCGATTTTTACGCAGTGCTCCATCGCCAAAAGCTCCACCGACTATGAGGCCACCCTTGACGATGTTCGGAAACACCAGAATACCCTTCGCTTTGTCGCCAAGAGCCTGTGCCCCCGGTGTATTCTTGTAAAGCTTGGCTAACGCGGCGATGGAGTCGCGATTAATCTCGCTAGCACTCGCGGCATAGACAGATCTAGCCGTTACCGCGGCCACGAGTAGAGCCGTTGCGACGAATGCGATAAAGCAAAACTGTCTAGACTTCATAAGCTCCACAGATTTATACGGCTCAGCCTGATGTAAATGAAGACGCGAAGACTCCCGAGTGCTCTGCTCAAATGCTTGCGTTGCGATGTGGGCAAAGCCGAGGTTATTTCGCGGCGGTCAGGATTAGACGATCAAGCAGAGCCAAATTAGCCTGAGCGACCTTCCTGTTCGATTCGTGACGCGCGAGTTCAGTCCAGATGGCGCGGGCGGCCGCCTGCTTGCCGCTCTCGGCATAAACCACCGCCAGCATGTTGCTGGTACTCACGCGATTGGCGCCGAGACGCATCGCGGTTTTCATCTCCTGTTCGGCCAAATCGAATCGCTGCAGACGCTCGTACGCGAGACCGAGGTTAAAGTGTGTTTCTGAGTGCTGCGGCGCGAGTGCTTCCGCGTTCGCAAAGGCGTCTGCGGCTGCCGGGTAGTTGGTGCTTTCCAGGTAGGCACGACCGAGGTTGAGGTAGAGGTCCCACTGATGGAGCCCCAGTTCAGCCGCTGTACGGTACTCCACCAACTCCAGATCGCGACGGCCCGTCATTCCATACGCAAAGCCCAGATGATAATGCGCTAAAGCATTGTTGGGGGTATGAGCGAGGATCTGCTGATGCTGTGCTATTGCCCGAATGTAATCCTCTGCGCCTAACGCCGCATCAGCTGAAACATCGCAGATCTGGTCATTTGTCGCGCGCGTCGATGCCTCCAAGCGCGTCTGGCATACCAGTGCGATCGCAATGACGATGAAGACGGAGTGTACAACTTTGTAAAGAGGGCCGCGCACGCTTCAGTTACAGAGCAAGCGGCGGGCCAACCGCCTCGATAGCTTTTGGTCCTTATCGCCGTGAGCGGTCGGTGACAAAGCAATGGGCGCATCGCTGCCAAAGGAAACAGTCAGGGCGTATCGAATTGAGCCAAAAGCGGACGCTTCCCATGGAGCAGAGAGAATAAAGCCCAGATTCGGAAACCTTTCCACTAACCCTGTGAGCGACGTCACTTTCAGATCAGACCGTGATTCCAGAGGTAAGGGCAAGCCCAAGGCCACGTTGATTCTATCCAACGACACCAGTCGAATTAGAATTGCAAAAAGTTGTCTTTAGGTTTTAACTGCGAAACGGCGCACCGAGCCGAGCAAGCCAAACCTATGATGCGGGTACGACAGCAATTCGAATCTACACCCTTCGACCAATGTCCCTGCCGGCCTGATCGGCTCCCTTTGCGAACGCGGTCATCTAACAGACCGAGTACAAGCAGTCGTTTGCACCGGTCGATCATCCTCGCAATTACATTGATGCTCAGCGCTCTTGCCGAAAGGGTTGGAGCGCAGACGCCCGTCGGAACTCTTAGTCGAGTTCAAGGCACAGCGATCGTTGAGCGAGGGGGGCGGAAGCTTACAGCCCTCAAGGCGATGCCCTTAATGATCGGTGACAAGTTGCAAACTTCCGGCGGGGCAGATCTGAAAATTGCGCTTACCGATGGTAGCCAGCTCACGCTCTCTGAATCGACGACTTTGGTTATCGATCAGAGCGTGATCGGACCCGCAGGAGCTAACTCGAGCATCAGTCTTCTCGGCGGTAAACTGCGCTCGGTTATTGCCAAGCGGCTGGGCGATGCGCCGATCTTCGAGGTTCACACACCTAACGCTGTCGCTGGCGTGAGAGGGACCGACTTCGAGACGGCATATATCGTAGGGAAGCCGTGCCCCGGATTCCCGCAATGCTTCAACTACACGGACGTTGGCGTTTACGACGGGATCGTTGAGGTCAGCAATCCCACTAGCCACAAACCCGTTGCGGTGCGCGTCAGCGGTGGTTACGAGGCCAAGGTGCCATGCGATTTACCGCCGACAAATCCCGGACCGCTCGGGATGAGTGATCTTGCTGCGCCGGGTTACCATTGAGCAGATGAAACGCAACACGGTGATCATAGGCTGGCCGCGTCTGCACTTGGGCGCTGGGTTACTGTTCGCGGTCGCTCTGATTCTCGGTCATCCTTTAGATACGGCAGCGCAGGATCTCACGCAGCTGTTTCAACCGGCTGACCCGTCGCGCCTCAACTTGCGACTCTTTGGCAGCGGCTACGGGGCCGAGAAATATGGAACAACGCACGAAGGGTTCGAACTTGATCAGACTCTAACCCAGGCATTAAGTGTCGTCGGACGGGCTTCCGCTTACCAGATCTATCAAGGGACTGGCTTTGATAGTCCCTTGACTCCGTCGCGCCATAGCTCAACGCGTAATTTCGGAAGGTTTGAAGGAGGATTGAGCCTGACGCCCTTTCCGGACGCCATTTTCACGATGCTCGGTGGAGAGGATGTTGGCGACAGTGACGCGCCGATGTTCGAGAACGATTTTTCGAGCTGGTTCGCGATGCGTACGTTGCATCCAGTGAACTTTTCTTACGGCGCAAGCCACTACTACAACAACGACGTGACCAACGGCTTGATCGATCTCCGCACGGTGGTGCTTTCTACGGGCAGGATGATCCTGTTGATGGGAGCTGGAGGAGCCATCTGGGGTGGCGGTTCAGTTGGCCAGGCGAAAGGACAGGGTGGGCCTGATCTTGGTATCTTCCTGCGTGAATGGCGCATGAGTATCGATGTGCAAGCTGGATACGGCAGTTCGCATACCTACGGTACGGTCGGCTTGTCGCGAAGCGTCAGTTGGGATAATTAAGCTGAGCCCAACAACCAGCTGAAAAGAGCGCTTACATAACAACGGCCCTTATCAGGTTCATCGATTCGAAACCTATTCTGGGGACGTTCCTTTGAGTCTATCGTTGCGACGTGAGAACGGCGACTGTGGAAGAACCGAATCGAAGAGCTCAATCGCTTTGGCGTGCCATAATTGGATGGGTTTCCAGCTTTTGGGGAAGTGCTCTCACCATCGCAGTTGAGACCAGTAAGGGCCTCCACCGCGGAAATGGAGGCCGTACGACGTTCCGTCGAGTCCGAGGGTATTGTCCTTAGGGCAGGGCGGAATCTAGACCTTGGCCAATTCGGCCATGACGGGATCGTAGATTTCCGATGGTAGTGGGAGCTCCGATCTGTCGATCCAATTGATGCCGCAGAGCCAAAACACTCTGCGCACAAAGCGATCGCTTGCAGTTTCTATCAACAACCATGAACCCCACACATCAAATGAGGGTGAGCGTCATAGTCGCAATGGAAGACGTCGCGCATCGTGTCGCTCAAGTCCGCTGCACAAAAAGAGGGTTATCGAAGACGTCTCGATGAGCCACGTTCTTCTCGCTTTCTGCGCAAATAAACTGCTGATAGCGAGAAGATAGCATAATCTGTCTTATGGTTCTGCACGACGCGGAACTCTATGAGCTAGGGAGATCTTCGAGCACCCTGTCCGTCGCGTTCGTATTTCGCACCGACCTCTTCATAGAAGACGTCGATGGCGGTTTCACGAATCGCACTGGTTGGTGCTATAAGATCTAGAATCCGCGCTGTCTTCTAAGGCCTCTAACCCGTTAGCTAAAAGGGAGGGCTGAGCCATGACAGGATACGATATCCGGTCCGACCAGACCGGGGTCTTCGTCAATCGCATCTTCCAATGTCCCGTATGTCGTGAAAGGGCGCAGGGCCTGCGCATCACCGGCGTCAAGGACTGGCGTGTTATCGAAGGCAGGTTCCATCACGCGAAAGGGATTTGCTCCGGTTCGATGATCGTGCCGGGGATGGCCGCGGCGATGGACCTCCTGCGTCTCGCAATCGAAGCGAACGCGCAAGCTTTCCGGAAGACGGCAGCGTAGCTGCCGTCTTCCTCTCGCGTGCTATTTCGAGTTTAGACGAAACCCAGATTCTGCTGAGTAAAGTTCTTCAGATCGGGGAAAATCGTCGGTAGATCCGTTGAGCTGACGCCGAGCCAGGAAGCAAGCGTAGCGCCGTACTGTTCGACCGAGGTTGTTGGAATCCAGATGCCGCGATCGACGGCGTCATCAGGACCGCTCAGCTCAAGCGTCGGGAACGTGCCATAAAGATCGCCGCCCTTAACCGCACCGCCGATCACCATCTGGTGGTTGCCCCAGGCGTGATCAGTGCCTCCGTTCGTGTTGGGTTGGCAGGTCCGGGCAAAGTCTGATTGCGTGAAAGTGGTGATGGAATCGGCAACCCCCAATTCGACGGTCGCGTTGTAGAACGCATTCAGCGCCTGGCTGAGAATGGTGAGCAGAGGGTCCTGTTCATTCAGTTGGTCGCTATGGGTATCAAAGCCGCCGAGCGAGGCGAAGAAGATCTGGTTGGTTGCCCCCCCCAGTGTATCCCGCACCTGGATAATCTGCGCGATTTGCTGAAGCTGTTTGCCCAACCCTGTACTAGGAAACACGGTCGTCAAGGGCGTCGCTCCGGCAAAGGCTGATGTCAAGGTTTTGTTGATGTTCAGGCCGTTCTGCGTAACGGTGTTGCTCGCCTGAACCATCGAGAGCCCGCTGTCGAAAGAGAGTAGCTGCTGCAGGGCGGTGTCACGAGCATTGGCCCCGGCGGTGCCATTGGAGCCGCTCAGGGTAAGCGATCCCCCTGGGATGATCGTGGCGGGCGAGGTGCTGACGCCCGTGAGAAAGAGCGTGTTTCCCGCCACGGAGGTGCTGACCGGATAGGTTGCTCCGGTCGGCTGGAGAAGATCAGCAACACGCCCACCCCATCCGGTGGTGGTCAGTAGCGACGAGCGGCTTCCGTTCTGATTCTCGTTCTGTTGGTCCTGATGAGAATAGAGGTTCTCGGGTATAGAGACCGTGTTTGTCCGGTATTGAGTACGCGTAGTTGGTTCAACCAGAGGACCGACGTTGGCCACGAAAGCTACCTGACCACTACTGTAGAGCGTCTGGATTTCCGGCAGGTTCGGATGCAGCCCGTACGGGGTGGAGTCCAAGGTCGTAATTGGCAGCAAAGATCCCTGCGCGATTGCGAGACTGCCGCGAACCGTCGAGTAGTCTGTGTATCGCGAATCGAGCGGCACAATTAGCTGATTGCCGTCATTTCCACCGAAGAGAAAAACACAGACCAGCGCGCGATAGCTGCTGGAACTGGCTAGGGCGTTGATGAGTCCGAAGCGGTTCATCGCACCGAGAGCGGCGACTGAACAGCAAGTAGCCTTGATAAAGCTTCGTCGAGAGATAATCGAAACCATGGTTGAATCCTCTTTTAGTGCTCTACCTGGTAGAAAGCGGACGACGCTGCCAAATAGAGTGCATACCGCGCCTGCAAGGTTTTCGACGGTTCAGCCGCCAACGCGGTGGTGATAGTGGAGCGCATGCTGTCGGGCATTGCGCCGCCGAAGAACGCGTTACTTACCGCATCAAGCAATGCTGACGGATTCGCGGCCAAGGCGACGAAAGGCGAGAGATCGACTGTCACGTCGGTACCGAGGTTTGAGCGTAGCGTGCGATCTACATAGTTGGCGCGAATAACCGCGGTCGACGGAGTCATGATCTGGAACTCCGGCGCAGCCAGTGCTCCATCGTTGATGTGGTAGAGCGGCGAGTAGTAGTTGAAGACACTGGGCGGCTCGAAGATCAGTTCTCCCATGTCATCGATGTAGTATGCCAACGAGTTGTTCGGACCCACTGTGGCCTGAAGAGCCCGGAGCATCGCGAGCGCATATAGGAGTGGCTCACGTAGGTGGCCGCTAGTCTTGATTACCTTCTTCGGCTGATCACCGGCCCGTGCCTCGCTATCCAGCAGAATCGCTTTGACTACCGCAGCAAGATTGCCACGCGTACCTTTCCCGTCGTTGGCGAAGATCTTGGCGATTCGCTTCACGTACGCGGGCGAAGGATTACTCGTTACGAGCTGCTGGATGAGACGTGTCGCGATAAACGGTCCGACGTTCGGATGGTTGAAGATGGTATCGAGAGCGGCCTTGAGATCCGCCGTTGAGGTCTGTCCCGAAGGAGTCGTCTGGCCAAGAAAGGTTTTGGCCGTGGTGTCGTGGTAGCTATCGACAGAGATCATCGAACCTACGTAGTTCTGGGGATTCCAGAAATGCCCAGCCGTTCCCGGATAAGTCCATCCAGTTAGGGCGCGAGCAAGCTGCTGGATGTCGGTTTCGCCATAAATTGGAATCGTATTGCCCTGCGCATCGAGCTTTTCGGTGCCGTCATTGTTTAGCTCGACGGTGCCGATAGTGAACAGCTGCATCAGTTCGCGAGCATAGTTTTCATTGGGGAGAGCGCCCGACGCTGGTTTAGCGTTATTGACCATGTCCAGGTAGTTGCCCATAGAGGGACTGAGCGTCACGTCCTCCATCAGCTGACGGAAATTCGCGAAGGCATCCTGAGCCAGCAAATTGTAGTAGGGCACCAAACCGGTCACATCGATCTTCAAATCCGAGATGACGAAAATCTCACTCAAAGCGAAAGCCACTCGCTGCCGGAGCTGATCGGGAGCAGTCATTACATTGGTTAGAAATTGCGACTTCTCATAAGTGGCGCCGGAACCGCTTGGAGGCGTTGTAATCGTCGTTGCCGGAAGTGCTATTTGCGCGGCTACCCAGTTCTTGACACCTTGTTTTTGAACATCGGCGACACTTTGCGGGTCAGGTCCCCAGCTTGCCTGCTCAAGTAGCCGAAAAGCAGATAAGTAGGTCGCCTTCGGACCCTTCACGCTTGTGAGTTGTAGTCCGTAAATCGGGGAAGTCGCGCCACCCGTAAGGCTAACGGTAAGGGGTACGACATTGCCGGCTACCGAAGAAAGGGTCCCGGTTGCGACAAGCTTTTTGGGCGAGACGTACTTCGTCGTGAAACTGACGCCCCTGACGCTCACCTGCGCGGTGTTGTCGAATCCCGAGCCGTTGATAGTCAGGGTCGCGTTGCCGATTAAAGCCGGCGAAGGCTTCACACTGGTTATCGCGGGCGTTTGGGCAGCAGCTGGTGATGCGACCAAGAGGGTAAGACAAGTTAGGAGCAGAAGCATCGATGCCAGCCCCCAACGATCGCGCCCTGCCTGTTGTGTGAGAAAGTAATCAATCATGGCTTAAATCAGGGCTAAATTACCTTAAATTACTTAATCCAAAGCCATCTTTCTTATGCTTTGTAATAAAACCTGCTTCGAATTAAGCCTAAAATCTCCCCAGTCATCGAGTTACTAAAGGGGCAGAATTGAGACAAGCTCTTTTGAAGACTGAGGAATTTACGCGACACTAGCAGGCGTGTCCTTAGCTAATAGGACTGAGTATCGCCGAGTGGGAGCGAACTAGAGGGACGTAAAGAGGGTGATTGGTCGCCGAGCAATTAAGCAGGCGGGCAAGAATTTTCGGCGGCCTCCTGCCCCACAAAATTAAAAACCGCCCACCACTGTGATCGGCGGCCTCCTCGACCTGCTGAGTTAGGCCTGTGAATTTAGCCGATACGTCCCAGCATCGCACCTAAAACCAAGGCGATGAGCACGTAGGCGGTGAAGCCAACGAAGGCGTAATCGCGGGCCTTGAGATATAAGCCAAGGCAAAAAGCGACCCGCACGAGAGGGACGAGGGTCAGTAGAAAGAGACCCATCATCAGGATCGCTCGCGGCTCTCCGCTCATTACCTTGGAAGCGATAGTGGTGAGGCTCTGCTTGCCGATCAGATGCCCTAGCTGAACCTGATGATATCGCTCGACGAAATGCGAGGGTGTGTACAGCGCAGTCATAATCAGGCCGAGAATTAGTGAAGCCATCGAGATCAGCACGATCGTGCGGAGCAGAACCGGCGTCCAGACTCGAAGGATACGGTCTTCATCAGCACTGACGTTGTCGGGTTGTATAATTGCTAATTTTGCCATGGTCAGATTCCGTTGATGGCGCGCCAGCCCATCTCGAGAGCGATCAAGAGCAGGATAGCGGCGAAGGCGGTGCGCATATGCTGCACTTTAAGTTTCGGCAAGAAGCGACTGCCTACGAAGGCCCCGATCGTTACTCCAACTGCGACCGGTGCGGCGATTGTGGTAGAGACATCGCCACGTGAAAGGAACACCAGTGCTCCCGCGCCGGCAGTCACGCCGATCATGAAATTACTGGTCGCGCTCGAGACCTTCAGCGGAATGTGCATGACTTGATCCATAGCGATTACTTTGAGTGCGCCTGAACCAACGCCCAGCAGTCCTGACATGACGCCGGCGACCAACATCAAGGGGCCGCCATAACGCACATTGATAACTTCGTAGTGTTGAGGATGCCCATACGCGTCCGGCACGTCGCCGGCCAGGCGGAGCTTGCGCGCAATCGGACCACCCTTAGCGAGGACCGTTTCTTCATGCTTGGTGATTGAGAAGAAAGCCGACTGCAGCATCATCAGTGCGAAGAGACCTTCAAGCACATAGGTGGGAACCAGGCCCGCCATAAACGCACCGACGATAGCCCCGGTGACGGTCGCACATTCGAGGACCATCGCAACTTTCAGATTAGTCCATCCGTCGCGGACGAAAGCGACACTCGCGCCGGCACTTGTTGCCACGACGGAGATTAGACTCGCACCGACAGCGACACGCATCGGCATCTTGGCCAGGACTACCAGCGCAGGAACGATGAACATCCCGCCACCCAGGCCCGAGATAGCTCCCACAAAACCTGCTCCAGTGGCGAGCAACAACAATCCTGAAAGGATTACTAACACTTACTACTAACTCCCTTTTATGACCAATTGCTGAAAGTGACAATTATGCATCTTGAATAGTGCTCGATGAGGCGACCCGCCAATCGACTGAAGAGGCGCTATTCTTCAAGGCAGTAACCCACGAGTACAGGTACATCCCGGCGATCATCGCCACGACAAAGACCAGCACTGGGGCGGCTCCAGTCGCAAGTGACGTCAGCGCCGGTCCGGGGCAAAAACCTCCCAAGCCCCACCCGATGCCGAAGAGTGCCGCGCCGCCAATCAGGCTCGCATCCAGATCACTACGTTTCGGCAGGGAAAAGCTCGGGACTAGAACCGGAGCCTTCATCTTGTCGACGCGTCGATAAGCGAAGAAGTACACACCGATAGCTCCGACCATCACGAACGCCAGACTCGCGTCCCAGTTGCCGAAGAAATCGAGGAAGCCGATCACTTTGATCGGGCGGGTCATACCGGCGATCCCTAGCCCGATCGCAAAGAGTAATCCCGAAAAGAAAGCGGTTATTGATGCTTTCATAGTATTTAATTTCCGAAGACATGGTTCAGCAGAAAGACCGTTACCGCGCCGGTGAAGATGAAAGTACCTGTGGCGATAATCGAACGGGGCGAGAGTCGGCTGACACCGCATACGCCGTGTCCGCTGGTACATCCGCTGCCCAGCCGTGTCCCGAAACCCACGAATAGGCCTGCCGCGATAAGTATCGGGTAGGGGCGGATGATACCGAAATCGTAAGCGCTTGGTAGAAACAATCTCAGCATCAGACCACCGACGAAGAGGCCCCCAAGGAAGGCGACCCGCCAGGATGTATCGCCCTTAGTCGGCTTGAGGACGCCGCCTAGGATGCCGCTGATTCCAGCGATCTTTCCGTCCAGCAACAGCATCGCGGCGGCACTCAGACCAATCAGGATTCCACCGAGCAGTGCACTAGAGGGTGTAAAGTTATGCATCGCGTTTCTCTTTGATCGATTACCGTTCGACCGGCAGTTTGGCCTCGTTCCAAGCGAGCATCCCGCCCTTCAGGTTGCTCACATGTTCAAAGCCCAACGCCGTCAGGATTGCGGCGCCGGTAGTGCTACGGATACCGGCGCGACAGACCGCGACAACGTCGTGACTCTTCAGGCCTTCCAGCTCACCCACCCGATTGGGTAGCGAACGTAACGGTACGAGGCGGCTGCCTTTGATGTGGCCGAGTTCGTCGCGATACTCTTCGGGTTCGCGGACATCGATCACCGCGGGAGGATTTCCCTCGTTGAGTCGCGCGGCGAGTTCGGTAGGCGACAACTGATGAATCGCGCCGAGCTGCGTCAGATCGGGGAACTTAATCGAGTCATCATCGATTGCCGATTGGTTTGCCTGCAATGCTTCCTGGATCTTATCGGGCAGCGCGAGCCCGAGATTTTTCATGATGTCGATGTACTGATCGCGGGTCTTGCCAGCGAGTCGCGGATTCGAGGATTTCTCCTTGCCGATGGTGGTGGAATGATTGCCGCGATAATCGTGAGCCGGGTAAACGACCGTATCGTCCGGCAGCGTGAACATCGAGCGGTAGATACCGTCATATTGCGCGCCGGAATCACCGCCCGGGAAGTCAGAACGTCCAGTTCCGCCGATCAGCAGCGTGTCTCCACTGAACAGCTTTCCATCCGTGTAGACGCTGAGCCCATCCGGTGTATGTCCCGGCGTCGCCAGCATCTTGAGCTTATAATCGCCCAGTTCAAGCACGTCTCCATCACCGATATGAATTGCGACGTGCGGCGCGGGAGCATGTCGTTCCATCACGACCTTGGCGTCGGTGAGATCGGCCAGATCGAAAATGCCGCTGCGATGATCGGCGTGAGTGTGGGTGTCGATCAGATACTTGAGGCGGAAGCCGTGGTACGCAGCGACCGCAATATAGCGGCCGGTGTTCTCCTTGAGCGGGTCGATAAGAGCGGCCTCGCGCGTGCGTTCGCAAGCCAGCATGTAGGTTTTGCACTTGCCTCGATTCAATTCACGACAGAACATGATACGCCTCCTCTTGGTGGTGCGGCCGATGGTGCCGGCTGCCATCTAACACCAGTACTTGACTCTCTACTGAATACCTATATAACTAAGTAGATATGAACGCAAGTGTTCAACCGATAATACGACGTCAAGCCAAGCGGCCGCGTCCGGCACTGCCCCGCGAGGCGGTAGAGATGGTGGCGGCGCGTTTTCGTGCGATGGGCGAGCCGATGCGCCTGCAGATCCTGCAGCAGCTGGAGAGCGGCGAATCGAGCGTTTCCGCTCTGGCGGAAAATCTTGGCGCAACGCAGCCTAATGTCAGCAAACACCTTAAGGTTCTGCAGGACGCCGGACTGCTCAGTCGCAGACAGCAGGGTAACAGTGTCTACTATGCAATAGCCGATCCGCTGGTCTTAGAACTCTGCGATATGATCTGTTCGCGTCTGCACGATCGGCTGGAGGCGCAGGTCGGGGCCTTGAAGCCCAGGGTGAAAGGCTAAACGCATAACGATAGGGCTGAACGGAGGTAATCATGAAACCGTTGCCGCATCTTTATCGCACCCATCTGACAGGCGGGAAAGCGGGATACGCGATCGTTGGTTCCGAAAGCTTGCCGGATTTGCGTACAGCACCGCCGGCGGATTTCGACGGTCCCGGCGATGCATGGAGTCCTGAGCAGTTCCTGATGGCGGCGGTCGAAACCTGTTTTCTGTTCACGTTTCGTGCAGTGGCTCAGGCCTCGAAACTGGAATTTACCTATCTTGAAGTGAAGGGCGAGGGCACGGTCGATCGCAAGGACGGTGCGACCCGCTTCACGCAAATTGTTCTGCGACCGAGGCTCACGGTTCCATCCGGTACCGATATCGAGAAAGCGCGGCGGATCGTGGAGAAAAGCGAGAAGGCTTGCCTGATTTCGGCCTCGCTCAGCACGCCGGTGCATCTCGAACCTGAAATTGTCGTAGACTGAGCGGCAATCGCCGGGAGCCGGCAGACGCAATCGCGCGTAGCGATTCCGCTGGTATTCCAGACGCGCTGATTGCAAGTATAGGAGCGTGAAGCTGACTCGTATCAGCGAAGCGCTGTGGGAGATTCCGCAGACCGGCGAGATGCGCGTGCCGGGTCGAATCTATGCCAGCGAGCACATGATCCAGGACCTGCGCGACGATCCCGCCTTAGAGCAGGTCGCAAATGTAGCCTGCTTGCCCGGAATCATTGGTTACTCCCTGGCAATGCCCGATATTCATTGGGGCTATGGCTTTCCGATTGGCGGCGTTGCGGCAGTGGACGCGGAAGAAGGTGTCATCTCACCGGGTGGCGTCGGTTACGATATCAACTGCGGCGTCCGACTAGTTCGAACGCATCTCCAAGCGAGCGCGATCGAATCGAAGGTCGACCGTCTGGCCGACGCGCTCTTTAAGAAGATTCCTGCCGGAGTTGGTTCCTTCGGAGCGATTCCGGGTCTCACGGTCGATCAGCTCAAAGAGGTCGCCACCAAAGGCGCGGAATGGGCGCTAGCCAACGGCTATGCGACGCGGCGCGATCTCGATCATACCGAAGAGGGCGGACGCCTCCGTTTCGCTGACGCGGATGCGATTACCGAGCATGCCTATCGCCGCGGCGCGAAGCAGCTCGGCACTCTCGGTTCGGGCAATCATTTTCTCGAAATCGGTAAGGTCGACCAGATTTACGATCAGAAGGCGGCCGATGCGCTCGATCTGGAGCCCGGCTCGATCGCGGTGCTGATTCACTCGGGCTCGCGCGGATTGGGCCATCAGACTTGCGACGACTATCTGAAAGTAATCGGTGGTGCGATGTCGCAGTACGGTATCCGCCTGCCGGATCGCCAACTAGCGGCGGTCCCGATCGATTCGTCCGAAGGTCGCTCGTACCTTGGTGCGATGGCGGCGGCGGCGAACTTCGCGTGGTGCAATCGCCAAGTGATGATGCATCTCGTGGAACAGGCGTTTCTCGAAACGCTCGAAACGACTCCGCGCGAATTGAGCTTCGCGCTCATTTACGATGTCTGCCACAACATCGCGAAGTTCGAGGAGCACGAGTTCAAGGGGCGCAAGCACCGCGTTTGCGTTCATCGTAAAGGTGCAACGCGGGCTTTTGCCGCCGGTAATCCCGCATTGCCGGAAGCGCTACGGGCGATCGGACAGCCAGTCCTGATTCCGGGCGATATGGGTCGTTACTCCTTCGTTGCGATCGGGCTCCCCGGGGCGATGCGTGAGACCTTCGGCTCGTCGTGCCACGGCGCGGGTCGCGTCATGGGGCGAATAAAGGCGAAGAAGGCGATGGCCGGACGTAATCTGGTCGCCGAGCTGAAGGCTCGCGGGGTCGTCGTTCGTGCGCACAGCCGTGGTGGAATCGCTGAAGAAATGCCCGACGCGTACAAAGACGTGGCCGACGTCGTTGAAGTAATGGAAATCGCTGGCGTGACCCGACGCGTCGCGCGGCTCAAGCCGATGATCGTGATAAAGGGATGATGGCTGACGTCACCGACTCTGCGCCTAACGATAGCGAGCTATTTCGCGAGTTCGAGCATACCGGTGATATCGGAATCGAGATCGACGCACCTACGCGAAGCGAACTGTTTCGCCGCGCTGCAATCGCGCTCGGTGCTGTGATGGTCGAGCGGAAGACGGTCAAAGCGTCAGAAGAACGCCATCTTCAGATTGAGGCGGTCCACGATATCGAGCGGATGCATGACATGCTCTCGCATCTACTCGACCTCTTCATAGTCGAGGGCTTTGTCTGGCGAGACGCCTCGGTAGTTGAGAGCGACTCGGAATTGAAGATTGTCTTGCGGGGTGAATCCTTCGATCCGAACCGGCATGACTTTCGCGGCGAAGTGAAGGCGATTACCTATCATCAACTGACCGTGGCACCGGATTCTTCGGGCTGGCACGCGCGCATAATTCTCGACGTCTAGTTGTAGGATCAACCCAATGAAGATCGCATTTGGCATCCATCTGGTGACACCGGGACCGTTGCTTCGGCGCGATGAAGTGAAGCAGTTTGCCGATCTGGTAAAGATGGCCGAGGACTACGGAGCCGAAGCGATCGGCACCTACGACTCGTCATTTATTGGTGGGGACGCGACGGCGCGAGCCACCATTATCGCATTGGCATCGACCAAGGCACGGGTCGGTCTGCGACCGACGAATCCAATTACGCGTGAGCCGCAGGTGATGGCTTCTTTTCTCGCCTCGCTCGACAGCCTTACCGAGGGGCGCGCGTTCATGGATATTGCTACCGGCGACAGCGCCGTCCTCAATATCGGTTACAGGATCGCGACCCGTGCCCGAATCGAGAGCTACGTCAATTGTATCCGCGAGCTTCTCGCTAACGGCGAAGCAATGTATGAAAACCGTCCGCAACGAATCCGATGGCAGGCCAATGTGCCACGGACCCGGATTCCGATCTCAATATGCGCTGAGGGTCCCAAGATGCTTCATCTGGGCGGCCGCATAGGCGACGGCGTTATCGCCGGTACGGGGCTTTTGCCCGAAGTGATCAGCGATACTGTCGCGCGGATTGAATCCGGTGCTCTTGATGCTGGCCGCAGTCCCGATGCGGTCGATATCTGGTTCACGACGCGCACCGCGCTCCACGATGATCGGGAGAAGGCTTGGGAGCACGCGAAGGCCTCGGTCTCCTCGATCCTCAATCATTCGATGCGGCAGACGCTCGACGGGAAGCTGGTTCCCGACGAGTTGCGTGACCGGATTCGAGAGTACGTCGACGGATACGTGCTTTATGATCATGTGGTGAGCGGTGGTGAGAATCCGCGTCGGATGGATGCCCTCGGACTTACCGATTACGCGATGCGCCGCTTCGCGCTCGCCGGGAATGCGAACGATTGGATCGCACGAATTGAAGAGTTGGGCTCTTACCGGGCAACTAAGCTGTGGCTGAATGCCGAGGGTGGCAAGATCGACCGACAGATGCATTACATGCGCATCCTCGGTGAACAGATCATGCGGCGGTTCGTGTAGCTCTCCAGGAGATCTGGCTTGGCAATGTCTGATCAGTTCGATCCTCTCGGTTCGTCGTCGCCGCTCATCGTTTATATAGACTACAAGAGTCCCTACGCCTACCTAGCGGTTGCGCCGACTTATGCGATGGGCAGAGATCTCGGAATCGAGATTGATTGGCGGCCGTTCACGCTCGATATCACGAGCTATCTGGGATCGGCTCGCCTGGATATCTCAGGCAAGGTAGCGGAAAGTCAGCGGAGCGCGGGGCAGTGGACGAAGGTTAAGAACGCCTATCATGACGTCCGCCGTTATGGCTCGCTGCGCAATGCCATTGTGCGCGGCACGACAAAGATTTGGGATTCCTCGCTCGCCGGCCTCGCGATGCTATGGGCGAAAGAACAAGGCCCCACAATATTGCGCGATTACATGGCGATTATTTACGAGCGCTTCTGGAAGCGTGAACTCGATATCGAAGATCGAGCAGTGATCGAGGGTGTGCTGAAAGAGAGCGGTGCGCGCCTTGATGGCTTTCGTGAGTATGCCGAGGGGGTCGGTCGCGATTTTTACGCTCGCATACAGCGCGAGGCCTTCGATGCGGGCATCTTTGGCGTTCCCACTTATGTTGTGGGCCGTGAGATCTTCTTCGGGCGTGAGCATTTGCCGCGGATTCGCTGGATGCTCTCAGGTCGTAGCGGCGAACCGCCTGATATCGCCTATGATGATCCTTCGATCGAAAATGCCCGACCGCTTCAGCCTCGCCCGAAGCAGCTTACGGTTGCGATCGATTTCAAGAGCCTGCAGTCGTACCTCGCCATTGAACCGACCTGCTCGATGGCGGACGAGCTCGGAGTCGAGATTAACTGGCAGCCGATCGTTATTACTTCTTCCCGTGCTCGTATTGCTGCTGTACCGACAGCGACCGAGGATCGCGCGACGCGCCATCGTCGGATTCGCGCCGATTATCTCGACCACGATGCGCTCCGCTACGCGGCTGATCGAGGGTTGGCTATCGACCGTATCGATCACAGCGTGGATTCCACGCCTGCTGCGATAGGACTGCTATGGGTGCAACGCAACGGCCCGAGCAAAGCGCAAACGTACGTCACCCGAATGATGCATGGCTATTGGCGCGAACACGTCAGAATCGATGACACAACCTCAATCGCCAGTGTGCTGGATGCGAGTGGGCTCTCGACTCGCGGATACGAGGATTTTGTCCGTAGCGAGGGTCGTACTGAGTTTGTTCGCGTAGAGACAGAGTTGAGCGGGCGTGGGGCGTTCGAGGTTCCTACTTACCTTACCGATGACGATCTCTTCCTTGGCAGGCAGCATATGCCGCTGATCAGAAAGCTTTTATCTGGCGCAAAATAAGTCTGAAGCGAGACTGTCTTCCGGGGGGCTTTCAGGCTTCGCAAGCCGCCAACATCTCACTGAGACATTTGCGCGAATCGAAGTAGGCTCCTGCGAGTTCTCGTGCGGCGCGACTGTGTCTAGTATAGTTGCGTCCGATCTCGGTGACGCCCGCGGCGGCCTCATCCAGGTTGGTGAACGGCACCAGTCCCACTCCAGTCGGCACTTTCTCGCTGAAACCTGTGTCTTCCGCGAGCACCGGCCGACCCGTAGCGAGATACGCCGAACTGCGATCACTGAACCATCCGCTCTTCAAATCAAGATGAATGGGCTTGGGACAGAGAAACTCGGCGCGCGATCTTTCGATGTACTCGCGATACTGCTCGGGTGTGCGCGTAACTTCGTCCGGTCGAGCGAGTTGCCAACCTTTCGCAAGCAACATCGTAGCGTCATCGGCTGGAAGGTCTGCCACGAGTTCGATTGTCTGACCGCTGCGCCGGGGTAAGTCGGCGTAACGCATATAGGCCGCGCGCTTGGATACGCTGAAGACGCGATGATTAAAATGTAACTCCTCCCAGGTCCAATGGGTGATCGAACTGAATGGAGCCCGTTTATCTGACGGAGCCATACAGTTGTAGAGCGGTAGGTGCACGAAGGGCCGAAACGGATGCCACTTGC
The DNA here is from genome assembly GCA_035541875.1 of Binataceae bacterium (SeqCode). Classification (GTDB taxonomy): domain Bacteria; phylum Desulfobacterota; class Binatia; order Binatales; family Binataceae; genus JAJPHI01. The sequence continues at coordinate 24,277 of DATKML010000014.1, forward strand.
GCCCGAGCGTGGGCACCCCGCAATCGGCATCGTGCATTTTCAATCCGACCGTCAGGTATGTGTCGTGTGTATCGATCGCAAGATCGGGAAAGGTTGCGGCACAGACCTGCAGATGGCCGGGGTCCACGTCGATGAATGCGCTGCGGCGAAATTGATTGAGAAGCGGCCCGGTGAGTCCGTACCAGAAGTTCCAGACGAGGTCGGCATCGCGGATCACTTGTGCCACGCGCTCGCGCGTCGCACCAAAGACTTCTGCCGTGGCGAGGTCGCCGAGCGGAGTCTTGGGCGCGAGAGCGACGATCGCGCGTCCGGCAAATCCATGATGCGCGGTTCGTTCGAGGAAGTTATTGATCAGCGAGAGATCGCTGGCGCGATCGGCCGTGGCCTCCAGTGTTTCCAGCCATACGACGTCATGGCCGAGATCGGCTAGCCCAAGCGGATACTGTAAACGCCAGTTCCAATGGCCACCACCTAGTGGATATTTGGCAACAGTCGCGCTGGCAAGGACGATAAGCATTAAAAATTATCCCGCTGTGCTTTTTCTGCGTTCTGGCCGTCCACCGCGCGACGGACACGATTAGCGTAGCGCTCGCGCATCTCTGGGCAAAGCATTTCGACAATCGGACGAAAGTTGTACGGCTCGTCGTTAATGGCTTCGTCGATACGGCGTCGCAAGATCGATCGCACGTGATCGCATCTGCTAAAACTAAGATGGTCAGCGAGATCGCAGCGGTCAGTGTGAGTGTGCAGGATGTGGTGGTTGTCGACCAAGCCTTCGGCGACGGCGATGATGGGAGCGCTTTCCCGTACGAGGCGATGGCGCTTCGCCGTCGTCGTAGCGACACTGCTTCTTTTCCTTTCGGTCCCACCACTGAAAGCGGCAACCCGACTCGTCGTAGGCAGCCCGTTTATATTTCCGCCGATGGAATCAGTTGAAGGCACGACCTTCGCTTTGAACCAGTTCAAAAATCGTTGGCTCCTGATTTTTGCTTCAAGTCGAGAGAGTGCCGACCAGAGCAAGCATTGGGGTAAGGCGATCGCCGACCGCTACAAAGAGCGAATTGCCGGTTGGAATAAAGATCAAGGACAGCGAGTGCTGGTGGTCGCAGCATTGGATACCAGCTCCGGTGTTCTGGACCATCTACCGCGTTGGGCTACAAAATTTCTGGTCCGGAACTTGAGCGACGGGGATGAGAGAGTCGCCGTGCTGCTCGATCGCGCCGGCGTGATCAGAAACCAGGTTCAACCTCCGTTTCCTTCAGATGCAGTTCTGCTTCTGCTCGGTCCTGACGCTAAGCTCGAATCCTATGTTGTGGGCGACTACTCCCCCGAATCAGCAGCTAAGTTCTTCGCCGCGATAGATTCAGCGCTCGACGGCGCCAAGTAGGGATCATCCTTCTTCAGGGTGGTCTTTAGCCACGCCATCGCAATAAAGCCCACGACCAAATTAGCCAGCGCTGCTATGCGGAATACTAGGCCAACGGTCAAACCGGCTGATAGCGGCAGGCCGAGGGATGCAAAGACGAGGAGCTTGCCGCCCTCCTGCACGCCAAACGAACTCGGAATCGCAAACAAGGCGAAGGCGAGTGCGACCGACAACGCCTCGATCGCGAGGCTACTTGTCCATCCGCAGGGGATGTCGATCCATCGCATCAGCAACCAGATCTGAAGAACGCCGATAAGTAATCCGACGAAGACCAAACCAATCGACGCTACAAAATCGAAGGGCCGTCCCTTGTAGAGATCGGACAGATGCAAATCGACGTGATCGAGCGCCTCGCCGATACGTTCCGACCAACTGCGCGGGAACCAGGAGTAACGTAACAGCTTTCTGGCCGAGCCGGCAAAGCCGCGGATCTGAAGAAAGGCAAAAACTGCCAGACCAAGGCCGACGAGACCGAACCCGATAATCAGGCCCCTTAATGGGAGCAGGTGGATCTTCAACGAATGCGCCGCAAGAACCATCCCCGCAATCGCAAAAAGCATCCGCGCCAGCGCCTGAGCGAGCTTGGCGCTAAGCAAGGTTGCCGTCGTCACTGCCATGGAGACGTGTTCCTTAAGTGCGAAAGCCTTGAACGGATCGCCGCCGACCGGAACGCCCGGGGTGATGTCATTCAACGCCGTCCCGGCGAAGTAGGTCAGCGATAGACGCCGAAAAACGTTGCGCCGAGTCGTGCTCGGATAGAGTCGCCACCAGGCACGTGCCGAGGTCAGATGGACCAGCAATTCCATCGCGACGATTATGCCGATACGCCATCCGACCTTCGCCAGCGTCTGCCACACCTGCGCAGGGCCGACCCGACACACCATGACCGCTACGAACACTGCTCCGAGGAGCAGTGGGACGGCTTTCCCTATCGAGCCGTATGAGCGTCTGAACCAGCTAGTGGCCTTGAGGTTTTGCCAGAACTGTTCCAGTTCGGCGATAAGTCCCAAATTACCGACCGAAGCCCTATCGTCGACGCCATGGGACGGAGCGCTTTGCGTATCACTTGTTTCTTTGAGTTGTTTGCTCCCGAGATGCCACATCACGCCGGCAAAGACGTAGGTGCCAACAGCGGCGCCCCAAGCGAAGAGGTAGATACAGTTAAAGATCGCCAGCAGCACGAGGATATAGGCGAAATCGCGGCCGGTCAGTCGTTCAATCTTGGCTATCCAGTCCTGATCTCGGCTGATACTGCGGGCTCGGCGACCGGCTAGCGTGCAGAGAAAGAAGCCTCCCAACAGGAGAGCAAGCAGAACGAGATAGGTTGCGCCGGAACCCGCGCGAGCCGATCCGATAACAATTCCGGCGAAGAGCGCGATATGCACCAGATTGTCGGTGAGCGTATCGAGCTGTGCTCCCCTGCGCGATTCAACCATCTTGAGCCGCGCGAGTTCTCCATCTACGCCATCTACGGTCGTCGCGACTAGAAACAGCAAAGCCGCGGCTAGTCCGTACCAGTAACCCAGAAAGCTGAAGAGGATGGCGCTTACCAAGCCGAAGGCGGTGCTGACTATCGTTACCTGATTGGGCGTGACGGACGTCCCGGCCAGTCTATAGCTGATTCGCCACGAGATACGCCGATCGACCCATCGCGCCATCGGCGCGTCCTTTTGAGCGGTATCGAGGCGCAACCCCCGAGCGAGCTTGAGTTCAGCTTGGCGACACCCTTCTCGAGGATCGGTTACCGCCAGCGGGTATTCCTTGCTGAGCCCTAGGCTTGTCTTCGGTTCTTCAGAGGCGAGGAGGCGATTCAGCGGTCCTGCCTCGATCACAGCACCATCAGCGCCCTCAAGGGCCGCGACCCCACCGGAGTTCGATGCGACGCACTTGATCAGCTTGTCGAACTGCGCCGTCGTCATCACCACATTTCCTTGGATGAGGACGACCGGTGTTTCCTCGTGAAGCAAGGATGAGCACTCGGCAATAGATCGAATAAAGGTCAGATCCATGCCTTCGCGATGGCTCAGAAATCGCGCCTCCTCTTCTATTCGGTGGTCGCCGGTTTCGAGGAGGAGTCGTTTGATGCCGGAGCGCCTGCACGCAAGTAACAGTCTTTCGAGAATCGAGCGGCCGAAGATTACGCCGTCCGGGCAAAACGGCCGCCGGAGGATCACAGTATCGACCCCACCGCTAGCTTGGCGGGGCGAACTGTTTTCCGGCGATTGGTCTAGGTTAGCAACGGCTTGCGCCGATTCAGGCATTGGCCTCGGCCTTTCGGGGAGGGGGCACGCCGCGATCAAGGTTGGCCGGAGCTTCGGATCCAATTCCAAAATACGCGATATACTCGCGATAGCGACGTCGCTCGACTTGCGGATCGAGCCCATAGTCTTCGATTCGATAAACGTTCTGACCGTAACCGCCCTTCGGCCGGTTGGTCACGAAGCCGCGCAGTCGTTCACTAAACTCTCGGCTGAGCGAAAGACCGAACTGTTCGTAAATCGCTTGGACGGCAGTCTCCGGCGACCGCGTTAAAGTCCGATAGTGCATATGGAAGGCCCGCTCAGGTGTGCTCTTGAGTGCCTTACTCGCCTGTATCAGTAGACCCGCGCCTTGCGCCCATCGGCGGCTAACCTGCTGTCCAATCTGACTACGATCGATCTGATGGGTAAACGGCTGGCGCAGGATCTCGGTGAGCCGCGTGACTGAGGCGAGAACTTCCAGCGGATCGCGATGGACAAAAACGTAGCGCGCGTCCGGATAGGCTGCGGCAAGTGCACTCAACGCGAAGATGTGGTCGGGGCTCTTCAGTACCCAATTACCAGATCCGCTTTGATGCTGCAGATGCTGGAGAAAGCGCTTGTGGAAGCGATAAGCCTCATCATGGCCCGCTTCATCGAGCCATTTCTCATACGAAGGTACGTAGTGGGTCGTATCGAAGCGCAGACTCCGGAAAACCTGACCGGTTATCTCGATACACTCCTGCGCGGCGTTGGCCTCAAGCGGATGCAGGCTGGGTAATTCCGGAACCAAGCGGAGAAAGCTCTTGAACTGGCCAGCCACGATCCGCGAGCGGCGATCTTTCTTGGATGAACGCCATCCACGCAGCGGATAGGGGTAGATTGTCTGCCAGCACCACGGGAAGCGATTGGCTGGGTCTTGGGCAAGCAGATTGTGTAGAAAGGTCGTACCGCTCCGAGGTAGCCCGAGAATAAAGATCGGTTGCTTAATCTCTTCGTCCAGAATCTCGGGATGCTTCCGCTCCTCTTCTCGCAATCGCAACAGATTGCAGAGGAAGCGCATCATGTCGAAGCGGACGGCGATTCGTCCGAACGCGGTTAGGTCAGACTCTTGCTCGTAAGCCCGTAACAGAACTTCCAGTGGTTCTCTGAAGGTCCATTCGCCAAAATCGGTTGTGCCTTCGCGCCGACAAGCCGCCGCGATCAAGGCCTCGGCCCGCAGCTGCTTGCCGAACAGACCAAGCGAAGCTGCAGTGAGGTCGACGCCACGAAGAAATTTGGCCGTCAACCGAGTCTGGTGCTGCTTTAGTGAACTCAACATCGAGCCTTTTCGCTCTTAACCAAAGGTAAATTAATTGCGCCGATAGACAGGAACCCTGCGCACCGCTGGCGGATGCTGTCTGTGGCCGAGCCGTCCACGACGCCTCGTGAATCGAGCTTCATGTGGTGTCGCCACTCCCCGGAAATAGGCTGCTCACCCGCAGAATACGGCGGTGGAGCGGCGATACGGTGTCCTCGGCTGAAACCAAGAAAACTATGCCGCGCGCTTTTTCGAGGTGTTCGACCAGCGACGGAGTTCCGGCATTACATGATTCGCATAGGTCGTCATGCTGTTTTTCACTTCGTCGTAGGTCATGCCAGAGAAGCTAAAAGTGACGCTAGCCTGGAAGTCACCGATAATTGCCCGCCGCTCCTCGTACTTTTCGAGAATCTGCTTGGGCGATCCCCAGATGTTGCTGTCGACGAAGCCCTTCACCATCGCATCGATACCTACGGTTTCCTTCGCACCCTTCGCTCCGCTGTAGTGCGAGTAGCTCTTCGAATCGGTCAGATGCTCGCCGAAGATTTCGTAGTGTTCGGCGAAGCTGTCGAAGTACTTGGCGACGTAGTTGTGGGCCATCTCGTAAGCGCGATCGGCACTCGGATCGCACACGCAGAGGTCCACCGTCAGGACGGGCGGCGCCGGCCTATGATGGATCTGCTCGAACAACGTGCGATGACGTTCGATCGTCGGCAACACTTCCGGCCAAGGCTTGAAGGCAAACAGGCACTGCGCCGCACCGACCTCGGCGCAGATGGGCACCGTGTCCGGCGACATCGCGACCATGTACTTGCGACCGTCGAAGGTCTTCAACGGGGAGGGACGCAGTGGGGTGCGGGGCTGAGGGAAGTACTTGCCGTTGCCCTCGATCACTCCGTCTTCGAGCGCCTTGCAGATCATCCGCGCCGCTTCATCGAAGCGGTCTCGCGATTCTTCCATGTTCTGGCGGAAGCCGACGTATTCGCGCTTCGCTAGCCCACGAGCCATGCCGAAGATCGCGCGTCCATCGGAGAGATGGTCCAGCATGATCACGCGCTCGGCAACGCGAAGCGGATCGTTCCACGGCAGGATGACGCCCAAGGTGCCCAATTTGATACGATCGGTTTGAGCCGCCATGTACCCGAGGTACTGAAAGTGGTCAGGGCTCATCGAGTAGCTGGAGAAATGATGTTCGACGGCAAAGATGATGTCGAAACCCAGCGGCTCCATCAGCTTGTTGATCGCGATTTCCTTTTTGAGGAACTCAGGGTCAGAAAGATGGTTCTTGTAGTTGTTCCAGAAAGTTACGCAGCTGATGGTATCCATTGTCCCTCCATGGTCGCGGTGCGCCCGTGCACTTCCGCTACCAAGATGCATCATAATGCTTGAGAGCTTCGGGTCAATGCTACGAACACTTCTTAAAAGAAACTCTGACCTTCTTGCAGCAACGGCTGCTTTATCCATCAAAGGGTAGAGAGGTTAATCCCGACTAAATGAGTCGATCGTACGGGTCAGGAATCACCACCGCTTCGTCCCCGGAGCAACCAATACTCGGGATTCGCGAAAATCTCGCCCAGTTCTCCCTGCTCGTTGTGATCAATGCGTTTGTCGGCGCGATGGTTGGGCTCGAACGAACGATCCTGCCTGCGATCGCCGAGCAGGACTTCCATCTCGAAGCGCGGACGGCGGTGCTCTCGTTCATCGTCGTTTTCGGCATCGTTAAAGCCTCTACGAACTACTTTGCCGGGCGACTCTCAGACGCGTTGGGACGGAAGCTGATACTAGTTGCCGGATGGATAATCGCGGCTCCGGTGCCGTTTCTTCTGATATGGGCACCAACTTGGAACTGGGTGCTGATCGCGAATGTGTTCCTCGGTATGAGCCAAGGTCTGACCTGGTCGACGACCGTAATCATGAAGATCGATCTGGCGGGGCCGCAGCGTCGTGGCCTTGCGATGGGGCTCAACGAATTCGCCGGGTATGGTGCCGTCGCCATCTCGGCGTGGGCCACAGGATATATCGCCAGCATCTACGGACTGCGACCGCAGCCTTTCTATCTAGGGATCGGTTTCGCTGCCGCGGGCTTGTCGTTATCAGCGGCGCTGGTTCATGAGACACACCATCACGCCCGTCACGAAGCGAAAGCTCATCGCGGACCCCATGGGGCTGATCTCTCGCAGACAGAGATTTTTCTTCGCACCTCTTTTTTCGATCGAAATCTCTCGGCGGTGAGCCAGGCTGGCCTTGTGAATAATCTCAACGATGGGATGGCGTGGGGACTTTTCCCGCTTCTCTACGCGACGCTTGGGTTGTCACTGGATCAAATCGGCTGGCTCGCGGCAATTTATCCGGCCGTGTGGGGTATCGGGCAACTATTCACCGGAGCACTATCGGATCGTATCGGGCGCAAAGGGTTGATCGCGTTTGGGATGTGGACGCAAGCGATCGGAATCGCGATCGTCGCCGTTTCAACAACCTTTCCTCGATTCGCCGTGGCCGCGGTGTTGCTTGGTGTGGGTACCGCGATGGTCTATCCGACCCTTCTGGCAGCGATCGGTGACGTTGCGCATCCGGAGTGGCGGGCCTCGGCGGTCGGTGTCTATCGCTTATGGCGTGACTCGGGTTACGCGATCGGCGCGCTAATCGCGGGCGCGACCGCCGATATGCTCGGGACTCGCGCCGCTATCTGGCTGATTGCGCTACTTACCTTCGCGTCGGGGTTGGTCGTGATTCTGCGAATGCGCAAAACGAAACACAGCGGAGCTTGAGACGATTATGAGGATGGCGAGTAGCTCGCCATCCTCATCGTTGATTACTCGTGAAGCGCGCGCTTTAGTGCAGCGTCGCGGTCGGCTTTGAACTGCTTCGATACTTTGGCCGACGGCGCGAAGAGATCGAAGCCGTGATACGCGCCGGGATAGACGTGCAACTCGGTCGGGACACCGGCTTGGATGAGCCGCTGCGCATACTCAATATTCTCATCGATGAAGAGATCGAGCGCGCCCACCGGAATATAGGCCGGTGGAAGACCCGACAGATCGGTAGCTCGTGTCGCTGCTGCGTATGGGGAAACATCGGGGCCACCGCCTTCGCGTCCCAGATAGGCTCGCCATCCGAGGCGATTGCTCTCGCGATGCCATACACGCGGATCGGTAATCGCGTAGCTGGCGGGCGTCACGTTGCGATCATCGATCATCGGATAGATAAGCAACTGGAACACCGGCTTTACTTCGCCGCGATCACGCGTCATCAGAGCGAGCCCCGCGCAGAGTCCGCCGCCACCGCTGGCGCCACCGATCGCGATGCGGGAGGAATCGACACCTAGCTCCTTCGCGTGGGCAAAGAGCCACTTCAACGCGGCGTAACAATCCTCAACGGGGGCAGGGAAGGGGTTTTCCGGCGCGAGCCGATAATCGACTGACGCAACGACACAGCCGACGCGCTTGACCGTCTGCATCATCAGACGATCGTCCATGTCGATATCGCCCATCACGTAGCCACCGCCGTGAATCCAGAGCAGCGCGGGCATTGTGCTCGTTTGATCGTTCGGCTTATAAACGCGCACCCGCACTTCAGGTCCTCCCGATGTGCTGGGAGCTAAGTGATCCTTGTTCGTGACGCCCTCGACCGGCGGCATCCCGGCGAGCATCGCGGTGACCATCTTTTTCATCTTCACGCGCGCGGCCGGAATCTTGTCGAGTTCCAGCGGACGGTCGGTTGGCAGCTTCTCCAGTACAGCTCGGAGTTCAGGGTCCAATTGCTCGATAAAGCCCATAGGTGTGTTCCCTTCGGCGATTTTCTGAGTGATCTTGCGAGGGTTATCGCACGATTTGGGCGCGAAGATAAAGTTGGCTAAGTCGCTTTCCGAGATTGAGTACGGTTTTGTCTCCGGGTCCTACTAATCGCGGCTTGGTTTCGTCGCCAAACCGAGTTGATCGGCCACAGTGTGCAGTCTGCGATCCAGTGTCCAAAGTGTTGTCCCCGGTGTTAATCGCGCGGCAACGAGCAGATGAGCATCAACGAAGCCGATGCCCCGTCCGAATTGGCTTTCGCGCTCGATGAGACCGAGAACCTCATCATGTGTTCCGACGCGAACCCGGGGTAGATCCGAGAGCGCGGCCAAAATGATGCGACGCTGACAAAGCCAGCCGAGTGCGATCTCTCCGATGACGAATGGATGGACCAACACGCTTCCGGTATTCAGGAGTTCGCCGAGCCGCGCGTTACTCCGTCGCAGATGATCAACCCAGACTGACGTATCGACGAGGATCACGTGCGGAGCGGCCGCCGCCTGTGTGGCGCCTTAAGATCGGGTTCGCTGCCACCAAGCAGTGCGAGGCGGCGCGCACTTTCGCGCTCTATCAGGGCACGGAGGGCCTCGCGGACAAGGCTCGATTTCTCTTTCAGTCCCGTGAAAGCCTGAGCCTTGGCGACCAGCTCGTCATCGAGGGCTATTGTTGTCCGCATTTTTCAGACCTCCTATAAGGCACGAAAATAGCATCATTTGATGCTTCCCTGAATGCCCCAATGATACCTTACAGCACGACTGCGACGTGCGTGATGAATCGCACGCAATCTCCGCTTCTGCATGCGAACATTGGTAGAATGCGTGGGTGCCGCTGTCGGCAAAGCAAAAATGACTGACTGATGTGTCCACCAGAGAGCCTTCTTTTCTCCTTGTGAACGGGCACGCCGATCGGCGTATGCTTGCCGAAGAGGACGCGAAATCATGGAAGTGAAAGAACTCGGGCATATCGTGCTCTACGTGAAGGACCTGGAGGTTTCGCGACGGTTCTATCGCGATCTGCTCGGATGGCGCGAAATCCTGGCTGGGCCGGGCGTTGCCGTTTATTCGTCGGGCCGAACGCATCATGAGCTCCTGCTGATTCAGGTGGGAGGCGAAGCGACGCCGATTCCGCCGAACCCGCGCGTGGGTATGTACCATTTCGGCCTGAAGATCGGCGAGAGCGACGACGATCTGCGGGCGGCTATCACGCGGCTGCGCGAAGCCAACGTTCCGATCGTTGGCATGTCAGATCACGGCGTGAGCCACAGCGTTTATTTGCTTGATCCCGATGGGAACGAGATCGAGATTTATATCGACGTGCAGCCGGAAGAATGGCGCGAAAATCTCGCCAATGTGCGGATGTATACCCGGCCACTCCGCCTGTAGCACGGTTCGGCGGCCGAGTTGCTCCGTGTCCGAGTTGTTTTAAGCTGCGGCAGATTACTTATTGATAAGTCGCCAGTTCAGCCCACGGTGAGGATGAGGCGCTCGCGTCGATCTCCTGATCCCAGGTTTTGTCGGGATTGTACTCGGTTATTGCGCTCGCGAGTTTCACCGTATCGGGACCGATATCTTTCTCAACAAGTACGCCATCCTGATTGATCATGAAGGTCATCACGCCCGACGCCCGATAGCTCGCGGGATAGGCGAGAAAGGCGAAGCCCCCGGTCATCGCACCGTTAACGATATAGTTTTTGGCGCCACCCGGTGCATTTTTCCCCTGCTGCGTGAGAATTCGATAATAGTACCCGTGAAAGGGAACTGGTGAGGTTGATCCGGTCTGGTATCCCTCGGCGGTCGCCGATGCGATCAGGGGTCCGATCGGGCTCTGCGGTTCATCCTTGCCAACCGGCCAGTAGAGACCGTCGCGCTTGCCCGTGCGGCTCTGGATACGCTGCGCGAACTGCTTAACGCCACCGTCACGGGACTCGCTCGCGTATTCATTTTGCGCATAGAACAGCGCTTGCAGGATATCGATCGTGAAAAGCTCGTTGCGACCGATTCGTCGGTAGAGCAACTCCTGCTTGCCGGAAGCAGTGTCAAAAACCCATCCGTCGTTTTGCTGAACGATAGGTAGCGGCAGCGGCCAGTTATCGGCACCGATATAAAGAATCACGCGGTCCTGAAGGTCGAAGGCGAGCCGATGCATCTGATCGTACTTGGCGACGAATTCATCCCGCGCCTTGTTGTCGGCTACCTCGTCGCCGGACGAGAGGATCTCCTGCGCATCGCTGCCGAGGATCGATTGCAGCGCTTTGAGGTCGTCGTTTCTGGCTGCTCCGACCAGCGCCGTTACCGCATCGTTGGGCGAAGTGAAGACTTGCTGGTCCGAGGAGTCAGCAGCCGACGTTTTTCCGATCATGCAAGCCAGCAACAGTGCGAGGACTATCGCGACGAGGGCAAGCCGGCCGTTGCCAAGCGCTCCCTTAAATTTCGTATCGTGCATAGAAGTTCTCATGGTAGTTCGATTCGATCAGGCTCCGGTGACGTTTTCACTCATTTGCGACGCCGTCCGCCGCTATCTCCACCGCCTCCGCGACGGCCAATTCCATCGCCGCCATTGCCGCGACGTACCCCGCCTCCCGAGCCACCGCCGCCATCGCCGTTGAAGCTGGAACGGCCACGATCACTGGAGACCTGCGCCAGGCCGCCCGGCTGGTAACCGCCAAAGGCTCCGCTGCCTTTGCCGGCCGCATTCTTTCCTTTGTCGAAGCCGCGAGAGGCAGAGCGATCGCCGCCATTTCCACGATTGGCACCCGAGCCCGCAGGCTGCTGCGCAGGTCGATTCGCGGGTTGCACCGGTCGCGCATTCGGTTGCGCAGGTCGCGTGGATGGACCGACCGACGCCTCCGGGCGACGAACCGGTTGATTCGATATACGATTACCGCTGCCTTTGAGTCCACCGGCATTGGCCGGAAGGGTGCTTGCGGCCGGGAAATTCGGTTTGGCGATATCCGGATTGTTTGAGGCGTACCGGCGTGCATTGGGTCGGTCATACGGACGGGCTACAGGTCCCCCCGGACCATACGGCGTCCGCGCCTCAGGGTAGGTAACCGGTCGCGGATATGCCGCTCCACGCGGCGGGTAATAGTTCGGCGGATAGTAGGCCGGATAATTGGCGCGGGGCGGAATCGGCGAGTTGTTGATGTAGACGTTGTTATTGTAATGAACGCTGCCACCGCTGTTACCATGCCAATGGCAATCCCAATCATCGTTGCCGTTGTTGATTAGCGCGCCCAGCGCGATACCAGCCCCGAACGACAGCAATCCCGTCAGGAGCATCTGCGAGCCCGTATAGCCAACCGGCGCAGCGACCGGTGTTCCGTACGCCGTCGTCGGATTGTATTGCGGAACGTAAACGACGCTCGGTTGCGCCGGATGGATAGTGACAGTCTGTTGCTGGCTGGCGGGTTGTGCTCCGCCAGTGGAGGGTGCGGGCTGGACATCGACGGTCTGCTGCGTCGTCGTCTTGAGCGTTCCCGCATCGACGGCGCGATTACGCAGAGCCTGGATCGCATCCATCACATCCGATGGCTGATTGTAGTACGCCTCACCCAACGCTGAGGTCCAGGCGAGACTGTCGCTCATCGTCTGCAGAACCGTCGGAAACTGCGTCAGCGTTTTGATACTTGGGTCCCAGGGCTGAACGTTCACGGCGTTTGCAAGCTGATCGCCCGTGAGCTTCGGGTTTTGTTGCATCCAGGTATTGGCGGCGACGACCTGATCGGGGTAAGTCGAAGCTGCGAGGATGCGCGCGACCAGCAGATCCGGATAGAGAGCAATCGGTGAGACCAATTCCTCGAGTTGCTCCGCACCGGCAGCGCCCGGCGGTGGCCCGGGAACCATCGGCGCAGCAACCGCAGTTGCCGTAGCCGAGGGAATAGGCGACGCCGGCGGCGTCGCGCTCGCCTGAGTGGTCGGTTCGGGCGACGGTGAGCAGCCCTGAAGCGTAGGGGTGGTCGAAATCAACAAGCCGCCGATAATCGTCAGCGAAAGGAAGCGCATGGGACAGGGCTTAGGTAACAGCATCGAGAGTCTTTCCTAGGTGGCAAAGCTATAGCACGCCGCCGCAGACCGACGCCAAATTGCGGCGCGTGATGAGCGCTGCCGCCGCGCACGATCGATCGCTCCCCGGCTTCAAAGAGCTTCAGGCGTTGAGACGATTAATCCCATCGAGCGCGGCGTTTTTGTAGCATTCGGCCAAGGTCGGGTAGTTGAAGACGGTATTAATGAAATAATCGACCGTGCCTTTCAAGGACAGCACCGCCTGTCCGATATGAACGAGTTCGATAGCTCCGTCGCCGACGATATGGACGCCTAGCAACTCCCGGGTCTCGCGATGGAAGAGTAGCTTCAGCATCCCGCTGACATCGCCGATAATCTGCCCGCGCGGAACCTCGCGATAAACCGCCTTGCCAATCTCGTAGGGAACGCTCTGGTCAGTAAGCGTCTCTTCGGTTGCGCCGACGAACGAGATCTCCGGGATGGTGTAGATACCGTATGGAAAGAGATCGGGCGCGTGGGAGACCGGCACACCAAAGGCATGGCATACAGCGGTCCGGCCCTGCTCGCGCGAGGTGGAGGCGAGGCTCGGAAAGCCGATCACATCGCCGACGGCGTAAATATGATCGACCTCGGTCTGGTAAAGGTCATTGGTCTTGAGACGGCCTCGTGAATCAGCGGTCAGGCCAGTGGCCGTCAGATTCAGTTCGCTGGTCGCGCCGTTACGACCCATGCTCAGCAGAGCTTTATCGGTGATGATCTGCTTGCCACTCGCCAGCCGAGTGCGGACGCGCTCGACGCCGCCCTCACTAAACACTTCGATAGATGAAACCTCCTCCCCAAGGCGCAAGGTTACCCGACGCTCGCGTAGATGATAAACGAGATTTTCGACGATCTCGCTGTCGACGAATTCGAGCAAGCGATGGCGCATGTCGATGAGGGTGACGCGCACCCCGAGCGCGGCAAACATGCTTGCGTATTCGCATCCGATCACTCCGGCGCCGACGACTGCAAGCGTTCTCGGCAACTCGCGCAGCGACATCACGTCATCGCTGGAGAAGACGCAATGGCTGTCGAGAGGGGTACGCGTGTCGCGGATCGCTCGTGTCCCAACCGCGACGACGATTTTCTCAGCGGTAATTTGCTTGTGGAGTCCGTTGGTCTTGTTTTCCAGCAGCAGCGTGTGAGGATCGACGAAGCCTGCGGTTGCGGTGATCAGTTCGATGCCGTTGCGTAAAAGCTGATTGCGCAAAACATCGATCTCGTGCCGCACCACGGGTTCGACCCGCATCAGCAAATCGGGCACGGTAATCCTTTCCTTGACCCGATAAGAATCGCCGTACGTGGTGTGTTCGCGATACCCGGACAAGTAGAGGATCGCTTCGCGCATCGTCTTGCTCGGAATCGTGCCGACATTAACGCAGACACCGCCAATGATCGCATTCCGCTCGATTACAGCGACACGTTTGCGCAGCTTTGCGCCCTGGATCGCCGCATAATGACCGGCTGGGCCGGAGCCTATCACCGCCAGATCGAAGTCGAAGTTGGACATTCACTACGGATTTCTCCAGACGGCACAGAACGAGTCAAATTGAGACTCTCGTATCCTGCATAGTTTGAGAATTAGAATTGTAACACTCGTGTAACCGTCTTTAGAGTCTGGTTGACCCAGAGAGCTTCCGCGCAGAGTTTCTGCTTAGATCAGCTCACCAATCCGCCGAACAAGAAATCAGGAGCCACGTGATCACCCATTACCTGAAGGTCTTCATCGCGCTTTATGTTTTGGTTAATCCGTTTGAAGGATTGCCGATCTTCCTCGCTCACACCGACAAGCTCGATCGCGCGACGCGGCTTGCGATCGGACGAACGGCCTCCTGGGGCGTATGTTTCATCCTGCTCGGGGCGATGGCCTTCGGGCGGGCCCTTCTGGCGGTGTTCAGTATAAGTATCGGCGATTTCACGGCCGCAGGCGGAATCATCATCTTTCTGGTCGCACTAAACATGGTGCTCGGGCCTTCGGCCGAGGCAGAGTCTTCCAAAGCTGCCAGCTCGGACGAACTGCGAGGGTTCGGGATCGTGCCGTTAGCGACACCGCTGCTCGCGGGCCCCGGGGCGATCAGCGCAGTAATCGTGTATGCGGTGAAGGGACCGACGGGCCAGGGTAACTCGCCACTGGACTATCTGATTCTCTCGGCGGTGATTGTCGCTGTGGCGGCTGCAACGTCGCTGGCGCTTCGCGCTGGGAGCAGTCTCAAGGACTTTCTTGGAAGCACAGGTATCGACGTATCGACGCGACTTTCGGGCATCCTCGTCGCGGCGATCGCGATCGGGATGCTCACGCAGGGCCTTCAGGAGATTTTTCCCGTGCTGGCTCGTTAGATGTTGATCAACCTTATTTAACGGTCCCCTTGAGTGGGATGGTAACCGCACCGCTCAGCCCGTTGCCGTAATTGAAATTGTAATCCAGGTTCGCGTTCAAGATGGTTCCCTTAGGTGCCCCGCCTGAGGCGAACTCGACAGCGACTGTGCACTTCTTGCTCGGTGCAGGGGCCGGTCCAAGGCTTTGGCCGCTGCAATTGTCGCTACTGCTTACAATTGCAAAGTTCGCTCCTGGTACGATCGCTCCCGGTTCCAGCGTGACCAATGCTCCTGTGGGGTTCGAGATCGTGATCGTCTTGGGCTTGCTCGTGCTGCCGGCAGCAGCGGTCAGGCTCACTGATGTAGGAGCGGTCAGCGTAGCCGGTAGTGCACTTCCGGCCAGGCTTGCCTGCAGCGGTGGAGCTCCATTGTAATTCACAGTCAGGAATCCACTTACGGCAGGGTTAGCCACGCTGGGTGAGAATTCCACTCCAATTTTGCAGGACTTTTTCGGCGGTAGTGGATTTACGCATCCGTTGGTTGCGGTGAACTGCGAGCCAACTGCCGCAGCGCTAGCGTCTGCGATATTCGCGTCGATTTTGCCGATATTTGTGACCGTCACCGTCTTCGGCTTACTCTTCAGGCTCGCGACCAGCTTGCCAAAGTTGATTTTAGTCGGTGCCACCTTCAGAACTGCCGGCGTAGGCGAGCCACTTGGCGTTACAGTCGCCGTTGCCGTCGCGGTAGGAGTAGCCGTACGCGTCGCAGTCGAGCCGGGACTGGCCGTCGAGGTGGCAGTAGCTGTTCGGGATGACGTTGGTCCTCCCGTCGGAGTCGCAGTGCCGGTTGCGGTCGAGCCCGGAGTCTCGGTGGCGGTTGGAGTAGCTGTCGGTGTCGGCGTTGGTCCAGCCAGCGGTCGATCGAAGCGCACGACCCGATTGTTGGCGCTATCGGCGACGAAGAGATCGGCACTGCTGTCAATCGCAACACCGGTCGGGAAACATAGTGTAGCGGCGCTTGGGGCGTTGTTGTTGCCAAAGTTGCAAGTGCCAGCGGTCATGTTATCGGCTTGCCCGAAGACCCGATCGGCCGTCGTATCGAGAATCAATGGCGTGTTGTATTCGAGCACCCGAGATCCGTCGGCAATATAGAGATTACTGGCGTCGTCGGCGGTAACTCCCTGAGGATTACAAAGGCTGTCGGCGCTGGTCGTCGCACAGGTCTTGGTTGTGAAATTGCCCTTTTGTCCAAAGACGTGATTGGCTGTGACATTGACGGGCGGATTAAGCACCTCGTCAAATTCGAGTGCTCGATTGTTCGTGTTATCGATGATGTAGATATTGCCGCTCGGATCGACCGTCACTCCGGTCGGCTTGCAGAGGCTATTGGCACTGACCGTGCTCGACGGATGGTTACAGTCAGCGGTCCCGAATTCGTTGCCAATAGTGCCCTGACCGACAACGAGGTCGGCGACCGTATCACCACTCCCCACGACAGACGGATTTACGGTGAGCGGCGTGTGGTACTCCAGCATCCGATTATTCTTGGAATCTGCGACGTAGAGGTTGTCATGACTGTCGAGGTCGACACCGTAGGGAGCACAGAGGCTCGAGGCGCTAATCGTCTTGTTGTCGATATTGCAGACGATTGCACTGGACGTGCTTTGTCCAAAGGTCAGATGGGCCGAACCGCCAATGCAGGGAAAACTCGCACCGCATCCGACAAATGGACTAGTGAATTCCAGCACACGATTGTTACTCGTATCGGCGATATAGAGATTACCGACGCTGTCGACGGCGACTCCCGCCGGACCAGCGAGGGTGTTCCCGGCTGCCGTGCCCCCGGCATTGCCGTCTCCTGATGAGAAGTCCGGCTGGCCGATAACCAGGTCGGCCGGTGCGCCATTGGCAAAGCCGGTCGCATGGAGCCATCCGAGGACGCGGCTATTCGTCGTATCGGCAACGTAAAGATGGTTCGGGATGACGCTACGATCGATCGCAACAGCGTTGGGACGGTACATCCCGTCTGCGTCGACAGTGTTCGCAGAATGATGCGACATGTCGGGCTGACCGAGCACGAAATCGGCGACTACATCAGTGCTAAAGGGAGTCAGATATTTTAGTACGCGATTGTCATTGTTATCGACCACGAAGACATCACCGGTGCTGTCGACTGCAACGCCTTGGGGTCCACATACGCTGGCTCCGGTCAAAACGCCGCCGGTTAAACAGGCGGGGTCCGAACCTTTACCGAACATGAGATGACCGGCGGCTCCGTTGCTCAAAGGCGCATCGTATTCGAGCACCCGATTATCAGTGCGATCGGCAACGTAAAGATTATTCGCTGAGTCTACTGCAATCTCATAAGGAAAGCAGAGATTAGTCAGAGCGGATCCACAGACACCGGCCGAGGTCAGATTGCTCGTGCCAACAACGAGACTCGCGACGACATTGGTTGGTGGGTTAGCGCCCTCGTTGTAGACGAGAACCCGATTATTGGTGCGATCCGCTACATAAACGTTATCGGTGGTATCAAGCGCCACGCCCTGCGGAGAGGATAACGTGGTCGCGCTCGGGCTTCCTGCGACACCCGACGTAAAGTTGTTACCCGCCGAACCCTGACCAAAGACGAGATCGGCAGTCCAATCGCCACTGCCGGCAACTGCTGTGACTGTCAGCGGAGTATTGAACTCTAGGACTCGGTTACTCTGCGCGTCGGCGATGTACACATTATCGTGACTATCGACGGCGAGACCGGTAGGCCCGCAAATAGTATCCGCCGTGGGAAACTGCCCAACTCCAGCCAGACATTGGTTTTCAGTGAAGTTCCCTACTTGACCGAAGACCATATGGGCGGGGCCGCTGACGCAAGGAAGGCTCGTACACGCAGCAAAGGGATTGTTGTACTCCAGGACGCGATTACTTGAGCCGTCCGCCACGTAGAGATTGCTGTGACTATCAGTCGCGAGCCCGGTTGGACCATTGAGCGTACTGGCTGAGGGGGCGCTGCCGCCGCCGAAAAGGTTCGGTCGATTCGAGTAGAAATCCGCTTGGCCGATCACCAGATCGGCGGGTTGGCCATTGGAGAAAGACGCAGCGTTGTACCATCCGAGAACCCGGTTGTTCGACGTGTCACTTACATAAACATGGTGCGGGACTGACGCGCGATCGACCGCAACATAGTCGGGTGAATTAAGCGAGGTGTCGTCGGCGCCAGTGCCGTTACTAGGAGTTTCGTAGATGAAGTCCGATTGGCCCAGGACCGCATCAGCAATCGTATCGCCAGTAGCCGCATGAAGAACTGCGACGCCGGTAACTGCGAGGAGGGCGAGTGCCAGTCCCACGCCGAGTTGGAAGTTGGCTCTGTGCCAGTATTTTGCCGCGAATTTCATCGTGCACCCTTCCTCCTTTGCCCATGGCCCATCAGGACAATGGAGTGGGGACTACCCGCGGCATCATCGCGGATAAGGATAGAACCGCCCCGTACGCCTTTGGTGAGAGGAGTAAAGCTGACCTCGAGATTGCAGCTCTGGCCGGGCGCCAGGATAGGTGGGCACGAATTGGTTGAACTGAAATCGCCGGTCGCCTCGATCGAGAAGATTTGCACTGGAGCAGAACCTTCGCTGGCGAATTTGATGAGGCGCGTTTGACGATGCCCCATCCTGATCGTTCCGAACCTTAGAATCTTCGGCATTCTGACGAGACCATCGGAGGCCGCCGGGCGGGATAGACCGGGTGGAGGGTAGGGCGGCAGATAGGCCGTGATTCGGTTGTTGGTGGAATCCGAGATATAGACATTCTCGGCGGCATCGATAGTGACCCCGTACGGAGCGCACAATGTCGCTGCACTGGGCAGAGTGCCGATACAATACGAGGTGGCCATATTGCCGTCCTGACCCCAGACCACATCGGCGCTCTTATCGCCGCTTCCGGGAGTCGCGGTCGCAGCCATCGGGGTGATGTATTCCAGAACGCGCTGATTACCGCGATCGGCAACAAGCATGTTTCCAGCGGGATCGAAGGCGATTTCGATAGGCTGGCATAGCGTATTGCCGCTCGGTACGCCGCCGTTGCTCACATTGCAGGTGCCGGCAGTGAAAGACGCTTGCCCAAAGACAGCGTTGGGTACAACGTTGGCGGGCGCGGTGGTGGCGTTTACGGTCTCGTTGTACTCGAGAATCCGGTTGTTAAAAGCGTTGGCGTCAGCAATGTAGAGATTGTGGCTGGGATCGACCGCGATTCCGAAAGGCTCACAGAGGCTGCTCGCAATAGGGTTGTTGATATTGCCGCTGCCATGGTTGCAGTCCGCGGTAGTGAATTCAGTCCCCACTCCAGTGGTGCCCTGACCGACCACCAGATCGGCGGTGGTGTCACCGCTGCCCGCAACGGCCGGATTCACCGTAAGGGGTGCGTTGAACACGAGAGCACGGTTGTTACCGTAATCCGCGACATAGAGGTTTCCGAAGCTATCAGTTGCGATCTGCTGAGGTTGGCACATCGTGGTGGCATCTGGCGTCGACGCTGCACGATTGCACGAATGCGATACGAAATCGGCTTGGCCGAAGACTTTGTTGGCCGCACCGCCGGCACACGGGAAGATTCCGCCGCACGCTGTGAATGGTGCCGTGTATTCGACGACGCGATTGTTGAGCGAGTCACTGACGTAAAGATTGCCGACGCTGTCGACGGCTACTCCCGCAGGGTTCCAAAGAGTGCTCGAAGAAGTCAGCCCGCTCGGTCCGTTGATTGAATTCGAGTTGAAGTCGGGCTGGCCGATTACGATGTCCGCAGCTTGGCCGTTGGTGAAGCCGGCCCCGTTGAGCCATCCGAGCACCCGATGATTCCCTGTATCGGCGGCATAGAGACGATTAGGTGTGGTACTGGTGTCCAGCGCGATTTGGCGCAGATTATTGAGCGAGGCGTCGTCCGCGAAATTCTGCGAATGGAAGAAATCCGGCTGTCCAACCACCACGTCGGCAACGGTATCGGTGGTCAACGGTGCGTTGTATTTGAGGACTCGATTGTTTGCGCCGTCGACGATAAGAAAATTGCCGCTTCCGTCGAGCGCAGCAGCGGTGGGGCTGTTCAGGCTGTTTGCGGCCGGGATCAGGCTGCCACGATTCGAAGCATCGCTAGTGAAGTTGGCCTGACCGAAAACCCGATTGGCGGTCGTATTGGTCGGGGGATTCGCGCTCTGGTCATATTCGAGCGCGCGATGGTTCAGGTAATCGGTGATGTAAACATCGCCGGATGCATCGACGGCGACGCCTTTGGCGAAGTCCAGACTATTGGCGGAGATACCACCTTTGTTGGTTGTCCCGGTGGTGAAACCGCCTCCCTGTCCCCACACCTGGTCGGCGCTGGTGTCGCCGCTGCCTGTGATCTTGGTAACGCTCAGGGGCGTGTTGTACTCGAGGATTCGGCTGTTGCCGAAATCGGCGATATAGAGATTTCCGTTCTTGTCGAGAGCGATGCTCGCAGGCTCATTCAGGCTGTCCTTGCTGATACCACCGTTGTTCGCCGTAGTCGTAGTGAAATTGCCGAGCTGTCCGAAAACGCGATTTGCGCGATAGGTCTCGGTGGTGATCGGCGCATCGAATTCGAGCACTCGATTATTGCCGAAATCGGCAACATACAGATTGTCTGCGGGATCGAGCGCGACGCTGTAAGGAATGTTCAAGGTATCGGCACTCGGCGACGGACCACCGTTGCACATCTTGCTGGTGAAGTTTCCGACCTGGCCGAGAACGATATCGGCGGTGAAGGCGGCCGTCTGACCGGTCGCGGCCTTGGTCACAAACGGATTTGGAAAAACGAGCACGCGGCAGTTGCCGCTATCAACTACGTAGAGGTTCCCGGCGCTATCGACGGCGAGGCCGCGCGGACTCGATAGCGACTTGTTGGAGGTCGGATTCAGCCCAGTTCCGACGTCATAATTCGCCGTGTTGGAATAGAAATCGGGTTGCCCGATTACCAGATCGGCTGAAGCACCGTTTAGAAGCGCTGCGATACTGTTGTAGCCAAGTACACGATGATCTTGCGGGTCCGCTATATACAGATGATTCGGTAGCGAAGATTTATCGACTGCGATGCCGCCAACGTTCGCGCCGACCGTGAAGTCTTCCGCATCGACGGTGTTTCCAGTGCCATGATTGAAGTCGAATTGCCCGAGTACTCGGGAGGCGATAGTTCCCGCCGACGCCAGCGACGGAGCCAAAGCCATAACACCTGCGAGAAGCAATCGCCGGTATCGATTAAGCCGCCGCGCTAATACGTTCTTCAAGGCAGATCCTCACTTCTGTTTGCGTTTAGGAGGGTGACGCTCGGACCTGAGCAAATGAAAGACGTACAGCTCGCTCAGGATGCTGTTGTATTTTCTGCAATAGAGAGCCTCTTGCGGGATAGCAGAGCCTAATCTTCCGAGTCAAGGATAAAACAAAGACAAAATTGCTAGATTAAACAAACGTATGCTTAACCGTCTGATGAACTCTAATACCGTTCGAGTCGAGTTGAGCGCTTGTGATTTTTGGGGACGAACTTATGGGATGATCAATCTGCAGCCTCGACTATCGTGGCTCGAGGTCCTTGGCTCTGTTCAAGAGCTCGTGGCGTCGAGACGTACTTTGCCGGCGGCGAAGGTGCGATAGAGGTGGTAGGTGTAGAAGGCCACGAGAGGAGCGGCGATCGCGGCAAAGATAGCCATCCGTCCTAGTGTCTCTGTCGTAGAGGCCGAGTTGTAAATATCCAACGAGCGCGACGAATCCAGCGCATTCACCAGATTCGGATACATCCCGATTCCGACGAGAGACAACAGCCCGAGAAGACTGACACAGGAGGAGATAAACGCGCGCCAGGTCTCGCCGCGACGCAACTCGCGCGGGACATTGAACACGGCAAGGAAAGTCAGGACCGGAGCAACCGTAAACAGCGGTCGCGCCAGTACATGTTTCACCATCGGATCGACCAGGCAAAAGGTCGCGGCCGAAGTTGCGAGATAGCACAGCACGAAAATTCCGATGGTCCACGGTATCCAGCGCTCGATTCGCTTCAGCAAAGGGCCATCGATTCTCAGCGCCAGGTAGATCGATCCGTGCATCGCAAAGAGCGCGACCGTGGTAACGCCGGTCAGTAGAGGATATGGCCGCAGCAGGTCAGACAAGCCCGCTGCATAGTTTCCCGCCGCATCGATCGGAATCCCGATAATCAGATTGCCAAGGGCCACGCCCATCAGGAGGCCGGCAGCGATACTTCCCATCGCAAAACTTACGTCCCACGTCTGCCGCCACCATCGCATCGGTAGTTCGCTACGAAACTCGATCGCTATCCCGCGAAAAATCAGGGCGAGCAGAACCAGCATCATGGCTAGATAGAAGCCCGAGAAGACCGTCGCATAGACCCGCGGAAAGGCGGCGAACAGCGCTCCGCCGCCAACGACGAGCCATACCTCATTGCCGTCCCAGACCGGGCCGATCGCATTGAGCATCAGGCGCCGTTCCTTATCGCCGCGAGCGAGCAGATGAAGCGTACCGACGCCCAGATCAAAGCCGTCGAGCAGTGCGTATCCTGCGAAGATCGCCCCGACCAGCAGGAACCAAAGGGTGTTGAGATCGATCATGCCGACGCCCTCCGACCCTCTTCGACGGGCACGAGCGGCATATCGACGGGACCGTGGCGAATCTTCTCTATAAGCAGAAAGATGAAAAGGGCGAGCAACAGTGCGTAAACGATCACAAACAGACTGATCGAGATCCAGACGTCCCGCGGATGCGCCAACTGAGAGACGCCCTCGCTCGTGCGCAACAAGCCATAAACGAGCCAGGGCTGGCGACCGAGTTCGTTGGTCATCCAGCCGAATTCTCCGGCCAGTTCAGGTCCGAGCACGGAGGGCACCATCAACCATAGAAGCCATCGTTGCTCGAACAGGATGCCGCGCCACCAGAAGAAGAGGGCGGCCATTACCAGACCGGTCAGGGCGAAGCCGATCCCCACCATCAGGTGAAAGCACTGGAAGGTCGCTTGCACGGGAGGCCAATCTTTCGGCGGGAAGCTCTCGAGCCCGCGCACGGGCGCATCGTAAGAGTGATAAGTCAGCAGGCTCAGCAGATGCGGGATCTCAACGCCATAGACCTTCTTGGCCTCCATGTCGACCCAGCCAAACAGATGGAGTCCTTCGGGTTGATCCGATGGAAAGATCCCTTCCATCGCCGCCATTTTAGTCGGCTGGTCGTGTGCCACCTCTCGCGCGCTCGCATCGCCGGTGAGGATCGAAGCACTCAGTGCGAGTGCCGCGAAGACCAGCCCTAAGCGGAACGAGAGCCACGCAAACTCCTTGTGTTCGCGTCGCAGGAGATACCAGGCGCTCACGGAGAGCACGAGAAAAGCTCCCGAGTTCCAAGCTCCGAAAATCGTGTGCGTCAGGCGAGTGAGGAACGACGGATTAAGCAGTACCGCTGTGAAATCGGTAACCACGGCATGTACCGGGCCGTCGCCTTGCACGATTCGGTAGCCAGCGGGCGTTTGCATCCAGGAGTTCGCGATGATGATCCATACGGCGCTGAAATGGGCTCCGAGGCAGACCATGATAGTTGCCAGCAGATGAAGTTTCGGACTGAGTCGTTCCCAGCCGAAGAGCACGAGGGCTAGCGCGCCGGATTCGAGGAAGAAGGCGAACAGTCCTTCGGCGGCGAGGATACTGCCGAAGACATCGCCGACGAAGCGCGAATAATTGCCCCAGTTGGTGCCGAACTGAAACTCCATCACGATCCCGGTAGCGACGCCCATTGCGAAGGTCAGCCCGAAGATCCGTGCCCAGAAGCGCGTGGCCTCGCGATAGATTGCTCGGCCGGACATCACCCAGGCTGTTTCCATCGCCACCATCACGACGCCGAGCCCGATCGAAAGCGGCGGGAAGAGATAGTGGAAAGCTATGGTGAAGCCAAACTGGATACGCGAGGCGAGCAATGGATCCATAATCTGCCCGATTCGTTCAGGACGCTCCCGTCAGTTGTCGCCACACGAGTGGATTACGAGGCAATCGAACACTCGCACTGCCTACCTTCTACGGGTAGGAGCGAGGCCGCGCAATCGCTAGAAAGGATTCTTCGATGAAGCCGATCGGAGGATCAGTGTGAGCCTCACCGGAAAATAAGGCGCTCTCGTTTAGGTTATTTGGCGATCGGACCCGTGCAGGGATTGCAATTGAAGAGCCCGCCGCCCGCCCCGATCGCCGGACCGGCTCCAATCGGCGGCAGATTGCTCGGAGGGAGGGCGACCCCTGGCGAGGTGTTGCCCGAAGCCGATGACGGATGCTTCCAAATGGCCGAACCAGCTTTACCGGTGGCAGCGAAGGTTGTGGGCATCTAAGTGGGGTCGTAGGTCCCGCTGTCTGTATAGCCGTTCGTTGCTTTCAACGACCACTTTCCGTTGTGGGCTGTGAAAGTTCCATCATGAGGCATCCCGATAGCGGGGCCTTCGCTATGAAAGCTATAGGTGCCGTTACTCCGGATGATCCAGATCCATCGACCACCGTTCAATGGCAGTTCCCATGTGCCTACGACACCGGGATTGACCGGCGATGCTGCGTAGTCTGCGCCGATCGAGGCGAGCATCGTGACGATGAGAAAACCCAAAACAGTGCCGCATAGCGAAGGCGCATCTCTGTTGCTCCGTTGTCGAATCCCTACTTCCGTGAGATAGCGAGTTCCTCTTTTCTTATCAGAGTTCATCGTTATTGAGCAGATCTGCTGGCTCCTGACTCCAGGCGTTTGTAATAGCGCGCGTACAGATAGGAGGCTCCAAGGAGTAACAAGCCCAGAATCATGAACGAAAAGATGCGGGCGAGAGTCTCCAGGTTACTCAGGTCATAAATAAAGAGCTTGATAATGCACACCGTCAGCACTGACAGTCCTGCGATTCGCAGCAGGCGATCCTTCCAAACGAAGCCGGCGATCAGCAGCGGAAGTCCCTCCATCGCCCACGCTTCGGTAAGGGCCTTCGGCGGGACTTGGTTGCAGAGAAGTGCAGTGAGCAACAGCAGCGCCAGCGTGGCAAAAAAGCCGTCCCCGTATGCATCGAGCCATTCAAACATCCGCTGCAATGGTCGGTTAGCTTCATCCATTTGACGGTTACGGCGGTGCACTATCGACGTGGCGTACAGGGTTGCGATCACCACAACCGCAGAGACGATTCCTTGCGGCAAGCCCAGATAGTGACCGTCGAGGCCGAAATCGATTTGCCAGCATCGCAGGGACGCGAGCACTCCAACGATATAGCCCTGCCTGCGCAGGGCGAATTCCTTCAGGCGTAATCCCGACGCGCTAAGCGCCAGGCTGAACAAAGCCCAGGCCGCCGCTACCAGACCAACAGGAAGAAGGCGCCAGAGTAGTGTCAGCACAAGCGACGCACCGGCCATAAGCGCCAGGCGATGGACGAGGCTGCGTTCGTCTTCCGGCAGAGTCGGCGTCGCGCTATGCGTTTCAAGCGCCACTGCATAGGCGAGCGCGCAACCGATACCAAGCGCCAGGATCGCAGCCTGAGGATAGGCGATGATCCACGGAATAAGGAGTGCAATCAGTCCCATTGCACTTGTGCAGTAGCCTTGAATCCGCAGATCAATTGCCTCGGTTGATACGCCCGCCTGTAGCAGGAAAACGCCGAGCGTCAACCAACCCAGGCCTCGGTAGCCGTAATTGACCTCCTGATCGATCACCAAAACCAGTAGCGTGGTAGCGGCATAACTGAACCCGATTTTCCACTGATCCGGCAGGTACCATCGATTGAAGTAGAGAACTATCGCGGTTAGCACGGCAGTCACCGGCCAACTCTGCGCGAGAAAGTAGGAGGAGGTCGTTGAAGTTGGCAGGTCTATCGTCGCGAGGCGCAGCACCGGATAAATCAGAATCAAGCTTCCGAGCGCGCGCGGCAGCCTTAGCCGAAGCTGCCGACCAGCCACGACTAACAGTTGCGCTTGGGCGATCAGAACCGGATCGAGGCGAAGCCCGCTAAACCGATTAGTCGCGGCAGCAATCGCCAAAAGAGTAGATGTAACAAGGCTAGCCTCGTAGCCCCGCATCATCTGCGGAAGCGATGATGCTCCGTCGCTATCGGAAATTGGAGTGAGCAACTGCGCTCTCATCAGGGTGTCGGTGAAGAAGAGCAGTGCCCCCGCGCTAAACAGAAGATAAACCGGCGTCTGGTCATTCCAGTAGAGGAGCGACAGGCTGATGAATCCGCAGGCATTCATCGGAAAGAGGGCGTAGGACCAATTGGATTGCACCGATTCGGGATCGCGTCGGGCGAGGTTGAGCAGATCGAAGGCCTCGAACATCAACCAATCGATCACGAGAGTCGCCTGATCGGTGATGAGATCCGATTCAACCGGTCCACGATAGACCACGGCCAGCGCGGCGTAATTACTCAGTAAGCCAAACACCACGATACCGGTCCATCGGAAACGATGAGCGACGAGGAGTAACGATATCGTTAGCGGCAGCGACGCGATAATCGCGAACTCGGACGTCGCACTAATCGTCAGCGTGACGAAGGCTACGAAGTAGGCCAGTCCCGCCACCACTTCTGAGCGGTAATAAAGCGAATGGAGAATCATGCCGATCGCGACCGCTAGCAAAAGTATCGTGGCTAGGAACGGATCTTCGACAATGCGCGCAGTTGCGATGTTGTGCGCGGCGTACGTCGTGACGTATAGAGCTGCCCATCCACCGCCGATAAGCTCGCGTCCGTAATAGGCAGGGTAGGCCTCATTGCCTTCGAGGAAAACACCACCCGTGATCATCGAGATGGCGATGACCAGTCCGGCAGCAATTTTGCCGATCGCGCCGAGATGGCCGAACGAATGATGGAGCAGCAGGCCGACGCCGATTACGAAGATGAGCACTCCGGCTTTGTTAAGCCAGCTACCACCGATAACCTTTTCCCATTCATCGCCGCCGACCAGCTCCGTTATCATTTGGGAAAGCTCGGTTCGACCTGTGGGAGCGAAACTTCGGTGCACGTTACCTGTCGGCTCCGCGGCATGAGACTCGTCAGGTTCTGCCCTCGAATGCTCGGGATCGGGCGGATCTTGTTCCCGCGATTGATCAACCATGTGAACTCGCACCTCCGACGTGCGTTGGGACTTCCATGCGCGGCGCCGCTTCTCCAGTCCTTGCGAAGCGAGCACATACGCCAGCGCCAGTATCAAAAGTAGTAGGATCATTGTTGTGTCCGTGACGATGCTGGAGCCGATCGCTAAGCGGCCGCGGCTCGACTCGTCTAAGGGAACTCTAGGTCGCAGGCGTCTTTCGTCGAAGTTGTAAAAGAACGGTTCGGCTGTCTTGCCGTTCTATGCCGTAGTTTGCCGCTTCGTTATTGTTGGAGTTCGAGACGCCGGACGATGCCCCAGCCCAACCCTGATAACGCGATCACAGACAAGCGTCGGCTCAATTCATGGAAAGAGATCGCTGCCTATCTAGGTAAGGATGTGCGGACAGTGCAGCGATGGGAGGCCAGAGAGGGCCTGCCGATCCATCGTAAGCCCCACGACAAGCTGTCCAGCGTCTACGCGTATGAGGCCGAGATCGATAGCTGGTGGGATCAGGGAAGCCATCCGAATCCCGTAGGACGTCCAACTGAGACGACTCACAAACGACCCACCCTCATCGTGTTGCCGTTGCGCAATCTCAGTGGCGATCCTGAGCAGGAATACTTCAGCGATGGGCTGACCGGGGAGCTGATCTCCCAAATCGGTCGGTTGGGACCGACGCAGCTTGGTGTGATCGCCTCCGCTTCGGCCATGAAGTACAAGCAGAGCAAGAAGGGCATCGATCAGATTCGGCGCGAACTCGGTGTTTCGCACGTTCTGGAAGGCAGCGTGCGCCGCGTCGGCGATCGTGTTCGAGTTGCCGTTACTCTGGTCCAGACCGCTGACCAGACTGGGCTATGGTCGGAGGCCTACGACCGCGACCTCAGCGATATCCTGAAGCTTCAGACCGAGCTCGCGGCCACGGTTGCGGAAAATATCGCTCGCGAAATCACTCAGCACTATCGCTCGAACTCTTCGTCGGTCAGTCCCGATGCCTACAATGCCTACTTGCAAGGTCGTTACCTCTGGAATCGTCGAACACGCGATACCTTGCAAAAGGCGATAGTCTTTTTTGAGGAAGCAATCAGGCACGATCCGCGTTACGCAAATCCGTACGCCGGTTTGGCTGATTGCTACGGACTGATGACCTCGGTGCAGATTGGTGCAATTCCGCCCGCGGAAGGGATGCCCCGAGCGATCGCAGCTGCGGAGCGCGCGCTGAAGATCGATCCGAGTCTGGCCGAAGCTTACGCATCGTTGGGTCTTGCGCGCCTGTGGTACGGATGGGATTGGCCCGCTGCCGGAGCTTGCTTCAAGCGGGCACTCGAACTGAACCCGAGCGATATATCGGCTCGGCAATGGTACGCCGGTTATCTACATACGATAGGGAAGGGCGAATCAGCGTTGGCCGAACTTGGTAAAGCGTTGGAACTCGATCCTCTCTCGCTGGTGCTACGATGCGCGATCGGGGCGACTCACTATCTCGAACGGCAATACGATTTGGCCGCTACGGAATCGCTCAAGACTCTCGAATTGGATCGAAGTTTCGTACTTGCCTACTTTAACCTCGGACGCGCCCATACTCAGCTGAAAAAACATCGCAAGGCGATCGCCGAACTGGAAAAGGCCTACGAACTCTCGGAGGGCAGCCCTTCGATGATGATGCAACTCGGTTACGCCTACGCCATGGCAGGCAAGAAACCCGAGGCACGACGCATGCTCGCGTCGCTATTGAGATTGGCGCGAAAACAATTCGTACCGTCCTTCTACTTTGCGGCCATCCACGCCGGGTTGGGCGATGCGAAGCAGGCGATCGCGTTTCTTAGGAAAGCTCATCGCGAGCGGTGTGACTACTTGCCGCTGCTGGCTATGGAACCCGCCGCCGATTCACTTCGTTCGGAGCCCGGGTTCGCGGACCTGATTCCTCGCCCGCCGAGCGAATTGATCGCTGGCGGCGGCTGAAGCATAGCGCCTCCGGCGAAACCCTTTCGGTGCTAGTGCCTCCTTACCATGTGTAGTGGTTGGCGACTTGGGATGCGCTGAGTGCGTAGGGGTAAACCGCTGCCTCGCTCAAGCTGCCGCCAAAGTAGGCACTGCTCGGAGGGCTCGGCCAATAGGCCATCTGACCCGCTCCAATCCTCCAATATCCGTTATAGCTAACCGGCGCAGAGTCAGAATGAGCGGCTACCTGGGTTCCGTCCACATAGAGTGAGGCATTTGCACCGTCCCACACGCCGACCGCGTAATGCCAATTGCCATCGTTATAGGTGCCCGGCGAGGTGAGACCATACGTCGTGGTGCCGCTGTTGCCGAAAACCACGTTACCGGTATTGGTCATGTAGAGCATCCGGTCGTAGTTCGAGGTTCCGAGACCGGTCTGATCCTGCTGAAATCCGATCAGCTTGCCTCCGCGGCCGTATGCGGTTGGGGTCCTGAACCAGATTTCGATTGAGTAGGGCGACGGATTCAGGAATTGGACGCTACTCGATATGTAGCCCGATGATCCATCTAGTTGGACTGCCGGATCGCCAAGTTGTGACGCACCGGTTGATCCGTAACTCATGCCACCTTGGTACGTGCCGGCATCTGCGGGCTTTTGATAGGTCCCGCTATCCGATCCCGCCGAATCGGCCGCCGCGGTCGCCATCTGCTCGTTGAGCTTCCAATACGCGGAAGGGACATCGTTGGCGATCGTTGTGTCGTAGCTGCCGCTGGCGGCGGCGTTGTAATGATTGGCTACCTGAATCGGGCTCAACGCAGTCGAATAGACTGCAGCCTCGCTCAGACTGCCTCCGAAATACGGACTCGTCGGAGGATTCGGCCAGTAGGCCATTTGGCCGTAGCCCATCCGCCAATAGCCGCTATAGCTGGTTGGCGCTGAATCACTGTGCGATGCAACCACTGAACCGTCGAGGTAGAGATACGCGTTGGTGCCGTCCCATACGCCGACTGCGTGATGCCAGTTGCCGTCGTTATAGGCGCCCGGCGAGGTGAGACCATAAGTCGTGGTGCCGCTGTTGCCGAAAACCACATAGCCCGCATTGGTCATGTACACCATGCGGTCATAGTTCGAGGTACCAAGTCCCGTCTGATCCTGCTGGAATCCGATAATCTTGCCGCCCCGGTTGTAGCCGACGGAAGTCTTGAACCAGATTTCGACTGAATAATGTGTTGCTCCGGGATTTGAGACCTGGGTCGCCGTGCTTAGATAGCCGCTATATCCATCCAGGGTTACGGCTGTATCCGGTGAAGTCGGGCCGCTCACTCCGTACTGAATCTTGGGTGCTGAATCAGTCGCAGTCGGACCGCCCGCTTCGTTGAGCCGCCAATAAGCCATCGGGCGCTCGCCGACGAGTTGTGAAGCGTACCAGCCGGGTGTTGCAGTCGAGGTAGGCGAGGGCGTGGCCGAGGCCGTTGCGGTCGCGGTCTGCGTCGGTGTCAGCGTGGCAACTGCGGTCGGCGTTGCGGTAGCGGTGGCCGTCGGGGTGTTCGTTCCAGTGCTCGTCGCGGTGGGAGATACAGTTGCTGTTGGCGTAGGCGTACCTGTAGCGGTCGCAGTGCTGGTCGGTGTGGGAGTACCGGTCGCTGTTGATGTAGGAGAGGCTGTCGGCGTGGCTGTGGCCGTCGAGGTCGCGACTGGAGTGCTGGAAGTGGTCGCCGTCGGCGTCGACGTAGCCGTCGGCGTCGACGTAGCCGTCGGTGTAGATGATGGTACGGCTGAGAAGTGATTGCTGATTTGAGTCGCGCTAAGTGCGTAAGGATAGACCGCAGCTTCCCCTACGCTACCATTAAAGAACGAACTTGTCGGTGGCGTTGGCCAGTAAGCCATGTTGCCGTAGCCGATACGCCAGTAGCCACTGTAGTTGGTTGGCGCCGAATCGGTGTGTGTGGCAACCTGTGACCCATCGATGTACAAGCGAATATTGGTTCCGTCCCAAACACCCGACGCATAATGCCAATTACCGTCGTTATAGTTGCTGGGTGATGCGAGTCCATAGGTCGTACTGCCGCTGTTACCGAAAATAATCTTTCCGGCGTTGGTCATGTAGAGCATCCGGTCGTAGTTCGACGAGCCAAGACCGGTTTGGGCCTGCTGAAATCCGATTAGCTTACCACCCTGGTTGTAGCCATTCACGGTTTTGAACCAGATCTCGATTGAATAGGGCGCAGGGTTTACCGACTGGATAGCACTGGAAAGATAACCCGTTGCGCCATCCAGTTGCAGCGCGGTGTCACCGGTGTGTGCAGGACCGGAAACTCCGTAGCTTACGAGACCCTGGTAGGTTCCGGCATCAGGCGGCTTTTGATAAGTCGCGAGGTCCGATCCGGCGGAGTCGGATGCGGTGCTTCCGCTGCTCTCGTTCAACCTCCAATAATATGCAGGAGCGTCGTTCAGTATCGTGCCGCCATAACTGCCACCGCGTGCCGCACTGAAGTGATTCGCTACTTGGCTTCCGCTCAACGCAGTCGAATATACAGCAGCCTCGCCCAGACTGCCGCCGAAATAGGCGCTCATCGGGACATTGGCCCAGTAGGCTGTCTGGCCGTAGCCGAGCCGCCAGTAGCCGCTATAGTTCGATGGAGCCGAATCGCTGTGCGAGGCAACTAGGGAGCCGTCTATGTAGAGATAGATGTTGCTGCCGTCGTAGACCCCTGCGACATAATGCCAGTTGCCGTCGTTGTAGGCTGTCGAGGAAATCAGTTCTCTCGTGCTGGCACCGCTGTTGCCAAAGACAATCTTGCCGGCGTTCGTCATGAAGATCATCCGATCGTAATTGGATGATCCAAGCCCTGTCTGATCCTGCTGGAATCCAATGAGCTTGCCGCCGCGATTGTAACCGCTCGCAGTCTTGAACCAGAGTTCGAGTGAGTAATGGGTCGAGCCCGGGTTGGTTACTTGGTTCTGGGTGCTCAGATAGGAGTTGTAGCCGTCCAAAGTGATTGCGTTATCCGGCGTAGTCGGACCAGTGACCCCGTACTGAAGCTTCAGAGCTGAATCAGCCGCACTGGGACCGTTCGATTCGTTCAGGCGCCAGTAGACCATTGGCCGGTCAGCAATCAGGATCGAGGAATACCAACCCGGAGGTGGCGTGGGTGTCGGCGAAGCGCTCGAACTCGGGGAGGGTGACGCGGATGACGTTGGCGTCGGTGTTAAAGCCGTGGTCGGAGTGGCGGTAGGCGTCGGGAGCGACGATGAAGTAGGTGTCGCGGTAGGCGTCGGAAATGTCGAAGCTGTGTACTTGGCGACGAAACTCGCCATATCGGCAGATCCCCAACCAGTGGATTGGTCATAACCGGGGCCGGCGGAGTATCCACCTACGCCGTTGTAGCTGTTGTTGCCCGATGTGACATCGCGCAGACCGGCCGCATTTGCGAAGGGCCCCATCACATAAAGGCGCGGATTCATATTGCCGATGCGGCCTTTTGAAGCCTTGGTTCCTTGCGCGACGAGTTTGGCTAATCCGGCCCACATCGGTGCGGCAATACTGGTGCCGCCGACACAACAGTCCAGGTACGAGATGCCAAGACCGTACAGATCATCGCCCAGATAGAAACCGGGGCTTGATGGGCTCGAGCCGAAGGAGACGTCAGGTACGTCGCGCATCCCATCGGCCGGTGTGACCGAGCCTTGATAGGTCGGCTTCGTGAAGACGGTGCTTATACCGCCTCCGCTGGCTCCGGTTCCGTCGTCCCACACGTATTCGGGAACATAGCCGACATCGTTGTTGTTGGCGTCGTAATTGGGCAAAAACTGAGTACCACCAACTGATGTGACGTTGGGATCAGCCGACATCTCATTGACGTTGGGTGAGGTCCCGGGGACGCAGGAATTACTTGAAGTATCGAGGATATCGCCGGCTGCTCCATAATCCCCGCTGGAAACAAAGACCGATTGCCCCTGAGCTGCGGCCTGCGCGAAAAGAGGATCCAGCGTGCCGGTGAAGTAACTGGCCGCAGCGCCGCAGTAGCCGAAGCTGATACTGATGACGCCGCAGGTATTCGCCTTGACCGCCTGTGAGAGCGCATCCAGCAGGGGATCGGAGGCCGTCGACGGATTACCAAGATAGACCCTTATAGCAGCGCCCGTTGCTACGGCATGGCCCCACTCGATATCGAGCAAGGCCTCGGTCTCACCACTGTTTTTGCCGGGATTGGTGCTGTCAACCAGGACTTTTGTGATGTTCGATGTAGGCAGCCCGAAGTTCTGGTTGAAGCCACTGACGGAAGTCGCGTTGTAGTCGGAGACTTCCAGAAACGCGATACAGTCGCCGCCTCCACCGTTGGTACCGGCATTCAGGAGTGGGGTTTCGTCGTAAAAGGTCCACAGGTCTTGAGGGCCAAACCCTATCGGTTGGCCCGATGCGGCATACGCAGGTATCAGTCCTGAGCTGCGAGGCTCCGGTTTCGACGGTTTCGAGGGAACATCGGTTTTGATTGCTCCTGATGCCTGAGGATGAACCCAAGGCGGGCTTATGGTTATCGCATGTGCTTGCCTGAGGTTATCGAGTCCATCTACCGAACCGATCAGCCCGGCAAACTGTTGAGGGAGACGCGGATCGGTCGCGTTTCCATATAGTCGGCCGTCGCTGGAGGAAACGATCTTGGTCTCAAATGCCGTTTCAGCCAGAGCGACATTTCCCGAGACGATAATTTTGCGTGGGTCAGCTTCCTTAACGACGAAGCCCTGACTCTCAAGCCATACCCGAACCGCCGTGACCTCGGCCTTGGTCCGGCCAAAACGACGGTCGAAGGCCGACGGGGTCAGCCATTTATGGTAACGGGGCGAATTTGGATCCTGGAGGTCGGCCAGCAGCTGATCTAACGACGGCTTATTACGCAGGGCGAAAGTTAGTCTGATCTCGAGAGGCTGAGTGCCGGGAGCTCTCGAGCTAAAGCGCTCGACTTGATGAGGATGATTCCCACTGAGCGCCAGCGTTTGAGCCTGAGCGGAGGGGCAGGTGGCAACGACAAAAAATTCCAGGACCAGAAAGAGGGGTGCTAAAGTGAAAGACGCCCGAGATGCTCGATTGCCGCGTGCTTGCCTAGGCGAGACAACTTGCCAGGTCTGTGAATCTGTTTCGGCCATCGCAATCTCCCGAAGGGTTTACGATTGCGGAACGGACCCGCGACCCTAGGCTGTAACCTTAGGTGCCTTTACCTCCACCTTTATCTTCCCCACCGAGACGACCCGTGAAACCGCAATTTACGTTATCTTTTGGTTCGACCCATGACTATCGTACTATTGGAGAAAGTCAAGATATCGAAACTGATAGTATTAACCGATTTGTGCGAAAAAAGGCTATCAGCTAACCAACGTCAGCCTCGACCGAGGTCTTCGGAGCCGGACGGCCGCAGCCTTGGCTGGCAGAGCGAAGCGACGTATCCTTGATGGTCTGAGAGAGCCGGAAGCGATTGGCTTTCCCGGCGAAAGGTCGGATCGCCTTCAACGGCCTCCGATCCGCAATCAAATGAGTGTGATGCAGGACACAATTTCCACGCAGCGATCGGGCGCAATCCATGCCTCGCGGGCTTTGGCTGGAGCCAAACCCAAGTCCAGCCATATAGAACATCACCGGACCCATCGCTCTGGTTGGTTACGGGCTGCCGTGTTGGGCGCCAACGACGGTATCGTCTCGACCGCCAGCCTTTTGCTCGGCGTGGCAGCCGCTCATGCAACGCGCACGAGTATTCTCTTGGCTGGAGCGTCCGGGTTGGTTGCGGGCGCGATGGCGATGGCGGCTGGCGAGTATGTTTCGGTGAGTTCGCAGGCGGATACGGAGCGAGCCGACCTGGCCCAGGAGAGAAAAGGTCTCGAAGACGACCATGAGGCCGAGCGCACCGAGCTCGCCGAAATCTACGAGCGTCGAGGCTTGGAGCCAGCACTCGCGAGGGAAGTAGCGAACCAGCTGATGGCCCATGACGCACTCGCAGCTCATGCCCGCGATGAACTCGGCATCAGCGAGGCGCTGCGTGCCCGTCCTTTCGAGGCGGCACTGGCCTCTGCGGCTAGTTTCACGGCCGGAGCCATAATCCCACTCCTGACGGCCGTCGCGGTTACCGAGGCCGTGGTTCCAGCCGTCGCAGGGGTCTCGCTCGTATCGTTAGCCTCGCTGGGTGGATTAGCCGCTCGAGCCGGTGGAGCTCGGATCACTGTGGGCGCGCTTCGCGTACTGCTCTGGGGCAGCGTCGCGATGGGTCTGACCGCAGCAGTAGGCTCCTACTTCGGATAGGCGATTCCATGCCGCGCAGCCTCCTTGGAGGTCGCAGCGGACCGCTCCTCTTTTTTCTGATGGACGGTGGGCTATTCGCCTCCGATATGGGCCCCTTTCTCCGCCACTGACCGTCGCATCAGAAGAACGAGAAGCGTAAGCGATAGGCCAACCGCGGCCGATACCGCGAAGACATCGAAGTAGGCCAACGACAGGGCCTGCTGGGTGCGCGAGTCGTCGAGAACCTCAACCGCCATCCGATGCGACAACGGCGGATCGCCGGTATGCTGCAGGAAAAATGCCTGACCGCGCGACAGCAATTCTCTCAGCGGATGGTTAAACCGATCGAGGGTCTCGTTCAAGCGTAGCGTATGGAACTGTTCGCGACGCTCCTGGATTATCTGAGCTACCGAGGTCCCGACGCTGCCACCCTCGTTGCGCAATAAGGCCAACAAGCCGACGGCACTGCCTCGCGCCTCCTTTGGCAGATAAAGGAACGCAGCGACATTCAGCGGCGCGAAGAGCATCGACAGGCCCGCGATTATCACAACGCGCGGCCACACTACCTGGAAGGGTCCAATCGCGAGATTGAGATGCGCCATCCAGAAGTTGCCTAAAGCCATCGTTACAAGCCCGACCGCCATCAGATAGCGAGCGTCCATTCCGCGCGCGAGCAACGCGCCGACAATGACTAGCACCGCGATAGCAAAGATGCCCGCCGGCGACAGAACTAATCCGGACGTGGTTGCGTCATAGCCAAAGAGCGATTGGAGCAAGGCCGGCAATGAGACCGTGTTCGCATAGAGCACGCCGTAGGCGCAGAAGATGATGATGCAGCAGGCGCGAAAATTCCGATCCGCGAGCGTGCGCAATGCGATTAACGGATTACGCTCGTGCAGTTCACGGCGAATCAACGTGCATAACCCCAGCACGAACACTACCGCCAGGGCTTGTACGCGCCAGAAAGGATCGCCTAGCCAATCCCATTGCTGCCCTTTGCTCAACAGGATCTCCCAGCAAACCATGGTGATGCTCAGGAGACACAGCCCGAAAGTATCGAAGGCCTGATGCTGCTCGCGATTCCTCGTTTGAGCGCGTTGGAAATATTCGGGATCGTGAACGAGGGTGCGACAAATCAGGAGCGCCGCGATTCCGACCGGAACATTCAGGTAGAAAATCCAGCGCCAGCCGTAGTTATCGGTGATATAACCGCCCAGCGTTGGACCTACTACCGGCGCGAGCAGAGCCGCCATACCAAAGACGGTCATCGCTTGTCCCTGTTTTTCCTGCGGGAACGCGTCCAGCAGGATAGCCTGACTCGATGGCTGGAGCCCGCCTCCCGCGATACCCTGGAGCACACGAGACAGAATGATCGCGCCGAGGCTCGCTGCCATTCCGCACAGAGCGGAGGCTGCGGTAAAGACCGCAATTGAGGCGAGAAAATAGTTCCGACGTCCGAGCCGCAGCGCCAGCCATCCCGAGATCGGCAGCACAATTGCGTTAGCAGCAAGATAGCTCGTGATTACCCATTCGCTATCCACATTGGCGGCGGATAACCCGCCCGCGATATAGCGCAGCGCGACGTTCGCGATCGTCGTGTCGAGCACTTCCATGAAAGTGGGAATTACCACCGCCGCAGCGATCAACCAGGGACTCGGAGCAGTTGTTCGGCCGACGATCGGTAACTGTATCGCTGCGGCTGTCATTGCGGATTTGGGGGGAGGCTTGGCAATTGGTTAGCGAGCGAGGCTTGCAGGAATCTGCCGGCGTTCGGACCGGTCGGTTTCTTATAGACAAAGACGTAGGGCGTCACCGATAAGCCGATGAAGAGGGGCGTCATATCGGGATTGTAGTCAGTCAGATCGATTCGCACCGGCAATCGCTGAACCACCTTCACGAAGTTTCCCGTCGCGTTCTCCGCCGGCAGCAGTGCGAGCGTCGAGCCCGTTCCCATCGTGAAGCCGGAGACCCGGCCGTGAAAGCGGCGATGGCTCCCGTACATATCGACGTAGATATCAGCCGGTTGGCCGATTCGGAGATCCGCCAGTTGGGTCTCCTTGAAGTTGGCGTCGATCCAGATCTCCTTGAGCGATCGCAGCGCCATCAGATCCTCGCCCGCGACGACATGATTCCCCGGATTAACGTTGCGGCGCGTCACGACACCGTCGATATCGGCCACAATATCGCAGTAGGAGAGGTTCAATTCCGCCTGATGGAGATTGGCTTGAGCCTCGTTGAGCTTGGCCTCAGCCTGCTTAACATCCGGAGCGTCCTTGAGCAGTTTCTCGAAAATTACGTCGATGTTGCCCGACGGATCCCGCTTATAGAATTCAGCGATCATCTGGTCTGGCGTCTGCCTGAAGGGCTGCACCACGCCGAGCGCCGCCGCGCTTTGCATCAGCCGGGCTTGGGCCTCCTTCACGGCTGAAAAATGCTGATCCAAATCCGCTGGGACGTCGGTGAGATCGCCGTTTGCAGGTTTGGGTGGTAGCCCGAGGCCCGCGCGCAACTGATATACCTCTTGTTGGGCCTTTGCGGCTTGCGCTCGCGCGACTGCATAGGATTCCAGGTACTCGTCGTATTGCTGCTGCGCTATCACCTGATTCTTGAGCAGTTGCTGTTCCCGTTGATAGTCAGCCTGCGCTTTGGCGAGCGTCGCGTTCGCAGCTTGTAGAGCCTCGACCTTTGCGTGCAGGTCCGCAACCTGATTGTGAAGCTCTTCCATCGAATGATTCAGGTCGAATCGCTGGCTGCGAGCCAGTGCGGCAAGACCGCGAACTTTGGCCTGCGCGGCGACCAGATCCGCTTGTGCGACTTCAAGCGCTGCCTTCGCGATATCAACTTGAACCCGATACGGCTCCTTATCGAGCTCGACCAGCAAGTTACCCTTGTGGACGCGATTATTGTCGTCCACCAGCACGCGGATGACCTGACCTTGCACCCGCGGAGCGACGAAAGTCACATGTCCATTCACGTAAGCATCGTCGGTGGAAGCGGTGCGTGAGGCGGTTATCGCCCATGGCACTCCTTTGATCGATGCGAGAAGCAGTAACACTCCACCTGCCGCCCAAAGCCATGGCGGGCGCGACTGAGAAATCGGCACCTGATGCTCGGACTTTGCTGGAGCCGCCTCAGTCGTGGATAGTGTCTGCGGCTCGCGTTCTTCGCCTGTTGCTTCGAAAGACTTCTCGTTCGGCATCAGGACGACGATCCTTTCCAGGGTGTCTCCGGAACATCCTTGATAGAGCTTCCGTAGGTCTTTGGCGGAAGCGGAGCCCGCTAGGACGGCTCGCGGGTGACGCGGGTTCAGTCTCGACAGTGACGAAAAAGGCCAAACCTTTCAATAGTGGTGTTAATCGGTCCATTGAATCCACATTTCAAGCGGAGGACGGCGAACGAGGCGTCGGAAAAAAGGCGCTTTGTTCTTTGAGAGGCGTTAGACGTATGCGGAGTTCCGCAAATGGCAGCCCTCCGCTATCTATCAGCTATCCGCGCGCGATCGACTAAAAATTCGCGCGTCTCGCTCAGGCGGGCGAAGCGGATGCCTTTTCCAACACGAACCCTTCGTAATTCTTCGAAGCGACTTCGGCGATACGTTGGAAATAGAGCGGACCGCCCAAATGAACGACGAACTGGCGCGGCTTACCCGGGATATTGGCCCCCGTGTACCAGGAATTGGCGAGCGGAAAGAGCGTGTTGTTCGCGATCATCGTTAGCTCGCTGTCCCAGTTCTGTGCTGCGTTCGGCGTCGGCTCGATAGCTCCCAGCCCATGCTCGCGCAGGTAACGTATGCAGTTCCCTATCCATTGGGATTCAAGTTCGGCGCCGAGTGGCATGTTGAAAAGCACCGAGGGTGAGCCGGGACCGTGGATCATAAAGAGGTTGGGGAAGTCCGGAATCGTGATACCGAGATAGGAGTCGAAGCGCTCACGCCATCGGTCTTTGAGACTGACGCCGCCACGTCCGATCGGATTGAGGCGTGTCAGCGCACCGCTGATCGCATCGAAGCCGGTCGCGAGCACCAGCGTGTCGAGCGGGTGCTCCCCCTTTTCAGTTTGAATACCTGTCCGGGTGATTCGAACAATCGGATCTTTACGCAAATCCACTAGTTCGACGTTGTCGCGATTAAAGGTCTCGTAATAACCTTCGTCGAGAAGCTGGCGTTTTGTACCGATGAGGTAGTCAGGCATCAGCTTCGCGGCTGTCTCCGGATTGCGAACGATTGCGCGGATTTTTTTGCGCACGAATTCGGCAAGGGTGCGGTTAGCTTCCTTGTTGGTGAGAATATCGGAGTAGCTCGCGAAGAGGAGTAGCAGTCCACCGTTCTGCCATAGCTCTTCGTACACTGCCTCGCGTTGCTCCGGAGAATCTTCAAGCGCCGATCGTGTCGAGGCCGGGTAATGCGACCCGAGCTGCGTCGAATGCATCTTCGCCCGAATCGCATCCCAGTTTGCGCGAGCCTGACGAACCACTTCCGGATCGACTGGCCGGTTGCGCGCCGGAATACTGTACTGCGGGGTGCGCTGGAAGACGGTCAGATGCGCGGCACTCTTGGCGATTACCGGAATTGCCTGCACACCCGACGAGCCGGTACCGATAACACCGACGCGTTTACCCGTGAAAGAGACCTCTCCTTCGGGCCATCGCGCTGTGTGATAACACTTGCCCGCGAAGTCTTCGATCCCCGGAATTTGCGGCTTGTAAACCGCGGACAGTGTGCCGACGGCACAAACCAGAAACTGCGCGGAGACGCGCGCTCCGGCGCTGGTCTCTACGATCCAGCGTTGTGTGCTCTCGTCGTAACGAGCGCCGCTTATCCACGTGTTGAGCTGAATATCGCGCCGAAGGTCGAAACGATCGGCGACGTGTTCGAGATAGGCGAGGACGGCAGGCTGATCGGGCTGCGTTTCGGCCCAATCGTATTCGCGAAAGAGTTCGTCCGAGAAGGTGTAGCAATAGAAGGGACCACCTGGAAAATCGACGCGGGCGCCCGGATAGCGGTTCCACCACCAGGTGCCGCCGACGCCGGCAGCACCTTCATAAAGGCGCACCGAAAGGCCCATCGAGCGCAGATGATGCAGCGCGTAGAGGCCGCCGAAACCGGCGCCGATCACCACGACATCATATTGTTCTACTGTTCCCTGCGCCTTTGTCGTCTGTGTTTCCATGATCTTCTCCGAACTCCGACAGCTCGCTTGATTAGGAACCTGTCATTTACCGAACGCTGAACAATTTATCATCCAAGAGGTCTTGCTTTGGAGCTTCGAGAAGGTCCCTAGATTTTTTCAACTGCGTGCGATTCGCGTCAGCCGTGGAAGGTCGGTCGGCCCCGGAATTCTCGAATTTCGCCTTGCCGAGATCGCCGAGATTAGGGTTTGTGCAAGCGCCAGCCGCCCTTATCGCGGAACGCTAACCATCCCGGCAAAGCCAGGTAAGGGGAGTCTGACGCTGATTCGCGTACCTTCTCTCGGTTTCGCGTCGATCGAGATGTTCCCGTTGAGGATGCGCACTCGCTCTCTCATGCTCGCGAGTCCGAGTCCCGTTTGCTCTGACGAGGGATCGAAGCCTTTGCCCGAGTCGGCGATCACCATCTCGATAAATCCGGGTGATCCGTCGAGCGTAATAGACGCGCTGGTGGCTTGTGCGTGCTTGGCCACATTGTGGAGCGCCGCCTGGGCGACCCGATACACACACGAAGCAATTTCCTTGGGAAGCTCATCCGGTATTCCCCGTGCGTTGAAGGTCACCGGCACACTCAGCCATTGATTGGAGGCTTCGAAGGTATTTTGTTCGAAGCCGAGTTGTTCGAAACAGAGTTGCTCCAGCGCCTTCACGAGCCCGAGATCATCGAGGATCGAAGCGTGCATCTGATGAGAAATCTGGCGGATACTCTCTGTGACTGAGCTAAGCTTCTCCCGATAGCTACTTAAACGCGACTTCCA
The DNA here is from genome assembly GCA_035541875.1 of Binataceae bacterium (SeqCode). GTDB lineage: Bacteria > Desulfobacterota > Binatia > Binatales > Binataceae > JAJPHI01. The sequence goes on from DATKML010000014.1 coordinate 65,617, forward strand.
CTCTCGCGAGCATCGGCGCCGACCGGAGTCGATACTTATATCCATCGACAGCACGGCGAGTCGCTGGGAAATATCGTCGTGCAGTTCCCGCGCGATCCGTCGCGCCTCTTCATCTCGTGCCGCCTCTAGCGCTGCACGTACGCTGTTGAGGCGCAGTTCGGCTTCGGCGCGCTTGCGCAGGGTAATATCTTCGGCGAAGACCACGATACCGGCGGGCTCACCACCGGGTCGCGTAAGGAACCTGGTATAGTGCACGGCAACGTCGATAACCGAACCGTCTTTGCGGATTCGTTGAACCTCGACACGTTGCGTATTGCCGTTCAGCGCCCCTGCTAACATCTGATGAAACTTTTCGCGCTGGTCTGCCGGGATCGCGGGGCTTACATGGCCGATAGCTTCCGCAGCCGTATAGCCGAACATCTCTTCTCCGGCGCGATTCAGGCTGGTGAGCCTGCCGTCAGGGTCCATCGTTGCGATCGCCAGTGGTGATGATTCAATCACCGCTCGCAGTTGCTCGTCGGTATTCTGGAGGATTTCCTGCAGACGTTGCTCGAGGATACGGCGCTCCGTGACATCGCTGACGGCGCCGACCATCCGCAGCGGCGCTCCGCTTTGATCGCGTACGGCCGCTGCGCGACTTCGGAGCCAGCGATAATCGCCATCCTTGGTGCGTAAGCGGTACTGAATATCAAATGGAGCATCGTCTTTCAGATGGGCTTGGAGATGAACCAGTGCGTCGGGTCGGTCTTCCGGATGAATGCGCGCGGTCCAGGTCTCGTTGTCGAAGGTCATTTCGCCGGGCTCGAAACCCAACATTTCGAACGCACGGTCGGAGAAATACAGCTCGCCGGTGAGCAGATTCCAATCCCAAATACCGTCGCTGGCACCGCGCACAGCCAGTTGGAATCGCTCTTCGCTGGCCCGGACCTCCCTATCGGCCTCTTGCTGGAGGGTCAAATCTTCGGCGGCAATCATAATTCCACCGATTTCTCCGCTGATCTCCCGCCAAGGCTGAAGCTCCCACTTAATCCACTGAACCCGGCCGTCACTGTGCATGATTGCTTCGCTGTTCGATTTGAATGACTCGCCGGCGAGACCCCGGCGATGCCATTCCCTCCAGCGCTTCGGCGTGTCCGGGAAAATCTCGTAATGGGTGCGACCGGTCGGGTCGCCATCGATCCTGAAATCCTGGAGCCAACGACGGCTCGCGACCAGATACCGCATCCGTTGGTCGAAGATAGCGATCGCACCGGGAGCGTGCTGAACAAATAGGCGAAACCACTGCGCCCGCTTGGCTATCGAGCTTTCAGCCACGAGCACATCGCACATTATTCCGGCATCAGTCTCGAAATAATGAAGTGCAACGTCGGCCGGAAAATCGCTGCCATCCTTGCGCCGCCCGAGAGTCTTGGTGCCCGAGAAGAACTGGTGATCGCATCCGTCCTGAACCGGCTTATTGGGGTTGTCGGGGTACTTTCGTTTCAAGATTGGAAGCAGCATCTCGATAGTTTGCCCGATCAGTTCGTCCTGAGTGTAGCCGAAGATGGCCAGCGCGCCTGCGTTGGCGCGTAGGATTATTCCCGCCCCATCGAGTGTGAGCACGCCCTCATTGGTGGCCTCAAGAAAGGTCGCGAGCAATTGCTCGCGCTGCTCGGCTTGCGCTCGCAAGCGCGCGATTTCAGCCTTGAGAAAAGCTGGATCGTCAGGAAGGTCCGTAGCCGTGTCGATACGCCGATTGAGATCCATTGCTCAAATCTCTCCCAGCTTGATGCAGACTAATTAAGCCACGAGCCAGCCAATCGAGGCTAGTCTGCGGAGAAATTGTGCACAATTAGCTCAGTAGGCAACAATCAATCCGCCTTCCATCTATCAGGCTGAGATCGGTCTCTCAGAGAGCATACAAAATCAAATCCTGGCGAGGGTCGGCGTCTGGTGATTGGCGGAGGGGGTGGCTCTCACATTGCCGCTAAAACTCTTGGTTTGATAAGGGTACTTTCGTTCAGTACGTTGTTGTTACCCCCAAATTTACCCCCGACCGGCTACTGTGTGCAAAGCTCTGTAGGGCAAGTTCTGGAACGATAAGAAAAAAAGGTTGTTCTCGAAGTTTCTCTGCTAGGCCCCACCCATGCGGCACCGATTTGGCACTAAGGGCGACACGAGCCATACCGAGATTGATGGAGAGTCCCCACAAAAGTCCCCACGGTCTCAGACTCGCCGGTAGCCCCAAAAAGGGGTACATCGTCACCCTTGAAAGCCGCCCGATCAAAAGGAAAATTCTGCACTTGAGAAAATTATCGCTAACAATCGACACCCAGCCTAGCGATTGTCCAAGAGGTGCTTTAGCTCCTCGATTGACCGTTCGAGTCCTTCGACCCGCTCATCGACCTTGGCGAGTCCCCCACTAAGCGCAAGAAGGAGTCGTTGGCTACCATTGCCAGCGTTTTCGACGACGGTCGCTATTCCAGCGAAGACAATGAAGCCCAAAACCCATCGCCACCAATCGTCGCGCACGTGCTCCGCGTTCATAAGAACGTCCGACACGGCTATCCCTGTAAATACCCCAAGAGCTTCGTAAATCCATTTCATATAAGGTTTGTCTCCCGTCCGTATGGCATCATGCAAAATCAATATCGACCGCTGAGCAGAGGCAAGGGGCATTGATCCGGTTGCACGACACCTGCGCTTGGGACGAAGCGCGGCGGTTCCCGACCCCTGGGGGCGACCCCCACCGGAGGCTGGACAACCGTTGATCGGGTTCGATCAAAATAAAAAAATTATGCAACCCGGTTCGTACCGGAGCGTTCAGAGGTGGCTCAAGGTCCGACGCCTCCTGTCAAACAGGACGGTTCGCATCGAACGACGAAATGGTAAGGGCGATAGCGACAATCGCCGCCTGCACCGCGAGACCCTCCACTTGGTCACTGGTGAATTTTGGCGTCTGGCGAGACGGCAGAGCCCGCCCTGCTTAAGGAAAAGTCCAAGCTGGACTTAACCAAGGGCGAGTACCCCGCTCGTTCATTTGCTAAAATCCAGCAATGCCTCATTTCACCACCGAGACGGCGCGAAAGGCGCGGCAGCGGAAGGCTGGCTTAGCGGCCGCTCGCTACTGGCAACAACATGACTTCGCGAACCTAGAGCGAGCACGCCAGCAGAGAAGCCTCAATGCTGCGAGACGGCGGGCCGAGCGTCTACAACGCGAAGCCGAGCAACGGCACAATCTTATCTTCCCGCACGGGGTGGCGTTCGTTTGGTACTGCAGCTGCGGGCTTATCGGTCACGGTGAGAAGACTGTGGTCCCAATTCATCGTGAGGCGCTCGGATTTGATCCGCCCGGATCTTCGGGTTCCTATATCGTGAAGGTTCCGACAGGTAGACTTTGGGTCGGTGAGACAGATTAGGTTGGGCCGTCCTCTATGTGCGGGCGCATCACCTTAACGCGGCCAAACTTCGAGTCGATCGCAAGCGAATTGAACGTGCAGCCGATGAACTATCGCGGTATGCCGATCTTCAAGCCACGGTACAACGCTGCGCCGACCGATATTCTGCCGATTCTGACGCTTGATAAGGGCGAGCGGCACATCTCGCCAATGACGTGGGGTACAACCCCGAAGAACCGACGCGGGATCGTAATCAACTGGCGATCCGAAAGCTTCCCGCCCCGCGCTCCACGCTGTGGCGTGATTACAGACGGCTTTTACGAGTGGTCCGGTCCGAAGGAAGCGCGCCAGCCGCATTGGTTCCATCGACCGGACCATGGGCTCATCATCCTGGCCGGAATGTGGAAAATGCAGGAGCAGAAGGATGGCGGTTTCGTCCAGTCGTTTGTGGTGCTGACTACCAGCCCCAATGCGTTGATGGCACCAATACACAATCGCATGCCCGTCGTTCTCAAAGAGGCGCATTTCGACGAATGGCTGGACACAAAGACACCGGAATCCGCATTGCGCTCGATGCTGCGACCCGCGCCAGAGGATTGGTTAGTTGCGGATAACGCATCGCCGCTGGTAAACAGCGTCAAGAACGACAGCGCGGAGCTGCTCGCTGGATTACTCGATTAGTCGACCGCTGTTGCTGGGAGTGCGATTGGACAGTGGCGCCTCTACCCACCACCATATCGTCACGCTGTTTTTCGTGAATGCCGATCCCATTGATTCTTAGTGATTCTTGGGAAAATAGCCGCTAAATTAGCTTTATTTCAGCTATATATTCCTTTTTGCAATTCCTAGGTTAATCTGAAGGGGGCTCCAATCTAATTCATTTAGCGAATCCTTGAGGCACAGTTTCCGTCAAAGGAGAACACCGTAGATCCGCAAACCTTAGGTCCTTTGGTTCTGACTCGCCAGACTCCTTGACTCCCGGACCGGCTCGAACCAGTAACGCAACTTCGTTAATTGGGGCTTGCCTACTTGTGCGGCTCATCTTTCTAGATCAGAATTCGGACAAATGTCCTGTGCTGAGAAGTTGCTTGGAATAGGACGAAGGTGTTAAAAGCGCGTGCCGGGAGGAAAGTAGGCCGTGGTGGAGAAAAAGATTGACGCAAACGCGCGTAAACACGCAGGCGCGGTTGGCTGGCTTGGGACATCAGGATATCAAACTATTGTTACCAGTTCGGCCAGATTATCGGTAAATTCCGATCGCATTTCCAAGAAGGGGGCCGGTTCAAAACTAAAGCAGAAAAAGGGCTGACCGGAACGCCAGCTAATTGGTCTTGCCCGCGCTCGCGGCCATAGCTCGTCTTTGTGCAGCCACGTACGGCCTCGCGCGTGCGAAAATCTCGTCAAACCGGCCGGACCTTATGCCCTCGAATCGATCAACCTTAATCTTGGCAATTTCGAATCTTTCAGCCGCTCGAACATCCGGATATGGTTCGGTAAAAATCACGGCTTTGATCCCAGCTTGCAAAAGCTTTTCCGCACATTGAAAGCACGGGAAAGTAGTGGTGTATAGGGTGCTACCGTTAGCTCTAGTACCAGCAGATAGGATCGCAGCAACTTCTGCGTGTACTGCGGTGCAGAAAGACATTGCACGCTCAGGCCAGAAATAGCTCTCTAGATTCTTTTTGCACGAAAGACAGCGCCAAGGAGGCTCTTGGTTGTGAAGGGGGTGAAGCTTCACGCCACACGAAGGACAGTGGACGCCTTGTTTCGAAAGTTGCTCGAAGGACTTATGGCGAACAATGTCGCGGTAGCATCGCCCAGGTATGGATTTCGCGTTCTCGGCGCCATACTCTGGCTCTTCAACGCACGGAGCTGTACCGCGTGGATTCTCGTTAAAACCATTACCGACAACTTCCCCCATCTTCAGAGGATCAGCATTTACCAGGATTGCACCGACCTGCCGCTTCAAGCACTTTGAACCATGTGATGCCGAATAGGCCAAGTTCATCAAGATCTCATCTGAGCGCGGATAACGAGGCGTTTCTCCGGTTACGACTCGCACGTACTCGACCACTTTGGACCGAAGCTTTGGCATTGTGGTGCTGCCGTCATTAATGAGCAGCACATCGGCTGCATCCACGCAGAGTTCAACCTGCTGACCGTAAGGATCTTCTTGATCGCGATCACGCTCATTATCTTCTCGAAAAGCTTCCAGATTTTGATAAATGCCATGCTGACTTAGGCGTTCGTAACGCTCTGATTGTGGACATTCAAGCGCAATCAAGAAGAAGGTACGACCAAAGGTTTCCCGAAGAAACTCGACTTCACCGACATTGCGAATACCATCAAACGCAACACGTTCGTAATTCTCTTCAGCCTTTCGAAGCTGTTCAACTGCCAATCTGGCGACCTCGCCGGGATTCTTCGCATCCAACCGGATGCGGTTCCCCAACGACTGAAGGTCGCTTCTTTCAGGAGCTTTTCCTGCGTTTTCTTTGGACCAGACGCCTCGGACTACGTCCGAGAGAAGAAGAACCTTATAGCCAAGCGCGTTTTTTAATATCTCTGCCGAAGTCGAACATCCGCTCCCAAACGGCGCTGTGAAGCCGATAACCACCGCACCACTTTTTAATGCCATCGTAAGAAGTTCCCACGCTTTTGGCGGTTTTCTTTCCTTTGCGCCGAAAGGACCGCGGCAGCAAAGGGATGAACGTATTGAGCTATATTCTTTCCAATAACACAGACGTGCAGCGCTTGGCACAGAAGTCTGCTGCAGGAGAGGAATGTCTCGCGTGGCCAGTAAGAGCCGATTCTTCCAGGTTGCATTAATAGTTGCACGTCTTAAGCGTAAGGAAGTTCTATAAGGCACTGGAGAAAGCCATCAATACCCCAAGGGGAGACTCAATCCTGATGCTCTGGAGCGTAATACTGCCGTGCCGCTAGTCTTTGGATTACTGTTTCCATCGATTCCCCTCGACTGAACGCTTCCAAGACGGCACGTTCCTCTCGTTCAACGGCTGTCCTGACCGCTTGAAGTCTCGGTCGATTCCAATATTGAATATCGTCGGTCTCTCGAATCAGGTCTTCGGCTGATTTTCTGACCGATCGTCGGCGCGGCTCAATCGGCAAAGCCTTGGAGTATCGCTCTAACGCATTCTCCATTTCCTTCGCTAGCTCATACGCGAACGCGTCAGCAGCTTGGAGCGGCAGTGTCTTCTTCTTATCCGCGAAAGCCCATCTCCCTATTCGATAGATGCTCCTCCATGTCGGTACGTCGTAAAACATCTTCATCACGCTATCGAAATGACCCTGCCCATCAGCTCCACTCTCAAACAGGTAAGTTATATCCTCGTTGTAGCCGATTTTATCGGCCCAACTGTTGATCGCGGCGAGACAATGGCGAAGGCACCACTCGTAGTAATTGCCTAAGATTTCGCGCTGTTTCCCTACGATAGTTTCATCGTAATCCGCCTTAATGACAGCGGCGCCTATCCCGTGTTGAGTATAATGCTTTATTATTTCGTGCTGGCTTCGGTATGAGGAAATCTTGCGAGCCTTAGTCCACCCAACGAATGGACCGAAGAACGATTCCTGATCAGTACGGTGGTAGTACGCTACTCCCTCTTCGGTCCCGAGCCGGGCCCAAGCCGGATTGAATAAATGCCAGCGTTCTTGAGTCGATAAATAACAACCGACGGCGACGGCTGGCTTCTTTTCGTCCGTACCGGCCTCGTCACAATATACTGTCAGCATAGCCATTTCATTTGCCTCTGAAATCTGCAGCACCATCGATAATGGCCTCAGGTTTCAAAATGCCAGATTCCTTTACAGTCGGTTCTAGCCAAGCGGGCATTTCTGATTAAATCTCTCTGAGATGCAGGTTTCATATTGATGGCAAAATCTCACGGCGGCTATAGCCGCTCAGCACAGAAACGCCGCGAGCGAGCTGCGATGCTCTCTCAGCAGATGCGCCACGGCGATGGAGATGCTGCGTTCCGCTTGCTGCAACGGCGTAGAGCTTTGTCTGGGATCAAGAAGCGAGGCTGGTCTTCCCAGGTGCGCACAATGAATGAAACGCGCCGCGATAAGCGAGAGCAACGGCTGCACGCGCTAGCGGTTGCCGGAGAGCAGCAGCGGCAGGCGGCCCAAAGTACGTTTAAGCTCGATGCACGTGGTCTCGCCGCGTACCGAGCGCGCTTTGGCCAGGGAGGCTTTAGCGCAGACTATGCTGAGGGCGCATGCCACCCTGCGATTCCTGGTGTTCCTTGTCCGGCTTGCGGTTGGCAATGGGGTGACCGAGAGCCGCATCTTATCGCTGTGCCCTAACCATGTGGGGACGCATTACCCTCACCCGGTCTAATCTCGAATCAGTGACAAGCGAGCTAAACGTGTCGCCCGAGGGCTGTCGCGGCTATCCGCTGCTTGAACTGCACTACAACATTGCTCCCACCTCGGTTCATCCGATCCTGACCCTCAATGACCATGGCCAGCGACAGATTGAGCCGATGACCTGGGGGAGCATTCCAAAGATCGGGAAAGGCCTAATGATCAACTGGCGATCGGAGAGCTTCCCGCCTCGTGCGCCGCGATGCGCGGTCATCACCGATGGCTTCTACGAATGGACGGGACCCAAAAAACGCACGTCAGCCCTACTGGTTTCATCGGTCCGATCACGCACTGGTGCTGATGGCCGGTCTTTGGGAGTAGCAGACCGGGCCAGACTGGGGCGTAACGCAAGTCTTTGTCATTTTGACCACCCGGGCCAATGCCTTGACGGCCCCGATTCATTAATCGAATGCCCGTAGTGCTGGGCGAACCGCAGCTCGACAGCTGGATGGCGACTCGCACCGACAATGCCGACTCACTCCGGACGCTGTTGGTTCTCGCTCCGGAGGAATGGCTGGTCGCTGAACCCGCTTCCCCGCTGGTGAATAACGTCAAGAACGACGGCCCGGACTTGCTCGCGACGACGGAACCCTGATGCGGACCACCGGCACTGGATCAAGAAAAACGGTAAGTCCGCAAGCAATCATGCCGGAATTATTTTTCTTCCTAGAATCAGCCTCCCGATCCCCCCTGGGTCGGTTGACGCGATATTCCAACTGTTATCTATATGGCCCATGAGAGCTTGCCTTAAGAACCTTATCATTGGCGCCGTGCTTGTTCTCAGCGCCTGTTCCGGCGTGACGCAGCAACCCGTAGCCGTCCCGCCGGCTGCGGTCGTAAGCACTCCTGCTATAGGTCAGCCGTTATCCACGCAGCCGAAAGCTCTTGCCGCAGTCTCTCCCGAACAGCCACCCATCCGGCCGACGCCAGTTGGTCCCGCCAATCTGTATCCGAACCCGGCAATAACGCCCGGAGAGGCTGCTACGCTGAGTGTGAACGACCTGACCCGCGAGTGGACCGACAACTGTCCTAACCACAAACCGCGCTGCACCTATTCCCAGGATCACCGGAATGTGCCCGCGTCTGTTCACACGGCAGTCTATGACGAGTACAACGTCCCCGCCGAGGAACGGAACATCAAGTCCGGCGAGGTGGATCACTTTTGGCCGCTTTGCGCCGGGGGCTCGAACGATCTCAAAAACCTCTGGTATCAGCCTGCCGTCAACGACTGGAATGGAGAAAACCTCGGTTATCACGAAAAGGACAAGCTGGAGGACGAGGTATGTAAAGAGATCAAAGCCGGACAGTTGGACCCGAACGACGCCTTTCAAAAGATGACGACGGACTGGGTGGCGTACTATCGTGAGATGTTTCAGGGAGGCAGCGCATCTCAGCCGAACGACAACGGCGACCAATAACGGTCAACGGCAATCGGATCATCGCGACGGCGAATAGCCGTGAGCTCTTTCCGGTAGGCTGCCTGGCGGGCAAGTTAGAAGTCGTCGCTCACGCAGCGCGCTCCAGGTGCTCGGGACGCCGCGCGCTAATCCCGAACGGTGAGACTGTCGCTGCTCAAGCCTGATCTTTGCTGCTCTCTGTCTCAGCAGCTTTGCGGCGCAGGGCTTCGCGAGCCTTGATTAAGTTGGGGTAGCCGAGGACCTTCATCTTTGCAGCCGTCGCCTTGCCGCCACGCTTGGCTAGCATAGAGCGGGCAGCTTGGCTTCGAAGCTCCGGCGGTACGTTCTTACGTCCCAAAATGCGGCCAGGACTAATCTGGCACTCGTACCAAAGCTTATTGACGGCCTCGACCGCAGACTCCTGAATGATGCTCTCGATCTCCTCGAATCGATACCAAGGCGGGAGATCTACGGCCGGTATCATGGCCGCAAAAGGAACCATCTCCGATTCAGGGGGTGCTCCTTCTTCGAGCACCTTTCTCATACTGCTAAGCGCTCGGTTTAATTTTTGAAAAAATCGGTCGCCGGGTTGCATAGAGGGGGGTTAAACCATCGAGCCCTTGTTTGTCATTTTGCCTGATTCGTGACAGCGCCTAAGCTAAGGTACTTTGGCATTACTTTGCGTCGGTGAATCAAGCACGATTTTACCGCATTTATACAGCGAAAGATCGTCGATAAATGGGGGTTTGACCATGCGAGGAAATCCGTCGGATTTCTGGGGGAAGCTCTCGGGAGCAGAAGACGAACGCACGTGGCACCCCTTGATCGATCATTGCGCGGATGTCGGAGCTACTTGCGAAGCTTTGCTCCAGCGAACTCTGCTGCGCAAGCGACTCGCCACTTTGGGCGGGCTCAACGATTTGAACGAAATCGACGTCCAGCGTTTGGCAGCGCTAGCGACATTTCATGACGTTGGAAAGTTCAATCACGGATTTCAGAACAAGGCAAACCCTAGTGAAAACAGCTTAAACGCAGGTCACGTTCAACCGCCTGTAGCGCTAATCGCCGATTCCGGAAGCTCCTTACACCGTCAATTAGTTTCGAGCTTGCCGCTTGAAGAGGTCGAGAGTTGGGCTGTAGACGCCACCGGTATCGAGTTATTGGTGAGCGCGATCGCTCATCACGGTAGGCCGGCAGATTCCGGACCGATTGATGTTCAACTTTGGAAACCCGATGAGCACAACCGCAACCCTTTCGAGGGGATGGCTCGACTTAGCACCAAGGTTCACGAATGGTTCCCCAGAGCGTTCGAACAAACGGTGAGGCCCCTACCTGCAGCCCCTAAGTTCCAGCATGGGTTTTGTGGGTTAGTTACCCTCGCCGACTGGATCGGATCAGATCGATCGAAATTTAGATTCACTGAGACGGGCGATCCTGATCGTATGAAATTGGCTCGTCGATGGGCGGGACAGATCCTAGCTTCAATCGGCCTAGATCCGGGCAACGCACGAGGAACTTACAACACCATTCCTCATGAGTTCGCGCAGATCTTCGGGTTTTCACCTAATCCCGTTCAGCGTCGGATGACGGAACTGTCCGACGACGAGAGCAAGCTTTTCATCCTCGAAAGCGAGACCGGCTCAGGCAAAACGGAAGCCGCGATGGCACGGTTTTTCCGTTTGTTTGCTGCTGGAGCGGTGGATGGGATGTACTTCGCGCTGCCGACGCGAACCTCAGCCGTACAGATGCACCGGCGGATCGCGCACAATGTGGAACAAGCTTTCGCCGACATAGAGACTCGACCTCCCGTTATTCTCGCTGTTCCCGGCTATGTGCCCCTTGATGATCGAGCAAATGCTTCGTTGATGGCGCCTTTCGAAACGTTATACCCAGACCGCGATGCTCAGCGTTATCGGGGATGGGCGTCAGAGCATTCAAAACGCTACCTGGCGGGAGCGATAAGTGTTGGCACAATCGATCAGGCTCTGCTGTCGGCCCTTATGGTGTCGCACTCGCACCTCCGCGCCACTTCGCTGCTGCGCCAGTTTCTTGTAGTCGACGAAGTACATGCTTCCGACGCCTACATGTCGACAATCCTGCGCGAAGTGCTGCGCTTTCACCTGGCGGCCGGTGGGCACGCGATGTTGTTATCAGCGACGCTCGGATCGCGCGCAGCGATTACGCTCAGCACCCCACTCGCGTCGATTGCTCCTAAGCCGCCGAGCCAGCCCGAGGCCGAGCGACTTCCTTATCCAAGCCTGATGAGTTCGAACGGTCGCGAGAAAGATCTCAAGCGAGAGTTTCTCGAAAGTGCCTCGTCTCCCAAGGCTGTTGCCGTAGAGATGGCTGGCATCGCGGATGATCCTTTTGTCGTCTGTTCGAGGGCAGTTGATGCCGTTCTGGCGGGCGGACGCGTATTGATCGTGCGTAACACAGTGCGCGATTGTGTCGCGACGCAGTTAGCGCTGGAGCAAGTTGCCGCAGCGTGCGGGGTAGCCCACGCGCTTTTTACCGTGAATGAACTCGCCGCTCCGCACCACGCGCGGTACGCCCGTTCTGATCGCGTACTTTTGGATAGTGAACTTGAGCGACGCTTCGGCAAGACTTCCACGGGTTCCTGCGTCGCCGTAGCCACCCAAACCGTCCAGCAGAGCCTGGATCTCGACGCAGATCTGATGCTCACTGATCTTTGTCCCATCGACGTTATGCTACAGAGGGTCGGTCGTCTCCACCGCCATCGCCGCGACCGTCCAGAGCGCTTGCGCACAACAAAATTAATCGCCTTGACCCCAACACAGCGAGATCTCACTCCTCGGATCAGAAGCGACGGAACGGCGCGAGGCGAACACGGCTTTGGAACTGTTTACGAAGATCTGCGGATGTTGGAAGCGGTTTGGCGCATCCTGGAGAGGACGCCAACGCTTCATATTCCGTCTATGAATCGTCCATTGGTCGAAGCCGGAACTCACCCTGAAGCCCTCAATAAAATCGTTGCTGAGCTAGGTGAGGAATGGCGGAAACATGCACTAAGACTCGACGGCCAGACGCTCGCAGCAAGAGGGCTCGCTGCGTTAAATTGCGTCGACCGCTCCGAGCCTTTCCCTCAAATCCGGTTCCCTTCGTCATTGGATATTCGAGTGCGGACACGCCTCGGAGAGAGCGACCGCATCGTTGAGTTTGCGACACCGATTGCCAGCCCATTCGGCTCGTCGTTTGACCGCTTGACGCTTCCCGGGTGGTTCGCATATGAAGCCCCGGTAGAGGCCGAGCCTACCGATATCGTCAGCACTTCCGGGGTTCTTCGCTTTACCTTCGCAGGACGACGCTTTATCTATGACCGACTCGGCTTGCGCCCCGACCAGTCATCGTCCGATAACGGGGAGGACCTGGCCGATGGCTGAATTTGCCCACAATCTTTTGACAGAGCCTGTACTGACAGTGGCTACTAATGGGGCCTCCGCCGTCCGGCGCACTCTGCCGGAGGTGCTGAGCGATCTAGCCAACGGCGTCAACTTCGAATTCGCCGCGCTGCAACCGCATCAATTCCACGCTTGGCACGCGTTTCTTGTGCAGCTTGGTGCCTTGGCGGCATTTCACGCGGGCGTTCACAACGTTAAAGACCTCAGTCAGGCTTCTCAATGGGCTACCGCATTGCGCGCGCTTACTGATGATCGAGACGAGCCGTGGTGTTTGATTGTCAGCGATCTCAAGACAGCTGCCTTTATGCAGCCTCCGATCCCGGAAGGTTCGACTGCTAAATGGAACCGTGACAACTTGGCTGGCACGCCCGATACCCTCGATTTGCTTGCAACCGCGAAAAACCACGACGTTAAGATGGAGCGAATTGCCAAGCCGCACACGGAGCACTGGGTCTATGCGCTCGTCTCGTTGCAGACGATGCAAGGCTTCAGCGGCCGCGAGAATTATGGAATTGCACGAATGAATGGTGGGCTCAGCAATCGACCCGCCTTTGCCGCTGCCGGCGACCTAGCCTGGCCGACCCGCTTCGTCCGTGATGCTAACCTCTTGTTCGAATCACGAAGCGCAATCGCCGAAGCTCACAGTTTTGACGCCGAGACCGGGCGTGCCCTGCTATGGCTGATACCCTGGAACGGAGATGATCAGCTTCGTATTGATGAGCTTGATCCCTTCTTCATCGAGATTTGCCGCCGTGTTCGACTTTTTCTTTCAGATGGCGAAATCGTCGGGCGCTGGTCCACTACCAAAGCCACACGCATTGCCGCCAAAGAGCTAAAGGGCAACCTCGGCGATCCATGGGTGCCGATCCGGGTTGCGGATGGCGCAGCATTGACGGCTACAGGTCTCGACTACGAACTGGTACAGCGGGTTCTTTTTGATGGCGAGTTCCGGGCTAGCGCGGCAGGTTCGCCGCAACCAATTGATGGCAACGAGCCTATGCTGATTTGTCAGGTTCTTGTTCGCGGCCAAGGCAAAACTGAAGGCTACCATGAGCGTTTCATTCCCATTCCTCCCAAGGCCAGATTGCGGCTGGCGACCGAACGAGGTCGTCGTCAGATCGGTGAGCTTTCAAAGCAAAGGTTGGAAGCCATCAAAGAAGTGACTAGAAGAGTCCTGCGGCCTGCTCTTGCTGCGCTGCTGCAAGGTGGTCCCGATCAGCTCGATTTGCGTGACGAAAGAATCGAGCCATTCGTCGAGTTTTACGATCGCGAGATCGACAGCGTTTATTTTCACGAACTCTTTGAAGACTTGGACCTGAACACTGAGGAATCTCGCATCAGATGGCTTAATCGACTGCTCGACTTTGCTCTTGGGGCCCTTGAGAAGGCCAAACTATCCGCCTCCGTCCCGTCAGCCCGTGTCTATCGCGCTCATGCTGCGGCTGGTCGCCGCTTCTTCGGTGCCGCGCGCCGCTTACGTTTAGCGGCTGGCGAAAAGTTTGAACTCCCAGGAGAGATTGATGAGTCACCAAGCACCTGATGGACCCTCGATCGCGGTAATAATCGGTCGAATTGCCGCTGACCTAGCCGGATCTGACTCTGGCAGGCTCGCCGAGTTGCGGCGACTCCAACCTGAAGAACCCGGCGGCTCAGCTTTCTGGCGTATCGTCGTCACTCAACTGGAGCCTGCTGGCTACGTGCCTGGAGGTGGAGAAGCGCGCGAAGATGCGCTTACCCGCTGGGCTGTGATTCTGCGTGCGTTAGCCACTCTGGAGCATCGCGCCGGCGGTACGCGCTTCGGCAAGGTGTTGGCGGAGGCCGGCATTTCCGAGTTGCGCCTTAACCGGTTCCTGCGCACCAGCGGTGATGCTCTATTCAGTCACGTTCGAACGGTAACTCACCAGCTTGCCACTCATGCGCAGCCGGCCGATTTGACTGCTCTTGCTCTGCTCGTTTTGAGTGACGGTAAACCGAACGAGCAGGCCGTCCGTCAAGGAATTGCCAACGACTACTACCAGCAAGTTTTTGCTGCCGAAAGAGAGACCGTCTAAGATGCCCCGCTTTATCCAGATTCACTCGCTGACTTCTTATCCTGCTGCCCTACTCAATCGCGATGACGCTGGCCTCGCTAAGCGCATCCCCTTCGGAGGTGCCATCCGGACGCGTATTTCGTCGCAATGTCTGAAGCGTCATTGGCGCACGTCTGACGATAACGAAGCCCTGAAGAATTGCGTTGACGGGCAGACTTCAGTGCGTTCCCGCCAAAGTTTTGATCGTTACATCTTCCGCCCGCTGATCGAGGAGGATGGAGTCGAGCCGTCGATTGCACACGCGGTGACCGAAGCGCTGATGGCGCTGGTACTGGGGGAAAGCCGGAGAGCCAAGGCTGAAAAGGCGAAACTCGCAGAAGATGGCAAGGCAACGCGTGGCCCGCAATCCAACCAGGTTACCGTCCTGGGGCAGCCTGAACTCTCCTTCCTCCGTACCCAAGCGCAGATCATCGGTAAATCGGTACGGAGCGCCAAGGAAGCATCCGATGCGGTAGAGAAACACTTCACGTTCGAGCGGATCGAGAATCTCAAGACACTCAAGCTCGGTGCCGGCCTCGACGCTGCGATGTTCGGTCGCATGATCACCGGAGATATACTCGCCCGAGTTGATGCGGCGCTCCACGTCGCTCACGCTTTCACAGTGCATGCCGAGCAATCCGAAAGTGACTATTTCTCAGCCGTTGACGATCTCCTACAAGAAGGCCCGGAAGCAGAACTAGGGGCCGGCCACATCAATTCCGCTGAATTGACCAGTGGCCTCTACTACAGCTACGTCGTCATCGATGTGCCGGGTCTGATACGGAACCTTGGCGACGATCGCAAGCTTGCTGCCGAAGTCTCGCGCCGGATGGTCCATCTGATAGCCACCGTTTCGCCCGGTGCCAAGGTGGGCTCGACTGCTCCGCATGCTTGGGCGGATCTGATGCTGATCGAAGCGACCGATCTACAGCCGCGTACGCTGGCCAACGCGTTCCTCAAGCCCGTATCGGTGACACCCGATCCGCTTGCCAACGCTTACGAGGCACTCGCCGATCACCTCGGCGAGTTGGATCAGATATACGCCCGCACGGAGCGCAGTGGTTTTGCTCTGCGTTATCCCGACAAGATCGCTCAAGTTATGAGCGAGACAGAGCGCGCCAAGTCTCTCGCCACACTCGCCCAGTGGGTAGCAGAGCGGGTGGAGGGAGCGGCATGATCGACGCTTTAATCCTTCGCTTCGATGCGCCGCTGGTTTCGTTTGGCGGAGTCGTCATCGACGCCAACGGTGTCACACGGCTATATCCAGCGCGCTCTATGCTAGTGGGTCTGCTAGGTAACGCTCTCGGGTTCGATCATCGGGACGCTGAGCCGCTGCAAGGTTTGCAGGCACGTATTCGCTATGCGGTGCGCTGCGACCGGCCGGGACAATTGATGCGTGATTTCCAGACGGTCGACCTGTCGCAACCGTTCCTGGCACGTGGATGGACGACGCGGGGCATCGCTCAGGGCCGCGCTGGGGCAGACGCAACTCGTACAGGGATCCATATCCGCTACCGCGACTATCTCGCTGATTCGATTTACACAGTCGGGCTAACTCTCGAACCTCCCGATGACCCACCAAACGTGGAGCGGCTCGAAGCCGCGTTGCGCGTGCCTGCACGCCCACTCTTTATCGGTCGGAAACCGTGTCTTCCAGCGGCACCCATCCTCGTCGGCCGTCTGACGGGGGACTCTTGGACCGAAATCTTGAGCAAAGCACCCTTATCGAAGCGAGTTCGCGAAAATCGCCTTCGCATCTGGCTCCCGGCCGACGGACCTCATGTGCGCGGTGCGCTACCGATCACTGACGAACGCGATTGGACCAATCAGATCCACGTAGGTCGACGCTTTATCCTTGAGGATTCCATCGATGTCTGACTCACCGCTCTTCATGCTCCGGGCTGAGTTCGATGAGCTGGCACTTTCTCGCTTCGCTGCTCGTGCGGGAATCAATCTGAGCGTGGCTGATGGCGGTTACATTCTCCATACTGCGCTCGCCGCTCTTTTCGGTGAAGCAGCTCCGCGTCCGTTCGCTGTCCGCGATGAACGTGCCAGGCAGCTGACGCTCTACGGGTACTCAACTGAAGATCATCGGAGTCTCTCTGAGCGCGCTCGTGCCCTCGCCGATCCCTTGGCTGCCGCCACCATCGACTTTGAGTCTTTCTGTTCGAAGGCGATGCCCTCGAACTGGCGTGCCGGTGCGCGTTATCGCTTCGAGAGCCGTGTTTGCCCGATCGTGCGCATCAGCGGACGCAGTCGCGGCGAGCAGCCGAGCGAGACGGACGCGTTTCTGTACCGGTGCCTGCGCGAAGGTCCGGCGGTCAAGGTCAATCGGCAAACGGTCTACCGCGATTGGCTGGAGAAAGAGATCGGCCGTTACGGTGCTGCACGTTTAGTTGATCGTGACTACGTGCGTTTAACTCGGCTTCAGCGTCAGCGGCTGGCCCGGCGTGACCGCTCTGGCGTTCGATCATCTCTGCGACTTTGCGAGCGGCCGGACGCGACTCTCAGCAGTGTCCTCGAAATCGTCTCACCGGAAGCCTTTGGCAAACTTCTGCGCCGTGGACTCGGCCGTCACCGCGCTTTCGGCTTTGGAATGCTTCTACTGAGACCCTGAGCCGACTTCGATCTTGAGGTTATTCTGCGAATGCTCAAGGGACGACTTGGCCTCGACACCGCTCGCATCCCACAGGTTGATCGACACGGCCTTATGTGGCTCGGACGCGGTAATCTGATGGTCGAGGACGGAACTATACGATTCATCGCTGCTGGCGACGAAAATCTCCCACCTGGCGAATATCTGATTCCGTTCCAAACAATTTCCTGTTTCATCCTCGGTCCCGGCGTTACGGTTAGCCATGACGCGATGCGCCTCACGGCTCGCCATGGGACTGGAATCCTCTTCACGGGCGAGGGCGGCGTAAGACTCTATGCGAGTATGCCTTTCGGACCCGACGATTCAGCGCTTGCTCGCCGGCAGATCGCTTGCTGGGCCGATCCTGCTGCTCGTCTCCGCTGCGTTCGCCGCATGTATGCATGGCGGCTGGGGGAAGTCTTGCCCGATGCCGATCTGGACACACTGCGCGGTATCGAAGGCGCGAGAATGCGCGAGACCTATCGGTTACTAGCACGCCAGTACGGCATCAAATGGGAGGGTCGCCACTACGATCGCCGAAACCCGGAAGCCGACGACGTTCCTAATCAGGCCATCAACCATGCTGCCACCGCTGTAGAAGCAGCCGCGATGGTCGCGACCGCCGTATCTGGTGCGATACCTCAAATCGGCTTCATCCACGAAGCTTCGGGAGTTTCCTTCTGTCTGGATCTTGCCGACCTCTACCGCGATTCCGTAACTCTGCCGGTCGCCTTCAGCGCGGTTCGCGAATTTCAAAGAGCTAGCAAGCCGAGTTTCGTGACGATTGAAGCGGCCACACGAAAACTCGCCGGACGTACCTTTCGCCGCGAAAAACTGATTGCGGCGATGATCGACAGAATTAAGGAGCTTTTCGAAGATGACTGTCGTGGTGACGCGTGATGTGGCGGATCGATTTCGCGGCTTCCTTGCCTCGTGCGCGCTGGAAATCGCTCCCGGCGTTTATACCGCGCCGAAGATGAGCCGAGCTGTCCGCGACAGAGTGTGGGCAGTAATGAAGGAGTGGTTCGAGGAACTGGGCGGAGGCTGTATCGTTATGACTTGGCTCGAAGGGCTCGCCCCAGGCGGTCAACAAATCGCGATTCTAGGCTCGCCGCCGTGTGAACTCTTCGAGTGCAACGAGGTCTTTCTCGCGCGAAAGCGCAGTCAATGAGTGACTAGCTACCTGCCTGACCGTTTAAGGCCCGACGGTCAGCCGCTGTCGAATGCCGGTCTTTGACAAGTTAATGGTCGGAAAGACATATTTTGCGAGCGCAATGCCTCGCAAGAGGTTGCCCCGCGCACGCGGGGATAGGCCCGGTAGACGGTACCGGGACCTGCGTATGGGTCTGGTTGCCCCGCGCACGCGGGGATAGGCCCGCGATAGATGCGCAGAATGGCGGGGGAACGCGGGTTGCCCCGCGCACGCGGGGATAGGCCGTCTTGCCTGTTATTGCGCGCTTCTATTCCTACGGTTGCCCCGCGCACGCGGGGATAGGCCTGGGCTAGGGATCTCGTACGGTGCCGGGATCGTGGTTGCCCCGCGCACGCGGGGATAGGCCGATTGAGTCATAGGCCATTGGTGTCTGATACATGGTTGCCCCGCGCACGCGGGGATAGGCCCGATAAATGAACTACCACAAACTGCTTGAGAAGGGTTGCCCCGCGCACGCGGGGATAGGCCCACGCTCCAGTCGCTGCAGATCATCCCAGGCGCGGTTGCCCCGCGCACGCGGGGATACGCCGATCGCTCCGTCAGCTACCACATTCGTCATGTAGGTTGCCCCGCGCACGCGGGGATAGGCCGCAGGCCATGCCGTACGTTAGAAATTCGCTATGGGTTGCCCCGCGCACGCGGGGATAGGCCCAACACGGCACCGGAAGCAGGGCTTCAGCAGGTGGTTGCCCCGCGCACGCGGGGATAGGCCCGTTACGGTCTGCTACAACGTAGCGAGCGGAGAGGTTGCCCCGCGCACGCGGGGATAGGCCTCGTCCTTTCCTTCATCCAGGCTTCGAGCTGCTGGTTGCCCCGCGCACGCGGGGATAGTGGGGACCTAATTTCAAGGTAGTCAGTCCTTCCAAAAGTCCTTGAAGCGGCCAGAGGCTAGCTCCGTATACCTGACGGTGTGCTGAATATTCCTGTGGCCTAGGTAAAGCTGAATCGCACGTGTATCCTGGCCCGCGTTTGCCAAGTAATAACCGGTAGCGTGGCGAAGCATGTGCGGATGGACCGGAAAGTCGATGCCTGCGGCCTTGGCAGCTTCGGCGACGACGTGGTGGACCGTGCGCCGTGTCATCGGACCGCCGCGCAAGGAAGTGAAGACGTAGGGCGTGGCTTCGCCCTGCTGGCGTTTCCAGGCGCGCAAAGCCCTAAGTTCTGGTCCGCGCAGCGGATGGGTCGAAGCCGAGCCGTGCTTGAGTCTGGCTACGTGCAGCGTGCCAGCCTTCAAGTCGATCTGGTCCCAGCGCAAGGCGATTAGCTCTGATGCGCGAAAGCCGTGCCGGTAGGCCACCATAATCAGCAAAGTATCGCGCTCGGCCAGCCTGCCGCCGGTCTGGCGTACCGCGAGTATCATCCGCTCGACTTCGTCGGGCGTCAGATACTCGCGCGCGCGAATTGCCCGATTGGGTTGGCGAGGAGGCGGCTGATTCGGTTGCTTTGCCCATTTCGATGTTTGGCGAAGGGGAATTATCGCGGCCATTGTCTCTGTCCTGTCGAGGGTTTGGCTGGACCGCCTTACCCAAAACAAGCTTTTTGGGCAATGCGGCCGAGCCGGTTAGAAATCATTCATGCGGCCAAGGCGCACGCGTTTTCCTGCGCCGTCTCAGCGCGGCGATTCAGAATGTAATCGGCGGCCTTTTGCGCAGCTGCGGCGGCGACGATCACAAGCTTCGGATCGCCCTTGAGGGCCTTGATCCAACTGGCCAGATAGGCCGCGTTGTTGATCAGCGTGACTTGCTCGATGCCGGTATGGCCAGCCAGAAACGACGAACCCATTTCGGCCACGATTTCTTCCTTGGAATAGTTGGTATCGCCAAACTTGACGGCTTGGTTCAGCGTTGACCGGTTGAGCCGATTGACGGCACCCGTGCTGTGCGTCAATTCGTGAAAGAGAACCGAGTAATAAAACTCCGGGCTGTCGAAGGCTTCGCGTCGCGGCATTACGATTGTATCGCTTCCGGACGTGTAATAAGCCTCAAAGCGATGGCCACGGGTGATAGCCGTCGTGGCGCCATGCTCAAGCCGTGGCCGGTTGGCCATATTGCCGTAAATCGCTTCGCACGCGTCGATCGGGTTAAACGTCGACTCAGGCATCGAGCCTTCTTTGATATCAGCTGGCAGCCTGCAACCTTCGGTCTGCTCGGCATTGAAAACCGTGTAGTAGCGGAGCATCGGAAAGTTCTTCTCGTCGATTGAGCCGTCGGGCTTTTCAATCTCGCGGCTTAGCCACTTCCAGAAGACGATCGGCGAGCCATGCTCACCGGCTTTGATATGACCGCCAAGCGCCAAAGCCTCTTTGTAGGTCAGCCAATAGGGCGAGTTGTAAGACTGGCTGCCTAGGATGAAAACGTTGATGCCGCGATAGTGGCGCTTGGTAACCGCGTTGCGCGGTAGTGCATCGCTACCAGTCTGGCGATTTCCCCACGGCTTGTGCCATGGCACGGTGCCAGCTTCGAGTAGCTGAACAATACGGTTGGTGATAATTTCTTCTACACGCATGGCCGATACCTCCATATCGGTTGTGCTGAGCCGTCGGTGTTGGCGCATCGGCGGCTCGTTTTGTTTGACGAACGTAATTTATAAGACTAACGGTTAGTCTTGTCAATAGGGCTTGCGGCTAGTCTTATATCCTCGCTATTCTGGCGTCATGTCAGACTCGCTAATCAGCCGCGCGATGCGACAAATCGCGAAGCGTCGAATGGAAAAGCTGAGCCCAGAGCAACGCCAAGAAATCGCCGGCAAAGGCGGTAAAGCGTGGTGGGACAAGCTGTCGGAAGAGGAGAAGCGCGCCGCGATTGAGCGCATCCAGAAGGCACGACGACACCGGCGTCAGGAAGGCACACAACCTCCGCAATCGAAGGTTAAGGTCGAGACAAAGCCCAAGACAGCGGGGAAGAAAGCAAGCCGAGTGGTGAAGGATCTTTGACGAGGTTCAACGAGAATTTCTTGTCGGGGAGACCTCAGGCGGTACCCCCTTTGGCCCCTCCTCGGAGTTTGTAGGGCTAGGGTTTAATCTCTCTTATATTCAATCCGATCTTTGTCGACCTGCGCGAATGATCGCACCGATTTTCGGATTTTTGATCAGAAAGGGCCGATAATGGACAACGAGCTGATACGACGCCCGATACCAAGTGACGAGGAGGAGCGCGGGCCCATCCTTTCGCCCGCCGAACGCTACCTGCTCTGGGCGGCGATCTGTGAAGCGGCAAATCAGCTAAGTGGTCGCCCCAGAGTCTGCCTAAGACGCTCAACTACCCCGATCCGCGCATCGGACTCGGTTCCAACTGTGAAGGACTGGCAACTGGCTGAAGGGTTGGCTTTATTGTGCGTTCTGCTCCGCGCCGGTGCCGTCCACGCACAGTCGGTTGGTCTATTCGTGAAGCTTCCTGCTGTGACCATTGGAGAAAGAGGCCGAAAACTCTATCTGTGGTTTCAACCTGAGACGCGCGGCCATGTAACCAATCTGCGCGCAAAACCAGATCTCGCGGTATCCTTCGGACCTGATTGCGATGCGACCGGTGGAAACATTCAGCGAGTCATCGAGGTTAAGCACGTCCGCCAACTCCGCACGTCGTCAATCCGCCAAGAGTTCGCCAAAGCGTTCGACTTGAGTGTCTGCAGTTACACTCTTCTGACTTACTACCACATACCCCCCAACATCAGTGCAGGCGCCAACAATCTCGGCCTAGATGTAGCGGAACTCTTTATCGCCCCTGGAATGACACCGGCGGAACTTGTGTCTCACGTCTGCACAAAACTAGAACAAAGTCGAAACGCCGAACGGTTTACGGCAAGTCTCAAAACCGGATACGAGGATTATCGGCGCAAGCAATTAACCTTCAATCCATAACGACATCCTGCGACTTTCAAAAGAGGAATGAGGCCACCACACCGTACGCCAAGGTCGAAGCCCTATCTGAACTATGACGGAGTCACGCAATGCGGCGCAGGATGGACTGTAGATCAGATGGTGATCGCGTCACCGGTGAGTTCAACAATCCCATCGTCCGGGTCCATCAAGGCGGGTGGCCCGCGCGGGCAGTCCCAGAAATTCGCGTCGTAAAGCAGTTCGACCGGCCAACCCTTGGACCGGGCCTCGGCTTCGATCGCTTCGATCTTTGCGCGGATTTCGGTCGGGATCAGCGGCGCGCGCGAATTTGCTACTCCTAAGCCATCGAGCCGAGCGGCGCGCGCGTTTTCGACCGCGTCGTACTCGTTTATTTTTTGGTGTTCCGGGTGTTCCAGTGTTCCTTGTACATAAATGCCGTGAGTTTCAAGGGAATTTTCGGCGTGGCATTCAGGAACTCGCGATTTCGTGCCAGGTGTTCCCGGTGTTCCTTGGCTGGAGCCGACAACCGCATCAAGCCTCGCAATGGGAACACCAGGAACCGCGTCATTCTCTTGAGGTGTTCTTTCGTTAAGGTCCAGAGGGTTCTTTATTTCATTGATGTTTTTAGTGCTAGGAACACAAGGAACACGTGGAACACCGGATTTTGAATAGCGGCTGCGAATGGAGGCAAAATGGTCAATCATTCCTCGTCCTCCGCAAGAATTTTCGATGAGAAATGATAACATCGCTTCTTCCCCAGCTGGGGCAAAGTAGCCGACTCAGCAGAGCGACCATCTTTTCCAGGAATCAAATAGCCTCTGTCAATCATCGCCTTGGCCAGTGCCTTCGCATCGAAACCTGAGCAAAGCTCGGACTTGAAACTTTCGGGGAACACGTAGAACTCGACCCCGGTGCCATCTTCGAGGAGGCGACGGAAACCGGTCCGATTTATCGTTGGGCGCTCGTTGGAAGGAGTATCGTGGGTGCCGTTATTATCGGGATTGCTCCAGAGCGTAAAGCGCGAATCACCGTGCAGCTCGAAAAACTTCCGGACTTGGGCGATGCCCACCTCGATTTCGGCACGGCCTGCACCAGCCGGACGATCCGACAGCCATGCCTTGAAGCACACAGTCGCCGCCGCATTAGCCTCTCCCTCCGCCCACGGTAGTACCCCCATCGCGATCGCCAGCTCGCCGGCAGCCGCAACCAGCGCGAAGTGTCCAAGCACACGTTGCACTTGACCATCCGCTCTATCGGGACAGTTGGTCTTCACGAAGTTATTCTTGAAAGATTCAACCGACTGGATAGCTGTTTCCAGGTGCGCCGTAATGCGGATGAGGAACTCTCTAATCGCAGTCCCGTAATACCGCGAGGTGACTCCTTTCAATTTGAGGGCTAATTGATGGCCATTCTCCGCGCCGTGAAGGTTCTCGAAAATTCCGACGCCTTTGCCAGCATCGGCAGGAATGTCGATTACTCGCACCTGTTGCCCAGCGGTAGCGCGTTGATAACCATCTTCAGCAACCTTATCTGCTAGCGAAATTTCCCCGGTGCTCAAAAAAACTATACGCCACGTCGCCGCCGGCTTGCTGGAGCCATCTCGCCGGGCGCGGCTCTTCCCCTGACCATTAGCGAGTAGATAAGCGACCTCACCGGCCTCTTTGCTGCCGAGTTGCGAAATTTCATCGAGACACAAAAGCGAATCGCAGCACTGCGTTGCTACGCCCTCCAACCCATTCGCGGTCGCACGCCACTGGCGCATGTAGCCTTTGAGGCCACCGCCGCCGACAACTGATCCGCCAACCAGCATGGCCGTCGTCTTGCCTAGGCTCGACGGGCCGCGCAGATGGTACCCGACAGACTCACCGTTGGTCCCACAAAGCAGGGGCGCTGCGAAGGCACATGAAACCGCAAACGCCAGTCTCGAATTGCCGGAGCAGGGGATGGCCACGTACTTTTGCCATTCTGATAAGGTCCCCCTGCTGCGGAAGCTATGCTCGGTTGCATACGCAGTCTGATAAATGACCTGCTCTTGGCCCGCGTCTCCGAATACAACGTCCGGCAAGACGAATACTCCGCCATGCCACCCCAATCGTGAGACCGAACGTGCGCGCGCTGCGGCCGTGGTCGTCTGGATATATTCGTGGAGGCGATTGCGAGCTTTTGCCCCAGGCCCGATATGTAAACCCATCGAAAGTAATTGCTCCCGGTAGCCCGTACCGTCGCCGGCTAACAATTCCATCGGCATCGCCCAGGTGTGCCAGCGTCCGTCATCGTCTTGGAATTTCAACAGGCGCCCCCATGACTCGCTGTCCTCATTGCGCGTGACGGCGGCGATCTCCAAGTGGGAGCAGACGAACCTCCAATCGATCTCGCCTTCGTGCTCGTCGGCATACTCAACCGCACTTTCAGTCAAGCGGAAGGGGAACTTGACCGCATCATTTATGGCTAGCCCTGGCGCCGAGCCGTTACGCAGCTCAAGCCATTTGCGCACTCGGGCCCAAACCCTCTCGCCGAAAATCTCCGAACAAGTTTTCTGCCCGGTGGCAGGCTCGTTATTGGCGATCCTGCGCGCTGTGCTGCGAACGTCTGCGCGGCGCGAGTCGGCTTCTTCGTCGCCAGCCGTCCGAGCGATCAGAAAGACGAATTGCTCCACCACATCTTCTGTCCAGCCTGCCCGTAACAGCGCGCCAGCGAGCGCTAGTGATGCATTATGCCGCCCGCCTTGGGCGGGCCATTGCCGCGCAAGCAAAGCCGCTGCTGCGAGTTTAGCGGTCGCTGACTTTAGGTCGTGGTAATCGACCGGACCAGGTTGGCCGTCCTTTTCCCAATTGACCCGCTCCCCGGTTGGGTGAATTGAGGGTGGCACCATCGTCTGCGCGCCGGTGCCGCGCAGCTCGACGAGCATCTCCCGATTAGTTGGATCTTCAAACTGGACCGTTGTCGCATCGCTCGGCGGAACCCGGTAAAGCCGGTGAGACTCGCGAGAACTTTCCCGCCCGAATATACAGTCGGTCTCAGGAAGGAACGCCTCGACCAAGCATCGGGTCTCACGACAGTCGAGGTCGACGTCCATCAGACCGCCTGAGTGCTTGCCCAGCAAGATTCCGATGTTGCGATCAGTGCCGAACGGCAATTCGCTTGCGATCGTTGCCTCGTCAAGAAGTTCGTCTGGCCACTGTTCGAGGATAGGGCGCTTCGTGCGCGGGTGCAGCGGCGTCGGGAGCCACCCCTTGGCCAAATACGCTAAGGCTACCCGTCGCACGGCACCAGGATCGGAGCTGGCTGCGAGGGCGTCCCGAACTGGCACAGGGTCGGCTTGAATGCCGTTAGCGACGTCGCGGTCGGATAAGTTACCGCCTCGGCCGAGCCTAGCTCTGGGATTGATGAGAGCAGTGGCGCTCATCGTTCCGCCTCGGCGGCCGCTTGATCGATCAGCGCGAGAATATCAGAGGCGCGCCAGCATGTAGTTCGCTGACCCAGCTTGACGGGTCGCGGAAACTTGCCTTGGCGGACGCCGTTCCACCAAGTTGATTTGCTGACCGGGATGAGTGTTAGAACTTGCGGAAGCCGCAGTAATGCGGCGGAATCGATGTGAGAGGCTGGCATTGGGGCGTACGTCTCCCGATTGTCGAACTCTTGCTCGACGGGTTAAACGTTGGCCCCTCCGACCTGATTGTGACGCGTCGCGGAAGGGATGGACATAAACGCGCTCTACATTGAAGAGGTGAGCGCCCCAACTGGGGGTGGCAATACGTCCCCGCGGCCTTTGTTAAGCGGCGCCTGCGAGAGATCCGCGACCGGTCTTCTTCTTGACCGGGGCCGCTTTATCGATCGCGCGGCCAAGCACAAGATTAAGAATTGCACGGCGCTAACTGTGAATCAACTAAACAATACTTCATCGGACGAACGGGACTTACGCGATAGCTTTGAACGGGATTACCGAGGCTCCAGATGCCAACCGATCTATGTAGTCCGCCCATTTCTGCATCATGTCCTGTCGCTCTCCGAGATATTCAGCACGATTATAGGCCCCTCGAATTTCGTCGCGCTCTGCGTGCGCCAATTGCCGCTCGATGGCATCGGGTGACCACCCCTGTTCGTTTAGTAGAGTCGACGCCATCGTCCGGAAACCGTGCGCGGTCATCTGGTCACCTGAATATCCCATGTATCTCAACGCGGCAGTGATGGCGTTCTCGCTCAAGGGGCGCGCAGTTACTCTTCCCGGAAAGACGTATCGACCGCTTCCGGTCAAAGGATGTAACTCTCGAAGGACCGCGATAGCTTGCCGCGATAGCGGTACAAGGTGTTCGCGACGCATCTTCATTCGTTCGGCGGATATGCGCCAAACCGCACTCTCGAAATCGATCTCCGTCCACTCTGCTTTCCGGATTTCTCCGGGTCTGGCGAACGTTAGTGCTGTGAAGCGCAAAGCGCATCGAACGATGAACGACCCCTCGTAACTCTGAATCGAGCGCATCAGTCCTGCCACTTCAGCGGGCTTGGTGACAGCGCCGAAGTGTCGCTCTCGCTCTGGTGCAAGCGCACCACGCAAATCCGCACTTGCGTCTCTTGATGCGCGTCCAGTGGCGATAGCGTAGCGGAACACTTGGCCGACAATCTGCTTGATACGATGAGCCGTCGAGATAGCGCCTCGCGCCTCGATACGTCGTAGCACTTCGAGTAATTCCAGTGCGGTAATCTCGCTCACTGGGCGGCTTCCGATCCAAGGGAATACGTCTGCTTCTAGACGATGGATTACCGTTTCCGCGTGAGCCTGTACCCAGCCAGCACTAAATTTCTCAAACCACTCTCGTGCTGTAGCCTCGAACGACCCCGCTCGGTCGAAAGAAGTTTTGGCCTTTTCAGCCTTGCGCTCTGCGCTTGGGTCGATACCGTCAGCTATCTTCTTGCGGGCATCGTCGCGACGCTGGCGTGCCTGCTTCAAGCCGACGTCGGGGTAGACGCCCAGTGAAAGCAGCTTCTCTCTACCCCCGATTCTGTACTTGAGCCTCCACCACTTACCCCCGTCTGGACTGACGAGCAAATAGAGCCCGCCACCATCAAACAACTTACGAGCCTTCTCAGCGGGCTTGGCCTGCTTTATAGCGGTATCAGTAAGAGCCATCGGGGGTAACTCCGTTGCAGAGTTGGGGAATTGAGCCGACTACCCCTATTTTTACCCCCAGTTACCCCCAGATGTCAATGGACGTTGTCGGACGGGTCCGGCCTTGTGAGATACGTCGGAACCCATATTTTGCTGGGCTTTTCGTACTCCATAGGATGTCGCTGGATTCGTATTTGGCGGAGGGGGTGGGATTTGAACCCACGAGTCACTTTCGTGACTGCCGATTTTCAAGACCGGTGCATTCAACCGCTCTGCCACCCCTCCGCGGGAAGGCTTCTATAATTCAGTTGCCGCCCGATGGTTGCAAGCGGGTTTGTGATGCGCAATTCCCATGCGTCGTTACGAGGCGGCCGCGTCGCTTATCCTGTGGTTGGATGCACTGCCGTCAGAGGGGTTGGCTGAATCCTCGGCACGGCACTATGATGGGCAATCGACGATCAGGCGCGAGGCGCATGACGGCAACGGTCCGTACATGCAATCCCTCCTCGGCCTGCGACACAGGAGGATGCGATGCACGTAGGATACGGTGCAGTTTTTCAGAATCCATTTAATAAGCTTTCGGACACGGAAGTTTGGCTGAACGAAGTACGGCTGGCCGAGATGGCGGAGCCCCTCGGCTTCGAATCCGTATGGTCGATCGAGCACCATTTCGACGACTACACGATGTGCCCCGATCCGCTGCAATTCCTCACCTACATGGCTGGGCGCACCAAGACCGCCAAGCTTGGCTCGATGGTCGTCGTGCTGCCCTGGCATGATCCGATCCGGGTCGCAGAACAGGTAACGGTGCTCGACCATCTATCGAACGGCCGTTTTATCTTCGGTATCGGTCGCGGTCTGGCCCGTATCGAGTTCGAAGGTTTTCGGCTCGATCAGAACGAAGGTCGTTCGCAATTCGTCGAGTACGCCGAGCTGATTCTGAGCGCGCTCGAAAAGGGCTACATGGAAGGCGGCACCTTCACCAAGCAGCCCCGACGCGATATTCGTCCGTTCCCAGCGCGCTCCTTCCGTGGCCGTACTTATGCCGCCGCGGTGTCGCCGGAATCGATGCCGATCATGGCGAAGCTGGGAGTCGGCGTGCTGGTTATCCCGCAGAAGCCTTGGGACGTCGTAAAGCAGGACTTCGCGGTCTACCACAAGGTTTGGCGCGAAGTTAACAAGACCGAGCCGCCGAATCCGCTCAGCGGCGGGTTCATCTTCGTCGATGAAGACAAATCACGCGCGGAAGAGCTCGGGATGAAATACATCACCGATTACTACCATACGGCGATGCGTCATTATGAGATGGCGAGTCAGCAGTTTGGCCAGCACAAGAGCTACGAGTTCTATAGCCATGTCGGCAAATATATCTCGAAGCACGGGATGGACGGTGCGGCGAAGGATTTCGCCAACCTGATGCCGTTCGGCACGCCCGCCCAGGTGCTCGAGAAGCTCGCCTACATGAAGGAAGTCATCGACATGGATGCGGTGATGGGTAACTTCGCCTACGCCGGCATGCCCTATGAGGAGGCCGAGCGCAACCTGAAGTGCTTCGCAGCCAAGGTTATGCCTGAGCTGAAGAAGTGGAAGAGTGAGCCCCTCCGTGAGGGAGCCCCGCTCGACGGTAGCGCGAAGGCAGCCTAACCCGCTCGGTTAGCGCTTAAAGATAAAGCCCCGGCCGGGTCGACCCAGCCGGGGCTTTGCTTTTCGAGGTGTTACCTCAATCGCCGAAACTAAAGCTAAACTTGAGATTTACTTGAGGTGGGGTAGTCGCATTATCGAGCGACCTTCGACATGAAGGTCTCGGCGCGTTCGGCAAATTCACGCTCGCTCGGGTAACGACCGAGATCCAGGATGAAATAGGTCGCACCCGCATCGCGTTCAGCTTCCAGCTTGGCTTTCGCCTCACCGATATCGTCGAACTTCACCCCGCGACGCACCACGATTTCAAGATCATCTCTGTGTTTATCTTTAAGCGATACTTTAAGTTGCGTGACGGCCGGTTTCAGCTTGTCGGCGGGTAACATCGGATGCCATCCGGCGGCATTGAACTCGGCTATACGACGCATCGCAGGTTCTCCCTGACCGCCGATCCACAGAGGCGGGCTGGGCGGACGTGGTGCGAAGACGAAAGGCGGGAAGGTCACGAGATTCCCGTTATAGCTTGCGACGTCGTTGGCAAAGCAATGCGTGAGAACGCGCAGCGTCTCATCGCTGATTGCTCCGCGCTTGCGCTTTTCGATCCCAAGGGCGGCGAACTCCGGCTTCATCCAGCCGACGCCCACGCCAAGGATCATCCGACTGTCGGAGAGTTCCTGGATTGTGGCGACCTGTTTGGCGGTGAGGACGGCCGGTCGGTAGGGAAGGACCAGCACTGAGATGCCGAGCCTGATCCGTTCGGTAGCCCCGGCGATATAGGCGATGGTCGTCAGGACGTCGAGATAACGGCCACCAGAGCCTTCGGTATCGTCAGGCGGGATACAGAGGTGATCCGAGACGAAGAGGGCGTCGAAGCCGAGCGATTCGGCGGCCTTGGCGCACGCTCGGATAGTCTTCGAGGTCGACTGCGGACCCATGTTGCGGATAGCAATTCCGTACTTCATAGTGGCCTCATTCAAGCAAGCTCTGGATTAATCTTTGGCGTCGTCCCGCGTTAAGACGTCGAGACGGGAGCAAATCGCAACACCAGATACGAACGAGCGAATAGAGCGAAGCCCAGCGTATGGCATCGGCGTTGCTGCATCATCGATTCGACGAAAGCACGGACGCTCGGCGCGATTCAAGCACGGGCTCACCGCTCCAAATCGAAAGGATTGCCGTGCAGACCAATCACGCCGTTGACGAACCAACCAAAGCGGCGTATCTGGTGATGACGCTTAAGAAAGATGTGCTCGCCAAGGTCCTCAAGCATCTGAACGAGAGCGAGTTGTCGCGTCTCAAGCATGCGTACGAACGCGAGCAGGCGGTCGGCGGGAAAGAGGAGCAGATGCTCCAAGTAGATAAGGAGTTTCTTGAGGCTGCGAGCAGCAACGGTACCGCTGAGCACTTCAAGGAGGCGCTGGTGCTCGCACTCGGCGAAGACAACGCAGCCCAGATCCCGCGTCAGGATCGCTGGCGATCGATCGCGAGCAAAGCCAAGCCAACGGCCTTGGCCGCGATTCTGAAGGACGAGCGGCCCGAAGTCGTGGGTATCGTGTTGAGCAAGCTGCCGGCGGATTACTCGGCCGAGCTGATCTCTCATCTGCCGCCCGAGGTTCTTGGCCGTAGTATTGAGTGCCTCGCGACGAGTGCTCCCATCGCGTCAGCGGCGAGTGACGCGCTCGCGCAAGCACTTGAAGAGGCTCTGTAAGGGCGGTGGCGGCGAAACCGATCAGACTGCAGGAACCAAGACGGCGACTGCGATGCTGAATCAGCTCGACTCCGACGTGGCGCATGCGATTATCGAGCAGATCCGCGCAGCCGATCCCGATCGCGCCGTCAGGATCGAGAATGAGATGTTTCATTTCGAGAACCTCCTCATGGTGGAGAGCCGAGTGCTTGAGCGGATTCTCAGCGAAGTTCCGACGGACAAGCTCACAACTGCGCTCAAGGGGATGGCATCCGAGCAGCGCGATATCATTCTCGGGTCGCTCACCGATCAAGTGAAAGCGATGGTCACGCAGTAGCTGGAAGATGCGGGTCGAGTGTCCGCGAGCGAAGTTCGTAATGCGCGTCGCGCGATCAGTAACCTGGCGCTGCGAATGGAACGCGAGGGCAAGGTGCGATTGCATCCGGACCAGACCGAGTTGGTAGGCTAATCCTGCTCCTGCGCGGAAAGGTCGTTGCCGATTCGCAATGAAACTGACGGACTTCAGGGAGCGGACGCCACTTTAGTATTCGGGACAGAAGCGCGCATGGATCATTCGATCCGCGTGATCCGCCGGCTCCGGGTAAAGTGGGAAACAAAACACAAGTCGATTTCGCCAGCATTATTGGGCTGATTCTCGGGCCGGCCTGCGTGCTGTTGGGCCAGTATATCGAGGGCGATGAGCTCTCAGCGCTGTTGCAGGTCAGTGCCGCGATGATCGTTATCGGTGCGAGTCTCGGTGCGTACATCTCTCG
The DNA here is from genome assembly GCA_035541875.1 of Binataceae bacterium (SeqCode). GTDB lineage: Bacteria > Desulfobacterota > Binatia > Binatales > Binataceae > JAJPHI01. The sequence goes on from DATKML010000014.1 coordinate 97,156, forward strand.
ATTGCGCCGCCCTCGCTGATGGCTGCGGCGCGCGATGTCCGCAAGGTGATCGCTTCGACTGCACCCGATCCGTTCGACCTGATCGATCGTATCGTTGGTTACAGCAACGTGCTGGCCAAGGAATGCTTTGCAGAAGCAGATTCCGAACGAGAGCTATCCGTTGCTCTCAACGGCTCTGAATCTGCTCGTGAGCAATATGGCTCCGGACGCGCTAATCGGCGTGCTGGAACGGCGTTTCGCAGAAAACGTCAGGGTGAACAATTCCGGTGCGGACGTTTTCGACGCCGCCGGTGGCTACCTGCCGACTTTCGGCATCATGGGCGCTGTGCCGGGGCCGATGCATACGATGTCGATGCTGAATGACCCGAGCAAAATCGGCTCGGGTATCGCGACGGCTTTCGTCGCGACGCTTTACGGCGGGTTGGCACCGCGAATATTCTGGCGTATCCGTTTTCAAAGAAGATCCGCGCTCGCGCACAGACAGAGAAGGAACTCGACCGTATTGTAATCACGGCGGTGAAGGGTATCCAATTGGGATTGAAAGGGCTCGCTCTACGGCAATCGCTGACGGGTGGCCATCAGCAGTCACCGCCAGTCGCGCTGGTGAAGAAGCGGGAAAAAGGCGCCGCGTAACTCAGGCGTCAGCGAGGACGCGAGCAGACTTGGCGGTTCCGGCTTCGGCCGCACTTAACCATTCGGGTTCGAGGGTCGCGGCAGCACGACGCCGAAGTTCCCGGAAGCGCCGCAAAAATTCTCGTCGCTCGTTGCCCTCGAAGGCGGGAGTTCCGGGCGCGACCGCATCGCTCGAGCAGACTCCCAGATCCTTCAGCGCCGCCTTGGTGCAGGCGATGGTTAACCGCACGGTTTCGCCGTTGCGCGTGAACTCACAGATATCCGCAAACTGCTCGAGCATCCCACCGTAACGTTCCATCAGCGGTAGTTCGTGCTCGCTGCATATCTGCCAGGATCGCTGCCATTCGCGCGGAAAAACGTTCGCCGCACCGCACACAACTCCACTGGGTAGTGAGTTGCGGGTTAGATAGCGATTCCAGTAGTTGCGCGCGCGACCGGCCACACCTTTGGCAGGTCGGAAGAGATCAAAAATCAGATAGGCGTTGCCTGGATAGATCGCGAATTCACCCTTGCGCTTAAAATGCGAGGCTGCCCGTGTGTAGTTCCCGAGTACCGCCTTACCTGCGGTCACTTTGACGCCGTAAACCCAAGGTAGCTGACTTATCCGCTTAACTTCGCGCGTATGGAGATGCGGAGCTTTGCCTGCCGCCGCTATCTCAGCGTTGTCGTAAAGAAAGACCGGAATGGTCCGGCCGATCCGGTCGAACGCGGAGCCCATCGTCTGCTCGATAAACTCCACGGGACTGGCAGCGTCACTGATCGAGAGAGGTGCCACCACGACGGCATCGGCGCCGATTGCAATCGCATGCTCGAGATTCGCAATCGTATCGGCAGCTGTGTGCGCGGTGATTCCGACCCAAGCCTCGACCGGTTTGCTGCGTCGTCCGCGCCGATGACATTCCTCGACAACGATCTGGGCTACGGCCTGACTGATCGCATTATCGACGCGATTCCATTCGCCGGTAGTACCGGCAGCGAAAAGGATATTGGCTCCGGCTCCCTGTTGGATGGTGTAGCGCACAACGCTGCGCTGATCGTCCTCGAGCAGTTGGCCATTGGAATCGAGAATCGTAACCAGTGGAATCGAAAGCCCACTCGGCGGAACGTAACGGGTGGTCCTTTTGCGCAGACGCGACGATGCGGCACTCAGCAGTGCAGCTGGTCGCATGCGACGTGATCGTGCAGATGATGCGGGCCTGTCTCCGACGGATTTCAAAGGATGGATAACCCTACCTCAGATTCATAGCTGTAGATGCCGTAACGATCAAAGCTGGCATTAACCACTGTTCCTTCCATCCGCAACCGATAGGTCCCGTCCGTCAGCCGTGCTCCGGGTGGTGGATTGCGGGACCATACGCCTTTTTTGCACGCCGCGATGAACCAGAGGTCTACCAGCTTATCGCCGGAATGCTGCTCGATGACGATCTCGTTGAGCCGACCTTTATCATCGAGCACCGTGGTCAGAATTACCGGCTGGAGATCCAGCGGAACGCGACGTCCTTCAAGTTTCTCGGGGGCTAACTGCTGAGCCGCCTTGAGGGTCTGCTCCACGATAAGAGTACTGAAGTTGGCATACTCCTTGGCCTTGGCGTTGAGCAACTTGGTCCCGCCGCGATAGGCCGGCTCAGTATCCTGGGTGTAGCGGGTGTTGGGCGCTTCGGCCGCGATCTTGTGACCGAGTTCTTCGTTAGTAGGGGGCTTGGTCTGCTCGCCGTTGTTCGAGGGACTCGGAGCCGGCGTCGGAGCCGTATCACTGCCCGGTACAGCAACAGTTTTTGCACTTGAGACTTGGGAGAGGTTGGAGACGACCTGGGGCTGGTTCGGCACAGAAACTTCCGGAAGGTCCGGATGCTTATCCCGCTTAGACGCTCTCGTCTCCTCATAGTCCCAGCATCCGCCCAAAGGCAGTAGTGCTGCGGCCAGCACGGTGCACAAAAGCAGCCGACTCATAAGGGCCGTTGCTCGATAGGTATCTGGCTTCATCTCAGGTCGCGAAATTTTAGCGGGTCAAAGAAGTCTGGGAAAGTTATGCACAGGATCGCGAAGGGCCGCTATTCCCAATGGCGCAGGGGCAACCCGCGATAGCGCATCCGGGGACGAATCAGCCGATTATCGGTGTATTGCTCAAGGCTGTGGGCAATCCATCCAGCGGCTCTACCCAGCGCGAACACACCGGCCGGGAGACCGCGCGGAAAACCGAGCATTCGCACGCAGACCGTGAGATAGAAGTCGAGATTCGGGCGGAGTCGCTGCCGTTTCGCTACAGCCTCTTCGATCTTAAACGCTGTTTCCAGTAGCCGCTTGCCGCGGCGTCGGGCGATTTCGGTCGCGACCTTCTTGAGCAGAACCGCTCGGGGGTCACCCTGGGGATAGATAGCGTGGCCGAAACCGGGCGGTAGCAGATGATGTTGGTTCAGAGAGGCGAGGATCGAATCGATCTTCGTCCCTTGCTCCAGTTCAGCGAACATCCCTTCGATTCGATCGCAGGCGCCGCCATGAATCGGTCCTGAGAGCGAGCACAGGCCCGCCAATACTGAAGCGTAAAGGTCAGCACCCGTGCTGGCGACGACTCGGGCCGCAAAGGTGGAGGCATTAAGTTCGTGCTCGGCGCAGGCCACCAGGATGCGTCCGATCGCGAAACGTTCCCATTCCAACGCCTCGCCGAGGCATCGATGGAGCAGGCGGCCGGCGATATCGCTGCGCGCCGCCGTAACGTGGCGGGTGCGCCCACCAACCATCGCCAGGGGCATCAGCCCCATGATCCTGGCGGCGTGATTAATCTGAGGTTCATTTGGCGCGGGACGTTCGACCGCCGCGAGCGCCGAGATTGTCATTGCGAGGCGTGCCAGCGGAGTTCCCTCGCGTCCAACCGCTTCGAGGGCTGCGGCGACTGCCGACGGCATCTCGACGTTACTGATCGCATCGAGCAGCGCTTCGATATCAGCCGAGGCGGCACGCTCACCGTGCCACAGCAGCAGGCATACTTCTTCGAACGAGGCGCGTTCGACCAGTTCTTCGATTGGATAGCCCCGGTAGGCGAGGCCACCCTCGGTAATCGAACTGACCGCGGATTCGGCAACGATTACACCCGCATGGGTGCCATCGGTCTGGGGCTGCGCGACCGTAACCCACGACGACGCGTCGGGCAGGCTCCGCGCCCGGCGACCCCGTTCGGGCATCGAGACACCACGTAGAGCCTCGATATCCGAGCGGCGATAGAGCGCCTCGCGACCGACTTTGCGCTTGTAGCTCTTGAGCCATCCACGACTGACGTAGGCGTAGAGCGTGCCAAGTTTGACCCCGAGCTGCTCCGCGGCTTCGGCCGCAGTCAGCATCTGTTGGCCTTCGGAAATCGGATGGACCGCCACGCGCTCATCTGGCCATCAGCAACATCGCACGTCAAGGGGATGATCGTTTGTTCGCGAGTCAGTGTATAGTTCGGCCCGGCGATAGGGAGGATTTAAACCGCGATGGAACTTGGCACCTTAATCTTCACCAAACCCCAACGAGTGATTCGCGACACCCAAAGAGCGGAGGAGCGCGGTTTTGCCCGGGCCTGGTTTCCCGATTCGCACATGATCTGGGGCGATGCGTACGCCTGTCTGGCGCTGGCAGCCTCAGCCACCAAGAAGATCAAGTTCGCAACCGGCATCTCGGTGGCTTCGAATAGGATTCCGCCAGTGACGGTCCACTCGATCGCGACGATCAATGAAATCGCGCCGGGGCGCGTCGCGCTCGGCTACGGGACGGGTCACACGGGGCGGCGCGTGATGGGCTTGCCGCCGGTTAAATTTGCCGATTTTCGTGACCAGGTGCGCCTTTTGCGCGATCTGCTCAAGCACGGAGAGGGCATCTTCAACACCGAGGGGCTAAGCCGGAAGATTCGCTATCTCCATCGCGAGATGCGCTTCATCAACCTCGATGATCCGATTCCTCTTCTGGTCGCCGCCAACGGTCCGCGGGCGCTCGGACTGGCCGGTGAGTTCGGTGACGGCATCATTACAAGTGGTGCGCTGACGCCGGAACGTGTCGCAGCAGTCTTTCGCCACGCGAACGCTGGAGCGGAGGCCGCGGGTCGCAAACTCGACAAACGATTGCCATGCGTCTCGTTGGCCCATCTATGCGTGCTGCGGCCGGGCGAGGTGATCGATTCGCCCCGTATCGTTAAACTGGTCGGCCCTTGGGTGATCACTTGCTTGCACGCGATCGCAGCCGGATACGCCAAGCCACGTTCACTGCCGGCCAACGCGCGACTCGTCTATGACGCATACGCCAAGCATCTTGAGACGGTCGGTACTCCTGGTGAGCGTTATCTCGATCTTCATGTCGGGCACTGCACCTATGTGCCGGAAACGGAGCGGCGTTTCGTGACGGCGGAGACCATCCGTGCCACCACGATGGTTGCGCCAGCCGATGAAATCGTGGCACGTTTGCGCGAACTCGGTGCGGCCGGTGTCGACGAATTGGTGCTGAATCCGCCCTTCGACGGATACGAGGAATATATCGACGAAGTCTCACGCGAGGTCATCGAGAGGTTGTAGAAAACCTCAGCACCTTGCCGTGATCATTAATACACAGCCTGAGCATGCCATTGCTTGGGCTAGTTATTTCAGGCTGAATAATTCGTAGCAAAAGTTAGCGACGGTTTCGTGTCGCTGGAGGATGAGGCGGTTGCGGGGGCCGAGAATTTACTTTGCGTTTCCGCTCCGTTACAAATTACGGGTCAGCCGTGCTTTCCGCTCGGGGAAATTCGCAAAAGCTGTCGTTTAGAGTAGGCGCGCACCGGCTGTCAAAAGAGGGCAATGTCCAAGATTCGGCTCGCAATCGTCGGCGTCGGCAACTGTGCTTCATCGCTACTACAAGGCGTGGAGCATTATAAGCACGTCTCCGGAGAAGATCTCAAAAAACCGATCGGCCTGATGCACTACGATCTGGGCGGCTACCGTCCGGGCGATATCGAAGTTGCGTGCGCCTTCGATATAGACGCGCGCAAAGTTGGGCGTCCACTCGAAGAAGCTTGCTTCGCGCATCCGAACAACACGGTTTCGATTTGGCCGAATCTGCCGCAATACGGCTTGAATGTGGATATGGGCGAGATCCACGACGGTATCGCGCCGCATATGTGCGCATACCCGCCGGACCGCACTTTTATTGCTTCGAAAGACCGCCCGGTTGATATCGAAAAACGCCTGCGTGACAGCGGCGCGGAAGTGATGCTCTGTTACCTGCCGGTTGGAAGCCAGAAAGCGGTAGAGCGGTATGCACGCGCATGTCTCGAAACCGGTGTAAGCTTCCTGAACTGCATGCCGGTGTTTATCGTCTCAGACGAAAAGTGGGCGGCTGAGTTCACCGAGCGTAAGATTCCCGTTATCGGCGATGACGTTAAGTCGCAGCTTGGCTCGACGATCCTCCATCGCACGATCATGAAGCTGTTCGCCGATCGCGGCATCAAGTTGCGTCACACCTATCAGCTCAATACCGGTGGCAACACCGATTTCCTGAATATGCTGGATCGGTCGCGCCTGGGTTCGAAGCGCAAGTCCAAGACCGAAGCTGTGCAGAGCAATCTGCCCGAGCGGATGCCGGACGTAGACGTTCATATCGGCCCGTCGGATTACATCCCATGGCAGAACGACAACAAGGTCTGCTTCCTCCGTATCGAGGGGGAGGGCTTTGCGGGGATTCCAATCGAACTCGAGCTGCGGATGTCGGTACAGGATTCGCCGAACTCTGGTGGCGTGGTGATCGATGCGATTCGATGCCTTAAGCTGGCGCGCGATCGCAAGATTGGTGGACCGCTCTACTCGATCTCGGCTTACACGATGAAGCATCCGCCGCGTCAGATTCCTGACGATATCGCGCGCGATCGCGTCGAGAAATTCATCAGCGGCGAACTCGAACGCTAAGCTTTAGTTGCCTGAAAAGAAAAGGGCGTCGGCGGAAGCCGGCGCCCCTTTTATTTTAGGTGAAAAACTGCGCCTAGCGCATAATCTCGTTCAACCCGCCGGGCGTCGAGTACTTGGTTATATCCAGATATTCCTTGGGCACCTGATCGCCCGCATAAAACGGAAAATTGTTACTCGTCGGATCCATCACGAAGGAAGCGTGATTGCGCTGGATATCCCAGAACGAGTAGATGACAGAGCCCGAGGTATCGACCTTTCCGATCCCCGGGACATCGACCGTGTTGGGATAAAGGCCGACAATCTTCCACGGCTGCATCTTCGCGTCGTAGAGCTCCTCCCAGTAGGGTGCGAAGGTCGTTTTATCCACATACATGACGCGCTTGCCGTAGCAGTAACCCTTTTCCTTCGACGGCAGTTTGCTGACGCTGATAACGTACACATCGCGTAGCTGCCAATCGCCCCAGGAGGGTTTGGGCCAGCCGAGCGGCATCAGGAACGCGTCGAGCCCGTGCCCAAACGGAATCTTGTTGAGGATAAGCGCGATGACCTTCTTTTCGCCGAGATAATCGACCTTGAGTTCGGTCAGATTTGAATCGAAGCCCGAGCGGTAATCCTCCTGCGTTATATCGACCCCTTCGACCATACTGCATCGTCCGAGGGTCGAGACCGGCTGGTAGCGACGGAGTTGCGGAATGAAGGCGTAGAGGTCCTCGTTGCGCTGCAGGTCGGTGTAAGTGATTTGAAGGGACGCGGTGTAGCGCTTCTGTTCGGGCTCAGTGAGCATATACCACTGAGTGAAGAACTTGCCTTCGCCTCCGGGCAGAGTCGCGGGAACTCCCGGGTCGGTATTGAAACTGAGCTGCCGATAGACGATATCGCCCGAGGTACAGTTGGTGCTGCCTGACTGATCGAGCGTGCATCCGCCGCCGTGGATAATCACCGTCGGGTTCGGAAAGTAGCGATACCAGACGTCGGCCAGGATCTTCCATCCTTTGTGTGGCTCGCTCGGAATCGGGAAGGGATAACCTCCCTGATAGTTCGAGAGAGTCAGACCACCGTCCGGCAATTCCTCTAGCTTCACCTGGCCCGAATATTTCTCAGTTGCCTCGATAAAGGTTTTCGGCGGCGGGTTGATTCGCGTTCTTCCGACGAAGACTTCGGCCTCTGCAGGAATCTTCCAGAGGTACTTGCCCTGGAACAGCGCTTGTAAGCCGTCGGACATGAAGTTGCGATATTGTTGCCAGTTGCCGGTAGTGATCCGTGTTCCCGGGCCTAGCGTAGCGGCCGCCGGGGTGGAGTCATCGACAGGCGAAGCGAAGGTTCCGGTCGAGGAACCGCTCGATTGGGCCGATGCAGCCATCGGAGACGCTGACGTTGCCGCAAGCGCTATCAGCATACCGAGCAGAACCGCTTTTAGAGACATAGGTTACCTTTACCAGGGGCGCTAAGCGCTCTGAGGTCGCGTGCGCCGAAGTTTCACCAAGCGTCGGAGTATCGCGAATTCGCTGTCCCCGGGCAAGTTTTGCCATCGGATGGCAACGAGAATGATCTTCTTTTCCCACCATCGGCTGACTAGAATCGCAGCGAATGAGCGGGTTGAGCGAAAAGAACATAGTTGTCGGGGTGAGCGGCGGAATTGCCGCCTACAAAGCGGCCGAACTGACGCGGCTACTGGTCTCCGCAGGTGCGAAGGTCCGCGTGATCATGACGCGGAACGCCCAGGAGTTTATCACTCCGCTGGCGCTCCAGACCCTGAGCCAGAATCCGGTCGCGACCGAGACTTTCAGCCTGACGCAGGAGTCCGAGATTGGACATATCCGGCTTGCCGACACCGCCGACGCAATCGTCGTTGCGCCTGCAACGGCCAACGTTATTGCCAAAGCGGCAACCGGAATCGCTGATGATCTCCTCACGACGGTCCTGCTCGCTGCGCGATGTCCTATCGCGTTTGCGCCCGCGATGAACGTGCACATGTATGAGCATCCGACGGTAGGCGAGAACCTGGCCAAGCTGCGCGAGCGAGGCGCGACGATTATCGAACCCGGTTCGGGTGCGTTGGCCTGTGGCTACGAAGGCAAGGGCCGTCTTGCCGATCCGGCGACAATCGTCGAAGAGCTGATGCGGATGCTTTCGGCGCGCGATCTTTGCGATGAACGGATTCTGGTTACTGCCGGGCCAACGCAGGAGCCGATCGATCCGGTGCGCTTCGTTTCGAACCGATCGACGGGGAAGATGGGCTTCGCGATCGCGCGTGCAGCCTGGCGCCGCGGTGCTCAGGTACGTCTGATCGCCGGTCCGTCGGGACTGCCAACGCCGCACGGCGTCGAACGTATCGATACCGTGACGGCGGGCGAGATGCTCGGTGAGACCTCGCGAAACTTTCCGTGGTCGACTACCCTGATTATGGCGGCAGCGGTTGCCGATTTCCGTCCCCGTCATCCGGCAGCCCATAAGCTCAAAAAGGACGCAAAGGGCATGATGCTTGACATGGGGCCGATTGCTGACGAGCTGCCCCATCTCGCAGCCAAGAAAGAAGATCGAATCATGATCGGGTTTGCTGCCGAGACGGAGGAACTTGAGACCAACGCGCTCGACAAGCTCCGCCGGAAAAAGCTGGATCTAATCGTCGGCAACGATGTGTCCCGCTCCGATGCGGGCTTCGCCGTCGATACGAATATCGTCACGATGCTCGGTGCGGACGGTCATGTCGAGACGACACCCAAGCTGCTGAAGGACGAAGTCGGCGACGTTATCCTGAATCGGCTGGTGAGCATTCGGACCGCTCAACTCGCCGGCAGTACCAGCAATTCAGCGCGGCGCAAGTGATCATACTGTTCGACGCATCCGAGACATTGAGTTGTGCCAACCGAACCTAAGACACCTGACCGCGCGATACTGCTGGCGTCACTGCGCGATTACATTGAGCAGATTCGCGAGGAGGGGCTCGAGGGTCTACCGGCACAGTTGAACGCTCGGCCACCCGCTGCGCCGCCAACTCAGCCCGCACCGCGCACGACTTCTGCCGCTCAATGTCCTATGCTACCACGACCGATCGCTACTCCACCGCCCGCTGCCGCTGTCTCTTCTACCGGACTTTTCGAGAAATATCCCGGGCTCAACAAGACTGCGGATCTTTCGGCGCTGCGCGAATTTATCGGTGACTGCGCGCGATGCAAGCTTGCGCCACTACGGACGAATCTGGTTTTCGGTGTCGGCGATCCCAAGGCCCAACTGATGTTTATCGGCGAGGCGCCAGGGGCCGACGAAGATGCGCGTGGCGAGCCGTTCGTGGGAAGGGCAGGGCAGTTGCTCACCGATATCATTGAACGCGGGATGGGCCTATCGCGCTCGCAGGTCTACATCTGCAACGTCATCAAATGCCGCCCGCCCGATAATCGAAATCCCGAACCAGACGAGGTCGCTACGTGCGAGCCGTTTCTCTTCCGTCAGATTGCGCTGGTTAAGCCAAGAGTGATCGTTGGATTGGGTACCTTTGCCGTGCAGGCGGTGCTCAAGGTTAAGACTCCGATTAGCAAGCTGCGTGGCACCTGGCAGGAGGTTCAGGGCGTAGCGATGATGCCGACGTTTCATCCGGCATACCTCCTGCGGAATCCGGCGGACAAGCGCCTCGTTTGGGCGGATATTCAGCAGGTGATGGCAAAGCTCGGTTTGGAGGTTCCGAATCGCAAACCAGGGCGCTAGGATGAGTTACGCGATCCGCTTCGCGCACACGTGAAACGAATCTTAATCCCGCTGCTCCTCGTTGTCGCTCTCATTATCGGAGCACGTGTGATCGTTGCGGCGGAGGCGATGCCAACTCCCGGTACAAACTTCTCGGATTCGGCAAGACCCGCAATCGACTTCATCGAAATTGACGGGGCGATCAATCCCGCCTCGGCCGACTTTATTCTCGACGCACTCAAGCGCGCGCGGGGCGACGGGGCGGCCGCACTCGTCATCGAACTCGACACTCCGGGCGGGTTGCTCGCGTCGGCTCGCCAAATCGTGAAAGCGCTGCTGAATGCCTCAGTCCCAGTAATCGTGTACGTAGCGCCAAGCGGCGCCAGCGCTGCGTCGGCTGGCACCTTTATCACCGAAGCGGCACACCTCGCGGCGATGGCTCCCGGCACGACGATCGGCGCGGCTCATCCGGTGGAAATGGGTGGTCAGGATGTGCCCGGTGCGATGGGCGAGAAGCTCGAGAACTTCACCGCATCATTTGCGAAAACGATCGCGAGAGAGCGCGGTCGCAACGAAGCATGGATCGAAGATGCGGTGCGTAAGAGTAGTGCGATCGGTGAAGCCGAAGCCCTGAAACTGCACGTTATAGATATTGTTGCGCCGGATTTGAACAGCCTCCTGAGTCAGGCGTCGGGCCGCACGATCAAATTATCGGATGGGACTGTCGTAAAGCTCGAACTTGCGAATGCGATGGTCCGACGCGGCGAAATGAGGCTCGGTGAACGCCTCCTGAACCATCTGGCGGATCCGAATCTGATGTATCTCCTGATGATTGCGGGTCTGGCCGGGCTCTACTTCGAGTTCGCTCATCCGGGAGTTTTTCTGCCGGGCGTGGTTGGCGCGATCTGCCTGTTACTTGCGCTGGCGTCCTTTCAGGTGATTCCGATCAATCTCGCGGGCCTGATGCTGATTATTCTCGGCACAGTTCTGCTCGCGTCCGAACTGTTCGTGACCAGTTACGGTGTGCTCGGGATGGGCGGCATCATAGCCTTTGTCATCGGCTCGTTTTTGCTGGTGGATCGTTCCGAGACCGATCTTGGTATCGACCGGGGCATCATTCTCGGAGCGGCGGTCGCGATGAGCGCGTTGATTCTGGGCGTTGGCTACGTCGCCCTTCGGGAGCGGCGCAGTCGCGCGAAGACCGGTCGGGAAGGTCTGATCGGTGAAGTCGGTGTCGTGCGTGATGCGATCGCGCCCGGCGTTCCGGGTCGTCTTTTCGTGCACGGCGAAATCTGGCGCGCGTCTTCATCGGCGATGATCGCGGTCGGCGCGCAAGCGCGAATTAATGCGGTACAGGGTCTCGAATTACAGGTCAGTCCAATCGAAACTTCCGGCGGCTGAGCCTCGACGAGGAGAAGAGCATGGGAACCGGGTTGGGTATCGTCATATTGTTAGGAATTATCTTCGTGCTCAGCGGCCTGAAGGTGCTGAACGAGTACGAGCGCGCGGTCGTCTTTCGCTTGGGCCGCCTGATGAACTATCGCGGACCCGGGGTTATCTTCATCATCCCGATTCTCGAGCGGCAGATTCGTGTCGACCTGCGTACGGTGACGCTCGAGATTCCCGCCCAGGACGTCATCACCAAGGACAACGTCACGGTTAAGGTAAGCGCGGTGCTCTATTTCCGTGTGCTCGATCCGTCGCGGGCCGTGACGGAGGTGCGCGACTATCTTTTCGCAACTTTGCAATTGGCGCAGACCACCCTGCGTTCGGTCGGTGGCCAGACCGACCTCGATGATCTGTTGAGTCAGCGCGACAAGCTCAATTCGAAGATTCAGGAGATCATCGATTCGCAGACCGAGCCATGGGGCATCAAGGTGATGCTCGTCGAACTCAAAAATATCGACCTGCCGCAGGATATGCAGCGTGCAATCGCGGCTCAGGCCGAAGCCGAGCGCGAGCGGCGAGCCAAGGTGATCGCGGCTGAGGGTGAGTATCAGGCGGCGCAGCGTCTGGCGGAAGCGGCCGAAATTATGGGTCATAATCCGATCACGCTGCAACTGCGCTATCTGCAGACGCTCGCCGAAATCGCTACGGAGAACAGTTCCACGACGATCTTCCCGCTGCCGATCGATCTGCTCGAACCCTTTCGCAAACTCGCTGCAGGCGTATCTCCCACAAAATCAGACGATACCAAAGGGTAAGACTCCTACCGCTAGCGTCGAGCTGTACTTGACTTGACCGGCTTCGCCAGACAGACCTAACCGGATGGCTGTTTCTGCAAAGCAAGAGGCGCCCATTCGCGCCATCGAGAAAACTACTCCCAACACGACGTCTGGAGCTAAGCTGCCCAGCATCACGATGCCGATTCCGGGCCCCAAATCGCGCGAGATTTTCGATCGCGAACAGAGCTTTATTGCACCGGGTCGCCAACGTATCTCGCTGCTCGCCGGTGTCGCCTTCGATCATGGTGAAGGCTCTACGCTCACCGACGCCGACGGCAACGTCTATCTGGATTTCTTCGCGGGCGTGGCGGTTGCGAGCCTTGGCCATGCTCATCCCGTTATGAGCGCGGCGATAGCCAGGCAGGCAGCCCGTCTCTCCGTCGGGACTTTTGCTACGGCCGAGCGCGCCGAGTGTTTTCAGTTGCTCGCTGAGGCAGCCCCTGCGGGCCTCCGTCGGGCGCATCTCTACAGCGGCGGTGCCGAAGCGGTTGAGGCGGCTCTTCGCCTCGCGCGATCCGTGACCAAGAAGCACGAAGTCGTAAGCTTCTGGGGTGGCTTCCACGGCAAGACCGGGGGCGTGCTGGGCCTGATTGGCGACGAATCCAAGCAAGGCTACGGACCGCTGCAGGGTGGGCAATACACCGTTCCGTATGCAGATTGCTATCGATGCCCGTTCAAGCTGAAGCATCCATCGTGCGGACTCGCCTGTGTCGATTTCGCGCGGCAACAGATCAAGAACGCTTCCGCCGGTGCGATCGCCGCGGTGATCGCCGAACCGATGCAAGGTACCAACGGCAACGTGATTCCGCCCGACGATTGGCTGCCTGCGATCAAGTCAGTCGCGCGCGATAACGGCGCGATGCTGATCGCGGACGAGATGATCACTGGCTTTGGCCGCACCGGGAAGATGTGGGGTGTTCAGCACAGCGGCGTCGAACCCGATATCGTTACGGTGGGAAAAGGGATGGGCTGTGGCTTTCCCGTCTCCGGCGTGTTGATGGGCGACGAGATCAGCAGAGCCGAACCCTTTGCAAAACCGAGCGCATCGTCTTCGAGCTACGGCGGGAATCCGCTGGCGGCGGTCGCAGTCTCGGAAACGCTCAAAGCGATTAAGCGTGAAAGTCTGGTGGATAACTCGCGTGAGGTTGGAGCCTTTTTGCTCGGCAAGCTCACGGCGCTAAAGGAGAAATATCCCTTTATAGGCGATGTGCGCGGGCGCGGGTTGATGATCGGTATCGATATGGTACGCGATCAGATGACGAAACAACCGCTGAATCGCAACGTAATGGAGCTTATCTTTAAGGAATCACTCAAGCGTGGTCTCCTGATGATGGGTTATTTTCCGCGCATCCGAATCAATCCGCCGTTAGTAATTAGCCGCGAACAAGCCGAGGTTGGCGCTACGATTCTCGACGAGGTTTTCGCCTACGTCGAGCGCGAGGTCGACTGGCGCGCCGACGGATAAGCGATGGCCGAGGACGCTGGCAACCTGGCAATCTTTTGTGATCTGGTCGGGACGCTGGTCGCGATGGATGAAACGCGTCAGCTTCCCGTCGACGCGGCCGGCAACGTCACTATCAAGCTGCTCCCCGGTGTGAGGGAAAAGCTGGTACCGATGAATAATCGGCTGATCTTCGTGGTGTCGAATCAGGCGGGGATCAAGCGAGGGCGCTATAAGGCCGAGAAGATAGAGGCGGCGATGGCGGAGCTCGATAGGCAACTCGAAGGTATTCTTACTGCGTGGCAGATATGTCCCCATGACGATGCCGACGGATGCGAATGCCGCAAGCCCAAAGGCGGGATGATCAGGGATCTCGCGTGGGCTCATGGCGTTGATCTCGCCGGTTCGACGATGGTGGGCGATCAGGAGATAGATGCGGCTGCGGCGAGCGCTGCGGGGGTGGGGGAGTTTATTTACGCCAAGGATTTCTTCGGCGCTTGATTAAACCGACCAAAGCCAACGTGCTTAAACTGCGGCTGCATCAATTCGCACCGCTTGCCGATCAAGAATCCGCGTCGCCCTTTTGCGTCAAAGTTCAGTACGCCCTTCGCTACAAGCAACTGCCCTTTACCGTCGCTAACGTCAAAACGCCCGGTGAATTGCGGCAACTCAATCCGCGCCGAAAGCTCCCGGTGCTCGATTACGACGGGGTTATGATCGCCGATTCGACCGAGATCATTCGCCATCTCGAAGCGAGCCATCCGGAGCCGCGTCTTTATCCCCTGGACGTCAAGAGCCGTAACCACGCCCTGATGATCGAAGACTGGGCCGACGAGTCTCTCTACTGGCATGTGGTGTATGAGCGCTGGATGGTCCGCGAGCAGTTCGGCCAGATCGCGGCAGAACTTTTTGCCGCGCTGCCGGCCCCGATTCGACCGGCGCTTCAGGCAATGATCCGTCGGCAGGTTGAGCGTAATCTGCGTGCGCAGGGCCTCGGGCGACTCACGGTACATGAGCATCGCGAGAAGCTTCGCCAGGCGCTCGATTGGCTCAATAGCATCCTCAACGGGCGCTTCCTCTGCGGAGCAGACCTTTCTGTCGCTGACCTCGCGGTGGCCGCGCAGATAGCTGCGCTCACGATTCCACAGACGCCGGCCGTGGCTGCTGAGGTGCGGATGCGACCAAATCTCAGCGGCTGGCTCGATGGTGTTCGTGCGGCCGTGCTCTAATCCCAATCTGAGTCGCAGGCTCGACGTGTTCGATAAGTATTCACCAGAGCGCTTAGGAAGAGCGGAAGATGCGCCGATGCCGCGCTAGACAGCGATAGATTCGCTCGGACGCGGCGGAAACTCTATCTGCCGAAGACGGGATTCTTTCCGAGCAGTGCAGCGCCGTGGCGCGTGAGCAAACCGTCTGAGACCCCGATATGTTGCGTTAGCGTATGGATATCGCGCAGATGCCGCTGGAGCGGTGACGCTTCATACACTGCGGTTCCCCCGGCGGCGCTGTAGCAGAAGTCAACGACGCTCGCCGCAGTCGTGGCGGCCCACACTGCAGTCGCGCTCGGCTCCGCGATCTGTTCAGGTGAGAGCTCTCGTCCCGAACACAGGGACGACCAGAATGACTCCGCGCAGGATTGCAGCACGCTCCGTGCGGCCCGCAGGCTACTGTCGGCTCGTCCCATGTCGTGTTGAAAGACCGGGCTGTCGATCATCGCATCAAGCGCGAAAAGCCTGCGCTTGAGAGTCTTGGCCAAGGCGATCGTATCGTCCAACGCATGCCGCGCTATCCCGATCGCAACCGACGCGATATGCAGACCAAATTGAGGGAGCAGCTGCTGGTAAAGAGGGCCGGTAATCGAGGTTTGCCCAAAGAGCGGATCGATAAGGTCGTCAGATTGAACCGACAGCCTCTCGACGACGAAATCGTTGCTTCCCGTCCCGCGCAAACCAAGGACCCGCCATGTATCTACCACTTGCGCCTGATCTCTTCGGACGACAGCCAAACGCGTTTCCGGTAGGCCGGAGGCCGAGTTCATGCGGGGCGCCCCGCTCACCGAAATGACGCAGTGTCCCAACAGCCATTCCGCGTGGAGACATCCGCTGGCGAAAGGCCATCGCCCGCTCACTTCGAAGCCGTTTTCGACGGCCTTGGCCTCGCCGCCCAAAGTGAACGAACCGGCGCTGATTACATCTGGAGTGTGAGCGAAAACGGTGTCGAAGCGATGCCGCGGAAGAAACGTCAGCAGCATCGTTCCTTCGACCGCGATCATCACGATCCACCCTGTGGAACCGTCAGCGCGGCCCAAGGCTTCCAGAATTGGCAGACTTGATGGCAGATCAAGTTCGAGACCGCCGTGGCTGCGCGGGGCGAACATGCGAAAGAAGCCCGCTGCCTTGATTTGATCGAGCAAATCACGAGATACCTCGCGCGCCGTCTCCGTTTCTTCGGCGCGCGAGGTAATTCTTGGCGCAAGCTCGAGGGCAGCTTGCAGAAGCGATGCCGCTACTCCAGCCATCAAATCGCCGTCGACCTGCAGAAGGGTTTTAGGCCCTACCGTAGACCGGCACAACGACGCCTGAGGTGACCTGATTCTGCTCCGAACTCAGGAACGCGAGCGTCTTGGCGATATCCGCCGGCTTCACCCAGTTCTCGTGCTTCGCCTTGGGCATCGCCTTGCGATTCGCATCCGTATCGATAGTGCTTGGCGCGATCGCATTGACCAGCACATTATCGTTGAGGACTTCTTCAGCGAGTGACGCAGTGAAGGTTTTGATGGCGCCCTTCGCGATCGCATACGCCGCGAATTCACCCGCTCCGGTGAGCCCGGTTCGCGAGCTGACGGAGACGACACGTCCGTACTTGTTCTTCTGCATGATCGGCACAACCGCGCGGCAGCAGAGGAAAGTGGGCTTGAGATTGAGATCGAACATCGTCTGCCATTCGGACAGCGTGGTCTCGGCGACTGTTTTGAAGCCCCAGAAGCCACCCACCAGGTTGATCAGGATATCTACTCGGCCGAAGCGCTTTTCGACATCGCCGGCGAATTTCCCGACCTCTTCTTCGCTGCCCAGATCGACTTTACTGAGCATGATGTTGGCTTCGGGGAAACGCCCGGCCATCTGCTGATTGAAAAGTGGGACCTCAGCTTCGACGATCCACGGTACGGCGACCTTGGCGCCGTTAGCCAGAAAATGCTCAGCGACGGCGCGACCCAATGCGCCAGTTCCCCCAGTGATTATCGCGACTCGATCTTTCAACAATTCCATCGAAATGGCCTCCAGTAGTTTGCGGCTGTTCTTACGTCGTGCACGCAGGTTAGGGAACTTCGATGGACCCGTCCAGCTTTCGCTCGCTGGATACGCTCTGACCCGTGATCCGGAGACGGGAGAATCGGCATGGCTTACGCGGACAAATCTCCACGAAGGATCCAGGCGAGGCCGTAGCCCGCCACGAAGAAGCGCACCAGCTCCTCGCCGTAGATAGCGAGCGTGGCTGCCCAGGCTGACTCGGCGGCGATTCGCGATAGCGCAGTGCTAATCAAGGGCGCCGCTGCTCCACCGACGGCCCCGGCGATCGCAAATGCCGCGAAGCCCGCTAGGACATAGCGGGAGGAACGGAGCAGGAGTCCGATCGCGACCGCACCAACAATACCCGTCGCAATCGCAGGCATCAGCAAAGTGAAATAGAAGCTGGTCACCATATCGAGCGTCGCGCCATCATAAGGGATGGCTCGGCCTGCTTGATACAGCCCTCGGGCGAGCCATGGATAGAAAATAAAGGCGAGGGCGAAGCGGCTACCTGCAGCGATACTCCGGAACATCAGGGTGCCGCCGATGAGCCCAATCAAAGCGAAAAGGAAAGGGTCGGAGAGCGCGTCGAGCCAAGCCGGCTCGCGATTATCGACGTGGAGAATAAACAGAAAGATTGCGATCGCCGCCGAAACGGCAGTCCCGAAGGCAAAGCCGGCTGCTGAGGCGAGAGGTGTCCTGACAGGCGATTCAGTAGGCATCGGCGTAGTATGCCAAAATCCGGCGGGGCTTAGGCAAGCGGGCTTCGTTGACAATGGTCGAAAGGGGCCGGACAATTGAGCGGTCATGGCAAGAATCACCGTAGAAGACTGTCTCGATAAGATTCCGAACCGCTTTGAGTTGGTTCTGGGCGCGGCGCGACGCGCCAAGTTGCTTCTGAAGGGCGCGCGTCCGCTCGTCGAATCCGATAACAAAGAAGTCGTTACTGCGCTGCGCGAGATCGCGGCAGGCAAAGTCTCGATCGCCGAGCCCGAGGCGCGGTAATTTTTCCCATCTGCGCGGCGGTTGCACCGAATGGCGCGCAAAGCTAATCGAAGCAAGGCGGCCAGTGTCTCGAAGGCGGGAGCGACCCCGGTTCGGCGTGTTGCTCCTGCGGATGTCGATCACGATGAAGATGTGGTCGAAGCCGAAGCGGTTCGTCTGGAGCCCGACGCTGAGGAACCGGTCGATGCCCCCACCGATCCCGTCGAACTGAGTTCCTATCACGAGGAAGAAGAACCGCTGGACGAGGCTGTCGCTGAAAGCCGGCTTCCCGGAATTGACGAAGAAGGCGCAGCGAGCGGACCACTCGTTCCATATGATCCGCTCAATCGCTATCTGGCGGAAATCCGGCGTTTCCCGCTGCTCTCGCGCGAGGAAGAGACGGCGATCGCCCATCGATATGTTCAAAATCGCGACCCTAACGATGCCTATCGCTTGGTGACTGCCAACCTACGGCTGGTAGTCAAAATCGCCAACGAGTTCGCTCGCGCCTCGCGCAACCTCCTCGATCTAATCCAGGAGGGTAATGTCGGCTTGATGGAGGCGGTGAAGAACTTCGATCCCTACCGCGGAATTCGCTTCCCGTCCTACGCCGTATGGTGGGTAAGGGCCTATATCTATCGCTACCTGATCAACAACTGGCGCCTGGTCAAAATCGGCACGACCCAAGCCCAGCGGAAGCTCTTTTTCAATTTGCGCAAGGAGACCGAGCGTCTCGAGGCCGAAGGCTTCACCGCCCAACCCAAACTGCTGGCCCAGCGTATGGGTGTGAAGGAGAGCGAGGTCCGGGAGATGCAGGATAGGATGGCGCAGAGCGAGGTCTCGCTCGATCAGCCAGCGAGTCCCGACGACGATACGCGCTTGATCGACGCGCTTCCGGACAACGCGCTTAACCCCGAAGAGGCAACCGCGCGGGCCCAATGGCGTAATTTCGCCCATGAGCAGGTCGAAGCCTTCGCCCAGCAGCTCAAGGACAAGGAGCTGGAGATTTTCCGCTCGCGCCTGATGGCCGAAGAGCCACCGACGCTGCAAGAAATCGGTGATCGCCTCGGCGTGAGCCGCGAACGAGTAAGGCAAATTGAAACGCGCCTAAAGCAAAGGCTGCGCGAATTTCTGCAAGAGCGCGCCGAAGATATCGACCACGCCGAGACCTGATAGCTCCAGCCGAATAAAACCCGAAGCACGCCGCTGGGGTACTATCGATCATTTTTCCACAGGGGCTTGTGAAGGCTTTCCACAGGCTGCGATAATAGCCTAGGCGGCGGTCCTTGATATGGAACAGCGCAGTTGCGCGATGGTGGTGGTGGGGAATGAGATTCTGTCCGGCAAGGTGCAGGACACGAATGCCTATTTTGCCGCCCGCGAATTGCGCCGAATCGGCGTCACCCTCAAACGTATCAGCGTAGTGCCCGACGAACTCGATCCGATTGGCGAGGAGGTCGTTTCCTGCGCCCGATCGCACGATTTCGTAATTACGTCCGGCGGCGTAGGTCCGACCCACGACGACATCACGATCGAGGCTATTGCCCGCGCTTTCGCCCGCAAACTTGTAATTCATCCTGAACTGGAAGCGCTCGTCCGC
The DNA here is from genome assembly GCA_035541875.1 of Binataceae bacterium (SeqCode). Taxonomy (GTDB): domain Bacteria; phylum Desulfobacterota; class Binatia; order Binatales; family Binataceae; genus JAJPHI01. Next base: position 116,916 of record DATKML010000014.1, read on the forward strand.
AAGTATTTCGGCGACCGAGCGGAATCAGGAATGAAGATGGCGGAGATTCCCGAGGGTGGCACGCTCAACGACTCGGGAGATTTGCGCTTCCCGACCGTCCAACTCGAGAACGTTTATATTTTGCCCGGAATCCCGCAAATCTTTGAGCGCAAACTTTCGGGGTTGCTGGAACGTTTCGCGACCGATCCCTATTTCCTGCGCGTGATTTATACGAACGCAGGCGAGGACCAGATCGCCGAATATCTGAATACCTGTTTGAAGAGTTATCCCGATTTGATGCTCGGTTCGTATCCGCGAATCGGAGATCCGGCTTATCGGGTGAAAGTTACGCTGGAATCGAAAGAGCGCGATTACCTGGAACGTGCCTTTAATCATCTGATGGAACTGCTGCCCGGTACGATGGTGGTGAGGACGGAATAAGTTTTTTCTGGTGGAGGATAAAGTTATGCGGTTCGGTCTAACAAAGGTTTCTGTGCTGACGATGGCGGTAGCTTTGGCGAGTGGTTCGATGGCTCTCGCGCAAGACAACACCGTTAATCCCGCTTCGACCTCAAAGACACCTCAGGTGACCCAGCCGTCGGAAGGTGGGGTTAACTGGAAAGGCGTTGGCGTTGGTGCCGGAACGATGGCCGGTAATGTCCTCTATGTCCCGGCGAAGCTGGCCTACGGCCTACTTGGCGGTATCGGTGGAGGCGCTGCCTGGGCGCTGACGGGAGGGAACACTCAAGTCGCCAATACCGTATGGCGCAGTTCGCTTGGTGGGGATTATATCCTCACGCCCGATATGATTGAGGGCAAGCAGAAGGTCCACTTCACTGGACCGACCAATACCGCACCTGCAGGAGACGAGACTAGTTCGGCGGCCACGACCACTTCTTCGGCGAGTCTGGCGAGCGCGAGCCCCACGACTTCATCGAGCTATCCGGCAACCAGCACGAGTTCATCGCTGAACTCGAGTTCGACGTCTTCGTCCTCGATGGCGCCGAGTTCATCAAGCGCGTATAGCGGCGGATCGCATCCGCTTGATAGCGGCGCAGGTCCGGTGAGCGGGTCAGCGACGACCAGCAGTTACAAGGCACCGAGCACTGTCAGTAGTTCAAGCTATAGCAGCAGCGCGAGTACTGCGACGGCCGCGCCCAAGCTGAACACGAGTATTGAATAAAGAGAGCATGAAGAAAGCACGATTTCTCTGGAAATCCACCTGAACTACTTGTCGCAACGCAAGAGGGTTCTTGCGTACCGATCTTGGAGTGGAATTGGACGAGCGCGACTATGCGAAGCAACCACTGAATCGCGTCGAGCTCGAGGAGCTTTTTGCAGGTCGCGACCCGCGGGATTTTATCAATCCCAAGAGTCCGGCCTTCAAGGCGATGGAGCTCAAGGGTAAGGATTTGACACTGGAACAGGCGATTGGGCTGATGGTCAAGGAGCCGAACCTGATCAAGCGTCCCCTGACGATTAAGGGCAAGACGATCATCGCGGGCTTCGATCAGGAGGCGCTGCGCAAGGCTCTCGCGTAAGTTACGACTGCGAGTCAGTGCCGCGACGCGGAAGTGGTTCCAGCCCGACTGCTGTCTGATCCGCGTATCACGACACGGATTCCTGGAGACCCTGATCCGCGCGGACAGTGCGTTCTCTACTGGATGCGACGTTCGCAGCGCGTATCAGACAATCCGGCGCTCGAAACAGCAATTGCAATCGCAAACGAGGTGAGGCTTCCTCTCCTCGTTTTCTTTTGTCTCCGCGATCTCCCCGATACGAGTATCCGCACTATCAGCTTCATGGTGGACGGGCTCCGAGAGACAGCCGAAAGCCTGGAAAATCGTAGTGTCGGTTTCGTGCTGCGTCATGCGCGGGGGCGCGCAAGCGATGAACTCGGCCGCCTCTGCGATGAGGTGCATCCATCGGCTGTTGTGACGGACGAGAACGCGCTCGGTGGAATCGATGGATGGAAGCGACTCGTTCCCGCCGACTTTCGATTGCCGTTGGTGACTGTCGATGCGGACGTGATCGTGCCAAGTGCGCTCTTGCCGAAAGAGCATTTCGCGGCCCGCACGATACGTCCAAAAATCCATCAGCAACTCGATCGTTTCCTCCGCCCCGTCGAGAAGTATCGCGTGCAAGTCCGGTGGGAGCGGGACGTCGCCGGACTCCTTCCCGAAGCGACCCTCCTCAATCGCCTAACGCTGGATCGGTCGATTGGGGTGACTCACTTCAAGGGTGGAACCGCAAACGGGATGCTTGATCTGAAGTCGTTCCTGAAAGGGCGGCTCGACGGCTATGCGATCCGCCGAAATCATCCGGAGGTCGACGGAACGAGCCAGCTCTCGCCGTATATTCATTTTGGGCAGCTTGGGCCGCATACGATTGCCCTCGCGGTGCGGGATGCTGACGCGCCTGAAGCGGATCGCGAAGCGTTCCTGGAAGAGTTTATCGTGCGTCGTGAACTCGCGATCAACTTCGTGCGCTTCAATCGACACTACAAGTCGCTGGTGAGTTGCGAGCCGTGGGCGCTGCGTACGTTGCGCGAGCATGCGGACGATCCGCGTCCCTATCGCTACAGCGAGCGGCAATTCGAGAACGCTGAGACGCACGACGCATTATGGAATGCGGCACAGCGCCAAATGGTGCGCAGTGGATGGATGCATGGCTACGTCCGAATGTATTGGGCGAAGAAGATCCTCGAATGGAGCCCATCGGCGGAGGCCGCCTACGAAATCGCGGTGCGGTTGAACGATTGCTACGAACTCGACGGACGCGACGCCAATGGATACGCCGGAATTGCATGGGCGATCGGCGGCAAACATGATCGTGCGTGGGGGCCCGAACGGCCGATCTATGGCAAAATTCGTTATATGTCGGCGGCTAGTACCGGGCGCAAATTCGACAGCCGGTCCTATATCGCGCGATGGCGGGAATGAAACGAGAGTATCCTGAGGGCGATAGCCACAAATCCGAGACCCCAATTCGGATAGGGGTTTCGGCCTGCTTGCTTGGTCAGGAAGTCCGCTTCGATGCCGGCCACAAGCGCGACTCGTTCCTTGTCGATACGCTCGGCGCTTTCGTTGAGTTTGTTCCTGTCTGTCCCGAGTTCGAACTAGGTCTGGGCGTTCCGCGCGAGACGCTTCGCCTTGAGCGCGATGGTGATGACATCCGCCTGGTCGCGCCGCGCAGCGGGAGTGACCATACTAAGGCGATGCGCGCGTTCGCGTCGAAGCGCACGGCGGCGCTCGCCGACGAAGATCTCTCAGGCTACGTCCTCAAGAAGGGTTCGCCGAGTTGCGGGATGGAACGGGTGCGTGTCTATGGCAGCTCAGGGATGCCGTCGCACGATGGGCGTGGGCTTTTCGCGTCGGCCTTGATGCAGCGCTATCCGCATCTGCCGGTCGAAGAGGAGGGGAGACTCAACGATCCGCGATTGCGTGAAAATTTTATCGAACGGATTTTCGCGTACTATCGACTGAGGACTTTTTTCGCTGGCCGCTGGACGCAGGGTGGACTAGTCGCGTTTCACACCGCGTACAAGCTGCAGCTGATGGCTCATTCGCCACGCCATTATCGCGAGATGGGGCGTATCGTCGCCGAAGCCCGCAACAGCGATCGCGCTAAACTGCGCGAGACTTACGAGACCTCGTTCATGGAGGCGATGGCAACAATCGCGACGTCCGCGCGCCATGTGAATGTCCTGCAACATATCGCAGGCTACTTTCGCGAGCATCTCGACTCCACCGGACGGCGCGAACTGGCTACACTGATCAAGGACTACCGCCAGGGCCTTGTCCCGCTGATTGTTCCGATAACGCTCATTCGCCATTACGTGCGGCTTTACGATATCGCCTATCTCAAAGGGCAACTCTACCTCGAGCCGCATCCGAAGGAACTGATGCTGCGGAATCACGTCTAAATACCTCGCGCTTGCCGTCACAGCGAGGCGCGTAGTAATGGTCCCGCTAGCAGTTAATTCTCGTCACCTCGCGCACGGTTGCAGCGAAAAAGGCTCCGGATTCCGGGATTCCTCGCGCGCCAGGCATCGTACACGCGCGGGAATGACAAAACGGAAGGTGGAGGTAACTATGAAAGTAGGTCTTTTTGCGGTGGGCACTGGTCGGATGGCTGGTGGTGGTTTGCTCAAAACCGTCGCGACGAATGCTGAGCGGATGGGGTTCTCGACGCTCTGGGTGCCGGAGCACGTCGTGCTGCTCGACAAGTACGCGTCGAAGTATCCGTACTCCAACGATGGCGCATTGCCGGCGCAGACCAACGCGCCAATCTTCGATCCATTTATCTCGCTCTCCACGATGGCTGCGGTCACTTCGAAGATTCGCCTCGCTACCGGCATCTGCCTGGTGCCGGAGCATAATCCGCTGGTACTTGGCAAAGTGGTGGCGACGCTCGATTTCCTGAGCGGTGGTCGTGTGGTGCTCGGCGTAGGTATCGGATGGCTGGAAGAAGAGTTTCAGGCGATCGGGATTCCATGGGATCGTCGCACCGCCCGGACCCGCGAATGTATCGACGCGATGCGTAATCTATGGAGCCAGGACGTCAGCGCCTACAGCGGCGAGTTCGTAAAGTTCGATGGGGTACGCAGCTTTCCGAAGCCGGCGCGCGGTGCCAATGTTCCGATCTTTTTCGGCGGTGAGAGCGCTCCGGCGCTGCGACGTGTCGCGGAGTACGGCACCGGATGGGTCGGGTTTAATCTCACGCCGGACGAGGCCGCCGCGAAGATCAAACGGATCGAGGAGTTGCTCGCAGCGAACGGTCGTAAACGATCTGACGTCGAACTGGCCGTATCGCCATATACCAAGAAAGTGACGCCCGACGATCTGAAGCGTTATCGCGATGCGGGAGTCGACGAGGTCGTGCTCGTGAGCCTGCGTCCACCGCGCGAAGAAGCCGAGACGATCAAGGATATTGAGCAGATCTCACGCGATTGGGTTGAACCCGCCGCGCGACTGTAGGACGCAGCCGAGATTCTTCGCTTCGCATGTCCTTCGGCATCGCTCAGGGCATGCTTCGCTCAGAATGACTTGAGGTGTTTGGCCACTTGGATCAGGCGTCAAGTCATCCTGAGCGGAGCGAAGGATCGCGCCTCGGGCGAAGCAAGGTAACGCTTACAACACAAGGAGCACACAATTCATGGACGTTGGTTATTTCGCAATTGGTATCGGACCGCTGACTACTCCCGAATGGGTTAAGCCGGTCGCGGTGACCGCCGAAGGACTCGGCTTTTCCAGTATCTGGGCTCCTGAGCATGTCGTACTGCTCGAACAGTACGCCTCGAAGTATCCGTACTCCGCTGGCGAATTTCCGATGCCAACCGATACGCCGTTCGCCGACCCTTTTACCACGTTGGCCTTTGCTGCGGCGTATACCAGCAAGATCAAAATCGCGACCGGCATCTGTCTGGTGCCGGAGCATAATCCGCTGGTACTGGCCAAGACGGTCGCGACGCTCGATCGCATGAGCGGTGGCCGCTTTATTCTGGGCGTCGGTATCGGATGGCTGGCGGAGGAGTTCCAGGCCCTGGGTCTGACCTTCGATCGTAGGGCGCAGCGCACGCGTGAGTATATCGACGTGATGCGCAAGCTGTGGAGCGAATCGAAGAGTTCCCATAGCGGCGAGTTCGTTAGCTTCCCGAGCGTGCAGAGCTATCCCAAACCGCACAATAATCGCAGCGTGCCAGTGTGGTTCGGTGGCGAGAGTGGTCCCGCCTTGCGTCGTGTCGGCGAATACGGCGACGGGTGGGTCGGGTTCAACCTGACTCCTGACGAAGCTGCGCCGAAGATCAAGCGGATCGAAGAGGTTCTCAAGGCCAACGGGCGCAAGCGTTCGGATGTCTATCTCTCGGTGTCGCCGTACGGGAAGAAGATTACGACCGATGATCTCAAGCGCTATCGCGACGCCGGTGCCGATGAAGTCGTGCTGGTCGTTTTCGATATCCCGTCGACGGTGACGGATCTCACCGCACGCATGGAGCAGATGGCCAAGGATTTCGTCGAGCCCGCCGCGAAGCTGTAAGTGCTACCGCGCGGTGAGGCCGCCGTCGACCGGGATCGCCGCGCCGGTTACGAACGACGACGCATCGGAGAAGAGCCAAGCTACGGCGGTCCCGATTTCTTCGGGCCGCCCAGCGCGGCCGATCGGTTCAGCCGAGAGCAAAGTGTTCTTGGTCGCTTCGTCCTTCATCCATTCGACGATCGGGGGTGTCGCGATCACGCCGGGACAGATCGCGTTGATGCGAATCTTCTTCTCGGCATACTCGACAGCTGCGGTCTGCGTGATTCCGATTACGCCGTGCTTGGCGGCCGCATAGGCGCCCATCCGGGGTTGCGCGAGTAGCCCCGCAGTTGAGGCGGTATTCACGATCACGCCGCCACCCTGCTTGAGCATCTGCCGAATCTCATACTTCATGCAGAGCCAAACGCCCTTGAGATCGACAGCGAGGGTTTTGTCCCAGTTCTCTTCGGTGTCGTCGGCAGTCATAGCGATGAGCCCACTGATGCCGGCGTTATTAAAAGCACCGTCGAGCCGACCCCATTTGCGGACCGCCATATCGACCAGCGCTTCGACATCGGCAGCGCGTGAGACATCGGCCTTGCCGAAGTCGGCTTCGCCCCCCGCCTGCTCGATCAGCTGAACGGTCTCTTCGCCGCGCCGCGTCGAAATATCCGAGACCAGGACTTTAGCTCCTTCGCGCGCTAATACGATCGCTGTCGCGCGGCCGATTCCGCCACCGGCGCCGGTGACGAGTGAGACTTTGTCTTGAAGTAGTGATGCCATGTTTTCTCCACCCTAGAGCAGAAACGCCATATTGAACTGCGGCAGATCGGCAGTGACTAACTCGACGATCTTTTCATCCATCCGGAGCGAACCGTCGATCCGACGTAATCTATGAGTGACGCGGCCCGGCCAAATCCGTAAGTCCTGCGTTGCCTGCGCGGAGACTTCGTACAGTACGAAATTGGATCCGACCGTGAAGGTCCCCGCAGCTTCATCAGCGGCGAGAATCTCGACGTTCGAGATAACCCGCCGCATTGGCGACACCGGGGTTTGCGAGTGACGCAACCCTGTCTGGAGTTGTTTGATTCGCGTACCGAGACGCGTGCGATTATCGTTGATATACGAAAGACGCGTAGCCGGATCGTAATCCGCCGGACCCTTGGGCACCCAATAGTGCATCGCGTCGGTGACGAGTGCTTCCCATTCCGCGTAGCGTGATTCATCGGCAAGGCGCGCTTCGAGATACAGGAAGGCCTCGATTTCGCGATACGTCGCCTCGCTGACCGTTACTGATCGCGATGCAGGAGTCCCTGTCTCAGCCACGACGTTCCATCATCAACCGGTATTGGCGCCAGAAGGCTCGATTGGTGACCTCATCGCTGACGTGACCGAAGCGATTGCCCTGGCTGTCGCGCTGCTCGCGCTTCATGCCGCGGCTCAGATCGACCCATCCGGGAGTCCCACCGTTGCGAGGGATACCTAGGCTCTCGCCTTCAAAGCCAGCCTGCATCCGCTCTGCCGTCACGGCGTCGTCGGCAACGATAAAACTGGCTGGACCGATCGCCGCCTCTGATTGGCGCAGCAAACGACGATTGAATTGTTCGTCCACGCCCTCAAACTGCACTGCGGTGTGGTAATGGACGGTCGTGTTCACCGCCAAGGGCTCGACGCGCGCGAGGTTCAGTTCGCCGAGGAAGAGATTCGGAAAAATGAACGCATGCGGCGGCCCGTTCCAGAGCAGTCTTTTGGCGCGCTCTTCGCCGTAGCTGCGGACCATCGCTGCGCGATAATCGCTCACCTTGTCCGGTGTCACGCCCAGCCACGACATCTCGGCTTTGAAGCTGGGTCGCATGTCGAGTTCCGAATGGCCGCGCCCATAATCCACGGCGCGCGATTCGTTGTTGGTCTCGCCGCCGATAATCGTGTCCTCGTAATAGCTGGTCGTCGTCTTCAGCATCGAAGCGTGGACGAAGTCGACGTGATAGCCATCCTCGTCACTCTCCGGCCACATCTTCCAGTTCGATTCGATCCGATGCCCGATCCATCCGGCGCTGATCCGGATCTTCCCGGTGGGCGAGAGGTCGCACAGACGATCGATTAGCTCCGAACCTCCGACCCCGAGATGGTCCGACAGGGGACCGGCATCGCCCGAGAGATTGGCGAAGACGAAGCCCCGATACATTTCGACCGCGCGGGGACGATCGAGTCCGAGTTCACTGCGCTGCCGTTCAAAGCCGCCCTTGTACGGGACTCCCTTGAGTTCGCCGTCGAGTCCGAAGGTCCATCCATGATAGGTGCACTGGAACGAGCGGCTATTGCCACGCTCTTGCCAGCAAAGTGCTGCGCCGCGATGCGCACAGCGGTTGCTGACGACACGCAGGACTCCATCGAGACCACGCGCCATGATAACCGGCTCAAGGCCAATCCTGCGGGTTACCCAATCGCCGGGCTTGGGCACTTCCGACTCGTGCCCGACGAAGACCCATCCGCGCCGGAAGATCCTGTCCATCTCATCGGCGTACGCGCTGGGGTTGGTGTAGAGGCTACCGTGGATCCGCTCCTCTTGAATCAATGCGCCGTAATCGATGCTCACGCGATTACCCTCACTGAACGAGCCGCTGCTCGGCTCGGGGATGCTGTACCTAAAGGTAGTTTACCGCGCTGTCATGGCTCCATCGACCGGCATCGCACATCCGGTGACGAACGACGCATAATCAGACAACAGCCACGTCGCAGCCTCGGCAATCTCCTGCGGCTGACCCAGGCGGGCGACAGGTTCCGTGCTCACCAGGATATCCTTAAGCCTCGGATGCGACCCGACCATTCCACCGACCATCGGGGTGTCGATTACACCGGGGCATACGGCGTTGATGCGAATATTGTTGCGCGCATATTCGAGCGCGGCAGTCTTGGTGAGTCCGATGACGCCGTGCTTCGACGCGGTATAAGCGGGCATCCCGTGCGAGCCGACGAGGCCTGCGGCGGATGCTGTATTGACGATCGCTCCACCGGATCCCTGCTTCACCATCTGCAGGATCTCGTACTTCATGCACAGCCATACGCCGCGCAGATTTACCGCCATGATACGGTCGAAGTTGTCTTCGGTGTCTTCTGCCGTTTTCGCGAGTTTGCCCGAGATCCCGGCGTTGTTGAACGCACAGTCGAGGCGGCCGAAATGCTTTACCGCAGTCGCGACGAGCGCTTCCGCTTCCGATGCCTTGGAGACGTCGCAGCGGATGAAGGCTGCCTCGCCACCGGCGCTCTTGACCAGCTTTACGGTTTCGTTGCCGCCGCCCTCGACGACATCCGCGACGAGAACTTTGGCTCCCTCACGTGCGAACGCGAGCGCGGCGGCGCGCCCGATTCCTGACGCCGCTCCAGTAACCAGAGCGGCTTTGCCCTGCAACAATCCCGGCATTTGCAAACTCCTCAGACTATGTTGCGGCTCAAGGTAAGCCGCCGCGTCAGAGATAGCAAATCTCAGCGGTGAGAGAGAACCTCAGGCGGTTTAGTAGCAGCCGCTTCTTCGAGCGATTCGGCGGCGCGATGCGGCACGGGGCATCCGGCGCAGGCAAAGCTCTCGAGATATTTGTTTTGAAACGCGAGCCACGCTTCGAGTCGGAGCCGGTCGCGCGCCATCATTGAGGCAAACTGCGGGTCGGACGAGAGGTCGTGCGCCTCATCAAAGTCGTTACGGACGTTGTACAGTTCGTGCCGATCTCGGGTGTAGTTCTGGATATAGACGTAGTCGCCCTCGGCGAGGCCGAGCCGGAAGTCACCTGCGATCGAAAAGAGATACGCTCGCGTCGGTCGTTTTGCGGCGAAAAGACTGGTTCCCTGCCATGCGGCGGGTTGATCGATGCCAAGTACGTCCAGAATCGTCGGCGCGATATCCAGTTGCCGAGCGAGATCGTGGCGATCGATCCGGTTCGGGATCAGCGCCGGATTCACGAACATCAGGGGGATACGGACTTCCTCGTTGTAAACCGAAAAGTTGTGCACCGACTGCCCGTGCTCTTCAAAAGCTTCGCCGTGGTCGCCGGTGATTACCAGCAGCGTATTATCGACCAAACCCTCGCGCTTGAGTTCCTCGGTCAGTTGTCCGATCACCTGATCGGTCCATGCGATTGAGTTGAGATAACGATTCCGCACCCGCTCGTCGGTGTACTTATGATCGTTCGGCGACAGGTAGGGGTTGTGAGTATCGCGCGTCCAGATCGCGACGAAAAACGGATGGTCCTGATGATGTCGAATCCAGTTGAAGGTGGCTGGGACCAATTCGCCATCGCGCGGCCGTATATCGTCCTCGGACCGTGCGATTACATCGTCGAAGCCGGCATTCTCCAGGAAGGAGAGATTGCCGTCGAAATCGATCAGACCGCCGTGGACAAACGCACTTTGATAGCCGTGGGCTTTCAGCACGGCAGGCAAGCCCGGTACTCGAATCGTCGGCTCCTGCCGCGGCAGGGTTTTCCAATCATGATCGGGATAGAGCGACGCGAACATGCCGGCCATCGCTGCCGACGAGAAGGGCTGCGAGACATAGGTGTTGTCGTAAACGATACCGTGCGCGGCCAGTTGCTCCATCACGGGACTGTCAGGGTAGGGCGCTCCGGTGAGTTGCAGATTCTTCGCACCTACCGATTCCATCACGAAAAGAATCACATTCATCGGCTTGCCCGATGCGGGTACGCGCGGTAGGGCGCTGAAAGCTTTGTCGCGAGCCACATCCTTGGGTTGAACGGCCGGATGAAAGTCTTCGAAATAGGCGCTTGGGATACTGCCCGTAACCGTCGGGCGAGGCGCCTGAACGACGGACTCGATAAAGGCCCACTCCGGATTCTCCACGCCCGAGATGAAATGCACGTGGCGCGTGACCCACAGATGGGAACCAATGACATAGAGGCCGATAACCGCTACACCCGAGACCGAGTAAACCTTGCTGTGCAGCTGGTGGAGCAGATGGGGTGTGCAGCGCCATAGCAAATACGCAAGAACCACCACCAGAAGTACATTGGCAGGCAGCGAGAGTACTTCGCCGGTGAGATCACCTCGCACCGAAGCCTGCACGCCGCGCGCGCTGTCGGACAGCAGGATAAGCCGATAGGTCAGGGGACTGCGGATATACCAGAAGACGATCGCCGCGATCGACGTATAAAGGGCGAGGAAGAGACACAAGGACCATCCGGTGATCTCGACGATTCGGCCACCGATACGCCATCTGCGGACCAACCGCAGGGCGAAGTGCAGGCCGCCTCCGAGGACTACCAGCGCCAGGATGTCCTGATAGAAGAGCAGCGGATAGTGACTCTTTAGATGAGCGATACGCAGGATCTGCGCACGGGTGGCAATCACCATCAACGCAAGTGCGATCATGAGGGCGAACAGGCGCAATTCGCGACGCGTCTCGCGATCCGGAGCGGTGGCGTCGACGCTTGGCGACCCTGGTTGCAGGTCGGGGATCGAAGTTGCCATAGCTTCTCTAAGGCTAATCCACCGGTCCGCGATGCGGCTATGATTTTTTTTCGCTTCAGCAGAGCCAATCGCAGTTCGCTACTGGCGAGTCAGACGGCCCTGAGGCATACTGCGATACTCGACGCGGAGAGGTGGCCGAGCCCGGTTTAAGGCGCACGCCTGGAACGCGTGTAGATTCGAAAGGGTCTCGAGGGTTCAAATCCCTCCCTCTCCGCCAACCCCTCTGAACAATTATGCTTCCTTGACCTGGGTCTGGCCTGCGGACGGCAGATCGCGAAATCATTACTATACTATGGCACCACATTATCTGTTGGTAGCTTGACTCCAACTACGGTGCCGTCGCCAGGCTTGGACTCAAGAGAAATGGTTCCGTTTAGCAGACGCACGCGCTCGCGCATGCTGGCTAGTCCTAATCCCTTTTGTTCGACTGTCGTATCGAAGCCCTTGCCGGAATCGGCAATGATCAGCTCGATAAAGCCGCGACAGCCTTTGAGAGTGACGGTGGCATCTTTAGCCCGTGCATGCTTGGCGACGTTGTGAAGCGCCGCTTGTGCTACCCGATATACGCAAGACGCGATGGTCTTAGGGAGATTGTCGGCTACGTCTTCGGCGCGGAACGTAACGGGGAAACCCAGCCATTGGTTCGAGGCTTCGAGGCAGAGCTGCTCGAGGGCGGTGACCAGGCCGAGCTCGTCGAGGATCGTGGCATGCATCTGATGGGAGAGCTGACGGATACTTTCAGTGATCGATTGCACCTTCTCTCGATAATTTTGCAACCGCGCCTTCCATTCACGCGAGATGCGCTTGCGGCCAGCGTCGACGCTCATATCGATTGAAAGGACGGCGAGCCGCTGCGAAATATCATCGTGCAGCTCTCGCGCAATCCGCCGCGCTTCATCATCCTGTGCCGCTACTAAAGCGGCACGAACACCGTTGAGACGCACTTCCTCTTCGGCTCGCTTGCGCAACGTAATATCTTCGGCGAAGACCACGACGCCGGACGGTTCACCACCGGGTCGTTCGAGAAACCTGCTATAGTGCAGGGCTGCGTCGAATTCAGTGCCGTCTTTACGGATTCTTTTTACCTCAAGACGCTGGGCCTTACCGCTCAGAACTTCGGCCAGAAGTTGCTGATAATTTTCGCGTTCAGTTGCAGGGATTGCAGGGTTAATTCGGCCGATGACCTCGGCAGCTTTGTAACCGTATATCCGCTCGGCCGCGTGGTTCCAGCTGAGGATTCGGCCTTCGCGATCGATTGCTCCGATCGCTAGAGGTGATGCTTCAATGAGGACGCGCAATTGCTCGTCGGTGTTCTGGAGCACCTCCTCCAGACGCTGCTTCAGTCGCACGCGCTCAGTGATGTCGGTGATCGATCCGGCCATCCGCTGAGGGGTGCCGTCCTCATCTCGGACCACGGCACCGCGGACACTGAACCATCGGTACTCACCGCATTTTGTTTGCAGTCGATATTCAGCATTGTACGGGAGGCCTTGGTCAGCGTGTGCCCGGAAGCTTCTCGACACCCGCTCTAGATCCTCCGGATGAACCAGCTTTAGGCCTCGATGGTGAGACGGTACTTCGCCCGGGGCAAACCCTAACATCTCGAAGGTGCGATCGGACCAGTAGACTTCGTTGGTCGTAAGGTTCCAATCCCAGATGCCGTCACTCGTACCCGTGACCGCAAGCTTGAGGCGCTCTTCGCTTGAGCGCAGATTCTGCTCGAACTGCTTCTGTGCGGTGATATCTTCAGCGGAAATCAGGATTCCACCAATCTCTCCGCCAACCTCCCACCACGGGGACAGATCCCATTTCACCCATTGCACGGTGCCATCGCGACGTACGAAAGCTTCGCCATCGCAGTGGCAATTCTCTCCGGCAAGGCCGCGGCGATATGCCTCCTTCCAACTCTCCGGTATCTCAGGGAAAAGATCATACTGTGAGCGCCCGATCGGGTTCTCGGTAATTCTATAGTCAGTCAGCCAGCGGCGACTTGTTGCGACATAACGCATCTCGCGATCGAACATCGCAATTGCACCGGGCACATGATCGAGGAAGAGGGTAAACCAGCGTTCGCTTCTGCGCAGCGAGGTGTCCGTAATGAGGGCGCTGCAGATCTCTCCGGAGTCGCCCTCTGAATATTGGAGGGCAATCGCGGCGGCGAACTCGCTTCCATCCTTGCGTTGCCCGATGAACCTGACGCCCGAGCCTAGCTGACGAAGATGTGGATGGCGAAAAAAAGCTTCCCTGTGACCGATATGCCTTGAACGAAACCGTTCGGGTATCAGAACCTCAATCTTGTTTCCAACCAGTTCTTCGCCTGAATAGCCGAACATCGCAGCAGCGCCCTGATCAGCGCTGAGAATGTTGCCGGCAGAATCTATCGAGACCACGCCTTCGGTGGAACTCGCAAGGACGGTCAGAACGGAGCTCTCGTTCTGTTCGGCTTCAGATGCCAACGCGTCTGCGGCTACCACGGTCGATCGATCCAAGCCCATATTAAGAAGTCTAATCGGATCGGGCTCTAATTCCGAGGATGGTCTGTAGGCTACGGTAAGGTGTACTTTCGACCTCAGCTCAACCAAACGTTTAGATAAGCAACCCCGATAGAACAACAATTTGGATCGCGGTGATCAGCCACTCAAACTAGGACTATTCCTAGGCGGCAGGCCTTCGATTCGCTTATGTGACGAGACGCTCTCTATGCGACGATACCATGTTTTTGGGCGTACCGTGCGAGGTCTGCGACGGTTCGCAGACCCAGCAGATCCATGATTCGATATTTGTGGAACTCGGCTGTTTTGGGAGAGATCCTAAGCAGGTTCGCGATTTCCTTAACTTGCTTGCCTTCGGCGAGCAGTTGCAGGACTTCGCGCTGCCGAGAAGTCAGCGGTTCGGTGCCGGGACGGCCGCCCGTAACGCGTATCTGAGTGCTCTGAGCCAGGGCCGCCGCGATTGGTTCGGAAATATAGGACTCGCCTTTTAATGCACTCCGGATAGCCTTAATCAGGCTCTCGCCCGCGGCGCTCTTGATAACGTAGCCTAAGGCTCCCGCCGCCAGTGCTGCTTTCGCGTACGTTAGTTCCGGATGCATCGTGAGAAAAATGATCTTGGGTTTATCGACGCGACTGCGAATCTCTCGCGCAGCGTCGATCCCGTTCAGGAGCGGCATCCCGATGTCCGCGATAATCACGTCGGGCTGTAGCGCAACCGCCTTTTCCACGAGGCTGTGACCGTTCTCCGCGACCTCGATCACCTCAAAATCCGGGCGATCGAGTATCCGCCGCAATCCTTCGATCACGATGGCATGATCGTCGGCAAGGAGAATCCTCACCGGCTTCATAGGAGCTTTGAGAACTTCGAGGCGTGCTGACACTTCTTATCAGGATGCTAGTAATAAAAGCACCGCAGGGCAATGTGTGGCTCAGCGTTGCCTATTCGAGCCTTTCCGCTTTTGTGATTTCTTCGATGAGTGCGAGGCAGGTGGTCACCCCAGTACTACTAAGAGTAGACACGCAACGCGATTCGAGTCGCGAACAACATGACGCGGCCGGAGTGCCGCTAAATTCGCTGGCTAGGGGCGAGACTGAGATGGCGTGGGACCCGCGGCTGCGGATCCACTCGCCATCTCTTTAGACCATGATGTTATGTCGAGATCTAAGCGAAAATCTCTTGGAAGAAATCGAGCATCGCTTTCCAGGAACGTTCATCGGAGAGCTTGTTGTACTTCAGACCAGGATTCCCCAAGCTGTCGGCGTCCGGGTTCGTGAAGCTATGGACCGTGCCACCGTAGCTGATTAGCTGCCAATCGGCACCGGCCGCGCCCATCTCCTTCATAAATCCCAGTAGCTGTTCGCTGGGCACGAAAGGATCATCGATACCGTGGCAGACCAACACCTTCGCCTTCACACCTCCCGCGGTAGCCGGACGCTGTGTCTGCAGGCCGCCGTGGAATGATATGACTCCGCGCAGCGCTACACCTTCGCGTGCGAGCTCGAGTGAAGTGGTCCCACCCATGCAGTAACCGATAGAGGCGAGGCGATTCGGATCGACGTTTGGATGCGATGCCAACGCCTTGAGTGCGCATTGGGCCCGGTTGCGCAGCTTCATGGGATCGGCGAACAGCGGCGTAGCAAGTTTCATCGCTTCGTTGAGATCCTTCGCGATTGCGCCATCGCCATAGGGGTCAGCCGCGAGCGCAACGTACCCCAGCTGCGCCAACCGATCAGCGCGTGATTTAGCCTGTGGTCCGAGCCCGAAAGCTTCCGGATTCACGAGGACGCCAGGACGCTTGCCCGATTTGCTGTCATCGCAGGTCCAGTAGCCCTTCAGGGTTACATCGCCGTCTTTGTATTCGACCGTCTCTGCCTTCATCTAAGTGACTCCTGTTTAGTAGTTCCGTTCCATCTAGAAGAGAACCGCCAGGATGTCCAGCTTTGGTGCTGCTGGAAAAATGTTTATACATGGAATATTTTTCATAGGGACTCCATCGAATTGGTTCCTAAAATCCTGAAAAATTGTTACGGCACGCGTGTTGCGGTAGGTCGCGAGCGTGAAACGACAAACGAAAATTCTCGTGGCGGAAGATGATTTTGCAACGCACGAAGAGTGGCGGGAAACGCTTAACGCATGGGGGTACACGACTCAAATAGCCGGTGATGGGGCTGAAGCGTCCGAATTGATCGGCACGTTTGAGCCGGACATCGTTCTCGCCGACCTGCGAATGCCGAAGAAAGACGGACTGGAGCTGCTTCGCGAAATCCGTCAGACAGGCGCGTACCTGCCGACTATCATCATCTCGGGTCAAGGCGATGTTCCTCAGGCCGTTGAGGCTATCAAGTTAGGCGCGGTTGATTACTTACGTAAACCGGTAGACCCTCCGCATCTGAAGCAGATCTTGCGCAATCTTGCCGACAACGTCGTGATGCACGATGAGAATCTTTCGCTGCGCCATCGACTGGCGGAAGTCGGAGAGCTTGGTCCGCTGTTTGGTAAATCACCGGCGATGAGGAAGGTGATCGCTGCGATTGAGCGTGTCGCGGAGTCGGCAGCGTCTATCGTCATTACTGGTGAAAGCGGTACCGGAAAGGAGTTGGTCGCTCGAACGATCCATCAGATGTCGGCGCGTCGCAATGGACCCTATGTAGGACTCAACTG
>DATKML010000015.1:0-190797 GCA_035541875.1 Binataceae bacterium (SeqCode)
CACGGAGGGAAATTCCCGCGTCAGGAAATCTACGACATCATCGATGGCGGCAAGCGTCTGCCAGGACACTATAACTTCAATAGTCCGATGCCGCTTTGGGGCTTGAGCTTCCAGCTGCGAGGCCAAGAATACAGTGACGAAAGTGAGGCCTCCGTCAAGCGCAGAATCAATGCTCTCTTAGACTACCTTGAGTCGATCCAGCAACAATAGCCGCCTGCTGTGCGCGGCAGGCTGGCCTTTCGGGATTCGCGTTACGGACGAACGCTGAGGGGACCGCAATCTCTATCTACCTTAGCAGCGACAATAGCGCGGCAATTTAGCTAGCTATATGCTAGTTTATGATAGTCGGCCGTTTTGAAACTAATGAAAAACCCTTGATTTACTTGAAGCCACCCGTCGGAATCGAACCGACGACCTGCTGATTACGAATCAGCTGCTCTACCGACTGAGCTAGGGTGGCGTCCCATAGCGGTTATCTGAGAGACCGTAGCTAAGCATGAAAAGCCGCGATGCGGAAGTGGCTCGGCGACGGGAAAGCGGCAATCCGAGCTGTTCGGCCTACGATCGAGAAGACACCCGCGGCGGATAGCCTAAGCTGATCGCAAGCATCACACCGGCTGCGGCCAGGGTAGCTGCATCGGCTTCCGTTGCGATCATCGTCTCGAGCGTTGCGATGTGTGCTTGTATCGATGCCTCCAGCGACTCCACGCCCGGAGCGAGCTTGTCGGCGTCGAATAGTGCGTCGATTAAGGGATTCGAATCGAGGTTTTGTTCAGCGAGCGCTTCGCGGCGAGCGATACGCCAGAATTCGCGGGGCTCGACGGAATCGAAATCGACCAGCAACTCGATCCGTTGGTTTATCAGCGCCAGCAACTGCCGATAACGCTCCACTGCCTTGAGATAGTCCTCCGTTCCCTGTCCGGCGAGAAACACCGCGACCGTGCCGCCGGTCCCGTATTCGCCGAGCGAACCCGAGGCAGGGTCAAGCCGGATATAGCTTTCAGTGCGGTCTTCGCCTCGATGCAAGCCGAGCGGATAGAGTCGGCATGCCAGTGGCCGTCCCTGATGAATCGTGCATCGCGTGCTATCGAGCGCGACGCATCTCCCATCCGCGCCGAACTTGAGCAGCGATCCGCGACGCAGTGTGTATCGCTCGATAGCTTCGCTGGTCATGAGGTTTGCAGCGCGCGCAATTCGTATCACGTCGTAGGGCGAGAGGGTGATTACCTGCTCGCGGCAGCATCGCCCGCACTGATTGCAGCTATAAGAGAATGCGCTGCTCCGCTCCATCGGATCAGTGGCGGCGCGGGATGAAGCGACCCGCAATCCGATTGAGTTCAGGAATCTCCATCCACCATGCGAGGCCCATATACACCGCTCCGAAAGCCGGAATAACCGCCATCGCGACGATCCGGGGACCCGCATGAATCTGATGCTTTATCGCAAAGCCGATCACCCCGGCCGTAAGCGCCATGCTCCATAACTGGACAAGGTAGCGGCGTTCCAGCCCCGTCCATCCGAGACGCAGATTCAAACTACGGCGCAGCAGCGCGAACTCCACCCAGGCCGCGACTCCTGCGGAGGCGGTAAGGCCCGCGACGCCCCATCGCGCCGGAATACCCACCATTGGAGGCAAAGTGATCGCACACAGGTAGCCGAGAATCAGCGTCAGACCGACGCGGATCAGGGCGTAGCGCAATGGCGTGCGGGTGTCCCAGAGCGCATAGTAGGTCGAGTTGTAAAGCCGGCTCATCGTGGCGGCGAGCAGGCCCACGGCCGATCCGGCGAGGATGCCCCATACGTAGATGGCATCGCGATGGTGAAAGGCACCCGATTGGAAGAGCAGCGCGACGATCACATCGCCGATAATCAGAAAGGCCGCTGCCGATGGAATCACCATAAAAGCGATCTGCCGTAATCCAGCGTTGAGTCGCTTGCGAAGCGCGTCGGCCGCCGCTTCACTGGTGGCTGCCGTTTCACGCGACATCGAGGGGAGTTCCGCCGCCGCTACCGACATCCCAAACAGACTGATCGGGAGCAGATAGAGAATCTGAGCGTAGTTAATCGCGGCGACTGCGCCTGTAGGTAGCAGACTCGCGAGCAGATTATCGATATAGCCGCTGACTTGCGCCACGCCACGACTCGCGATCACCGGCATCAGGTTTTTGAAGACGCTGCGGAGTTCCGCCCGCACCCGAGTGAAATGGATTCGGACACGCCCAAGCAGCGGCAGCGTCTGCGGCAATTGGACGATTATTTGCAGTGCGGCACCTGCGACCGATCCCCATGCGGCTTTGATCGCGAGACCTTCCTGCGTACTGCCCAGACCATAAAAGATCAGGGCTACGATAATCGCGAGATTCCAGGCGACCGGCGCCGTGTACGAGGCGAAGAAGCGATGGTGGCTGTTCAGTACGCCCAGGCACCAGGCCGATAGGACCAGGAGTCCCGCGCCGGGAAACAGGATCCGTACAATCTGGATCGTGAGGTCGCGAGTCGCACCGTGAAAGCCGGGAGCGATCGCATCGATCAGATGCGGCGTCAGCAGTACGCCGATCACGACCATCGCCGAAATCACGAGCGCCAGAATTGCTCCCACAGCCCAAGCGAGGAGATCGGCAGCTTCGTCCTCGCCCTCGCTCAAGAGCCGGCTATACACCGGGATAAACGAAGCCGAGAGCACGCCCTCGCCGAAAAGATTCTGCAGGATATTTGGAATCCTAAAGCCTGCCTTGAAAGCGTCGGCGGCAGCCGAGTTACCGAGGTAGTGCGCAAAAATACTCTCGCGGATCAGTCCCGCTATACGACTGAGCAGAATTCCAGCGGCGACGAGTATCGCGAGATGCGATCCGCCTTTGAGCTTCGCCGCACGCGGTGCAGTCGTTGCCTCCGATGTTGCCGTTGGTGGAGCAGCAACGTCGAGAGCTTCGGTCTGAGGCGAGGTGCTAATCGAATGAGATCCTCCGAACAACGATGCGGCCAAGTATAACGATGCTCGATTCGAGCGAGTAGCCACCTCGATAGAGAATTGGCGTTGCGCGGAAAGAAACCTAACCCGTAGCGGAGTAGGATATAAAAGCATCAGGTTCCAGGAGCGCGTCGATGTTCGATTCAGTCAGTGCCGCCGAAGCTATTCTTGCTCGCCTCGAAGCGAGTTCCTCGACGAGCGACGAGTTGCGCCGTCTCGATAACGACGCGGTCGCGGCAATGAAGGAAGCCGGGCTCGCTCGTCTCTATACACCCAAGCGCTTCGGCGGTTATGAACTCGCCCCGCGCCATCATATTTTGGCCTGCGCTAAACTCGCCCACGGGTGTACTGCGGCGGCCTGGGTGTTGATGGTCTGCGGAGCCCACAGCTACGTTGTCGGCCGTTTCGCGGAGGAATGCCAGAAGGAGGTCTTCGGCACCGATCCCGACGTTCTTATTGCAGGAACGTTGGCGGCGCAAGGCACGATCAAGCCGACCTCGGGCGGATGGATTCTCGACGGTCGCTGGCAGTTCGGCAGCGGCGTCGATCACTCGCCGTGGTTGTTAATCGGCGCAAGGCCAGCAGAGAAAGGTTATCGAGCGCAACACGTCGTCGTACCCAAGGCTGATCTCGAGGTCGACGACACCTGGTACACGCTCGGGATGCGCGGGAGCGGCTCGAAAGATCTGGTCGCGCGCGGCGTCTTCGTCCCGTCGTATCGCGCGATGGAAAGCGGCCCGCTCTTTCTCGGCACCTTCGTCGGATCGACGGCCCCGGTCTATCGGCTCCCCGTGAGCGCAGGACTCGCGACGATGCTCGCCGCGACAGTGCTCGGGATGGCCGAGAAAGGCTTGAAACTCTTCCTCGCCGCGACCAAAGCGAGATCCGATATTTACTTTGGTAGCCGCAAAGCCGCGAACCCGCAGATTCAACGTCGCGCCGGTGAGGCTGCCGCGGAACTCGAGACAGCGCGCCTGCTGATTGAGCGGATGTGCGATGACCTCGACGCCGCGATGGCCAAGGATCAGCCGCCGATGGAGGTCAAGGAGCGTGCGCGGATACGGCGCAATGCTGCTTACGTTGCCGAGCTGTCGCGACGAGCGGTCGATCGTCTGTTCACCGCCGCCGGCGCGCACGCAATTTACGATCACAGCGCCCTGCTGCGGATTCATCGCGATATCACCACCGCGACCCATCATCAGATGGTCGATTTCGATTCGGCGGCTGAACTTTTTGGCCGTATCGCACTCGACCTCGAACCCGGCTTGCCCGACTCGGTGATATAATCGAGGCAAAACGCCGATGGCCTTCTCGCTTTATCTGCATATTCCATACTGCCACGCGAAGTGCCCGTATTGCGATTTTAACTCGCACGCGGCTTCGAGCTGGCCGGAAGCGGAATATACGCAGGCCCTTATTGCCGAAATGCGACAGCGGTCGAAGGAGCCGGCGTGGCACGGCGAACGCATCAAGACGATCTTCTTCGGCGGCGGCACTCCATCGCTGTTTGATCCACGATCGATTGCAGAATTGATCGAAAGAGCCGATCAGCTTTTCGGTATTGAGCCTTTAGCCGAGATCACACTCGAGGCGAATCCGGGAACGATTGATCAAGCGAAGATCAGCGGATTCAAAACCGCCGGTGTGAATCGGATGAGCTTCGGTGCGCAATCATTCAATCCGGCAATCCTGAAATTTCTCGGTCGCATCCATAGCGCGGAACAGATCCGCGAAGCCGCGCGGATGACCCATCGTGCAGGCTTTTCGCGCTTTAACCTCGATTTAATTTTCGCTGTGCCGGGACAGACGAGCGAGGGTCTGCTTTACGATATCGAACAAATCGTCGCGCTCGAGCCGGACCACGTTTCCGCCTATAACCTGACCTTCGAGGAAGGCACGGTCTTCTTCGCCGACCTGCAGCGCGGACGAATCCAATCGTTACCCGACGAGATGCAGGCCACGATGTTTGCGATGGTCCGCGGTGAGCTCCCACTTCGTGGCTTCCCGATGTATGAGATATCGAACTACGCGCAAGCCGGGCACGAGGCGCGCCACAATCTGACTTACTGGCACGCCGAGAGTTATCTCGGACTGGGAGCCGGTGCACATAGTTTTGCGCGATCGGGTCCGGGCGGTCGGCGATGGTGGAACGAGCGGGCTCCTTCGCGCTATATCGAAGCTACGTCGAAGACCGGAATCGCTGAAGCGGGCAATGAGCCTATCGACGCGCGGACCGCGATGAGCGAATATGTTTTCCTGAATTTGCGCCTGCGGGCGGGGTTTGCTCTGGTCGGTTTTCGTGATCGCTTTGGCTGCGACTTCTTTGAGACCTTCGCCCAGCAAAGTCGCGATCTGCTTGACGCCGGCCTTCTGATTGAGTCGAGTGACCGGATTTTTCTTAGCGATCGAGGCTTAGAACTAGCTGATTCCGTGTTTGCCGAATTTGTCTGAAAACATGCTTATGGATGCAAACAGACAAGTACTCTCATCCAAGAGTAGAAAAGCCACCTTGCCTCATCGGGATTGATTTGTAACTATTACGCAGTTTGATGTGCGTGGTGGATTTTCCAGCCGCCATGAACTCATGAATTGAGACCTAGGACGCTTGGAAAAGTTGGAGGAGCTTTCGGATGAAGAAGTTTGCGACGATTGTTGGAATATTGTCGATCACTGCGATGATGTCAGCTTGCGGATGGCAGAGCGACGTCGATAAGGCCGCGTCGAAGGCCGAAGCGGCAGCCAGCCGGGCTCAGACCGCAGCGACCAGCGCCGAGTCCTCAGCTCAGGCGGCCAAGGATGCAGCCTCGAAGGCCGATGCCAACGCGGCGGCTGCCACCGATGCAGCGAATCGCGCGAAGGATGCGGCGGACCGCGTCGAAGCGGCTTTCCGCGCTTCCGTTACGAAGTAAATCGACTCTAGAAGCGGCGTGAAGCTCAAGCTTCGCGCCGTTTTTTTCTGCCTGCCGTCTCACGACGGCTTAAGCCTAAGGCGTTTTGGTCGATTGAGGCTGTGCCGCCGATGCTTGAAGTAGTTGCCGCGCTCGCGCCATTGCTGCCTCATCGCGTTCAACCCGACTTTCCAGGGCACGGAAGGCCTCGACCGTCATACCGTTTTCGGCCGAGGCGGCCTCGACCGTGAGCGATCGATCGCGCTGCATGGCCTTGTAGACCGCGACGTATTTCTCCACTTGCGCAGGAGAAACCTCGGATTCGTCCGTATCGTTGGTCTCTTGGGCGAATTGAGTCTGGTGAAGAGTCTGGCGACTTTCGCTGCGGTCGTCGCCGGACGCCCTTAAAGGCGAAAGTCCGACCATGACCGCAATTCCCAATAGACCGACAGTATGGGGCAGCACCCTGCGGCCTATCCGGATAGCGGCGTGCGATTGCTTTGAGTCGGCGGTCTGATGCGACATACTCTTATCCTACACCACGGCATCAGGTCGCAAAGCCGCGCTTGCCCCTTGCAAAAGTGCGCGTGGTGCTTAATTTTCAAGCGCGGTTCCAGCGATCGGTCGTGTGCCTCGCGCGGATATCATTGCGAAACAAACCAACTGTCGGAGAACAGACAAGATGTCAGCTAAAACTATCGAACTTCATGAGCGCGCCCGCGCGGGGATTGTACGAGGGGCCAACCTCGTCGCCGAAGCGGCGCGTGTTACCCTTGGACCCAAAGGCCGCCACGTCCTTATCGAGAAGAGCTTCGGTGCACCGCTGGTAACCAAGGACGGCGTCACCGTAGTCAAAGAAATTGAACTCGATGACAAGTTCGAGAACCTCGGCGCCAAGCTGATTCGCGAAGTCGCGCAGAAGACTGCTGATGTCGCTGGCGACGGTACTACCACGGCCACGGTTCTGGCCGGAGCGATCGTGCGCGAAGGAATCAAGTTGCTGGCCGCGGGAATTCCGCCGATCGAATTGAAGCGCGGCATTGATGCCGCTGTGAAGACCGCGGTCGCCGAGATCAAGGAGATGGCCCGGCCGATTAAGGATCGCACCCGCATGGAGCAGGTCGCGACTATCGCTGCCAACAGCGACTCGGAGATCGGCAAGATTCTCGCCGATGCGATGGATAAAGTCGGTCGCACGGGCGTGATGACCGTCGAAGAGGCGCGCGGCCTCGAAACGACACTCGATCTGGTTGAAGGGATGCGCTTCGATCGCGGCTACCTGTCGCCCTACTTCGTGACCAATCCCGGCCGTATGACCGTCGAACTCGACGAACCATTAATCCTCTTCCATGAGAAGAAGATCTCGAACCTGCGCGAGATGCTCCCGCTGCTCGAAAAGGTCCTGCAGAACGGTCGGCCCTTCCTGATTATTTCCGAAGAGGTCGACGGCGAAGCGCTGGCGACGCTGGTCGTGAACAAGCTGCGCGGCACCATCAAGGTTGCGGCGGTCAAGGCGCCGGGCTTTGGCGATCGACGCAAAGACAATCTGCAAGACATGGCCATCTTGACTGGTGGTCAAGTTATCGCCGAAGAGCTCGGCACGAAACTGGAGAACGTTCAGATCAACCAGCTCGGGAAATGCCGCCGCGTGATTATCGACAAGGACAACACCACGATCGTAGGCGGCCAGGGCAAGAAATCGGAAATCCATGGCCGCGTCGAACTGATTCGCAGCCAGATGGAGCAGACGACCTCCGATTACGATCGCGAGAAGCTGCAGGAGCGGCTGGCGAAACTCACCAGCGGTGTTGCTGTGATCAAAGTCGGCGCTGCGACCGAAGCCGAACTGAAGGAGAAAAAGGCTCGCGTCGATGACGCCGTGCATGCCCTTAAGGCGGCGGTCGATGAGGGCGTTGTTCCCGGCGGTGGTGTGGCGCTCGTTCGCGCAATCAAGGCGGTGGAAGCTCTCAAACTCAGCGAGAAGGATCAGCAGGCAGGAGTGGGAATCGTGGCCCGCGCGATGTCCGAGCCGCTCCGCTTTATCGCTCACAACGCCGGCGTCGAACCCGCGGTCGTTTACAATCGGGTTCTCGAGAGCAAAGGCGATCATGGCTTTAATGCATCCACCGAAGAATACGAAGACCTCTTTAAGGCCGGCGTTATCGATCCGGCGAAAGTAGTGCGAACGGCACTGGAGAATGCCGCGAGCGCCGCTTCTCTGCTGATTACCACTGAAGCTGCTATCACCGAGAAGCCACGCAAAGTCGCCCCGATGCATCCGGGTGCGATGGGTGGTGGAATGGGCGGAATGGGTGGTATGGGAGGCATGGGTGGTATGGGAGGTATGGGCGGAATGGGAATGGGAGGTATGGGTGGTATGGACGATATGGGCGGCGACGACTTCTAAGTCGTCACTTGGCCCATTTGAAAGTCTGAATTCGTGATCAGAGCAATATTACAATATCTGATTGCTAGCAGATCACTGATAATGTATGCTGATTCGCGCTACGTCTGGTAGACGATAAGAAAGTTTGGGTTTGATCGCGGTGAGTTGGTTGCCGCGTGGCCCCTAAGATCAAGGAGGACTAGGATGGAAGGGTTAGTTGGGAAGACTTCGAAGCTGTTCGGCTTAGCGGGGGCTGCACTTGCACTGTCGCTAATGGCCGGCTGTACTTCAAGCGAGTCAGTCAACCGGGCCACCAATGCGGCGACCCAGGCTGATCAGGCTGCGACGCGCGCTGAGAGCGCTTCGACTGCGGCACAGCAGGCTGCAGCTGAGGCCAAGAGCGCTGCTGACAAGACCGATCAGGCTGCGGCTGATGCGAAGGCAGCGGCTGATCGCGCTGAAGCAATCGCGGCGAAGGTCCAGACCAAAGAGGTGCATCACCACTACCGTGTTCACCATCATGTTCACGTGAAGACGAAGTACGCTCCGGTTAAGTCGGCGGCGCCTGCGGCTGCTGCTCCGGCTCCGGCCGATAGCGGTGCATCCGCGCCTGCTCCGGCTCCGGCTGCTTCCTAATCCGTTAGCGAGTAATCGGCTAGCTTAAGTGAAGAGGGCACCACCTCGCGGTGGTTGCCCTCTTTTTGTTGGAGGTGTCGGTTACGAACCGAAAGTTACAATCACCTTCAGCGATTCCGGCTTCTGTGCCTGCATGAACGCATTGCTCACATCACTCAGTGGAAACGCGTGAGTGACGAGATCGGCCGCGCGCAAAACTCCCGTCTGAACCAGCGAGAGAGCTTCCCGGGTGTCGTCAGGACCGCACGAATAGCTGGGAATGAGGCGGGTTTCGTTGAAGTAGAGGTCATGTGGCTTAACGATTAGCTCGTCGTCAGGTGGGGTCGCGGTGAACTGAACGACGGTGGCCCCCTTCCCCGCGGCAGCGATTCCGGTCGAGATTGCTGCCGGACTGCCGGGTCCGACGATCACTACATCAGCCATCGCACCGTTGGTCGCCTCACGCACCTGATCAACCAGATTATCTCGGGAGACCACGAGTCCTCGGTCGGCTCCCAGCTCCTCGGCGCGCCGCGCACGTTGCGCAAATAGATCAGCCCCCAGGATTAGCCCCGCTCCCATATGACGCGCGAGCATCACGTGCATCATGCCCATGATGCCCAAGCCGATGATCAGAATGGACTCGCCGGTCTTGAGCCCCGAACGTCGCAATGACTTCACTACGCAAGCCGCCGGCTCGACGAGGACGCCGTTGGGGTCATCGATCGTATCGGGAAGCTTTAGCGTGTCGCGCTGGTTTGCGGCGCTGACGAGAAAGTATTCCGCCATCCCACCGGGCATCAGATTGGTAGCGCGCCATGTCGTGCATTGTACGAACTCCCCTCGTTTGCACGAGGAGCAGGTGAAGCATGGCGCGTGATGATGGACGAAGACGCGCTCCCCCGGCTTGAAATCCCGCACGTCAGCGCCAACTTCCTCCACTACGCCGACGGGTTCGTGTCCGAGCACCAGCGGCGCTTTGCGCCGTATATACCAAGGCATGATATCGCCCGAGCAGATACCGCAGGCGCGGGCGCGAACCAGGACATCGGAGGGGCCGACGGCCGGGCGCGGCGTCTCCTCCACGCGTATATCACCGAAGTCGTAAAGTCGTGCTACTCGCATTTTCATCGGGTCAAATTTTGTGTGCCGCATCGCACGAAGTCAAAGATCTCCGCGTCTGCGTCCTCAGCCAATTTTGAGGTTCCTGGAGTCCTCGGGATTGCTGATACGACTCGGCGGTGCGCACGCGAGCCCTCTTACCTTTCGCTAGACTGAGCCGCATGAGCTCCCAAACCAAGTCGACTCCCGCAATGGCCGCGCCGGTTCTGAAAGAGCTTTCGCTGGTCCGATGCCGCCATCGGGGAGAACGTCCAAGACTGTATTTGGCGATCTTCGTTATCGCGATTATCGCGCTCGGCGGGCTCCTGCTGCGCGAGAAGGACGTGATGTACGCGGCGGGTGCAATTTACCTGTCGATGCTGTTCACGGCACTACAGGCCAAACTCCATTATCGATTGCACGGCGCCGAGGTCACTCCAACGCAGTTCCCGGCTGTTTATCGAATCGCTGAAGAGTTGCGGAAGCGGTTTGACGCACCCGACATCCGTATCTTCGTGTTGCGCAAACAACTCTTCCGCGCCGAGGCTTTTGGATTGAGTTCGCCATACGTGGTTGTCCTGCCGTCGGTACTGATCGATGCGCTCGAACTCGAAGAATTGAAGTATGTGCTCGGGCAGGCTTTCGGTCAGATCTGCTTCGGCCATACCAAAGTCGCACTGCTGCTGGGCGGACAGGAGTCAGACCTGCCGGCCGTCCTGTCATGGGCTGCCTGGCTACGCGATCTGATCTTTGCCGGTTATTGGCGAGCCGCAACGGCCAGCGCGGATCGCGCAGGGATCGTTGCTTGCGGCGATGCGGCCACGGCGATACGAACGCAACTCAAGCTTTCCGTCGGCACGAATCAGTTGCAGGAGATCAATCCCGCGGATCTACTCCGACAGGCGTCCAAGGTCAGCGAGGGTTTCACGCGTTTTCAAGCGATGCTGATTCGATGGCGCAGCCCCACCCAACCATTGATCCCAAGACTGAAGGATATGGCTGCGTGGGCCGGAGTGTTGCCCGCGTTCGGCCTCGACGATCAGCCGAATCCATGAGGCAAAGGCCGCGACAAGTATCACGAAACCGCACACGCCCAAGGTTGATCGCGGAGGCCCAACTCCGCCCATTGTTAAGCGAGCGTTAACTTTTGTGACGCGCGACCAGACCGACGAAGTCGGCTTCAGTGAGAATACCGACGAGGCGGCCACCCTCTACTACGGGTAGGCACCCAATTTTGCGCGTCATCAGGATTTTCGCGGCTTCGAGCAGCGTTGTGTCAGGCGTGGTGGTCACCAGATCGGTAGCCATCACTTCCTTAACGAGCAGGTTATCGAGCACCTTCCGCTGGCCGTGTTGTCCGTAGCCCAGTGCCTTGGCGAGCGCACCGCGGAAAAGGTCACGCTGACTTACCAAACCAACCAATTCGCGTTCGTCATCATCCAATACCGGCAGATGGCGTATGCGGCCGAGGTTCATAATGTCGTCCGCCAGCGACAGCGTATCATTGCGCTTGAGGGTCGTGACGTCAGAGGTCATCAGATCGCGAACGCGCAGGCTCTCCATTCCAGTCTCTCCATCTCTACGAAGATCATACTGCCGAACGGACCGTCAAGGTCGGAATCGGCGACAATCGTACTACCCGCTCGGCAACGCTGCCCAAGACAAGGTGGGAGACGCCTCGACGTCCGTGCGTCGACAGTATCACTAGGTCAGCATGACAACGCTTGGCCGCTGCCAGAATCCCGTCGCCGGGATCGCCGAGTTCGACCGCAAGCTCGTACTTGGCCCCATCTAGGTTGCGGCGGCCAAGCTCCTCGAGTTTCAGGGAGGCGTCCTCCATTTGCGACTTCTGCAATTCGCCAAGGACGTAGCCTTCAGAGGCGAGCGGAGTCACCCATACGACATGCGAGAGTATTACAACGCCGTCACCGGCACGCGCCAGCGCAGCCGCTTCCTTGATCGTAGCGGGAGCGTAATCGTCGAAATCGACAGCACATAGAATCCGCTTATAGGGAAAGCTCATAGTCCCTCGTGGCGTCATCCCGGGCTGGCCGGTAGTGCGCCATTTTTTTATAGACTCCCATCACAATACGATCGAAACGGTCGCCGCGCGCATCGGGGTAGCGCCTGCGTACGATCTCCTTGGCGCGCTCCCAGAGTTCCTCTTGCTCGACGGTCTTTACTACGCCGACCGGCACGTTGGCACCTCTCCACCGAGATTAGAGCATCAACTGTGCCGCCGCCCGCGAGGATATCAGTCGATGTTACCGGGACGCGAGCGCACCATATGGTGGTACGCCCCTAAGCGAGGCGACCAGCAGAAGGCACCCACGATGGGCATCAAACCAAATTGTATTTAGCGATCTTTGCGTAAAGCTTTTTGCGCGAGATGTTGAGTAGTCGCGCCGCTTCAGTCTTGTTGCCGGAGGCGTTCTCCAAGGCACGTCGGACGACATCACGCTCCACATCAGCGAAGGTTGCCGAGCGAGCCGCAACGTTTACCGTAGGAGGCGATGCCGGCGCCGTGAGTTGGCTGACGCTTGGCGGCAGGTCTTCCAGCTGGATCACCGGCGAGCTGCCGAAGGTGAAGCTGCTCTCGATAACGTTCGAGAGCTCACGAACGTTACCCGGCCATTCGTAGCGCATCATCGCTTCGAGCGCGGCCGGTGCAATCCCCACAACAGACTCCGAACGAGTCATCCGCTGATTGAACAGCGCGATAAAGTGATCGACCAGCAGTGGGATGTCACCCTTACGCTCTCGCAGCGGCGGTACATTCAGCACGCTAGCCTGGAGGCGATAGTAGAGGTCCTGACGCAA
The DNA here is from genome assembly GCA_035541875.1 of Binataceae bacterium (SeqCode). Lineage (GTDB taxonomy): Bacteria > Desulfobacterota > Binatia > Binatales > Binataceae > JAJPHI01. The sequence continues at coordinate 12,779 of DATKML010000015.1, forward strand.
ACGCCCTTCGCTGATTGCGATTTCCGGATCCCGGTTGGTCGAAGCAATGAGCCGTACATTGACCGGAACTTCGCGCAATGTCCCGACGGGACGAATCGCTTTCTCCTGGATCGCACGCAGTAGTTTACTCTGCGTCTCAGCGCTCATCTCGGTAATTTCGTCGAGGAACAGGGTGCCACCTTCAGCTGCGCGAAAGAGGCCCGGGTAATCGGCGACGGCACCACTAAAGGCCCCGCGCTTATAGCCGAAGAGCTCGCTCTCGATTAGGTCCTTGGGCAACGCCGCGCAGTTGAGCGCGACGAATGGAGCAGCCGCCATCGGGCCACTTTCGCGAATCGCGCGAGCGATCAGTTCCTTACCCGTGCCGCTCTCGCCCACAATAAGGATAGTTCCGGTCGTCCGACCGGCCGCCGCGATCCGATCGTACAAGGTCTGCATTGCATGACTTGAACCGACGAGGCCGTGAAAGCTGCGGCGAGCAGTGGGAGCGAGCTGCGACGCTTCGCGCTCCAACGTCCCGATACGAACTCGGGTAGAAGCATCGTGAACACGAAAATAGGCGTCGGCAAGCAGGAAAATCCGGATGTGGCTCAGCTTGTCGAAGAGCGTGTACAGATGGATGTTTACGGGCTGGTCATGGATCGCAAGAATTTTATGCGCAGCCTCTTCAAAAAGATGGAGAGATGCGATTAGTTCACCGAGGGGTACACGCTTCTCGGCGAGACTTTCGCCAAGCCGCGCCACATTTGCAGCGAACCGATCCATATCCTTTTCGATCAGGGAAGCTTCATTGAACGCGAGACCCGGCTCGAAGGTACGTCGGAACTCGGCCTCCGACATCGAGGCTTCTTCGCCAAAATGGAGAACGTAAAGCTGATACCATTCACTGACGACTTCGCTCCGACTATCAATAATCGTCTTCAGCAGAGGCCGAAGTTCGTCGAGGTCTTCATCCCAGAGGAGATGGAAGTGACGCGGCGTTCCGCACCGTAATCCTTGTAAGCCTCTCTCGATTGCTTCCGCGGATTGAGATTCGGACCATCCTGACATTAAAAACTCCTTAAATGCTTTGGTAGGCCGATTTCAATCTAAGCACTATAAGCGGTCGGTGCACAAATAAAGTTGGCAGAATTTACAAAAACTCGCGACCAAGGAGGCTTGAAAGCTTCGCGCTAGAAGATTGTATCCGATGGATACACTGAATCGTAGCGAATGGGAGCGGGGGGTTACGCTCAGACCCAATTGTGGCGGGGACACAAGTGGCAGCGGAATTGCTGTCTAACGAGATGAGCATCCGCTTTCGGTAATTGCGGCGGAGGATGATCGATGCCCGCAAGCAAGGCAAGAAAGATCTCAAAGCAAGCTGAGCTTCTTCCAAAGCGAGAGCCACCAGCTCCTTTGGTCTGTGAGAGTTGGATGAGCCTTGAGGTACTGACCGTCAAGCCGAAGGATTCAGTCGCACACGCGCGCGCTTTACTGGAGGAATATCGGATCAATCAGTTGCCCGTCGTAAAGAATCGCGACGTGGTCGGTATCGTCACTGATCGCGACTTGCGCGATGCGGCTAACGCCGTCACAACGTCAGCTCGTCTGGCCGGAGTACCCGAACCTCCAACGGGGTTACCGAGCCGCGTTACCGTCGATGAAGTCATGAGTGAAAAGCTTCTGATACTATCGCCGCGCAGTAGTCTGATTAAGGCTGCCGAACTGATGTTGAGGGAACGGGTTGGCAGCGTACCCATAGTAGAAAATAAGCGACTGGTCGGCATCATCACGCGGAGCGACCTGCTTCATGCGTTCGTGGGAATCGCAAGGATGTTTGGAGAAGAAAACAAAGTGAACAAGATAAAAGGGAGAGCGCGGGCAGCGCAGAAAGGGGCCTAGCTTGGCACAAACAAAACAGGCGCGAGGGCTAATCCGCAGTCTCAATCGAAGCGCGGTACGCGATGATAAAAGCCCGCCGGTTCGAAGGAAAACATCGCCACCGAGCGAGCCAACGATTTGCGCGCGCTGCGGCGCGGTCTACGTTCGGCGCACGTGGCGCCACGATCACGAACTGACCGACACTCAACTCAAGCGAGGACAGTGGGGCTTTTGCCCAGCCTGCCAGCAGGTGTCCCGTCTCGAAGGCCAAGGGCGGTTATTGATTCGGGGCGAGGGAGTTGCGGCCCAAGCAATGGAAATTCGCGGACGCATCGACAACGTCGCCGCACAGGCGGGAAAAACGCAACCGCAACGCAAACTCGTATCGGTCGATAAGCTCCCGCGCCAAGGCGGGATCGAGGTCCTGACAACTTCGCAAAAGCTGGCGCATCGACTGGCGCACGAACTGAAGAAAGCCTTTGGCGGACGCGTCGCTTACAATTGGAGTGATGATGGATCCTTACTGGCAACGTGGGATTTCGATAATCCCGCTTCGTCAGCCAAAGCCGGGAAGAAACGCTAGTGGCCCATCGGCCGGGAGGCATCTATGCAACGTCCGTTGAAAATCACTTCCCGCGATTTCAGTCTCAACGCTGGAGTTGAGGCGGAAATTCGCGATAAAGCTGCCGCGCTCGAAACCTACTATCCAAGACTGAGTGGATGCGAAGTCGTCGTCCGTGCGCCGGCGATTCATCATCACCACAAAGGTGGCCCGTTCCTCGTTGAGTTGCGCCTGACGCTTCCAGGGAAAGAGCTAACCGTAAATCGGCAAGCCGAATCAGAGTTATCGGTTGCGATTCGCGAAGCCTTTGATGCAGCGAAACGGCAAATCGAAGATTACGGGCGCGAACAGCGGGGGTCAGTCAAAACCCACATCGAGGCCACTATCGGACGCGTCGTGCGAGTCCAGCCAGAACTTGAGTGCGGCTTTATTGAGACGCCGGATGGACGCGAAATCTATTTCCATCGTAACAGCGTGGTCGAGGGCCACTTCGACAAATTGCAGGTCGGCACAGAGGTTCGCTTTGTCGAGGAACAAGGCGACGAAGGCCCGCAGGCAAGCTCACTCTACGTTCTCAAGTGATCAGAGAGAGCTGGGCTGTCTTAGAAATAGCCCAGCTCCTTCGCTTGCTGTGTGAGCTGGTCGCGAAACTTTGGATGAGCGATCGCAATCAGCGCCTCGGCGCGCTGAGTCGTCGATTTCCCCCGCAAATTCGCGACGCCATATTCCGTCACGATATATTGCGTATCGGCGCGAGGGTCGGTGGCCGGCCCTTCGCACTTGGGGACGATGCGCGACAGCGTGCCGTCTTTGGCGGTCGAGTAAGCGGCAAGGATCGATTTGCCCTCCTTCGATTGCTGGGCACCGCGCACAAAATCGAGCTGGCCACCGGGTGCGCTATACTGCAATCCGCCGACCGCTTCGGAATTGACCTCACCGTCGAGGCCGACCTCCAAAAAGCTGTTGATTGAAACGACCCGATCGTTGAGTCCGATAATGTATGGGTCGTTCACAAAATCGACGGAATACACCTCCATACTGGAGTTATCGTTGAGAAATTCGTAGAACTCGCGATCGCCAGCGGCCAGCGTATAGACATTCTTGTGTCGTCGGACGTTCTTGTACTTGTTAGTCACCGCGCCGGATTTGATCAGCGCCATCACCGATGGCGTCATCAATTCGGTATGGATACCAAGATCCTTGTGATTCACCAAATCGTGGCAAACAGCATTCGGAACACCGCCGACGCCGACTTGTAGCGTCGCTCGATCCGGCACCAACTCAACAATAAATTCTCCGATTGTGCGATCGAGATCACTTGGCGCACGCCCTGGAAGTTCCTGCAACGGACTCTCGTGCTCAACAATCGCAGTCACGTCGGAGATGTGAATCGCAGAGTCGCCGAAGGCCCGCGGCATCCGTGGATTCACCTCAACAATCAGACATTTGGCGCCGCGCGCGGTCGGGATGGTGTAATCGCCGTTGGTGCCGCAGCTAAAGAACCCCGCCTTATCCATCGGCGAGACCTGAAGGATGAAGGTATCGATCCCGATCTCGGCAAGCGTCGCAGGCATCGCGCTGAAGTTGCCGGGCATGTAGAAGACCACCTGCTTCTTGTCCGCCTCGCCCAGACGCATCAACGCACGTTCGAACATCGTCGGAAAGAATGGATGCGGCTTGATCACATCCATGTAGCGATACTGCAGAATCGTCTGCGCGGCGGCGACCACCGAATGCGAATAGTAAACACGTAGCTCTTCGATCTTCCCGGCACGGATGCGGCCTTCGAGTGCCTCGAGCAGCGCCGGAGGTTCGCTGACCGCCATCCCCATCGAGAGTGTGCCGCACGTCGGAATCAGCTCGACGGCCTGTGCGGGCGTCATCAGTTTGGATTTATATTCTGCCGCGTACATGGTGGCGGATCAGTCCTCGGCGGTAAGCGCGTTCAGAACGTCGGCGGTGGTTATCACGCCCGCGAGTTTCCCGTCCTCAATAACCGGAAGCGCTCCGATTTTGCGCTCGCGCAGCAGCCGCGCAGCCTCATGAATCGAGGTCGAAGGCGACACGGTAATCAACTGTTCGCTCATCGCCTTGAAGGCTTCGGTGTGTTCCCAAGCGCCAGTGTGGGTCCGGATATCACGGTCGGTGACGATGCCGACGACCTTGCCGTCCCTCACGACAGGAACGCAACGGAAACCGCCCTGGAGCATCCGGTCGTGAACAATGGAGAGCTTGTCGTCGGGGTTCGCTGTGACCGGGTCTACGGTCATCCAAGTGCCCACGAGATGCTTCTGCGCGGGCATGTTCCGCACCATCAGGACCGGGCAGGTCGACTCGCGCACGACGAGTTCAGCGACACTGCCTAGAAAGAAGCGGGAGAAGCCACGTCGTCCATGCGTCGCCATCACAACGAGATCGGCCCCCGTCGTGCGTTCCGCTTTGAGAATTATTCCGGCGGGATCGCCCATGTCGGTCATCATCTCGTATTTGACACCGGCCAGATGTTTGCGAGCGATCTCTTCAAGCTTCTCGCGCGCCACCTGCTCCTGACCCTTGTACATATCGACGTAAACCGGCATCCCGGTGGGCGGTATGATCAAGGGAACAACATGCAGGACGACGACGACACCATCGTTGTGTCGAGCGAACCGAGTCGCGGTCTCGAGTGCGTTGAGCGAGTTCTCATCGAAATCGATCGGGCAGAGAATCTTGCGATAAGGAAAGGCCATGGCGAATCTCCTGGTCCAGCCGTCTTTAAGCTAACGATGTGCCAAGGATCAGGCCGCGAGAGAGGTAACAATCCGAAGTAGACGCGGCGGTCGAACGGATGCGATCGTATCCAAAGGAACCAATTTCGTCGAGTGATTGGCGCCAAAGGAGCCGGTTCGGTAGCAACTCGACCGATACTGAAAACAGCCATTAGTGCTTTGGGTTCTTGGCTGCTTGGCAAGCGATTTGCAGCCGAAATTAAAAGGCGGATAACAGCGTTAGCGAGTCTGCGGGAGGGAATTCATGGAAATCATCCATATCATGTCGAAACATCCTGAAACGGTTGAGCCTGGCGACACCCTTGCGAAGGCTTCGCAGATGATGGAGGTTGGCGGATTCCGCCGCTTGGCAGTCGTCAAGGATGGCGCCGTGGTCGGAATGCTAACGGAGAGAGACGTGCGGCAGCATCGCGGCCATCTGGACGCGACGCGCGTGAACGCTGCGATGAGCGAGCCTGTGCTGTCGGTGACTCCTCACACCACAGTGCAGGAAGCGGTGCGCATGATGCTCAAGCGGAAGGTTGGCGGCATGCCCGTAATCGACAAGGGCAACCTAGTCGGGATGGTTACGACCACCGACATGCTCGAAGCCTTGCTGCAGATTGTCGAAGATTACGAGGCATCGCATCCGAAGCACTAACGCGATTCCTAGCCGACCAATCAGAAGCTCGGCCTCGAGACGACGAAGCCCGTCGCGAGGCCGAGGCTCAGGGTGCCTGCAGCGTCTGGATATAGTCGACAAGCGCGTTGATACGAGCTTTGACCTGCGTGTCGGTTTGGGTGCCGTCCGCTTTGAATTTCAAACCCCATTGCGGCATGTCGCCGACAAGATGAGCCTGAAAGCGTTTGCTGCCATCGATAATGTCGTAGACTTTCTGATGGGGAAACTGGCCACCATTCGTCCTCGTCAGTGTGGTCAGGTCGATTGCCTTATAGCCAGGGACGTTGCGCATCCCCGGCATTGAGCCCTTGCCGCTCGCCCCGTGGCATCGGGCGCAGTTATCGAGGAAATCCTGCTTACCATTGGAATCGGCCGCGAACGCGTTGGACATTGTGAGGGCGAGGACGAGAGCAGTTCCAAGAATTTTCCAGAAATCGAGAAACAAGTTGGCCTCCGCACTTGTCCCAAGTGCGCGAGGGAGCGTCACTGGGAATCTGCGCTTATTCTATGCTCGATCGCAGCAAGAATCGTCTCAGCATTATGAGCTTGATCGCTGCCGACAACGAGTAGCGACGAGGGTGAGACCTCGTCCAGAGGCTCAAACTCCCGAAGCTGTGCCAGGTAGATATCTACGGTGGCATCCGAGATTTCATCGAGCCGCGAACTACGTTCGATAAGTCGTCTAATCACGACGCTTTTTTCGGCGCGGCACTCTACGAAGATGAGATTTATACCGAGCCGTCGCGCCAGCTCGGCAGCCATCGCACGCTCCGAGCGTCGACGAAAGGTCGCGTCGAGGATCACGCCGCTACCGAGACGCAGAACCTCTTCCGCTTTCGCCAACAAGGATTCATAGACTCGCTGGGTAAAATCCTCGGTATAGGCACCCGATCCGTAGGATGCGTTCAGGCGGACCGTCGGCTGAACGCCCGCGAGTCGTTTGCGTTCCGCATCAGAGGAAAGCACCTGGAAGCCGATACGATCGCGAATAGCGCGAGCGAGAGTTGATTTACCGGTCCCCGATAGTCCGCACACGACGACCAGTGTTAGAGTTCGCGGTGTCTTGGCATATTCGCAAGCAAGCTCCAGGTAGCGACGAGCGCGTTCCCGTGCGAGGACCCGGTCCGCCACTGAGCAATCATCCTGTCGGCTTCGGGTTAGTTCCACTTTCGCCCTCACAGTCGCCCGACTCGACTTGTAGAGGGGCAGCAAAATCGTGAGGTCCGGATCATTGGTTGCTGCGCAATAGGAACGAACTAACTCTCGCGAGAGATCACTCCGCCCGATGTAATCGAGATCCATGGCAAGAAAAGCAATATCGGCGGCGACATCGCCGTAACGAAGGCGTTCACTAAATTCGAGCGCATCGACGATGCGGATGTCGTCGGGCATCAGATAGATCGAATCGCAGCGCAGATCACCGTGACCATCGCACACACGGCCGTCACGGGCACGCTGATTGATAAACTCCCAGTGCGTTGAGATGAATTGGCGGGTGAAATTAGCGATCGTAGTAAGGCGATCATTGGTCAGCGTATCGGCGGCCAGTTCGCGTGTCTCGTTAAGATTACCCACCATCTGCTGCCAGACGCGGGCGGCGGATCCGTAGTTCCATGCCTGATCGCGGGACGCCGTACGATGAAAAGCAGCCATCCGCTGGGAGATAGCCTCGATATCCGCCGTAGTGACGAGCCCGGACTCGATCAGTTGATCGAGTCGGCGTTCGTCGGGCAGACGGCGCATTGCGACCGCATAATCGACACTGGACGGATCACCGTCAGGGGCTGCATCGAATCGGTAGCGCCCGGCCGTGAGGACGATCGGTATGACGCCGAGATAGACGTCGGGCGAAAGTCGTCGATTAATCTCGACCTCGAGTTGGCATAAGTCGTGTCGTCGAGCCGGTGTAGAGCAATCGATAAAGGGCAACTTGACCGGCTTGCGGACCTTGTACGCGGTATCGCCGACGAGAAACACGCAGGAGGTGTGAGTGTGCCGGATTTCTACTGCTGTGGGGGCATTCGGATAGAACCCCGGCTGACTCATCGCCTCAAGCACGGGACTCAATGTCGGCGGGATCTCCATGGTTTTGCCCCGATGGCGGACGGTTCGCCCTTTGGTACAACTTCGAATCAAGTTCGAATCGCTATTTTTCAGGCTCCGGCGGCCTGGGTTCGGCTGCTGCTTCCAAAGGAATCTTCTTGGCCGTCACTTCCCTGCCGATGGGCATCGTTACTTCGATCACGCCGTTCTTGAAAGTTGCTTTGATCTTGTCGGGATCGGTTCCTTCAGGCAGAGTCATTCGCCGCTCAAACGAACCATAAGCAATTTCGCGACGAATATACTCCTCTTTCTTAATCTCTTTTTCTTCTTTCCGCTCGCCCTTAAAGGTCAGAACATTATCGATCACCGTCAGGTCGATATCCTTAGCTTCGAGCCCGGGAACGTCCGCTTTAATCGTCAAAACTCCCTCTTTAACGTAGCTCTCGATTGCAGGTAGATGGGCGGCAGCGCTTTGCGCCTCAGGAAGCCCGACATCATGAAACATATCCGATAGGCGACGATCGACCTCGCGTCGCCAGCGCTCAAGCTCGTTGAACGGCCTCCATACAGATATTCCGCTCATTTTCCCGACCTCCTGAATAAGATTACTGTCCTTTATACGGCCGAAGAGGTTGCCCCATGTCCTTGCATCCGCACCGTGAGAACGGGAGCGGTTGATTCCCGCACCACCTTCTCGGCCACACTCCCGATGACTAAATGCGAAAGTCCGCGACGCCCGTGCGTTGCCATCACTACCAAATCGGCCTTCAGTTCCTTCGCTGCCTTAACCACTTCTTCAGCCGGATGGCCGTGGCGCAAGAGAGTTTCGTGTTCCACACCCTTCAGTTCATTTTCCGATGTGCGTTTCAGGCCAGTTCTGGCATCAGATTCGCGCTGCTGAGCGACTCGTGGAGCCGACACAACCAGTGGATCAGTCGGCGGAACCACGTGCAGCAGGTATAGTTTGCCCTCATCACGTAAGGCTAGACGACGAGCCAAGCGCAAGGCTTCAATCGAGTTGTCATCGAAATCCACGGGGCAAAGGATTCGTTGAAACATAGTTCCTGCTCGCTCTTCTTAACCTTAGGAGGAAACCTTGCACCCAACGTGCCAACTGATTGCATCCAGCCAGGGCTGGAACCTTTGAGCTGAGTAGCGCCGAAACCGTACCCTTCGGCACAAAGGAAACGTGTCGTGTGTATCCGTTGGATACAACGCCAGATCGGGCATAGTTCAAAGAACGATGGCCCCGCAGCGCAACCTTTGGGCACAAGAGATGCTCATTTGTGGTCTGTGACCGAGGAGAAGATGCAATGAACCGAGACTTCGAAGTTCGCCAACTTTTGCGTGCCTACCGCAGCGGCCTGATGAGTGAGGCCGCCTTCGAGGAGGAAATAACCCAGCTCGAGCACGAGGCCTCCTCGCCTGAGGCTCAGCAGCAACCTCCCCCAGGCTTCGAGGCTTTCGGCCAGAGGTTTCGCTCGGAGCGCGATGCCGTACTCGAGTTCCTCGATAAGCTACACGCTACCCAGATGGATGCGGCTGTCGGTTTTGCCAAATGGGCCGCCGTCTGTAGGACGAATGGTCTGCGTGCCGGTCTGATGATTATCGCCGAACGCGACGCGTCGCATGCGCGAGCCTTGGAACGTCGAGCACGTGAGTTGGGCGGCGAACTCCATTCGACAGCAACCGAACAGGGCAGCAAACTCGTGGAACTAATGGCGAACAAGGAGATCGCCGATATCGAGAAACTGGTGGCACTGACAAGCCTAATCCAGGATCCGCAGGAAGCTATCGCGCCGATCGTAAGCTTTGCTCAGCTCCTGAAAAAAGATGCGGAAACCAAACAGGCCTTGCGATTAATTGCCGAGGACGAGCTCTCTTCGACCGGATGGCTTCGAGATGTCTGCGGAGCTCTGGCCAACGCGCAGGGGAAATGATCTCGCGCAAGTCCGCCCGCAGGTGTGATCGCTGACCGGTGTCGCTCTCGCGCTCCGTTAGTGTAGGGTCATCCTGTGGGCGACGACACGGGATCAGTGACGACCTCGGCCGCCACGCTGGCCGAGGTCTTTCGCCAGTGTGGCAGCAACGAACAGGGTCTTAGCTCGGTTGAAGCAGCCCGCCGTCTCTCTGAAGAGGGTGCTAACGAAGCCACCCCGACCAGGATTGCGGGACCGCTACGGGAGTTCCTCCACTTCTGCCGCAATCCGCTGGTACTCATTCTCCTGGCAGCCGCGGCGATCTCCGCCGGATTGGGTCAGCTCGCCGACGCATCGATAATTGCCGGTATCGTAATTGTCAGCACCGTACTGAATTTCCTTCAGGCCTACCGCAGCCATCGTGCTGTCGAGCGCTTGCGGGACCAGATTGCTCCCACCGCAGAGGTGCTACGCGATGGAAAGTGGCAGGATCTGCAACGGCGCGAGGTTGTGCGGGGCGATATCGTGCGCATGGCCGCCGGATGCCTCGTCCCGGCCGACGCGCGCCTAATCGAGAGCCGCGATCTCCATCTGCAGCAAGCGGCGCTGACGGGAGAATCGGTACCCGTCGAAAAATTCGCCGATCGCGGCCCGGCCCGAATAGATTTGCAATCAACTTGCGCAGTCTTTCTCGGCACATCCGTCGTAAGTGGCACAGCGACCGCTGTGGTCGTTACCACCGGTGCAGGAACCGCCTTTGGTGGGATCGCCGCCAGTTTGATTCAACGCCGGCCCGAGACCGAATTTGATCGAGGCACCCGCAAGTTCGGCGTCCTGATCATGCAGACGGTGTCATTCCTGGTTCTCTTCATCCTGCTGGTCAATCTGAGCATCCACCGCAATCCGATCGAGTCGTTGCTATTCGCCGTAGCTTTGGCTGTGGGTCTTACTCCCGAGTTCCTCCCGATGATCACGACCGTGACGCTCTCGATGGGAGCGGTGCGAATGGCGCACGAAAAGGTCATCGTGAAGCATCTCGACGCGATCGAGAACTTCGGGAGTATCGACGTTCTTTGCTCCGACAAAACCGGCACGCTGACAGCAGGAGCGATCACTCTCGATCGTTCACTTGGTTGTTTCGGCGAGACTCGCGAAGAAGTCTTGCGGCTGGCCGCTTTGAACAGCACCTTCGAGACGGGAATCCGGAGCCCGCTCGACGACGCGATCCTTGCGGCTGCTGGTCATCAGACCGCGGGCTATACAAAGCTCGATGAGGTGCCGTTCGATTTCGAGCGACGGCGCCTCTCGATTGTCGTCGGCAGCGATAAAAATAGTTTGATCATCACCAAGGGCGCCCCTGAATCGATACTGAGCGTATGCACCAACTACCTGATCGACGGGGTATCGGAGCCGCTTAATAGCCCGAACCGCGAGCGCTGTATCGAGACCTTTCGCCAGCTCAGCGCAGAGGGTTTCCGTGTACTAGCCGTGGCACATCGGGAGGCCGATAAGCAGAGTGGGTTCACCGCCGCGAGCGAAACAGAGATGGTGCTCGACGGCTTCCTCACCTTCGTCGATCCGCCACGGCCGGGTGTTTCGGAGGCGCTCGCCGCGCTCCGCCGGGACGGCGTGCACGTAAAGATCCTTACCGGCGACAACGAACTCGTAACGCGGCACATCTGCACTCAGGTGGGGATCGACGCGAACGAAATAGTGCTTGGCACAGACTTGGAGTCGATGTCCGACGCTGCGCTCACGTCGATCGCTGAACGGATCGACGTCTTCGCACGCGTCTCACCATCGCAGAAGAACCGGATTATCAATGCGCTTAAATTGCGGGGTCATGTCGTGGGCTTCCTCGGCGACGGCATCAACGATGCACCGTCGTTACATACAGCCGATGTCGGCATCTCGGTCTCGGGCGCGGTTGAAGTCGCGAAGGATGCGGCGGATCTGATCTTGTTGGAACCCGGTCTACAGGTCCTTCATCGCGGAATCGTCGAAGGGCGGAAAGCCTTCGGCAATCTGCTGAAATATCTGCTGATGGGCACCAGTTCGAACTTCGGGAACATGTTCAGCATGGCGGGCGCATCATTGTTTCTGCCTTTCCTGCCGATGCTTCCCACCCAGATTCTCCTGAACAATTTCCTCTACGATCTCGCGCAGGTGACAATTCCAACCGACAACGTTGATCCGGCCTATATCAGGAAACCTCAGCACTGGGATATTTCGATTATCCGTAACTTCATGATCTTCATCGGACCGGTCAGTTCGATTTATGATTTTCTGACCTTCTTCGTGATGTTGCGGGTGTTTCACGCGTCGGAAGAGCTGTTCCATACCGGATGGTTTGTTGAATCTCTGGCGACGCAGACCTTGGTGCTCTTCGTAATCCGCACCGCAGGTAATCCGTGGAGTCATCCGCCAAGTCGACCCCTCACGATCACAACCGTTGGTATCGTTGTTATCGGTCTATTCTTGCCGTATCTGCCGTTGGCGCACGATTTCGGTTTTGAACCGTTGCCGACGAGCTATTATGTATTTCTGACCGGTGCGACCGTTACCTACCTGGCGCTGGTCCAGATCGTTAAAGGCTATTTGATGGGCAGCCTGATTGAATCAGCCGAGGATTCAGCCCCCTGGAAGACGAGTCGTCTCCCACCTCTTGCGGCGATCTGATGGAAGCAAGCGAATACGCAGTAACTGCCCGACTGCTGGACGGGAGCGCGATCTTCATCCGTGCGATCCGACCCGATGATCGCGACCGGCTGCTAACGCATTTCAGCCATCTGAGCCCGGAGTCGATACGCTTTCGTTTCCACGGCTTTAAGCGATCACTCAGCGATACCGAAGCAGCCGCTCTCACGGCGATCGATTTTGTCGATCACGTCGCGCTGGTCGCTACCTTCGGCCCCGAGATCGAACAACCGCTCATCGGAGTTGGCCGCTATATCGTAAGCACAGACCAAAGCGGTCATCGCTACGCCGAAGTAGGGTTCGCGGTGCTCGATCAGCATCAAGGCAAAGGCATCGGAACGCTGTTACTTCAGCATCTCGCGATTATTGCGAGAGCTCAGGGAATCGACGAATTTCATGCCGACGTTCTCACTGCCAACTCACGGATGATCGAAGTCTTCGAAGCAAGCGGCTTCGTGGTCAAGGAGTCCGTGAATCACGGCGTCGACCATCTGGTGCTGGCTATCGGCGGACACGAGACCTCGCGGTCGAACTAACGTGATGCCGCACCATCTTCTCGACGGAAGTGCGGCAGCACATGGCTTTTCATCAGCTCGAAGCTCCGCAGTATCTTGCGATGGTCGAGGCCGCTCAGCCGCGTCCAGCAGATTAGCTGCGTGAAGCCGTGTTGGAGGTGCATCTCCTCTATCTGCCGGATACAGCTCTCGGGATTTCCACATACAACGGCGCGCGCGTCGATTAACTCTTCCCATCGAATCGTGTGAGCGAAGCGTTTGATCTTGTCGTACTCTTCGTAACCCGCGATCTGCTGCTCAGCCGCATGCGCAGCGATGTAGTTCTCCATCTGGCGGAAATACCAGAGCACGGAGCCGCCAAAATCCTGCCGCGCCTGCTCGGTGGTTTCCGCGCAATAGACCATGCAGACGGCACCAATTTCGCGTTGTGCCGGATCGTGCCCCTTAGATCGCAAAGCACGTCTGTAGGTCTCCAGGAACTCGGGCGTCAGTGCGCTATGAAAGCCCGGAACTAGCGTGCAGAGCAGGTTGTAGCCGCGAACGCCCGCCATCTCGAAGCTGGGTGCCGTGACTGCAGCCAACCAAATCGGTGGATGTGGCCGCTGCAGTGGCTTCGGTCGTACCTCGTGTTCCTCAATATTGTAATGCTTGCCTCTAAACGCCACCGTATCTCGCGTCCATGCGGTCTGGATAATCTGCAGCGCCTCGTCGAACATCTCATGGGATTTCGTCTGATCGATTCCAAACCCACGGAATTCGCCCGGTTGAAAGCCACGCCCGACACCTAAGTCCAACCGCCCATCACTCATCAGATCGATCATTGCGCCGTCTTCGGCCACACGGACGGGATCACTGAAAGGGAGCACCACCACCCCCGTACCCAGCCGTGCCTTCTTGGTTGTGGTCGCCATCGCGGCCAGCGTGAGCATCGGGGAGGCGCAGAACCCGTATTCGGTGAAGTGATGTTCGGGTGCCCAGATGTAGTCGAAACCAGCCTCCTCCGCGGCGCCCAAGGTCTCTAGCTGCTCTTTGAAGACTTGATGTTCGGTTTTGCCGCCCGCCGGATGTTCGAAGAAATTAAGTACACCGAATTTCATCGTTCGCCCTCCTCGCTTACAGCAGGTCTGGGCTTGCGGCTCTGCTGCTGACTTCCTACTAGATCCTATACAGCAGCGACTGTGCCAAGCCATCCGGTTCGAAAAGGCCGCGGCGGGAACTTGATCTCATTTGGCTGACCGCCAAGTCACGATCCGCGGCGGGTCCGTCTCCAAAGGGAACAACTAAAGTTGTATCCATTGGCACCACTTTCGTCGTGAGGTCGAATCTAATGTAGCGAATACTTACCTATCGTTTCCTCGTGTACACCTTCGCAATCGAGCCTAACTGAGCACGCTTGTTGCTCTTTTTTGAGATTGGTTCTCGAAATCGTAGGGCTCAGGGAGGGCAATATGGTCTCGGATGGAGGGGTAAGCATATGCGGTGGGGATTAGTAGCTGGCGCCAGTGCAGCGTTAGTCTGTTCGGCGCTCCACACGCCCTTTTCGGTGTTTGCTGCCAGCGCTACTTCGACCGTGAGTAAGGCCTCGTCAAGGGCGAGCCGCGATGATCAAATCCTCGAGATTAAGCAGGAATTACACGCACTCGAGCATCGCGTGGAGGAACTCGAAGGCGAGAATGCCGATCTGCGGAAAACCAACGCAGAGCTTAAGAGCGATAATCAAAAAGCGCAGGCTTCGACGACTCAGCAAATTCAAGCCTTGCAAACTCAGGTCGCGTCGGCGCCATCACCTGCGAACTTCTCTGATGCGGTCAATCGTTACCTGGGGCGTTATCGATTCACGCTCGTAGGTGGGGCGGCCGGCAGCTTCACCTATGACAAACAGACGAGCGACAACTCGTTCGCACTCGATATAGAGCCGATCATTCTCTGGCAACTGAGCGATCGGATGTTATTCGAGGCAACCGTCGAAGCGAACCTACCATCGGGCTCTGATGCCGAATTCCAGTTGCCGGTAGCGACGCTGCAGTATTTTCTCAATGACTATATGACCCTGAATATGGGTATCTTCGATCAGCCATTCGGCGACTGGTACGAAGATCAGAGCCCCTTCTGGGTCAATCGCTTTATCACGGCGCCTCTGCCTTACGGCGTTAATGGTATCATCCCTGGTACCGACGTCGGCGTACAAATGCGCGGCGCCTACCAATGGGGCCAGACCGGTCAATACACTGACTACACCCTATGGGTCTCGAACGGGCCGGGCTTCACCAACTCCACTTGTACTGACAATGTATATCCGAGCGTGACGCCATCTTGCCCGATGCCGTCAGCGGCGCTGGTGGGCGACACCCTGAACTCGCCCAACAATATCAAACTAAATACACATACCCCGGCCTTCGGCGGACGGGTGCGTGTCTATCCTTTCCCTATCGACTCGCGACTCGGCCGGCTCGAACTTGGCGCCTCTAGCTACGACGGTAAGTGGCTCGATGGCTACTGGTTCAAGTCGTGGGGCGTCGATTTCAACTACTTCAAAGGAGGTCTGCAGACTCGCGGCGAATGGATCTCAACCTATCGGGAGATGCCGAGCCCGCAGGGCAACGACAATCGCCAAGGTTGGTACGTGCAGGCAGGCTATTTCCTGACGGGCTTACGAATCCCCGGAATCCCCACCGATATCAGCGCAGTGCTCGCCAAGTTGGAACCGTTGGTCAGGTACTCGGGAGTCAACTCGCGCGCCACAGTTCAAAGCGAGATTGTCACTTCGCCTGAGATTGGTTTCACCGGGTCGCCCTCGATCTTCATGCCTCACGCAAGAGAAGTTGCGCTCGGCCTGGATTACTGGGTTGCTCCATCGATTGTCTGGCAGAACGAGTTCGATTTCGAACTACCCGGCCAGGGAGGCTATTACAGCGACACCGGCCAACCGATTAACGCCACTGCTAACGATCGGGCTTTCGTCAGCCAATTCGCGCTCGGCTTCTAAGGGGGATACTCGACATGAAACCGAAAGCGATAAGAACAATGGCATCGATTGGTCTTGCGATCGTGGTTGCGACTGGAGTGGCTGCGACAGTAGCCCGCGCCGAGGGGTTCGACCCTCCACAGAATGCCGACGAACGGAGAACTCTCTTCCGCCGCGGCGCACAGCTGTGGCCGGTCTACTGTAATACCTGCCACAACGCGCGGCCGAGTTCAGAATTCTCTCCGGCCGAATGGAACATGATCATGATGCACATGCGCACGCAGGCAAATCTGCCGGCCCAGGATGCGCGCGCGGTGCTCGAATACCTAAAGGAATCCAAATAAGCGGCTCCATCGGGAGAGGCAGGAAAGGGCTAGAAATCATGAGAAGAACTTTGGGCGTGGCGGCACTGGGTTTCGCGTTAACGAGTAGCGGATTCTTCGGAATGATGCCCTCACGGGCGTGGGCCCAGGCCGATCTGACCTACAAGATCTATTGTTCACGATGTCACGGCGACAACGGCCATGGCGACGGTGCGGACGGAGCAACCTTGAAAACGCATCCGCAAGATTTCACCGATTGCACAGCGATGGCGAAAATCACCGACGATACGATGTTCAAGGCGATCAAGGAGGGAGGGGAAGGCGTCCACTTATCCGGCGATATGCCGGCATGGGGTGGCGGACTCAGCGACGACGAGATTCACGCCGTCATGAAATACATCCGCGGCTTCTGTCAGAAGTAGGCATCTGGGTAGCAAGCTTCTTAATGGAACAGTAGTTGCTTAGAATCCCTGTCGAGAGCTCGACATAGGTCGGGTTCGAGTATCCGGTCTTCTGAGACTGGAAAAGGTATCGGAAGGAGAGACAGAAATAATGCGAGTCGGAGCCACTATCTTCAATCAGAACTACAAGGACTGGGATCGCTACGAGGCGGAAGAACAAGGCAAAGCGGTACCTCGTCGAGCTGTCCGTTCCGATCGCGAGATTTTCAACGAGGAAATCAATATCGCGCGTATCGCCGATGAGAGCGGCTTCGATTCGGTCTGGACGATCGAACATCACTTCACGCCCTACACGATGGTCACCAACCCGTTGCAGTATCTGACCTATATCGCGGGTATCACCAAACGGGTCGACCTCGGCACGATGGTCACGGTGCTGCCCTGGCATAACCCGGTGCGCGTCGCCGAGGACGTTAACATGCTCGATGCGTTTCTCGGCGAGGGTCGTGAGATTATCTGCGGCGTCGGCCGTGGTCTCGGACGTCGCGAATACGTCGGGATGAGTGTCAATCAGAACGAGGCGCGCGGCCGCTTCGATGAATCCCTGCAGATCGTCAAGCAGCTACTGGCGACTGGCGAATGCAACTTCGACGGTGAGTACTACCATATCCACGGATTGCATCTGCGGCCCCAGCCGGAGCGCGACCTCAGTCCGAATCTTTGGTGCGCGGGCGGTACCGACGAGACCGTGCAGATTATCGCAAAGCACGGCGTCCGTCCGCTGACGATCCCTACCACCAGCCTCGATTTGGCGCTCTCCAACATGCGTCATTACGCCGAATTGCGCCGTGCCGCTGGCCACGAACCCGGCCACACTAAACTCGCTCTCTGGACCTACGTCGCCGATACGCAGAGCGCTGCGGAGTCCGGTGCCCATCAGTATATGTGCGAATACACCGATTCGGCACTGCGCCACTACGAACTGCTCGGGACGCATCTCGGAGACACGAAGGGCTATCAGAGCTACGGCCAGATGCAGAGGGCCTTGCGCGAGGATGCAACGCCCTTCCGCGAAGGCTTCTTCCGGACGCATCCATGGGGTACGCCTGATCAGACGATCAAACGTGCTACGGAATTGGCCAATGAGTTCGGCGTCGACGAGATCATGTTCATCTTCAAGTACGGCTCGATGCCGATGTCGGTGGCGGAGAAGAGCATGCGGCTGTTCGCCAAAGAGGTGATGCCGGCGCTCCAGGAGCTTAACGCGATGCCAATCGCGGCCTGAGATTGCAGGTCTGGATTGATTCGGCGGCAGGCTCTGTGCGTTCGATTCGCGCAGAGCCTTTTCATTTTCTTTAGCCGCAAAGCAGAACGGCGGTGAGTAAGACAACTCCCCGCCGCTCTGCTTCAGTTATCCTTGGTGCCGACTAACCAGCGAGTTCATAGGCATCGAGCTTGGGCGCCTCCATCTCCTGATTAAAGCGTTGACTCGACCACGGCCAGCTCGCCGGAACTCCATGCTTATCGAGATACCAGCTGCGGCATCCGGTCGCCCAGATCGATTTCTTCGCTGCCTCGGTACGTGCCCGCTCAAACTCCGCTGCGGCCGAGCGGCTTGGGCTAATCTCACGGCATTCACCGTTACGAATCCGATCAAGCAGTTGCAGGATGTAATGAAGCTGTTGCTCGGCGATTCGGATCAGCGAAAAGTTACCAACTGGTCCGTTGGGGCCATTCAGCATGAAGAAATTCGGGAAGTCGGGGATACCGATCGAGAGATAGGCCACCGGATGGTCTTCCCAAACCTTGTCGAGATCAGCACCATTACGACCGCGTACGACCGTCGGACGGATGAAGCGATCCGCCCGGAAGCCGGTCGCAAGCACGAGCACATCGAGTTCGTGCAGGACACCATCCGTGGTGCGAACCCCTGCCCGTTCAACCTTATCGATGGCCGCTGTCACAAGTTCGGCACTGGGATGCTGAATCGCCTCGTAGAAATCGGGGGAGAAGATCAGTCGCTTGCAGGCGGCTCGATAATTCGGGCGGAGCTTGTCGCGCAGCACCGGATCGACGACGGTTTCGTTGAGATTAGCGAGGCAAGCCGCTTCGATCTGATGCATCTCGGGCGAGTCAGCATTGATGACCGCCGAACTGAAAATATCGAAGAAGGAATTGAGTTCGTTACGAATCGCATCGACCTTGGACGGATCACGCGCGAATTCAGCTCTTTGCGCGGCAGTATAGGCCGGGTTCTCGCCTTTGTAGACCCACTGCGGAGTGCGCTGGAAGAGCTTAAACTTCGCCACCCGGCTAACCAGCGCAGAGGTGATTTGAATTGCGGTTGAACCGGTTCCGATCACACCAACGCGCCGACCGTCCAGCTGAGCCGTATGGTCCCAACGCGCGCTATGGAAGCAGGCGCCGCCGAAGTCCTTGAGGCCCGGCAGATCGGGGATATTCGGATGATGGAGCACGCCGGTTGCCGCAATAACCACGTCGGCCTGATCGGTGCGGCCACTCTTCATTTTGAGCTGCCACCGACCATCGATGAACTCGCAGGAGGTAATCTCCTCGTTGAAGCGAATCGACGGCATAACGCCATACTTGTCCGCGACTCGCTCGAAGTAGCTCTGGATTTCGGTGCCCGACGCATACACGCGCGTCCAGGTAGGATTCGGCTCGAAGGAATAGGTGTAGAGATGCGCGGGAACGTCGCAGGAGAGTCCGGGGTAGGTATTCTCGCGCCACGTACCGCCAATCTTCGAGGCCTTCTCGTAGATGACGTAATCGGAGTAGCCGGCTTCACGTAGCTTGATCGCCGAGAGAATCCCCGCCATCCCAGCACCAATAATGACGACTCGGGGATCCCATTTTACCTTACCGTTGCCTGCCATTCGCTAAACTCCTCACTTTCTCATGGACAAAGTATCAGGCTCTAAGCTCTGATCTGATCCGATTTCGGTTACGCACGGCGCATGCCATCAGCTGGGTTAGCCCGATGCGCAGTTTCTTCGATCTCATCATCTCGCAATTGGTTCCAAAGGAAACAACCCGGTTGGAGCATAAGGAAACAGAATCGTCGCCGAGCCAAGACGACAGCAGTCAATCAGATTCTGGCGTTCTTATTCGTCTTCCTCGTCGTGCCGTGCTGGCTTGGCCTTCGGTGTGGGCATCGCCGATGGAGTTGGGCTGGCAGTAGGAGTCGGCGTCGCTTTGTCAGCACCCAGATCATGAATTATCTGCGCGGCGTGCTTGGATGGATCAACCTGCGGATAGACTTTCAGAATATGTCCATCCTCACCGATCACGTACGTGATGCGCCGATTGAGCCCAAGAATCGGAATCCCGTTATCGGCGCCATAGGCCTTGGCGATTTTTTTGTCGGGATCGAGCAGGAGGGGAAAACTGAGGGAGAATTTCTTGGCGAACGCCTGATGAGCTTGGGCATTATCGATACTGCATCCGAGGACCACGATTCCCCATGATTGCAACTGACTGTAGCCGTCGCGGAAGGCGCAGGCTTCCTTGTTACATCCGGGAGTATTGTCCTTCGGATAGAAGTACAGAACGACCTTGCGTCCGCGGTAATCGATCAGCTTGATTGGGACGGTCTGGTCACCGACGACCGCGGTCGTGGAGAAGTCCGGGGCCAGGTCGCCAACCTTCAGCATCTCGCCGCGCGCCAGCCACGGGAACAGCGTTGAAAGTAACCCGCTCATCACAATTACCAGTGACAGCCGCGCGACGATCCGCACAACCCTCAGACCGGATAGAGCCAGGAGCTGTAGCGCGAATCGCGCCCGTGCAAGGCAGCCTGGAAGACTTCCATTACCTTCCGCGTGATTGGTCCGGGCTTGCCTTCCCCGATCTGTCGATCGTCGAGTTCGCGCACGGGCGTCACTTCCGCGGCGGTGCCGGTCATAAAGGCCTCGTCGGCGATATAGACCGCATCGCGCGGGAACAACTGCTCGACAACCGGAATCTTCGCATCGGTCAGAATCTTGATTACCGAGTCACGAGTGATTCCCGGCAGGCTCGAGGTCAGCGGGGGCGTCTTCACGATACCGTCCCGCACAATGAAGAAATTCTCGCCGCTGCCTTCGGCCACAAAACCATGCACGTCGAGCAGCAAGGCTTCATCATAGCCGTGACGACGCGCCTCGTAGCCCGCGAGAATAGAATTAACGTACGGGCCCGAGAGCTTCGCATTCGGCGGAAGTGAATTGTGATGATATCGCGTAAAGGACGAGGTCTTCAGGCGAACACCCTTGGTTGCGCCCTCTTCGCCCAGATACGCACCCCACGGCCAAGCCGCGATGGAGACGCGCACCTTGTTGCCGCGAGCCGACAGGCCCATCTCGCCCTCGCCCAAAAAGGCGATCGGCCGCAAGTAGCATTCGACCAATTTGTTAACTCGAACGACGTCAGCGCAGGCCTTTAGAACTTCTTCCTGGCTGAACGGCAGCTTCATCTCGACGATATGCGCCGAATCGAAGAGCCGACGAATATGCTCGCGACCACGGAAGATCGCCGAGCGACCGTCGTCGCCCTTGTAGCATCGCATCCCTTCGAAGACCGCAAGACCGTAGTGCAGGCTATGAGTTAAGACGTGGACGTTGGCTTCGTCGTAAGGAACCAGTCCGCCATCCATCCAGATTTTGTCGGTGCGCAGGCCGTTGGCAGCCAAGATGCAACCTCACTCTCGAATACTAGCGCGCCGCAGCGGCGATGCGGGTCGACGGCGTCGCAGGCGTTGTGAGTGACTTAACTTAGTTCAAGGAAAAAGTGAGGACAAGCCGCGAACACCGTGCGATGCGAGGTCTCATTGACCGTCGGCGTTATCCGACGGCTTGGTCCGTTCGATGCTGTCGGCAGCGACCGGCTCCGTTGCTTCCGTGGCAACGCCCGAACCATTCGACCCGTTCGTTGGATGCACCCCAGCATGACCCCGGCGGCGATTGCGCCCTCCCCTGCGGCGGCGACGGCGGCGACCGGGCTGCGGATGAGCGGGTTGAGCCGGTGGCGGCGCGAGAAACTCATCGATCGCTGTGAGCACCGTTCCAGTGCTCGGCGTAATCAGCTCAAAGAGAGTCCGCGCGTCTGCGAAGTAGGGGCGGCGAGCGACGCGGCGCAATCCCCGCGATCGCGTGGCCATATGCACCACGGCTTCGAGCAATAGCCGCATGTGCTCGGTATCAGCCTTGGCGAAGCCTCGGGCTCGGAGCGCCTCGATTAGGGCAAAGCGCTGTTCCGGCGGTAAATCACGCATTCGTGAGAGGTAAAAATCGGCATAAAGGCACGCCAACGCGATCGGCCGCGAGATGGTCGTGTTTTGCCCGATCGCCGAGCCCATCAGAGCCAGATTACGGGCGGTTGATGAGTTCTCGACTCCGACCTCACGAACGTGTTCCGACAGGAATGGGAGCAGCAGCTCTAGAATCCCCAGTTCTTCCATAAGGATCAGGGCGCGCTCGGCCCCCGGAAGCATCAGGGTGCGATAGGTCTCCTCGGCGAGCCGCGGGATCGACGCTTTGAGGAGATCGATCCGATGCCGTTCCATCGCGTCTCGGGTGGCCGGCTCGATTGCAAAATCAAGCTTAACGGCGAAACGAATAGCCCGGATCATCCGAACCGGGTCCTCGCGCATGCGCAATTCCGGATCCCCGATCGTGCGAATCAAACGTGTTTCTAGGTCGGCGACGCCGCCTGCATGGTCGATGACCTGAAAGGTGCTCGGGTCGTAAAATAGCGCATTGATCGTAAAGTCGCGCCGGAAGGCGTCTTCCTCGGGCGTGCCGAAGGTATTGTCGTGCCGAATCAGCGGATCATCGCTCTCGGGCACTTCCTCGCTACGACGGCGAAAGGTCGCTACTTCGATATTCTGCGGGCCAAAGAACACATGGACCAGCCGGAACCGGCGGCCGATGAGGCGCGAATTACGGAAAAGCTCGCGCACCTGATGGGGATGGGCGGAGGTCGCAACGTCGAAATCCTTGGGCTGCCGCCCCGTCATCAGGTCGCGCACGCCGCCCCCAACGAGATACGCAACATGCCCCGCGCCTACCAGGCGATAGAGAATCTTGAGAACGTTAGGGTCGATATTGCGCCGCGAAATCGGATGCTGCGCGCGCTCGAGGATCGTCGGTTCCAACACTTATCAGTCTCGCGGGTCGTACCGGTCGGTGCAGAATCTAGCACGAGACGCCGCAAGCTTCATCGCCGGTTCGCTTGATTAAATCGGATACCATAGAATGATTCTCTTATGCCAAAACGTGACGCGCTGACCATTCAGGTAGTCAGCCACGGCCCGTCATGCCTCGACGGAGTAACCGCAGCCGCTGCTGTGCGGCGCTTTCACGCCAGCGAAAGGGTTCAGACCGTCCTTGCGCCCAACGGCGATACCGACCGGTTGATCCAGCTTGCGGGGCCCAAAGGACCAAGCAGGCTCGACGAGCTTTGGATTACCGACCTCTCGTGGACCTCGACCGATACAGCCGAGCATCTGCGCCAATTGCTGCGCAAAGGGACTCGGGTTTACTGGATCGACCACCATCGGACGGCCGTATCGCGCCTCGACGCGCCAGAATTCGACGTTCCTTTCACCGCTAAAGTCCTGACCGAAGAATTTTCAGCCGCCCGCCTCACTTATAACTTTCTCCGGCAACGCGCGGCAGAGGCCGGCGATCCCAGCCGGCTGAGCGCCTTCGAGCGCTTCGGAGCCTTCGCCGCGATCGCCGACGACCATGACCGTTGGGTCCATCAGGTACCGGGCTCGGAAGATTGGGCGTTAGCGGTCCAGACGTTGGGCGGGATCGAGTCCTATCGCGAAATTATCAGGCTCGAGGACCCCGTGATGACGCGGCGACTCAAAACAGCACTGGAAGCTGGGCGAGCCGCGATGGAAAAGAGCTTCGATATCGCGCGGACCACTATGGTCGAGAAGTCTCTGGGCAACGGCATCAGCCTGCGGAGCGCATGCTGCATCGGCTACAGCAGCGAGGTCGCGGCCAAGCTCTACGAGGAGCAGCATCATACGGTGATCGCGCTGTTTGATTTGCGCAGCCTCGGGGTGAGCCTGCGGCGTAGCGCTGATTGTGAGGTCGACTTGTCGGAATTGGCCCGCCACTTTGGCGGTGGCGGACATGCTGCAGCCGCCGGCTTTTCGATCGCGGATATCAAGCGGGCACCGGCCGAGCGGCTGGTAAAACTCCTCGGCGAAGTGCTGCTGAACCCGAGCTAGAACTTATTTCGACATCTCTTCGTAGTGCTCTTCGAGCAGATATTTGATGTCCTGGCGTCCGAGCACCTCGACAAAGCAGATCTCTTCGGCTGCGTTCAGATCGAGAATCAGATGACCTTCGATTGGCTGCAGTTCGACGGTGCTCTCGACCTTTACTTCCGATGCCGTCGCAAAGCTGGCGCAGTTCGAATCGCCGCAATCACAGATTGATTCGATTCGCAGTGCACGAAGTTGCGGTTCCAGTCCCTCGGCGCCGGTGCCCTGCAGCAGAAAAACGAGCTCATCGACGAAATCGGGCAGTACATCGCTGATCAGTGGTGCTGGCATCGCCCCGCCGAGCGTAATCGAAACGCACGCACGATCAAGCTCAGATTCAGACACCGCGTGCTGACGGACCCCATATCTGCTTGTGCATCTGGAGTTGCATCCGCACCGGTAAGCGATCGGCGAGGATCCATCCGGCAAGAGCCTCGGGATCGAGTTGCCCGAAGACCGGGCTCAGCAAGATCGCATTAACACGCGCCGCCAAGCCGTGTTCCCGGATAACGTCGCGGGCCCATTCGTAATCACGGCGATCGACGAGCACGAACTTCACTTCATCTTGTGGTCCTAGCGCTTCGAGATTACTCCATCGATTGCGGTCGCTTTCGCCGCTGCCGGGGCACTTGAGATCCATGATTTTGATGACGCGCGGATCGACGACGCTTAGATCACGCTCGCCGGAAGTTTCGACCATCACAGTGTAATTCTGTTCGAGCAAAGCGGCGAAGAGCGCGTGAACACCTTTCTGCAGTAGAGGCTCCCCCCCAGTCACTTCCACCAGACTAGAACCATAGCTCCGCACCTGCGCGACGATCGTGTCGATTGCGAAGTGTCTTCCGGCGTGGAACGCATACTCCGTATCGCACCACGAGCAGCGCAGGTTACATCCGGTCAGCCGGATAAAGACGCAGGGCAGCCCTGCCCGGGTCGATTCACCCTGGATACTGTAGAAAATCTCGTTAACGCGAACGCGCTCGGCCACCAGGTCAGGATAACACGCGCCGCGCAGCGGCGACGGCTTCCTCGATTACGAGCTTCAGCGGGGTATCGTGCGCGACCGCCGCTTTGCGGCAATCGTCGTATTCAGCAGACAGCGTGATCGGATGCGACGGATCGCCGGAGACCTTCACGCGAATCGTACCGAAACGCGTCGTCGTCTCGATGATTCGTCGATCGAGCTTGAGCCGACTCACCGGATGAAACCGCAGCCCTATCGAGGAAGTCTCGGCAAAGATAATTGCTGCGAGGCGCTCGCGCGTAGCAGGCTCGGCCAAGACCGCGAGAACGACGCCGGGCCGCCCCTTCTTCATCACTGTGGGCGTGAGCGTCACGTCGCGCGCACCGGCTGCAAAGAGCCGATCACTCAGATGGTCGTATATCTGCGGATTGAGATCATCAATATTTGCCGCGATCTCGATCAGATCGTCTGTAACGAAGCGCGTCCCCTCGCTTCCGATCAGGATGCGCAACAGATTCGGCCGATCGCTGAAATCCTTGGTACCGGCGCCATAAGCGATCTTGCTGACCTCGAAGTTGAACTTTTCCGGCGCTGGTTGCGCGAGTGCCTTGATAATCGCGGCGCCTGTCGGCGTGACCATCTCGCCCTCGCCGTCGCCCAGCTTCACCGGAAAGCCGGTCAGCAACTCGATTGTCGCCGGCGGTGGCACTGGAATAGTCCCATGACGGGATTTGGCGAACCCTTTCCCCATCGGCAGCGGTGAAACATAGGGGCGTTCAAGGCCAAGCTGATCGATTGCCCAGGCGGCCCCGACGACGTCGATAATCGAATCGACGGCACCGACTTCATGGAAATGAACGTGGTCAGGCGTCGTGCGATGGACGCGGGCCTCGGCCTCCGCGAGCTTTTCGAAAATCTTGATTGCGTTGGCTGTGACTGTCGGTGTGAGCGTCCCCCGCTTGATCATCGCGACGATTTCGCCCAAATGACGCTCGGGTTGAGACTCGGAGACTTCGACCTCGAACTTGGTTGCGACGATACCGCTGCGCGAGAGCGGGCGCGTCGCGAGCCGATACCCCCGCATCCCGAGGGTCGCAATAGTTTCCTGCAGCGCGGCGAAATCAGCACCCGCGTCGAGCAGGGCACCGACAATCATATCGCCGCTCAGGCCGGAGAAAGCGTCGAAGTAGGCGGTAGTCATCGTGGTTTTCTTTACATCACTGGCGGGCGCAATTAGCATCATAATGTTCGAGATTGGCAGTCAGATAAAGATGCGACAGCGGGAACTCAATCAATTTCGACGCATCCTCGAAGATCGCAAACGCGAGATTCTCTCCGAGGCGGAGCGCGCCGTCGACTCGATGAACCAGCCGGCGGTGGAAAGCTTTCCCGATCCAACAGATAGAGCGTCCGCCGAGTCCGATCGGGCGCTGGAACTGCGTATCCGCGACCGCGAACGCAAGTTGCTGTCTAAAATCGACGATGCTTTCGATCGGATCGAGAGCGGCTCCTACGGACTGTGCGAAGAGTGCGGGGACGAAATCGGAATCGCCCGCCTGAAGGCCCGCCCGGTAACGACGCTCTGTATCTCCTGTAAATCCGCCCAGGAAGCACGCGAACGCCAGAACCTGGCGCGCTAAGTCTTCGTCAAATCCAGATTCCTCCTTGCCTGTACGCCCTCGGGCGGCCATCTTTGAAGTATGAAGGTGCGCAAGGCGGTCATTGTTGCGGCGGGGATGGGCACGCGGATGCTACCCGCCTCCAAGGTTGTACCTAAAGAGCTATTGCCGGTGGTCGATAAGCCGGCGATTCAGGTGGTGGTCGAAGAGGCGGTCGAATCCGGTATCGAGGAGATCGTTCTGTTGCTCGGGCCTGGCAAAGAGGCCCTGCGCCAGCATTTTGAACCCGCACCCCTGCTGGAACGACATCTGGAGCAGCGCAGCAAGCGCGATCTGCTCGAAATCGTGCACAAAACTAATCATCTCGCGAAATTCACGATCGCGTGGCAAAACGAGCCGCTTGGACTCGGTCACGCTGTCTTGTGCGCTCGCGAAGCTGTGGGTAACGAATCTTTCGCGGTTATTTTGCCCGACGATATTTTCGATTGTCCGCGACCGTGTCTGCGCCAGATGCTCGATGTGGCCGAACCGGCCGACGCACCTACCGTGGCCTTACTACGTGTAGCGCGTAGCGAATTATCCAAATACGGCATCGTCGCCGTGAACCCGGCAGGTACACGGCGCTTTGAACTGACCGGAATGGTCGAGAAACCTCCTATCGACAAGGCCCCCAGCGAGTTTGCGATCATGGGACGTTACATCCTGACTCCCGATATTTTTGATTTGCTGGCACAGGTGAGGCCCGGTGCAGGCGGAGAGATCCAGCTTACGGACGGCCTGATGGCTCTCGCGCAGCGTCGCAAACTCTACGGCTACGAGTTTGAAGGAATCCGCTACGACCTCGGTGATCGCGTAGGCTTTTTGACCGCACAGATAGGCTTCGGCTTGAAGCGTCCTGAACTCGCTGATAGCTTGCGTGCCTGGCTTAAGACGACACTCGCGTCGTAAAGGCAGATGGTTGGCTAGACGGAAGCGCTAGCGTAATATCGTCGCTTCGGTGGGGCAGTAGCTCAGCTGGGAGAGCATCACGTTCGCAACGTGGGGGTCGAGGGTTCAAATCCCTTCTGCTCCACCAAAGATCAATCTGATCTCCTTCTTACCCAAATAGCTCCGTCTCCCTCGCGGTTCTCGCTTTATCAGATAAGCAAAGCCGGTCGATAAGGCTCGTGCGGACATCTGTGACCGCGCTTGGTCGGGCTCAAAGCGAACATGGTCGGCGGCGAGTCGCGATGTTATGGTCAGGCACTTGGCATCTAACAAGGAGCAGATCATGCTTTCAAAAATTGCAACGGATCCGCGGATCGATCCGCGACTCAAAGCAGTCTTCGGCGGATGGGATGTACGCCCGCTGGGCAACGTCGCGAGCCGCGAGGAATTGTTGGCGATCGAAAATAGCGCTACCGCTAAAACTGTGGCCGCAGCTTTCAAGAAATTTCTCGATAGCTGTAATAAGGAATCGATCGCCCCTTCGACAGGCCTGAGTATCCGCACCGAAGTCGTCACCTCGAGCCCCGACGGCAACAAGATCAATATTCAGTTCATCCGGCCGGACAACAACGAGCGAGTTCCTTGCGTCTACTATATCCACGGGGGCGGGATGTACATGCTCTCGTGTTACGACGGCAATTATCAGGCGTGGGGCAAAATTATCGCGGCAAACGGAGTCGCAGTCGCGATGGTGGATTTCCGCAATTCGATTTCGCCCTCATCGGTTCCTGAAGTAGCGCCCTATCCTGCCGGCCTCAACGATTGTGTATCCGGCCTGAAGTGGGTCCATGCGAATAGTGAAGCGCTCAAAATCGACCCGACGCGAGTAATTATCGCGGGCGAAAGCGGTGGCGGAAACCTGACGCTGGCGACGGGGCTGAAACTGAAGCGCGACGGGAATATCGGCTTGATTAAGGGGCTCTATGCACTTTGCCCGTATATCTCGGGGGAATGGCCCTTGCCGCAATACCCGTCGTCAGTCGAGAACAACGGCATTTTGATCGAACTGCACAATAATCGGGGAGCGATGTCCTATGGAATCGAGGAGTTCCGCGCGCGGAATCCACTGGCATGGCCAGCTTTCGCAGCAGAGGAGGACGTCAAAGGACTCCCGCCGACGATTGTCAGCGTAAACGAATGCGATCCGCTCCGCGACGAAGGTATCGAGTTCTATCGTCTGTTGCTGAGAAGCGGCGTCAGCACGCGCTGTCGGCAGGTGATGGGGACGATTCACGGCACCGAGATTTTCCCGATCGCTTGCCCGGATATCAGCCGCGACACGGCGGCCGATATCGCTCATTTTTGTAAGCATTAGTCGCTGAAATCGATCTTGCAAAAAGGCCGTGGACCTAGCGGGTCCATGGCCTTTGCCTTTCGTATTGCACCGGCGACAGGAGGTCGCAGCCCGTATAAATTGAGCGGAGCTATCGGAGCCTCTATGAAGCTATGACATGGCCTAAGGAAATGTCTGGTTGCGGCAACTCGACTGATCGAATCTATCCGGTTGGGCCCCGGTTGGAGTAATCACAGGGTAATCGCGTGTTTGGAAGCCGGTGCAGCGGGATGAAGTTTGTAGCGATAGCCCTCTCGACGATCACGATTGTCGGGATCCTTCAGGGGTGTGCCAGCGTCGGCGATCGCCCGGAGCTGTATCCGGATAAATGGGCCCCTCAACATCAGGAGCAACAATGGAGCGGCCCTCCTGTCGGGACACCGCCTGCTCAGCCCGCTTCGGCCGAGCCGCTATCGCCCGCAACGGTTCAGAGCGATCGAGCTTACGAGCTGCCGGTCTTGGTCGATATCGCCTTACACAACAATCCCGAGACCCAGCGCACCTGGAGCACCGCGAAGGCCGCCGCAGCCCGCTTCGGAGCCGCGCAGGCGCCCTACTACCCACAGGTTTCCTACGCTTCGGACAGCGGCTACACACGAACAATTCTGGAATTGCCCGGCGCGTATGGCGAGCTCAAACAGTGGCAGACCGATCCGACGCTTATCATGACGTGGACTCTGCTGGATTTCGGGCGGCGCGAGGCGTCGTCCGACAGTGCTCGCCACCAGTTGTTCGCGGCGAATCTACTGTTCAACCGTTCGATCCAGGATGTGATCTTCAACACCGAAACGGCCTTTTATGTGCTCGACGCGGCCGAGAGCGGTGTGAGCGCGGCGGAGAAAAACCTGCAACTGGCGGAGACCGACTTCGATGCGGTTAAGCAACGCGTGGATCTGGGTCTAGCAACGCAGCCAGCATTGTTACTCGCGAAAGCGCGGGGCGCGCAGTCGCAGTTCGATTTGGCCAATGCC
The DNA here is from genome assembly GCA_035541875.1 of Binataceae bacterium (SeqCode). Classification (GTDB taxonomy): domain Bacteria; phylum Desulfobacterota; class Binatia; order Binatales; family Binataceae; genus JAJPHI01. Next base: position 42,649 of record DATKML010000015.1, read on the forward strand.
CGCCTAATGGTCCACGACGCCCAGGCACAGATGGCCGTGGCGCTCGGCGTACCGGCCGATCCCGCCGTCAAATTAGTGGGACTCGAAAATCAGCCGATACCGCCGCAGCTTAATCGATCCGTCGAAGAACTGATTGCTGAGGCGCGACGCGAGCGGCCGGATCTTGCGGCGAGTTTCGCCGGCGTGCGCGCGTCCGAGGCTGACGTCCGCCAGGCTCGCTCGCAATTCTTTCCGACAGTCGGTCTTTCGAGCGGCTATGGCGAGAATCTGTGGAACTTTACTTTTTCAGGTCCACCAACGACTCAGGTAGGACAACCGCAGTATTCGGCACTGCTTACGTTAAAGTGGGATCTCTTCACCGGGTTCAAGCGCCTTAATGACCTGCGTACCGCACAGGAAGAAAACAAAGTCGCGCGCGCTGAACTGAAGGCAAAGGAAATCGATATTATTGCTGAGATGTGGCGAGCCTATTTTGAACTTGAGTCGTCCCGCAGCAAATACTCATACGCTCAGAGCCTGGTCAGTGCTTCGCAGGAGTCATACGACGCGAACCTGGAGACCTATCGGCAGGGACTGAGCACAATCGTTGAACTACTGACAGCAGAGCGCGATCTCGCCAACGCTCGCTATACACTGATCGCAAGCAAGGCCGAATTGCTAACGGCCTACGCTGCGGTGATTCATGCCGGCGGCGCGATCCGCACCAAATAATCATGCGTGGCCTTAGACTGTCTCCGTATTGCGCTTCCGCGACATTGTCATTGGCCGGATGTGATCCGGTTGTGAATATCGCTGGCGCGAACTTCCCCGCATGGCTCCTGTGCGCCATTGTCGGTATCGTGATCGCCGCCATCTCCCGACCAATCTTCGTGAAGACCGGCCTCGAACCTCATCTCGGCCCTCTGCTGCTGATCTATCCGTGCCTCGCGACGCTCTTCGGCTGCATCGCTTATGTGGTGTTTTTCAATCGTATCTGAGGTGACAGCCCAAAAGACTCGCCAATCAGTCGCACGGGTCAGCAACGGAACATACGCTACGGGATCATCATGCTACTGAAAGTAATAGGCCGAACGATAGGGGCCGTAATCGTCGTTGCGGCGATCGCGTCGGCTCTCTACGTAACGCGCCTTTACTATGTTTATCCGCGCACTGACGATGCATACGTGCGCGCCAATGTGGTCGGGATAGCCGCCCACGTCAGCGGGCCTATCGTCCAGATGCCTATCGAGGACAATCAGCATGTGAAGGCTGGACAGCTGCTTTTCGTGGTCGATCCGAGGCCTTATCAATCTGTGGTCGACCGGACCGAAGCTGAACTCGCCCTCACCAACTTGCAGATCAAAGCACTGGAGGACGCTATACGTTCGGCGACTTCGCGTAAGGCGCAACTCGAGGCAGCTCTCGCCTACGACAAACAATACCTTGATCGCATCGAGCCGTTGTTGAAGCGCCACTTCGTTACCGCCAATGACGTCTTCAATGCTCGGAGCCGCGTTGACGCCGATGAGGCCGGCGTTGCGAGCGCTCATAGTGAGGTTTCGAAGGCGCAGAATGATCTGGGTCAGTACGGAGATATCAATGCGCGGCGCAAAGCAGCGGAGGCCGCCCTCTACGATGCGAAGCTGAATCTCGACTATTGCTACGTCAAAGCACCCTTCGATGCCTACGTGACGAATCTGAATATAACGGTCGGTCAGTATGCGAACGAAGGTCGTGAAGTTTTAAGCCTTGTCGATAATCGGACGTGGTATGTAATCGCGAATTTTCGCGAGAACTTTCTCGGCCATATCCGGCCCGGAATGACGGCTCAGGTCTACCTCTTGAGCTACCCTAATAAACGTTTCAGAGGTCGGGTACAGGGCGTCGGCTGGGCTCTTTTTCAGAATAATGGGGCGACGGTACAGGGGCTACCGCAGGTCGAAGAGACCCTTAACTGGGTGCGGCTCTCGCAGCGTTTTCCGGTGCGTGTCGTGCTCGAAGATAGCGACCCGGCACTGCCGTTTCGGATGGGCTCGACGGCGGTCGTTACGATTCAGGGCGATCATTGAGCAGCGACGTCGTCTCGATAGCCCCAAAGCCGGAACTTCGGCCAGCAGAACCGTATCGATGGACCGAGTGGCTGGGGAATCTGCTTGCGCGGGAGCTAGTTCCCAGCCCTCGCAAGCTTCGGATCGCGCTGCGTATCACCACGATTGCAACCGTAGGCGCAGCCTTAATTACGATTTGCCACGTCAATAACGAGATAGGAACGTACCTGGTCTGGCTGCTGGTCGGCGCGGGGCCGATGATGTCGGTACGGCGGGCGGGCACTCTGTTAGCGGCCGAAGGAGTCGCACTTGCGGCATCGGTGGCAATTGCCCGGGTACTGGCGGAGACACCGTGGCTGATGTTGCCCTTTATCTTCGCGTTGTTCGCGTGGTCGAGCTACTACGGTAATCGAATCAAGCTGGGCGCAGGACTGCTGTTGATCGAGGTCGTATGCCTGAATCTTTATTACAGCGTCATCTTCGCACCGCATGAAATCGGATGGGCTGCGGCCGGTGCGTTCGGCGGTAGTGTAATCGCACTGGGGACGGTCCTGCTCTTCGATCAATGGCTGTGGCCCGAACCCAGCGAAACCCTGCTGAGAGAGGCACTTGCTAACAGTCTACGGAGAGTGCGCGCGCGGCTGAAAGGAGCGGTGGATTTTTACCTCGGCCATCCTGATGCGGTCCGACCGCCGGTGCCACCGCTCAGTTCGGATCTGCCCGGACATATGACCCTGCTCGATCAGGTCGTGGCAGAAGGAGTCGATGTACATCGGCAGGCTATCCTGCTCGCGACGATCACACGAATCGCTCGTATCGAACTCGAAGTGAATCGCTTAATCATCGCCGTTCGCGAGCACGTGCCGACTTTGATCCGCTCGATGCTTCAAACGGAAATGCAGGCGGCAGTCGACGCGATCGCTACTGCGTTGGACGACATAGTGGATGAGCTAGGCACGACGATCCTGGTCGGCTCGGACAATCCACCGCCCATCTCGCGGAGCAAGGCGCGATTAGCGATGGACCGTCTGCGGGCGCGCATCCTTGAGGTTCGGCCCATTTATATTGGCCAAGCGGGAGCCGCAGAGATAGAAAACCTTGCGTCGGTCACTGATTCGCTCGCATCAATTTGTGGGCATATCGAGTTGCTGCTCGATGAGCCGCCGGCATCTACGGTTCTGTGTCGAGTCGCTGACGCTACTCCGCAAAGTCGTGGACTGGATCCGACGCTATTGCGCTATGCGCTGAAAGTCGGACTATGCGCACTAAGTGGCTATCTGATCGGGATTTTCAGTCAGCGTCCCGAACTCTCAACAATCCTCACCACCGTGCTGATTACCGCACTTCCGACCTACGGAGCGGCTTTTCGCAAGATGGTGTTGCGCATCGTCGGTGCCGTCATCGGAGGTGCCGTATCGCTGCTGGCGATAATAATCGTTTCGCCGAACTTCGAATCCTTGCCGGCTTATTTAATCACCATATTCATAGTGTTCTACGTGTCAGCCTATTCATCGTTAGGCAGTGGTCGGGTCGCCTATGCGGGTAAGCAAATTGGTACGACCTTCGCACTGGTCTTTGCAGGCTTGAGTCCCTCGACCGATATCTATGGACCGTTGTGGCGGGTATGGGCGATACTGTTGGGGACGGTCGTGGTCGCGGTTATCGCCTTAATTCTATGGCCTGACTATGCGGGCGACTCCCTGATACCACGCTTGCGTCGTGTAATTGCCGGCGCCAGGGCGCTTGCACCCGATGGCATTGCCGCGGGCAGCGAGGGACAGATCAATAGCGCTATTGCCGAGACGATGAGCACGCTTGCTGAGATGCTCCAGATCGCCGACGATGCGCAAATCGAGGGTCGAACCAGCACGGTCGATCATAACGCCATAATCGAAGCGACCGGGACCTTGCGGCGTATCGCCAACCGGTTCGCATCGATTTCGGTATCGCGGCTGGTTGCGCCGTCGCCTGAATTGGACCCGATCACGGAATCGGCGCGACGATCTTTTCTTCAGGGCACTTACCAGCAACTCGAAGCCTGGGGAATTTTTTTTGGCAGCCCCAATTGCCTCGATGCTGTCGCGGCGCGGGCGCTTGCGTCGACTGCAGAGCCGCTCCGTTTGGAAGAGGATCTCAGGGAGTTCGAGACGCGATTGCAGGAGGACGGCTTTTCACGTATCGCTGCATGGACCTTTGTTCAACGTCGCGCACTCTTGGCCGAGCTCAGCTCGCTACATCGTATCGCGGTGCTCTTGCCCGAGTTGATTGGCTGGCTGGCGCGCATCCCCGGGCAGCACTCCTAGATTTATCTAGGCACAGCTTTCTCAGATCCTCTCGATAAGCACCTACCTTTCGGCTCGACTCGAGCGTATCCGTTGGAAGCAACCCGCTCGACGAATCGTATCCGTCGGAGACACCTAAGGTGCGAGGAACAGAGTTCGCAATCAGTCGTTTGCCAAGAAGCGACGGGCGCGATATTGAGAAAATAAGCGCGACGCGAAACATCGACGTACCCTTTTTCTCAAAATCCACCGGCTCTGCTTCCACATCAACGCGATCGCGTATCGCGCCCAGATGTTGGCATGGGGCGTGCAACCCAATCCGTAACGAATCGTTCGGCACCTGAAACAGGTGAGCGATATTTCCGATGCGACAAAGAGTTCTCATTCCTTCAGATTCAGTTGGACTCGACGGCGAACTCATCGTGCCCAAGGGTGCGATCGGCATTGTGCTTTTCGCGCATGGCAGTGGGAGTAGTCGGCTCAGCCCGCGTAATCTGCTGGTAGCTGAGTCGCTACAAAAAATAGGAATCGGCACGCTGCTCTTTGACCTGCTCACCGAGGAGGAAGCCGCGGATCGCGAAAGTGTCTTCGATATCGATTTTCTCGCTCATCGCCTAATCGATGCGACGCGATGGATCGAGCAGGAGCGATCGACGCGCGGATATCCACTGGGCTATTTCGGCGCGAGCACAGGCGCAGCCGCAGCGCTAACCGCGACCGCCCGTGAGCACTCTATCCGAGCCGTCGTCTCGCGAGGAGGTCGCCCCGACCTCGCGATGCGCCATCTGGCGGCAGTTACCGCTCCGACCCTTCTCATAGTTGGCGGACAGGATTACGGAGTAATCGAACTCAACGAGCAGGCCTATCGGGTTCTGCGATGCGCAAAGGCAATGAAGGTAGTCCCGGGCGCTACCCATCTGTTTGAAGAACCGGGAACCCTACAGCAGGTCTGCAATCTCGCCGGAGATTGGTTCGCGAAGTATCTGCCCGCATCTAGACATTACAATCCGAGACCAGAAGAGCCCGTCGTCTTTTCCGACCGCAAAGTGGCGGGTCGGGTGCTTGCGGGTCGTCTAGCCTCTTATGCGGGACCCGATACGGTCGTGCTGGGTATCGCACGCGGCGGATTGCCGGTAGCTCAGGAGGTCGCAGCAGGGATCCACGCTCCGCTCGACGTGATCGTCGTGCGCAAGCTCGGAGCACCGCATCAGCCGGAATTGGGTATCGGAGCGATTGTTGATGGCGACCATCCTCGCGCGATCTTCAATCGGGAAGTGATCGAACAACTCGGCGTTTCCCCGGAGTACATCGATGAAGAGATCGCCCGCCAACTTAAAGAAGTGAAACGTCGAGAGCGCGAATATCGCGGCAATCGCGCGTCGACGCAGTTGGAGGGACACACGGTGATCGTTGTGGACGACGGGATCGCGACCGGATCATCCGTTCGAGCCGCTTTGCGAGGCGTTCGCCGGCAGCGTCCGAAGCGCTTGATCCTCGCAACCCCGGTCGCACCCGCCGAGAGTCTCGAAGCGTTGCGTGGCGAAGCCGATGATATTGTCTGTCTCGAAACACCCCGGGATTTTTTCGCTGTGGGCCAGTTCTACCGCAATTTTGGGCAGGTCAGCGACGACGAGGTCAAAGCACTTCTCGCACAGTATCAATCCGACAAAGGTGACTCAGTTTAATCCGCTAGGTGACAAGGAGAACAACGATGGCATTGCTCGAAAAATGGCGACGTGGACGAGAGATGGAGCGCTTCCGTGATGAGTTTGACGATCTGATGGAGCGCTTCGGCCTGGACCGTGATTGGTTCGGTCGCTTCCCTTTTAATCGCGAATGGCTTTCTGAGTGGGAAACACGACCGTCCAAGCTTGCGATCGAATCACGGGTCGAAAACGATCACTTTATCGTGCGCACGGATCTTCCCGGTATCGATCCCAAAGACGTCGATATCAAGGTCGTCGGCAACATGCTCACGATCAAGGGCGAGCGCGAAGAGAAGAAGGAGACGAAGAAGGCCGACTATATGCATCGCGAGATCAGATACGGCTCCTTCGAACGCTCAATCTCGCTCCCCGAGGGAATCAAAGGGGATGATCTGAAAGCTACTTATAAAGACGGGGTGCTCGAACTCACCGCGCCGATGCCGAAAGAGGCGATTCCGAAAGAGGTGAAAATCCAGATCGAAGCCAAAGGCAACGCCGAAAAGAAGGCTTAGTCCATTAAGCCGAGGCGGACGTGATCGCGAGGTTCGCAGAGCCGTCGCGCAGGATAGGCACAGGAAATAAAAGCGCGGAAGCGAGGTATCGCTAATGGCGTTCAAAGAGCTGCACTTTCAAGCCGAGGCGCGAGAGAGTCTTTTACGTGGCGCAAAGGCTTTAGCCGATGCGGTCAGAATTACGCTCGGACCCAAATCCAAATGCGTTCTGATTCAAAAATCGTACGGTGTTCCCGTGGTCTGCAACGACGGCGTTACGATCGCAAAGGAAGTGCAGCTCAAGGATCCGAGTGAAAACCTCGGCGCGCAGATGATTCGGCAGGCGGCCGAGCGCACGGGCGACGCGGTGGGCGACGGCACGAGCACCGCGACTATTCTCGCCTATGCAATTTTTTCCAATGGCGTCCGCAACGTAGCGGCCGGCGCGAGCGCGATCGATCTGAAACGTGGCATCGATCAAGGTGTCAAAGCCGCAATCGAATCGCTGCGCAGACAGTCCAAACCCGTGTCGACGCGACGGGAGAAGGCGCAAGTAGCAGCAATATCGGCGCATAACGATCCAATGGTGGGTGATCTTGTAGCCGATGCGTTCGAAAAGGTCGGGGCTGAGGGCGTAGTATCCCTGGAGGAATCGAGAACCACGGAGACTCAGCTCGAAGTAGTTGAGGGACTCGCCTTCGATCGTGGTTACCTGTCGCCGTACTTCATCACCGACCCAGAAAAGATGGAGGCGGTGCTCGAAGACGCTTCGATTCTGATCACCGATAAGAAGATCGGTGTGATGAAAGATCTCGTTCCGCTGCTCGAAGAGATCGTACGCTCAAATCGCGCATTGCTGATAATCGCAGAGGATGTCGAAGGCGAAGCCTTGGCCACGCTGGTGGTAAACAAGCTTCGCGGCGCGCTCAAATGTATCGCGGTTAAAGCGCCCGGCTTCGGCGATCGCCGCAAGGAGATGCTCGAAGATATCGCGATTCTAACGGGTGGCCGCGTCATCTCCGAGGATACCGGTTCCAAGCTCGAAGCGGTTAGCTTGCCACAACTTGGGCGGGCGCAACGAGTTGTTGTCGATAAGGACAACACCAAGGTGATTGGCGGGCTCGGATCGAAGCCTCTCATCGAGGGGCGCAAACAACAGATCCGACAGCTCGTAGATAAGACCACCAGCGACTACGATCGCGAAAAGCTCAACGAGCGGCTGGCGAAGCTGGCCGGCGGTGTCGCCGTAATCAGAGTTGGAGCTCCTTCGGAATCCGAGATGAAGAGTCGTAAGGAAGCTCTCGATGACGCAATCAGTTCGACTCGCGCTGCCGTCGCCGAGGGAATCGTTCCGGGTGGTGGACTCGCGTTGCTGCGAGCGATCGAGGCTGTCACGCGCGAGGAAGAGCAGAGCTTCGGCGACGAGCGCACGGGTCTGCAGATCCTCAAGCAGGCCCTGCAAGAACCCGTGCGGCAACTTGCCACAAACTCCGGCGAGGACGGCGGCGTAGTGATCCACGAGATGCTGGCGCATCAGGGGAGCTGGGGCTTCGACGCCGCGACGCGTCGCTACGTCGACTTGGTCGAGGCGGGTATTATCGACCCCACGAAGGTTGTACGTCTGGCACTCGAGAATGCAGCCTCGGCGGCTACGCTTTTGCTCCTCAGTGAGGCCACACTCACCGATGTTCCCGAGGAGAAGGAGGGTGCGAACCGCCTGCCGTACCCGACTGAAACTTAAGACCTTTCATAGAAAAATCATGCATAGTCGCCGGCACTTCCACCATGACTGAAATTACCGAAATACGTATCGACGGCCGTGGGGGCCAGGGCAATGTCATCGCTGCGTACATGCTGGCCGAGGCTGGCTTCGAAGCGGGTCGCCACGTACAGGCATTTCCTAACTTTGGTCCCGAGCGTCGCGGTGCTCCGGTCGCCGCCTTTGTGCGGATCAGCGACCGTCCCTTCAAGCGCCGATGCCAGGTGCGCGAACCGCGTTACGTAATCGTGCAGGACCCGACCTTGCTCCATACCGCTGGCGCACTGGCCGTTCATCGCGATGGTGGCGTGCTGATTAACTCGTCCCGCACTGTGGAAGAGCTTGGCTTCAACAGCCCGGTTCGCTCTACCGTCCTGCCGGCTACCGCCTTGGCTGCGCAGTTTCTCGGCCGACCGATTCCTAATTCGGCGCTCGTCGCAGCGCTCCTTGTGCTCACCGAATTGCTCCCGCTCGAAGCCTTCGAAAAGGCGCTGGCCCATCGCTTTAGCGGAGAGACCCTGGAGCGTAATCTCCAACTGGTTCGCAAAGCAGCACGAAGTGTCGAAGCCGGCGCATGGAAGGATCATCTCGATGCGGCTCGCGCTTGAGGGCTCAGCGGCAGTGGCACGTGCCGTCGCTCTGTGTCGTCCGCAGGTAATTGCCGCTTATCCGATAACTCCGCAAACCCATATCGTCGAGAACCTTGCGCGGCTGATCGCTGATGGCAATCTCAAGTGCGAACTAGTTAGCGTCGAAAGTGAGTTTTCCGCCGCTTCAACGGTGCTCGGAGCGGCAGCGGCCGGGGCACGCGCATACACCGCAAGCTCCGCACAGGGCATCCTGCTGATGACCGAGGTGCTCTACAATATCGCGGGTCTGCGGATTCCACTGGTTCTCACCTGTGCGAATCGTGCGATCGGCGCGCCGGTCTCAGCCTGGAATGACCAGCAAGACTCGATGGCGATGCGAGACACCGGATGGATTCAGCTCTACTGCGCTGACAATCAGGAGGCTGTCGACACCACGATTCAAGCGTTTCGCATCGCGGAGATGACGGAACTGCCGGTGATGGTCTGTATGGACGGCTTCGTCCTCACGCATACGCTCGAGGCAATCGAGCTGCCGACTGAGGCCGAGGTCGACAGCTTCCTGCCGCCGTATCGCTTTCGCCGGATGCTCGATCCACTTGCACCGATTAGTATCGGCAATCTGGTCACGCCCGATTACTACAGCGAGGCGCGCTATACGCATCATCGCGCGCTGGTTAAAGCGCAGGAGACGATCCTCGTGGTCGATCGCGAATGGCATAAGCTGACCGGACGATCCTGCGGCGGCCTGGTAAGTATCGACGGACCTGACGACGCAACGATTGGAATTCTCTCGATCGGATCAGTGATCGGTACTCTAACCGACGCGCGCGATGAAAATCCTGCTCTGCCACCCGTCAGGCTAATCAAACTGCGTTCGATGCGACCCTTTCCGAACGCTGCGGTTAGGGAGGCTTGTGCGGGACTCTCGCGCCTGATCGTCCTCGAGCGTGCGCTCTCACTCGGCTCAGGAGGAATTCTTGGCGCCGAAGTCAGAGCAGCCTTGGCCGATACTCAGTCGCCACCACAAATATTCAACTATGTTGCCGGCTTGGGCGGTCGCGATATGCCTATCTCCATCTACTCGCAACTACTCGCAAGATCGCAAGAACCGGAGGCGCCATCGTTTGCGATTCTCGATCTCGATCCTTCACGGATCGCCGAAGAGGACCGCTAATCGCGTCCGGACGGGGTGATAATGGCTAATCCAATTGATCATCAGGCGAGCGCGGACCTTCAGCATCGGCAGCCTGTATTCCGTGGGCTCGACGCCGGCCATATGGCGTGCCCAGGATGCGCTCAGGCGCTCGGTGCGCGCCTGGTCACTGAGGCGATCGGTCCCGACGTGATTATCGCCAATGCCACGGGATGCCTCGAAGTATTCACTTCCGCATGGCCGCGCAGTTCATGGCGCGTGCCGTGGATTCACTCAGTATTCGCCAACGCACCAGCCGTTGCGTCGGGTATCGAGGCTGCCTTGAAGGCTCAAGGACGACGCACGAAGGTCGTCGCCATGGGTGGCGATGGAGGTACCTTCGATATCGGCCTGCAGGCGCTGTCGGGGATGCTGGAGCGCAATCACAACGTGCTCTATGTATGCTTCGACAACGAAGGCTACATGAACACGGGGGTGCAGAGATCGAGTTCAACGCCACACGCCGCTCTGACAACGACGTCGCCTCACGGCAAAGACCGGATGGGCAAGCGCCATCTCAAAAAGGACCTGCTTTCGATTATCGCGGCACATCATATTCCGTACGCTGCGACAGCATCGGTCGCTTACCCATCTGATCTGCGCAGCAAGGTGCGCAGTGGGATCGAAATAGAAGGCGCAGCGTTCCTGCTTGTCCATTCACCGTGTCCACTCGGATGGCGACACGACAACAATCGCAGTATCGAAGTTGCACGCCTCGCCGTTCAGACCGGATTTTTTCCGCTCATCGAGATGGATCGCGGCACCGTGGTCAACGTGATGCGCCTGCGGAAGATTCTGCCGATAAGCGATTACCTGCAGATACAGGGGCGCTTCCGCCATCTGTTCGAAGATACGCCCGAAGCTCGCGCCGAACTGCAGCATCTGCAGGAATTGGCAAATCACAATATCGAGGTCTACGGCCTGCGCGGTGACGCGCCGAATGCACTCGACAGTGAAGGCTCAGACACGGCGCATCGCGGCGGGATGCGATGGGCATAGGAGCGTGCGCATGGATACTTTGACGCGCGGGAGCTTCGCCAAGGGTGGAAGTTCCCTCTCGCTCAACACGGGCGGATGGCGCACGTCACGACCCGAGCATCATCCGCAGGTCGCGCCCTGCTCTTTCAATTGTCCGGCCGGTGAGAACCCGCAAACCTATTTGGCGCGGATCGCGGAGGGCGATCACCGTACGGCATGGGAAGCGATCGTAGATGCGAATCCGCTCCCCGCGATTACAGGGCGCGTCTGCCCGCATCCATGCGAAAGCGGATGCAACCGCGGCAAGTATGACGAAAGTATTGCGATACACAGCGTGGAGCGTTTTCTCGGTGATCGGGCAATCGTGGAAGGCTGGGAGTATCCCATCAAACCGTCCGTTCCTGATGCTCTCCAAGTGGCCGTCGTTGGCGCAGGTCCTGCCGGCTTGTCGGCTGCGTATCATCTGCTGTGCGCGGGTTATCGGGTAAGCGTTTTCGAAGCCGAGCCTCAGGCCGGTGGGGTACTACGTAGTGCTCTACCTCCCTATCGATTACCGCGCGCGGTGCTCGACGCGGAACTAAAACGGCTGCTCGCGCTCCCGATGGATTTCCGTCCAAACAATCGCGTGGGTCGCGATGTCTCTCTCGAAGAATTGCAGAAGGATTTTCGTGCCATATTTCTCGGGCCGGGCGCAAACCAACCAATCGCATGGTCGGTCGATGGCGCGACACCGACCGATCATCGCAGCGGTTTTCGGTTGCTGCAGGAGTGGATTTCGGTAGGCGCTCTTCCAGCCTACAAGCGGGTCGCAATTATCGGCGGTGGCAACAGCGCAATCGATCTTGCGCGAGTACTAAAGTTCCTTGGCGCATCCGAGGTTCACGTCGTTACCTTCCAATCGATGCTCGGACCTGGCGTGGATCCTCACGAAGCTATGAGTGCTACTCCGCGCGAAATCCAGCAGGCAATCGAAGAAGGCGTCACGATTCATACGCATCGCGGAATAAAGCGGTTGATTCTTCGCGCTGGTGCGCTCATCGGAGCGGAACTGGTGCATATGCGTGAATTGCCCACCGCAGATGGCGGGCGCAAGCCGGTCGAATTCGAGGGCACAGAGACGATCCTCATGGTCGACCAGGTGATTCCCTCGATTGGGCAGGAAGTCGAACGCGCGGGTTTCGAGCAAGTCCTAGCGGCACATCCTTTTTTCCAGTGCGATGAGTTCGGACAGCTAACCGCGCATTCGGGCATCTTCGCCGGAGGCGATGCTTGCCATTCCGGTGGCTCGGTAAGTGGCGCCATTGGCGAAGGGCGTCGCGCGGCCCTCGCGATCGATCGTTATCTGCGAGGACTACCGATTACGAGCGCTGCGCCGATTCATCCGATCGCGATCGAAGCACTCAATCTCAGCTACTTCGAACCCTCTCCGCGAGCTCAACCGGCGATTCTTCCAGTAGTCGAGCGTACGATCGAACAGGAGATCGAGGCTTCGCTCGCACACGATCAAATCGATCACGAAGCGCATCGATGCTTCTCTTGTGGCGAGTGTATGTCCTGCGATAACTGCTGGACGCTTTGCCCGGATAACTCAGTTCTGAAGGTTCCACCTTCGCCCGATAGTCAGTCGAACTATGTCTTCGACTACGATCACTGCAAGGGCTGCGGAATCTGCGCGCACGAGTGCCCGGTTGGCTATATCGCGATGGTCAAAGAAACCTGAAAGTCGAAGCAGTCTCTATGGAACATCTTTTTCAGTTTGCCGATGAACTAGGCCCCGCCCGTGTTATCGCGGTCTATAAACCCAAACTGAACCTTCGCGGTTTGTTGGTGGTCGATAACGTCGCGGCTGGCCCCGCTATCGGGGGATGTCGGATGGCGCCCGATGTCACTTATGCCGAGTGCTTTCGCCTCGCCCGTGCGATGACGTTGAAGAACGCTGCTGCGGGATTGTGTCATGGCGGTGGCAAGTCGGTGATCGTCGGTGATCCGCGGATGCCCGTTGATCGCAAGGAGACAATCATTCGCGCCTTCGCTCGAGCGCTCGGGGATATTCACGATTACATGATGGGGCCCGATATGGGTACCGACGAGCAAGCGATGGCGTGGGTGCACGATGAGACCGGGCGCTCCGTCGGCCTACCTCGCGCGGTCGGTGGTATTCCGCTTGATGAGATTGGTGCGACCGGCTTCGGGGTCGCAATTGCCGCCGAGGCCGCGCAGGAGTTCGGGATGATCAAGCTGGCAGGGGCACGCGTCGCCATCCAAGGCTTCGGTGCGGTAGGGAAATTCGCCGCCCGCTTTCTCGCGCGACGTGGTGCGATTCTCGTTGCCGCATCTGATTCTTCAGGAACGATTGCGAATCCGCGCGGCCTCGATGTCGAAGCGCTGATAGCACTCAAGGACAGCGGCGCTAACGTATCCAGCTTTGGTAATGGCGAAAAGTTGGCGCGCGACGCGATCGTGGGCGTTGAGTGCGATATCTGGATACCGGCGGCACGGCCAGACGTTATCACGATGGACAACGTCGATTCGCTGCGCACCAAGCTGATACTCCAAGGTGCGAATATTCCGGCGACGGCTGAGGCGGAGCTGCGGCTGCACAATCGAGGGATTCTCAGCTTGCCGGATTTCATCGTCAACGCGGGCGGAGTTATCTGCGCCGCGGTCGAATATCAGCACGGCACGCAGTCGGCTGCCTTCGCTGCTATCGAGGAGAAGATTCGCGCCAACACCAGTGCGGTACTCGAAAATGCGCGTCGACGTAACGTTACGCCGCGTGAGGCCGCAATTGACCTGGCGCGCGAACGAGTCCGGGAGGCGATGAGCTATCAGCGCTTTTGAAGCACGGTTGATCTAGCAGATTCGAGGCAATTGCGAACCGGCAAGAATATCCAATAGACGCGTGGTGCCCAGGGAAGTTCGCAGGAGTACTCGTGACGACCCAGTTCTCGTCACGGCACCGATTCGGCAAGCATCGCGGCCCAGCGGATGCGAACGCATCACTGCTAGGAGATGTTCCGAGAATGCCGCATCGACGATCGCGACGAGCCTACCCTCGCAGGCAACATAAAGCGGATCGAGTCCGAGTATCTCGCACGCTGCCCTGACCGAATCACGAACAGGAACTGCGGCCTCTTCCAGAAGAATTTCCGCGCTGGCACTCCTGGCTAACTCGTTAACGACTGTTGCGACACCGCCGCGCGTCGGATCGCGCATGCAACGGATTCCTCGCACCGCCTCCAGCATCGATGCGACGAGACCGTTGATTGGTGCGCTGTCGCTGACCAAATCGGTTTCGAACTCGAACCCTTCCCGCGCCGACATCACCGCGATGCCATGATCGCCGATCGGACCGCTTACGAGTACCACATCGCCCGCCTGAATCTGCTCGGGACCTAGCTCCAATCCCTGGGGGAGCAAGCCGATGCCGCTGGTAGTGATGTATAGCCCATCGGCCTTGCCGCGCTCGACGACCTTGGTGTCGGCCGCAACGATGCTGACCCTTGCGCGATCGGCAGCCTCACGCATCGAACGCACAAAGCCCGCGAGTTCATCGATGGGAAAGCCTTCTTCCAGAATGAATGCAGCCGACAGTGCGAGAGGCGTCCCACCAGCAACCGCGAGATCGTTGATCGTACCGTGTACCGCGAGCGAGCCGATATCGCCACCGGGAAAGCGCAACGGCTTCACCACGAAGGAGTCGGTGGTGAAGACGATACGCCCCGAGGATACATTCAGTTCGGCGCTGTCGGCGAGCCGATCGAGGACCGGATTCGTGAGCGCGGGTAGGAATACGTTGTTCACCAAGTCTGCCGTGAGTCGCCCGCCACTCCCATGACCGAGAACGATCAACTCGTTCTTCGAGGCTGGTATCGGGCAACGCAGTATCGGAGGATTGCGGCTTCCGTTCGACTCGCTCATTTGAGTTCTCTTGCTGCTTCTCTTCCGGCACGAAAATAAGCGGCGCAGGCGCCTTCAGAGGAGACCATCGGAGCACCAAGCGGTCGCTCCGGCGTGCATGATTTGCGAAAGGCCTCGCACTGAGGAGGTTTCAGCACACCCCGCAAAACCTCGCCCGCACGGCACTCCGCTGGCTCCGCCGCACACCGCGGAACGAGTCCGAACCGGCGGGTTGCGTCATAGGCGGCGTAGCGATCGCTCAATCGCAGTGCGCTTCTCGGCAAGGTATCGAGACCACGCCAACGCTGATCGACGACACTAAACACTTCCTTGATAAGCGCTCGCGCCGTGGGATTACCGTTCATGCGGACCGACCGCTCGTATTGGTTCTCGACTTCGGCTCGGCCGGCTTCAAGTTCCGCCACGCACATCTCGATTCCCTGAAGCAGGTCAACTGGTTCAAAACCGGTGACGACAATCGGGACTTTGAAGCGCTCGACCAGAGGAAGATATTCTTCGATACCCATGATGGTGCAGACATGACCGGCGGCTAGGAAACCCTGAATCCGATTCGCGGGAGTCGAGAGAATCGCCTCGATCGCGGGCGGCACACGCACATGAGCGCTGATAACGGAGAAATTGCCGATGCCGAGTCGGGACGCCTGATGCACAGCCATCGCGGTGGTTGGAGCGGTCGTCTCGAAGCCGACCGCAAAGAAAACGATCTCGCGCGATGGCTCGCGGCGTGCCAGCGCGAGCGCGTCGAGCGGCGAGTAGACGATACGGACATCGGCACCAGTCGCGCGCGCATCGAAGAGATCGCCCGAGGAGCCAGGTACGCGCAACATATCACCGAAGGAACAGAGGATAACTTCGGGCCGCTTCGCTACTTCGAGAGCAAGATCGATCATCTCGATCGGCGTCACGCATACTGGGCATCCGGGGCCGTGAACCAGCGTGATCGTTGGTGGCAGCAATTCGTCGATTCCGTAGCGGACGATGGTATGCGTCTGGCCGCCGCAAACTTCCATTATCGTCCACGGCTTAGTGACTATCGCGCGGATGCGCCCCAGCAGGGCGTGCGCAAAATCGGCGTCCCGAAATTCGTCCACGAATTTCATGAATCGTCCTCTGGTCCCAACTCAGCTTCGATCTCCTGCACGATCTCAATAGTGCGCGCCGCTGTTTCGGCGTCGACCTTGCTGATAGCGAATCCTGCATGCACGACTACGTAATCGCCAACGACAGCATCGGGAACGTACGCAAGGCAGGCTCTCCGCTTGATGCCACCGAAATCGACATCGCCCATCCGTAGTCCTTGCTCCTCGGTGATACTGGCGACTTGGCCCGGAACACCTAGACACATGATGCGCCTCCCGATCCTTCCCGATTCAACCGCGCAGCCGCTATTACTGCTTGGCCCAACGCGAGCCCGCCGTCATTCGCTGGTACCCGTCGATGACTAAGGACAGTGAACCCACTTTCTTCCAAGCGTTCGATCGAAGCGGCGAGCAGTAACTGATTCTGAAAGCATCCGCCGCTCAGCGCGACCACTTCGATTCCGGTCTGCTCTCGCGCGTCGGCAGCCATCTCTAAGATGACCTCAGCCATAGTGTCGTGAAACGCTCGTGCGATCTCAGCGGTGGATCGCCCTTCGTTCAGATCGGTGAGAAGCCCTTCAAATATCTCTCCCGTTTGAACCACACCCTCGATAATCGAACAGGGATAGACGCGAGGTGACGGAGCACTGCGACGCGCCAGCACTTCCAGCTCGATCGCGGCCTGCGCTTCGTACGTCGTCGCGGAGCAAATGCCTAACAGCGCGGCGACCGCATCGAAGAGACGCCCGCAGCTTGAGGTACGAAAGGTGTTGATGCCCCGCTCAATCATCTTGGCCAGGACGAACGCATCCTGTTTGCCAATGAGTCTGCTTACCTGCTCATCGAACCGCGCACCAAATAGGCCGATCAAGAAGCCGGCTGCTATACGATCGGGCCGGCGGGCGACAGCGTCACCGCCCGGTAGCGGCAGGTACTGAAGATGCGACAGCCGATGAAAACCGCGATATTCCGCGATCATCGCCTCGCCGCCCCATATTGCACCGTCGACGCCGTAACCAGCACCATCGAAGGCGATCCCGATAACTGGACTCTCTTGGCCGTTTTCGGCCATACATGCCGCGACGTGGGCATGGTGGTGCTGGACCTCGACCATTTCCAAGCCCAACTCAGATACCAGATTACTGGCGAACGATTGCGGATGAAGATCATGCGCCGCGACCATCGGTTTGATGTCAGTCAGCGCGAGCCAATGTTGCAGCGACTCGCGAAAATGCTGTTGGGTCGCGGTGTTTTCGAGCGTGCCAATATACTGACTCATCAGCGCTCTTCTACCCGCCAAGAGGCAGAAGCTGTTTTTCATATCTCCGCCGGCGGCCAGAATCGGACGCGCTGCTTCAAGCGGCACGGTCACTGCGCTGGGCGTATAGCCACGACTCAGACGAATCGGCTCCGCCCCGCGCGGACCAAACTTCCACACACTATCATCACAGCGCTGATGAATGGGCCGATTGTGTAGCAGGAGCGCATCGAGCTCGACTGAAAGGGTAGAGTGTATTTCGTCACCGTCGCGAGCGAGCGGCTCACCCGGAGCATTGGCACTGGTCATGACCAATGGAAGTCCGCAGTCACGGAGTAACAACTGCTGGAGCGGTGAGTAGGCGAGCATGACCCCGATATGATCGTTGCCTGGCGCGATTGAGGGTGCGATCGGAGCGTCGTCACGCTTCCGCAATAGAACGATTGGAGCCGACGGCAAAGCGAGCATGGCAGCCTCGTCAGCCGAGATTACAGCGAGGCGACGTGCGGCCTCAATCGATTCGAGCATCACGGCTAGAGGCTTATGTGGTCTCCGTTTGATTTCACGCAATTGTTTGACGGTATTTTCATTGCTTGCGTCGCAAGCGAGATGAATTCCACCGATCCCTTGAACCGCGACGATACCGCCATCGCGTAAGATCGCTGACGCTTGAGCTATGCAGTCTGCGTGCTGTTCACGGCTTTGTACCCTCGGCCCGTTTATCTCCAACCAAGCTCGAGGGCCGCACGAGGGACAAGCGGTAGGTTCCGCACGGAAGCGTCTATCTAATGGGTCGAGATACTCCCGCTGACACTGCTCGCACAGCGGAAATTCACAGAGAGTCGTTCTCTCACGGTCGTAGGGGAGAGAACGCACGACGGTGAAGCGCGGACCGCATGCGGTACAGTTAGTAAAAGGGTAGCGATAGCGACGATCGGTCCGCTCCGTGATCTCGCGTAAGCAATCAGCACAAATAGCGAGATCCGGAGGGATCATTGTGGCGATACATCCGCGTTCGCTCGGCATCGCGCGGAAGTTAGTTTCGCCGATCGGGTCGAGAGTGAACGATTTGATCTCCGCTATCGCGGACGCGGCGGGCGCTTCATCGATCAATCGCGGAAGGAACTCCCCTAGGAAAGAAGGCTCCCCTTCGATTTCAATCTCGACTCCGCTCGGAACGTTACGGACGAAGCCGGCAAGATTCAGCGAGTTAGCAAGGCGCGATACCAAGGGCCGCATCCCAACGCCCTGAACGACGCCACTGACGATTAGTCGCCGCCGCTCTCGCTGATCGACCCGTGTCGACAACCGTACGCGATCGATGACACCTTTCATTGCCGCACGCGCTACCGGGCTCAAGCTATCTAGTTGATTGGTCCGTGTCGGTACGATTTCGACTCCGACAACTCTGCCCCGCGTCGGCAACCGTCCAAGTCTCCGCGCGAGTTGAATCGTCGCAATCAGACCGAGTTCATGTGACGAGGAAAAAGAAGCATCTACACGATCGAGCTTGTCGAAATCGAACTCGTGGATGTAGCCCGGCGGGCGACCCGACTGTACCGCATCTATCAGAATCACCGTATCGGCGCCCTCAAAAAGATCAATCAACGCAGAGCCGGGACGATCGGCGGCAATCACCTCGCAATTCGGAGGAGGAGCTTCGGTCAGCGCTCGCGCGACCGCAAGTCCGATCGCATCGTCACCGAACGGACTGCCGATACCAATTACCCGAATCAAGCCCTTTCCATCTCGAGCTTGAGAAAATGAGTCGAGCAAGAAATGCAGGGATCATAATTGCGAATAGCCATTTCGCACATCCGCGTGGCTTCCTCCTTCGGATGATTCACCAGTTCCGGTGCCAGTTCGCGCAGATCGGCTTCGATCTGGGCCTGATTCTGCGCGGTAGGCGGAACAATCCGAGCGGAGTGGATTAGGCCATTATCATCGGTCTCAAAGACGTTGAAGAGCGACCCACGTGGCGCTTCCGTAATCGCGCGCCCGATCCCGGCTCTTACCTGGAACGAGGCCGCAGGTGCAGAGGGAAGATGGTAAGCCTCAATTATGCGTAGAGCCTCGTCAACGGCGTAGAGAACTTCGACGGCGCGGGCAACGATACTTGTATATGGGTTCGCGTTCGGCCACGGGATCCCGGTTGCGCGTGCTGCCGCCGCAGCTTCCGTCCCCAGGCGATCGAAATTCAGGTTCATTCGGGCAAGTGGCCCAAGGAAATAGGCGCCGCGTCCCTTTACTTTGCTTTGCAACGCATTCGAGTAAGGAACTTGCTCTTCGTCGAAGTAATCTTCGAAATTATCGACGGCAGCATCGATACCTTTGCTTGAGACAATCCGCCCCTCGTTCATCGGATATTCATTCGGATGACGCAACGAAACGAACTCGATATCGCGCTCGACGGCGGGCAGATCGAAACTACCCACCCATCGGACACATTCGATAGCGTCGTCACGTATCGCGAGAAGTTGCTCCCGCAGACCATTTAACTCGTCACGACGTGGAGTGCGCGTGAATCCACCAATGCAGGCACCGACCGGATGCACCGAACGTCCGCCCAGCGCAGCAACAATTGCGTTGCCAACTTTCTTGATACGCAATCCGCGCTCCACGGCCTCGCGATTCTTCTCGGCTAGCGTCAGGATACTGTCGCATCCGAGGAAATCAGGCGCCGCTAACATATGAATATGAAGCGCGTGGCTCTCGATCCACTCGCCGCATAGATAGAGTCGGCGGAGCTCCCGTACCGCCGGGTCAATCGCGATTCCATAGGTCTGTTCGAAAGCGTGCACGGTGCTCATTTGATAGGCGACAGGGCAAATCCCGCAGATGCGTGCCGTCAGATCGGGTGCTTCACGCGAGTCGCGGCCGCGCAGGAAGGATTCGAAAAAGCGCGGCGGCTCGAAGATTTCGAGCCGTAATTCCTCGACCTCACCGTCGCGCAGCTTGATATGCAGTGCGCTCTCACCTTCCGCGCGCGTCAGGTAATCGACCCGGATCGTTCTACTTCTTCGTCGCGATGGCATCCGCTGTCTCTCGCCACGGACTCACGTAGCCGTTGATTCCTCGCAGCCGTCGAGCGGCCTCATCACCAGTAATTCCCCGTTGAGCCAACATCTGCGTGAACGCTTCCATGTTTTGGTCATCAGCTGGCCCGAAGCATCCGTAGCAGCCACGATTAAAGGTCGGACATAGCGCACCACAACCCGTCCGCGTTACGGGTCCGAGACAAGGCTCGCCGCGCGCTACCACTACGCATACATTGCCCCGACGCTTACACTCAGTACAAACGGCGTGAGTCGGTAGCGTCGGCTTCGCGCCCGAGAGCAGTGATCGCGTCACCGCGAGCAACTGGTCCTTGTTTACCGGGCATCCCCAGATTTCGAAGTCGACGCGAACGTGTTCGGAGATGGGAGTTGAAGTCGAAAGCGTCGATATAAACTCAGGCTTCGGGTAAACCACCCGTCGGTACTGCTCGATGTCAGCCGCGTTGCGTAACGCCTGGATTCCTCCGGCGGTGGCGCAGGCGCCAATAGAAACTAGGTAACGGCTCTGCTCGCGAACCCTGATAATTCGCCGGGCATCGTCCGGAGTAGTGATACTGCCCTCGACGAACGTTATGTCATACGGCCCTTCACGCATCCGGCTGCTAGCTTCGGGAAAGTAGGCGAAGTCCACCTGGCCGGTGAGTTTTAGCAGTTCCTCTTCGGCATTGAGAAACTGCAGTTGGCAGCCGTCGCAGGAGGCGAACTTGAATACCGCGATACGTGGCTTCATATACCCGATACCCGAAACAGTTCTCGCGCCTCGCGATAGGAAAAGACTGGTCCATCCTTACACACAAAACTCTGACGCCACTGACAATGACCGCAGAGACCTACCGCGCACTCCATCCGGCGTTCCATCGATAAATAGATCGAATCGTCTGCTATTCCTTTGCCGAGTAATGATCGCGCGGCCATTCGCATCATGACTTCCGGCCCGCACATCATGACAATAGAGGATGAGGGAACGTCGAGTTCGTCAAAGAGTTCGGTTACCACCCCGATGCGGTAGTGCCAGCTCTTGTCGGGACGATCGCTGGTCAAATAGACCTTGGTGCGGGGCGCGCGCCGCCATTCGTCGAAGCGTTCCCGATACAAGAGGTCGTTGGGAGTCTTCACCCCGTGGAGAATATGTAACTCCCCATACTGCTCACGGCGGCGGAAGATGTAGTTGATAACTCCAACCGTCGGCGCACAACCTACACCACCGGTGATAATTACGACGTCGCGGCCATGCGCCTCCTCCACCGGCCATCCGTTGCCATAAGGCCCGCGCACCCCGACAATGTCCCCGACCTTCCATCGCGCCATGACTCCGGTGACGCGCCCAACGATCCGAATAGTATGTTCGATCAATTGAGGCTCAGTCGGATCCGAGACGATCGAGATAGCGACCTCGCCAACGCCGGGCGCGTACAGCATATTGAACTGTCCAGCTCGGAAAGCGTACGAACGTCGTAGTTCGGGATCGACGAATTGAAGGGTGAAGGTGTAGATACCCTCGGTCTCGGTACGCCGCGCGACAACTCGCGCAGGATGAATCATGTAGGGAGTCGCGACTGCTGCACTCATCGTTGGCCGGCCGTTGCGCGAAGCGCTGCCACTTCCTCGGTTAAGTCGATGCCGACCGGGCACCACGTGATACATCGGCCGCATCCCACGCAGCCCGACGTTCCGAATTGATCAATCCATGAGGCCAGTTTGTGGGTTAGCCACTGGCGATAGCGGTTCTGAATTTTGGGGCGGAAATTGATCCCGTGAATATGCGCGTGTTCGAGTGAGAAGCAGGAATCCCACTTGCGTACCCGCCGACTCATGTTCCCATCGATCTCTTCCTGATCGACTATGGTGTGACAAAAGCAGGTCGGGCAGACCATCGTGCAATTGGTGCACGAAAGGCATCGTTTCGCCACTTCGTCCCAACGCGAATTTTCAGCCTCGTCATAAAGCAGACGTGGCAAGTCCGAAGTGTCGAGGTGTCTTCGCATCTGCGTCGCACATTCCTCGATTCGCGCTCGGGCATCCGCGACCTCGTCTCCAGATGCCGCATCCAACGCAAGCTTGGCGATTATTGCTTCTCCTGCGGCGGATCCGATCTGCACGACGAAGGCTTCATCCATCTCCGTCAACGCGAGATCGAAACCCGAAGTGGCTTGCGGTCCAGTCTTCATCGATAAGCAAAAGCATGTCGATGCCGCATGGGCGCAATTCACCGCGATGATGAAGGTGTCTTTACGCCTTGCCGCGTAGTGCGTATCGCGAAAGCGATCGTGCAGAAAAATTCGATCCTGCACCGCAATAGCCGCCAGATCACAGGCGCGCGCGCCGAGAATCGCAAGCCGTCGCGCCGGTGGTGCTACTTCGTTGACCGTAAAGCTCTTCCCCACGCGCTTCACTTCGAGCAGTGGCTCTTCGGGTGCAAAGAAGAACGGCTTGAGCGAACCTGCTCCGTTGACCACACCGAAGATTTCCCCGGGTGTACCACCGACGAGCCGATAACATCCGGGTTCCTGTGCGTCGCGCATGCCGACGGGTAAATCGGAAGTCGCGTTCACCTCGTCGAAAGTGACACCGCCGTCGCGCGCGACCGGGCCAAACACCCGATACCCCTCTTGGCGAAGGACCGCAATCAGATCGTCGAGACCCGCTTTGGCCAGACGGAGCATCTCATTCATCCGGCTTTCTCCATCATCAAGCCCGATCGCCTCTTCTCAATCTCCCGCAACCACCCATCGATACCGTCGCCGGTTAAAGCTGAAGTTCTGATGATCGTTGCGTTTGGATTCGTGGCGAACACGTAGCTTGTCCATTCTTCCAGTTGAAAGGGAACATGCTCCAGCAAATCGCATTTGTTGAGTACTACGATGTCTGCGGCACGGAACATCGGCGGATACTTGAGCGGCTTGTCGACTCCCTCAGTCGGACTCGTCACCACGACCCGGAGATGCTCCCCGAGGTCGAACAGTGCCGGGCACACCAGATTGCCGACATTCTCGATAAAAAGCAGGTCGCCCTCACCAAGCTCGACGCCGTGAAGCGCGCGATGGACTTGGGCCGCATCAAGATGACACCCCAACCCGGTCTCAACCTGCACGGCTGAAGCCCCTGCACTACGAATTCGTGCGCTGTCGCGCGCGGTGGCCTGATCGCCCTCAACTACGGCGATCCGTTGATTGCTTCGCCAGCGGCCAATAGTGGCTTCCAGCAAAGCCGTCTTCCCTGCACCCGGCGTCCCCATTAGGTTGATCGCGAAAGTCCGCCGCGCGATGAAGTGCTGACGATTATGTTCGGCCGTTGAGCTATTCGACGCGAGCAGTCGCTCGTTGACATCGATAGTCCTGACTCCACGAGTCTCGCAGCCACAGGTGTCACACATCGGCTACCTCAATCGAGCGTAACGTAATCTCGCTACCCGACAACAGCTCACCGCCCAACCGTCCGCATTCGGTGCAGTTGCCGATCAGGCTCTCGAACTCGAATATTGTGCCGCATTCGGTACATCGACTGCGAGCCGGTAATGAATTGATAAAGATTTCGGCACCCTCGGCTCGCGTTCCGACTGCAAGTAGGTCAAAGGCTAAGCGCAATGAATCCGCGATAACCCCTGCTGCCGCGCCAACCGCTATATCGATCCGCAAGACGCGGATTCGATCCGAATCGAGTCTGCTCTCGACGTGTTTTAACAAGTCGCGAGCGAGCGCCACTTCGTGCACGAACGCTCCTCCAGGTGTTGCTCCTGAGCGTGAGCCTTAGCCCGCAATCTGTAGCAAGTCCGTCGCGACGGATACCAAGTCCCTTGCGCGCATCCTGCTAGCGGAGTCCCTTTTGACGAGGATGGGTCAGGGCGGAGGGATTCGCGATCCGGATCGGTCCGCTGTTAGCGAACGCTGCTACCGCTTCGACAGTATCGACATAAAAGGCTCGGAGCGTCTCGCGGGTCACGTACCCGAGATGCGGTGTCATGGTCACGTTGTCCATCGTCCGAAACGGATGATCGACTGCCGGAGGCTCCTGATCGAAGACGTCGAGACCGGCACCGGCAAGACGACCTGATCGGAGCGCTTCGATCAGGTCCGCTTCAACAACGATCGGTCCTCGCGAGGTGTTGATGAGATAGGAGCCCGGTTTCATCAAATCGAGTTCGTGCCTGGTCACAAGGTGGCGTGTGCGATCGCTCAGGCGGACGTGAATTGAAAGAACATCGGCTTGCCGAAAAAGGTCGTCCTTCTCAACGCGTCGAACTTCGACTGCCTCCGCCGCCTGTTGCGTAAGGTTCTGGCTCCACGCAATCACAGGCATCCCGAACACTCGGGCATATTGCGCCATCCGCCGACCAATATTGCCGAGACCGAGCAGACCAAGCGTAAGACTGCCGAGCCCAACGCCGATGGTGCTCTGCCACTTGCCCTCGCGCATCCGCCGACTCTCGTAGCTCATGTGGCGCACCGTCGCGATCATCAGTGCCCACGTGAGTTCCGGGGTCGCATCCATGATTCCGCGATAGAGTGGATTATCCTCGAGATTCCAATGCGCGACCAGCACGCCATGATCGGTTGCCGCCGTCATATCGAGATTGGGCAACGACATCCCGATGATTGTCACCAGCTTAAGATTCGGAAGTTGCTCGAACAGGCTCCGAGGCATATTCATCCGCTCGCGAATCGTGCAGAGCACGTCGAACGGCTGAAGTGCGACCGCAGCTTCGTCCTCGCTCAGATGCCGATCGAACACCGTCAGCTCGGCTTTGCCCTCAAGCACCGACCAACCGGCTGACTGCAAGGCGACCCCGGCATAGTCGTCGAGAATAGCGACCTTTAGCATCGATTCACCCTCCCTCTTCGTCGACTCGCTACAATCCGGAGTAGAGCATGTTGGCCTCTTCGCGTCGAAGCTTTGTGAGCCCTAAACCACGACCCGGAGACGACGACATTTGATCTCAGGAGGCCGACGGGAGTAACTCGACAAGTGCAATGAGCGGTAGGCACGAAATCGTGATGCTTGATGCGATCGCGCTCGCGCAGGCGCTCCGCACAAAACAACTTTCCTGCGTCGAGGTAATGAAGGCGTATCTCGACCAGATCGAGCAGCTGAACCCACAGGTTAATGCGATCGTCTCCATGCGGGATAAGGATCAGCTGCTCGCGGAGGCGCGAACTCGTGATGCGCAGCTGGCCCGCGGTGAATACCTCGGATGGATGCATGGCTTTCCGCAGGCAATCAAAGACCTGGAAGCCACCGCCGGTATCCGTACCACTCTGGGCTCCCCACTCTTCAGGGATTTCGTGCCGGCTCACGATTCAATCCTTGTGGAGCGAATCAAGCGCGCGGGCGCGATCATAATCGGCAAGACCAATACGCCCGAATTCGGCTTAGGATCGCACAGTTACAATCCCGTCTTCGGTACGACACTTAACGCTTACGACCAGACCAAGGCCGCCGGTGGCAGCAGTGGCGGCGCCGCCGTGGCGCTCGCGCTCCGGATGCTCCCGGTTGCCGACGGCAGCGATCACGCCGGCTCGCTGCGTAATCCAGCGGCATTCAACAACGTCCTCGGTTTTCGCACCTGTTTCGGGCGCGTTCCCTCGGATTGGCGTGAGGTCTTCTCACCCTCGCTCGCCGTACACGGCCCGATGGCGCGGAAAGTGCGCGACCTCGCGATGCTACTTGCGACGATCGCGGGTTACGACTCGCGCGTACCCTATTCAATCCGCGAAGATCCCACCCAGTTCACCGAGGACCTTGAACGCAACTTCAAGGACGTACGAATCGCCTGGACGGGCAATTTTGGCGAGTATCTGCCGTTCGAGCCCGGTGTGCTCGAGTTATGCGAAAGCTCGTTGCGGACCTTTGAGAAGATCGGCTGCATTGTTGAACGGGCTGTGCCGGATTATCCGATCGATCAGGTATGGCGTAACTGGCTCGTTCTGCGCGGAGCCCAAGTCAGTGCGATCTTGAAGCCGCTCTATCTTAATTCCGAGAAGCGAAAACTGATGAAGCCCGAAGCGCAGTGGGAGGCCGAACGCGGGCTGCGCATGAACGCCGCCGAGGTCTACGACGCATCAATGGCCCACACCAACTGGTATCACGCTGTAAGAAAGCTCTTCGAAAAGTACGACTATCTGATCATGCCCTCAGCGCAGGTATTCCCCTTCGACGCCAAGCTCCACTGGCCTGATCAAATCAATGGCCGCGCGATGGACACGTACCATCGTTGGATGGAAGTGGTGATTCCAGCGACGATGTCCGGATGCCCTTCGCTCAACGTTCCCGCTGGCTTTAGCGACAATGGGCTGCCGATGGGTATTCAGATCATCGGCCCCAATCTTGGCGAGTTCGCGTGCCTGCAATTGGCCTATGCATACGAACGCGAAACCGGATGGGTGGAAAAGAGGCTGCCTTCGCTAATCTCGTAACTCTGGAGAACAAGCGCATTCGGTTCGTACCGTAGATTGGTTTTTTTACGCCGCTTAAGATCTCGGAAGTATGCAAGGCATACATTCCGAGTCAGAAGGCTCTGCGCTAGCGGAAGACATCAGTGGTAAGGCCGCGCTAACCGCCTCCGCTCTGGAAAAGCTCCTTGCCGATCTGCAGGAGCGCGCCGAGGGCGACCCCTTCAGCAACCCGATCGTTCTGTTCGGAATCGAACTAGCCCGACGACTCGATAACGGAGCGATCGACCTTGCACATCTCGAAGATCTGGTCCGCGACCTCACGGTCGAGGCTTTCAAGCATCGTGCCGATAGACTCACGCGATACCTGGGCGAAACCTCCGCGGCGGCTAATCTTTCGGCTCTTGCGCGTCAGATCGATCGCCTGGCCCAAAATTCCACCTTCGACGAGTTTCACGCCTCAATCGAGCGCCCCACGGCAGGTATCGTTTTCACTGCTCACCCGACTTTCTCGATGCCGCTGGAAATAGCACGCTCCTTGTCCGAGTTGGCCTGCAACGAAACCCGCGAGGGCAAACCTCTCGACGCCACCGGAGTCGCGGAGCGAATAAGCGTTGCACACCATAGTTCTCATCGACCGCCAGCAGAGCTGACGATCGCGGTCGAACACGCCTGGTCGCTCGAGGCGCTGCGTCACGCGCATGATGCGCTGCGCGAACTGAATCGCATCGTGCTTGAGGTCGCAAAAACGCATTGGCCCGAGCGATGGACCGAGCTGAATCCGAACCTGATCACGTTGGCAACCTGGGTCGGATATGATCAGGACGGCCGGACTGACGTTACTTCTCTACGCAGCTTCGGAGTCCGTCTGGTCGACAAGCGAGAAGCGCTGCTCGCCTATTGGGCTGCGCTTCACGCGATCGCTTCGCGTGCTTCTTCAGCGTCGGCGCTCGAACCAGCCATTCGATCACTCGATCGTGCTCTCGAAATTCTCGATCGCCAGATCCATTCGCTCGAGGAGGCGGAGCGCTCTCCACGGCGATTGGCTGAGTTCTCCCGTACGATGGTGGAAACGCGGCCCGACGCGTTGGTCGATCTCTCACCCTTGATTCAGCTTATCGATCTGGCCGCGAGCCACCTACTTGATGATAGTCAGCGAAGTGAGCTGCTGGTGCTTCGCAGCCTGATTAAAACGCACGGCGGTACTTTCGCGCATGTACATGTGCGGCTTAATGCGAGCCAACTGCATAATGCAATTCGCTACAAGGTCGGACTCGAGACCAGCCCCAACGACGTCTCCAACCGGCGCTGGTACCTGAATACGATCAACGATTTGCTCGATAACGTGCAGCCCGTCGCGATCAATTTCGCATCGCTCATGTCCGAGCAAACGTCAGCGCGACGGCTCATGATGACCATTGCGCAGATCCTCAAACTAATCGACAGCGCTACGCCGATACGGTTCCTTATCGCTGAGACCGAATCAGGTTTCACCTTATTGACCGCGCTCTACTTCGCTCGGCTCTTCGGCATCGAACGTTCCATCGAAATCTCGCCGCTCTTCGAAACCGAGGAGGCCTTCGAGCGGGGCCAACGAGTGATAGAAGAAGCGCTTCGCAGCCGCCACTTTCGTAATTATCTGAGCTCGATCGGCCGCTTCGCGATTCAATTTGGCTATTCCGACTCCGGCCGTTTCATCGGCCAGATGGCCGCATCATTCAGTATTGAGCGATTACGGCTACGCATCGCCCAATTGCTTGAACGACACGGCTTGGGCTCTGTGGAGGTCGTACTTTTCAATACCCACGGTGAATCGGTGGGTCGCGGTAACCATCCCAATACTTTGGCCGATCGCCTCGCGTACCTCGCGCCGGATCAAAATCGAGCGGAATTTGCGAATCGAGGCATCAGGGTCAAAGAAGAAGTAAGTTTCCAGGGCGGCGATGGCTACCTGCCTTTTCTGGCCCCGAGCAGCGCGTTCGCTGTCATCGCCCGGATGGTGGAATTCGCGCTGGACGGCGGTTTCGCCCAACCTGAGGATCCGATCTATTCGGCGCCTGATTACACCTCTGAGTTCTTCGCGACGATCCAACAGGAGTTTGCGCGTCTCGTCGACGACCCCGACTACGCAACGTTGCTGGGGCTTTACGGTACTCGATTATTGTATCGCTCGGGATCGCGGCCTGCGGCGAGAGAGAGCGAAACCGCCGCGCGCCCGAGTTCGATTACGCACCCGTCTCAGCTTCGTGCAATTCCCAACAATGCGGTGCTACAGCAGATGGGCTTCATGGCGAACACCCTCTACGGTGTAGGACGCGCTGTGGCGAAAGACCCCGAGATGTTCGCCGTGATGCACAAGCGATCACCTCGCTTCCGACGTGCCTTCGATCTGGTTACGGCCGCGCTGGAATTCAGCGATCTCGATATAACGCGCGCCTACGCCCACCTCTTCGATCCCGGCTTCTGGCTCACCAATGCCGGTAGAGCACGCTCGCCGGGGAATAAAAAAGCCCTCCGCGAGCTCGCCAAAACTACCGAAGACTTGCGACTCTTCGACAGTCTGGCGCGTGTAATTCGCCGGATGCAATCTGACTATCTGCTGCTAGCCGACTTTCTCCCGACGCCGGATAGCGATCGGCGGCGCCGCATCATTCTGCTGCACGCCCTGAGAATCGCGATCATTCAACGTATCGTCTTTCTATCGATGAGCGTTCCCGCCTTCGCCCCACAGCAAGGTGTCACGCGTGAAGATCTGCTGGCTCGGATCGCAGCTCTCGATATGCCCACTGCCGTCGAGCGCCTACGACAGATTTTCCCGAGCCGAACTTCGTCCCTGCATCGACAGAGCAATTTCGGCGAGCATACCGACTATCGACCCGACGCTGCGCTCTCTTACGCAAATGAGCATCGACGGATCTTCGACCCGAGCATCCGCCTCTACGAGCTTGCTCGCTCTATCGGTTCGGCTCTGAATTACGAGTTCGGTGCTATCGGATAACTCCGCGTCTCAGTAACTTGGTTTCGTCGGATAAGGCGTCAGCTGCAGCTCGTGCGTCCAACACGACCGATCCTGCGTATGCAGATAATAGAATGCGTCCGCAATCTTCTCGGGATTCATCACGATTTCGGGTCGCTTTTGCGCCATCGGTAACGCTCGGGTTCCGGGCGAGTCGATCAGACCATCGATCACGACGTTAGCCACATGCACCCCGTGCTCTGAGTACTCTTCGGTAAGCACCTGCGCGAGCGTGCGCATCATCACCCGGGGATAATAAAGCGACTGTCCGGTCATGCGCTTGCGCCCACGCAGTGAGTTGGCGTTATTCGAGAAGAAAAACGAACCGCGACCCTTCCTGCGCATCGCGGGGAGAATCTCTTTAGCGACAAGGAACGGCCCACGACTCGAAATATGCTGCGCAAGATCGAACATTTCGACCGGGATGTGCTCGAGCAGTTCCATCTCCGGAGGAAGTTCGCGCCCCTCCATGTAGCCCGCATTGTAGACGACAATTTCCGGATCACCGGCCTCGCTACGAATCGTCGCAAAGGCGCTCGCTATCGATTCTTGGGACATCAAATCCAGTTCGACGATCGTACATGATCCGTTTTGTTGCTGGATCGCATCTGCCAACGATGTGGCATTGGTCTTGCGACGCGTCGTCAGGACAACGAAGAAGCCTTCGCGGGCGAATTTTTGCGCGATTGCTCCGC
Source organism: Binataceae bacterium (SeqCode) (assembly GCA_035541875.1). Taxonomy (GTDB): domain Bacteria; phylum Desulfobacterota; class Binatia; order Binatales; family Binataceae; genus JAJPHI01. The sequence continues at coordinate 73,085 of DATKML010000015.1, forward strand.
CGATACCCCAACGCGCACCGACCGGAAGTTCACTGTCGTCCAGTGATTTGCCGTGCACGAAAACAGTATTGCGCCCGTCGGCTTGCCACTTGGACGTCGCGCCAATCACAACTGCCACAGGCTGATTGTTCGAGTTCATTTTGTGGCTTTGGCTCATCGGTATTAGTTCATCCCTTCCACGCCAGCGCTCCGATTCAAGAACAGAGATTCGTCATCAGATGGGTCGCAGGTAAGCAGCATTTCCTCTAATGCGAACTCTATTTTGCTTTCAGCGTTTCTGGCGTCCAGACGTAATTCACATCCGGTTCACCTTCTTCGTTGCGTGATCCGTCGGTAAATTTCGATGGAACAAACCCATGCGCCTCCTAAAACTGACGCGCTGGGGAATTGCGTTGAAAAGTTCAAAGATCTAATCCTGCGGGGCTTAATTGTTTTGCGAGACTGAGCAAACAAGATCCGACGCCCCGACCTTGGTAGGATGGCAAAATATACACAGGTGCTCCATATGCCTACCCTGGAGTGCGATAAAACCGATGACCCGGTCATCGATTTTAGCAACACGGACATCGTCGTTGATTAGCACCTGCCCCGAGAAATAGTGCAAGGTCTCTTGATACGAATGAATGACGGGCAACCAAGGCATCGCCGCGCGTCGCGAACGGATGTGCACGCACGCGATCCTTTCGGCGTCCTCGCGACATGCGTACCTGATTGTTAAGTCCTTCATTCATCCTTCCCAGCATTAAAGTACGAATCTGAACGGTTTGCTTTATGCACTGCGGTAACGGTCATCGAGCGGCGCTCAGCCGACGGACTTCCTCCCAGTAAATGATGCGCCGCGAATACAGATCGGCGATTTGTTGGTCGGAGTACCCCAGTTCTCGCATCAGCCTCTCCGTATGCTCGCCCGGAAACGAACCGTGATCGTAGCGACCTGTCGCATCGGAGAAACTCACGATCGTGCCGTGGCGCAGATATTTGCCGAAGCGCGGACTGTCGACTTCGAACACCATCCGGTTCTGAGCGGCCTGCGGATGCTCTTCGAGGAAGGTGCCGACATCTCGGTCGGCTCTCACGCATGCAACTCCCGCCTGAGTCAGAGACGCCTCCCACTGATCAGCCGTATGGGTCGCGAAGACCTCTGCGAGTTCGGTGGCCAGCTCCCGATCATGTTCCGCACGGGCGGCGGAAGTGGAGAAGCGTTTATCGGCGGCCCAATCGGATCGCCTCAATGAATTGTAGAGCAATGCCCACTCGCGCTCGGAGGGACAGGCAAGGAAGATCCATCCTTCGCTCGCTTGATACAGGCGATAGAGTGCGCCAAGCCCGTAGCATTGCTCATCCGGCAGATGGGCCGGCGGACGACCCGCGTAATCGTAAGCCTCATCGGCGTTAGCCCACGCATTGGCCTGCATCATCGTGACTTCGATCGCCTGTCCACGTCCCGTCTGGGCGCGTGCCAGTAGTGCAAGCACGATACTGGTGGCGACCGCCTGCGATGTGTTGGGATCAGGATTCGCTTCGTTCGCCCGCATCAGTAATCGTGATTCCTCTTTGATCTCGTCGAGCGTCATCGGATGATCAGGCGCCGGAGGATGCGCACAGCCGGCTTGACGCAGAGCGCCGCCCAGCAAGGCTCCCGGTATCGGATGCGCCCCCGGCCGCCGATGGTGCGGGCCCGTCGCTCCATAGGCTCCAACATAGAGATGAATGAGACGCGGATTGATCCGCCGACAGGTCTCCCAATCGATCGCGAGTCGCTCCGGCACTCCGGGGCGGAAGTTATGCAACAGAACATCAGCGCCTGCTATCAGCTGATGGAGAATCTGCTGGCCCTCTGCGCTCTGGAGATTGATCTGAATCGCTTCCTTGCCGGCGTAGCTTTTCAGGTTGATCAGCGTCATCCCGCCACCCGTACTGATAGTCTGTTCGCGCTCCGGGGTAGCATCGACTTTGATCACACGCGCGCCCATATCCCCGAGCATCGCTGCGCCGTACGGCCCCGCGATCACCATCGACAGGTCGACTATGGTGATCCCGTCGAGGGGAGAACGTGATACGTCTTGACTGCCGACAGTTGCGGTCTGAGCTACCGATGCTCTGGATACCTGCGAATCGGGCCGTCGCAAAATCTCGTCGGTATGCTGTCCCTGTTCGGGCGCGGGGCCGCCGACTTCACCTGGCGTTTCGCTCAGACGGGCCAGCACTCCAACCGTTTTAAGTGTTCCAACACGCGGATCATTGATTTCAACTGCGTGACAATTGTGCAGAAACTGCGCATGCTTCATCCCTTCGGTTGCGTAACAAAAGGGCTCAGCCGCGATATTCCCATCCGCGACGTAGATCTGCATCCACTCCTCGAGCGTCCGCTCCTGCATCTTGCTCAGGATCAGATCGCGGAGCGCCTCGCGACCTTCAGCACTCAATATCGGCGCGTTCTTGAACAGTTCCTCTTCGAGAACCCATCCGAGGTCGACCGCCTTCAGATATGAGCGGAAAAGTCGGTCCATCAGATTCGCGTGCTGAAGCCAGCGGCCGTCTTGGGTGCGCACCGGGATATACTGGAGCATCGGCAGACGGAGCATCGCGCCCAAAGCGTCGGGCGGGAAACTCCTCGGATCCTGACGCGAGAATTGCCGCAGCATCAGACCCGCAAGGTCATACGGAATCATCCCTTGCAGGATACTCGTTTGAACCCATTGGCCGCGGCCAGTCGTATCCCGACGCAAAAGTGCAGCGAGTATCCCGCGAACCGCAGCCTGACTCGCCGCCCACGAACCGACTTGCACAGCGGCAAACGCAGGACCACTGCGATTGAGCTGCCCTTCGAAGGTCATCATTCGGCCTGATTTGGCGGCCACAACACCTTCGTATCCGGCGATATGACTGAGCGGGCCGTTCTGACCCCATCCGCTGATCGAGGTGTACACAAGACGCGGATTAATCTCGGAGAGCGCCGAGTAATCGATACCAAGGCGCTTCGACACACCCGGACGAAACGATTCGATTACGATGTCGGCATGCACAGCGAGCCGATGAACCTGCGATCGCCCTTCGGCTGTCTTCAGGTTCAGGGCCGCGCTCTTCTTGCCGCGATTCCATGCGATCCATGCCGGATGACTCCGGAAAGGATCGCCCGTCGGTGGTTCTAGCTTGAGAACTTCGGCACCAAAATCGGCCAGGACCGCTGTCGCGAGGCCTCCGGCCATCCCCCAACTAAAATCCAGAACGACAAGTCCGCTGCACGGTCCGCCCATTCTGCTCCCTCCTCAAATCAACGCGTCGCAGCGCAACCATATCGCCAGTTGAGGATCGGTTGCACATGAAATCGCATGAGCAACGGTCGTCGATTGGACCGGATGGAGATTCTAGTTTGCGGTTCCTTCGAGCGCTAAGTTCGATGACGATCTGAATCTGACAAACGGCAATGAATCACTACCGGATCGTGATGCTCGCGGCGCTGCTGATGACCTTACCTCGGTTGGGATGGAGTCAAAGCCTCATGTCTGTTAGTCCAGGCTCGTCCTTGGAATCCGAGGAGGACCAGTTGGCCGAGGAAGTAGATGATCCGACGGCCCGACTCGCGCAGCTCAAATTGCAGGACATCTATACTCCGGGCAATTTCCAAACTTCAGCGCAGACCAATACTGCGCAACTGCAGGCACCGGTACCCATCGCGCCGTTCTCCCTCCTCCCGTTTCAGCAGTTGGTGCGGCCGACTTTCAAACTTGTGACCTCGGCCACCTCGGGTGGGACTTCAACGGTGACAGGATTCGGCGATATCGAACTCTTCGACCTGTTCATCTCCAATTGGCCTGACCCGAAGAAGACCGGATTCGCCTGGGGAATCGGACCTACTTTTGTCTTTCCCACCGGTCGAGTCGCGGGAGCCGGCAAAAATGCATGGCAGGCTGGTCCCGCGATGGCCGGCAGGTATAAAGGCCTTCCCCATCTGACCTTAGCCTTTCTCCTCCAGAATCCGATCTCCTTCGCCTACACAACGCCGACAGCAAGTCCGCAGAGCCAGCTCAAGTTTCAACCCGGGATCACCTGGACCTTGGAACGCGGATGGTATGTGAAATCCTCCGATTCGACTTGGAATTTTGGTTGGCGGCACGGCAGCTCGACCATAATCCCGGTCAGCCTTGGTTTCGGCAAAGTCTGGAAGCTGGATGGGGTTGACCCGAATCTCTGGGTTTCGGGCGAATGGACCGCCTATCGGCAATACGCGGGCATCACGCCAATGTACACAGTGCGCTTCGGCTTGAATCTGCTGTTCCCTGAGTTCACACTTTGAGGCCGCTACACGGAGGCGCACGGTAGAGGTGAGGAGCACCTTATAGCGGCGCGGACAGGAGTATCATCATGGGCGCGAATCCGACGAATGGCTCAGAACCTCGACACTTTCATCCGAAGGGCAAGCTGCCTTCCAAGTTCACCATCGAGTTGCAAAAGGGTCTGCGGGCGACCTTACCGTTCGAAGACCAGCGTGATTTCGAAGAGGCCAAACACGGCTTTGTCGCGGCCCCACCTTACAAACAGATAATGGCCGAGGCCGGCAACGTAGCCTGGGATATCGGTAGCTACGAATTCCTGCTGCAGGGTCGCGACTTCGACAGTATTCATCCGTCTTTACAGCGCCAGGCGATCGTGAACATGGCGTACGGACTTTACGAAGTTGTACCCGGCAGAATTTGGCAGGTTCGCGGCTACGATTTGGCCAACATAAGCTTCGTGAAGGGCGACACTGGCTGGATCGTTTTTGATCCCCTGACCGCCAAGGAAACAGCCAAAGCGGCGCTCGAGTTCGTGAACGAGAAACTCGGCAAGCGCCCTGTCGTGGCTGTCATCTACTCTCATTCCCACGTCGATCACTTCGGGGGGATAAGGGGAGTCGTAGACGAGGCTGATGTTAAGTCCGGCAAAGTGCCGATCATCGGGCCGATCGGTTTCATGGAGCATGCCGTTGCCGAAAACGTTTATGCGGGCAATGCGATGAGCCGTCGTGCCTTCTTCCAGTATGGACTCCTGCTGCCGCGCAGTCCCTTCGGCCACGTGGATCAAGCGATTGGGAAAAATACTGCCGCGGGAAGCGTGGGCCTGATTGAGCCCACTCGAATCATTGAGAAAGCCTTCGAGGAAGTCATCGTCGATGGTGTCAGGATGGAGTTCCAGAACACTCCAGGCACCGAAGCTCCGGCGGAGATGAACACTTACTTCCCAGATTTCAAGGCCTTCTGGGCAGCCGAGAATATCACCGGAACGATCCATAATATCTACACCCTGCGTGGTGCTCTGGTCCGCGACGCTTTGCAATGGTCAAAGCATATCAACGCCGCGTTGTATCGCTACGGGCAGGAGGCCGAGGTTATGTTCTCGGCCCATAGTTGGCCGCGTTTCGGCAATGCGCGAATCCAAGAGGTGATGCGTACGCAGCGCGATGTGTATGCTCATCTCAATAATGAAGTCCTGCACTTGGCCAATCAGGGTGTCACGATCAACGAGATACACAACATCTACAAGCTGCCTGAAAGCCTGCAAAGGCGCTGGGCTGCACGCAGCTACCACGGCTCCGAGGAGCACAACAGCCGGGCCATCATCAATCGCTACCTCGGCTACTGGGATGCCAACCCAGCAACCTTGATTCCGCTTTCCCCGGGTGATTCTGCGCCCCTCTATGTAGAGATGATGGGAGGAGCGGAAAAGATCATCGCAAAGGGCAGAGAGCTGTGCGAAGCCGGCAAATACCGGCACGCTATCGAGATTCTGAACAAGCTCGTTTATGCCGAGCCCAACAATCAGGCCGCCAAGGATATCCTCGCCGATGCGTTCGAGCAGATCGGCTATCAAAAAGAGAGCCCGAGCGTACGCAACAGCTTCCTGGCCGCCGCATTCGAACTCCGCTCAGGTATTCCCGGTGGTATATCCGCCAAAAGCAGCGGCCCCGATGTCATCCGAGCGATGTCCACTGAACTCTTCCTCGACTTTCTCGCTATTCGTTTGGACAGCAACAAGGCTCAGGGAATCGAGTTCAAGATGAACCTGTCTACGCCCGACAATGGCGAAAAGTTCGTCGTCGAGATGAGTAACGCGACGCTCACCAGTATCAAGGGTGCCGAGGCCAAGGACGCGAACGTAGCTCTCACGGTTCATCGCGCCGACCTCGATACTGTGCTCACCGGCGAGGCGACCTTCGACAAACTGGTTGCTACGGGCAAAGCAAAGATCCAAGGCGACCCCAAGCCCCTCGCACATCTGCGATCAGCGCTGGTTCAGTTCAGTCTGGCCTTCGAGATAATGCCCGGTACAAAGGCTGCGCCGGTAGCTGGATCGTCGGGTAAAGACCCCTTTGAACAAGCCGCCCCTGCACACTCGGATGGCGGCTGATCCAAGGGTTCCAAGCTCATGGACTCTTGAAAGATCGTGGAGGGTATGGTGAGGGAGCAAATTTCGACACAAGAAAATCCGGGTCTCACCACTCCGCGAGGAGCCGCAATCGCGGGCGTCATGTTTTCAGTTCTCTTTATCGTCAGTCTGAGCCTAGTCCGCTATGCGATACCTGAGGATCCGAGTCAGCCCGGCGAGTGGCTTACCGAACCGAGCCGGCGTCGTGCAGTGCAATCCGCCGTCGACCTAGTTCCCTTTGCCGGAATCGCCTTTCTTTGGTTCATGGGCGTCTTGCGCAGCCGCTTGGGGCAATTGGAGGACCAGTTCTTCGCCACGGTGTTTTACGCTAGCGGGCTCCTGTTCGTTGCGATGCTGTTTGTTGGTTCCTCGATAGGCCACGCCATCCTCGAGTCAGTCGCGGCCGGCAAAAGTGACAACAGCACCTATTATTTCGCGCGTCGCGTAAGCGACACCGTCGTGAACCTCTTCGCGATGAAAATGGCCGGGGTGTTTATCTTTTCAACCTGCACGATTGGTCTACGCACCAGGATCTTCCCGCGATGGATCGCTGTCGTTGGTTACGGATGTGGCCTCGCTCTCCTCGTGGTTATTAGTAACTGGCGCTGGATTACCCTCGTGTTTCCGATCTGGATGCTTCTGCTCAGCGTTTATATTTTTCTCGCCGACCTGTTCGGTCATAGAGCGAGCACTGACCGTCCGGATATACGGATCGCACGCCTATAGCGTCGCACCAGCAGGATTATCCGATGGCCCAAAACCCTGTGATACCGGAACTGGATCGTTCAACCGCATTAGCCTTCGTGCGGACGCGCGAGGCTTACGAACGAACGATGATGGCGTGGATCAGAACGGCCACTTCGCTCATCACCTTCGGTTTCAGCATTTATAAATTCTTCCAACTCGAAACGCCGATGCGCCCGGAACAGCAACGTCTTATCGGGCCCCGCCAGTTCAGCATCATCCTCGTGAGTATCGGAATTTTCTCGCTCCTGCTGGCCACACTGGAGCATCACTTCAATATCCGAGCGCTGCGCAAGAGTTACCCTGAGAGTCGACGATCGTTGGCGGTACTGGTCGCAGCAATGGTTTCGTCTCTTGGCCTGATTGCCTTGTTGGCGATCCTCTTTCGACAGTAACTTGGCCAATCCCCGATAGCTTAAGAGTGCAAGCACGCCCTTAGCAGTTGATTCTCCGAATCAATTGCACCTTCTCCTGTTGACGAAACCAATCGGCAGGCGATAATCCGTGGACACCCAAAAAGACCGACTGCAGCTTCAAGAGCCTGCGTGGCGTGCAAGAAGGAGGATGCATCACATGGCCGCGAAACCATCACCTTTGGATCATATCCGGGGCACCGTTCCCAAACTGGTCGAGCTCACCGAAAAAGTCGTCTTCGGCGACGTATGGGAGCGGCCGGAACTTTCTAAACGCGATCGCAGCTTGATTACCTGTGCGGCGCTCGTGGCATTGCAGCGCCCCGATCAACTGCGCGCTCATCTGGGTCGTGCGCTTGCCAATGGCGTGACGAAGACTGAGCTCAGCGAATTGATCACCCATCTGGCGTTCTACTCCGGATGGCCGACCGCTGTGACCGCTGCGGGTATCGCCAAAGAAGTTTTCGAGAAGAACCTCTGAGCGCCGGTCGCTAGCTCGGCTGGCGATCGTATCGGGGACGCTTTCACAATCGGGCCGGAAGGGGACGCCGGCTCGCCACTACCGACAGTCAGGTTGTAATGAGAACTAATGGTAGCCCTTTGCGTACAGCTTTAGCGCTCGCTTTGCTTACATTTTCGTTGGTCGGAATCGCTTCCGCCCAAAGTACATCAAATCCAGCATCTCCGGCTCCGCAAGCCGCGAATGCCGCCTCAGGGCAGAGTAGCGGGCAGGCCTCCGACGCGACGATTCCGGTCGGAACCGTCATAACCACAGCGAACTGGCAGCAATACAAGCAGTTCATGCCCGACGGGATGGTCACGCTTTTCGAGGGCAAGACCGATTGGAAGATGCCTAACGATATCGCGATGACCATCGGTCCTACCGTGATTCATCCTCTGCCCGCGGGCTACATGGCGGCGACAGCCAAATACAGTCCCACAACAAAACTGGTGGAGCTGCCGGGCGGCGCCCTCACGATCGATGGCTACCAGGGTGGGATGCCCTTCCCGAATCCGACCGAGCCCCATCGCGGATGGAAGATTCTCGCGGATTTCTGGTACCGCTATATCCCACATATCGTCGTGAACACGCCGGATAATCGCGGCTTCACGTGCACGCTCGACAGCGTTGGCGACGTTAATTGCGTCAAGGGACTCTGGGTCGCTCGCCAGCTTTCCTACAACACAGACCCGGATACGCCGGCAACCTATCCCGGAGCGCAGGGCAAGTACTACACGACCTGGTTCATGATCGAGGAACCCGAACAACAGCACTACACCACGACGCTTTCAATCGAATATACCGACCTAAGCAAACCCGAGGACGTGTATACCTTTCTGCCTGCGATGCGACGGACGCAACGGATGTCGGCCGCCGCGCGATGCTCAAGCTCGGGATCGGAAACGACTGCTGATGACGGGCGCTTCGGCTTCGATGCGTCTATACCGGATTTCAGTGCCGACCTGGTCGCCGAACGAAAAATACTGACGGAGATGGATATCAAATCAGCGGGGGCAGATTTTCCCGGCAACTACGCGATGCCGCTCGGATGGCCCAAGCCCTCATGGGGGCAATGGGAGGCGCGGGACGCGTATGAATTAGATATCCGCAAACTCCCCGCCAAGGCCGAGGGCTACTGCTACGGCAAGCGGATTCTTTATGCGGATAAGAATTTCTTCGGCCCCCTCTGGGAGGATCTCTATAATCCCAGGATGGAACTCTGGAAGGTTGCCCTGCTCCAGCCGATCGTGACTGAGGTTCCGCGCCTCGGCCTGCAGAACTCGAGCGGTGCCTGGTATGCCCATTGGTGGGATCTGCAGAGCCATCACGCGACTTTCCAAGGGCCACTCGATGGACACGGCTACAACGTCCTGCTCAACGACAACGTTCCGTCGAGCTATTTGGATATCGAACGCTACACAACGCCGGGTGGACTCAATCAGGTAATGCGCTAGGAACGATGAACCCAGTTTCCCACCTCAATCTTATTATCCGTGAGAATCGGGTCGCCGATTACCTCTCACCTACGCGCGAAATCGGGATGCGCCCGGAGGAGTTCGGTAGCGGAAACTCACGCTGGAGTTGGCGTGAACAACCGCCGTTGGTGCTGAACCCCTTCGGCGCTATCAATGGCGGCTTCGTCGCCGTATTCATCGACGAGCTTTTGGCAACGGCTATCGGTTCGGTGCTCGAAGAGCATGAGTGGGCCATGACCGCCGAGACCAAGGTGTCCTATCTGCGGCCACTGCGCCCCGGGGCGATATCGGGTACAGCGCAGGTAGTTCGTCGCGGGCAGGGAATCGCGTTTCTCGACGCCGAGGTGCTCGGACCCGACGCCAAAGTCGCCGCGCGAGCCACCTCAACATGGTCGATTTCGCGGTGAGTCTCGGGCAAACTTAGGCGCAGTTATGGAGTCAGTTATCAACGGAATCGATCTCGACCGCGTCGTTAGCGACGTGCTCGACGGCAAGGAACTGGATCGGAACACGGCACGCGCGATCATCGAATGGCCCAACGACCAACTCGACGCGCTGCTACAAGCTACGCGACGGGTGCGTGAAGCCGCCTTTGGACGTGCGGTAAAGCTTTGTATGCTGCGTAATGCGCAGAGCGGTATCTGCCCCGAGGATTGCGGCTATTGTTCGCAATCGAAAGCCTCGCACGCCGATATTCCGGTCTACAAGATGCAAACCGTCGACGAGTTGATTGCGGGAGCTCGGCAAGCCGTTGCGAGCGGTGCGCGACGCTATTGCATGGTCTGCAGTATGCGCGGTCCGGCGGAGCGCGATATCGAGCATCTGGCGACTGCGTGCGAGAAGATTAGCGATGAGTTTCCCGAACTGGAGCTTTGCCTTTCGATCGGTTTGCTGAGCCGCCCTCAAGCGGAGCGGCTGAAGCAGGCAGGTGCGGGATGGATCAATCACAATCTCAACACAAGCCGCGAGTTCTATCCGAGCATCTGCTCCACCCATACGTATGAAGATCGTCTGCAAACGATCGAGAATATCCGCTCAGCGGGCCTGATGACCTGCGCGGGCGGAATCGTCGGGATGGGCGAAACCGATGAAGATATCATTAATCTGGCTTACGAGACGCGGCGCTTGAAACTTGATTCAGTGCCGCTCAACTTCCTGCATCCGATCGCCGGCACACCGCTATCGGAACAGCGCAATCTGACACCCGAGAAATGCCTGAAGATCGCGTGCCTCTTCCGCATGCTGAATCCTACAAGTGAGGTGCGCGCCGCAGGTGGCCGCGAGCTCAACCTCGGTGATCGTCAGGCCGACCTCTTCAACGCAGTTAATTCGGTCTTCGTGAACGGCTACCTGACGACCCCCGGCCTCGATTACATCAGGACGCGAGAGATCATCGAACGCGCCGGATTTGAGGTCGAAGGTCAGTAGATCGGGTAAACACGCGCGGAGGTTAGTCCCGAGGCGTAACTTAGGCTGCGGTCTGGTTCCCAGGCTTTCCTTTGCGATGAGCCTGAACATAAGCTCTCAAGACCGCGTTCATGAGTGTCTGGTAACCCGCTCCATTCGCCTTGAACCATTCGACCACATCTCGGTCGATTCGCAGAGAAACAGGAACCTTTTTTTCGGGCATCGTAACTCTCGCACTTTTGAGCCAGGTCTCGTCGAGTATTGGGGCGGCGTCTGGGTCCGACTTGAGGGCCTTTTCGATCGCGCGATCAGTCATGCCATCAACTCTCGCCCAATCAGTTTTGCCACGTCTACGGCTGTTGACCGAATAACGCTCGCTACGCTTTGCGCTCACGACTATGTGCTCTTCTCGCCGATATGATGCAGCACCGCCTGCCGCGCACCGCATAGACAACCGTTAATTCTCTTCCCTCGACCATTCCCACCGCTATCATTCGCGTTTCGCCATCGTCGCGGCGGTCATCGACTACTTCAAGAAAAGGTCCATCGAAGATGTGCACGGCATCGTGAAAATCGATGCCATGCTTGAGGAGGTTGGTCGCGTTCTTTGCGACGTCCCACTCAAAAGCCATCTACGTAGATACGATTGTATAGACAGCCCCGCAGTCTTCCAACAACCAGACTGCGGGCCTATTTCGTTGTCTCTTCTTGAGAAGAGTTCAGTGAACCAGGTCTTCTTTAGGTTATGCCTCGCGGCTCCCAGTAACCTTGTCGATGATCTCCATCACGTCGAGGGTCTGGACCTTCTCCGTCAGATCCTTGGCCTTGATGCCGTCGCCGAGCATCGTCATACAGAACGGGCACGAAACAGCGATAACCTCGGGATTCGTCTCAAGCGCCTGATCGGTGCGGAGCAGATTCACCCGCTTGTCCTGATCTTCCTCCATCCACATCCGCCCGCCGCCGGCGCCGCAGCACATACCGAACTTATGGTGCCGCTCCATCTCCTGAACTTTCGCACCGGCACGATTCAGCACCGACCGTGGTTCATCGAAAACATCGTTGTAACGACCGTAGTAGCAGGAATCGTGGTACGTCGTTCGCTTCGGGAACTCTCCGGAGATCTTGAGCCGCCCTGAACTGATCAATTGGTTTACGAGGTCAGAGGCATGGATAACTTCGTAGTTACCACCGAACTGCGTGAATTCGTTTTTGATCGTGTTGAAGCAGTGTGGGCAGTTCACGATGATCTTGCGAACCTGGTAGCCGTTGAACGTCTCGACGAGCATCTGGGCCATCGACTGGTAGAGATACTCGTTGCCGAGTCGACGGGCCGTTTCGCCGTTACAAAGCTCCTCTTTGGCGAGGCAGGCAAAGTCGACGCCGGCTTTCTGCAACACGCGGGCGAAGGCCTGCGTGGTCTTCTTGTTGCGATCGTCGAAGGCACCTGCGCAGCCGACGTAGTAGAGATACTCGGCGTCGGGCTTGTCGGCGATCGTCGGGATATCCATGCCCTGCGCCCATTCGAAGCGCTGCTCGGCATCGATTCCCCACGGATTACCCTGCGTTTCCATGTTCTTGAAGGTGCGGGTAAGTTCCTTGGGGAAGCGGGCCTCTTCCTGCACCAGATGACGCCGCATATCGACGATCTTGTCGACGTACTCGATCATCGGGGGGCAGGCCTCTTCGCAAGCGCGGCAGGTATTACAGGACCATAGGGTTTCGTCTTTGATAACGGAGCCAACGATATTCTCGCCTACCTCAGTGGGTTCGGCGCCGTCACCGTTGGTTGGCTTGCTCCTCTTCTCGATTAGCTCGTTCTGATGCTCCATCAGGTAGTCCCGTAGATCGAGCATCAACTGACGCGGAGCAAGCGGCTTCTTGGTGGCTGTCGCCGGGCAATTCGAAGAGCATCGGCCACATTCGGTGCAGGTGAACATGTCGAGCACCTGCTTCCACGTGAACTGATCGATGTGCGAGGTGCCGAAGGTCGTGGCGTTTTCGAGATCCTGCTTCGAGAGCTGTCCCTTGGGCTCGAGCTTCGCGAAGAAAATGTTCGGGATCGCAGTGACGATATGGAAATGTTTCGAGGGCGGCAGCAGGTTGAGGAAGCCGAGGACGACGAGGTTGTGCACCCACCAAGCGATGTTGCTCGCTTCCAAAGCGCCATTCGCGCCCAGCAGACTCGCCAAGCCGCGGCCGACCAGGGCTGAGATCGGTGCCCATTTGGCCTCGCCAGCGAGCTGGTCCGGATAGGCCACGAAGCGCCCCGCGTCGTACACGAGGCCGGTCAGCATGACCGTCGCGATAAGCATCAGAATCACATAGGCTTCGACGTGCGATTTCTCGCGCACGCCCTTTTCAGGTGGGAGAAAGCCATAAAGACGCGGCGCGTGGATAATCCCCCATCGCACGAGCGCTATCGCGACGCCAATCAGAACAGTCACTTCCATGATGTCGCGGATGAACAGATAAGGTCCGCCCAGAAGATTCAGGCTGAGGCCGGGAATGACGAACGAGTCCGAGTAACCACGCCCGAACATCGTTATGATCTGCAGTCCTAGGACTAGGAAGCCCCAGAAGATGAACGAATGCATCCATCCGGCCGATTTCTCCGCCCCCGGATTGCTGCGCAGGAATTTCCTCTGGGCGATGGCAAAGACAAAAACGTTGCGAATGCGGTCGTAAATCCGATCGAAGCGCGACACCGGGGCAGCGCTTTGCATAATCTGAAAGCGGCGCCAGAGCTGATAAAAGAACGCGCCCACGCCGGCAAAGATGCAAAGAGTGAAGATAATTGCGGTCATCATCCAACCTCTATCGAGCCATCCAAGTGATGAAGGGCTCCTGCAAGCGTTTTAAGGAGTCGCGGGAACTAATTCAATCGGGACGGCATATCGCGCTTTAGCGAAAGATCTCCGCGAAGAAGGTCTTCATCGCGTTCCATGAGCGCGTATCGCTCGATTGCTTGTACTCTATCCAGTCGATTTTGCGCACCGCCGCGTCCGGATAGGTAAAGGCGTGCTTGGTGCCGCTGTAGATCACGACCTGCCAATCGGCTCCCGCCTTGGTCATCTCTTCGGCAAAGGCGTTGATGTGTGCGGGGGGGACCGTCGGGTCGTCAGCACCCGTAAGAACCAGGAGCTTGGCCTTGACCGAACCGGCCGTCGCGGGCTGCTTTGTCTCCAGCCCCCCGTGAAAGGTAACGACACCCGCCAGTGGTGCCCCGTCGCGGGCAAGTTCGAGGACGAAGGTCCCGCCGAGACAATATCCGATGGCCGCAACCCGGTTGGGATCAACCTGTGGCAGCGAGAGAAGCTTGTCGAGTGCGACGCGGCCGCGTCGGCGGAACTGTTGATTGTCCGCCCGCAGCTCGGTCACCCGGCGCATCACCTCCTTGAGGTCGTCGATTTCGATGCCGCCGCCATAGGGATCACCCGCCAGCGCGACATAGCCCATATGCGCAAGCATCTCGCATCGCTCCTTAGCATTGCCGCCGAGCCCGAAGCCGCCCGGCATCACGAGCACACCGGATCGCTTGCCGGAAAGCTTTTCGTCGTAGGCTAGATAGCCAAGCAACTCCACGTCGCCGTCGCTGTAAGCGATATTATCGGTCTTCATCGCATGCTCCTGAAGGGCAGTTTTTTCGAAGAGTCGCGATGATCGCACAAAGGAGCATCGGCGTGCGATGGAAATCCCCACTCTTGTGCTATGCTCCCGCGCGCTTGGGTAAGCGCAGTTACCGGAAATCGGACCAGGAGGGGAAGATGAAAAAATTCGTATCAACGCTTGGCGCGATGGCGCTGGTTGGTGGCTTGATGCTGGCTTCGAGCTCCAACGCACTCGCGGGAAGCGCGAAAGACGAGATCACGGCAACCGAGCATAAGATGATCTCATGCACGAGTGCCGATGAGCTGATGAAGTACTACGCGGACAGTCCAGATGTGACCGTCTTCGACTTCGTGCCGCCACTCAAATATCAGGGAACCAAAGCTGTCCATGATGATTTCAACGAGTTTTTCACCAACGCCAAGGACGCCAAGGGCGAGTTCCTTGAACTGGTGGTGGTCGCCGACCCAAAGATAGGTGCGGCCCATAGTCTCCAGCACTTCACGTGGACCGATAAGGACGGAAAGCCCGGTGAAGTCACGATTCGCGTGACCGACGTTTTCCAGAAGACCAAAGGCCAGTGGAAGGTCATCCACTCGCACGTCTCGGTGCCGGTTGATCCGAAGACCGGCCAGGGCCAGATGAATCTAAAGCCCTAGCCTCACGGAGGCTGAAGAGCTTCGTCATCGCGCTCGCGTGGGCTAGAGTTCGCGCGAGCGCGGTATGCTCCTGCGTCTAGCGACTAGCGATCACAGGAAACATCCAAAAACTTTTAGTGGCGGGGAAATTGAGCGCAGTTAAGAATGAATGGATCGCCGTTCATTTTAGATGTCGCACTCGCCGCTGAACGCTACGGGTGCAGAAAAGAAGGAGGAACCCGCGATGAAGATTGGAGTACTCGCCTTTCTCACTAATCAATCCGGCGATCCCGGTGCGATCGCTCGCGAAGCCGAAGACCTCGGCTTTGAGTCGTTCTTCGTCGCCGAGCATCTGTGCCTCCCCTCTACCTACTCGACCTATTATCCGCGTTCCAAAGACGGCAAGGTGCCAGAGTTCTATGGCCACCTGATTGATCCCTTCGTGGCACTCGCGATCGCCTCGCGCGCCACTTCGCGGATCAAGCTCGGTACCGGCATCTGCCTGTTGCCCGAGAGGAATGTAATCGAAACGGCAAAGATCACCGCGTCGATCGACTTCTATTCCGGCGGTCGGCTGATCCTCGGCGTCGGTGCAGGATGGTTCCCCGAAGAGGCTGAGATTATGGGCGTCAAGTTCGAGCGGCGCTGGCGCCATCTGCGGGAGAGCGTCGAGGCTCTGCGCCTGCTGTGGACCAAGGATAGCGTTCGCTACGACGGCGAGATCGTAAAGTTTCCGCCGATCAAGATCGGCCCGAAGCCCGTACAGCAGCCCTGTCCGCCGATTTTTCTAGGTGCCCACGATCCCAAGTATGCCCTGAAACGCGTGGCGCGTTATGCCGACGGATGGTGTCCGGGCGGTCTCAGCATAGAAAAGGCTCGCGAGTGTATTCCTCAGATCAAGAGCCTGACGGCAGAATACGGTCGCGATCCTTCCAAGCTCGAATTTTCGGTCCTGATGATGGCGGGCGCTCCTCCGGCCAGTGAGGCGATTAAGCAATACGCCGATGCGGGCGTGAGTCGCTTAATTATTGCCGCTCCGGGTTCGCACGAAGGGGATGGTGTCGCGGCCGTGAAGGCGATCGCCCACACCGTCGAGGCAGCGGCGAAAATCAAATAGTTTCGGGATTCTTGGTTTGATGGTTCGCCGAAAATTTCTGCTGGCAGGTTCAGTCCTTCTGACGGTGATGGCGCTACTCGTGGTCGGACGCGCCGGCTATTCGGAAGGCTTCTGGTTTTCACACGGTAATCAGCGCGGACCGTTTTTCCCGGCACGATCGAAGCCCACGAAAGCACACTCAGCTTCAAAGTCATCCAATCGCCTTCGGTGTATCTCCCTCTGCAGGAGGGCGCGTGGCTAACCGAAGGAACGGCGATCGCGCGTCGTTGGGGGCAAGACATCACCGTCACAACGGACTCAGAACCCGGCAAGACTCATCACGGCCGTATCTCTTTCATTTCGTCGAAGGCCGAGTTCACGCCCAAAAGCGTTGAGACGCATGAGGAACGTGTGACGCTGGTCTATCGAATCAAGATCGATCTCGACAATCCGCAACACGAACTCAAGCCGGGCAGGCCGGCAGACGCTCATATCGCAACAGCCTCGTAATCTGAGATGCCCAGCAGTGGAATTCGCGTTGCGCGCGTCACGAAGCGATTCGGCGCGACCGTTACAGCTCTATCCGGTCTGAGCTTTGAAGTTCCAAGGGGCGAACTCTTTGGTCTGATCGGTCCGGACGGAGCCGGCAAGACCACGACGCTGAGGATTCTCGCTGGGCTTCTGGCCCCTGATGAGGGCACGGCGGAAGTCGAAGGATACGACGTCGTGCGGGACCGGATCGCCGTGAAGCATCGGATCGGCTACATGCCACAGCGTTTTGGTCTCTACCAGGACCTTTCGGTCGACGAGAATCTGCGCTTCTGCGCCGATCTCTATGAATTGCAACCTAAGCCGGCCGAAGAGCGGGCCCGCAAGCTGATAGCAGCCTGCGATATGACCCCCCTTCCGCCAGCGACTGGCGGGTAACTTGTCGGGTGGCATGAAGCAGAAACTCGCGCTCGTCGCAGCCGTTCTGCACGAGCCTGACATCCTGCTGCTCGACGAACCCACCACCGGCGTCGCGACGCGAGTTTTGGGAGATCCTGCAGGGACTTCAAACCGACGGCGCAACGGTAATTTGTTCAACTTCGTACCTCGATGAGGCCGAGCGGTTCCATCGTGTCGGACTTCTCAACGAAGGTCGGATGCTCTCGTGCAACACCGTCGACGAATTGAAAAGCTCGATGCCTGGCGAGGTGTTGTCGGTCGATTCGCCGAACGCCCGTGCCGTACGTGACGCCCTCGTCGATGCCGACAGTGTCTCCGCGATCGTGATGGTCGGCGAAGCGGTTCATCTTGTGGTCGATGACGCGGCCGCTCGTATTCCGGAAATCGACGCCCGCTTAAAGCATATGAGCGGACTACCCTGCGGACCTGCCGAGCATATTGTTCCCACCGTCGAAGATGTGTTTGCCGCCGCAATCGAGGCCGAGAATCGCCCGGGATGAATACCGAAGCTGCCATCGTGGTAGATCGTCTCACCAAGCGCTCTGGCAGCTTCACAGCCGTCGACGCGATCAGCTTCGCAATCCGCCGCGGGAAAATCTTCGGTTTTCTCGGCCCAAACGGCTCGGGCAAATCAACCACAGTGAGAATGCTCTGCGGCCTGCTCAAGCCGACTTCGGGCTCGGCGGTCGTTAGCAATATCGATATCGCGACGGGTAATCGGAAACTGCTTTATCGAATCGGTTACATGTCACAGAAGTTCTCGCTCTACGATGACCTAAAGGTAATCGAGAACCTGCGCCTTTACGCAGGGATGGATTCACTACGCGGCGAGGATCGCGCCGAGCGGATCGAATGGGCAATCGAGCTAGCCGGACTCCACGGACGTACCGGCGAACTGGTCGGCAACCTCTCTGCTGGATGGAAGTAGCGGCTCGCCCTGACCAGCGCCCTGACCAGCGCCCGGAAGTTCTTTTTCTGGACGAGCCGACCTCCGGCGTCGATCCGATTACGCGACGGCGCTTCTGGACGTTGATCAACGACCTCGCCCATCAGGGGATCACGATTCTCGTCACCATTCACTACATGGATGAAGCCTAGTACTGTAATCGAATCGTACTGATCGGCCATGGCCGGATCGTCGCAAATGGCGCGCCGGGAGAGCTCAACCGCGAGGCCTTCGACGGTCAGTTGTTAGCGGTTCAGTGCGAATCTTTACGAGCCGGGCGCGAGCTATTGGCGTCGCTTCGCGGGGTCACGCAAGTGGCTGCGTTTGGCAGCGGCTTTCACGTCGTGATCGAACCGTACACTACCGACGCTAGTTCCATCGAGACGGCGCTTCACCGCGGCGGCCTTAACAAGGTGACCGTGCAAGCAATCACTCCGTCGCTCGAGGATGTTTTCGTTCAGCGGTTAGCTCGCACCAGCGACGCGATAACCGGGGTCGGCCATTGAATCGGCGCCGACTCTTTGCGATTGCCCGCAAGGAGGCGACCCAAATCGCCCGCGACCGGATGAGCCTTACGCTCCTCCTGGCGACTCCCATAGTCCTGATGCTGTTCTCGGTTACGGCATCAGCTTCGATATCAGGAAGATTCCTGTCTGCGTGCTCGATCGCGAAGGCAGTCAGGCCAGTCAGTCGTTCCTGTATCAACTCAAAGCCTCGCGCTATTTCAGCGTGGTCCGTGCGTGTCAGGGGTATGCGGAACTCGACGATGCGATCGACCAAGGGATTTGCCGCGTCGGCGTTGCGATTCCGCACGACTATTCGCATCAGCTAGGAGCACAGGGCACCGCAACGATTCAGGCGATAATCGACAGTAGCGATCAGAACACCGCCGCGATTACGAAGAGCTACCTAGAAGCGTTGGTCGCAGACGAATCGAGACGCCTCCTCTACCAATGGGCATCCGTGAAGAAACTGGTGCGACTTCAGGGGCCGATCGCGGTCGATCTTCGCGCATGGTTCAATCAGGATCTCGCGAGCGTCCAGTTTGTGGTTCCCGCGATCGTCGTAATCGTGCTGGCGATCGCAGGCACTTTACTGAGTTCGGCAACCGTCACGCGGGAGTGGGAGTGTGGCACGATGGAGTATCTGCTCTCGACCCCAATCAGCCGAGCGGAGATCGTACTGGGCAAGCTGATCCCCTACCTCCTGTTTGGTGTGTTCGAGGCGATTATTTGTATCCTGATCGCAATCACGTGGTTCGGACTCCAGGTCAAAGGCGGCTATCTGCCCCTGGTGATCGGAACTTTCTCCTTCTTATTGGTGGCTCTGGGCTTCGATCTGCTGTTCTCGGTGATCACGCGGACACAGTTAGGCGCGAGCCAGTTGGCTCTTGTAACGAGCTTCTTCCCGGCCGCCTTCCTCTCGGGAGCGATATACCCGATTAGGTTACAGCCGAAAGCGATTCAATTGATCACTAATCTTGTACCCGCCCGCTACTACTCGGCGGTTCTGCGAGGCTCGTTCCTCAAGGGCGCCGGCTTCGGCGGTCTCGCACGCGATCTAGCTATCCTAATCGTGTTCGCCGCTGCGATCTTAACCCTGACCATCCGGCGCTCAGCCGCAACCCTGGATTAATCGGCCGGCGATGCTCCGAATTTTCCACATAGCAGTTAAGGAAATAGCCCAGCTTTTGCGGGACCCGCACGTACGCTTCCGGCTCACGATTCTGCCCCTGATCGAGATCCTGATTCTGGGCTATGGGCGACTATGGAGATTCGCACGGTACCGATGGCGGTGCTCGATCTCGATCACACGCGGGCGAGCCGTGAACTGATCGATGACTTCGTTGCGGGTAAGCGTTTTCGCATCACGCGCGTGCTGGCGCGGCCCGACGAGATAGCCGGGGCGATCAATTCCGGAGCCGTCACGATGGTCCTGCGGGTTGATGCCGGCTTTGCAAAAGAGCTCCACAAGGGCGCAACCGCTCCCATTCAGATCATTCTCGACGGCGCAGACTCCAACAGCGCGCTGATCACGATGGAGTACGTTGGGACGGTTACCGGGGAGTTCGCGAAGCACTACACGCGCCTCCGCATCGAACAGATGAATCCGGCGCTCGCCCCAGTCATTCCAAATGTCGAACTCGAAGAACGGATGCGGTTTAATCCGAACCTCTACAGCCGCTGGTTCTCGGTCCCGGGGATGATCGGGATGGTCACGATGATCATGGTGATCGGCGTGACGGCCTACACTATCGTCCACGAGCGGGAGAAGGGCACCCTTGAGCAGCTGATGGTGACGCCTCTGCGCCGATCTGAGCTGCTGATCGGCAAGATCATTCCGTTGTTCGGCATCGGCGCTATCAACGTAGCGATTATGTGTTTGCTGGCGACTTGGGGGTTCGGCCTGCCGTTCAGAGGCAATATAGGCGTTCTCGCTCTCGGCTCGACGACGTTTCTGCTGAGCTGCGTCGGTATCGGCTTGATGATCTCGACTATCTGCTCAACCGGGCAGCAGGCCTTTACCGCCAGCTTCGCCTTCTGCGTCATGGCCGTAGTGTTTTCCGGCTTTATCTCGCCGATCGCGGTGATGCCGGCGGCGCTCAAGATAATCCCGGCGGTCAATCCGTTCCGCTACTACCTGGAGATCCTGCTCGGCACGTTTCTCAAGGGCGTCGGGCTAGCCGTGGTATGGCCCTCGATCATCGCGTTGGCGGCGATGGCCACACTGGCTCTCTCGTTCAGTATCGTCAGGCTCGAGCGATCGTTCGGCTGAGCTGATCGGCGCGCGAGGTCAGGTAGCGATCGGGCGTTTTTCATCAGGGCTCGGTCCCGTCCCCCGTAGGCGGACAACCTGCCCCAGAGCGTCGAACCAAAATGGCGCACCGAAAAGCGCGGCGAGCGCCGTGACCAGCCATCCCGCTATCATCTCCATTGACCCCGAGCCAAAGGGCCACAACTGAGCAAAACTGGCGGGAGTCCATCCTACGGGAAGACCAATTTTGCCGATTTCCTGTATAGCGCGGTCCGCGCTGAAGGTGGTTTCCGGACTGATCGCTCGTGCGATCATCGGCTGAAACCAGAGCGCTTTGGCGACCGCTACGGTGCTGATATTGAAAAGCGCTGCGACCAGAAACGCGAGACCAAACGACCACGCCTGTGTGCGGCGCTTGTAGTCGCCGCTGACCCGGTCCATCCCATTGTCAAACCATCTGGTGATTGAGTCGCGGATCTTGCCGACATCACCGGCAGAGGTATTCACGATTCCAACGAGCATCTCCTGGATTTGACCCTTGGGAATATTTTCCACGATCGCTCGATTGATCTGGTCAGGCGCTCCAGGGGCTATCTTGGCCACGCTGATCAACGCGTCAGCGAATTGCCCGGGGTCGATATAAGAAGGTAGCCGCTTCAGGTCCGACTCCTTAGTGGCCGTTCCTCCGTCGCGCGGGCTTACCAAAGCATGGTTGTAAAGGTTGAGGGCCAGACCCTTGAGGTCCGGATCATTGACCAGGCTCTTGATGCCTTCGAGTAACGTGGTCGAACGCCATTTCAGCATCGCAGCCAAGGCTTCGACCGCTACGCTGACGACGAGGCTCACGGCCAGAAAAGTGAAAATAAGACCGACGGCAATATCGAGAACGCTGCTGTTGAACATCCGGCTTTCCCCCTTGAGCCGCTACGATGGAATCACGCTTGATGCCAACGTTGCCAACCTCGCGATCTAATTCAAGGGTAGCTGGGGAAAGCTGGTTGGGTGTCAGAAGCTATTGTGCCGCGTTTGTGGCAAAATCTTTAATCGATTAACGATTGGTGGAGAGGGCGGCGACCCAGATGGCTCAGGAAATCAAGAGCAAAGCATTAGACTTGGCGCTCAGCCAAATCGAAAAGCAGTTTGGCAAGGGCTCGATCATGAAGCTCGGCGAACAGGCGATCGAGGCCAATATTTCGGTCATTCCGACCGGTTCGCTCGGGCTCGATCTTGCGCTGGGCGTCGGCGGGCTTCCGCGCGGGCGCGTAATCGAGATTTACGGCCCTGAGTCTTCCGGCAAAACCACCCTCGCTCTTGAATGTATCGCCGAAGCGCAAAAGCTCGGCGGTATTGGAGCCTTTATCGACGCGGAGCATGCTCTTGACGCGGGTTACGCGCGGAAGCTCGGCGTCAATGTCGAAGACCTGCTGATTTCGCAGCCCGACAACGGTGAGCAGGCGCTGGAAATCGCCGAGACGCTGGTTCAATCGGGCGCGGTCGACGTGCTCGTTATCGATTCGGTCGCTGCGCTAGTCCCTCGCGCCGAGATCGAAGGCGAGATGGGCGAGCCCCAGATGGGCCTGCAGGCGCGGCTGATGTCACAGGCATTGCGCAAGCTAACCTCGATTATCGCGCGCTCGCGCACCGTCGTAATTTTCATCAACCAGATCCGGATGAAGATCGGCGTGATGTTCGGGAATCCCGAAACCACCACAGGTGGCAATGCGCTAAAGTTTTATTCCTCGGTCCGTATCGATATTCGCCGTATCGGGACGATCAAGGCCAACAATGAAGTGGTCGGCTCCCGCACGAAGGTCAAAGTCGTTAAGAACAAGGTTGCTCCACCCTTCCGTGAGGCGGAGTTCGATATCCTTTACGGCTCCGGTATCTCCAAGGAAGGCGAACTGATCGACCTGGCAGCGGAGAACGGGATCGTCGAGAAGCTGGGCGCCTGGTACTCGTACAACGGCGAACGGATCGGTCAGGGACGTGAGAACGCTCGCGACCTGCTGCGCTCGAATCCTTCAATTGCCGATGATATCGAGGCCAAGGTGCGCGCCAAACTGATGAACAAAGGCGGCGCGGTGCCGGTGAATCTCGAGGATGCAGCGGAGGAAGAAGAACCCGAGCCGGCACCGACCCCCAAGCGGAAGGGCTGATCCTTAGTTAGCGTCAAGTAACAGATCGGTTCTTGACGGCGTCTGGCGACTGCTCGAAGCTGTTGATATGCGCTGTCGTCAGTCTCGATTACCGGTTTACTTTATCGCCTTCCTGGTGACGATGGTGTGCGGAACAGCATTCGCGGTCGTCACCCCAGTTCGAGTTCACGCGAGCAGCATAATCACCTTCCGTGCGGGAACGGCGAAGACGACGCAACCCGCGGCTCCGATCCTTGGCGAGAGACACGCGGTGTTCGGGCGGTTGCTCTCGGCTGACCCTTCAACCGCGGCGGCGCCAAACCCGGGGTTGAAGACTCCGATCGCCACGAGCCTGGATGTTCTGGCTCCGGGCCCGGCGCAGAATCCAAACTATACGACTCTCCTGACGCCGGGGCTGAATTCGTATCTCTCGGAACCGCTCTATCCGTACCAACTTGGTTTTCAGTTCTCCGTCGAACCGCCTGATCCATCTTTATGTCTGGGCGGCGGCAAAGTAATCCAGACGGTCGAACTCGCGATCACTATCTCCGATTCAAGCGGGAACACATTGGCAGGACCTACCGATCTCTATACCTTTTTCGGCTCGCCCAACGTTGCAGGCAAAAAGAACTTTCAGGACATCATCGGGCTCGTCCGATGTTACTACGACTCTCCAACAAGCACTTTCTTCTTTGTCGCAACCGACGTCGGTAATAAGTTCAACAGCCCTGCATTCTCAGCGCTCCTGATCGCCGTGATGCCTTCAACCAGCACCACGCCTACAACAATCGTGACGCTGCCCACGACGGATAATGGCGGTAGTTCGGGTATCAAGCATAAGCACTGTCCGTGTTATGAAGACCAACCCTTGATTGGCGCAGATGCCAACGGGCTGTATATTTCAGGAAACGAGTTTCCCCTCAATCCTCTGAGCGCTGCTTATAATGGCGGCCAGATCTACGCTTTTAACAAAGCCGATTTGATCGCGGGGAGTAGCGACCCGGGGGTAATCGTGTTCGAAGCGCCCAACGAACTCCCAAGTACCGGCAAGAAGTACGCGCCTGCGTCATCGATTCAACCTGCCATCGCCACCGACGGTGTCTTCGCGACGGCAAATAATGGCACCGAGTATTTTCTAAGTGCGCTCGACTTCTCCCATAAACTGGATAATCGAGTCGCGGTGTGGGCGATTACCAACACGTGTGGAATCCCAGGTTCCGGTGCCTGCGCTTCCCCACCCAACCTCACCTCAGCTGTATTACCAAGCAACGTCTATGGCATCCCCCCAGATGCTGTGCAGGAAAAGGGCTACGCTCCGCTCGGCGCCTTCTGTTTTCATAATGGAGTAAGCAAGCTCTTCACCCTCGACGATCGGATGCAGCAAGTAATCTTCGCCGACGGACAACTTTATTCGGCCGTGACCACCATCGTGACGGTGAACAAGAAGACCCACTCCGGACTGCTCTATTTCGTTGTTTTGCCGTCAGTGAATGGAGGTACCGTTGGCGCGACGATCACTGACAGCAACTACGTCGCCAGCGATGGGCTCGATCTGTTTTATCCCGCTGTCGCCGCTACTAATGCCGGCTCCGCCGTTATGACGTTCAGCTTTTCAGGAAAAACTGCGTTTCCAAGCGTCGGCTATATACCGCTAACCACCGACCTGGGTACTTTCACAATCCATACGGGTGTTTCCGGTGCCGGCCCTTACGACGCTCAATCCGCTTATCGCCGCTGCTATGGCCTGGGTACGGGGTTGTGGGGTCTGAATTCGGCGGCGGTCGCGGAAAACAATACCCTTTGGATGGCGACCGAGTATGTGTCCGCAACCTGCAACCTTGGGACCTGGCTCGTCGATCCTACCTGCGGTAAGACGCGCGGCTTGGGTAGCAACTGGGGCATCGCCGTTACCAACCTGGCACCTCCGGGCGGCCCGTAATCAACTGCTGAGGAAGTTGCTTAGCAGCGTCACACTCTCGCGGATTCCTGCTATCCGTTGATTGCGGACCAACACCTTTTCGCGCTCGAGCTTCGTAACAGCCGCACCGACAAGATCCGTGCCGATGCCGAGCATCCGGGCGACGGCTCGTTCGTTCCCGTATCCTGCGATCACAAAATAGCGTCGCACGATCTGATAGGCAGCGGCGCGGGGCGTTAACGATCGGGCTGCATGCAGTTCCTCGCTCCATCGATGCTCCACAGTGTCCCAAACATAGGTGAAGGGATCGTAGCGCTCTTCGACTTTGAGAGCCAGAAATTTTTCTTGCAGTTCCTTCATCGCGCGATCGAAATCCGCTCGATGCTTAGGTTGGGAGTA
Source organism: Binataceae bacterium (SeqCode) (assembly GCA_035541875.1). Taxonomy (GTDB): domain Bacteria; phylum Desulfobacterota; class Binatia; order Binatales; family Binataceae; genus JAJPHI01. The sequence goes on from DATKML010000015.1 coordinate 98,474, forward strand.
GCCGCATGTCAGTTTCATCGCCTTGGTTTCGGCGGCACCACGACGCGAGAGCGCATCCATCACGAGCTTGGCGCAGTGCGATAGCTCACCCCGCTCGTAGAGCTTCTTGTAGCCACCCGGTGCGATGCGCAACCGAAAGAAGGCGGGAAGCAGCTCCAAAGCCACAAAGCCTGGACGACCTCCGATCACCTTGCCGTAGTAGACTGCGCGCCGAGCCGGAAGCTCATCCTTGAGCCGCCAGGTCATCATGACCGCGTGATCGTGCTGAATATGATGAGGTAGCTCAGGTTCGCGACGACCCTCAATTGCCTCGCGCAGACAGGGCACGCCGAGACCGGGCGTGAAAGCGGTGCAGAAGCCGCTTTCCTCGATAAAACGCAGCGCCGCAGAAGCACCGCCGATTCGGCGCGAAGGCATCCGCCGAAAGTGATGGTCGCGATGTCGTTCGAGAGTGGCAGCTATCGCTTCAGGGTGCGGTGAAATCATCGCCGCGCATTCTCGCAAAAATCACCAAACACGCGAAGTTCCACTCATCGGAGGAGTGGCACTCGCGATTGGAGACGCCGGATGGTGATGGACCGCTTTGTGGACGGGACGAGGAGCCGAGGGAGCATTCTCCTGGGCTGAAGGAGCTATCGAGCAGCTCCAGGCAAACTCATGCTTGAGGGTATGAATTTCTACCGCGTAGCGATCGCCAGGAGTAAGCGGATGCTTCGGGATAACTACAACGGCGGCGTTGTATTGTAGGAGATTGCGTCCGTGCGCCTGCTCAGCCGGATCCGGGTTTGAGTAGTTGAAGGCATCGATGGTGCAGACTTCCGGATTCTCGCCGGTACTCAGGTCTTTCACAGAAGCAGCTTGGGCTTGAATCGCCCTGCGGGTCTGAACCGAGAGCAGTAAGCCGACCGGAATCGCATACCCGGGGCATGCCGACAGAGGATTGGGCCACTCAATTTCATACATGCGGCCAATGTCGAAACTGGATCCATCCGGAGGGAAGACTACCGCTTTGCTCCAGCTCGCTGCGCTCTCAGGCCCACGCAGGGCCAGCGCGGCGGCACGCTTCGGAGACAACCGGTAGGCGCCGTAGCCCGCGACCCTCGCCCACGGCGCGAGCAAAGAAAAGCGGTGAACGGCATGATCAATAGCTCTTTGATGTCATCCACTTCGTCATCCGCGAAGGATACGTCAGCGGCCTGGAGCACCCCCCGCATGCGCGGACCACCGCCTGCCGCCTCCGCTCCCTGCATCGTGTACGACGGTCGACCACTGTCCTCGGAATGCGCCGCACCTTCGATCCCTTTGGCATAGGCATAAAAACCGTTGGCATCAGACGGGGCTTCCTGCACTAAATACTGAGCATGCTGAGCACATACCAAACTCGGCTTTGCATTTTCGCCTACCGGATCGAGCCCCGCCCGTTAACGCCATCGATTCAGCTGAACGAGCCATGTCCCATTGCTATTCCCATCGGGCATAAGTCCGGCCACAACAGGATCTATCGGCGCTGCCGTAGCACTATGCTCGTTGGTCCCTGTGGCTGACGGCTGGACGATTTGTCCATCCATACCGGAAGCCCGCGGAGTCCAACGGACTTCAAATTTCCTTGCGAGTCTTCACTCCAGGCAAGGCATCCTGCAGCCGTTGTCAGGCACAATAGCAGTATAGCTTGAAGTGACCTCAGTTTATCCATTAGTAGAGTTTCTAGCAGATTGTATGCAGAGGGGAGAAATGTCATTTCGCGTCGTATAGCTAAGACTGTTAGGGTCGAGTTAACGCAAAGAAGGCCGAATCGAGGTAAGATCGTGAACGAAAACGCCAACACTCTGGCCAGCGAAAGAACCAAAGTACGACGGCGCGCTCAGCGCGGTCGCTACGATCGCGCCACGGTAAACGCGATCCTCGACGAAGCTCTTATCTGTCACGTCGGTTTCGTATCGGACTCGCAACCCTTTGTGATTCCGACCATCCACGCGCGCGACGGTGCCCGCCTGCTGCTTCACGGCGCCGCGGCAAGCCGGATGCTCGGTGCGGCCGCGCAGGGCATCCCGCTATGCGTCACCGTGACCTTGCTGGATGGGTTGGTACTGGCACGTTCGGCTTTTCACCATTCGATGAACTATCGCTCGGTGGTCATTCTCGGCAGGGCGACCGAAATCAATTGGCCCGAAGAGAAGATGGAAGCGATGCGCCTGCTGGTCGAGCATGTCGCCGCCGGACGATGGAAGGACTCACGTCTCCCGACCGATGAGGAACTCAGCGCAACGCGTATTCTTTCGATCCCAATAACCGAGGCCTCGGCCAAGGTCCGTACCGGTCCACCAATCGATGACGAAGCGGACCATGCACTCAATATCTGGGCTGGGGAGATTCCGGTGGCTGAAACTTTCGGCGCACCGGTTCCGGATCCGCTGCTCCGAACCGGAATAGCGATGCCCGACTATGTGCGCGACTATCGTCGGCCGTCGAATCGATAGGCGTCGCGGGATTAACGCTTCGATCTGGCGCGAGCGATTATCGCGCGCGACGTATTGTGAGAGCGGCGGGCCGCGTCGAGCACCGACAGGGCACGGTTCTCCTTCGAAAGAATCTCGACCGAAAAAGGAGCCTCGACACCGTGATCGTCGAGCATCCGGATAAAGCCCGTTAGGTCAAACGACCCTTCGCCCGGATAACGACGATAATCCGTCGTATCTTCCATCCAATCGCCCTTCATCTGAGCGTCGGCATCGTCAAACTGGATCAGAAAAAACCGATCGGGCGGAATCGCCTTGACCTGAGCAGGATCCGCAGCGCCACGAAAGTAATGCCAAGTATCAATGAGGACACCGCCATTCGGGCGACCCGCCGAGGCAATCAGTTTTCCCGCAGTCGCCGCGTCCGGCACGTCGGACCAGGGTAAAAATTCGTAAGCGACTTTGAGATCGTGCCCAGCGGCTCGATCGCAGAGCGCCGCGAAGCTTTCCACGAGTTGCTCAAAGGAGGGAATCGTTCCGCGCATTCCGCCGCTGGAGGCATTAACGTGTCGTGCCCCGAAAGCATCGGCAGCCGCGTAGAACTGTTCCTCCGTTTTCCGCGCTTTGCTCTGACGCTCGTCGGTCCACCACCAGTTCGTGAGGAACTCGAGTTCCGCGGCGACGATGCCGTTGTCATCAAGGATGCGACGTAACTCCGCGTCGGTCGTGCCGCGCTCGTGCATCGCCACGTAATCTTCGATAGCGACCCCGATACCGTTGAATCCTGCCTTGGCTGCTGCTTCAACCCGCTCAACGAAGGAGAAGCGCGCCGGCTCAAATACCGGGACGCCGGTCAGAGTGTACGAACTCGCAATCAGATCATTCCGTCCTAGACTCCTGCCCGATCGAGGCATGGTGTTTGGTCCTCCGCTGTCGTGGATTTGCGCTCGGCTATCGCATTGTAGGAAAGTCGGACAATTTCTTCCAAAGGGAGCTACTGAATGGAACTGCGCAGGTTGGGCAATTCGGGACTACAAGTGTCCGTGGTTGGGCTGGGATGCAACAACTTCGGAATGAAGATTGATGTCGACGCGACTCGCAAGGTCGTCGACAAAGCGATTGACGTTGGTATCACGCTGTTCGATACGGCCGACATTTACGGTAATCGTGGCCAGTCCGAAACCTTCCTCGGTCAAATTCTGGGCGAGCGCCGCAAATCAATCGTGCTCGCCACTAAGTTCGGGATGCAGATGGATAAGGCGGGAACCCTCAAGGGAGGCTCGCGCCGCTATATCATGTCTGCCGTCGAAGACAGTCTGCGACGTCTGAAGACCGATTGGATCGATCTCTATCAAATCCATCAAGCGGACCCGATGACGCCGATCGAAGAGACGCTGCGCGCTCTCGACGACCTGATCCGCCAGGGCAAGGTCCGTTACATCGGATGCTCCAACTTGCCCGCATGGCAGGTGGTCGAAGCGCAGTGGACGTCGAGGCATCTCGGACTCAATGCCTTCATCTCCTGTCAGGATGAATACAGCCTGCTGGTCCGCGACCTCGACAAGGAGATGATCCCCGCGATGCAATCCTCTGGGCTCGGGATGTTGCCCTACTTTCCCCTCGCCAGCGGGATGTTGACCGGCAAGTACAGCCGTAACGCATCGGTGCCCGAAGGAACTCGCTTCGCGATGATGAAGGCGTTGGCCGATCGCTGGGTCAACGATACGAACTGGGGTATCGTCGAACAGCTTGAAGACTTCGCGACCAAGCGCGGCCATACGATTCTGGAACTCGCGTTCAGCTGGCTCGCCGCGCGTCCGACCGTTTCGAGCGTGATCGCCGGTGCGACTACACCGGAGCAAGTCGAGCAGAACACCAAGGCAATCGAGTGGAAGATGAGTGCCGAGGATCTTGCCGAAATCGACAAGATCACGCGCAAGAAGTAAGTGAGTAATTCGGAGATGCCTAGCGCGCGCGATTGGCGCGCGTGGCATCTTCGATACATTTGCGAAAAAGCGTGCAGTAATTGGTCTTGACGGCGAGCCCCTTCATTATACCGTCGAGACCGATGAGCGCGCGCAACAGAAAGATACTGTGGCGGGGAGATTTGTAGAGCTTGTGCTCAAAGGCCATCTCACTGACCTCGGTCGCCTTTGCCACGGCGTCATATTCATCCGGATGGTAGACGCGATCGATAATCACCGGCTCAAAGAGCACGTAAATCATTCTGACTAACGGCGCCGGATCCTGCCCGCGATCGAGATAGCCCAGCTTGAAGAGCGCCGTCGCGACTCCCTTGTCATCGCCGGCGAGCATCGACTGCGCCAGATGCAAGTAGGCGCGTCGAACCGTATCAGTGAAGTGGCGCACAGATCCGAAATCGAGGATGCCCAGATGGGGATGATAGGTGACCAGATAGTTACCGGGCTGGGGATCGGTATGCAGCGCGCCAAATTCGAGAATCTGGCGCCAGATTAATCGATAGTACTTGCGCGCCACCCAGGTGCGCAGTTCAAGGTCCCCGTGCTCGCCGAAAATATCGGATAAGCGGTACCCATCGAGATAGGTCATCGTGAGCACACGATGGGTAGTCAGCTCCTTGATTACCCGCGGCACCATCACGTCCGGCTCGTCAGCCAGTAATCGACCGAACTCGGTTACGTTCCGCGACTCGCTGATATAGTCGAGTTCTTCGCGCAAGCGCTCTTCGAGTTCAGCGTAGATATTCTTGGTATCGATCGGCTGACGCATCACGTCGCCGACCACCCTTTGCATCGCGCGCAAAAGCAATTTGAGATTGCTCAGGTCATGCTCAACGGTCTCGGCCACACCCGGATACTGAATCTTGACCGCAACCTCTTCGCCGTTTTTGAGCCGTGCGCGATGGACCTGACCCAGCGATGCGGCTGCGAAGGCTTCAGTCTCGAAGCTCGCGAAAATCTGCTCCGGCGGCTTGCCCAACTCATGCCGAAGCTGCTTCGAGATGAGCTTGTAGTCCATCGGCGGGACGCTCGATTGCGTCGTCTTGAGAATGTCGATCGCTTCGACAGGTAGAAGATCGTTGCGCGTCGAAAGCATCTGGATCAGCTTCATGAAGGCGCCACGCAGTTGCTTGGAGCTTTCAACGATACGGCGCGCGTTCTTGAGATGCGTCGAGAGCATCTCGCGCTCATAATCAGCCGCTTCAAGAAAAGGCTTGCGGAGGGAGGTCCAGAGGTAGCTCGACCCGACTTGCGACGCGAGCCCGCCCATCTTTATCGCACGGCGGGCGCGTCCACTCGTGATGGTCTTTTTCTCCGCCATGCTGCTCTTACCGATCGAGTCCGACGCGATTGATCAATGTGGCAGCAAGCGCGGCGCCAAATCCGTTGTCGATATTAACCACGGTGAGACCGCCAGAGCAGCTGTTCAGCATCCCGAGCAGTGCCGCCAAACCGTTGAACGCCACACCATAGCCGACGCTGGTCGGCACTGCGATAACAGGCTTATCGACCAGACCGGCCACCACTGAAGGCAGCGCTCCTTCCATCCCGGCAACGACGATCAAGACACTCGCCGTCTTGAGCGCATCGGCTTGCGCGGTCAAACGATGAATTCCCGCGACTCCGACGTCATAAATCCGTGCGATCCGATTCCCGAAAAGTTCCGCGCAGATAGCAGCCTCTTCAGCCACCGGAATATCGGACGTGCCGGCGCTCAGCACAGCAACAACGCCGTGGCCGGACACAACCGGTTCGGTGGCAAGAACCATTCCGATACGCGCGTCCGCACGATAGTCGAAGCCGCGCAACTTCTTCTTGATCGCGCGAGCCTTCTCGACGGAGAGGCGCGTGACGATCAGATTGACTTCGCGTTTGCGCATCTGGCGCCCGATCGCGACGATTTGATCGACGGTCTTGCCGTCGCCAAAGACCACCTCGGGCACTCCGCGCCGCAGCGTGCGATGGTTATCGAGGCGCGCAAAGCCGAGGTCGTCGAAAGGCAAATGGCGCAATTGCTTTAGAGCATCGGCAGCAGAAAGACGGCGTGCCGCTACGGCTTCGAGAATCGTCCCGATTTTGGCTTCCGTCATCGTCGCTTTTGAACCTCGGGACGCAAAGGCCGATCAAGTTGGAGCACGAGTTCGCGGACCGCGCGCGCGTCACTACGAACGACCGTGATCGTCACGCTCCCGGCTTTCAATTGCTCACCGGGCTTCGGAATATGGCCAAGACGCTCAACCACAAGACCGCCAATCGTGGCATATTCGCCCTCTTCGGGCAGCTTCAGATCGAAACGTTCGTTGAGTTTGGTAACCTCAGCCTGTGCAGCGACAAGCAGTGTCCTTGGACCGGTGATGCGAGCCAATTCTTCGCGCACGTCGTGCTCGTCTTCGATATCGCCGACGACCTCTTCGAGCAAATCTTCCATAGTGATAATGCCTGCGGCTCCGCCGTACTCATCGACGACCACGGCGAGACTTTCGCGCGTCCGCTGGAGAGCGATAAGAATCTCGTCCAAGGGCGTAGCTTCAGGAAAGTAGCTGACCGGTCGCATCACTTCACTCACGCTGCGCGATAAATCAGGCGCTTCTAGCAGATCGAAGGCATGCACAATTCCGATGATATTGACGATGCGATTCTGGAAGACGGGAATCCGCGTATAGCCCTCGCGTCGCACAAACTCGATCGCCTCCGCGATAGTCGTCTGCTCGGGCATCGCTTCAACACGCACCAGGGGCACCATCGCCTTGCGCGCCTCAGCGTTCGCGAAACGAAAGATCCGGCTGATCATCTGCTGCTCAGTAGGCAAGATCGCGTCTTCGGCAGCCTCGGGCGTGAGTGCCAGCGTCGGTTTCCGCCGCACGAGCATCGCCAGATCTTCGCGACTGAGAAAGACGCTATCGGCGTCGGCGGCAACTCCGGTCATCCGCCGTAGCAGACGGCTGAACGCCGTCTCGGCAGCGAGGAGTGGCGACAATATAACGGCGAGAAAGCTGAGCGGGCGTGCAGCAAGATGCGCGAAGCGGTGCGGATTGTGCAAGGCCAGCAGCTTCGGCAACGATTCTCCCAGCAGGAGTGTCAGCGGCGCAAGAATAAACGGCGCCAGATACGCACGGCCGGGGCCGCGCTCGTTCAGGAAGCTGGTCAGTATCGAGGCGGCGATCACCGTGGCCAGGTTCGCTCCGGTAAGGAGCAGCGCCACTACGCGATCGCGGTTTTCGAGCAGGCGTCCGAGCACGCGAGCCGATTTGTCTCCGCTAAGGCGCTCGGCCCGGACCTTGAGATCGTCGGCAGCCACCAGCGCAATCTCACTCGCCGCGAAGAAGGCCTGCGTGACGATACAGGCGGCGAGCGCGCCGATTACACCCCACACGCTCATCGTCGCATCCTGACGACTTCGACGGTCGCGCCACGCACGCGCTGTATTCCCAGCTCGAAGTTACCGATACGGATTTTTTCGCCACGGCGCGGAACGCGCTTGAGGAGCCGCAAAATCAATCCGCTCAGAGTCTCCGATCCGGCGCCCACAAAGGCAGATCCATCGTTGATCGTTTCGCGCAGACGACTCAGTTCGATCGCGCCTGAGACCAGCCATTCACCGGGACCGACCAGCTTGATCTCGGGTCCTTCGAAGTCGAATTCGTCACGGATTTCCCCAAACAGTTCTTCCAGAAGGTCCTCAAGCGTAATCAGACCCATCAGACCGCCGTACTCGTCGACTACCAGCGCGAGTTGAAAGCGCCCGCGCCGCATCTCATCGAACAGTTCGCCAAGCGGTTTGGCCGGCGGTACGAAGTAGGCAGGTCGCACCAAGCGAGCAAGACGCGGAGCGCCCGGCTCGAGCCGCCGCATCACCAAATCCTTGATATGCAGAACGCCGACGATATTGTCCGGCGCGTTGCGATAGATCGGAACCCGCGAGAAATGTCCCTTCGCGACCTCGGTATTGAGCCGATCGGGTGGCGTATCGATATCGATCGCAAAGATCTTGTCTCGCGGCGTCATGATTTCGGAGACCCGCCGAGTACCGAAATCGAACACGCGATTAATCAGCTCTCGCTCCTGCGGTTCCACTTCACCAGTGACTTCGCCCGCGCGTAACAGGGCCTTGAACTCTTCTTCCGAAACCGGCTCGGGTTGCGGAGGTTCAATCGTTGGAATGAAGCGGCGACTGAGCGGATAAGTCAGCCTGGAGACCGCGGCGAGCGGGCGAGCCGTGATACGTGCGACGCCGGCAGGATGGCCCAGCGCGAAGGTCTTGGGCGTGATATCGCAAAATACCAGCACCACAACGAGCATCACCGAGGCCGACACCCACGCGCCGGCCGGCCCGATCAGCCACAACAGGAATGCCGTAGCGAGACACTCGGCGAAGACATTGCAGACCTCGTTGAACGCGATAATCATCGTCAGCGTTTCGAGCGGACGCTCCATCAGACGATTGAATGCGCGGCGCACCGCTGAGCTGAGTTGCTCGCGCGTATGCTCCATTCGGATCAGCGCAAACAGCGCGGTCTCCGAAGCCGCTAGCAACGCGCTCATTAGCAACAGCAGCGCAACGCCTAGAAGCAACCCGGCCAAGCTATTTCCTCACGCTGCGCAACTGATCCCATCCGCTGAGCCGTTGCGTGAGGTCCGCTACAGGATGGCCATCGTCGAGCAGCCGGGCGCCCTTGGTTGCGACAATTCGTCCGATACGAGTGACCTGGACGCCGAGCTTCTTCGCAAGCGCGCTATTCGAGAACATTGCTTTGGTGCAGAAGAGCAGTTCGTAATCCTCGCCCCCGGTCAGCGCGAGCTCCGGGTCGTCACCCTTCACCACGCAGTAGGCGGGCGATAACGGAATGGCTCGCAATTCGATCTCAGCCCCGACACCACTCCGTTCAAGGATATGGCCAAGGTCCTGCCAAAGCCCGTCACTGATATCGATCGCAGCAGGCGCAGGTTTGATGCGAGCAAGCTTCCTGCCGGCCGCGATGCGCGCCGTCGGACGGAGGAAACGATCGATCAGGAAATCGCGGGCGGCACCGCGTGCTTTAACTTTGCGATCCAGGAGACGGAGTCCCAGCGCTGCATCGCCCAGCGTACCGGTAACGTAAATGTGATCGCCCGGTCGTGCCCGATCGCGGCGCATAATTCCCGCCTGAGCCTCACCTAGCAGGGTAATCGTAATCGCGAACTGATCGGCTCGCGTGATATTGCCGCCGACAATATCGACCTGCTCGTTGCGGGCCGTCTGCCGCAACCCTGCATAAAGCTGATCAAAGAATGCAGCTTCGAGACCGGGGCGAATCGCCAAATTAATCACGCAGAAAGTAGGCGTCGCGCCCATCGCGGCGACATCGCTCAGATTGACTGCTAATGCCCGCGCCCCGAGCTCCTCGGGCGTCGTCCAATTGAGCCTGAAATGAACTCCCTCGACCATCGAATCGATCGTGATTACCTGCTGATGGCGTGACGCTGCCAGCACGGCGCAATCGTCGCCAACCCCCAGGATCGTGCGACGACTTTGCGGGAGATCGGCGCAAAGCCGCGCGATCAACTCAAATTCGCCCAACGGGCGGCTATTCTTACGTCGAGAAGTAGGGCTTGGGCTCAAGTCAGAGACGGATCACCCAAAGTAAGTCCGCTGAGAGCGGCACAGAAGTGTCCATTCACTTAAAGGCTAAAGCATCGCCGTTGAGGCATCAAGGGCAGACCTTAGCCGGGGAGACTTTCCAGTGTCGAAACACTCTGATTTGCGCTATGTGTGATTGAGATTCTGCATCGATTGGGCGAGATGGACGGATGGTTGTTGAACAGAATCGGCCGGTAGCTCCAGGCGAAGCAATGCGGTTGGACGCGATTTCTTCACCGGTGGCGGACTGTGTGAACCTCCAATTCACGGAAGCAGATGGAGTCACCGTCCTGACGATCAATCGTCCGGAAGTTCACAATGCGATTAGTCTCGCGACGATGGCCGAAATCGAGCGCGTGCTGGATTGGCTTGAGGCTGCGCCATCAGTTGCTGCTTTGGTCCTGACCGGCGCGGGCGATCGCAGCTTCGTCTCCGGCGGCGACCTGAAAGATTTCGAGCGCATCACGACTCATGACGCGGCGGTCTCGATGTCCCGTCGGATGCAACTGATCACTGCACGCTTGCGTGCGCTCTCGTTTCCGGTGATCGGTGCTATTAACGGCGATTGCCTGGGCGGCGGATGCGAAGTCGCGCTTGCCTGCGATATTCGGATAGTAAGCGACAAGGCACGATTCGGTTTCAAACAGGTGAATCTCGGCATCACGCCGGCTTGGGGTGGTCGTCGCCGTCTCGTCCGGATCGTTGGCCGGTCACGAGCCTTGACCTTGCTGCTCACCGGCGATCTGATCGATGCGGCCGCAGCGCTACAGATGGGGCTCGCCAGCGAAGTTGTGGGGCAAGCGGAGGTTCTGGCGCGCGCTACCGCGCTAGCCCGTGCGATCGCAGGTAATCCGCGGATGGCGGTGCAGGCGATCAAGCGGATGGTCAACGAAGACGAAACTGCGGACGGGGAATATATTCGCGCGCTTGAAGCTGATCTTTTCGCTCGAACCTGGATCTCCAACGACCATCAGGAGGCGCTCGACGCACGCAAGGAACGCCGCGAGCCTCGCTTCAAGGGACGCTAACCCCACGGACGGGTAGAAGGAACTCAGCATGGCGGGTGAACTTCAGAGCAATTCAGTGGCAAGCATCAAGTCGGGCGAGTCTTCAAACGGCACCAAGGCCAATGGTGCGACGCACAGTCCCAAGGCGGCATCTCATACGCCGCGAACGTCATCCGGCCTCGAACTCGACGCAATCTATACCCCGGCCAGTATCGCGGGACTCGACCCCGCAAAAGATATCGGCGCTCCCGGCGAATATCCTTTTACGCGCGGCGTGCAGCCAACGATGTATCGCGGCCGGCTCTGGACGATGCGTCAGTACAGTGGTTTCGGCACGCCCAAGGAATCGAATCAGCGTTACAAATGGCTGCTCGAACAGGGCCAGACCGGTATTTCGGTAGCGCTCGACCTGCCCACCCAACTAGGACTCGATTCCGACGACCCCCAGGCGATCGATGACGTCGGACGTGTAGGCGTTGCGATCGACACGCTGGCCGACATGGAGATGCTCTTCGATGGTATCCCGCTCGAACGGGTCAGCACCTCCTTTACGATCAACTCTACGGCCGCGGTCCTGCTCGCGATGTACCTCATCGTCGTGGAGCGCCAAGGCGTACCTGCCAACAAGATCGCGGGGACAATCCAGAACGATATTCTCAAGGAATATGCGGCGCGCGGCACTTGGATTTTTCCGCCGGAGCCGTCATTGCGCCTGATCGTCGATACGATCGAACATTGCCTAACCCATGCTCCGCGCTTCAATCCGATCAGCGTGGCGGGCGCACATTTTCGCGACGCTGGGGCAACCGCTGTTCAGGAACTCGCCTTCACACTTGCCGACGGCTTGACCTACGTCCAACGATGCGTTGATCGGGGGATGAACGTTGATCAATTCGGCCAGATCATCAGCTTCTATTTCTATACGCACAACGATTTCTTCGAAGAAGTCGCCAAGTATCGCGCCGGTCGCCGCTTGTGGGCTCGCTTTATGAAAGAGCGTTTCGGCGCAACCGACCCGCGCGCGATGATGTTCCGCTTTGGCGTCGTATGCGGCGGCAGTACGCTCACCGCGCAGCAACCGCAGAACAACATCACGCGCGTCGCCTATCAGGCCCTGTCGTCGGTCCTGGGGGGCGTGCAATCCGTCTTCACTGCTGCCTGGGACGAAGCCTTCGCGATTCCCACAGAGCAGACAGCCGAACTCGCCCTGCGCACACAACAGGTGCTTGCTTACGAAACCGGCGTGCCCAACGTTGTCGATCCACTAGGCGGCTCCTACTTCGTCGAAGCGCTGACCGACAAGGTTGAACGCGAGGCCCGCGCGATTATCGAACGGATCGAGCAGAGGGGCGGGATGGTCTCTTGCATTCAGAGCGGAATGATCCAGAAAGAGATCGCGCTCGAGGCGTACCGCTATCAGCAGCGGGTCGAGAACGGTGAGCAGGTCGTGGTCGGCGTTAATCGCTTCACGCGCAACGAGCCGGAGCGTGCTCAGATGGCGCTCTACCAGGCGGATCCTGCCCTGGGTGCGCGTCAACGCGAGGAGCTGGCGCGCGTGAAGGTATCGCGTGATCAGACGCAGGTCACACGAGCACTGGCCAATTTGCGAGATGGAGCGCGGGGCAACGTCAATCTGATGGAACCGATCATCGAAGCGGTCAAGGCCTATGCAACCCTCGGCGAGATCTGTGGAGTACTGCGCGACGAATTCGGTGTCTTCAACGAACCTGTCGGATTGTGAGGATCGCTTCGATGGATCGCGCCATACGCATTCTTATCGCCAAACCCGGGCTCGACGGCCATGACCGCGGCGCTAAGGTAATCGCTTACGCACTCCGCGATGCGGGCATGGAGGTCGTCTATACGGGCCTTCGTCGTAGCACCGACGAGATTATCTCGGCCGCTCTGCAGGAAGATGTCGATGCGATCGGGCTTAGTATCCTCTCCGGGGCTCATATCGCGCTGACAGAGAAGATCCTCGCGAGCCTCAAAGAGTCTGGCGCCGATGAGATCGCCGTGTTTGTCGGCGGAACCATCCCACCTGGCGACGTCGAGCCACTCCAACAAATGGGCGCTGCCGGAGTCTTTCCTACGGGAACACCTCTCAGTGCGATTGCGCCAGCGATCCGCGAGGTGGTTAGCGCGCGTCGTGCCGCGCAAAGTTGAAGACCGCCTGACCCATCGAAACGCCTTAAGGTTGCTATGGCGATCACCTGCGCGCTCGGCTAAACCATTGCTTCATCCGACGCCGCAAGGCGCTCTCGATGAGGTACATAGCGATGCATCCGATCAAGTTTGGCCTCTTTCTTCCTACCGGCAATTTTCCGCAGGCTCGGAAAGCCGCCGAATGGGCCGATAACAACGGCTTCTTCTCGGTGTCGATCAACGATCACTTCTTCTCACCGCTCGGTACACCACAGACCGATCAGCTTGAATGCTTTTCAACCCTCGCGGCGGTCGCTTCGATCACGAAAAACGTGTGCCTGACTCCGGCGGTATCGGCTGTGGGCTTTCGCAATCCGGCGCTGCTCGCCAAAACGGCTTCGACCCTTGACCACATCAGCAACGGACGCTTCATCATGGGTATCGGTTCCGGATGGCAGCGCTCGGAATACGACGCCCATAGCTACCCCTATCCGAACAACGTCGAGCGTATCGATCAGCTGGCCGACGCGATCAAGCTGATCAAGGCGATGTGGACGCAGGAAGAGCCGACCTACCACGGTAAATATTTTTCCGTCGAGAAGGCTTACAACAATCCGCGCCCGGTGCAGAAGCCCCATCCACCAATCATGGTGGGCGGCTCCGGCAAGAAGATTCTCCAACTCGTCGCGGCCGAGGCTCAGATCGCCAACCTGATTCCACCGATTATCAACGGCAAGGATTTCGTGCAGGACCCCACGGCGGCAGTGAAGTTCGACAAGGCCGACCTCAAAAAGCGTATCGGCAATCTGCGCGGCTTCCTGAAGGCTGCCGGACGCGCGGAAGATTCCGTCGAGCTCAGCGTTATCAGCATGGTCTCGATTTCGCGCAGCAAAGCCGACTGTGAGGCAGCTCTCGCACACACCGCTACCGGGATGGGCTTCCCCAACGTCGAGGCGGCGCGCGACTCGCCCGTCCTGCTCTTCGGCACCCCCGATGAAGTTAAGCGCGAGCTCCGCTCGCGTATCGAGGAACTGGGAACGACGTACTACATCGTCTTCCCGTCGTCAGAGGAATCGGGCGACCTGCTCGTTAAGGAGATTATGCCGGAGTTCGCCTCTCGCTAATCACGACGCGAACAGGCCGCCGTCGACCGGCATACTCACGCCGGTAATGTAGGAGGCCTGTTCCGAGCATAGCCATGCAACGGTCTGCGCGATTTCCTTGGGATTCGCGTACCGATGCATCGGCACAAATGCCTCGAACTCCTTGCGTCCGGGACGACCCTCGTTGTTGGCGATACGTTCCATCATCGGGGTGTCGACCGGACCGGGGCATACGGCATTGATTCGAACCCCGCTCGGCGCACATTCGATCGCCGCGCTCTTCGTCAGACCGACGACCGCATGCTTGCTCGCCACGTAGAGCGAGAGCGAGGGAAACCCGGCGAGGCCTGCGACGGAGGCCGTATTAACGATCGCGCCACTGCCCTGCTTGAGCATCTGCTTGATTTCGTACTTGAGGCAGAGCCACACACCCTTGACGTTAACCGCCATGATTTTGTCGAAATTACGCTCGGAGGCCTCGTGCGTTTCGATAACATCGCCTTCGACTCCTGCGTTGTTGAAAGCGCAGTCCAGACGACCGTGAGTGCTCACGATACGATTGATCAGTGCTTGCACCTGGTTTGGATCGGTAACGTCCGTCCGCACAAACTCGGCTTTACTGTTCGCCTCGCGAATCATCGCGACGGTCGCCTCGCCACCTGCCTGATCGACATCGGCGCAGGTGACAATCGCGCCCTCGCTCGCAAACTTCAGTGCGGTTGCGCGGCCGATACCGCTGCTGCATCCGGTAATCAAAGCGATTTTGCCATCAAGTAGGTTTGCCATCGGTGGAACTCCTCGCGAGAGGATCTAATACAGCTAACGATAAGTTGGTAGCGGAGCAGATCGGGCTTGACAGGCCTTCGGGACTAGGCGCACGTTTCGAGGGTAACGTTCTATAGTAGAGCCGCCGCACAGATGTGTTCCCGTACTCGTGCGAGCATTTGAAGGAGCCACGATGAGCTACTCCATTATCGATGTTGATACTCACGTAACCGAACTCCCTGATCTCTGGACCAGCCGGGCGCCGGCCAAGATGAAGGATCAGGTGCCTCGGGTAGAAACTGCAGCCGATGGCACGATGCGCTGGGTTATCGGCAACAGCGGGGGCATCGCAAGCGTCGGCATGACGGCCACCGCGGGGGTGGGAAGCTTCAAGCATCCACCGAAGAACTACGACCAGATGCATCCGGCCGCCTTCGATGCCAAAGAGCGGCTCAAGTACATGGACCACATGGGTATCTGGGCGATGGTGATGTATCCGAACGTCGGCGGCTTCGGCGCGCAGCAATTCCTGAAGCTGAACGACCCGGAGCTGATGATCACCTGCGTGCAGATCTATAACGACTGGCAGACCGAATGGGCCTCCGCCGACGCACGTCGCCTACTGCCGATCACCTCGATTCCCTTTTGGGATGTGAAAGAGGCGGTGAAGGAGATTCGGCGATGCGCCGCGATGGGTCACAAGGGCATCCTCTTCACCGGCGAGCCGCAATACTACAAGCTGCCGCTCATCGGCGAAGCCCATTGGAATCCGCTATGGGAAGTGGCGTGTGAGTTGGACCTTCCAATCAGCTTCCATATCGGCTCGGGCGATATGGCCGAAGGTCTGCTCCGCCCCAAGATGAAAGCCTACGGCAAGATGGCAGCCTTCGCTGAACTCGCCGTCGATATCTTCCTGCGCAACGGCCTACAGTTGAACGAACTGCTGACCTCCGGCGTGCTGGCGCGCTATCCGAAGATCAAGTTCGTCTCGGTCGAAAGCGGCATCGGATGGATTCCCTTCGCACTCGAAGCGATGGACTATCAGTTCCAGGGCAACAGCGTGCGCGAGGAGCGCCCCGAACTCGACATGCTCCCGTCGGAGTACTTCGCGCGGAACGTCTACGCCTGCTATTGGTTCGAGCAGACCGCGCCGCGCCGCCTGATCGACAAGATTGGCGAGGACAACATCCTTTTCGAGACCGATTTCCCGCATCCGACCTCGCTCTACGGCGACGAAGTCCACGCGCGTATCAAGGGTGGCCTCTCGGATTGTGAGCCGCGGGTGCGCAAAAAAATCCTGTGGGACAACGGCCAGAAGCTCTACAAAGTCGAAGGCCCAACTGCAGCCGATGAGGCGAAACAGGCAAGCGCCTGAGTCTATTGAACAACGTCCGCGTCCAATTCCGGCCGCGGGCGTTCCCGCACAAGTGAGCTCACGATGGCGTACACGATTATCGATGCCGACACGCATGTTACCGAGACGCCCGAATTATGGACGAGTCGCGCGCCCGCGAGCATGAAGGATCGCGTGCCGCGTATCGTCACCAACTCCAGGGGAACTCAGCGCTGGGTGCTCGGCGATAATCAGGGGATGCTGGCCGTCCCGGGCACGACCGCGACGGCGGGAGCCGGGACCTTCAAGAAGCCGCCGCGCACCTTCGACGAGATGCATCCGGGCGCCTACGACGCGAAGGCGCGCCTCAAGTACATGGACCAGATGGGCGTTTGGGCGATGGTCATGTATCCGAATGTCGGCGGTTTCGGCGCGCAGCAGTTCCTGAAGCTGAATGACCCCGAGCTGATGCTCACCTGTGTGCAGATCTACAACGACTGGCAGACCGAGTGGGCCTCCGCCGATTCGCGCCGACTGCTCCCGATCACGTCGATTCCTTTCTGGGACGTAAAGGCGGCAGCGCAGGAGGTGCGACGATGCGCCGCGATGGGCCATCGGGGGATTCTCTTCACGGGCGAGCCGCAATACTTCGGTCAGCCGATGCTCGGTGATCCGCACTGGAATCCGTTGTGGGAAGTCGCTTGCGACCTCAACCTACCAATCAGTTTCCACGTCGGATCGGGCGATATGACGGAAGGACTGCTCAAGGACCGGGTAGCGACCTACGGTCTCGCACCAGCCTTCACGGCGCTTGCGATCGATATCCTGCTGCAGAACGGCAAGCAGGTGGCGGACCTGATCATGTCGGGCGTGCTGAACCGCTTCCCGACTATCCAGTTCGTTTCCGTGGAGAGCGGCATCGGTTGGATTCCGTTCATGCTCGAAGCGATGGACTATCAGTTCGAAGGTAACCAGGTCCGCGAGGACCATCCGGAATTCAAGCTGATGCCTTCCGAGTACTTCGCCCGCAACGTCTACGCCTGCTACTGGTTCGAGCAGACGGCACCGCGCCGACTAATCGACAAGATCGGCGCCAATCGCGTGATGTTCGAGACTGACTTCCCGCATCCAACCTCTCTTTACGCCGACGAGGTGCATAAACGGATCAATGGCGGCCTCGCCGATTGCGAGGCATCGGTGCGCCGCAAGATTCTGTGGAACAACGCCCAACGGCTCTACAGAGTAGAGAGCCCCACAGCGGCGGATGAGGCCAATCAGGCGACGGCCTAGAACTCCAGTAGAGAAGCACCCAATAGAAGGCCCGCTCCCTCGTGATGAGAGAGCGGGCCTTCTTTCGTTCTTAAGAGAGATGAACCCCGTTGGCTCTACAGCACTTTGCTCTTGAGCGTGATCGATACATTGCCGGGATTGGAACCGTAGCTGAAGGGATAACTCATCGGCTCGCTGAGTAATTGGCCACTCAACGTCCCGGGAGTCGGCTTAGCTTCAACACTCACCGAACAGCTTTGTCCTTTGGCGAGGATCGCATTGGTACAAGTGTCGAGAAGACCCGACTCGCCGAAATCAGGGCCAAATGTTGGTGAGGCTCCCAGCTGGATCGATACATCGCTGTGGTTGGTAATTTTGATCGACTTTGCGGGCCCCGTAGCGCCTGGCTTCGCCCCGTTGAGATTTTCTGTTTTCGGGCTGGCAGTAAGGGCTGCCTTGGTGGCGTTACCCACGAGAGCTGCGTCAACCTGACCACCGTTGTAGGAGAGCGTCAGGGTTCCGGTTTCGGGTCCATCGGCTAACAGAGGCGCAAACGTCACACTAATCTTGCAGCTCTTTTTGGGATCGAGTGAGCTCGCACAAGTGCCCAGCGAGACTTGGAAGGAGCTTGCTGGTGCCGCCGCCGTGTTTAAAGAATCGATCACAGCTGGTGCAGAACCCTTATTGGTCACCGTAAAGCTGTGCGGTTTGCTCGAGCCCGTCGCTTGAACGTTGTGGAAGTTGAATGACAACGGAGCGAGAGTTAGGACCGTCGGCGACGGTGTCACGGTAGCCGTCGGAGTCGCGGTCGGTGTAGCGGTAGCCGTCGCCGTGGCGCTGGTGACGTTTACGCTGGCGAGAGCAGAGTGATTGATCCCTCCGCTCGACGTGACGGTGAAGGTCTTGGAACCGAGGGTGGCACCGCCCGTAGCTGTAAGGGTTAGAGTGGAGGACCCATTGGGCGTGAAGGACGATGGCACGAAACCCGGGGTAACGCCGGAAGGCAGTCCTACAGCACCCAGCGTAATTGAGCCAGGCGAACCGGACTTGATATTCGCAGTGACCGAGAAGGTTGCCGTCGCTCCGGGAGCCAGATTTGCGCTCGAAGGGGCTACGCTCAAGGTGTAGTCAGGCGTCGTCGAACTGCTGGTGATACAGCTGTTAAGTCGATTCGACCATTCCTTCTGGACGACGTACGTGACGCCATCATTGGGACCGACGACGCTGCCTTGGTTTGCGTTGCAGATATCGCCGATTTCGCCGTTGTTGTTGTTCGGATCATACCAGCCGAGCGGGGGTCCGAAGACGTTCGCGATCCCGACCTCCGGATCTGTGATCGTCTCGGTCATTTCGTGCGATGCGACCGATGTATAGTTCCCAAAGGGCTGAGCCGCAGTCCCACAACCTGACTCGCATCCAGAGCCGCTCTGCATGTCGGGATGAACGCCGTAGTAGAACTCATAGCTCTTGCCGCCTACCATCACTGACGCGACCGTCCCGTGGTAAGCACAGAAGATTTGGCACGAGAGAGACCCGTCTAGATTGATGACAATGCCGTGCGGGAAGAAGACTGCGTAGTAGGTATGAGCATTTCCTTGGGCATCGTTAGTAGGGGTCGGGAGATTGCCCGCTATGATTTGACTGGCAAGTTCAGCCCGAATCTGATCGTCCGTTACCGTACTCGAGGTTACGCTTGGCGTGATGGTGAACTGATCAACAAAGGCACCGTGCTGGATATTTTGATTAGTACCTTGGCCCCCGACAAACGGAGTAGTTGCAGTATCGTATTCAACAAGCCAGTCCAAGTATGAGCTGTTGAGGACCTGATCATAAAAAGTCGCCATACTCGGGTCAGCTGTGCTGGAAACCTGGGAAAGATATGACCCGCTGCCCCAGAGCACTTGTACGACTTGTAGATCAGTTACCACTCGGCCGCCGTAATAATTTAAGTGTGCACTGACGGCGGGTGCTGCGGCCTTGCGTGCGGCAGGATCGATCAGCGGCATGATGTGCGGCCCACCCACTTTCAGGGAAGGAGCATTGCCTCCGAACGCCATCGCGGGCATGAGCAAAGCAAAAAGTAGCGCAAAGAGATTGAGGATCGAAAGGCGACAAACTTGCAGCTTGTTGTTTTTCATAAAGTATCTCGGGACTAATTAGTCGCCAAGATACAAAATCTGCAGCACTAGAACCACATGGATGGTCGCAGGATAAAGAAAAATCTTGCTGCCGAAGAATTAATTTCGCTTTAGTTTCGTATTTATGCGCAATTCGCCGTCAGTTACTGTCCGCGGCAGGCTCCCGACGAATCCTTCGCGGTACAAACATGAACCGGAATCGTACAGGCCATTCGGCAGATGGGGCTATCGTAAGCGCATGACTGGGCCTTGAAATCGGCCGCCATTCGATCGAGCTCAGCGGTGCTGTTGGGATTCACCGCCGCTTCGCACCGGCATACATCACGCAATGATCGCGGTCGCGACGCCGCACACGAATCGGCCACTGCGGGGTCGCACACCTGAGCCGCCTTGAGGGCTGTATCGTAATCAGCGGCTATCGTGGCGCAATCAGCCGCCACCGATGGACGGGCAAGACCGCAGAAGAGAAGTCCCACGGCGATGATGACCGTTACGAAAGATTTCATACTCGACCTCAGGGTAACGTCTGAACCTTTGTATCCCAGGTTAGTTCTCGCCGATTGCCTCAAGGATTCCCACCATCCGGCGGATACCGTTACCCAGCTCTTTTACTGAAATTCGCTCGTCGATGCCGTGAACGCCCTTTTCTTCTGCCGGGGTCAATTCGATTGGAATAAAGCCGTAGGCCGTAATATCAAGCTGGCGGAAATAGTGACTGTCAGTAAAGCCGGCGATCATCATCGGTACGACCCGCATATGATCATTCTCGGCAACTTTATCAATCGCGGTCATCAGCAATGATTTACGAGACGATGACGCCGCCGGAAAATTCAACGTCACATCGAGCTTGATTGAGTTATCGTTAATGACCTTGCCCAGATTGGCGAGTACTTCCTTGGGATCAGCGCCGGGAAGAAGCCTCCCATCGATATCGGCCGTCGCGGTCGCCGGGATGATATTGGTCTTGGGACTCCCTTGAAGCATCGTGGGAGTAAAGGTATCGCGCACCAGCGCATTCTGTCGCGGAACACTGAGAAAACGCTGGAGGAATTCGGAGTTAGGCCGCAGCGCTCGACGTAGATCGAATAGTTCGGGCGGACCACCGTCGAGTTCCCCGATATCGTGGAAATAGTCGCGCACCGGCTCGATCAGACGTATCGGCGAGCGATATTCGATTATGCGCTGCAGAGCCTGCACGAGATGGGTCACCGCCGTCTGTTCGGGTGGGGCCGCTGCGTGCCCTTCGCCGCCCTGTGCGGTCATGCGGACCCATAGCGGAGTCTTCTCGGCAATCGAAACGCCGTAATAGTGCTTGCCGTTGGGGCGAGCCATGATGCCGCCACCTTCGTTCAGCACAAAACCAGCGTCAGAAATAACGTCCGACTCGTGCGCGACCATCCATCCCGCGCCGTTGCGACCACCCTCCTCCTCGTCGCCCGTAGCGAGGAAGATCACGTCGCGATTCAGCAACAGGCCGGCCCGCTTAACCGCCAGCATCGCCATCAACTCGATCGCGCCCGGCCCCTTGTCGTCGATCGCGCCGCGGCCCCAGATTTCGCCATCTCTCACCTGACCCGAAAACGGCGGAACCTGCCATTCTTTGGGATTGACGGGGACGACATCAAGATGACTCAACAGGACCAATGCCGCCGAATGGCGGCCCGTGCCGTGCAGGCGCGCAGCCACGATTCCGCGCCCCGGCTGCGGCTCCCATACGGTGGCGGGAATACCCTCGGACAGAAACTTCTCCTTGATCATCTTGGCCAAGGCGAGCTCGTTGCCCGGCGGATTGGTCGTATTGATGCGAATTTCGTTGGATAAAAAGTCAGTGGCTTCGGTGGTCAGCTTGTCGTAATCAATCGGTGTCCCGGGGTTTTCCTTCTTCGCGGGAGCACTGGGATGCTTGCGTGCAGCGAGCAGGACCGAAGGCAGAACCAGTAGGGCGATAGTCAGTGTCGCGACGCGAGACTTCAAAGGCAGCAACCTCAGCGTGATCCTAACGGGCGCGCGTCGAGGATGCGATTCATCCGGTCGCGTTCGTGGAACCTAGCGATCGCCGTAATTGAAGATGTCGATCACGGTTTGTAGAAAAGCGGCCGCCGGCGCCCCATCGATGATACGATGGTCAAAGGTTAGCGACAACGTGAGCATCGAGCGCTTCGTGATCTCGCCGCGATAGATTACCGGCTTCTCGATAATGCGACCGACGCCAAGAATCCCGGTTTCGCCGAGATTGAGGATCGGAGTGAAGGCATCGACACCGTAGCCACCGAGGTTGGTGATCGTAAAGGTCCCACCACTGACGTCGTCGATCTTGAGCTTGTTCGTGCGAGCGCGCTCGGCGAGATCTTTGGTCTCAGACGTGATCTCCCGCAGGCTTTTGCGATCAGCATCGCGCACGACCGGAACGATCAGACCCTCGTCCAACGCCACGGCCATCCCGACGTGGACTTCAGCGATCGAGATAATCGCGTCGTCGGCCAAGCGCGAGTTCATTCGCGGATGCCGCAACAGCGCGCGCGCCGCGGCGTGGATCAGCATGTCGGTGAAAGTGAAATCGAACTCGCGTTTCAGGCGATCACGCAATTCGACGGCTGAGGTCACGTCAGCCTCCGAGGTGATCGTGAGTTGCGCGGTTTCGCGCAAACTCTGATGCATCCGCGCAGCGATCGTTTTTCGCATCCCCCGCATCGGCAGGCTACGCAAGCGCGGTTTTTCGCGGGTGGGAGCTGCTGGTTGGGTCACGGCGACCGGTTCCGAGGTCGGCTGCGCGCTACCCTCGCGCGCGGTTTTCTCGACATCCTCCTTGACCACGCGACCACCGGGACCGGTGCCGACGACGCGAGAAAGATCGACGTTGAGTTCGGCTGCGAGCTTTCGTGCGATCGGACTGACCGGTCGGCGGCCTTCGCTCTGCGCTTCGGCTGGCGGAGCGGCAGCCGATGGGGCGGCTGACAGAGCAACCGCAGCGGAGGATGCGGGCCGTGCCGCACCATTCGATGATCCAGCTGACGCGGCCAGAGATGCCGCGTCTTCACCGGGGGCGGCTATTAAAGCCACCAAATCGCCGCACGGAACCGTATCGCCCTCGGGCCGGAGCCAGCACACGAGCGTTCCCGATGCCGGGGCCTCGACCTCATAGAGAACCTTCTCGGTTTCGACTTCGTAGATCGGCTCGCCCGTCTTCACGGGATCGCCGGGCGCTTTGAAGTAGCGCTGGATCGTCCCTTCATGCATGGTCAGGCCGAACTTGGGCATCGTGACTTCGATTGGCATCCGGATAACCTAACCCGTAGCTCCTTCCCCGAAGGGAAGGGGAGTCAGACCCGCAACGAGGAGGAGAACTTCGGAATCAAACACCATCAGCGTCCCATCAGTTCGCGGATAGCAGCCTCGATTCTCGTCTCATCGGCGATCGCGGCTTTTTCCAGAGGCGGGCTGAACGGAATCGGCACGTCCAAGGAAGTCACGCGCTTAACCGGACCATCGAGGTAATCGAAGCCCTTCTCCGCGATCATCGCTGCGATGTCGGTAGCAGCGCCGCCGCGCAGATGGCCCTCATCGGCGACGATTACACGATTGGTCTTCTCGACCGATTGCAGTAATGTCTCTTCGTCGAGCGGCAGCAGCGTTCGCGGATCGACTACTTCGACACTGATATTTTCTTTCGCTAACTTGTCAGCGACCTTGAGCGCCTTGGGGACCATCGCACCGATCGCGATTACCGTTATGTTCTCGCCGGGCCGTTTCACCGCGGCCTTGCCGAGCGGCACCAGATGCTCGCCCTCTGGAATCTCTTCGCGCAGTCGACCCAACCCACCGTGCTCGAACACGATCACGGGGTTGTTGTCACGGATCGCACTCTTGAGCAGACCCTTCACGTCGGAAGGTCCCGACGGAACGACGATCTTCAATCCCGGCACGCTGAGAAACTGGGCATAAACCGTTTCGGAGTGCTGGGCAGCCGCACCGCCCATCGCACCGTAGACCGTGCGGAAGGTGATCGGTATTCCCGCCTGGCCACCGGACATATAGCGGAGCTTTGCCGCCTGATTGCAGACCTGATCGAAGGCGCAGTAAAAGAAGCTCGCGAACTCGACTTCGCAGATTGGACGCGCACCCGCCATCGCTGCACCCACGGCGGCACCGACGAAGCCTGCCTCAGCGATTGGCGTATTCCGCACGCGCTTTGGACCAAATTTATCGATCAAGCCTTTGGTCGCACCGAAGACGCTCAGCACGACATCCTCTCCCATCACGAAGGTAAGCGGATCGCGCTCCATCTCTTCGAAGAGCGCCTGATTGATTGCCTGAACGTATGTCGTCATCGCCATAGCAGTCTGACCTCTCCCCCGGCCCCTCTCCTAAACGAGAGGGGAGCAAGAATCAGGCGTAAACGTCTTCGGTAACTTCGCTAGTATCGGGCAATGGGCTTTCGCGCGCGAACTGCACCGCTGCCTCGAGTTCAGTGGCGGTCTCTTCTTCGATCTTCTTCAGCTCGGCGGTGCTGACACGACCGGACTCGGCGGCGAACTTCTGGAAACGAAGGATCGGACATCGGGCTTTCCACTCTTCGACCTCCTTTGGATCGCGATATGCGCCGGCTCCCAGAAAAGCCTGCTCGCCGACGACATGCCCTTCCCATCGGTAGGTTTTGCATTCGAGCAGCGTCGGGCCTTCGCCCGCCCGAGCTCGCGCGGCAGCCTCGCTGGCATAACGATAGACCTCGACCACGTCGTTGCCGTTAACGATCAGACCCGGGATGCCATACGCCTGCGCGCGCTGGGCGATATCGCGCACCGAGGTCACGGTCGAGGCAGGAGTGAACTCGCCGAAGCCGTTGTTCTCACATACGAAGACGACCGGCAGTTTCCATACGGCGGCTAAATTCAGCGACTCGTGGAAGGTGCCCTCATTCGACGCACCGTCGCCAAAGAAGCAGACCGATACGTCGTCGCGACCTGCGACCACTGCCGCGAGTGCCGATCCGGTCGCGATCGGCAGTCCGGCTCCTACGATCCCGTTCGCACCCAGAATCCCCAGCGAGTAATCGACGATATGCATCGATCCGCCCTTGCCTTTGCAGTAGCCGGTGCGCTTGCCGAACAGTTCGGCCATCATGCGGTCGAGGCGTCCGCCCTTCGCAATCAGATGACCGTGCCCACGATGGGTCGAGGTAATCCGATCGGTGTGCCGCAACGCCGCGCAGACGCCAGTGGCGCTGGCTTCCTCGCCGATCGATACATGCACAAAGCCGGGAATTTCGTTCTTGAGGGCGAGGTCGCGAACGCGCTCCTCGAACATCCTGATACGCACCATCGAGTGATAAAGATCGAGCAGCAATTCCTTATTGAGCTCTTCCATCTGATCCCTCCTGGGCGACGCTTTCTGGCCGTAATTAACCGCGATTATCGAGCAGCGTCAAACGCTGCAACGGCCACGGCGCATCGTGTCGCCCGAGCGACCGTCGAGGCGCGCAAGTCGTCGGTGAACGGAGACTGGGCCGCGAGTTCCGGCAGTCTACACCGCGGGCAAAGTCGGGGGCGTGATGTGCCCAAGGATGCCCTCGAACAATTGTGCGATCGCCAGGGCTCGACGATCCGAAGCGGGTGCGCCAAGTACTTCGGCACCTATAGGAAGACCGTCACTGCCTAGAGCGATTGGAATCGCGCAAGCGGGCAAAGCGTTGAAAGGCGCAACGTTGTACCGGCCTTTGTAGTTCTCCATTCCGGCCATATCGCCGGCGGAAAGGGGCAACGCGGTCGAGGGGCTGCCTGGATAGAAGAGGCAATCCAGTCGCAACCCTGCGAAGACCTCGGAGACGCTCTGCATCTGATCGGCTCGCTTCTGCCGTGCGGCAGCCAAAACCGCAGGCGGAGCAGGATTGTTAAATGCCCGCCAAAAGCCTTGCGACACCGGGTTGGCAATCTGCTCGATCACATCGATTGTTTTGAGCTTTTGCTTCAACGGATTGAGCGGATCAGCAATCGCGGCGTCGAGATATGCGTCAAAGTCGCGCACGAAGGATTCCGTCGCCAGCGCAAACATCGCTTCGAAATTCTCACTCACATCGACTGGCAGATCGGCTGCTATCAGAGTCACACCTGCAGTCTCTAGTTGGGCCAGACTCGATTCGATGGCCTTTGCCACATCCGGGGTGAGACCGTCGTAAAAGAACTTGCGCGGAATTCCCACTCGCAGGCTCGTGGCATCCACCTTCGTCTGCGTGGCGTCGTCTCCTGACATCACGCTGTCCAGAATCAACAGGTCGGCAACCGATCGGGCACCCGGGCCCACCGTATCGAACATCGAAACGAGCGGGATAAGACCGGTAGTTGGATAGCGGCCGTGGGTCGGTCTGAAGCCGTAAATGCCGTTGCACAACGAGGGGCATCGCGTTGAGCCGAACGTATCAGTAAACAAGGCCGCCGGTGCGAAACCTGCGGCGACCGAAGCGCCTGAGCCGCCCGAGCTGCCCCCCGTAATATGGTCTAAATTGTAGGGATTGTGGCAGACGCCCGCGAAAGAGGTGTTGCAAGTCGAATAGCTTGACGCGAGTTCGGAGAGATTCGTCTTCCCCAGGACGATCACGCCCGCATTCTGCAGCGCCTTAACAACGGGAGCACTCTGCGAAGGCACGTTACTCCGCAGACTCGGGGTCGCGCCGGTTGTCGGGATTCCGGCGACATCGACGTTATCCTTGATAAGCATCGGGATACCGTGCAGAGGGCCCAGCAGCTTGCCTTCGGCTCGCAACTTGTCGAGGCGCTCGGCTTCTTGGAGTGCGCTATCATTGATAAACAAAACGGCATTCAATGCCGGATTGTGAGCGGCGATCCGCTCCCGCAAAGTCTGCACGTATTCCCGTGAAGTGATGCCCTTTGTATCCAGCGCCGCAAGAGCATCAGAGACGGTGAGGGAGGCGATGTCTTCAGCTAATGGCATCCACGTATCGTGCCTCTTGGCGAGCCATTCTGCAAAAAGATTCACGCCGCCTTCCCTTTTGATCACCCGGCGCGCTAGAAAATCGCCCCGATGGCATCGGCCGTTCAAAAGAGAAGCATTGCGCTACCGCCACCGGTAATCGGAAGGACCGTGGGTGGGCTTCTGCGAGTTATCCGGAAACTCGCGCCGACTTGGAACGCGCCGGTGCTAACGCTGATGGCGGCCGAGAAACACGACCCGTTTCTCACTTTGATCGGTTGTATCTTAAGTCTGCGCACCAAGGACGAGATGACAGCGATAGTGATACCGCGCCTCTTCGCCAGAGCGAGCACACCGCACGAGATGCTCGAACTGTCCACCGACGAGATTGCCAAACTCATCTATCCTGTTGGTTTTTATCGCACCAAGGCCAACGTGATTCGCGGCATCTGCCGCGACTTGATCGATCGCTTCGGCGGCAAGGTTCCGGATGAGATTGAGGATCTCGTCACGCTTAAAGGGGTCGGACGTAAAACCGCGAACCTCGTCGTGACCGAATCGTTCAAGAAGCCGGGCATCTGCGTCGATACGCATGTCCATCGCATTTCGAATCGATGGGGCCTGGTGAAAGCGGCAACGCCCGACAAAACCGAAATCGCGCTGCGCGAGGTGCTGCCCCGGCGTTACTGGATCGAGTACAACTCGTTGCTCGTGGCCTTCGGCCAGACGCTATGCCAACCCGTCTCGCCATGGTGCTCAAAATGTCCGATCGCGAAGAAATGCCCGCGCATCGGAGTGAAACAATCGCGCTAGCGAACATGCGGAGGATTTCATGGATAAGAATGCCGGAGCCGTAGGATTTATCGGGATAGGCGCGATGGGGTTGCCGATGGCGACCAACTTGCTCGCAGGCGGCTTTGCGCTGCGCGTCTGGAATCGTACCTCTGGTAAAACAGAACCGCTCAGCGCGAAAGGTGCGACGGCCGTCCGCAACGTCGCCGATACAGTCACTCCGGGAGGGATCGCGATCACGATCCTTGCCGATGACGCCGCTGTTGAAAGCGTGACGCTTGGCGATAGCGGGATCGCCGCTCGGCTCGGCGCGGGCGGAATTCACGTTTCGATGAGCACTATCGCGCCGGCCACCAGCGAACGTCTCGCCGCTCAACATGCGAAGCTTGGCAGCACCTATATCGCCGCTCCGGTGTTCGGTCGGCCCGAGAATGCCGAAGCGCGCCAACTCGTCGTCTGCACCTCGGGACCGGCGGCGGCCAAGGAGCGCGTACGCCCACTCTTCGACGCGATGGGTCGCGCGGTGTTCGATTTCGGCGAGGCGTCGGGTGCGGCGAACGTCGCGAAGCTATGCGGCAACTTTCTTATCATGTCGGCGATCGAAGCGATGGCTGAATCATTTGCGATGGCCGAAAAGTGCGGCGTTGACCGCAATCAGGTAGCCGCGATGCTGACCAAGACCCTGTTCGCTTCTCCGGTCTATCAGCGCTACGGTGAGATGGTCGCGGCGAAGCGCCATACACCCGCCGGCTTCAAGCTCCCGCTAGGACTGAAGGACGCAGAACTTGTGCTCAAGACCGCGGGCGATGCGCGCGTGCCGATGCCGTTGGCCGGAATGATACGCGAACGGATTATCGCGGGGTTGGCCAAAGGACGCGACGAGATGGATTGGTCAGCGTTGGCGCTCGGCGTGCTTGATGAGGCTGCGATCAAATAAGGCATCTTTTCTAGGAGCGCTTGTCACCGCAGCGCTGATGATGGTCGCGCCGGCGGCAAGCGCGATCGATCTCTACGAGATTCAGATCTACGGCACCGACACCACGCCCGAGCGGGCGCTTGAACTGGAGTTGCATTCCAACAGCGTAACGACGGCAACCGGCTCCGAGGCAAAGGAGAACCTGAATCCGTACGAAATTCATGAGACGGTCGAAGCTTCATACGGTCTCACGCCTCATATCGAGGTCGGACAATATCTCTGCACTGGAAAGCTCGAAAACGGCAATTATGAGTATTCCGGCAGCCGAACCAAGCTGCACTTCGGTATTGGTCCGACAGATGGCTGGCCTGTGCAGTTTGGCGGTAACGTCGAGCTTGACTATATGCGCCGTCAGGCTGATCCAAATCCGCTTTCGCTGGAATTACGCCCGATTATCGAGACGCATTTCCGCAAATTCACGCTTATCGGCAACTTCGCCTTCGAAAAGCCCTTTCAGGGCCCAGGCACTCATCAGGGCTTCCAGCTCTCGCCCTCCGGCCAAATTAGCTACGAGCTCTTCCGATGGCTCGAGCCAGCCGTCGAGTATTACGGCGATATGGGCGCGCTGGAGCATCTGCCGAGCGTGCAATCCCAACAGCATTTCATCGTTCCGGCGCTGAATCTTCCCTTGGTTAGCCACCTTGAAGTGAATCTGGGAGTCGGAATCGGCCTCACGCGGGGGAGCAACGGAGCTTTCATCAAGTCGATTGTCGGCTGGCAGTTTTAGTCGTTTGCACTCCGATTGGCCCAGTTGCCTCTTGCCTTCGATTTGTCGTTGCGAGGGTGAAACTGCTTAACTATTGTCCAGAGACTTAACTTTTCCCGGACATCGCAGTGGCGGAAAATCGGCGCGAAGAACAGAAGCTCTGGCTGATCCTTTTTCAGATCAAAGCCATCCGTATGCGTCTGAATTTGCTCGTGCTTCAGTACTGGGTGTTCTCCAGTCTGGCCGTCCTGATCGCTGGAGGCGCGCTTTTTCTCTGGGCGGCCTCACGATTGCAGCCACTGTCGTTCCTGCTCGTCGCAGTGACGGCATTTAGTACTGCTATTGTCGCGCTGACTCGCATCGCGCGCACAGCCCTGCATGATCGTGCGAGCTACGCGCGAGCGGCGCTTATTGCGGATGATCGCGGCGCTCTCAAAGGGCGTCTGGCGACGGTGCAGGCGCTGGCAACCAATCCACCGGCGTCATCGCTGTGGCAGTATCTGCTTGAAGAGACTTACGGGCTCCGCAGCGAATTCGAACCGGCGCAGATCGAACCACGATGGCTCTCGCGGTCGCTTTTTTCCTTGTTGGGCGTCTGCGCCGCGATCTTCGTGCTTCTGGTGATTCTAAGCCGATCGCCTCAGGCCACTCCGGGTCCTCTGGCCCAGGGTGGTGATATGGCGGTGGATCTGAGCGACCTGGACATTCGCCCGGCAGATCCTTCGGTCAAGCCGAATGCTCATGTCGAAGCGGACTCCGAAACCATGAAGCAGCTCAGCGCTAAGGCTGCCGACGCGGCTAGGCACCAGAATCGGCAAGGGTTATCGAGCCTGATGGATAAAGCGCGGCGCTTGGCAAGCAATCTTCAGGATCAAGTGACGGGCAACGAGAATAAGCTGATACCGCCGATCCATCTGCGCGGCGTGAACAAACCCGCGACCGCGCCGCCTGCGGACAATGCCGCGGGGGCTCGATCGGGCAGTGCTCCGACCAACGCGAACAATTCCTCTCCGATCAATAGCAATGGCGCTGGTACTACCGGCCAGAGCGACGCGAAGCCACCGGCCGAGCTGGGCGGCTCGCCGGCCGACCAGATGGCGAGTAATGCGCCCGGAATGCCCGCCCCATCGGGGCCCAACCAGAAGCCGGGCGACCCGAGCAACATGGGAACGAGCCAACAGGGCGGTGCTGGCAACGTAGCGGGGGCGAATCATAGCGGCGGTTCCGACGCCGAGCATCTTTTCGGCGCGCCGCAGGAGCAGACCCTTGGCAGCGACAGCTTCCATATGACGGTAGACGCCCTGCCTTCCGACGAAGCGTCGAGCAAAGGAGCGCCGGGGTACGTTCCACCAAAGGTTCAGGTTCCGCTTAACTCCCATCAGGCGCCCGACGAGCCTTTGGCGCGGGCCGAAGTTCCATCCGACGACCGCATGACGATCAAGCGAGTTTTTGAACGATGACCCAAGCATTAGCGACGAATGGCACCGAGCCGGCGACGGTCGCCGAGTTCGCACAGACGTTCCGCCGTATTCAGGCCGAAGTACGTAAGGTTGTCATCGGCCACGAGCTAGCTATCGAACAGCTGCTCACGGCTTTCTTTGCCGGTGGTCACGTTCTTATCGAGGGTGTCCCCGGCACGGGAAAGACAACCCTCGTCAAGGCGCTGGGGCTCGCGCTCAATCTGAGTTTTAACCGAATCCAATTCACCGTCGATCTGATGCCTGCCGATATCACGGGCACGCGCGTCATCCTTTCGGATAATGAAGGACGCCGTGAATTCAGTTTTCAGCCCGGCCCGATTTTCTGCCATATCCTGCTCGGCGATGAGATCAATCGCGCCACGCCCAAGACGCAATCGGCCCTGCTCGAGGCGATGGCTGAAATGCAGGTAACCGTGGCTGGTGTGACTTACCCGCTTGCGCCGCCGTACTTCGTGATGGCCACGCTTAACCCGATCGAGATGGAAGGAACCTATCCGCTGCCGGAAGCGCAGCTCGATCGCTTTCTCTTCAAAGTCCATCTCGGCTACCCCGGCGAGGATGAGCTTGTGCGAATCGTCGGAGCCACGACGGCCGCTCCTCCCGAACCGATCGTGCCGGTGTTTTCGGCCGCCGACGCTGCGCCGGCCTTGGAACGGCTGAAGCGACTCGTACGCGACGTAATCGTCGCGCCGCAGATCGAACGCTACGCCGTCCGGATGGTGCGGGCGACCCAGCCCGATAAGTCGCGGGTGATCGGCGACCTTCATTCACCGCTCCACGTCGCCTCGGTCACGCAATATGTGTCCTTCGGGGCGAGTCCGCGCGGCGCGCAGGCGCTTATCCTGGGAGCAAAAGTCCGTGCGCTGCTCGATGGTCGTGCGAATATCGCGTTCGAGGATGTCGATAGCATAGCAGCCGCCTCGCTGGAGCATCGCGTGATGCTCAACTACGCCGCGCATTCCGATAACGTCGAACCGTCGAGCATTATCGCCGACGTGATAAAAGCGGCGCAGGCGAACCGCTAGCGCTGACATCGGGACGACCAGATGCTCGAAAAGCGCGCTTTTGAGCCCGAATTCATGCGTCGGCTCGATAGTCTCGTGATGGGTGCGACACGAGCACGGACCTCGCGCGCGGGTCGGCGCACTATCGGCCGCGTGCAGGGAACCGGCATCGAACCGGAAAACTTCCGCGAATATACCGAGGGCGATGATCTTCGCTATCTCGATTGGAACGCTCTTGCGCGACTCGACAATCTGACGATTCGTACCTTTCGCGCCGAGCGTCAGGTCGAGATGACCGTGCTGATCGATAGCAGCGCCTCGATGAGCGTGCCTGCTTCAGACGACAAACTGGGTCTCGCGATCCTGCTGGGTGCAGGACTCGCCTATATCGCGCTGGGCGAGAATGATCCGGTGAGACTTGCCGCCTTCAGCGATTTGCGCGGCGGTCGACGCCTGATCGCTACGCGGTTCCATCGCCGGCGCGAATCCTACGCCGAGTTCCGACCCTTTATCAGTGCCTTGAAGGGGCGAGGTGAAACGCAGCTTGGCGGGGCGATCGACGAATTGCTGAGCGAGCGGCGGCCCTCCGGAATCATCGTCGTAATCTCGGATTTTCTGGTGAATTCATCTGATTATGAGAGCGCCTTGAGTCGGCTAGTCGCAGCACGCCATGACGTTAAGGTGCTGCACGTCATGGGCGAGCATGAAGTCACCGGATCGTATCAACCGGGGCCGTATCGAATCCGCGACGCTGAAACCGGCACGATTCGCGAGGTGATGTTCGGTCCCGCGCAGGCCGAAGCGTGCCGTACTCGGGCGAAGGCTCATGCCGATCGCGTGCGCGAATTTTGTCGTCTTCGCGGTATCGCATATGCAGCAGCTTTCGGCGCCAATCATGCCGACGAAATTATTCGACGGGAATTCCCGCGACTGGGAATAATCGCCTGAACGATGGGCTTCTTTGACCCGATCAATCTGCTCTATGGGCTGAGCCTGCTCGCGTTGATAGCGATCTATCTTCGCGCCAAGTCACGCCCGATGATCCACGTTTCGAGCCTCTCGCTGTTCGAGGAGGTTCCCGCGCCGGTAAGCCAGAGCCGCTTTCTGCAGCTCGACCTGCTCTTCTGGCTCGAAGCGGCAGCTCTCGTCGCGCTCACCTGCGTGATGGCGGGGCTTTATATGCGCTCCGCTCAGCCGGTCCGCAATTCGGTTCGGCGGGCTCTGATCTTCGATGTCGGCGCTTCGATGGGAGCATCCGACAGCGGCAGTACTCGCCTGGTGGAGGCTCAACGCGACGCGCTCGCGATCGCAAATGGCGCATCTGCGTCGGATCAGTTCAGCGCGATCAGCTATGCGCTCGACGCGCGGCTTATCCAGCCGTACGACTCGCGACGTGATCAATTGGATCGTGCGATTAGGAACCTTCGCGCGGAGGCTGTTGCGACCCGATCAGTTGCGCTGCAGGCTGCGCTGGCTTCGGCCAATGATGCCGTTCAGATTGATCTTTATACCGACCACACTCCAGACACGGCGACGCTCGAAAGCGTCCGCCGGCACGCCAATCTCAAGCTCCATCTGATCGACAACCGCGTCGACAACATGGCTATCGTGTCGCTGGATCCGGGCATTCCGAAGCGCAGCGAAGGTCGGGCGTTGATCCGCAACTTTGCGTCGCATCCGCAAACGTGTGAGTTGCGTATCGAAGCGGGCAATCAGGAAGTCTTCCATTCGTCATTAGTGCTGGAGCCGCGCTCCTCAACGATGGTGCCTTTTGGACCAATCCAGCAGGGGGGCGTAGTTCACGCCCGCATCCTTACGCAGGACGCCCTCGCCGCCGATAACGAACGATGGGCTTCGTCGCCCGGGATCGAAAGTCCCAAGGTTCTGATCGTCTCCCCCGACCGGACCGCGCGTGACGATCTGGCACGTGTCCTGTTGGCCGTCAATTCGAACTATCGCATAACCGCGATCGGCACTTCCCCCGACGCGATGCGCGATCAGGTTGATCAGAAATTCGACCTGGTGGTCCTGCACGATTGGGCCGATGACCCGTTCAACGCGTCGAACCGCCTCTACGTCTTTCCGCCGCGTGATTTCGCGACCAAACCGCAGAAGTTCCACGTGACCAAGGATTTGCCGGCCGCGGAACTCCAAAGTCGGACGGGTGCTCCGCCTTTCGCAACGCCGGTGCTGCTGGGACCGACACGGGTAGTCGCTCTTCCCGATTGGATGACCCCACTGGCACAGGGCGCAGAGACCGGCGGCAAGACGGATATGTTTCCGATGGCAGCGGCAGGCCAGACACCGCAGGGCTCGATCGGTGTGGTTGCGTTCGACGTGCGCAACCACATGCTGCTCGACCCGGACCGTCAGGAAGCGCTACTGCTGGTGATCGACGCGGTGCGAGAACTAGGCGGGGCCGCGGATCACAAAATCGTCCCCACGGGAGAGCTGGTCCCCATCGCGACCTTCGGACCGGCAACCCTCACGGCTCCCGATGGAACCAAGCGCGAGTTGCTGCCCGACAAGGCTGGTCAGATCCGTTTTCGCCCGCTGCAAGCGGGTCGCTATCGGCTGAGTAAAGACGAGCGGACGGTTGAGATTTACGCGAACTATTTCGACGAAGCTGAATCGGATTTGGCTTCGGTCAGCGCGGCACCGGCAGCCTCGTCGCCAACGATCTCACCGGCCGCTGCAACAACGACCCAGATCCGGGCGGTACCACAAGCCTCTTTGCTGATAGCGATCGTCATTCTGGCCCTGCTAGCGGAATCGACGCTGATCGTGAGGCGAGCACAACCTTTGGAGTCGCGCGATGTTTGAGCGGCCAGCCCTCGTATGGCTCCTGCTGGCCAGCCCGTTGCTCGCTTGGCCAGGAATTCGCGCATTGCGCAGCGGCCAAGTGTTAGCCGGACTCGGTTCGACACTCGCGCGCCTGTTCTGTTTTTGGGCTGTAGTTCTCACACTGGCCGGTCTTCGTATTCCGGTGCATGGCAGTGCCGATCGCATGACGCTGGTAGTAGCACTCGATCAATCGCGCTCGATCGCTCCTGACCAGGAAGCGTGGATGATGCGTCAGGTAACCGAGCTTCGCCGCAGCCTGGATCCGCGCGATCAATTGGCCGTCGTCGGCTTTGGTCGCGATTCGCAGATCTTCGCACCTCCGGAGAATCCGCGCATCACCAATGTTCGCGAGCTTCCGCTCGATACTGGCGCAACGGACTTATCGAGCGCCTTGGCAACCGCCTCCGGTTTGTTCGCGGAAAAGAACGAAAAACGGATTTTGCTGCTGACCGACGGTAATGAGACTCACGGAAGCGCGCTGGATCTGGCATCTTCCCTTTCTGATAAGGGGATTCGCGTATATACCTCGGCCCCACCCTCCTCGGCTTTACAGCGCGTCGCGATTACCTCGTTTGAGTCACCCAGTGTAGTGCGAGCCGGCAGTAGCTTCGCACTGCGACTCGATATCGAAAGCGAGGCGACCCAACCCGCTCAAGCCGTTATCCGATTATTCGCCGACGACAATCCGGCCGGTGCACAGCAGATCACTCTTCAGCCGGGAATCAACCGTTTTCGACTTCCTTACCACGTCGCCAAGACCGGGGCCTATCTGATGAAAGCGACGGTCTCGGTCACAGCACCGCTGATTGCGCTGAACCCGTCGGCCGAGGCCCCGGTTTCGGTTATCGCGCCACCTCGGGTTCTGATGATCTCGGGTAATCCGGCGGAAAGCCTGGTCCAACTCCTCAAGATGCGCGGCTACACCGTCGATATGGCTGCGCCGCGTGGATTACCGCGTCGGCCCGAGGATTATCTGGCCTACCAGACTGTGATTATCGCGAACGTACCGGCCGAAGCGCTTGGCACTGCGGCACAGGAGGCCCTCAATCGCTACGTCGGTGACTTGGGCGGCGGATTAATCGTCGTTGGCGACAGTCTGAAGGATTCCGGGTTCCACGACGGGCCGCTCGAAAAGGCCCTGCCGATCAAGTTCGTGCCGCAGCCGCCACCTCCGTCGCGCGAGCCGATCGCGGTCTACCTGCTGGTCGATCGCTCGAACTCGATGAGCTACAACTCGCGTTTTGCCGCCGTTCGCGACGGCGAGCGTATTCGTTACGCCAAGCAGGCAGCGATCGCTCTGCTCAATCAGCTCGACGATACCGATTACGCCGGCGTTATCGCCTTTGATTCCGAGCCCTACGTGTTGGGTCACCTGCGGCAACTTGGTCCGGAGCGGCGCGACCTTGTCGGTCGGGTCGAGCGGCTCGAGCCCGGAGGTGGCACCGATTTCAAGCTTTCCGTCGAAACTGCCCGCGATGAGATTCTCAGCAGCGGTATCGCCGTCCGCCAGATCTTTCTCCTCACCGACGGCGACACGAATCGGCAATATCACGACCACGACAAATTGCTCGCCGACCTGGCCAAGCAAGGCGTCCCTGTCTCGACGATACGAATCGGTCCCGACCTGGAGAACCTTCGACTGCTGCAGGATTTTGCGCAGATTACGGGCGGCACCTTCTATCGCGTCGAGGACATAACCAAACTGCCGCAACTGTTGGTTCATCTGACGCATGAAGCACAGAACTTCAAATTGCGTCAGAGCACCCGCGTCGAGACGGGGTCTTCGAGTGCGGTATTGAGCGGACTCGATCTAGGCAAAATCCCACCGATCGATTTCTTTGCTGTGACCGAGCCCAAGGACGGGTCAGAGGTTCCCTTGACGGCCCACAAAGGGGCGCAGACTGCCCCGCTGCTGGTCTCGTGGCAATACGAACTCGGCCGGAGCGCAATCTTCTCCGGTGATCCTGATTCGATCGGTTCTGTTGGATGGCTGCGATGGGACCATTACGCTGAGTTCTGGTCGCAACTCGTCAGTTGGGTTGCGCGCGAGGGCGACTCGGGACCGTTCACGCTCCGGGCACAAGGCGGTGCGGGCGGGGCGTTGGAGATTACCGCCGAGAAAGCGGACAACCTCCCCGTCATGAATCTGTTTTGTCGTATCACAGGCCCTAAACATGCCTCGGATATCGCTCTGACGCCGAATGGACCTTCACTCTATCGCGGGGAATCCGCTCCCTTGCCGCGGGGTAAATACACCATCTCGCTGATGATCAAGGAAGGCGACAGTGAGCGTTTGCTCTCACGACGCGAGATTGCGACGGTTGGAGTCGAAAGCGCCGACGCCGCTGAACTGAAGTTGAAGCCGACCAATATCGCCCTGTTGCAGACACTGGCCCATCAGACCGGCGGCGCTTTCGACGCAACCCTGCAATCGACGATCACTCCTGCCGGCGGTATCGTAACCACTTGGCGGCCGATCGATAATCTGCTGATTCCGCTGGCGATGCTAATGCTGCTGGCGGACGTCTTTATCCGCCGCCAAATCTTGGCTTCCTAACGCCGATACTCGGCGAGTTTCGCTGCTAAAGACTGAAGCCGCTCCGTCGCCCGAGCGATCGTTTCATCGCTTTTCGAGAAGGTAAACCGCAGCATCCCGTGACCTAACTCCGGCCGATGGTAAAAGCTGGAGCCCGGCACCGCCGCGATACCAACCTTATCGAGCATGAAATCCGCCGCCTCAAAGTCGTTGCGGAAGCCCAGATGGTCGATACCCGCCATGATGTAATAGGCACCCTGCGGTATATGACAGCGGAGACCAGCATCCGTTAGCGCATCGAAGAGCATCGTGCGTTTATGCGTATAGCTAGCCACCAGATCGGCGTAAAAAGACTCGGGCAGTCGAAGCGCCGTCGCACCCGCTTCCTGCAAAGGATGCGGCGCGCCAACCGTAAGAAAATCGTGGACCTTGCGGATCGCACCTGTGAGCCGCTCGGACGCTATCGCATAGGCAAGACGCCATCCGGTGACCGAGTAGGTCTTGGAAAGACCGCTTATCGTAATCGTGCGATCGGCCATCCCGGGCAGACTGCCCAGAGAGACGTGCTGGCTGCCGTCATAGATGATGTGTTCGTAGATCTCGTCGGTTATCGCCAG
The DNA here is from genome assembly GCA_035541875.1 of Binataceae bacterium (SeqCode). Lineage (GTDB taxonomy): Bacteria > Desulfobacterota > Binatia > Binatales > Binataceae > JAJPHI01. Next base: position 136,169 of record DATKML010000015.1, read on the forward strand.
AGTGTCGTGGCGCTGGCAGAGCGAAGCAATTAGCTCAAGCTCGGCACGACTGAAGATTTTACCCGTTGGATTATGGGGCGTGTTAACGACGATCGCTTTAGTGCGTGGGCCGAAGGCCTTTTCCAACTCCTCACGGTCGATCGAGTAGTTGGGTCCGCGGAGCGCAACATAGCGCGGTGTCGCGCCTGCGATAATCGCGTCAGGCCCGTAGTTCTCGTAAAAGGGCTCGAAGACGATTACTTCGTCGCCGGGGTTGATGATCGCGAGCAAGCTCGCGATCATCGCCTCGGTCGCACCGCAAGTAACGGTGATGCTTCGGTCGGGGTCGCAATCCAAGGCGTTATACGACCGCGCCTTGGCAGCTATTGCAGCCCGGAAATTTGCCGACCCATGGGTGACTGCGTACTGATTAAACTCGCTATCAATCGCTCGCTTCGCAGCTTCCTTAAGCTCCGAAGGTGCAGCGAAATCGGGAAAGCCTTGGGCGAGGTTAACCGCACCGCAGGCTAACGCCCGACGCGTCATCTCACGGATTACGGACTCGGTAAAGCGCTCAGTCTTGGTGGAGACTTCTGTTGGCATCGGTCGCTCAGCCTAGCTTAACCTTGCGACCCCGCCAACTTTTATGATCCAATGGGGATTGACCCGATGACTCCCCCTCACCCACTCTCAACAGCCAGACCTTCCCCCGAAGGCCTAGGCAGTTGCCATCAATAGGAGGCCAGTTCTAGTTTTGAGCGCGTAGTTCTTCGAGCTGAGCCGCGCCCTGCTGCAGACGCCACTGATCTATCGCCTCGACGTTGAACCGCCAGTCACTGCCGATTTTGAAGCCGGGCAACTGACCCTTCTTGAGCAAACGGTAAATCGTTGAGCGATGAACGCGCAAGTAATCCGAGAGCTCCCCCACTGTCAAAACCTTCGCATCTGCTAAATTGGCCATGACTTGATTTCTCCTAACACCCTCTAAAGTCACCTATCCTACAGGGAGACTACCACAACTCTCCTTAATCAGCGAACGGTTCGCCAAACGAATTTCAAGCACTTTTTTCACAACTTTTAACAATCTGTACGACGATAAAGCGGAAACCTGTGGACGAAAGATCGTTTATGGTTCTCAAACTAAAGAGGGAGACGCCATTCTTTCGTGTTTTATTCAATTTAAAGACGGAGTAAGCACCGTCATTACTGCGCTCCTTGGCCAAGAAACCGTCTGTTGATAAATGGCCGCCCAAGGCACAGTTTGCGTCGTTGCGGCTCCTTGATATCGTTCAACCGATGTCCGCCGTGATCCGCGCCGGGGCTTCCGGTTTCAGCTACAAAGAATGGCTGGGCGGCTTCTACCCGGCCAAGCTCCCTGCGCTGAAGATGCTACCGTATTACGCGGAACGGCTCCCGACGGTCGAAATCAACTATACCTTCCGTGCGATGCCGCGACGATCGATGCTAGAGGGATGGGCGGCCAAGACGCCGCCCGATTTTCGTTTCGCGCTGAAGGCGCCTCAACGAATCACGCACTTCGCGAAACTCCGCGGTATCGAAGAGAATCTCAACTATTTTATCGACACGGCCGGTGCGCTCGGCGAACGACTGGGCCCCATTCTCTTCCAACTTCCACCGGATCTGAAACGCGATGATGAGCTGCTCAAGGATTTCATCGCTCAGATCGACGGGAGGGTGCGAGCTGCGTTCGAGTTTCGTAACGCCGCGTGGTTTGATGACGCAGTGATGAATCTGTTGCGGAGCAGCGGGGCCGCGCTCTGCATCGCTGAAACCGATAAACTAGTTAGTCCAATTCTGCATACAGCTGACTACGTTTATATTCGATTGCGTAAGATTAATTACAACGATGCTGGGCTGCGTGTTTGGGCCGAAAAAATTCGAAAACTGAATGATGGAACGAAGGAGATCTTCATCTACTTCAAGCATGAAGCCTCGGCTCCTGCGCTCGCCCAGCGGATGCTGACCTTGCTCGCCCAGTCCTGAAAAACGACCCGATGTTGCCGCCACTGGGAAAGTATCGCTTCGAGATATTCCAGAGCAGCGTCTTAAGCGCCGTTGAAGAAGCCACGTTCACGAGACAATCACTCACGGTGTTGCGCAAGGCAACTGAGGGATATACGAAGCACAGCATCGTCGCAGCGCTGGACGCGGAAGGGCGCATCTCCACGATCAGCGTGAACTATTCGAGCCATCTCTTTAAGCGGGACGCCAATTATCGCACCGATGGCGAGGTCTTTCGTGGCAGCGTCAGCACGGTGGCAGGACGCAACGAAATCGTGATCAAGCTCGGCCGTTTTGGTGAAGTCGAAGTGGCTGGAGTCGTGGCCTTCAGGATGCTGATCCTGGCTCACGTCCTCGAACGCGGTCAGCCACGATGGACCGGGCGGGTCGCGGTCATCGACCCCAGTGGTCTAGCCGCCGCGTCGCTGAAACAGACCTGTCGTCTTGGAAGAACGCAAAATCTCTGGACCTATGAAGCGCGGATGGGCGACACCGAGGAGATCGAGATCGATGATGCCGGTCGGATCCTGATGTGTCGCGGTCAGGATCGGACCGGCAGCAAATTAGTCAGTTTTGAAGCAGCAGAGCCCTGATAATTGTTAGGCAGCGGCAGCGCGTTCACGGGGCATCTTGCAATCGCCCTCGAACTGCGCGCCTTCGTTCAGGATGAGGCTCGGCGTGCTGATCGTGCATTTGCATCGGGCGGTCGGCAGCAGTTCCAGACGCTCCCGCGCGATAATCTCGCCGGTAACCTGTCCTGCCACCGTTATGCGACTTCCCGCGATGCGCGCCGACACCACAGCGCCTTGCGCGATCATGATGACGTCGCCGGTGATTTCCCCTTCGGCATCGCCTTCGATCTTCGCCGGAGCACGAAAGTTCAGCGTGCCCTTTATCTTGGTGCCCTTGCCGATGCGTGACTCAAAAGATGCTTCGTCGATCGCCGCCATCTAACCTCTCCCCTCCGTTCGACCGTGCCAAGGCTGCAAAGTCGTGACGCTATCGCAATATGCGCCGAAAACGCGCGTTAGGCAATCCAGTTTAGTCACTCTGTTGCGACGCACTCTATTCGTCGTGACTCCGCTTTATGCATCTTTTACATCGCGTCACGCCGCATGATCGTACGTGCGATCGCAAAGCGATGAACCTCCGACGGTCCGTCGTAGATGCGGAACGCCCGAATATCGCGATAAATCTGCTGGACCACCGTGTCATCAGTGATGCCCATACCGCCGAGAACCTGCAGCGAACGATCAACCACGCGGTTGAGTGCTTCTGAGCAATAGACCTTATACATGCTGGTTTCGAGTTGGGCGCGTTCGCCGCGATCGAGCAACCAGGCCGCATGCCAGATAGCGAGGCGGCTCAGATTCAGATCCATTTCGTTGTCCGCGAGCATGAACCCGACCCCCTCGTGCTCGCCGATTGCGCGACCAAAGGCCTGACGCTTACGCGCATATTCCGTCGCGATCGCGTGGCAGCGACGCGCGGCCCCAAGCCACCGCATGCAATGCGTTAGTCGCGCGGGCCCTAGCCGAACCTGTGCGTACCGAAACCCTTTGCCGACTTCACCCAGGATTCGCTCACTGCCGACGCGAACGTCGTGAAACTCGACCTCGGCGTGGCCGCCCGGCGAGTTGGAATCCATCGTGTTCAGCAATCGCTTGAGGGCAAACCCGGGTGCGTCCATGTCGACGAGAAACATCGTCGCACCCAGGTCGCGGCCATCCTTATCTTCAGTTCGCGCCATCACGATATTCAGTGACGCACCCGGCGCCCCGGTGATTAGCCATTTGCGGCCATTGATCACGAAGTCGTCGCCGTCACGTCGCGCGACCGTTTTCAGCAACGCAGGATCGGAGCCTGCGCCACCGTCCGGCTCGGTCATCGAGAAGACCGTGCGGATTTCGCCGCGAACCAGCGATCCGAGCCAGCGCTCCTTCTGCGCGGGAGTCGCTACCTTGTCGAGCAGGTTGGTGTTGCCTTCGTCCGGAGCCTGGATGTTCAGCGCAAGCGGACCGAGCGTGGACCAGCCGGCGGCCTCGAACACTACCGCCATCCCCCGATGATCCAGTCCAAGTCCGCCATATTCCTTCGGACCGTGGGGTGAGAGCAGACCCGCGTAACGCGCCCGTTTCACCATCTCGAGACGCAATTCTTCGGAAGGCCCATGAGAACCCTGACGCGGATCGCGCTCAAGCGGAACGATCTCTTCGCGAATGAATTCTTCGGTCTTGCGCGCTACGGCCAGATGTTCGGCTGGGATTTCGAAATCAATCATTTAATAATCCGTCCAGTTTCATACGTTCTTTCCGATAAGAAGCACTTCAATCACACGCGACAGAGCAAACCGCCGTCGACGGCGATGGATTCTCCGGTGACGAAGCTGGCCGCCGGCGAAACCAAATAGAGGAGCGCTCCAGCGATTTCCTCCGGCTTCAGTAAGCGCCGATAGGGCAGATACTTAACAAGCTTTTCATTGAAATCGCCGGGCTCGGTTTCTGCACGACCGGGTTCATCGAGCCATCCGCATTCAATCATGTTGATGCGGACGCTGCGGCGCGCCCATTCGAGTGCGAGAGCGCGCACGAGATTCCTGACCGCTCCTTTGGCCGCGCAATAGAGCGTGGCATTGGGCACTCCACGCTCCGCCATCACGTTACTGATATTCACGATCGAGCCGCCGCCCCGCTGCAGGATCACCCGGCCGACCTCCTGACATGCCATCCAGACCGTCTTGAAATTATCTTCCATCACGCGGTCGTAGGCCGAGTCATCGGTGTTGTCGAAGGGCGCGTAGAAGGGTCCATCAAACGCGGTGACCAGAATATCGAGCCCGCCGAGTTCTTTTACTGCAAGATCGGCGGTCGCGCTCAAATCGGCGCGCAGTGCGGCGCGTTGAACCTGGATCGGCACCTTCTTCTGTCCCGCGGCCATGATCGCCTTGGCCGCCTCGTTCAAGGCGTCAGTGGTGCCCGCATCCTGTGACGCGATCATCACTTTGCCGCCGGCTTCGGCGAGCGTCACAGCGGCGACGCGCCCCAGATTGTGTTCCGCGCCGAGCACCAGCGCACGCTTACCCGCGAGAGAAAAATCCTTAATTCCTGGTGGAAGTGCCATCCGTGTCGCTCCCGCAATGCCTATTGTTTGCCGCCCGGAACGGCACCGGTTGGAGTGATTCCGCCCGCGAGTCCGCCGCCGTCGATGATCAGCAATTCGCCGTTGATATGGTTCGAGGCCTCCGAAGCGAGGAAGACCGCGAGCGGACCGACATCATCGTCCTCACCAGCGCGCCCGATAGGAATAAATTTGCCGCCCTTGAAAAACTCCATCATCTTTTCGTTATGCGGAAAGATGCCGGGAACGATGCAATTGACCTGAATATTGTCGTCGCAGTAGGTCAACGCAAGCGAACGAGTCAGTTGGAGAATCGCACCCTTCGCGCAGGCGTATGTATAGATGTGCTTGCCGCCGCGCAGTCCGTAACCTGACGCCACGTTGATGATCTTGCCACGCTTGGCCTTCACCATGTGGGGGATCACGGCGCGAGCACCGTAGAACTGGCTCGTGAGATTGGTATCGATCCCGAGACGCCAATCCTCATCGGAGAGCTGATCGATGCGCTTGCCGAGCGAATCAGGATCGATACCTGCATTGTTCACGAGAATATCGACCTTGCCGAATTCGGCGATCGCCGCTTCGACCATCGCATTGACCTGCGCTGATTGAGTGACGTCGGTTGCTTTTACCAGGCACTTACGACCGAGTGCGCGGACGGCGGCGGCCGTCTCCTCCAACTGCGAAAGGGTGCGCGACGCCGCCACGATATCCGCACCGCAGTTGGCGAAGCGCAACGCCATCGCGCGCCCGAGCCCACGTCCGGCACCGGTAATGATCGCGACTTTGCCTTCGAGGCTAAAGTTATCGAGAATCATGATCTTCTCCGCTTATCGTCCAGCTTAGCGTTTTGACCCAACGGCGCGACGCGGAATATATTCGCATTTGAGGTCACAATCAGATGGCTGTCCAAATCGAGATGTTCTCCGACTTCATCTGCCCGTTTTGTTACATCGGTTTCGAGACCGTCCGCAAGCTCAAGCCCGAATTTGACCTTGATATCCGCTGGCGCGGCTTCCAAATTCATCCGGAATGGCCCGCCGAGGGGATGCCCTCGTCGGAGTTCCGTCGCGACATGAGTCCCGAGGCACGCCGCGCCATCTGGAATCGTATCCAGACGATGGCCGAGGCTGCGGGCTTTTCGATGAAACCACCCGAGACGCTGACCAACTCACGCCTCGCCCTCGAAGCAGCAGAGTACGCGGCCGAACTCGGCAAGGGTGAAGCTTTCGAAGAGCGCGTCTACAAAGCCTATTTCAACGAAGGGCTGAATATTGGCCAACAGGGCGTCGTAGCCGATCTCGCCGCAGATGTCGGGATCGATCGTATCGATTTGAACGCCGCACTTGAGTCCAATCGCTACACCATGCGCCTGAAGAACAACACGATGATCGCGCACAATCGCAACGTCGATGGTGTTCCGACTTTCTTTATCGGCGAATATCCGATGGTCGGAGCGCAGAGCGAAGAGACGATGCGGCACATCCTGACCCGCTACATTCAGAAGATGGCAGCGGCAAAATAACGTCCATGGAAGCGCTCGATCTGCGCGGCATCAAGTGCCCGCTCAATTGGGCGCATGCCAAGGTAAAGCTCGAACAGATGAAGCGGGGTGAGGTGCTCGATCTGTTGATCGACGACCCGCGCGGCCTGCGCGATATCCCACGCGCAGCCGAGGCCGAAGGCTACGCCCTGCTTGAGATTATCGAGGCCGACACAGCTTGGCATTTGCACATCGAAAAATAATCGGCCGGCAATCGCGTTTGCCGGTCGGCGCACCAAAGAAGAGAGGAACCGAGACCGATGCTAACTCCGGAGCAAAAGCAAAAACTTGCGAATCTTTTCGCAAAACAGCATCTTGCCGTGCTGATCACGCAGGGCACCGAATGGACCACCGGAACGATGCAGGCTTTCGCCGAGACCGACGATCTCGACCTCGTCTTCATCATGGCCGATAACGCCGAGAAGTATCACAACGCTCGTCAGCGCCCGAACGTCACCGTGATGGTCGATACGCGCGATACCGGCAAGGTCGAGAGCTTCGAGATTACCCGCGCCTCGCTACAGGGTCTGGCGTCCGAAGTTCAGCGCGATAGCGCCGAATGGGAGACGCTCAAGGGCATCTTCCTCAAAAAGAATCCGTTCGAAACACCGTTTTTCGGCAACCCGGCGCTGCGGATGATGCGCGTGAAGCCGAAGCGCGTCTCCTATGCGAGCGGATTGCAGGACGCCTTCAAGGCCGAATTCTAAACCTCGCAAACAACCCGATGGCGTCGCAAGCCACTGACTAGAGTCGACTCTCTGTCGAGTGGCTTGGCCGTCGGCACGAGCGTTGCTCTTGGACGCGCGCTCGGGTGGACTCTGCCGCTAAACTGAGAGCGTTCGCGTGATGGAGTGCGATGGATGCTCAAGAGACGGGCAGTGTTGTGCCGGATTTAAAGGCAGTTAAGCCACCCCAGCCATCGGCTTCGGACATGCCGATGAACGAGATGTTCGAAGAATCCGGTCGGCCCCGTCCCGAGTGCTCGCGCGTGGCGAGCTATCTCCTTACCCTCGAAGCTCGCCGGCTTGTCGAGTTGGGCGATCGTGCTCACGTGATGTTCCAGCAGATGGGCGTCACCTTCAACCACTATGGCGATGCTGAGGGAGCAGAGCGGATCTTCCCCTTCGACCCGGTGCCACGGATTATCTCGGCGTCGGTATGGAAAGCCGTCGAAGAAGGGCTGATTCAGCGCGTCCGAGCCCTCAACGCGTTCCTCGCCGATATCTATGGCGAAGGCGCGATTCTCAGAGAAGGCATCGTCCCGCGCGATTTGATTATCGGCTCGTCGCAGTTCCGTCATGCCGCCGTGGGGATCAAGCCGCGCAACCAAGGCTTCGTTACGATAGCGGGAATCGACTTGGTGCGTGGCGCCGATGGTCGCTTCTATGTCCTCGAAGACAATGTGCGCACCCCCTCGGGCGTTTCGTATGTGCTCCAGAACCGGGTCATCATGCGCCGGCTTTTTCCCGAGCTACTTCGCGCGATGCAGGTGCGGAGCGTCGAGAATTACCCTGCCGACCTGCTCTCGAGTCTCAAGGCAATCGCACCGGGCGATAGCTCGAATCCGGTCGTCGCGGTCCTGACTCCCGGAGCCTACAACTCCGCCTTTTTCGAGCATGTTTTTCTCGCTCAGCAGATGGGCGTGGAGCTGGTCGAAGGTCGCGATCTTGTGTGCGTCGACCATCAGCTCTTCATGAGGACGATCTATGGCCTGCGCAAAATCGACGTACTCTACCGGCGCGTCGATGATGACTATCTCGATCCGGTGGTCTTCCGACCCGATTCGTTGCTTGGCGTCGCGGGACTCACTGCGGCGATCCGTGCGGGCAACGTTGCGGTTGCTAACGCTATCGGCACGGGCGTCGCCGATGACAAGGCCGTCTTCGCCTACACGCCTGCGATGATTCGCTTCTATCTCAACGAAGAGCCGATTCTCCCGATCGTCGAGACGCATTTGCTGCGCGAGCCCGACGAGTGCGAATTGGTGCTGCGCAATCTCGATCGTTACGTGATCAAACCGACCGGTGCTTCAGGCGGATACGGTGTGGTGATCGGCCCGAAAGCGAGCGAGAAGGAGCTTGAAGAGGTTCGCGCTCGCATCATGCGCGATCCTGCCGCCTATATCGCCCAGCCGGTTGTGCAGCTCTCCGTCCATCCGACGTTAACCAGCGTGAGCGGTGAAGGGCCACGTCTCGAACCACGCCACGTCGATTTGCGGCCGTTCGTCCTGATGGGCGCCGAGCCACGCGTCCTCGCCGGTGGACTTACGCGGGTCGCACTGCGTAAAGGCTCGCTGATCGTGAATTCCTCACAAGGAGGGGGCAGCAAAGATACGTGGGTGCTGGAGGACGAATGCTACGCCGCATAGCGGAACACCTTTTTTGGGCGGCACGCTATCTCGAACGCGCCCAATGGCGGGCGCGTTTGGTCGATGTAAACTACAACCTGCTGCTCGAGGTGCCGCCGCGCACCGATGATCCTTGGGAAGCGCTGCTCGCAATCACCGGCGAGAACGAGACCTTCAAGGCGCATCATAGTCATGCCGACGAGCGCTCGGTGGTGAACTTCTTCACGCTCGATCGCGATAATCCTTCGTCGATTCGCCGCTGTATCGATGAAGCGCGGACCAACCTCTCCTCGATGCGCCATCAGGTGCCTACCGAGGTCTGGCTCGAAGTAAATCGCCTCTATCTGGAATCCTCTGGATGGCCTGCCGATGCGCTCGGCTTGCCGAGTATCCCGGCGTTTTTCACCACACTGCGCGAGCGTTTTTACATGATCGGCGGCGTGATCCAGGCGACGATGCCTCGCGATGCAGCCTACGACTTTTTCGAAATGGGCACGATGCTCGAATGTGCCGACAACGTCGCACGCCTGGTCGATGTGAAATATCACTACCTGCTGCCGCGCCTCGAGGATGTCGGTGGCGCGGCCGATGGTCGCCAATGGGCGGCGTTGTTGCGGAGCGCGTCGTCGCTGGAGGCCTTTCGGCAAATCTACGGCAATGCGATGAGAGCCGACCGGGTCGTAGAGATTCTATTGTTCAATGGCGAAGTACCGCGATCGGCACGCTTCTGCGTCGATCACATTGCTGCAGCGCTCGCGCGGCTCGCGGGCCGTTATCCGGATTCCGCGTCGCCGCATATCGAGCAGGGATTGTTGAAGATGCTGGTTGCGGCCGGTTCGGGCACCAGCGTGATTCGCAAGGGGCTGCACGAATTTCTGCTCGGCTTTACCCGCGAGTGCTCCGCAGTCTCGGATCGTATCGCTGCGGCCTACATGACGATCGACTAAGAGGCGCCCGCATGCGCTTTCGTATCAAACATACAACGCGCTTCGACTATGACTCGCCCGCTTACGACTCGCACAACGAATTGCGGATGTGTCCTTGGAATCGGAATGGGCAGCGCTGTCTCCAATTTGAATTAAAAAGCGAGCCTGCTGGAGCGATTCTCGCGTTCGACGATTTCTATGGGAATCAGGGCCATTCGCTTTCGGTCGCGGACCCGCACGACGCGCTCGCGATTACTGCGACCTCCACCGTCGAGATCGCCAATCCGGATTACCTCAACTATCCTGACGTGCCCTTCTCACGGTTTCTTTCCGGCGATGGTGAACGCGGAAATCAGTTCTACGAGTTTCTCGCCCAGAGCCGGTATATTCCGTTCAGCGAGCGATTGCGAAAGTTCTTCTGGAATGGGGCGCGGCCGCGCGGCTCCGACGACGTCGCCGAGTACGTGATGCGCGTCGTATGCTACGTGCGCGATCAGTTCGAATACGAGACGACCAAGACGCACGTTCATTCGAGCCTCAACGAGATTCTCAAGTCAGGCGGCGGTGTCTGCCAGGATTTCGCGCATCTGACGATCGGCTTGCTGCGGCTAGCGGGGGTGCCCGCTCGTTACGTTTCGGGTTATATCGCGCCGGCGCGCTTCACCGGTGGCGATACGCTGGGCGAGCAGGCGAGTCACGCCTGGCTCGAAGCGTGGCTGCCCGGCCCCGGATGGGTAGGATTCGACCCGACCCATCGATGCCGCACCGACCAGCGCCATATCGGTGTGGCTATCGGGCGTGATTACGGCGATGTGCCGCCGGTGCGCGGGGCTTATCGCAGCGACGGAACGAAATCACTGATGAGTGTCGATTTGAGTATCGGATTGGCGTCTGATGAGAACGCTGTCCGCCTGCTTCATCCGGTCAAGCGGGCCCAGTCGCAGCAGTAGGTCCGCTCACCGTCGCATTGAGATCCTTCACCAGACCATTCGCGAGTTCGTAAACCCATCCGTGGACGTGCAGTTCCTGCCCACGCGCCCACGCCTCCTGCACGAAGACATCCGAAGCGACGTTGCGGACCTGTCGCAGCACGTTCAGCTCGCATAGGCGATTGAGTCGCGCGCGCTTATCCCGAATCGCGTTCAGCTCCTCCTGATGCTCCTGATAGGTCTCGCGAATCGGATGGAGCCAGTGATCGACCAGGCCGCGCCGTTTTCCATCGACGGCTGCCGCCACACCTCCACATCCGTAGTGGCCGACGACGATGACGTGCTTGACCTTCAGCACGTCGACGGCGAATTGCAGAACCGAAAGATAGTTCGCGTCTTGCGGCGGCGCGAGGTTGGCTACATTGCGATGGACGAAAAGCTCGCCCGGAGCGAGATCGACAATCTCGTTGGCGGGGACGCGACTATCGGCGCATCCGATCCAGAGATATTGAGGAGCCTGCTGCGTTGCAAGGCGATGAAAAAATTCCGAATCGTTGGCGACCATCCGATTCGCCCACGTCCGATTGTTCTTTTTGAGGTTATCGAGCATGTGGCCGAAAAGAATAATATGTAATTCGCCAGCCCAGAACCCTATGGTTATTACTGGTCTGCAGGACCGTCCTCAATTCGGGTGCCATCGATCAAGGCCTGTTGACCCAAAAATCTCCTCCGACGTTCCTGGGACGCCTCACTGGGAGCGTGTACGCGTATAGCTCGCTCATCAGCTTCCGACCGAAACCTCAGCACGTTGAATAGAGTTCGAACAGCCAAATCGCTCTCAGGCAGGCTGTAACCGTAAATTTCGACCCGCTCGGCAATGCGAAGACTCTCGCTTGCCCGGTGCCAAATATGCTGCATCGTCTCGTTATTCAAACGTTTCAAATATGACGGATAAAGCAACATTGGCTCTTGAAGCGGCCCAACCGGGGGAGCCCGGGTCGTGTAGGTAAAGTTTGATATTGTCGTACCTGAAGTCGAAATCCTGAAGATACCGGGCATTGTCGTAGTTGATGCCTCCAGAAGCCGACGCACTCCACTCGATGGACCCATGAAGTTTCAGCACGAATACCGGTGAGGAAGGGTCTTGTATTGGAAGTAGTGATTCGCCAAGAGGCCCAGATTTCAGGTCCTTGGAAAATCCGTAACCTGTCAAAGGGTTCCAAAGCCTCTCCTCAGCCAGAGTCCTCTCCGCGGACGCATCCCAATTCAATGTAATTAAAATATCGCCGTTAGAAAATCGCCGGAAGTGGTTCCGAAGGTAGTCTCGGTCCTTTGGATTGCCGGCGTCACGGTGGTGGCAGTGGAAAAAGTAGCGCTGCAAGCATTCTAGGAAATGCGTTCGCGCCACTTCTGCTCTCACCAAGGCATGTCGGCTCGGGTCTTTCAAAAGGCGTTCATACTTTTCGAGATCGGCGTCAGTTAGACTCTCCGAGCGAAGTCTACGGAGCACGGTCGAAATTGCATCCAGATCCGCTCATTGCCTTGCAGCCTCGTACAAATCGACAAGGGAGAGGACAACCTCCGGATTTGGATTGAGTGCTATTCCTTTGGGCGCGCCACTTCCGTTGCACCACGAATCCCATATTCCCCACGACTTAGAGAGAGAATCGTCCGAATATTCGCTCACGAATTGGCTCACGGTCGGAATGAGACTAGTAGCTGCAGGGTATTTCGCACTTAAGGAGGCTCCAAAGATTAGGACTCTCATCCCGTATGCTCCGGTTGGCAAAATTAGAGGGGCCGGGATTGCTCCCGACCCCTCTGCCGTTCCCCACATCCGCCGCTCCACCCCACACTCGTAAAACGGATCGAACGATCCGTCATTCGATTAGAAGTGGCCTCGGAGAAACTCGTGCCGTGATTACCCCCGAACTAATCCGCCCCACACCACCGTCATCAACCCGAAGTAATCCATCCCCATCCGCCAGCCGTTTGCCCCCATGTTCCGCTCATTCCTACCGCGGAGTTTCCCCGAGGCCCTGATCTCGGCCGTATTGTACGTCGAGCGCCATTCGATCAGCGCCTGGGATCAGGTGTTTGTGGTTCGTCTAAAAGCTTTCCCCCATTTATCAGAGCGGATCTTAGGAGCATCCGCTGGTGGTGCCGCAGTTCATGCACTTGTAGCAGGTGCCATTGCGAATCATGATGCAGCCGCAATCCGGACACGGTGGTGCATCGGCCGAATTGATAAAGCTCTGCCTACCGCCCTTGCCATCTTTCGCCTCGGTCATATCGACAGCCGCGCGCGGCTTAACCAACGCGAGCTTCGGCGCTTCGACCGCTGGCTCAGGGGTGGATGCTGCCGTTTCCGCCGCTACGACACCGACTTCAGCGCGCGCCTGCTCGTCGAGGAATTTCGACGCGAGCCATCGGAACAGGTAATCGATGATCGACTTGGCGTACGGAATCTGCGGATTTTTGGTAAAGCCCGAGGGCTCGAAGCGCATGTGCGCGAACTTGTCGACCAGGAACTGCAGCGGCACGCCGTACTGGAGGGCGTAGGAGATAGCCGTCGCAAAGGCATCCATCAATCCGGAAATCGTCGAGCCCTGCTTCGACATCGAGACGAAGATTTCACCCGGTGTTCCGTCCTCGAACTTGCCGACGGTGATATAGCCTTCGTGGCCCGCGATATCGAACTTGTGCGTGATCGAGGCGCGCTCGTCGGGCAGCTTGTGGCGATGCGGCCGGAACTCATCGAGTGCCGCCGTCATCGCAGCGGTCGTGGCCTTCAACGCCTCCTCACCGCTGCGCGCGGTCGCCTCTTTCGCGGACTTGCCCGTGTTGAGCGGCTGCGTGCGCTTCGACCCGTCGCGGTAGATAGCAACGGCTTTAAGGCCGAGCTTCCATGCGGTGATGTAGGCTTCCGCGACCTCATCAACTGTTGCCTCGTTCGGCATGTTGATGGTCTTGGAGATGGCGCCCGAGATGAATGGCTGCACCGCGCCCATCATCTTGAGATGACCGTTGTAGTGAATCGTGCGCGAACCCGAGCGCGGCTTGAAGGCGCAATCGAAAACCGCGAGATGCGCATCGGCGAGGTGCGGTGCACCCTCGATCGTCTCATGCTCATCGAGATACTCGACGATCTCCTGCACTTCGCGTGAATCGTAGCCGAGGCGCTTGAGCGCTCGCGGCACCGTTTGATTCACGATCTTGAGCATGCCGCCGCCGACCAGCTTCTTGTACTTGATCAGCGCGATGTCGGGCTCGATACCGGTGGTGTCGCAATCCATCATGAAGGCGATCGTGCCGGTCGGTGCGATAACCGTCGCCTGCGAGTTGCGATAGCCGGCGGTCTGACCGAGCTTGAAAGCCTCGTCCCATGATTCGCGCGCCGCGCTCAGCAGCTCGAGCGGTACAAACTCCGGCTTGAGCTGTTCGCGGGCACACGCGCGATGGCGTTCGATCACTTTCAACATCGGCTCGCGATTCACCGGATAGCCTTCGAAGGGTCCGAGCGCTTCGGCAATCCGTGCCGATTGCAGATAAGCCTCACCGGTCATCAGCGCCGTAATCGCGCCCGCATAGCTGCGGCCCTGATCAGAATCGTAAGGCATCCCGAGCGCCATCAGTGTCGCGCCGAGATTCGCATAACCAAGCCCGAGTTCGCGGAACAGATGGGCATTGCGGCCGATCTCGTCGGTCGGATAGGACGAATTGTCGACCAGGATATCCTGCGCGGTGATCATCACGTCGACGGCGTGGCGGAAGGCCTTCACGTTGAAATCGCCGCGATCATCGATGAACTTCAGCAGATTGAGCGACGCGAGATTGCAGGCCGAGTTGTCGAGATGCATGTACTCGCTGCAGGGATTCGAGGCGTTGATCCGGCCGCTGTTCGGGCAGGTGTGCCAGCCGTTGATCGTCGTATCGAACTGCATCCCGGGATCGCCGCAGGCCCAGGCCGCATCGGCGATCATCTTGAGGAGGTCACGTGCACGATAGATATCGGCGACCTCGCCCCCCTTGATGAAATGGGTCTGCCATTCGCCGTCGTTCATCACGGCGCGCATGTATTCATCGGTCGCGCGGACCGAGTTGTTGGCGTTCTGGAAGTAGACTGAGCCGTAAGCTTCGCCGTCGAGGGAGGCATCGTAGCCCGCATCGATCAGCGCCCACGCCTTCTTTTCTTCGTCCTGCTTGCAGGTGATGAATTGCTTGATATCCGGATGGTCGACGTTGAGCACGACCATCTTGGCCGCGCGACGCGTCTTGCCACCCGACTTGATCACGCCTGCCGACGCGTCGGCCGCCTTCATGAAAGAGAGTGGGCCTGAGGCCGTGCCGCCAGAGGACAAACGCTCGCGGCATGAGCGCAGCGCCGACAGATTCACTCCTGAGCCGGAACCGCCTTTGAAGATCATCCCTTCGTTGCGGTACCAGCTGAGAATCGAATCCATGCTGTCATCGACCTTGAGGATGAAGCATGCGGAGCATTGCGGCTTTGGCTCGATCCCGACGTTGAAATAGACCGGGCTGTTGAACGAGACCATCTGGTTGATGAGCAGATAGGAAAGCTCGGCCTTGAAGGTATCGGCGTCGGCCTCGGTCGCGAAGTAGTGCTGGTTCTTGCCCCAGTTGGTGACGGTATCGACGACGCGACCGATCAACTGGCGCACGCTGGTCTCGCGCCGAGGATCGCCCAGCGGGCCACGGAAATATTTCGAAACCACAACGTTAGTCGCCGTCTGCGACCATACGCGCGGAACTTCGACGTCCTTTTGCTCGAAGACCAGGCGGCCATCCTCACCCGAGATGACCGCCGAGCGGAGGTCCCAATCGAGCTGGGACATCGGGTCGACGCCCGGACGCGTAAAGAAGCGAGGTAGCGCTATCGCGCGCGTCCTGATTTCCGCTTTGGTTAATTCCGTGGTTTCTACGCCTTGTGCCATGTGCTGAATCCTCCCCCGACTCCGCCCCCACTAATTTTTATCGGAGCAACTAGCGATTACGGCCCCGAAGTCTTTTTGGTTATGCTTGGATTAAGGCCAAGATCTAAGTGTCTTATCCTGCCGAGTCAAGGTCATAACCCCAAGATGTTGTGGCTCATACGCCTGTTCATAACTATATATACAAAGTGTTGATAAGCTTTCAACGAATCTTCGCCTACCATCAATTGCTTGTGTTTCACTCTTATTTCGACGCTATAAACGCGAATCCGACTCGTAGGAGCCGGACCAATCCGGCGGTCTTAGGCGTATAAGTTGTTGAAAGCAGTCGCCTCTCGGACGGTCGAAAGGCGACACTCCCGCTCCTTTCTGGCAGGCTAATAGCCACCTAGATGTACGCGAAGCAGCGCAAACCACCGCAGCAGATCGGCGGAACGATTCAGGAATTGCTCGCGCGCCTCGATTCTGAAGGCCACTTCGAAATCGTGCGGCTGGTCCGGCTCTGGCCCGAGGTCGTGGGTGAAGCAATCGCCCGTCGCACCGAGGTGGTTGGTCTGAAGTTCCATAGCGCCGTAATCAAGGTCTCCGGCGCGATGTGGATTCAGGAACTCAACCTGATGAAGCCGCAGATACTTGATCGCTTGCGGCACGCCTTGGGTAACGATACGGTCCGCGACCTGCGCTTCGTGCAGGGCCGTCTGAGTCGCAAGGATCGCCCGAAACTGCGGGCGGTATCGCGCAATGTTCGCAAGGCGATCGCGTTGCCGCAGGTCAAAGACCCGCAACTCCGCAGTGCCTTCGAAAGCCTGATCGAAGCCTGGGGCCGCTCACCTCGCTAAGCCATCTTCGACCGCATCTTTTCTGTAAACATTAAGCACAGCCGTTTCGTATCATCATTGGAGTCCCTTTGGACTGACTTGGCTTCGTTCCGAGTCGACGAATGATAGACGGCGCGACTATTTCCAAGGCCTTTCGGGCACTTCACGCGAGTAATCGGCTCGGTTTCGGTCCTCGGCCGGGGGATCTCGATGCAATTAACCGTAGCGGCGCCGAGCGATGGATCGAGCAGCAGCTCCATCCGGAGAAGATCGCCGAATCCCCAGAGCTCGATCGGCAAATCGCTTCACTATCGACGCTCCGGATGACGCCGGTCGAACTGGTCGAGAATTACGGACCGCCTCAAGGAATGGTCAGAAAACCCGATCCCGAAGCCCGGAAGGAAGCTCGGCAGGAAGCCAGAATTATCGTTGAGCAGGCGGTGCAGGCGCGTCTTTATCGAGCCATCGCCGGCACGCGCAGGTTGAAGGAAGTGATGACGACCTTCTGGTTCAACCACTTCAACGTCTTCGCGGGCAAGGGCCTCTGCCATCTGTGGGTAGGTTCCTACGAAGAACAGGCGATTCGACCGCACACGCTCGGACGTTTCCGCGATCTGCTGGGCGCGACGGCCAAGCATCCTGCGATGCTCTTCTATCTAGACAACTGGCAGAACACGGCACCAGGCTCACCGGGAAGTCGCGGCAAGTTTGGAGGTATCAATGAAAACTATGTGCGCGAGCTGATGGAATTGCATACGCTCGGCGTGAACGGCGGCTACACGCAACAGGATGTGATCGCGCTCGCGCACATCCTGACCGGATGGGGCATCGTGCGGCGCGGGAATCAGGCACGTGGTGATGGTTTCTGGCGCCGGCGACGCCCCCTCGACGACGCGGGAGAGGTGCGGACAACCGGCGGTTTCTTCTTCGATCCGTCACGCCATGACTTCAGTGATAAAATCCTCCTCGGCTGGCGGATTCCGAGCGCCGGTATCAGCGAGGGTGAAGAAGCGCTGGATCTGCTAGCGCGCCATCCGTCGACCGCGCGCCATTTGAGCTATCAACTTGCGCAATATTTCGTCGCCGATGATCCCCCGCCGTCGTTGGTCGAGCGGATGAGTGCTCGCTATCTCGCCAGCGACGGCGATATCCGCGAAGTGCTCGGCACGATGTTCACGAGCGCGGAATTCTGGGATCAACGGTACTACGCCTCGAAGTTCAAGACACCCTATGAGTTCGTGATCTCAGCGGTGCGCGCAAGCGGACTTCAGGTGACCAACGTACGACCCTTGGCAGGGACGATGGCCGGACTTGGGATGCCACTTTACGGATGCCAGACGCCGGATGGTTACAAGAATACGCAAACGGCGTGGCTTAATCCGGAGGCGATGATGACCCGGCTCAGTTTTGCGACCGGACTGGGCGCCGGCAGGCTGCCACTCGATCGCGTCCCCAACGATACGTCCGACAGCCCTGGGCCTTTAAAAAACGGCTTCCGGCGTATCTCCTATGGTCGTGAGGGTATGCCGTCGGCGCGTCCGGATCCGACTGTAGTGGCCGCTACCCTCGGCGGGGTTTTCAGCGATCGAACCGCATCGGCGGTCACGTCGTCGCCGGACGGTCTGCGCTCTTCGATGATTCTCGGCAGTCCCGATTTCATGATGCGTTGAGAAGTGCCCATGACAACGAAATCCAACGAGATGCCGAATAAGCCGCTCGCCGTATCGATCGGACGGCGCGATTTCATTCGCGCTGCGGGTATCGCCTCGGTCACCGCAGGAATTATCCTGCTGGCGCCACATGCCTGGGCGATGCGTACTCCGGCCGACGCCTCCAAGCGTAAGCGTCTGGTCGTGCTGTTTCTGCGCGGCGCGGTGGACGGGCTGAATGTCGTGGCGCCTTATGGCGATCACGAATACTACGAGGCGCGGCCGACCATCGCGCTGCCACGACAGGGCGACGGCGCGATCATCAATCTGGACGGGCACTTCGGCCTTAATCCCGCTCTCGCGAGCGTGATGCCTTTGTGGCGCGATGGCACACTGGCCTTCGTCCAAGCGTGTGGATCGCCCGATCCGACGCGCTCGCATTTCGACGCGCAGGACTACATGGAAAGCGGCACACCGGGAAATAAGTCGACGCCCGACGGATGGATGAATCGACTGGTCGCAAGCTTCGGTGAGCATGCGCCCACAACAGCAGTAAGCGTCGGGCCGACTGTGCCGCGCATCCTCTCGGGCCGGATGGCGGTGGCCAATATCGCAGCGGGACGCGGTGCGGCGCGTCCACTTCCCCTCGATAATCCCAAAATCGAAGAAGCGTTCGACCGGATGTACAGCGGGCGCGACGCGCTAAGCGTTGCGTATCAGGAGGGAAGGACCGCACGAAAGCAGCTACTCGGCAAACTCCAACAGGATATGACCGAGGCTAACAACGGCGCACCTACTCCCGATGGCTTTGCGCAAGATGCGGCGCGGCTCGCTCATCTGATGCGCGAGGACGCGGCAATCCGCGTGGTCTTCATGGCCCTTGGCGGATGGGACACTCATGTGAATCAGGGCGCTGCGCGTGGTCAGCTGACCAAGCATCTTGGGCAGCTTGGCGATGGCCTCGCGTCCTTTGCCAAAGAACTCGGACCGGCGTTCGGCGATACCGTCATCCTGGTGATCTCCGAATTCGGACGCACCCTACATGAGAACGGCGACGCGGGTACCGATCATGGACATGGCAATGTGATGTGGCTGATGGGCGGGCCGATTCGTGGAGGAAAGGTCTATGGCCGTTGGCCCGGCCTCGCAACGGCGCAGCTTTATCAAGGACGGGATCTAGCCGTCACGACCGACTTCCGCGAGCCAATTGCTTCGGTGCTCCAGGAGCACCTCGGGCTTACGACAGCGCAATGCGCGGCCGTCCTTCCGAATCATCCCCCGAACAGCGCCGCAATGCGGTTGATTCGGGCTTAGTCCAATCGCGCGATAAGGCAAAAGGGATCCGCTCGTTGCAGAGCGACAAGCAGATCTCTAATCGATCGACCGTTAAGGATTACTTATCGGAGCTATCTGACGGACTGGAGGCGGCTGGAGCAGACTGGCTGGTGCCGTCCGTATCGCGATCGACTGGAGTCTTCGCAACCAGCAACTGCATCGCCTGGCCCAAATCCAGCTCGCTGTACTTGGGATTCGCGTACAAGGAGTCCAGCTTGTGCACCACCTCGTTCGAACCGAGGCCGGCGGTGTTCAATTCGCTGGATAGTTGCTTGATAATCTTGTCGGCGCCCTTCCAGTGAAACAGATCAGCCGCGATCATCAGGCTTTCGAGTTTGCCGTCACTCACCTGCATCGCGTCGCCGTAGCCGTCGACATATCCCGTCTTGGCCGCGCCGTTCAGTTGATTCCAGAAGGTTCCGTTGTGATTGAAGTTCTGTGCAGCGAATCCCATCCCCCAACACGACAGAAAGCCCAACACCACGCCCGCACTGAATCGTTTCATGTGACCGCCCTCCAAGGCGGCTTTTTCCGTCTCGTGATCTAACAGATCGCGCGTCATGACTAAATAGCCCTTCAAAGATACACCGGGCGACGATCTGCGTCCGTGGAATGCCTATCATTGAACCCTGCAGCCCGCTGATGCCATCATTTTAGACGTTCCATCTGAGTATAAGTTTCCGATGTCGATTATCGATGATGTACTTGCCTTCATCCGCAATCCGGAAGCGGAGAAGCTCGAACCCCTGGCAGTGCGAGTCTTTCGTTATCAGTTCGAGAAGGTCCCGGCTTATCGAGCCTTCGTCGAAGCGCAAGGGCTGCAGGTAGAAGATGTCACACGCATCGAGCAAATTCCTGCGGTAAGCACGCAAGCCTTCAAGTACGCCCGGCTTGAAAACGACGATGCGTCGGCGAATTCTGGCGCTAAGATCTTTCTAACCAGCGGAACCACGATCGGCCGAGACGAACGGGGCCGTCATGTCGTGCCATGGCCCGCCATCTATCAGGTAGGCGCGATCCGCCACATGCGGCGGATGCTTTTTCCCGATGGCCAGCGGCTCGCGACGCTCGCGTTGCATCCAACTGCCGATCGCCTGCCGGAATCGTCTCTCTCGCAGATGATCAGCTGGTCTATCGACGAGTTCGGCAACGAGATTACTTGCTGCGCGGCGACCCGAGAGGGCATCGACCTCGACACCGCGATTAACTTCCTATCGAGCCGCGCCGCGCGTGGAGAGCTAGTATGCATCTTCGCGACGACGGCAGCCTGTGCGCGACTGTTTGGTGAGATGGCATCGCGCGATAGACCAATCGCTTTACCGCACGGATCGCGCCTGATGGATACAGGCGGCGCCAAAGGCCAAGGTGAGCCGCTCAGCAGCAGCGAAGTCGTTGAACTCGCAAATCGATGGCTAGGGCTCGACCCGGCCAAGGTAATTAACGAATACGGTATGACCGAACTTTGTTCGCAGCTTTACGATGCGACGATCTTCAATTCCGATCACAGGGAACCGCCGAGTGCGCGAGTGAAACTGGCCCCACCTTGGCTGATTCCGTTTGCGCTTGATCCCGCGACTCTGCGGCCCGTCGCTCCCGGACAGGTCGGGATGCTGACGTTTTTCGACTTGGCGAACGTTGGGTCGGTCTCGATGCTGATGACCGAAGACTTAGGGATCGTGCGCGATAATATCGCGCGCGTGATCGGCCGCGCACAGGCTGCAGACGCGCGGGGCTGCGCACTGGCGATCGCAGAGTTCGCCCAGATCAGCAATGGATGAGGCAGCGACCCCCAGCGCGCTTCGATCATGTGCTGCTGAGATGCGTGCAGCGCTTGCGCATCCGCTTGAAATCGAAGAGACAGTGGCGGCGCTTGCCGCTGGATGCGAGCAGATAGCGTCGATCGGGAATCCGATTGGCGCTGAAACGGTCCAGTCGATAGCCCATCGCTGGGGCTGGTCCGAAGAGGTTCTTGAGCTTTCACTCCGCGCTTTGTGCGAGCCAGTTAAGCGCCCTCATCTCGAGGCCCTTGCGCAACGCATCAGTTCGCGAAAGGAACTGATCGCCTTTGTCATGGCGGGCAATATTCCCGGCGCCGGTCTGCATGAAGTGATTCTCGCTCTGCTTACCGGTCACGGAGTGATCATCAAAACGGCCTCGAATGAGCCTGTGTTCTTTCGCCAACTTGCTGAGGCAGTGCGCCAAACAGCGCCGGCTCTCGCGGCTCGGATAGCTGTGTTCACGTGGGAACGGCACGACCAGGCGCAGACTTCCGCGTTGCGTGAGATCTGTGATCGGATGGTCGTCTTCGGCGATGACCAGACTATCGCACATCCGTCGCTTGCCGGCGCGGCAGGCGGAAACGGTCAGACGACCGGCTTCGGTAGCCGATACAGCGGCGCCATTCTGACATCGGGAGCGATCGCGGGTAGCCTGCGCGGCCGGATTCTTCATCCACTGGTGCTCGATATTATCGCGTTCGAACAACGCGGATGCCTGTCGCCACATCACATCTTTGTCGGGGACCCCGAGGGTTCGGTCGCGGAGGAGTTTGCAGCGTCATTGGCGGCGCAAATCGAAGCTTATTCCGACGACGTCATTCCCCCACCATCGCAACTGGCGCTGGAAGATACCGCATCAATCAGGCGGATGCGCGAACGAGCGCGATGGCGCAGAATCGGTGGAGAAGCGGTCCATTTATGGGAAGGACCTATCCCGGGCTGGACGGTAATCTACGACCGT
This sequence comes from Binataceae bacterium (SeqCode), assembly GCA_035541875.1. Lineage (GTDB taxonomy): Bacteria > Desulfobacterota > Binatia > Binatales > Binataceae > JAJPHI01. Next base: position 158,525 of record DATKML010000015.1, read on the forward strand.
GATGCGTCCTTTACTCCGTCGCCGGGCTTCCGCACCGTGTTCGTCTCGCCGTTCAGGGACGCACCCGACCTGGAGCGCAGGTTAGTGCCAGTAAAGGGCCAGATAGAAGGAATGGCTTTCAAAGCAGAACCAACCATCGAATCAGAAAGTTACATCTACTCGTTGCGCCACCTATTAGAACAAACAGGCGCGACTTACATCAGCGAACCCGGACGGATGCAATCGCCATCGCTCGACTGGCCTCATGGCGGCGGTGAGTTTTGGCGTAGCCTGTGTGAGAAGGCATGAGCGCACGCACAGACTTTTTCGATCATCTGGCACAGACTTCTGACTCACCAATCGGCCTGCAAATCGTTCGGGCCGACGGATCCTGGCTCTACACCGAAGACGGACGACGCTATTTGGATTTAATCGCCGGAATTGGCGTATCCGCGCTTGGGCATGGCCATCGTAGCGTAAAGCAAGCTCTGACTAATCAGTCTGAGCGCTACCTGCATGTGATGGTCTATGGAGAGTACATTCTCGATAGCCAGACTAATCTTGCTGCACGACTCGCAAAACTACTTCCGACATCTCTGGACCGGGTGTATTTCACCAATAGTGGAGCCGAAGCTATTGAGGGGGCGCTAAAGACAGCGCGCAAATATACTGGCCGTCAAAAATTTGTTGCCTTTGATGGCGCCTACCATGGCGACACGATGGGAGCACTCGCACTGGCAGGAAATGACAGCTTTCGGGTTCCATTCGGCACATTGCCTGGACCTGTCCAGCACTTGCCGTATGACGATGAGCGGGCATTGGGAGCGATCGATGCGACGGTAGCTGCCGTTGTGATCGAACCAGTGCAGGCAGAGGGGGGAGTAAGAATTCCGAGCCACAGCTTCATACAGGCGTTGCGGCAACGCTGCACCGATTCGGGGGCGCTTCTGATTTTCGACGAAGTGCTGACGGGATTGGGTCGCACCGGGCAGCTTTTTGCGCTTGAGCATTTCGGCGTTGTGCCGGATCTGCTCGTGCTGGCAAAGGCGCTCGGTGGTGGTTTACCGCTCGGCGCCTTCTGCGGATCGAGTGAGATTATTGGAACGCTGGCGCACAATCCGCCGCTTGGACACATCACGACCTTCGGTGGTCATCCCCTTTCATGCGCGACCGGACTCGCCGCACTGAACGTAATTACGGAACAGCATCTGTCGGAACGCGCGAGAGAGATAGGCGATTACCTGGTGCAGCGCCTGCGCGAACTCGACGACAGCTGCATCACTGCGATTCGCGGAATCGGCTTGCTCATCGGAATCGAATTTGACGAAGCGTCTCACGCGCAGCGGTTTGTGGCAGGAGCTATCGCGCGAGGCGTCATTATTAATTGGACTTTGAACGCAGACCGCGTGGTGAGGTTGGCCCCACCACTCACGATCACGCATGAAGAGATCGATTTCGCAGTAGCGGCTTTCAAGGCCGCTTTGGCTGAGGTTAGTGCATGAAGGCGCTAGGAGCCTACGCATCGACGGGTGGGAGCGTCGCTCCGGCAAAACCTGTAGAGGCGGTCAAAGCACCGCCGAAATCTCCGGCGGCTACTGCGCGCCAGGTCGTTCTCGAACTGGACGACAACACCGAAGCAGTCGATATCCTCAAGAAATCCGGGCCGATCGGAATTATCTTCGTCGTCGCGTTGCTAGTCGTGGACGCGCGATCGCGTGTCGTCACCGAGCACGAGTACTTTATCTCACCGTACCATTGGTTCGGCCTGCTGACCGTACTGCTCTTCTTCGGCTTCACCTGGCTGCCGGGATTCCGTGCGCACTGGCGCGGCCTTTCGCTGCTCTGTTGTATCGCGATGATCTCGTGGATCATCCGAATCAGTGCGATCACTCACGAACCGACGACCCGCTATATAACAATCATCCTTTGTCCTTTCGCGACGGCGGCCTTCGTTATATGGGGATGGCGCTGGCAGTTAGCTCTGATTATTGCCTGCAGCCTTCTGTACACGATCGCGGAGTTGCTGGTGCCGATAGGACCACGCTTCGATCCTCATCGCGTGCTGGGAATGACGGCGGCGCTCGTCCTCTCACAATTCACAGCTGTCTTCCTCGATCGCTATCGGCGCAAGCTCAAACGGCAACTCATGCAGTTGGCCGAGGCTGCGGCCTTCCGTGAGACCCAAATCGCAACGATGACGCACGATATTCGTAACCCTCTGGCAACACTGGTCGGGCTGGTTACGTTGCTGGTCGAAGACGATCTCGACGACAAGGATCGGGCAAACCTGCTCGCGCGTGTGTGGTCTACGACCACAACGATGGACCTGCTCGTGAAGAACGTGCTCGATCTCTACCTGCTCGAAGAGCAGCGACTGCGGCCGAATTGCCGCATTATCGATCCGAACGCCGTGGTCACAGAAACTGCCGAACACTGCGCGATCGAGGCGCGCCTCAAGGGCCTCAAGATCCGACTCGAACTCGGTGGTGTCCCCAAGGCAAATATCGACCCGCTTCATCTGGAGCGTATCATCGCCAATCTGCTGACCAGCGCCGTACGGCGGACCTCCGCCGGTGAAGTGCGCATCCGCACCTTCCAGCGTGGCGAACAGGTTATGATCGAGGTGGCCGATACCGGTCCGGAGGCCTCGCCCAGCGAAGTTGAGCGGATCTTCAAGCGGCCCAATCTCAGCGTCGATGGCGCCCGATCGTCCGCGCTCGGTCGTTATATCGCCCATGCACTTGTTGAGGCTGACGGCGGAACAATCGATGCTCGCACCGGCGACGGCTGGGGACTGACTCTCGCCGTACAGCTACCGATCGACGGTCCGCCGACCTAAATTCTCATCCCGCAAATCGCATCGACAATGCCCCGTCAGAGGCTTGGGGAAAAGGCCGGGCAAGCCATTGCGCTCGCTCATATGAATATATAGTTATATGGCGATGACCGCTAAGGCTGCGCCAGCCACCACCAATGGACATGTTCCCGCGCTTGAACTGCCACCGGCGGCGCTCGAACTGGTAGCCGCACGCTTCCGCGCACTTGGCGAGCCGGTGCGTCTTCGGATTCTGCAAATTCTGGCCCAGGGAGAGTGTCCGGTATCCCGTCTGGTCAGTCTCATAGGTTCCACCCAGCCCAATATCAGTAAGCACCTGCGAGTGTTGCAGGACGTCGGGCTAGTCGAACGTCGCCCCCAAGGTAGCGTCGCCAACTATGCGATCGCCGATGCGACGGTGCTTGAACTCTGCGATCTGGTCTGCGCGGGCGTTCGGGAGCGCCTCGAATCGCAAGTCAATGCGATGCGAGCGAAGGGCTTCACCGGGGTCCGTTAGCTAACCGGTTGGAAGATCCGACAGACGAGAAGGAGGACGGCGTGCGCTACGGCTTCGTAATCGACCACAACCGCTGTATCGGCTGTCACGCATGCACGGTTGCCTGCAAGGAAGAACACAGTGTGCCGGTGGGAGTCTTCCGGACCTGGGTTAAATACATCGAAAAGGGATCATTCCCGAATACCAGCCGCCATTTCGGGGTGATGCGGTGCAATCACTGCGACAACGCCCCCTGCGTGCAGATTTGCCCGACGCAAGCGCTGCATTATCGCGAGGATCGGATTGTCGATTTCGATAACAGCCGATGTATCGGCTGCAAGTCGTGTATGCAGGCCTGTCCCTACGACGCGCTCTATATCGATCCGAATACGAACACCGCTGCCAAATGTAATTTCTGCTCGCATCGGGTCGAACTGAATCTTGAACCGGCCTGCGTGGTGGTCTGTCCGACGCAGGCTATCAGTGCCGGCGACCTTGACGACCCACACAGCAACGTCAGCACGATTATCGCGACGCAGAAGGTAGCGTCACGCAAGCCTCATAAGGGGACTCAACCCAAGCTTTTCTATGCGGGAATCGAAGGCGACTTCTTGCAGCCTGAGATGATGATCCCGCAATCGAGTCATCTCTTTGCCGCCCACAATCCAGCGGCTAACCCCAATGGATTGCTCGACATGGGCGTCACCCACGCGCCGGGCAGCGCTCGTGTGGTCTATGACGTCGCGCATCCGCAGCCCTGGGGATCGATCCCATCGTTCTACCTATGGACCAAATCGATCGCGGCCGGCGTCCTGATGGTAGCGGCGATCCTGCTCGGGCTGATGGGTTCCACTGAAACATCAGCGGCGACCAATTTACTACTCCGAGTCGTATCTCCAGCCATCACAATCATCTTCGTCGGTATCACAGCCCTGCTCCTGGTTGCGGATCTTAAGCGATGGGATCGCTTCTACTTCATCCTGATCAAGCCGAACCCCACATCGTGGCTGGTGTGGGGCACATGGATATTGATCGCGTATGGCGCCCTGGCCACCGCCTGGTTTGCCTGCGGATGGCTCGGAATAGCTGTGCCTGGGGCTCTGGCGCTCTTCGCCTCGATCGCAGGGGTTGGCTCCGCTTGCTACTCAGCCTTTCTCTTCGCGCAGGCGAAGGGTCGTGACCTGTGGCAGAGCCCGCTCTTCCTTTGGATGCTTGCGGCGCAGGCCTTGGTTGCGGGCGCTGCGACTATACTCCCCATCGCAGCGGCGTTTCCGCTCGTCGGACTCGCCGATCCGTTGGTCGGGTCGATGGAGCACACGGTGCGCACCATCCTGGCTGCAGGCATCGCGCTGAATGGCTTGATGGTCATCGGACAGGTTGCCCTGCCCTCGTACAATGCGGAAGCGGCCCGCGCCGTCGCGGCTATGACACGCGGTGGCCTAGGCCAGGCTTTCTGGCTTGGCGTCATAGTAGCGGGCTGCATTTTGCCGCTCATCCTGGTCGGACTCGCAGCGCAAGTCGGCAGTGCTACAAGTCTCTTCGCGGCGATGCTCGCGCTGACGGGACTCTTCTTTTTCGACGAAGTCTGGATCAAGGCGGGGCAAGCTCCGCCTTTGAGCTGAGGTTCGGCATGAAGGATACATCGCAGCCGTTGAACCCCGCCGCTCAGGCACTTGACCTACCTAACGGTGGCTTAGCCAGCTCTCCGCCACCGGAACGCTGGGACGATTGGACCGAGTACGATCCGACGCAATGGCCGAGCAAGAAAGTCTCCCGCCACTACTCGCTGGTCCCGACGATCTGCTTCAACTGCGAAGCGGGATGTGGCTTGCTGGCCTATATCGATAAAGAGACGGGCAAGATTCGCAAGTTCGAAGGTAACCCGGCTCATCCGGGGAGCCGCGGCCGCAATTGCGCCAAAGGCCCAGCGACGCTCAATCAGGTTACCGATCCGGAACGTATCCTCTTCCCGCTGAAGCGCGTGGGCGCTCGGGGCGAAGGTAAATGGGAGCGCGTTAGTTGGGACGAGGTTCTCGACGACCTTGGCGCTCGCATTCGCAAGGCTCTGCAGGAAGGTCGGCACAACGAAATCCTCTATCACGTCGGCCGGCCCGGGCATGAACTAATTTACAACCAGCGCGTCCTGCATGCGTGGGGTATCGACGGCCACACGAGCCATACGAATATCTGCTCGGCGGGCGGGCGCACCGGCTATGCCTTTTGGCAGGGCTATGATCGTCCCTCCCCCGATTACGGCAATGCGCGCTTTATCCTGTTGCTCAGTTCGCATCTGGAAGCGGGCCATTACTTCAATCCGCATGCTCAGCGGATTATCGACGGCAAGTTGCGCGGGGCGAAACTCTGCGTCATCGATACCCGTCTCTCGAACACCGCTTCGCGCGCCGACTACTGGCTCTCGACCTGGCCGGGTAGTGAAGCCGCTGTGCTGCTCGCGATCGGCAACCTAATCTTGCAGGAAAATCTCTATGACGCCGAATTTATGCGGCGATGGGTGAATTGGGAGGACTATCTTCGCTCCGAACGTCCGGATCTTCCGGTCACGTTCGACAGCTTCATCGCAGCGGTGAAGGAGCTGTACGCCGAGTACACGCCTGAGTTTGCCGCGCGGGAATCTGGCGCTGATCCCGAAGTGATCGTGGAGGTGGCACGCGAGATCGGGCGCGCCGGGCATGCTTTCGCCACGCAGATCTGGCGCAACGCAGCCGCCGGAAATCTCAACGGATGGCAAATCGCTCGCGCCTTGGAGTGGCTCTCGGTGCTGGTGGGCGCGGTCGCGACCAAGGGTGGTACCGCACCCGCCGCATTCAACAAGATTATCCCGGCACCACCCCTGATGCCGCCGCCGCCAAATCGGTGGAACGAGATGACTTATCCACGCGAGTTTCCGCTCGCGTTCTTCGAAATGAGCTTCCTCCTGCCGCATTTTCTCAAGGAAGGACGCGGCAAACTCGCCACCTATTTCACGCGAGTCTACAACCCCGTCTGGACGAACCCCGATGGGATGAGCTGGATCGAAGCGCTGACCGACGAGAGCAAGGTTGAGCGTCACGCCTGTCTCACTCCGACCTGGAGCGAAACCGCGTGGTTTGCAGATTTTGTGCTGCCGATGGGGCTCGCCTCGGAACGACACGATCTCCTGAGTCAGGAGACTCACGTCGCGCGCTGGATCGGCTTCCGGCAACCCGTTCTGCGCGTGGCGCTCGAAAAGCAGGGCAAAAAGTTCAACACGACCTGGGAAGCGCATCGCGAGGCCGGCCTCGGCGAAGTCTGGGAAGAGGACGAGTTCTGGATCGAGTTGTCATGGCGTATCGATCCGGACGGCTCGATGGGTATTCGCAAGTACTTCGAATCACCCAATCGTCCCGGTGAAAAACTCACGGTAGATGAATTCTACCGCTGGATCTTCGAACATAGCGTCCCCGGATTACCCGAGGCAGCGGCTAAGGAAGGACTCACGCCGCTCGCGTACATGCGTCGCTACGGTGCGTTTCTAATCGATGAGACCGGCTATCTGGCACACGAAAAAACGCTATCTCCAACGGACCTGAATGATGCGGTTGCTGACAGCGCAACTGGCGTGGTTACGCGCAACGGGGCAGCGGTCGGTGTCGCGATCGATGGAGTCGCACGCGCGGGCTTCCCAACCCCATCGCGCAAACTCGAGTTTTTCTCCAAAACCCTGAAAGATTGGCATTGGCCGGAGCAGGCGCTGCCAACCTATGCTCGCAGCCACGTCCATCGCGATAACATCGATCAGTCGAAGGGTGAGATGGTGCTGATTCCGACCTTCCGCCTGCCCACCTTGATTCATACCCGTAGCGGCAATGCCAAGTGGCTCAATGAGATCTCTCATCGCAACCCGGTATGGATGCATCCTCAGGACGCGGCGCGCCTCGGTGTCCAGATTGATAGCCTCATCAAGGTCAGCACCGATATCGGCTATTTCATCGATAAGGTGTGGGTGACTGAGGGCATTCGGCCAGGAATTGTTGCCTGCTCGCACCATCTGGGGCGCTGGCGCCTCGACGAAAATCTAGGCGGCGAGAAGTGGTCGACCGCGCTCGTCGATCTGAAACAGGAAGCACCAGGCCAGTGGCGGATGCGCCAGATTCACGGAGTCCATGGCTTTCCCAGTGAAGATCCCGATTCCGAGCGCGTATGGTGGGAGGATGCCGGGGTGCATCAGAACCTGATTTTCCCCGTGCAGCCCGATCCGATCAGCGGCGCGCATTGTTGGCATCAGAAGGTTCGCGTTGAAAAGGCCGGTCTGACCGATCGTTACGGCGATATCTTCGTCGACACCAATAAGTCGCACGAAATTTATCTGCAGTGGCTTGAAAAGGTGCGACCAGCTCCGGGTCCCGGGGGATTACGGCGGCCGTTATGGCTACCGCGCGCCTATCGTCCGGCCAACGAGGCGTTCTACGTAAAGTAGCTAACGACGCTCTTAGTCCATCCGAGCGAACACGCTCTCGAAGGCCTTAAGAGTGGGTTGATCGAAGAGCACGAACTCGACTCGCTGAAGCGCGGTAGGTCCCGAGAGATGTTGCCGGATTTCAGCGAGCATGATCTCGGCACATCGCGGGACGGGAAAGCCCGCGACACCGGTTCCGATAGCGGGAAAGGCAATCGACTTGAGATGGTTAGCTTCCGCCAAATCGAGAGTGCTGCGCGTCGAATCGCGCAGGCTGCACTCCGTCGTGCATCCACCGAGCTGCATGCTTGCCGCGTGAATCACGTGTTTCGCCGTAAGGTTACCGCCACCTGTGATAGCGGCCTCGCCGATATGGATCGGCCCGATCCGATTGCACTCATCCTGAATCGAGGGCCCGCCTTTGCGCCGAACGGCGCCGGCAACACCTGAACCCAGAACCAGATCGTTGTTGGCGGCATTGACGACCGCATCAACGTCGGCATCAGTGATGTCGCCTTGTCGAAGAACAACTTTGTTCCGCCAGGTAGAAGCCATCGCTTCGTCCTCCAATGCTGAAAGGTGCGCGGGCCCAGCTTTTGTTATTATTCGCCATATTGCGGCTGAAACCCAAACGAACGGCATCGCATCGTGGAAGGCTGCTTCTAATCGCCGTCGTCGTGGTGCTTGCTGGATGCGCTCGGCGAGCATCCGTTGCCCCGACTGACTATCTGCAAGTCGATATCAACGTTCCACCGACGACACTGGATCCTCGCTTCGCTACCGATGCGATGTCGGGACGAATCGATGAGTTGGTGTACGAATCGATGGTCCGCTTCGACCAAGCCGGCAAGCCCGTCGATGAGCTTGCAGAACGAATCGACCAACCCGAGCCAACGCGCTTGGTGTTCCATCTGCGGCATGGCGTCCGCTTCAGTGATGGGCACGAGCTGACTGCGCGCGATGTGAAATTCACTTACGACACAGTCCTCGATCCTTCGTCAGGCTCGATGCGGCGCTCGGCATTGGCCGAACTTAAGTCGATCAATGTTCTAGATGATTACACCGTCGAGATGACTGCCCGACGCCCCTATGCACCGGCGCTGGAGATGGCAACGCTACCGATCGTGCCGGCGGGAAGTCCTTCGCCACATTCGAGCCTATTGATAGCTCCCGCCGGGAGCGGTCCGTTTCGTTTTGCTATGTATCGCCGCGACGAAGCACTGCTACTCGAACGCAATCCCACCCGGCCGTATCAGCCGGGTACCGCTCGACGAATCCTCTTCAAGATCGTTCCAGACGCGACCGTCCGTGCGTTGGAACTCGTCGAAGATATCTGCGACTTCACCGAGAATGATGGAATCCAGCGCGATTTGATTCCTTATCTCGAGCGTCACCCTTTTCTGCATGTCGAACGATCCCCCGGCAGTTTTCTTCAGTACCTCGCGTTTAATCTGCGCGACCCTCGTCTCAAGGATATACGTTTGCGACGCGCCTTTGCCGCGGCAATCGACCGCAAAGCAATCATTCGTTCGATGCTTCAGGATACTGCGACTCCCGCCACCGGGTTTCTCATCCCCGAGAACTGGGCTTATGCAGGTGACGTCGAACGTTATGAATACGATCCAGATAAAGCGCGACAACTGATCGAGGCGGCCGGCTATTCAAAAGACGATCCTCGGTTACGCTTCGTCTATAAGACCACACCTGAGGGCCATCGGATGGCGGAGATCTTGCAGGCGATGCTCAAGCAAGCGGGGATCACGCTCGAAATCCATACCAACGAGTGGGCGACCTTTTACGCCGACTTGCAACGCGGCAATTTCGCGCTTGCCGCTAGTCAGCTCGCCGTGGCCAGTCCGCACGATTACTATTTCTTTTTCCATTCGAGCATGATGCCGCCGCACGGCAGTAATCGCGTCGGCTATAGTAACCCGGAGATGGACCATTTGCTTGAGCAGGCTGACACCACGATGGACCCCATTCGTCGCCGAGCGATCTGCGCTCAAATTCAGCAACTGGCCGCGCGGGATATCCCCTATCTGCCGCTCTGGTGGATCAACACACTGACGATCGCCAATCAGCGCGTGAGAGGCTTCGTGCGTTACCCCGATGGAAGTTTGCGATCGCTTGCGACAGTCAGATTTTCACCGCCCGCCGCACCAATCGCACGATGATTGATTATCTGCTCCGTCGCCTCCTTGGCTTGATCCCCGTGGTGCTGGGCGTTGCGACCCTCACGTTCATGTTGATTCATCTGGTGCCTGGTGATCCGGTCGTCGCGATGCTCGGTGATAGCGCCCAACCGGCCGATATCGTTGCGATGCGCCATCAGCTTGGCCTCGACCAGCCACTCGTCACCCAATACGGGGCATTCCTCGGAGGACTCGTGCGTGGCGATCTTGGCGAATCAATCACGATGCGCGCACCGGTTCGGCGAGTGATCGCAGAGCGCTATCCGGCGACATTGGAACTCGCCGCGGCAGGACTATTCGTAGCCGTTTTAATCGCGTTCCCGCTGGGATTAATAGCCGGCGCGAATCCGGGCGGTATCACCGACGCCAGCGCGATGGGAGTGGCAGTGCTCGGTATCTCAATTCCGCATATCTATCTCGGCCCGCTGCTGATGATCGTTTTCTCGCTGGAACTACGCTCGCTGCCGCTGACAGGCCGTGGTGGGATCGCTCACTTGGTACTACCCGCGATTACGCTGGGCTTTTCGATGGCAGCCATTCTAGCTCGGATGCTGCGTCAGAGCCTGCTCGGTGCACGACACGCGGAGTACATGCGCACTGCGATCGGCAAGGGGCTTTCACCGGTAGCAGCATTGATTCGGCACGCGTTGCGCAATGCGCTGATGCCGGTAATCACCTTGCTCGGATTAGAAGCCGGCGCACTTCTCACCGGATCGATTATCGTCGAGACGATCTTTTCTTGGCCAGGGCTGGGTCGCCTGATGATTACAGCGATCAATAACCGCGACTATCCGCTGGTCGAAGGATGCGTGCTGACCTTCGCACTCTCCTATGTCGTCGTGAATCTGATAACCGATTTGGCTTACGGCACTGTTGATCCACGCGTTCGGCTCACTTCGCGATGAGACATCGCAGTCCCTCGTTACTAATCGGTGCAGCGATCGTCACGACGCTCGCCCTGCTTGCAACACTTGGTCCGATAGTTGTGCATACCGACCCACTCGCGATCGACCTACAGCAAGCGTTGCACGGACCCAGTCGGGAACATTGGCTTGGATGCGACTCGATTGGTCGCGACGTTCTCACCCGTATCGTACGGGGCGCGCGGCTGTCCGTGACCGTAGCGGCGATAGTGGTAGCGTCATCGTTGATCGTCGGCAGCCTGATCGGCGGCGCCGCTGGACTGGCAGGCGGCCGAATCGACGGCTTCATTATGCGCCTGGTCGATATCGTGATGGCATTTCCGGGCTTCCTGCTCGCAATCGCGCTGGCAGCCATCCTCGGCCCGGGGTTACGCGATTTGCTTATCGCACTCACCGCGATGGGATGGACCGGATATGCGAGATTGGTCCGGGGCGAGGTGCTCTCACTGCGGGAACGCGAATATGTCGCGGCGGCGCGAGCCTTGGGCGCAAGCGGATGGCGACTGCTACTGCGTCATCTGATGCCCTCAATAGTGGGGCCGCTCGCGGTCCGAGCGTCATTCGGTATCAGCAGTATCATCGTTGCGGAGGCGGCGCTCTCTTTTCTCGGTTTGGGAGTGCCGCCGCCAACTCCAAGCTGGGGCAATATGCTGCAAGCAGGACAGCCGTTCCTCCTGATCGCGCCCTATCTCACGATGGCGCCCGGAATCGCGATCGGATTGGCGGCGCTGGGATTTAATCTCTTGGGCGACGGACTGGTCGTGCTGAACAGTAATCGTCAGTAGTCATTCCTCACCGATCGCGATCAATTCGAAGACTGGATACTCTTTCGCGACTGGGCGGAAAGACCCCGATGGCGAACCCGCAGGCACCGGAAAATACCGCTGCACCGTGGTTTTGAATCGCTCGAGATATTCCTTGAGCAACATCGGTTTGTCCTCATCGCCGATCGGCACAACGCGGTAATCTTGCCTTGAAGAACCCTTCTTCAAGGTGACTCTGCTGCTGGCTTCCGCGTTGCGCACCCATTGCGATCGTCCTCGCGGACAGACGAGATATTTCTTCTCATCGATTACGAGCAAATCGATGGGTGCCGAATACAGCTTGCCACTCTTCCGTCCTCGCACCTGCAATAGGTAATTGTGCCGAAGGCCAAAGCCGAGTCCAACGAGCGAACCGAAAACGCGATTGAAAATCCGTTCAACGGGGTTCGGGCGCCGAAAGGCATCGGGCCTATTCATCGACCGTCCCACGCATCTGCGGTTTGCTTGATGCTCCGCCCTCTCCGATCGGAAGAGGATTCTGATAGTCGAGCGATCACGGATCGATCAGTACGCCCGGATTCAGAATCCCATTGGGATCCAGCGCACGTTTCGCAGCCCGAAGCGTGTTGGCGAACAGATCCGGACGCTGTTTGTCATACCACGGGCGATGATCCCGGCCCACCGCATGATGGTGCGTGATCGTTCCGCCAAGACCGATAAGCGTATCGGACACGACCTGCTTGATTTCATCCCATTGCTCAAGCTCGGAACCACGCTTACCCGGAGCGAGAATCGTGTAGTAGGGTGCGGGACCGTCGGGGTAAGCGTGAGTGAAACGCACCGTCACGGTGCCTTGGCCGCAGATACGATTCACCGCATCCTGCGCCTCTGCGATCAGTTTGGTGTTAAATTCCTCGAAGCGATTCCAGGTAATTGCCGTCTCAAAGGTCTCGGATACCATCCCCATCGCCACGACCGCATCGCGCAGATACGGCGCTTTCAGGAACGCATCGCGCCACGCACCCGCCGCGCCTTCGTGGGTCGCGTTTTCGTCCGTGCGGGTCGCCGCCGCCTGCGTCGGGATCTTGCCACCGAAATCAGCGCAGCATTCGAGCGCCCGCTTCATCCAAGGTTCGAGCGGATGATCGGCCGATTCAAAAGCCAGCACCATCACGGCGGCCTCACCCTGATTCGCGCCGGCGTTCGCCGCCTCGCCCGGATCGAGCAGGCGGCAGTTCGCTGGATAGAGCCCGGCCTGCGAGATCGCGTGCACCGCTTTCGCTCCAGTCATGAAATCAGGGAAGACGACCGAAGCGCCTGCGCGAAACTTGGGCCGATCCTGCAGGCGCATCCACGCTTCCGTGATGACCCCCAAGATGCCCTCGGAACCGATAAACATCCGATCCGGACTGGGACCGGCACCCGACCCGGGCAGGCGTCGCGACTCAACGATTCCGGCTGGTGTGACGACGCGTGTCGATTCCACGAAATCATCGATATGCGTGTAGAGCGTCGCGTAGTGGCCGCCCGATCGCGTCGCGATCCATCCGCCGAGCGAAGAGAATTCGAACGATTGCGGGAAATGACGCAGCGTCAGGCCATGCGGCCGAAGCTGATCTTCCAGCGCCGGGCCGAACACACCGCCTTGGATTCTTGCCGCGCGCGAGGCGCGATCGATCTCGATTACCTTGTTCAGTTTTTCCAGATCGATCGAGATTGCGCCGCGATAATCGCCTTTGCTCGGCGGCTCGACACCACCTACGACGCTGGATCCGCCGCCGTAGGGCACTGCTGCCACTTTCGCCGAATGGGCCCAATCAAGCAGTCGAACAACATCGGCTTCATCGCGTGGATAGGCAACGAAATCAAACGGGTTCGGATAATCGCGGCGAAACGCCCGGACCACGTCACGGAAGCTGCGCCCGTAGCTATGTTCGGCGCGTGCGTGGGTGCCGGTTGAGCATATATAAGCGAGCGAATCCGGAGGTTTGACGCGGGGTGCACGCAGATTCAGATCCGCCTCGGTCGGCACCGGGGCGAGTTTCAACTCGGGTAGATTGAAGCGCTGGGCCATCCGCTGCGCCATATGACGCTTCTGCTCCTCGGTCGGCCCCTGATCCTCGTAACCCCATCCGTAGAACTTGCGCCTGCGCTCAGCCATCGGTCGTTACCTCGATTCTCGGAAGGCCTGATTGTGCTTCAGGTCACGCATCAGCGGCAAGCGCACGAGGCTTGCCTCGGATAGGGCGACACCATAATTCTCAGAAGCTCCAAGGGAGGCTGACCGATGAGTGACGCAGCAATCTCCGCGAACGACCCCTTTTCGCGCAAACGAGTGAAAGTCGACGGAACCGAGATGGCCTACGTCGAAACCGGCACGGGCGCGCCAATCGTTTTCCTCCACGGTAACCCGACCTCATCATACCTCTGGCGCAACGTGATTCCTCATCTGGCAGGGATGGGTCGATGCCTGGCGCCTGATTTGATCGGCATGGGCGATTCGAGCAAGGCACCCGATAGTTCCTATCGGTTCGTCGATCACGCGCGTTACCTAGACGCGTGGTTCGATGCTCTCGATCTTCGACGCGACGTGACCCTGGTGATCCACGATTGGGGCTCGGGGCTCGGTTTCCATTGGGCGAATCGCCATCGCGAGGCGGTCAAAGGAATCGCCTACATGGAAGCGATTGTTCGTCCGGTCTCGTGGGAAGAGTGGCCCGACGCGGCGCGTAAGATCTTTCAGGCGATGCGCAGTCCGGGCGGCGAAGAGATGATTTTGGAGAAGAACGTCTTCATCGAGCGGATACTGCCCGCCAGCGTGATTCGCAAGCTCAGCGACGCCGAGATGGAGGCCTATCGACGCCCTTTTCTCAACGTGGGAGAGGTGCGCCGACCGATGCTGACCTGGCCGCGGCAAATTCCGATCGATGGTGAGCCTGCGGATGTCATCGCGATTACGAGCGATTTTTCCAAGTGGCTCTCGACCAGCAATGTCCCGAAACTGTTCATCAATGCTAATCCCGGTTCAATTCTGACGGGCAAGCAGCGCGAGTTCTGCCGCACCTGGCCAAATCAGCGTGAGGTGACAGTGAAAGGTCTGCACTTCATCCAGGAAGATTCACCGCACGAGATCGGCGCCGCGATCGCAAGCTGGTATCGCGATCTGCCTTGAAATCGGGTTAGATCGCATCCACTGACTTTGCAGGAGTCGCCATTATGGCTGTAGTCAATTTAGAAGTTCGCGACCACGTAGCCTACCTAACGCTGAATCGTCCCGAGGCCGCCAACGCGCTCAATTGCGAGATGGCACAGGAGCTCGAAGAGGCTTCGCTTAAGTGCGAAGAGGACCCCAATATCCGTGCCGTGCTGATGACCGGTGCGGGCAAGCTTTTCTGCGGTGGCGGCGATCTTAAGTCCTTTGCGTCACAGCCGCCGGCCGAGCTTCCCGGCCATCTGAAGAAAGTCACGATGTATCTCCATACCGCGATTCAGCGCTTCGCGCGGATGAAAGCGCCGCTCGTGATCGCGGTTAACGGTAATGCCGGTGGTGCTGGACTCAGCCTCGCGCTGATCGGCGATATTACGCTGGCAGGCGAATCGACCAAGTTCACGGTTGCCTATACCCGTATCGGCCTGACGCCGGACGGATCGAGTTCTTATTACCTGCCCCGTCTTGTTGGGCTGAAGCGCGCAGCCGAGCTGATGCTCACGAATCGCACGCTCACCGCCCGCGAGGCCGAAGCGATGGGCATGATCACCCGCGTGGTACCCGATGCGGAATTGCTCGCGCAGGCGGAGAATCTCGCTAAAGAACTGGCGCAGGGACCGACGCAGGCTTACGGCGGCGTCAAACGGCTGCTCTACACCTCACCCAATAATCCCCTGCACGAGCAGATGGAGATCGAGACGGCGATTATCTCGGACATGAGCCGCACCGCCGATGCTCGCGAAGGTATGACGGCGTTCCTCGAGAAGCGCGCCGCCAAGTTCAACGGCCACTAGAGCCCCAACTGGGGAATGGATGCAATGGCTGTCCTTCTGAGCGAAGCGAGGAAGGACAGCCATTGCCTTTTTCGAGGTCGGCTAATACCCGAGCGCGCGATCGACCAAGTTCATCAGCGGCTTGCTCGCGACAAAGCGCTCGAGGTTCTGAGCGAAGAGCTCGCAGCAGGCCGAGTTGTAACCTTTGAATGAGCCGGACATGTGCGGGGTGAGGATCGTATTTTCGAGATCCCACAGCGCGCTCTCCGGTTCCAGCGGCTCGCGCTCGAACACATCGAGTCCAGCGCCGCCGATCAGCTTCTCTCGCAGCGCATCTATAAGGGCGTTCTGATCGATCACGTCGCCGCGTCCAATATTTACGATATAGGCGTTTGGCTTCATGACCGCGATCTCATCGCGACCGATAAAACGGCTGGTCGCGGCCGTTGCGGGCAGAGTCACCGTTATGAAGTCGCTCTCACGAAGGATATCCTTGCGTCCCTCCGGACCGTACCATCGTGCCGGAATCGTCCCCTCGGGATCGCCGACTCCCGGCGGATTCCATCCAGTGTCGCGGCGATCATTCGGATTGCGCTTCAACGCCAGCACGGTCATCCCTAGCGCCTGCCCGATACGCGCCGTTTCCCGACCGATTGAGCCATAGCCGATGACGCCGAGCGTCTTGCCGCGCAGCGAATCGACCGAATCCATGAAGTCCCAATTGCGCTTCCACTCCCGCCGCATCTGCGCGCGCATCGTGACGTGGAAGCCGTGCGACCACGCCATCATCGAGCCGATCGTATATTCCGCAA
The DNA here is from genome assembly GCA_035541875.1 of Binataceae bacterium (SeqCode). Lineage (GTDB taxonomy): Bacteria > Desulfobacterota > Binatia > Binatales > Binataceae > JAJPHI01. The sequence goes on from DATKML010000015.1 coordinate 174,922, forward strand.
TTGGCGTCGAATGAATTCCACTCGCGTTCGTGATGAGCACGTTGGAGCGGGCTTTCAGTTCGCCCTTCATCACATGGTCGGCACCGGCCGAGAGAAACTGCACCCACTTGAGGTTCGGTGCCTTCTTGATGAGTTCATCGGGCGCCCGAAAGCTAAACAGGATATCGCATCCGTCGGAGGCGAGATCGATCATCTCCGCTTGCGAGCGACATCGTCGATCGACGACTTGTGCCCCGCTGATCGCTTCGAGTCTACGAATCTCTTCCGGCTTCAGTCCGACGGTCGATAGAATTTTCATTGCTGGTGTTGGCTCCCGGTTCTTATTCGCACGGCAACTCGCGACGTTTCAAGAGAGAGCGATTTATAGAACGCCCGAGCGAAGCTAAGATTTAGGGAAGGATGAGTCTGCGCAGAATCTTCCCACCCCTCGTAGCGGCCGCGGTCGTTATACTCCTGTCGGGAGTGGCTTACGCGCAAAAGGGCGTTACGCGAACTCCGGACATGGAAGCTCCCTCCGGCGATCAGGGCGGCGGTACCCTTGAGGTCGCTCCGCGCTTCCCCGCTCCTCCTCCACCCGAGGCTCCGCCCCCGGAACAGGCCGTTCCGCCGCCCGACGGGGCGAGCCCGGGGCCTGCGCAAGATGCCAACCCGACGGGCGACACCGGCGGAACTCCTGCTCCCCCGACTGACAACACCGCAGCGGCGGTGCAGCTGCCCTACCTCGGGTTATCGGCGCAATACATCGTCGCCAACGATGTGCCGGGCAAGGAAGTCCGTGGACTTGAAGTGGTAGCGGTGGATCCGAACAGTCCCGCCGAGGTGGCCGGAATCCACGGGCGCGGCAAGATGACCAAACTCGGTGCAACTGGCGCAACAGCAGGAGAGTTGATGGCGCCGCTGAATATCATCGTGATGCCTCTTCTGAAAAAGGCCGGAGAACTCGGCGACGACGGCGATCTGATTATTGCGATCGATGACAATCGCGTGGGAAGCGACGACGACCTCAAGACGGTCCTGCAAAATGCCAAGCCTGGGGATGTTCTCTATTTGACGGTCGTTCGCCCTCATCTCGACGGCCAGCACGAGACCCTCAAACTACCAGTAAAGCTCGGGCTTCCACGCTCCTGACCGAAGTCCAATTCGCACGACCATCAAGAACTCGACGCGCTATCTGCTATTATGATCGCTACCGATCAGCACTACGTCCCCGCGACGCAGCGCCGAGCGGCATTTTTCTATTCAGAAGCTGAGCTAAAGGGTGGAACGGAGTCTCAAAGAGGCAGCAAGCGAGCTTAAGGCGCGTATAGAAATGGGCGCCGAGCGCCGCTTTCCCGTGATGGGACTCAAGGGCGCGGCGAATGCGCTGATGCTGCGTGAGGCGACACTGAACCTCGGCCGTCCGTTGATCGTCGTTACGCCACTGGCCACTCAAGCCGAGGCACTCGCGGGCGAGCTCGCCCTTTTCCTCGATCAACCGGCCGATGTCGACCCTATCTACCGCAAGGTCCATCTCTTTCCGACCTGGGAGCTGCGCCCGTTTGCCCATCTGTCGCCGGCCACCGATATTCAGGCTGCACAGCTGGCGGCGTTATTCGCCCTGATTCGCACGCCCTCTCCTACGCTCATCACCTCCGTCGAAGCCCTGATGATGCGGACGCTGCCTCGCCCGCTCTTCGAGGAGTCGACGATTCGCGTTGCGCTGGCCGAGGTCCTAGACCTTGAAGCGCTGATTGATGAACTCACCGCGATGGGCTATCAGCGCGTGCCCCAAGTCGAAGAGCCCGGTGACTTCAGCGTGCGCGGCGGTATCGTCGATGTCTTCTCGCCGCTCCATCACAATCCGATACGCTTCGAACTCGAGGACGATTTGGTCACCTCGATCCGCCATTTCGACCCATCGAGCCAACGATCACTTGGCGAGGTCGAGGAGGCGACCATCATCCGGACCCGCTATCTGCCCGCGAAGGCGCTACACGAGAAGCGCCTGGTTGATCAGGTGGCGCTGCGCTGCGCAGAAATCGGGATGGTGCGGAAGGAAGCGGGCGAGCTGATCGAGACGATTGAGAACGGACTGCTCTTTCCCGGCGTCGAACTGCTGACTCCTTATCTGGATGAACGTGGATTGAGTTCGCTATTCGATTACCTTCCCGCCAATGCGATTTCATGGCTAATCGAACCCGGCCGCATCGTTGCGGAAGCCGAACGCTTTATCGAGCGAATCGAAGCGGAAGCCTCTGCCGCACAGGCAAAGCCGGTTTTTTATGCGCCACCGAACTCGATGTACCTGCAATTTGAAGAGCTGGAGCGCGGGCTCTCGGCGTTAACCGCAGTTGAGATTGGTTCGCTCGTGACCGTCAGTGCGCCGCGCGAAGGATACGCCGAAGCTATCGAGGTGAAATCCGCGCCGAGTCTGCGCCTGGGCGCCACCGAACTCACCGGCGGACACGGAGCGCTATCGTTCGAACCGCTGGCCAACGAACTCAAGGAGATTCGCCGCGGACAGGCTCGGGCGCTGATGATTGTCGAAGGACCGAATCAGGCGGCTCGCCTGCGACGCCATCTCGAGGCCTACGATCTCGAAATCAATCAAGAGTGCACTAACTTCGCCCAGATGCTCGAGTGGCCTGACTACCGCCCCGTCATTATGGAGGGTGAGATCGCCTCCGGCACAGTGCTGCAGAAAGATGGTCTGTATCTCTACAGCGAGGAGGATCTCTTCGGCGAGCCGCGTACCCGCAAACGCACGCGCAAAGCCGGCAAAGGCGCGCTGCTCAATCTGGGTGAGCTCAAACCCGAGGATTTGGTTGTCCACATCGAGCACGGGATCGGCCGTTATCGCGGCCTCAAGCACATGAAGGTCGCTGATCTCGAGGGCGATTTTCTCAATCTTGAGTACGCCGGCAACGACACGATGTATGTGCCGGTCGAGCGTATCAACCTCGTCCAACGCTACGTCGGCGGCGAAGGTGTCGAGGCAAAGCTAGATCGCTTGGGCGGTGGCTCGTGGGATCGGGTCAAGAAACGCACCCGTGAGGCGGTCCTCGCGATGGCGTCCGACCTGATAGAGATCTATGCCGCGCGTGAGGCGATCGACGGCCACGCCTATCTCCATCCAGGACGCGACTACGAAGACTTCTCCGAAGGCTTCGAGTTCGAAGAAACCCCGGACCAGCAGGCCGCAATCGATGAGGTTATCCGCGATATGGCGCGGCCCAAGCCGATGGACCGTCTCATCTGCGGCGATGCCGGCTTCGGCAAAACCGAAGTTGCGCTGCGTGCCGCCTTCATGTGCGTGATGAACCAGCGGCAGGTCGCGGTGCTAACGCCAACGACGGTGCTTGCCGAGCAGCACTGGAACAATTTCCGCAACCGCTTCAAAAACTTCCCGGTGCGTGTCGAAATGGTGTCGCGGTTCCGCAGCCCCAAAGAAAACCGCAAAGTTATCGAGGATGTGCGCAAGGGGCTGGTCGATATCGTGATCGGGACCCATCGCCTCCTCCAGCCGGACGTCGAGTTTCCGAAATTAGGCCTGCTAGTGATAGACGAGGAGCATCGCTTCGGGGTCGCCGACAAAGAGCGTATCAAGCGACTGCGCAAACTGGTCGAAGTACTGACCCTCACCGCTACGCCGATTCCACGAACGTTGCATATGGCGATGCTGGGGATCCGCGATCTCTCGGTTATCCAGACCCCTCCGCCTGATCGTCAGGCGATTCGGACCTTTGTCGCACACTTCGACGATGGCCTGATTCGCGACGTCATCGTGCGCGAGCTAAGCCGCGGCGGACAGGTCTTCTTCGTGCACAACCGGGTCGAGAATATCGAGTACATGGCGCGCCATCTGCGCGGCCTGGTCCCCGAGGCCAAGATTGGCATCGCGCATGGACAGATGAAGGAGGGCCAGCTCGAAGAGGTAATGCGCGAGTTTATCGAAGACAAGATCAACGTGCTCATCTGCACCGCGATTATCGAATCCGGCCTCGATATTCCGAACGCCAATACCATGATCATCAATCGCGCCGACCACTTCGGCTTGGCCCAACTCTATCAGCTGCGCGGACGTGTCGGACGATCAAAGCGCAAGGCTTACGCGTATCTGTTGATTCCGGGCGAGCACATCATCACGCGCGACGCCAAGCGACGTATCGAGGCGCTGCGCGAACTCGTCGATGCAGAGAGTGGCACTGGTTTCAAACTCTCGATGCGCGATTTGGAGCATCGCGGCGCTGGCAATTTGCTCGGCAAGGAGCAATCGGGCGAAATTGCCGCGGTCGGCTTCGAGCTGTACGCGGAGATGATGGAACAGGCGATCCATGAACTGCGCGGCGAACCGGTGCGACCTGATTTCGAGCCTGAGCTGCGGCTCGGCATCCCGGCGTATATCCCCGACAGCTTCGTGCCCGATGAAAACGAGCGGCTCGTCATTTATCGCCGGATGGCGCGCGCGGGCTCACTTGCCGATCTAGGCGAGATTCGCGACGAACTGCGCGACCGCTTCGGGCCGGTACCGTCATTGGTGGAAAATCTAATCGCTTCGATGAACCTGCGGAGGATGATGCGCGAACTGATGATCGTCAGCGCCTTGCTGAAGGGTAACCAAATCGAAATTAAGTTTCATTCGGAGGCGCCAGTCGAGACCGAGAAGCTCGTGGCCCTTGCCAACGCCAATCGTTCGACCATGCGCTTGACCCCGTCCTATCAAGTCATCGTGCAGCTTAAGATAGGCGAGGAATATGAACAGACTTTCGCGCAAATCGAGGGCGTCTTGCAGGCTCTGGCGGGCTGTGAAAAGTTGGAAAACTGGCCGGCTCAAACGGCCCCATCATTAGTGAATTAGCGATCATGAAGAAGCGTGATTCGGGACACCGACCTAAAGGCTCGCTGGCAATTTTTGCATCGGCCACCGTGGCTTTGCTTGCCGTCGGAATGATCGGATGTTCCGATCAAGGGGTGCACATTCCCTATGTGCTCTGGGAACCCAAAAACAAAACCCCCTCGAAAGATGCTCTGTCGAAAGAAGCCTTGGCGAGCGCCGCTCCTTACACCCCACCGGTTAGCTCAGGTTCCGGACCCAACACCATCGATAACGTAGTCGCCAGTGTCGACGGCACTCCAATTACTTCGGAAGACGTTAAGAACGTAGGTACCAAGTCAGGGTTGGGGAGCAGCAACGCCGTCGATCCAAGCGGCGCGGCGATACCTGACGATCCCAATGCCAAGCTGAAGATGCTGATCACGCAGCAGCTGATGGAGCAGGAGTCGCAAAAATACAAGGACAAGGTCGATGACGGCGACGTTGATCGAATGATCGCGAGTATCGAGGAGCGCAATCATATAACGGACCAGCAACTCCGCGATCAGTTGCAGACCCAGGGTGTGAGTTACGCCACATTTCGCGCCAAGATCCGCAAGCAGGCGCTCGCGATGGCGATGTTCCAGAAAGAAGTTCGCGATAAAGCGGTAGTGTCGGACACAGAGATCGAGGAGTTCTACAAGGAGCACTCGGACGAGTTCACCATCACCGAAGAGAAATACCAACTCGCGCAGATTCTGATTGCGGTGCCTGCCGGGGCCACCCCCGATCAAGTTTCCGCTGCCCAACTGAAGGCCAAGGACGTCCACAAGCTGGCGGTCAAAGGCGAGAATTTTGCCGATCTCGCCCGCCAGTACTCGGACGACGATTCAAAGAGCAAAGGCGGCGAACTAGGCACCTTCAAGCCCGATGAACTCAATGACGACATCGCCGCCGGGATCAAGAAGGTTAAGGTCGGCGACGTCTCTGACGTGATCAAAACCAAGTACGGCTTCCACATAGTCAAGGTCGAAGACCACGAAGTTCCCGGCACGATTCCGCTGGCCGACGTGAAATCTCAGATTAGAGAGAAGCTCCAAGCCGATAAGTCCAAGGGCGATATGCAGAAATGGGTCGACGAGGATCTCGTTAAGGAGCACTACGTCGAGACATCCAACTAAACGACGATGACTGCCTCCCGTTTGGTGGTCATCAGTATGGGCGACCCGGCCGGAATCGGCCGTGAGGTCATCCTGAAAGCCGCGGCAACCCTCTCCCACAAGCGTGACGCACCGCAGCTTGCCGTAGTAGGCGACCTCGAAGCGATGAAGGCCGCATCGCGTGAGCTTGGTATCGATTCACCCTCGCCGCGCGCTTGGGAGGAGTTCGGTAAGCCTGCTCATCTCCGCAACGGATTGCCTGTCATTAACGTGGGGAAGCTCCGCGCCGCGGCGATGCGCCACGGTCGTCCGAGCGTAGCAGGCGGTGATGCGGCCTATCGCTATATCGTCGAATGTTGTCGGCTGATAGAAACCGGTACAGCCGGAGCGATGGTCACGGCGCCGATCAGCAAGCGATGGATGAACCGCGCGGGCCATCACTTTCCCGGCCATTCAGAACTTATTGCCGATTTCGCGAAGGTGCGCGACTGGCGGATGAGCTTCGCCGGGACGCAATTGCGTATCGCACTCGTGACCGTGCATGTCGGGCTCAAGCAGATGTTCAAGCAGCTTACCGAGGAGCGTGTACTCGCCACGATTCAAATCTTCAGCGAACATCTGCGGCGACAGTTCAAGCTCGATCGCCCGCGTATCGGTGTGCTTGGGCTGAACCCGCACGCCGGCGAAAACGGCTTATTCGGCGATGAAGAAGGTCGCGTTATCACGCCGGCGATCCGTCGTGCCCAACGAGGGGGGATCGATGCTTTCGGGCCGCTCGCGCCAGACACGGCTTTCGTCCGTCACGGAGGCAAGTTTGGTTTTGACGGAGCCGTCGCGATGTATCACGATCAGGGGCTGATCGCGCTCAAGACATTGGACTTCGACCACGCAGTAAACATAACGCTGGGATTGCCGTTTGTGCGGACTTCGCCCGATCACGGCACAGCCTACGACATCGCTGGTAAAGGCCTTGCCAGCGCTGGCAGCATGATTGCCGCTATCGAATATGCGGCCGCATCCGTTAGAGGCGATAGCCGGATCGAGAGGACCACGCAAAGGCGCGCGTCATAAGCCGATGGATCGAATCATTATCAAGGGTGCTCGCGAGCACAATCTGAAAAATATCGACGTCGAGATTCCGCGCGACCAGCTCGTCGTGATCACCGGGCTGAGCGGGTCCGGCAAATCCTCGCTCGCTTTCGACACGATCTATGCCGAAGGTCAGCGCCGCTACGTCGAGTCGCTTTCCGCCTATGCTCGCCAGTTTCTCGAGCAGATGGAAAAGCCGGATATCGATTCGATCGAGGGCTTGTCGCCGGCGATTTCAATTGAGCAGAAGAGCACCTCGCGTAATCCGCGCTCGACCGTTGCCACGATAACCGAAATCTACGACTACATGCGGCTGCTGTTCGCGCGCGTCGGACGCGCATTTTGCTACAACTGCGGCCGCGAAATCTCGCAACAGAGTGTTCAGCAGATCGTCGATCGCATCCGCTCGTGGCCCGAGGGGACACGGCTTCACGTGCTTGCGCCCGTCGTGCGCGATCGCAAGGGCGAATACAAGAAGGAGCTCGCCGACTTCCGCCGTGCAGGCTTTGTCCGCGTCAAAATCGACGGCAAAGTGATGGAACTCGGCGAGGAGATCAGCCTCAACAAGAATCAGCGTCACAGTATCGACGTGATGGTCGATCGGCTCGCGATACGACCGGGAATCGAGAAGCGTCTCGCCGATTCGCTCGAAGTCGCCTTCAAGTACGGTGAGGATCTGCTCAAGGTCGAACGACTCGACGCCAAAGGTGAGGGCGAGGAGATCTTCTTCAGCCAGCGCTTTGCGTGCGTCTCCTGCGGGATCTCATACCCGGAGATCACGCCCCGCATGTTCTCCTTCAACAGCCCGCATGGTGCCTGCTCAGAATGCTCGGGGATCGGATCGATCATGTATTTCGATCCCGAGTTGGTCATCCCGAACGAGGATCTAAGCATTTCCGACGGAGCGATCGCGCCGTGGGCCTCGATGAACTACATGCAGCCGGTGATCGAGGCGCTCGCCACCCACTACAAATTCACCCTCGATCAGCCCTGGAAAGGTCTCACAGCTAAGACCCGCAAGGCGCTGCTCAATGGTTCCGGCGACGAAGAGATTGAGTTCGGCTACGAGCGAGGGTCTCATCGCCACGCCTACGCCAAGCCCTTTGAGGGAATCCTTGCGTGGCTCGATAAGCGCTACAAGGAGACCGAGTCCGAGAGCATCCGCGAATGGCTCGAACCCTTCATGAATATGCGCCCCTGCCCAAGTTGCGAGGGGACCCGACTCAAGAAGGAAAGCCTGTTCGTACGCTTTGACGGCAAATCGATCAGCGAAGTGACCGCGATGTCGATCAAGGAAGCCTGCGGCTTTTTCGCGGATCCCACGATGTCGCCGCAGGAGGCCGAGATCGGTCGCCTGATTCTCAAGGAAATCCGCGAACGACTCGGTTTTCTGGCCGACGTTGGGCTCGGCTACCTTACCCTTGATCGTACCGCGGGTAGCCTCTCCGGTGGCGAGGCCCAACGCATCCGGTTGGCTACGCAAATCGGATCGAGCCTGGTCGGCGTGCTGTACATTCTCGACGAGCCCTCGATCGGCTTACATCAGCGCGATAACGAGCGCCTGTTAGGTACGCTCAAGCGGCTCAAGGAGTTGGGCAATTCGGTCATCGTCGTTGAGCACGACCGCGACACGATGGTCGAAGCGGACCATCTCATCGACATGGGTCCGGGAGCTGGTGTCCACGGCGGCAGGATCGTAGCGCAGGGAACGCCGGCCGAAGTCATGCAAAACCCGGAATCGCTTACAGGACAATATCTTTCGGGCGCGCTCGAAATTCCGGTGCCAACGCGTCGCCGACAGATCGGTAATCGATGGCTCACGATACGCGGCGCTCGCGAGAACAATCTGCGCGATCTCACCGTCGGGATCCCGCTGGGCGTTCTCGTCTGCATCACCGGTGTCTCGGGTTCGGGCAAATCCACACTGGTGCTTGATACGCTGCATCGCGCCTTGGCGCATCGGCTCGGTGGCAGTCGCGAGCGCGCCGGTGCGTTCAAGACGATCGAGGGCGTTGAGCATCTCGACAAGGTAATCAATGTCGATCAGAGTCCGCTCGGTCGCACACCACGATCAAATCCGGCTACCTATACGGGCCTGTTCACTCATATACGCGAACTCTTCGCGCAACTGCCGGACGCCCGGATGCGCGGCTATGGTCCGGGCCGTTTTTCCTTCAACGTCAAAGGCGGGCGATGCGAGGCTTGTCAGGGCGACGGGATTATCCGCATCGAGATGCACTTCCTGCCTGACGTCTACGTGACCTGCGAGGTCTGCGGCGGCAAACGCTACAATCGCGATACGCTCGAAATTCAGTACAAGGGCAAGAGTATCGCCGAGGTTCTCGACCTCACCGCCCTCGATGCGCTCGGCTTCATGAATTCGGTCCCGCCGATCCGACAGAAGCTCGAAACCCTGCGTGACGTGGGGCTCGATTACATCCATCTCGGGCAATCGGCGACAACGCTGTCGGGCGGCGAAGCGCAGCGGATCAAGCTCGCCAAAGAGTTATCGCGCCGCGCAACCGGTCGCACGCTCTATATCCTCGACGAGCCGACCACCGGCCTTCATTTCGACGACATAAGGCGCCTGCTGTCAGTGCTGGGACGTCTCGCCGATAGTGGCAATACTGTGATCGTCATCGAGCACAATCTCGACGTCATCAAGACCGCGGACTATGTGATCGATCTTGGCCCCGAAGGCGGCGACCGCGGCGGTCAGATCGTAGCCAAGGGCTCGCCCGAAGATATCGCGGCGACTCCTGATTCGCACACCGGACATTTCCTGCGCCAGGTGCTCGGTTCGCGTGCGGCGGCATAGCGATTAGCCTCCGCAATCGGCACCTGCTCAAGACTCGACCTCATCCGCTGCTGTGCTATAACCGCACCTGATTTCAGGTGTGAATTTCCCCATTTTCGCGAGGTGAAAGATGGCTGAGCAGCGGGTCGAGGAACCCTCTCAATACGATTGGACACAACTCGTCGATGATCTGAATCGGCTATTACGGCTCAAAACGACGCCGATAGGCATGAAGCTCTTCACGTCGGTTGAGGAGATGGAAGCGATTCCGAAAATCCGCCGTCCCTCTTCGGTTCACACGACAGACCAGATTGTTGCGCAAGCTTCGCGCCTCGGTTTCACCGTCGGCATCACACAGAAAGACCTGGTCGGCGCCCAATGCGGCGCGGTGCTCGGACTTCATCCTCAGGACACCGACTGGCGCTCCGGACGTAACATGGTCGGCGTCTGGTATTCCACGCCTGAAGATTCCGCCGCGCATCAAGAGGCGATGGATGTAGTCCCGCACGGTAAATACGTCGCGATGGCGGTATCGCCGCTCGTCAGCGGACGTCTCAATCCGCCCCATATCTGCCTGATTTACGCCACGCCCGGCCAGATGATCATCTTTATCAATGGGCTCCAGTGGGCCGGCTACAAAAAGTTTCAGTGGGGGGTGGTCGGCGAGTCTGCCTGCGCCGATTCCTGGGGACGCGCACTGAAAACCGGCGAGCCGAGCCTGTCGATTCCGTGCTTCGCCGAGCGCCGTTACGGCGGTGTCCTCGACGATGAACTGCTGATGGCATTGCCGCCGCGCTATCTGCCCAAAGCTATCGAAGGGATGAAACGGCTGGGCGGCAACGGCCTTCGCTACCCGATTCCGCAGTATGGAATCCAGTCGGATGCGCGCGCTGGTCTGGCTGTCAGTTACGGAGCGAAGAAAGACTAATTCTGCCCCACCGGGCTCAAACGTACGGCATTTTTGTTCCGGACTGACCTGAAAGAAACGAGCGTCCAAGATGGATCGGAGAACTTCCCTGCACACGATTAAGGGGCTGATACTCGCGGCACTGCTGTTGATTGCTCCCGGTATCGTATTAGCGCAAAACGCAAGCAGCCCGGCGGCTCCAGCAACGGCCGCGCCCACTGCGGCCGCAGCCCCGGCACAACCGCCAGCCGCTGCTGCACCCAATACGATTCCCGTCGGCACGATCATCACGACTCAGAACTGGCGTCAGTACAGCGACTTCATGCCCGAGGGGATGGCCAAGCTTTTTGGCGGTGAATTCTCCCTCAAGGTTCCCGACAGCGTGCAGATGGAAATCGGCCCGACCGAAGTTCATCCGTTGCCGAAGCCTTATGTCGAAGCGACCGAGAAATATTCCGGCCAGGTGAGGGTTGTCGAGTTGCCCGACGGCGGACTCAACCTGCAGGGCTATCAGGCCGGCCAGCCGTTTCCGAATCCGGCGGACCCACATAAAGGATGGAAGATTCTCGCGAATCTCTGGTATCGCTATATCCCTTATATAGCGGTGGATACACGCGATGCGGGCTGCGTCGTCGACGGGAGCGGCTCGGTCAACTGCAAGCACGTAACGATCGTCCGCCGACAGATGGCCTATATCACCGAGCCGGGTGTGCCCCCCAAGACGCCGGGCTCGGGAGACAAGTTCTTCAGTCAGTGGCTGATGGTGACCGAGCCGGAACAGAGTCGCTACACCGCGACTCTGACCGTCTCTTATGAAGACCTCACGCGACCCGAGGATGCGTATATCTTCCTGCCCTCGATGCGCCGTTATCAGCCGATCTCGACGTTGGCGCGCTGCAGTCCCAACCAGGGCACCGATTCGACCTTCGAAGAGTATCGCGCCGGCTTCGACTCGAATATGACCGAGGTTGCCGCGGATTTCGTCGGAGCGAAAAAGATCATCGCTCTCTTGCCGACCACGATGCCGGCGGGACAATTCCCCGCCGATTTTGAGATGCCCCTCGGATGGCCCAAACCGTCTTGGGGTAAGTGGCAGGTGCGCGACGTCAATGTACTCAACGTCACCAAGCTGCCGTCTCACGCCAAGGGCTACTGTTACGGCAAGCGCGCGATGTATATCGACGCGGCCAACTCAGCCCCGCTATGGGAGGACCTGTACGACAACCAAATGAAGCTCTGGCGCCTCTACGGATTGTTCATGCATCCGGTGGAGGTTCCGAACATGGGTATCGTCGATACGACCGGCGCAGTTGTCTACGCCTTCTGGGATGTACAGAACAATCACAGCACCTTTTTTATCGACCCGTCGGAGGGCAGTCCGATGTACGTCAATGAGCAGGTGCCGAAGGATTATCTCGATCTCTCCCGCTATACTGAGCCATCAGGTCTCAACCTGATCATGCGTTAAGCGATATCGAAAGGTTCCGGCGGTTGATGAAGATGCGGAAACTCAAGTACCTGAGTGCGATTGGCGCGGCGATGCTGTTGTCCGTCGGTGCTGGACGGGCCATCGCGGCCGAAACCCCTGCCGGAACTGCGTCACCGTCCGCAAATCCGCAGGCACAATCGATCGCACCCGGGACCGAGATTTCGATCCGGAATTGGCGCCATTTCAAGCGTTTTATGCCCGAAGGGATGGTCGAGCTGTTTCGCCAGCGCAATCTCTTCAAGATTTCCGATGACGTCAAAATCGATGTCGGACCAACACTGATCCGCCCGCTTCCCAAGAACTACGTCGAAGCGACCGAGAAATATGCATCGCAGATCAAGCTCGTCGAGCTACCTGCCGGCGGCCTTTCCCTGAGTGGCTATCAAGGGGGACGACCCTTTCCAAATCCGCAGGAGCCGCACAAAGGATGGAAGATTCTTGCCAATTTCTGGTACCGCTACCTGCCCCATCTGATCGTCGATACCTACCAGACCGGATGTATTCAAAGCGGAATCGGCGGCACCGGATGCGTTGCGAACGAAATCGTCTATCGGCAACTTGCCTTTAACACCGACCCCGGAATTCCCGCGACGACTCCCGGCAGCGAAGACAAGTTCTATACGCGATGGTCCACGAAGCTTGAGCCCGAGCAGGAGAAGTACAAGACCACCCTGACGATCTCCTACCGCGACTTGGCGAAGCCGGAAGAGACTTTCGAATTCGTCCCGTCAATGCGACGGACCGTGCCGGTTGCCGCAGGCAGTCGATGCGCTCAGAACGGGAACCTCGACACCACCGAAGAAGACTCGCGCTTCGGTTTCGCGTCCAATCTGACCCAACTGAAAGTCGACTATCTCGGCGAGAGGAAGGTACTCGCCCTCGTCGATTCAGAGCTGACCAAGGCTCGCTACCCGATCGGCTATGATCAGCCTATCGGATGGCCCCAGCAGGAGTGGGGCAAATGGCAGCTCCGCGATGTCGACGTGATCGCCGTCAGCAAGCTACCGGCTTTCGCTGAAGGTTACTGTTACGGCAAACGCGTGATGTATATCGACAAGGCATTCGCGGCCCCCGTGTGGGAAGACGTGTACGACGAAGACATGCGGGTCTGGAAATATATCGGGCTCTTCTACAAGACGCTCAACGTCCCTGGAGTAGGTCCGGTAAACACCAGCGGCTCGCAAATCACGATCTTCTGGGACATGCAGAACCAGCATTCGAGCGTGATCTCGGACCCGGGCGAAGGACGTCCTTTTTACGTGAACGAGCAGGCGCCCAAGGAGTTCCAAGACCTCCATCGCTTCACGACCGAAGCTGGATTAGGCGAGGTCATACGTTAAGATTGGCGGTTTAATAGCCGCCGAAAGCATGCTAACCTCGGTCCTCCTCGACAAGCTCAAGAGGCGGCGTACCCAAGTGGCTAAGGGAGAGGTCTGCAAAACCTCGATGCAGCGGTTCGAATCCGCTCGCCGCCTCCATTTTTTGTGCTCCGAGCGCCGAACTTTCCGAGAACTTTCCGAGTCCGTCGAGACGACCGGTAAACTCCCCGACTAGATTTTCATCAAGAATGGAGTAACGCTTGGCCATCGATTCGGTCTCGTGGCCAACCAAGGTCATCGCGATCTGCTTCGGTACTCCAACGCGGATCAGGTTGCGATAAGCGGTTCGGCGGAAGTCGTGAGGAATACGGCCCGAAAGTCCAGCCACCCGGCAGGCGCTATGCCATGCCCGGTAAAAGCTAACGATTCGCTCACCACGATTATGAAAGAGCCAAGGCGCTTCTCGTGCGCTTTCGCGTTCGATGGCCAAGGCGGACCCGATCTGCCGTTCAATCAGCTCGCGTAGTGCGGGGGTTAATGGAAACATGCGCCCCTGTCCGCTCTTAGTTTCGCCCGGTTCGAGTCTGAGCCAGCCATTCGCCAAGTCGACGTGCTGGCGCCACTTTCTGGTCAAGAGTTCGGACGGAACTCGCCAGCCCGTGATATATGCCGTCAACATGACCGGCTGCAGATATGGCGGCAGCACATTTAAGAGACGACGAAAATCATCGGGTTCAAAAAATCCGCTGCGGGCGCTGGGTTCTTTGAGTTTTGGAAAATATGGCCGGGCGACGACCCTGCCTTGCTGAACAGCCAGGGTAAACATCCGGCCCAACATACTCAGCTCGCGATTGATGCTCGCGTTGCTCGCCCCCTCTTGCTGACGATGTATGGTGTACCTGCTCGCCGTTTCGGTGTTGATGTCGATTGCCTTCCACCCTTTGAAGAACGGATCGAGGTGGAGCAGACGAATCTTAAGGGCTTTAAGCTTCTTGCGGTTGGCTCGGTAATCAAGCTCGATAAGCTCTCGCAGTCCTTCGTAGCCAAATCGCGAAGAAGGCGTCGCCATCCGGTTCTGCACGGATACGAGTCGTTCTCGGAGAATCGCACGAGCCTTCCTCTCGTTATCCGTTGTAGTAGATTGGCGCCACTCGCGATGTTCGTACGGAATCCAGATGGCAGTATGCCAGATTGAGGAGCCCTTAGGCTTAAAGATTCGACCATCCCCTCTCATAATTTCCCCTGAATGAATTGTTGGACTTTAACGTAGGAGCATCCCTGAGTTCGGCCATTTCGATCTCGTACCAGTAATTCGGAATGTTCGTACACCCAACCCGAGGTCTTGTTACAAAGTGCTGCCGCCTCTTTGACGGAGATGATGCGATCTTCGCGCACCGGGCGAATTGCGGCGACGACGCGAGCATTCAAGGGAGGAATCAACGCAGCAATCCGCGCGAGCACCTCTTGCGCATCAAACGGACTCAGCTCACTGATTCGACTCGGGACTCTCTCGATTTCGTCGAGGCTCAACATCTCTCCACCGTCGGAAGTTGGTGACAGATAGATTTGGAGTCCGGGCGACTCGCTCGTGCGTCAACGTGTGGCATCGTCCACACCGGGCTGCGTTGGTGGTACCGGCGAAGTGTCGTCGTCGCGTTGCGGCCCGAGGAACTGTACGCGAGCAGCGATGATCTCCGTGCGATGATGTTTGCGACCATTAGAGGCGTCATCCCATTGAGCGTAACGGATGCGACCCTCAACGAAGGCCTGCCTGCCTTTCTTGAGATACTCACGGCACGTCAACGCCAGTTTCCCGGTCGTGACGATACGATGCCACGCAACATGTTCCTGCCGGTTGCCGTCTCGGTCGATGTACGATTCGTCGGTCGCGAGCGAAAAGTTAACGATCGGCACCCCGCTTGGTGTGTAACGGATTTCCGGATCCTTTACCAGATTACCGATGATCATGACCCGATTCAGTGACAAATGACGTTTCTCCTCACTTGGATATTACGCGTATCTGCGTATACGCAATAACATTGACCGGATTTTCGTGCAAGCCCGGCTCTGGCGCTTCCGCAGAAATGCGGTAATCTTCATCTCTTGAGGAGGTGCCAATGGCGGCGATCGTAGCTGCACACCGCGTATGAAGACCTTCGGCGAAGTGATAGCCGAGCTGCGCAAGGAGCGGGGCCTGACGCAAAAGGCCTTGGCTTCGCAGGTGAAGAAGAAAGATGGAACCGCGATCGGACTCGCCTATATCAACGATATCGAGCACGACCGCCGTAACCCGCCCTCGCCTGATTTCGTGGCGCAGTTGGCG
>DATKML010000016.1:0-58038 GCA_035541875.1 Binataceae bacterium (SeqCode)
ACTCGCATGGTGCGCTGACCACCTTTAGTCGGCGATACGTAGGCGATGATCCACGAACGGGCACCATTCGGTGTCACCCGATAGCCTAGCTTGCGATCCCAAAAGGTTTGGACCTTATCGGTGGGCTTTACGCTCGCGATGAAGGTCGCAGTGAACTTCTCTTTCATGTTTTCCGGTACACCTCCCATACAGTTTTACCGGAAGACACTACGCAACGTCGAGCGACGAAGCGCAACGAGAAAACCTTGATTTTATTGGATTGGCGGAGAGGGAGGGATTCGAACCCTCGGTACCGGTTACCCAGTACGCCAGATTAGCAATCTGGTGCCTTCGACCACTCGGCCACCTCTCCGCGATTGCGAAGGAGCAGTTTATGCCGTAGCGCTTTTGGGGGGAAGTGCCGGAGTGAGTCGATGCCGTCTAAATTTAAGGCTCAGGTTCGGTGTTTGAAGGGGGAGGCGCCTTGAGTTGGCCGCGATCGCGTCCTTCCCGAATCCACTCTTCGACTTCGCGCCGCTCGCGCGTGAGAAAGTTGGCGATCGCCTTGCGCAATCCAGCGTGCGAAACGTAATGCATGCTGCGGGTGATCGCGGGATTGAAGCCGCGCAGCCATTTGTACTCGCCACCAGCACCCGGTTCGAAGCGCTGCACGCCGTGAGCGATACAGTGATCAATCGCTGCGTAATAGCAGACGTTGAAGTGCAGGTAGCGTAGCTCTTCGAAGCTGCCCCAGTACCGTCCGTAGAAGACGCCCGCCTTTTGCAGGTTGATCGTCCCGGCAATCAGTTCGTCGCCGCGCCATGCGCCTACAAAGCAGAGATGGCGCTTAAAACGGTCCCGCAACAGATCGAAAAAATCGCTGGTCAGGTATTGGCGGCCCCAGTAGAGCTTGCGAATCGTCGACAGGTAGATTTTGTAGAGATCGCCGAACATCGCGTCGGGAATTTCCTCCCCGAGCAGGGCTCGTACCTCTACGCCTTGTTCTTTCAATGCCGCGCGTTCGTGCTTAACCGCATAGCGGCGCTTGCTCTTGAGTTGGTCGAGATAATCCTCGAAGGTCGTGAAGCCGGCGTTCTGCCAATGGTACTGATAGCCGAGCCGTTCCAGATACCCCACTTCCCTGAGTTCGGCAGCCTCCTCTTCGCTGCAAAAATTGATATGGACCGAGGAAATCTCGTTATCCTCGCATAGACTAATAAGGGATTGGCCGAGCGCCCGGACCATCGTGGGGCGATCGATATCGGCGGCCACCAGGAATCTTCGGCCCGTATGGGGCGTGAAAGGCACCCCCACCAGCAGCTTGGGAAAGTAGCGCAGGCCGGCTCGCTCAGCCGCATCGGCCCATCCGTGATCGAAGACGAACTCGCCCATGCTGTGGGTCTTCAGATAGAGCGGGCACGCCGCGATAATCCGGCGGTCGGCCTTGGCTCGAACCACGAGATGGTACGGCATCCATCCGGTCTTGCGGACGGCACTCTGCGATTCTTCCATCGAGGAGAGCCAGTCCCAATCGACAAACGGTGTGTCGTCTGGGGCAAGCAGGGCGTTCCAGTCGTCACGCGCGATATCTCGCATCCGCTCGACGATTGAAATCTCAACTTCGCCTGCTGGTTTGTTTGCCGTTGTCATTTTCGCGCCAAGCTTCAGTACGATTGAGCTTAGCGACGAAACGAATCGTATCAAAGGGTGTTTCGCGAGCGATGCGAGCAAACGTTGATTCTGGTAGAATCGCGACAGGAAGTTTGGTGAAAGGGCGTCACGGTCATGGGGAAAATCACGGCACGTAGCGGTGGCGATTTCGAGAACGGGAACGATCGCTCAGGCGGTACCGTTACCGAACGCCGCACCAAAGAGCAGACCAAGACCAAAAAGCCTTCGCTCTACAAATGTATCTTGCTTAACGACGACTACACTCCGATGGAGTTTGTGGTCGAAATTCTCAAGCAGATTTTCCATAAACAGCAGGCCGAAGCGACCCGGATCATGCTGCACGTTCATCAGAATGGGATGGGCGTGGCGGGCGTTTACCCTTACGAGATCGCCGAAACCAAGATCAGAACGGTCGAGGAGCTGGCGAAGGAAGCGCAGTTCCCTCTCAAGTGCGTGATGGAGAAGGAGTGAAGCGCGACGGCCGGTGCGGATTCAATAGGACATTATGGCTTCACCAGGAGTGATGATTAGCCGAGAACTGCAGGTAACTCTGCAGCTTGCGATGACCGAGGCGCTGAATCGGCGCCATGAGTACGTCTGCCTGGAGCATCTGCTGTACGCGATGCTGCATGACGTGACGACCAGCAATGTGCTGCAGAACTGCGGGGCCGACCTCGACGCTCTGCGCAAAAAACTGGTCAAGTATCTGGACGAAGAGGTCGAACGCTTGCCGGAGAACGGCGGACGCCATCAGCCTCATTATGCGAGCGGGGTGCAGCGGGCTTTGCAGCGCGCTGCCCTCCACGCACAATCGGCCGGTCGCGAAGAGATCAACGGATCGCAGGTCCTCGCGGCGATTTTTCACGAGAGCGAGTCGTATGCGATCGCGCTGCTGAATGAGCAGGGCGTCACCCGCTTTGACGTGATCAATTTCATCTCCCACGGCGTTTCTAAAATCGGTGAGGACGAGGATCGTAAAATCCGCGGTGCCGGCGAAAAGGGCGATCACGAAGAGGCCGACGCTGAAGGCGAGGGCGATGGTGACGAGGGTGGAGCGCCCAAGATCTCTCCGACCAAAGCCCTTCGGACCTATGCGATTAATCTCGCTGAGCGGGCAGCGAACGGCAAAATCGATCCTCTGATCGGACGCAAGAACGAGATCGAGCGAGCGATTCACGTCCTGCTGCGCCGCCGCAAGAATAATCCGATTTTTGTCGGCGAAGCGGGTGTCGGTAAGACGGCGCTGGCCGAAGGACTTGCGTTGGCCGTGCACGAGGGTAAGGTTCCTCCGGCGCTCAAGGACGTTCAAATCTACGCGCTCGACATGGGAGCGTTGCTCGCGGGCACGCGCTTCCGAGGCGACTTCGAGGCGCGTCTCAAGGCCGTTATCAAGGCCGCGACCGGCGACCCGAAGATCATCCTTTTCATCGACGAGATTCATACGATCGTCGGCGCAGGCTCCGCCTCGGGTTCAACCATGGATGCGTCGAACCTGCTGAAGCCGGCGCTCGCTTCGGGCGATTTGCGTTGTATCGGCTCGACGACCTTCCAGGAATACAAGCGCTCATTCGATCGGGATAAGGCGCTCGCGCGGCGCTTCCAGCGTATCGATGTGCCTGAGCCGTCGCAGGAGGAAGCGATTCAGATCCTTAATGGTCTGAAGAGCCATTACGAAAAGCATCACAATGTCCGCTACACCGCCGCGGCAATTCGCGAAGCTGTGTCGCTCTCCGCGCGTTACATCAACGACCGCTATTTGCCCGATAAAGCGATCGACGTGATGGACGAGGCGGGCGTCGCAGGTCATCTGCGGAGCAAGAACAACGATCCCGTGACGGTAGGTGCCCGCGATGCGGAACGCACCGTAGCGCGGATGGCAAAGATCCCAGAACGGACAGTCTCCTCATCAGATCGCGTCCGCCTGCAGGAACTCGAGCCGGAACTGAAGATGGTCGTCTACGGACAGGACCCCGCGATCGAGGCTATTTGCCGCTCGATCAAGCTCGCGCGATCGGGCTTGGGTCATCCGGATCGGCCGGTCGGATCATTCTTGTTTGCCGGCCCAACTGGCGTCGGCAAGACGGAAGTCGCGCGCCAACTCGCCAAGACGATGGGTGTCGAGTTCATCCGCTTCGACATGTCGGAGTATATGGAGCGTCACACCGTATCGCGCCTGATCGGTGCGCCTCCGGGCTATGTCGGCTTTGATCAGGGTGGGCTGCTCACAGACGCCATCAACAAGACACCGCATTGCGTGCTGCTGCTCGACGAAATCGAAAAGGCCCACCCGGACCTCTTCAATATCCTGCTCCAGGTAATGGATCACGCGACGCTCACCGATAATAACGGGCGCAAAGCGGACTTCCGCAACGTCGTTCTCGTGATGACCACCAATGCAGGGGCGCAGGAGCTGTCGCGTGCGATGATCGGTTTCGGCCGCGAGGTTTCTACCGGCTCGCCCAAGGCAGTCATCGATCGGATGTTCGCGCCCGAGTTCCGCAACCGGCTCTCGGCGATCATCGAGTTTGATCCGCTCAGCCCTGAAGTAATCGCCCGCGTCGTCGATAAGTTCCTTGGCGAGCTGCAGGAACGTTTGGTCGTAAGTAAAGTAAAGCTTGAAGTTTCCGATGCGGCCAAGAAATGGCTCGGGGAGCACGGCTACGACCATAAGTTCGGTGCCCGTCCACTGAATCGGCTGATTGAAAGCGAAATCTCGCGCAACCTTGCCGATGAGATCCTGTTCGGCAAGCTGAGCAAAGGCGGAGGTAGGGTCGTCGTCGACCTCGCTGACGATAAACTGACCTTCAGCTACCCGACGGAAAAGGCTGAGGAGACTTCACCGACAGCCTAGAGATCTTCGGGGCTTTACGGTTCGTAGCTTAGGACGCCGCTCAAAACGGATCGCACTTGCGATTCGTTTGAAGGGGCTGTCTCCTTCTTCGATAGAGAAGGTTGGGACGCATACGCGGACTGCCAAAGCACACACCCGCTCAACGAACAAGGATCAAAAGCTCGGCTTCGCAACCTCGGCGCGGCTGATTACCGTGTCGTGCAGCCAGTGCGTATCGTCGCGATCGGGATAATCGATCGTGTAGTGCAGGCCGCGCGACTCCTTGCGCGCCATCGCCGAGCGCACGATTAACTCCCCAACCGCCACCAGATTTCGCAACTCGATGAGATCGGAGTCGATCCGATGGTCCCAGTAGTAGCCGTGAATCTCCTCGTCGAGCATCCGGAGCCGTCGCAGCGCCCGCTCGAGTCGCAGATCGCTGCGCACGATGCCCACGTAGTTCCACATCAGGCGGCGGATCTCTTCCCAGCTCTGGGTGATCAGTACGCGCTGCTCGCTTTCGATCGCATTACCCGGATCCCATTCGGGGAACTCCGGCGGTGCGCCTCGATCGCTACGGAGCAACTCCACGACTGACGCGAAGGCCCGTCGGCCCATCACGGCTGCTTCGAGTAGCGAGTTCGACGCGAGCCGGTTAGCCCCATGCAGCCCGGTCATCGCGACTTCGCCGGCTGCGTAGAGCCGTGGAATCGAGGTCTGGGCAGCTAGATCGGTGACGACGCCGCCGCACATATAGTGGGCGGCCGGGACTACGGGAATCGGCGCCGTAGTGAGATCGAAGCCGTAGGAGAGGCATCGCTTGTAGATATTGGGGAAGCGCTCTCGGATGTAATCGGCTGGGCGATGGCTCAGATCGAGGTACACGCAATCGAGCCCGCGCCGTTTCATCTCGGCGTCGATAGCACGGGCGACGACGTCGCGCGGCGCCAACTCGGCATCCGGATGGTACTGCTTCATGAAGGGCGAGCCGTCTGGCAAGCGCAGAATCGCGCCCTCGCCACGCAAAGCCTCGGAAATCAAGAAGGAACGTGCCTCGGGATGGTACAGGCAGGTCGGATGGAATTGATAAAACTCCATGTTCCCGATAGGCGCACCCGCCCGATAGGCCATCGCGACGCCGTCCCCCGACGCGATATCAGGGTTGGTCGTGTAGAGATAGACCTTGCCCGCGCCGCCGGTTGCGAGCACCGTTGCGCGCGCGACGATTTTGCATACCGCCATCGTGGGCTTTTCGAGGGCATAGACGCCCCAGCAGGCTCCGCGCCGTTTGCCTCCGTCCTTCTCGACCAGCAAGTCGATCGCGACGTGATTTTCGAGCATCCGGATATTCGGACGGGCCATCGCGGCCTCGTTGAGCGCGCGCATGATCTCACGCCCGGTCAGGTCCTGCGCGTGCAGCACCCGGCGATGCGAATGGCCGCCTTCCTGACCTAGGTCGTACTCGTCTTCGCCTCCGGCCTCGACACGGGTAAAGCGGGTCCCGAGGTCGATAAGCTCGCGGACCACGGAGGGGCCGTCGCGAACGATCGCCTCGACGGCGGCGCGATTACATAGCCCAGCGCCTGCCCGCAGCGTGTCGTCGACGTGCGATTCGAAGGAATCGTCGAAGCTCCAGACGCTCGCGATACCGCCCTGCGCATAGGCCGTATTGGCCTCGGTGCTGGCGGCTTTGGTGAGCACGGTAACCGTGCCGATTTCGGAAGCCTTGATCGCGAAAAGCAGCCCGGCGATACCGCCGCCAACCACGAGAAAGTCGCTGCTCAGTGCACTCATTAAGACTCAATCCACCTGCCCAGTCGCGGCAGGACTCATTGCGGGGACGCTATTGGAGCCCTCCCTCCATAGTCAAGCTAACATATTTGCTCCCTCCAGCGCCGTCGCGAGCGGTTATCCGTTGCGAGCCTCGGTCGCTTGCCCTAAGCTCGATAGTGTTGGCGTAGCTTCTGCGTAATTTCGATGATATTCACCACGCCGAATCTTCTGACTCTTGCGCGTATCGCGACGGTGCCGCTGCTCGTCTACCTGCTGCTATATACCGGTCCTATAGCCGCGATCGCCGCAGCAATCGTCTTTTTCATCGCGACGATTACCGACTTTCTCGACGGCTATATCGCTCGCAGCTACGGCTCGGGAACGACCCTCGGCAAGTTCCTCGATCCCTTGGCCGACAAACTGATCGTGACGGCAGCACTGGTGATGCTCGCCGGGACCTCACGTAATCCTCATGTGCCGGCCTGGATGGTCGTGGTGCTGGTGTCGCGCGAGATGGCGGTGACCGGCTTACGTGCTATCGCGGCGGCCGAGGGGGAGATTATCGCGGCCGACCAACTCGGCAAGTATAAGATGGCGCTCCAGTGTATCGCGGTGCAGGGGCTCCTCATCCATTACACCTGGTTCCATATCGATTTTTTCGCCGGCGGGATGTTCGTCCTTTGGATCTCGATGATCCTGAGCATCTGGTCGGGTATCGATTACTTCATCAAGGCACGAGCGGTGTTTATCGGGCGGCCGGTCCCGAGTGTCGTGAAGCGGGCCGCAGCGCAGTAGTCCGACATTCGATGCAAAAACGGGCGGGAGACGATTTGACAGAGGTCGGGCGGGCAGTTACAACTCTTGGTCTGCCTTTCTGCACGGGGCGGGTGTAGCTCAGTTGGTAGAGCGCGTGCTTGCCAAGCACGAGGTCGTCGGTTCGAAACCGATCACCCGCTCCAAGGAATCCCATCAAGAATTGTTTTTTCCTGAGAGGCGTCGTTGTGTGCAGCTCCCGCAGTGCCTCGGAGGCGCTTGCGAGCGTCATGCACATCGCTGCTATGCGATTAATATCCTTCTTGATTGATCGGTGAGCGACAGACTCCCGTTATCAAGTTTGAAGGATGACGCCAGCGCTTACACGCCTCGTCTCCTTGCACATCTCTGATGTAAGGAAGGCTGTACGAGTCTAGCCAATCGTAACCTGCATAGTGCGAGCCGATACATCCCCACATCACACGGTTTGCGTAGGTTGGAGCGAAGGTCGGCTCATTGGTTAAGCCTGGATAGCTATCCCAGACGGCTGCATCAGGATCTATTCCGTTGGGATTGTTTAGGTAGTTATTCACGTCGATCATATACGAGGCGGGCATATATTCATATCCGCCGATCATGCAGGTCCGCTGGGTGGCCTCGCGATTCTCAGCCGCAAAAGTGGTCGAGTCCTTGATCGCAGGCCACGTCATCCACTCGTAAAAGACCTTAGTTTGATGGATCCCCCAACTTTGATAGCAACCATCAGGGATACGGGGGATAGTATTGCCATCGATTAGGGATATGGCGGTGTCGTACAGCGACGTGAAGCTGCCCTGGATACAACTGCTTGCGCCGATACGATCGTCGCCTGCCACGGCCTGCCGCCAGCCACTCTCCTGCCAGGCTTGAGCCCTGACCACATCCTCGTCGATGCCGTATTTGCACGCGGCAAAGCGCAGAATCATATCAGTCGAAGGTGTTTTCCCGTGCACCGTTGGATAGGCCCCTGTAATGCGCTGAAACTGCGAGTAGTCGTAAAGTGGGTCGAAAAAGTAACGGTTAGTCGCGAAAGTGTTCAGTTCGGCGGGGGTGGGTACCTGAGCGTTGAAGGCGGTGTTCGAAGAAGTAAAGGATTGTCCAGGAACCTGCAAGCCGATGATTGTTTCGTTTGTGGTCGCAATCTGACTATTGCAGGTCGCGTCATCGGGTAGTGCGACGCCGGTGGGCTGTACAGTAAAGTAACCGTTCTGAATGTTCAGTGGTTCTGAGGCACTGCCAAGCTCTATCGTTCCCGGGTTTTTGCTTTGGCTGGTTACTTTAATTGTATGGACCCCATTGACGAAGAGGTTGCTGTCGAGAATGACAGTGCCGATTACGTAGTCGGCCACGCGGGTATTATCGACATATAGGCTTTCGTACCAGGCACCGGAGCACTCATCCTGGGTGCTTATTGGGACGTTCCAGCCCGTAACTATAGTGTTTGCGGGCGGCGAAGTAATGTCGATACACGAAGCTGGTGTAGGTGTTGGTGTGGGCGTCGCGGTCCGCCTCGGCGTAGGAGTGCGCCTTCTACGTATGAATTGCGCACGGACGGGAGGAGGTGAGCCAATTAGTGCGACAGCTAGAGCTGTGCAGGCGACGGCAGAGAGGACGGCACGCCAACGAATCGAGCTGCATATTGCCATTTTCACTCCCCAGAGCTTGCAGAGCTCCTTTGAGAAAACCGGCTAATGTCCTGATCGCTTAGGTTTGGGCGATCACGAATCTCCATCAAAAGCAGTAGAAAATTGCGGTTACGGAGGATGTGGTCCTTTTCGGATCGGAAAGATCGGGCGGAAAAGTGAAGTAACCGCATCTTGGAACTTGCCTGACTAAAATGCAAGATTTTTCGAGGTTCGCCTACGTTCGAGGATTGTGATGAGGTACGCTCATCACATGCGTATCGAGTTAAGCTCCGGCTTGCTCTGCTGGCTTTCATACCCGCAGTCAAATAAGTTGCCAGCTAGAGATGGTTGGCCGAAAGCCGCTAGCCGGGTCCAAAATCCGATCCGGTTTGAGCTTCCCGGCAGGAGAGAGCTAGGAGCGGCTGACCTCCCAGTGAAAAAAGCTAGACGCAACGCTTCATGCTGAACCCGAACCGGACGCGTCCGCCGAAGTTTCTGATCGAGCTCATCAAACCGTCGCACTACGACGACGATGGCTATGTGATCCAATGGTGGCGCGGCTTCACTCCCTCCAACTCGCTCTCGACTTTATATGGGCTAGCCCTCGATGCCGGCCGGCGTCGGATTCTCGGCGACGACGTTGCGATTGAGATCAACGCCCTCGATGAGTCGACGGCCCGGGTTCGTACCTCGCGCATAATCCGCAACTTCCGCCGCAATCAGAATCGCGGGGTTGTATGCCTCGTCGGTGTGCAGACGAATCAATTCGCTCGGGCCGTCGATTTGGCCCGTTTGTTTATCGCCGCAGGGATCAAGGTGGTGATCGGCGGTTTCCACGTCAGCGGATGCGCCTCGATGCTTCCCGAGATGCCTCCCGAACTCAAGGAAGCTCGGGAGATGGGTATCATCCTCTTCGCAGGCGAGGGCGAGGGTCGTTTCGATGAACTGATCCGCGCCATCAATGAGGGTCGCGAGGCCCCGTCCTACAACTTCCTTGCCGATCTGCCCGGGCTGGAAAGTCAGCCGCTGCCCTATCTGCTGCAGGGCCACGTGAAGCGCTATATCGGCACTGTCGGCAGCTTCGATACGGGCCGCGGATGCCCCTTCAGTTGCAGCTTCTGCACGATTATCAACGTGCAGGGCCATAAGTCGCGCTATCGCACCGCCGATGACGTCGAGCAGTTGATCCGCATGGGCCTCGCACAGGGCGTCGATAGTTACTTCATCACCGACGACGACTTTGCGCGGAATCGCAACTGGGAGCCGATCCTCGATCGGATCATCAAGCTCCGCCGGGAAGAAGGACTCAAGGTCCATCTGATTCTGCAGGCTGATACGGCCAGCTATAAAATCCCCAATTTCGTTAAGAAAGCGAAGCATGCAGGATGCCGTCGCGTCTTCCTGGGGCTCGAGACGATCAACCCCGAGAGCCTCGCCGATGCCTCCAAGGGGCAGAACCGCATCACCGAGTATCGCGCGATGCTGCAGGCATGGCGCGACGCCGGCGTCCTCACCTATGCGGGTTATATCCTCGGTTTCCCGCGCGATACGATGGAAACGATCGAGCGCGATATCCGGATTATCCAGCGTGAGCTGCCGATCGATCTGCTCGAATTTTTCATCCTGACGCCGTTACCGGGCTCCCGTGACCATCAAGGGCTCTATCTCAAGGGCACGCCGATGGATACCGACGTGAACCGCTATGACTTGGAGCACGTCACGACCGATCATCCGCTGATGCCGCGAGCGGAGTGGGAGGCGGCCTACGATCGCGCCTGGCATCTCTACTACTCACCCGAACATATCGAGACGATGATCCGACGCGCGACCGTGAATGGCGCGCGGCCCGCTCGCCTCGCCTCGATGATTTTCTTCTTCTACGCCAGCTATGCGATCGAGCACGTGCATCCGCTGCAAGGCGGCTTTATTCGCAGGAAACCACGGTGCCAGCGGCGTCCTGGATTCCCGCAAGAGGCAGCGATTCCTTTCTTTCTCCGCCGAACCGGCGAGATGGTTAAGACGATCGGCTCGGCTCTTGCCCTGCGCTGGCAGATC
The DNA here is from genome assembly GCA_035541875.1 of Binataceae bacterium (SeqCode). Taxonomy (GTDB): domain Bacteria; phylum Desulfobacterota; class Binatia; order Binatales; family Binataceae; genus JAJPHI01. Next base: position 10,726 of record DATKML010000016.1, read on the forward strand.
GAGCGTATCCGTCGCCGGGTTGCTCGCGAGGGTTATCCCGACGCGCATTCTGACAAGGCTATCGCGCCGGCCTTGAAAGACTACAGTGAAGAGCTGGAGATGTTTGGGACGTCTGAGGCGGCGCGAGCGGTCGTGGCGCGAGCGCGAACCAAGGTTGCGGGGAATCGTTCCGCCTAGGTTTTCGGTCTCAAAGGCGGCAAACCCTGTGGGTCGGAGCGAGGGGGATCTCCCGCGACGATCCAACGAAGCATCTTAGTGGCAGTACTTGACTCGGGGGTGCCACTTTGGGAGACCAATTCCGACGAGCGTGACCAAGGGAGTCTGGAGGCATTTCTTGTCCGATTACGCTAACGCCCGGGATGAAATAGTCAAAGTTGGCCAGCTCACGTGGGAATTAGGGCTCAACTCGCTGTTTTCCGGCAACATCTCAATCATGCTCCCGAACCGGGATATCCTGATCACCAAGACCGGGAAGTCTCTTCGGGGACTCCATCCCTCCGACGATCTGACCGTGGTAGCGGACGTCGAATCCTCGCGTGGCCAGGCCTCCTGCGAATTTTTCGTTCATCGTGAAATCTACAAGGCCGCCGGATACGCGGAGGGCGCTATCCTGCATTGCCATCCGCCGCACAGTATCGCGGCGAGCTTCCTCCCGGCGGATTGTATCCCGCCGAGCTACAACGAGGCCCGCGATATCCTTGGCGCGACGCGGATTGTCGAATCGCAGAACCGCGAGAGCCTGGGCGAGGACCCTTCGATCGTGGCGCGCGCTTTAGGGATGAACCGGATCATCGCGGTCAGGGGCCACGGCACCTTCGCGCTGGCCGAGACTATCGAGCGATGCCTCTACCTGACGCATCTGCTGGAGACCTCCTGCCGGGTGATGTTCCTGAAGAACGGCCGCTAGGCCTTACTTTCGCGGCGCTATATCCCGCCGACTAGCCGCACAATTCTGTAGAATCGTCTGGCGCTCTCCGGTGAGCGTTTTTTTATTTGGCTCGCGGCGCGACGTCGTACGTCTAATCTCCTATGCACGCCACATCACACGACCTCTCACCGGTCCTCCTGGAACTTGGCCTGATCGTGCTCGGCTTGGCCGTGCTAGGGCGTTTGGCCAAGCGCTGGAGCATGTCATCGATACCGCTCTATCTCATTGCTGGGCTCGCGTTCGGCCACGGCGGGTTTGCTCCGCTCGATTTAAGCCGGAGCTTCGTCGAACTAGGTGCCGAGATTGGCGTCCTGCTGCTGCTCTTCATGTTGGGGCTCGAGTACACCGGCGACGAGCTGAGCGAGAGTCTCCGCGATGGGATCAAGGCTGGCGTTATCGATTTCGTGTTGAACTTCGCAGCAGGATTCGCCGCAGGATTGCTCCTGGGATGGAACCTGCTGGCCGCAGTGCTGCTCGGCGGCGTGACGTGGGTCTCATCTTCGGGCGTGATAGCGCGGGTGCTCGCGGAGTTACAGCGCTTCTCCTATCCGGAAACGCCGACCGTCCTGTCCGTGCTTGTGATCGAGGACATTGCGGTGGCTCTCTATCTGCCGCTGGTCCTGGTCTTGCTGGTGGGTGGCGACGCCGAGCGGGTCACGGTCTCGGTCTCGATTGCTGTTGCGGCAGTAGTCGCGGTTCTATTCCTCGCGATCCGGTATGGCCATTCCCTGAGCAGCTTCGTGGCGCATCAATCGGACGAAGTGGTGCTGCTTACGATGTTCGGAATCGTTCTGCTGGTGGCGAGCATCGCCCAGCGCTTTCAGGTCTCGTCAGCTATCGCGGCCTTTCTGGTAGGTATCGCGCTGTCGGGTCCGACTGCGGAGCAATCCAGGCGATTACTCGCACCGCTCCGCGATCTCTTCGCAGCCACCTTCTTTTTCTTCTTCGGTCTTGAAATCGAGCCCGGATCGTTGGTGCCGGTGTTGAAACTCGCTGCGCTCCTGGCGGCCGCCAGCGCCGTCACGAAAATCCTTACCGGATACTGGGCTACCCGAGGCCTCGGGACGGATCGCCGTGGCCGTCTGCGCGCCGGTTTGGCGCTGATTCCGCGTGGCGAGTTCTCGATTGTGATAGCCGGTATCGGTGGCACGATCGAACCTGATCTCGGAGCGCTCTCGGCTGCTTATGTCCTGATTTTGGCCGTCGTCGGGCCGCTGCTCATGAAACTCCTCGCTCAGCCGGAAGAGAGCTCGCTGATCACTAGCGACGAGCTACGAAAATCTGATGATACGGATTCTTTACGGGCAGTTTCTCGAAGCTCGTGAAACCGGCCTCCAGCGCCAGTTCGCGCGCCAATTTCGGACCGATCACCACCCCCAGTCCCTCGCCGCCCTGCGCCAGCGACACGGTCATACAATGCATCGTGCTCGCCCCGTACATCGTCCGGCCGACGAGTGTGAGGTTATCTTCCAGTCGGTCAGAAGCCTCGGCCTCCGACCACATCAGGATGCCCACCGGCTTAAGCGCGCGCCGGATTCCGGCGAGAGCGCCCCGCGGATTCGCCATGTCATGAATACAATTGAACGCCATCACGAGGTCGAAGTGATCCTGATCGGGAATATTCTCGGCAGGCGTCTGCGCAAAGGTCAGCCTGTCACCGATGCCCGCATCTGCAGCTTTCGCCCGCGCGCGATCCAGTGAGGTGGCGTCGACATCGAAGCCGGTGAAGTGCGAGTTAGGGAAGGCGAGGGCGACCGGCACGATACACTGACCCGCGCCGCATCCGACCTCGGCAACGGATGCACCGGAATCGAGCTGCGCCTTCAATCCGGGGATCGCCGCTATCCATTGATCAGCGACCCAGGTTTCATAGCCGCAGTGAAAGAGCCTCTCGATCGCCTCGACGATATCGGTGCCGTAATCGCCGAAAGGCACGCCGCCGCCGTGGCGAAAGGCGTTGGTCAGCTTCTCGATTTGCCGGAAACACGCGACCGCGTACTGAAAGGCGCCGCCGGTGAAGTAGGTATTGTCCTCGCGCGTGAGCACCATCGCCTGTTCGGGTGCCATCCGGAAGCGGCCGTCTTCGGGCCGATAGTCGAGATAACCCGCCGTCGCCATCGCAGAAGCCCACTCGCGAACGTAGCGTTCGTTGAGACCCGCTCGCGCAGCGATTTCCGCCGGCGTCATCGGCTCGCCCGCAGCCATCAGGCGGAAAAGACCGAGCCGGTCGCCGATAAATGCCAGCGCGACGGTGAGCGCGGCTCCGAAATCGGTTCCCACCTGACGAGCGAGTGCGGCCGCTCGCGATCGATCGAAATTTTCCTGCGCCATGAGCCGACTATAGCGATGGCGCGGAGCGATCGTACAGTATTCGCGAGATGCTTATTTCTCCTGGATATGGAATGCGTGGAAGAAGCGATGGATTACCGGCGCCAGCAGCAGTCCCGCGACGCCGATTATCACGAGCCCGCTGTAGAGGGCGTAGAACGATGCGAAGAGTTTGCCGCCGGTAGTCTTCAAGGTGTCGACCGGACCCATCCCGCCGAGCAGCATCGAGGCATTCAGCAGCGCATCGATCCAGGGCAGCCCTTCAATTAAGTGATAACCGAGTATACCGATCGCCAGACTGCCGACGATTAGAATCCCAGCAGCCGCGCTCCATCGCGCAAGGCGCTTTAGAAAAAGCGATCGCGGAAGGAGAGGCTCGTGCCGCCGTTCAAGGCTCATAGCCCGTGACCTTAGTAGCAATCCGGGCTGGCGTCATGATCCGTGGTTCCGAGAGAACCGATGACGGACAAAGGCATCAATTGAATTAGCGTAAGCATCCTTCAACCTTTAGACGAGACGATCAGGGCAAAAGTGGCCCAAAGGAAAGAAGGGCGGGGAATCCAAGATTGGTCACCTTCGTATTCGAATAGACGAAAGCGGTCGGATTCGGCGCGCCGTCAGCGGTCAACTGAGTTGGAGCGAATTCCGCAAGAGTGCCGCGATTGTCTTCGCCCGAAACCCATAGGTCATTCTTATCATCAAACGCAAGGCTCTCCGGCGATGAGATAGAGCGCCGTTTGTGCAAAATTATTGGTGACAGGACAACGGCTGGGTAGGCGCTAATGGTCCCGTTCCCAGTCAATTGAGCAGAGGGATACATCACAACATCGGGGGCGAGACTATATGAACGACCGAGCCAAAGATCGCCTGTCGAGTCGAAGGTGAAAGTCAGGTTGGTCAGATACTGTGCACTGGATAACGCGATGATCGTGAAGTCTGGAGCTAGCTCCAGAGAACCACCGGCAGACAACTGCGCTCTCGAGAACTTCATCAACTCCGCATTCTCACCAAAGGCCCCGACGATCGCTGCAACCCACAGATTTCCGTCGGCGTCGAGCTTCATATTCACCACTAGGCATTTGGTACTCGCGCACGGACCGGACACTGTGAGCAAGGTAGCTGGCGTGGGGTCGCCGTTAGTAGCAAGTTGATCTGCAGAGTACTCGACGATGTTCGTCAAACTAGGGGTTCCGCTGCCGTCGACTAAGACCCAAAGATTTCCCGAAGGGTCGAATTGAATTTGGCGAGGAGCGTAAAGCTGATATTCGTATTGGTTCGTCGGTCCGATCAAGACGTCGAAAGGCGCTTTGCCTTTTTGCCGCAGCCGGCGCAAGCTAGTGCGCTTAAGAGCTGCGAGATACCCCGAATACCCACCACCTTGCGAGATGCTCGCCCACATCGTGCCGGCGGAGTCGAAGGCCACCGACATGATCGAGCTTCTGACCCCACCTGCTCTGAAAGCGAAGTTCGGATTTACTACACCGCTCTTTCCAAGCTTGGCTTTCTCGAAGACGCTGACAAATCCGCTTGCAACGTAGAGCGCACGTCCCGGAGACGCTTCTCTCATCTGCGCATCTTGCGCGCGAGCTACGCTTCCGAAGAAAGCGATTAGCAAAATCAAAGCGACTGATGCGAGTGAGGCGATGAGGTTGGTGCCAAGCCTTATGGATCCAAGCATAGCGGAGGACAGAAGCTCCCAAAGGCGTTTAACTAAGTAGTAGTCCGGCGATAGCGAACAGTCAAACGGCCTGATAACACTCCAGCGAGGCGGGCTGCAACCTTAGTTAACCATTGGCGGTTTGACCGAGCGCCTCCGTCACGATCGCCTGAGCTTCGGCCTGAATCCGGCTCAGATGCTCGGCTCCGCGGAAGCTCTCGGCGTAAATCTTGTAGATATTCTCGGTCCCCGACGGACGAGCGGCGAACCATCCGCTGTTAGTGACTACCTTCAATCCGCCAATTGATGCGTTATTGCCGGGCGCCGCAGTGAGTATCTCCGTGATAGCGTCGCCTGCGAGCTCGCGTGATTTCACCTGATCCGGCGAGAGTGCGCCCAGAGCCTTCTTCTGCGCCGGAGTCGCGGGCGCATCGACGCGCGCATACGTGGATTCCCCGAACTCGCGCTCCAGTTCCCGATAGACTTCGCCGGGATCCTTGCTCATCCGCGCCGTTAGTTCGCCGGCGAGCAGCGCGACGGTAATACCATCCTTGTCGGTGGTCCAGACGCTGCCGTCCATGCGAACAAATGATGCGCCGGCGCTCTCTTCACCGCCGAAAGCCAGTCCGCCATCGGCGAGTCCGTCGGCAAACCACTTGAAGCCGACCGGAACCTCGTAGAGTGTGCGTCCCAGTTTGGCCGCGACGCGATCGATCATCTGGCTACTGACCACGGTCTTGCCAACCGCAGATTGTTTGCCCCACTTGGGCCGGTTTTGGAACAGGTAATAGATCGCAGCGGCCAGGTAGTTATTCGGCTGCAACAGCCCCGACGTGCGCGTCACGATACCGTGGCGATCGTGATCGGTGTCGCAGGCGAAGGCCACGTCGAAGCGATCCTTGAGGTTGATGAGACGCTGCATCGCATGGGGCGACGAGGGGTCCATCCGGATCTGCCCATCCCAATCGCGACTCATGAAACGAAAGGTCGGATCAACCGTCTCACTCACGACGGTCAGGTTCAGTTTGTAGCGATCGACGATCGTGCCCCAGTAGTGCACGCCCGCGCCGCCGAGCGGATCGACGCCCAGGCTGATACCCGAGCCGCGAATCGCATCGAGATCGATCACATTGCGGAGGTCATCGACGTAGGCGTTCAGATAGTCGTGCCGCTTCGTCGTCTCTGCGCGCAAGGCTCGTTCGTACGGGATACGTTTGACGCCATCGAGGCCTGCTTCGAGGATTTGATTCGCACGCTTCTCGATCCATCCAGTGATACCGCTATCGGCCGGACCTCCATTGGTCGGGTTGTACTTGAAGCCGCCATCCTGCGGCGGATTGTGCGAGGGCGTCACCACAACTCCATCGGCAAGGCCCGACGGGCGGCCGCGATTGTAGGTCAGAATCGCGTGGGAGAGGGCAGGTGTAGGGGTGTATTCGTCGCGCTCAGCCAGCATCACCGTAACGCCGTTAGCTGCGAGTACCTCGAGTGCGGTCGCGACCGCGGGATCGGAGAGCGCATGGGTATCGGCGCCGAGGAAGAGCGGTCCGTTGATTCCCTGCTGCAAACGATAATCCGCGATCGCCTGGCTGATCGCGAGTATATGCTTTTCATTGAAGCTCCGATGGAGCGATGATCCGCGATGGCCCGACGTACCGAACGCGACACGCTCGGCCGGCGCTGACGGGTCCGGCTGCTGCGTGTAGTAGGCAACGATCAGTCGTGGAATATCGACCAGTTCGGTTTCAGCAGGGAGCGTTCCGGCCTTGGGGCTGACATTCATCTTCTCTCGGTCCTTTGATCGGCGATTCGCGACTATCAATTGTGCGCGGATAGCAAGCGGGAGGCGAGTCACCCGCGGGTAGTCGCGGCTCCACGACGGTGGGGATTCGTGCTGAGGCGCGTTGCTTCCCCCAGATGCATAGGTTAGCTTGGCGCGGATTCACCACGTCGATAGTCATCAAACCACATCGCGCGGTTTAAGGAGAATTACCCATGCGTCATGCTCGATTTGCCAAGTACGTCGTAGCCGTATCGATGATCGGCCTGTTCGCGATGCCCTTCGTAGGCCGCGCGCAGGACGATACCAAGCAACAGATGAAGCTCGATCTGGCGGCGGCACGCGCCAACAAGAAAGCCTTGGTCGGCGCGAACATGAACCTTACCGATGCGCAGGCCAAAGCCTTCTGGCCTATCTACGACGCGTACGAAGCGCAGATGGAAAAACTGGAAGATCGTCATGCCGCCGAGGTCAATTCCTTCGTCAAGTCCTTCCAGGCGATGACCGATGAGCAGGCGAACAAAAAGCTCGACGAAGTGATGGAAATCAAGCAGGCGCGTCTCAATGTCCAGAAGGAGTTCATCCCGAAGTTCCGCGCCGCAGTCACAGGAGTGCAGGCCACGCGCTTCTTCCAGATCGACAACAAGTTGCAGGCGTTGACCCAGTGCGCATTGGCGCAGGCGTTGCCGCTGGTTCAGGGCAAGGGCGAGGCCCAACCGCAGCAGTAGCTCGCGATCACGATCGTATCGTGAGGATACGCATCGTTGTCTGAAATTGTACCCATCGGAAACAAGGGGGCCGCGAAGTCGGCCCTCTTTCTCGTCTCTAGCGGGCACATCGATTGCTGGATGACTAAAGCTGCGAGGGTCTGAATTTTAGAACCAGCCTCGGCGCAACCTGATGACCAGAGCACGTCCGCGCATTCCGCATCCTCAACTCATCGCACTCGTCGCATTCATAGTGACCGGTTGCGCCGCCAAAACCACCCCTCCACCATTGACCGTGACCGGTGGCGCTTTGAGTTTTCCCCCGATAGGCCATGCGATTCCCGTTTCGCTGGTCCTGAGAGGGGATCCATCCGGAGCGACGTTCAAGGTCAAGCGCAAGGACATTGCGGGAATCACCACCAAAGGGGCGGCGATTACCGCTCTATCGTTGGGCGAAGCGGCGGAGTGCGCGGGCGGCAGCCAGCCCTTGCTCGCTGCTCTTTCTAACGAAGATGAGGTTGCCCACGTCGTAAGTAAGGCTGGAAGGTTCCTCGGTGAGTCTGCCGGCATTGGTTTTCAGGCTTGTGGGGCGGCGCTTAGGAGTCCGGGCAATGAACCTTACGCTGCGGCGCTGGCCCTGGTCTTATGTGCTGGTTCAATTGCGATAGGGACGTCCGTTGGCCTTGTCGGAGCGATGGGGATCGGCTCCTACTACGCCGTCGCTAGCGACTCGCGCCGCTTCGATATGATCGAGCAAACGCTGCTACCCGATGATCAACCAGGGAATCCGTTGCAGGGCTACATTTTTCTTCCGGTCGACGACTATCAAAGTCTTCGCGTCATAACCGAAGATACGCGAACCGACACGACCCAAACGGTCGAGATCCCGTGGCTCTATAACCCCACTGTTCCAAAGACTCAGGGCACCACCAATCCCTAAAGAACGCAGGCGCTCGCGAAAGTCGCTCGTGGGATAGCGGGCGATCGAAGCCGAGTAGCCGTCCCACCTAATCGCTTTCCCGCGGACGCATTTTCCAGTGGACGTTATCGCCATCCTTTTGTATAAATCGACGATTACCGAGCCCTGAAGGTCTCGTTAAAGCGTGGCGATTGCCGCTACGCGATTAATCTACTTTTAGACGCGGGAGCGAACGATGGCAGGTTCAACTCAAACCAACGGTGGGGCCACGAACGGCGCCACCACGCCGTACTACGATGCGGTCATAATCGGAGCAGGGGTCGCTGGCCTCTATCAACTTCATTGCCTCAAGAAGCTCGGCCTGAAGGTCCGCGTTTTTGAGGATGCCGACGGTGTCGGTGGTACCTGGTACTGGAACCGGTACCCCGGATGCCGTTTTGACTCCGAGAGCGAAAGCTACGCTTTCTCTTTCTCGAAGGAATTAGGGCAGGAATGGGACTGGCGCGAGCACTACTCGGCCCAACCCGATACCGAGCGCTATCTCAACTTCGTCGCCGATAAGCTCAACCTGCGCCCGGATATCCAGCTCAGCTCGCGGGTGACCTCGGCTGTATTCGATGAGAAGACCACCACTTGGGAGGTCACCATCAACGACAAAGAGAAGGTGCGCACACAATTTCTGATCGCCGCGGTCGGAATCCTGTCAGCGCGCTTTATGCCGGATTTCCAAGGGATCAACGATTTCAAGGGGCTGTCACTGCATACCGGCACCTGGCCTAAGGACCCGGTTGATCTCGCGGGCAAGCGCGTTGCCGTAATCGGCACCGGCCCGACGGCGGTACAGCTAATCACCGAGATCGCCAAGGTGGTTGGCCATCTGACGGTCTTCCAGCGTACGCCTAACTACTGCGCGCCCCTTCGTAACGGACTCGTTTCGCCGGAGACCCAGAAGAAGTGGAAGCAGGACTTCGAGAAGATCCATGAGGAGACGCGCTCGCACTCTTTCGGCTTCAAGCATGAATTCGACAAGCGTTCGACTTTCTCGGTGAATCGCGAAGAACGGCTCGCCCGTTACGAGGAGCTGTGGCAGCAGCCCGGCTTTGCCAAATGGCTGTCTAACTTCCACGATATCGGCAGCGATCCGAAGGCCAACGAGGATTTTGCCGAATTCGTACGCAACAAGATCCGCGCGCGAGTGAAGGACCCGGTCGTAGCCGAAAAGCTGGTGCCGAAAGATCATCCGTTCGGCGCAAAGCGTATTCCTTTGGAGAGCGGTTACTACGAGGTCTATAACCAGCCGAACGTCGAGTTGGTGAGCGTGCGCGAAACGCCGATCGAGCGCATCACGACCAAGGGTATCAAGACCAGCGATAGGGAACGTGAGTTCGACGTCATCATCTATGCGACCGGTTTCGACGCGATCACGGGACCGATGACCCGTATCGATATCCGCGGCGAGAAGGGCCTGACGATCAAGGAGGCGTGGGCCAACGGACCCCGCACCAATCTGGGGATGCAAGTCTCCGGTTTTCCGAACCTCTTCGTCGCGGTCAACAGCGCCTTCTGTAACTACACGGTCTGCGCCGAGATGGTGGTCGAATGGATTCGCGACTGTATCGCGTACCTGCGCGAGAAAGGCTACAAGCGGATCGAACCGACGCCCGAGGCAGAAGAGGCTTGGGTGGATCATGCTGCAGAGCTCGCGAGCCACACGCTGCTGACCTCGACCAAATCGTGGTTTATGGGCACTAATATTCCGGGCAAGAAGCCGGTGCTATTGCTCTACGCGAACACGGTGCCGAACTATCGCAAGGAGCTGTCGGACGCAGCGGCGGCCGGTTACAAAGGCTTCGTGCTGCAATAATCGGTTAGCTGAATAATTAGTTGAAAATGGAACGGCCGCAGGTGATTCACCGGCGGCCGTTTGCATTTGTGGCGGCTATTTCTTTCCCGTTTTTTCCAGATGGCCGCCGAACTCGAAGCGCATCGCCGAGAGAATCCGATTCTGAAAGTCGGCTTCGCCGCGCGAGCTGAAGCGCGAGTACAAAGCGCTCGATAAGACCGGTGCGGGCACGGCTTCATCGATAGCAGCTTTGATCGTCCATCGACCTTCGCCTGAATCCGACACGCGTCCGCCGAAGTCCGAGAGTTCGGGATCTTTCATCAGCGCGGTCGCCGTCAGATCGAGCAGCCACGAGGCGATCACGCTGCCGCGTCGCCACACTTCGGTGATATCGCGCAGATTCAGATCGTATTGATAATGCTCAGGATCGCGCAGTGGCGTGGTCTCCGCATCGACGACGTGATCACGCTTTCCGACATTCGCGCTATGCAGGATGCCGAGCCCCTCGGCATACGCGGCCATGATGCCGTACTCGATTCCGTTATGAACCATCTTCACGAAGTGACCGGCGCCGTTCGGGCCGCAATGTAGAAAGCCGTGCTCGGCAGTACCGCCGACGGACTCCCGTCCGGACGTGCGTGGGATATCGCCGGGTCCGGGCGCGAGAGTCTCGAAAATCGGCGTGAGATGCTTCACGGCCGGCTCGGGTCCGCCGATCATCATGCAATAGCCGCGCTCAAGTCCCCATACGCCGCCGCTCGTGCCAACGTCGAGGTAATTGATCTGCTTTGCCGCGAGTTCCTTGGCTCGACGAATATCATCGATGTAATACGAGTTGCCGCCATCGATCAGGATATCGCCTGGCTCGAGCATCGGCGCGATCTGCTGAATCGTCTGATCGACCACCGCTGCCGGAACCATGATCCATACGGCGCGGGGCTTGCTCAGCTTGCTGACGAAATCCTGCAACGACGACGAACCGATGGCGTTCTGCTTCGTCATCTCCGCCACCGCCTCCGACGACGTATCGAACACAATGCACTGATGGCCGCCAGCCATTAATCGGCGCACCATGTTCGAACCCATCCGTCCCAAACCAATCATTCCGAGTTGCATGCCAATCTCCTTAGCTGTGCGACGATTTCATCTGCCGAAAACGGCGTATCAGGGCATTCGACGAACTGTCGTGCGAGAGCGCAGGCTCGGTCGCCGCTTCAAGATCGGGAACGATACGCAGGGCGAGCACCTTGCCCAGCTCGACGCCCCATTGATCGAACGAATCGATATTCCAGATGGCTCCCTGCGTGAAGACGCTATGCTCATAAATCGCGACGAGTTTCCCTAGCGCTGCCGGCGTCAGGCTATCCAGCAACAACGTGTTGGACGGCCGATTACCCTCGAACACGCGATGCGGTACGAGCCAATCAGGCGTGCCTTCGGCTTTGACCTCGTCCGCGGTTTTGCCGAAGGCGAGCGCGGCAGTCTGCGCGAAGACGTTCGCCATCAACAGATCGTGATGGCGTCCGAGAGGATTCAGTGTTTTGCCGAAGGCGATGAAGTCGGCGGGAATCATCCGGGTACCCTGATGAACCAGTTGATAGAAGGAGTGCTGCCCGTTGGTGCCGGGCTCACCCCAATAGATTGGTCCCGTTTGATAATCGACCACGGTTCCATCGCGCATTACGTGCTTGCCGTTACTTTCCATCGTGAGCTGCTGGAGATAGGCAGGGAAGCGCTTTAGATATTGGTCGTATGGGAAAACCCCTACGGTCTCCGCGCCGAAGAAGTTGTTGTACCAGAGCGCCAGCAGACCCATCAGGACCGGGATATTCTGCGCGAAGGGTGCAGTGCGGAAGTGCTCGTCGATCTGATGGAAACCATCGAGCATCGCGCGAAAGTTGTCCGGCCCAATCGCGAGCATCGTTGAGAGACCGATCGCCGAGTCCATCGAGTAGCGACCGCCGACCCAGTCCCAGAAGCCGAACATATTGTCGGTATCGATCCCGAACTTTGCTACTTCAGTGGCATTGGTCGAGACTGCAACGAAGTGGCGCGCGACCGCGGCATTGCTCCCACCCAAGCCTCGCAGCGCCCACTCGCGAGCGCTATGCGCGTTGGTCATCGTCTCGACAGTCGTGAAGGTCTTCGATGAGATAATGAACAGCGTCTCGGCAGGATCGAGATCGTGCGTTGCTTCGGCGAAGTCCGTGCCATCGACATTCGAGACGAAGCGAAAGACCATCGCGCGATCGCTGTAATGCCGTAGAGCTTCGTAGGCCATCACCGGTCCAAGATCCGAGCCGCCGATTCCGATGTTGATTACATTGCGAATCCGCCGACCCGTATGGCCTTTCCATTCACCGCTCCGCACGCGCCTGGCGAACGCTTCCATCCGATCGAGCACAGCGTGCACTTCCGGCACGACGTTAACACCGTCGACCATGATCGACGCACCACGCGGAGCGCGCAGCGCGACGTGGAGTACCGCGCGGTTCTCGGTGAAGTTGATCTTGTCGCCGCGGAACATTGCATTGATCTGATCACGCAGTCCGCATTCGTCGGCGAGCTTGATCAGAAGCGGGATCGTTTCGTTTACGACACGGTTCTTGGAGTAATCAAAATGAAGTCCATCTAACTCGACCGTCATGCGCTCCCCGCGGCTCGGATCGGAAGCGAAGAGCTCACGAAGATGGCGAGTCTTAATTACATCGTAATGGGCCTGAAGTGCTCCCCATGAGGGAAGCTGAGTCAGCTTGGCTTTGCTCATGGGCCGAAAGTAGCACGGACGCCACGACGAAGCTGCTACGAAAAAGACCGGCTCAAGAGAGGGCTTCCCGATAACGAGGTTTTGCTTTACGCTATCTTAATTGGCTGTCTTGCTGTTGTGTGGTGGTTTTTGAGGAGGACGTGTATGAAACGCTGGGTGGCGGTGATGTTGGGGGTCGGCGTCGCATGGGCGAGCGCCAAGGCAGTCTATGCGCAGGATACGCACACGAGTCTTGATGATGCCATTCGCGGTTATGAGCAGAGCTCTCATGCAAGCGCAAACGGCGTAGTTGAAGACTGGAGCACCCATAGGGTTGTCTTCTCTGATCCACCGCAGGGTTCAGCCGCTGAAAGCAAGGTCCAGCGCGATTCTCGCTACTGGATGCAAAAGCTGAGCACCCATATGACGGCTGCCTCAAGCGTCGACGAAGCAGCGCTCAGCAATCTAGTGCAAAAATTCCGTCGTCGTCGCCGCTCGAAAAAGATTGCCCGCGATTGGAGCGTTTCTCTCGGTTCGGGCGGCTCAACCGGAGCCGGAGACTTTCCGGCAAAATTTTCGTTCACGACTAACGGCACGCCAAATTGCACGAGCGATTTTGTCGTCTTCAACACAGGTCTGGCTGGATCGGGGACACACGCCTCAATCGTCGCCTTTAACAATCTCTACAAAAGCCCGACCTGTACTACCGGGACAGTGCCTTCTACCTATTGGGCCTACAACACGGGTGGGACTATCGTTACGTCACCGGTGCTCAGCTACCCTGCCGGCGATCAGGTAGCGTTCGTTCAGAGCGTGAGCGGTGTGGCTAATCTCGTAGTCCTCAAGTGGAAAGCGACGGGTAGCACCATCACGACCCTTACCAGCAATTCGAGCTATCCCAACTGCACTGCGCCCTGCATGATTCAGATCCCCTTCAACGGCAATCGAGCGGATACGCTCTCTTCTCCCTTCTGGGATCAGGCATCAGATTCGATTTTCGTCGGTGATGCCGGCGGAGTGCTGCACAAGTTCTCGCCAGTCTTCAATCCCGGCGGCACAACCACCACGCCCGTTGAAGTCACGACAGGTGGATTTCCCATCACGGTAAGTCAGTCGACGACAAAGCAAGCTCTCGCTAGCCCCGTTTATGATTCGGGCACCAAGCAGATCTTCGTTGGCGATGGTCATGCTGCGGGCGCCTCTAACGACGGTGAGGTTCACGCGATCGCGACCGCCGGCGGCACAGCCACGTTAACGAACTCGCAGGCGACGATCTGCCACGGCATCGGCTATGCCGATCCGCCGCTGCTCGATCCTTCCGCCTCGCGCGTTTATTTCGCCTGCGGCAATGACCAAGGTGGTGGCAATTGCTCCGCCGCCGGCGTTGGGTGTATCCGGCAATTCGCTGAAAACTTCGCCAGCGGTAGCGCCGGCACAGGGGAGCCGCTGGGTACTTCTGCCGATGCGCACATTTTCCCGGGAGCCTTCGATAACATTTATCTCAGCGCTGTTGGTCCGACAGGAAATCTTTACGTTTGTGGAAATCCCGGTGGTGCACCCACGCTGTATCGGGTCCCGCTGAGCAACAATGTGATGGGGACGCCGGTCACGGTCGCCACTTTAACGGGTGCTACTACCAGTGCCACTTGCTCGCCTGTTACAGAGTTCTATAACACCACAACTTCGACCGACTGGCTCTTTCTCTCGGTGAGCGCATCGGGGAATCGCACCGGGTGCACCGGGGCCTGCGTCTACTCATTCAACGCTACGAGTGCTCTGTCCGCCGGAACTAATGCAAATGCCGGGATGAGTTCTGCCGGCGGATCCAGCGGTATCATCGTGGATAACTCTGGAGACAGTTCCAGTACCGTCGCAAACGTTTACTACTCGACGCTGTCCAACCAGGCTTGCGGCACGGGCGGCCCCGGTGGATGCGCCGTGCAGGCTACCCAGAGCGGACTGCTTTAGAGCGAAGGGCGGCGCAGATCTTAATTCAAACCTGATTGCGAAGCCTGGATCGCGCATCCTCCACTCCCGCCGGAGGTGGCGCAGATCTGATTCGACAGTGGGGTGAAGTAGATCTGCGACGTTCCCGACGGTGCAACCGCAATATTGTCGATTATGATGCCGCTGGTGCCGCCGGCGCTGGCCAATCCCGAGTGCGAACCGCTCGGGAAAGCATTGGCTACACTGAAGGAGTAGAGGCACGCCCCCGAGCATCCGGTCATCGAACCGTTGGTTTGGACGCCTAGGAACATCCAGTCGGTATCGATCGTAGCCGTACCTGCAGTACTAGTTCCGGTGGCGTTCTGAGAGAGCGCTACGCTGGAGCTGCTGTTGACCTTACTTATCGTCGTATTTGCCGGGATGTTCGTTCCCGTGATCGCACTGCCCACGTCAGCGTTGGTAAAGAGGGCTGTAGACGAGGTGAGCGTCGCGCTTCCCGCCGTCGTGTGCGCATCGCCGACCGAACGAGGATTCAAGATTTCCGTGATCGGCGAACATGCATTCCTTCGCGTGTTAGTCGCGAGTCCCAGCGGCCCGCTAGCTACATTATTGTTCATCGTTCCTGCGGCGGGACTGTCGGAAAACCCGATACTATAGAGCGAAGGCACGTTAGCGACGCCGTTGCGTTGAGAGCAGACGTATAGATGGCCCGACGCGGGATCGTCCAGATAAGCGGCATCGAAAGCGCCGAGATGGATATTACCGTCTGAGTCACCGCCTCCGTTGGGGAAAGTGATAGACACTTTGCTCCCGAGAGCGACGTCGGTCTGCACGACACTGTCGGTCCTCGAAGTCTCGATATCGTTGGCGTCAAACCAAAAGACCTTTTCCGTGCTGGCATCCACCAGCGGTCCATCGACTATCGTACCGCCCAAGGCGATCGAGGTGGCGCCGAGACACGGCGGACTTCCCGCAGCGCAGGTCCCCGCTGTACTGACGCTCTCGCGCACATAGCTGATGCGGCCGATAGAATCCCCAACAAAGATATTCCCCGAGTTCGGGTCGAATGCGGGGCTGGTTAGCGATGCGCCGCTGTGTACGGTCACTGGCCATCCGCCGGTCGTAATCTCTACCGGCGTGCCGGTGAAGACCGGAGCGAATTTGTGAAGGACGCCGCTGTTGTCACCGACATAGATGACGTCGTGCAGCCAGTCGTAAAACGGCGACGATGATGTATCTTGAGCGCTCCCGCTGAAAGGCAGGCTGACCATGCAGGAGCCACTGCCGCATGCCGACCACGACGCCACCGACTGATCGACGCCGGATGCGCTCCATACACCCCGACTGAAAGAACCTTGGCTCTTCGCCCATTTCAGGATCCGCAAGATGGCGTGATTCGCCCTGCTCGTTTCGACGAAGGCCAACTTGCTGCCGTCGATTGCGATCGTTGGAGAGGTGCGTACTGCGCCTCCGCCGGTGTTGTAAGCGAAGTAGATGAGCGGCGATGTACCGCTGCATCCGCTATATAGATTGTCGAAGGCTACGATATTCGGCTGAGACGAGCTGCCTGCGAGGCTTGTGGTGTAAGCGACGTAATCGGGGTTCGGATCACTGTCGCAGTAGGCGTCGGTAAGGGAAAAGGAAAACTTGGCTGGAAACATGCCTTCGCCTTCGGTTGCCTGGTTACCGAGGCTGTAGCTCCAGTCACGTTGGATACGACGCATCGGGAGAGTCCTGCGTCCACGAAGATCGCGGCTGTTAGCGGATGCAGCCGAGACCGCCACTGCACGACGAATCTGCTGATGCCAGTAGCGCGCGTCGCGCGTTACGCTGTTGAAGGAGGCGGTGCCTTCAGCCGGCCGCGAGTAAACCAAGTGATGCGACGACCAATCGTCAGAGATACCTTCCAATTTAGTCGAAGTGGCTCTTTCGTAACCTTCGACTGCCTGCTGCACGTCGATCGAATCGCCGCTCGATTGAGCTCTGGCAAGCGCAAAAGGGATCGTGATCATCAATCCGAACACGGCCGCGAAAACCCTGGTGCGCATCACTCTTTTCCTCTGCAAACCGATTATTGTGGCTTCTCGGAGCCCCGAAGAGCCTTTCGCTCAGCCTTAAGCTAAGATAAAGCCTTCCTTTTTTCTAACTGTAGCTTGCTATTTCGAGCGATTCTAACCTCAGCATGGCAAAAAATTCGAAATTATTCACAAGTATCTGTGGATGAAAGCAGTTTTGCGTCCAAACTCGCCTGAGGCGGAGCTTCTGCTCGATTGCTGCCGCCCGACACCCGCATCCGATGGGGCTGGGTTTTCGGCGAAGCCTCTCGACTTCGAGCAACTGGCGTCCCTGGCTCAGCGTCACGGGGTCTTGCCGCAGTTGGCGCGCCGTTTGTTGGCCCGGACCGAGTCCGATAAGAGCGATAACATCGCGCTTAGCCGGATCTTCCGAGCCGCTGATGCGATCGCGTTGCGCTGTCAGTACCTGATCGAGCAACTCGCATCGGTTCTCGCTCAGTTCACACAGGCCGGAATCGAGACCTTGTTGGTTAAAGGGCCCGTGATAGGCGCGTTGGTCTATGGTGACCCGAGCCTCCGGCCTTTTGGCGATCTCGATCTTGTAGTTCATCCGCGCCAGGTGCCAATCGCTGCCGAGGCTCTAATTCGGCTCGGGTTCTGCTCGTCGCCGTTCGATCAGGAGGCGTTTGCTTCAGGCTTCTTCGACGCGGTCGAGGGCAATTTTCAACGTAGCGAAGATCGGGTGAATATCGATCTGCACTGGGACCTGATGCCCCGAGCCTTTCCATTTGGTCCGTCGGGAGAGGCGATCTGGGGGCATTCCCGCACTATCGACCTCAATGGCATAAGCGTGAGGACGCTCAGCAATGAGGATCATCTGCTCTATATGGCTACCCACACCGCCCGTCACGGATGGGAGTTCCTGAGCCAGGTATGCGATATCGCCTATTATTTGAAGGATGTTCCGATCGATTGGTCACTTCTGCTTGAACGGGCCTCGACCACACATAGCGTCAGGATTCTCGCTATAGCGTTGGTATTGGCGAGGGAACTTCTGTCGGCACCGATCCCGGCGGCGGGGGAGGAGTTCCTCCGGGACCACGATGAGGTGCAAGCTGTGGCGCACCAAATCCGGGAAGACCTGATCGCCGGCCGCCATCCGAAGGCGACCACTCGGCTATGGCGGATACTGAGTCTTATCGACCGCCCCGCAGACCGACTTCGTTATCTCGCTCATTCGGCCTTTGCGCCGACCCTGATGGACCGACATGCTATCCGCCTGCCTCGATGGGCCTACCCGGCTTACTTTCTCGTGCGACCACCGCGGCTCGCGTTCAGCCTGACTCGACAAAGGAGATAGATTGCAGTCGTGGAATCGGGCAAGGTATTACTTAAATCACGATTTCGCATACAAGGGAGAACCGGAGGATGAGGGAGCGGGAAAAAGAACCGATAAACTCGTCGACACCGCCGACCAAGAAGCCCTACGTTAAACCGGCTTACCGCAGTGAGCAGGTTTTCGAGACAACGGCACTCGCCTGCGGCAAGACCAATACCCAGGGACAGTGCCATCTGGTAATCAAGCGGTCTTAACCTGCGGTTTACGCGCCGTGAGCGGATCGAAGGAATATCATGCGGCGGCTATCGACCTGACGGTCGAGGCGTTGTTGCGTGGTGATACCGTCCGCATCCGCGCTCAAGGCGCCAGCATGATGCCGGCTATCTGGCCCGGCGATGTCCTGAAGATCCGATCCGTTGCTGAGGCTTCGCCGGAAATCGGTGAAGTCGCTCTTATTCGTGAGAACGACGCCCTCCGCGCTCATCGAGTGATCGCACATCGCACGCGTGACGGCCGACAGCTGATTGTGACGCGTGGTGATGCGCTCGACGCTGACGACGCTGCCGTCGAATTGAGCGCAGTTGTCGGTATCGTCGTTGCGCGCAATGGACGCCCGCTCGATTCACCGAAGGCGAAGGGACAGCTCGCGTTCGAGCGCGTTTTCCACCGCAGCCGAGTGCTGCAGATGCTAACCCTCAAGTTTGTCGCGCTGCGCAACCGCTACGCATTACCCTTGTCGAGTAATCAGTTCGCGTGAGCAATCGCGAGCAAGCGATAGTCACAATTACAATCGGCGGTTTGCCGATAACCGTCCGCGCGAACGACGCAAGCTTCGCTTCTATCCTTAACAAGCGCTATGCCGGTTACGTCTCATCAGGCGCCGAAGCGCCGTACTTGCTCGAGGCCGATATCGTTGCCGCGATGCGACCGGCTGAGGAAGTTGAACTTGAAGTCCATCGCGAGGGCGATGAATGGTTGATGGATCGCGGTGATTTCCGAGCGCGATGGAATCCTCGTGCGCGTCGTGGCGTCGTTACTCAATCCGCGAATCCTTACTCGATCGATTCTGCGCTGCGCATTATTCACAGCCTGGAGCTGGCGAAGGTCGGAGGCTTTCTCCTCCATGCTGCGAGCGCGATTCGCGGCAATCGAGCCTTTCTTTTATCGGGTGTTTCGGGTGCCGGCAAAACGACGATTACACGGCTGGCTCCCTCCGACGCGATTCGCCTGACCGACGAGATTTCCTATATCCGGCCCGTCGACGGCGAGTACTGTGCCTTCGGCACTCCCTTTAGCGGCGAACTCGGCGTCCCCGGAGAGAACGCGGTAGCGCCGCTTGCAGCGCTCTACTTTCTGACGCAGGGATTGGAGAATCGAATCGCTCCAATGAGCCGCGAAACCGCCGTGAGCAAACTTCTCCGCAATATCCTCTTTTTTGCGCATGACGAAGATCTTACGAGCCGCGTCTTTCGTGCGGCCTGCGATTTTGTCGAAAGCGTCGAGCTCGCCCAGCTGATCTTCCGGCCCGATCCTGAAGTTTGGAGCCTGATGGCATGAGCGAGACTTTCGTCAGAAGGAGCCGCAAAACCGCATCGCGGATGGTCGGGGGCGAGATGGTCGTTCTCTCGGTCGTCGATTCATCGCTGTTCAATCTCAATGAGACCGCGAGCATCCTCTGGCAAGCTGCCGATGGCCGGACACCGCTGCGCGCGATCGTCGAACGTGAGATCATTCCGCGTTTCGAGGTCGACGCCGAAACCGCATACCGTGATGCGCTCGATCTCGTCCGTGAACTGGGCGATCAGGGCATCCTAGAACTCGCCGACCGCCCGATAGAGGAGAACCGGTGATGTCGCTCACCGAAGAGATCAACGTACGAGCAGTTACCGCCGGCGTCCCGCTGGTTGCGCATCTCGATATCACCTATCGATGCAACGAGCGTTGCGTACATTGTTATCTCGATCACGATGACGGCGGCGAGATGACCTTTGCCGAGATCGACCGAGTGCTGGGCGAGATGGCTGAGGCCGGGGTCTTTCAACTAACGATCAGCGGTGGTGAGCCGCTTCTCCGCAAAGACTGTTTCCCGATTCTCCGCCGTGCCCGCGACCTGGGCTTCAATGTCAAATTCAAAACCAACGGGATTCTGATAGGAGAGGGCGAAGCGGCAGCCTTGCGCGACCTCTGCCTCGACAGCGTACAGATCAGTATCTACTCCCATCGTGCGGACGTGCACGACGGCATCACGAAGGTTAAAGGTTCGCTGGAACGATCCTTGGCGGCAGCGCGCTTTCTGGTATCGCAGGGGCTCCGCGTCAAGTTCGCCAATGTCCTGATGCGCGATAACGCGAATGATTACCCGCACGTGCAGGCGCTCGCCGAGGAAATTGGAGCCGGTTTCACGCTCGATCCGACGATCACGCCGCATATCAATGGCGATCGCTCGCTGCTCAACCTCGGGATCAATCGCGAAGCTCTCAACAAGGTCATGCGCGATGAACGGCTCGTGGGTAACGTCGGCGAGTTTTGTGCGCCACCCGCCGCGGTCGGCGACGACGAGTTGAACTCCTTCCCCTGCAGCGCCGGTCATAGCGCCTGCTATATCTCACCCTACGGCGATTTCTATCCGTGCGTGCAGTTTCCCTTGCCTTGCGGCAATGTCCGTCGAGAGAGCTTTGGTGATATCTGGCGCGGTTCGCCGCAACTCGCCGAGGTCCGATCAGTAAAGGTTCGCGACCTTCCCGTATGCTCCACCTGTGTCCATGCCGGTTCGTGCACGCGATGCCCCGGGCTGGCCTATATGGAAGGGAATTTCCGTGGTCCCTCCTCAGCCGATTGTGCGAAATCCTTTGCGCGCACAGGAATCGAATCGGCTGCGATGCGGCAGCGCAGCTAGCTCTCCGCCTATCATTCCCACAGAGTGATTCCCCGATAGCGTTCGGCTAGCATCTCGGGGCATGGCCAACCAGATATCGAAAGCCGTCCTGATAACCGGATGTTCTACTGGCATCGGTCGCGCCACCGCCGAACGGCTCGCTGCCTCCGGATGGAAGGTCTATGCGACTGCGCGTAAACCCGAGTCGATCGCCGAACTCGCCGCGAAAGGCTGTAAGACTCTCGCGCTCGATGTCTGCGACGAGGTCTCGATGCGAGCCGCGGTTGCCGAGGTCGAGGCAGTCGACGGCGCGGTGGGGGTTCTCATCAATAATGCGGGCTACGGCCTCGAGGGGGCTTTCGAAGAGTTGCCGATGGAAGCGGTACGGCGGCAGTTCGAAACCAACGTTTTTGGCCTTATCAGCATGACGCGGCTGGTGTTGCCCGCGATGCGTCAGCAGCGATGGGGCAGGGTGATCAATCTCAGCTCGATGGGCGGAAAGCTCACGCTCCCGGGCGGCTCCTACTACCATGCGACCAAGCACGCGGTCGAAGCGCTGAGCGATGCGCTCCGCTTCGAGGTTAAGGGCTTCGGGATCGACGTGGTGGTTATTGAGCCCGGACCAATCAAATCCCAATTCGGTGATACTGCGATTAACGGTATCGCGGGATCGGCGGATTCACCTTACGCCGCTTTCAATGCCGCCCTGGCGCGTCAGATTCGGGAGGCTTATGAGACCGGTCCGATGGCCGCGTTGGCGGGCACGCCCGAGGCTGTCGCAGCCGTGATCGAAAAGGCTGTTTCGGCGTCGCGGCCGCGCACCCGTTACAAGGTAACGTTCGCGGCGCGCTTCCTGATGGGTCTCCGGCGATGGCTCCCCGATCGCGCGTTCGACGCCTTTCTCCGCACGCAAATCAAACCCCCGACTCCGTAGAGAAGAGTTCCGAACAGGATTGCAGGAATGGCTTTAACCCCACGCTTGATGTGCAACTTCCGCGATCAGTTTCAACTTCGCTTCCTGAATCGCGTGCGTGACCGGATTTCCATGGATTCCTGAAGCGAAACCGCACTGGGGCGATAGCGCCATCTGATCGTGCGGAAAGAAGCGCGCAGCCTCCGCGATTCGCTGATGCAATTCCTCGCGCGTTTCCATCGCGGGCTTCTTCGATGAAACCAAGCCGAGCACCACGAATTTGTCGCGCGGTACATCGGCCAACGGCGCGAATCCGCCCGACCGCGCATCGTCATATTCGAGCATAAAGCCCGCGTAGCGTGTGGCCCGACGGAAGACCTGCTGCGAGATTGATTCGTAACCCCCCTCGGCGAGCCATCGACCGTCGTTGTTGCCGCGGCACAGATGGAGCCCGAAAGTCACTCCGGGAGCGTCGGCGAGGGTATTCAGGATATCCAGGCCATCCGTCAGTAGTCGCTGCGACGGAATTCCGTTGCGATCGTACATCGCCTCGGTCGCCGTCGGATCGCAGAGCGTTGCCAACTCAGGCGCATCGATCTGGATATTCTCGCATCCGAGCCGTGCCAGTTCGGCAGTTTCGGCGCGAATCACCTCGGCGCCGTCGGCGAAGAGATCGAACGGATCTTTGTATACGTCCCGTGCCGCATCCGTGGACCAAAACATCGAGAGCATCATCGGACTCGGCAACGCGACCTTGATCGGCTTGTTCGTCCGGCTGCGAGCGTAGGTGTACTCCTCCGAGACGAGCGAACGCACGCGCCGCAGCTTTCCCGTGACGAGTAGCCCGAGCGATAGATGGCTGACGCCGCCACCCGGTTCATGCCACGGCTTCGTGACCTCGTCGCTGCGCGACAATCCTTCCGTCGCTTCCAGCAGCGACCCGAGAAAGCTGGTGCGTCGCTGTTCGCCGTCGGTGACGAGATCGATCCCCGCACGCTCCTGCATCGCGATCGCCTCATCGACGGCCCTATCTTCGACGCGCTTGAAGCCGGCCGCCGAGAGCTCACCACGACGATGAGCTTTGCGAGCCTCCTTCCAGGCTTCACTCCGCAGCATCGATCCGATTGTCTGGGCGCGAAAGATAGTCGTCGTCATGGTGTCGTCGCTCCTTAGGCTCTAATCCTTAGCGCCTTCGAAGCAAAAATAAAAAAGGCGGCCCGATGAGCCGCCTTTCGCATCAGTCTCGATGAATCCTAATGCTTCGGTTCAATTCGCCGGCCGTAGGACACTTCACCTTTGTCCACGCGTAAGCTGAACCCGCACTCCGGATTCGTGCAGGCCCACGCCTTGAAAATCACTGAAGCGCCTTCCTGCCCATAATCTGAAAGTGGAATCAGGGTGCCATTGTTGCACTTTTGGCACTTCGGCAACTCCATCACCGCAGCCTCCTTACCGCCAGATGGCGGCCCCGTCGCAAAGTTATCGGACCGGTTTTGCTAAAGCAATGGAGCTTCTTTTTGCGATGCTAAATAATCGCATCGGGCGTGATCGTATGTGGTGACAGTGGATGCTAAACGGCGCGTACGGACGCGGAATGGCCACGCTTTCTGTTCGCCTGTAGGAAGCAGCCTGCCATTTCAAACTCGCACGTGGACGCGTTGCGGGCCGGGTAGTAAATTATGCTACCAAGGCGGAAGAAAAACGATGCCCGAAATCCAGAAAGTGAGTGTTGCTCTGACGGGAGAACAGGTGGCCGCACTTAAGGCCGCCGTTGAGGCAGGTGAGTACGCTACTACCAGCGAGATAATACGAGAGGCTATCCGCGACTGGCAGCTCAAACGTACGATCCGTCGCGACGAGCTTGAACGCTTGGGTGAACTTTGGGACCAAGGGATCGCCAGCGGCCCTGCCACGCCGGTTCGTTTCGACGATCTTCGCCGGGAAGCGCGCAAGCGCGCCAAGGTAACGAAGAAAGCCCCGAGTCATGGCCGTTAGGCTCCTGTGGAGACCTCAGGCACGCGAAGACGTACTGCTCATCTATGAATTTATCGGCCGTGAAAATCCCTCGGCCGCTGCAGGATTTGTAGCGGCTATCGAGCGTAAGGCTGAACTGCTGGCCGAGTATCCGCGCATCGGGACAGGACGTTCCGATATTGGCCCCGCGCTCGTATCTTGCCTGAAGGCCATTACCTGATTCCTCATCAGACACGTCCGGACTCGGACGACGCTCCTGTGCAAGAAGTTGAGATAGTTCGCGTTATCGACAGCCGTCGTGATCTTCGACGACGGGTTTGAATCTCTATCACTTGCGCAGTTGCGGTAGCACCTGTTCAGTAAAGCGCTCCAGCGATTTCATTCCCTTGCGCGGATCGAGCCCGGGTAGCTGCATCGCGATTACCAGCTCGGTCATCGGCGTCGCGCCGACGACCTGACGCAGCCGCTCAGCGACGCGCTGCGGCGATCCCAGGATTACGCCGCGGCGCAATGCCTGGCGATCGGGCTGGAAGTAGCCGGCCGCTTCGATCTTGCCCTCGTCGAGCCACTTGCCATAGAGGCTCATCTGATACATCAGATGGGGTTCGATATCTTTCCAGCCCTGTTCCTCGTCATCACATACATAAGCGAGGCGCATATTCACGACCGAGTATTTTGCCGGGTCCTTACCCAACGCTTTTAGTTCTGCATAGTAGGAGTTGATCTGATCGGGACCGAGATTGCAGGCAAACCCCATGTCGAGTCGTGCGCCGCGCTTGATCGCTTCTGGCGCCATACCACCCCACAGCAGTTCGGGACCCGGCTTGCTGACCGGTTTCGGCTTGACGATCGCATCCTTAAAGTTGAAGTACTTGCCGCTGAAGCTGAAGCGCTCGCCGGTCCAGGCCCGCTTCATGATCTCGACCGCTTCGAGCGTGCGGCCGAGACGCTCCTTACGCGACATTTGGAAGATCTCGAATTCCTGCAAGCGATAGCCGAGCCCGAGGCCGAGGCGCAGGCGTCCGTTCGAGATCACGTCGATCATGGCCGTGTCTTCGGCGAGTCGGAGCGGATTGTAGAACGGCACCAGGATGACGTAACTCCCGATCGTGCAGCGCTTCGTGCGCGCCGCCATCGCCGCCATCATCGGCATCGATGCGGCCAGGTAGCCGTCATCGACAAAGTGATGTTCCGTGATCCAGACCGAGTCCCAGCCGTGGGTATCCATGTACTCGACTTGTTGGAACATCGCGGCCGTGTATTCAGTATCACTCAGCGATGAGAGCTCCGAGGGATTCCGAAAATCGAAGAGGTAGCCAAACTTAACCATGATCAATCAGTCTTCTTTTATGGGAGATATTTGCGCAGCACCGGCTCGTTCTTCTGGGTTCCAGGTACCGGCTTGCTGTCCGGACGAGCAACTCGCCACGTTCCGTGCTCGGGTCCACCGCTGCCTTCGCATTTATACGACCCCTGCCCTTGTGCAGCCGTGAAGCCGCCTTTGAAGGTGCAGGTGGAACCGGTACCGAAATCGACGCGGAAGGTCAGCACCGATCCGTCGAACGCGCCGCCCACGATTTTGCCCTTCTCATGCAAGCCCAGACAATCCTGCGTGCCGTGAGCGCAGGTGTAATCGCCATTGTACTTGGCTCCGTCCTGCTTGAAATCGAAACTTATATTCTGCACGGCGTTGCAGCGGCCAAGGCGATTCATCCTGCCGCCGCATCGTACCTTGCTCGTCCCGACCCACTTGCCGGTTATATCCGTGGCCTGCTGCGCACGAGCGTGAGCAGGCAGTAGTAGCCCTGCCGCGATCAGAAGCAGCGTCGTAATCCCGATAATCCCGCGTTTCATCAATTGGGCACCCATGCCAGCGCCCGAATCTCGCCGAACTCGCGCCGATTCTTCGTCCACGTCTCGCCGGCGTCGGTACTGATGTAAACGTAACCGTGCAGACTGTTCGCGACCACGACATTAGGATCCGCCGGATTCGTCGCAATCCAGTAAACGACCGAGTTCGCTTCGACCGGCAGGTTGCACGCCTTCCAAGTCTTCCCGCCATCCGTTGTGCGCTGCACCGTGCCGCGCTTGCCCGGAATGAAATCGCCGTTACCGACGAACATCACATTCGGATCATCGGGCTTTATCGCCATTCCGCGGCAATACGAAATCGCGTCGCGATCGGCGAACTTCGGAAAGCCATGCAGTGACCAGCTTTCGCCATCGTTGGTGCTCGTCCAGATGCCGTCCGGTGTCGTCGCGAAGAGTTTCGGCGACGCGCCCGACCATCGCGCGAGCCCGTGCACATCCTGGTTCAGCATCTTGTCGCCGAGCGGCGGTAGACGGGTAAACGTCTCGCCGCCATCGCGGCTGCGAAAGACCCCGTCGATTTCAACGCCGATAAACACGGTTTTAGGATCGACCGGGTCCACGATAATATTCGTGACTTTTGGCGCACCGGCGAAGCACTCCTTCGCCATCGGCACGTCGACTTTGTGCCAACTTTTGCCGCCATCCTTGGTGCGATAGACGTTCGGCGCCTTCGTGCCCGCATAGATCGTGTTAGGCTCCGTCGGATGCCAGCAGGTCGACCAAATCTGCTGTCCGTCCATTGGCGACTCGATAAGATCCCACGTCGCGCCGTTGTCTTCGCTCCGATAGAGACCGGCCTCGGAGCCGGCTAACAGGTGATGGGGGTTATGCGGCGATACCGTGATCGACCGAATCTGAATCTCGCCCGGCTCCGCATGGAAGGGCAGGTTCATCTTGCTGCGCCGCCAATGATCACCGCTGTCGGGACTAAACCAAACCCCCGCGCCAACAGTGCCTACGCAAATTGTGAATGGCTGGGTCATCTTGATTACCTCGCAAAGGCTCTTACGGATGGCATCGAGCCCCCGTCGTGTTATATCGGGTAGTAGCGAACCTCAGGTGTGGCTGCAACACCGAGACAGGAGCGTTGGATGAAAGGCATCAAGATTGGAATCGGATTTGGTCAGTGGCAGTATGGACTCCCTGAGCCCGATCAGATCTGCCGTTACGCTGAGCTCAGCGAGGATATCGGTCTCGATTCCATCTGGCTGTCCGACCATATCGTCACGCGCAATCCGACGCTCGATATAACCTGTCTCTTCGCGATGATCGCCGCGCGCACCAAGCGCGTGAAGATGGGTCCCAGCGTGCTCACGCTGCCTGCGCGTAATCCAGTCCACGTAGCCAAGACTTACGCGACGCTCGATTACATCTCCAACGGCCGGATGGTGATGGCGGTCGGTAGCGGCAGCGACCTGCGCGACCTCGTCGCTAGTGGCGTGCCGGTCGAGCATCGGGGCAAGCGCCTCGACGAGGGTATCCAGATCCTGCGTAAGCTATGGACCGAGTCGCACGTCACCCATCACGGCGAGTTCTACAGCTTCGATGACGTGACGATCGAGCCGAAGCCCAAGGACGGCCCTCTCGATATCTGGATCGGCGGCAAGAGCGACGCGATTCTCAAACGCACTGCGCGACTCGGCGACGGATGGTTCCCTGCGCTCACCACGCCCGCCGAGTTCAAGCACGACATGGAGAAGCTCATCGCCTTCGGTAAGGAGCGCGGTCGCGATATTAATCCGCGCGAGGCCGGCGTCCTGCTGCTGACGCATATCACTGAAGACCGCGAAGCAGGATGGAAAACCGTCGCGCCTTTTCTGCGCAGCCTGCCGATGTCGCAGGAGGATCTGGCCATCCGATGCCTTGTCGGCCCGGCGCAGGAATGTATCGGGAAGATTGCTGACTTCGTCGACGCCGGATGCTCCAAGTTCGTGCTGCGGCCGTCCTGCCCCCCGGCCGAGGTGACCAATCAGATTGAGTTGTACGGCAAAAAGATCCTGCCGCACTTCGTCAATTAGAGTTGCGCTGTGCCGGAGATAAGAGTTCTTAGCTTCTGTCGTCCTGAGCCAGCGAGCGCATGCAAGCTGAATCGAAGGATCTAGGCGAAGGCCCCGTTGGTGGTGATCGCGACAAAGAAACCGAATCGGGGCCAAATTCGCGAGCCTTGGTACTCGCGAGATTGGGCCCGTCCTGTGCCTGCGCCCTCGAACTATCGCTCTAATGTCCGGTCGCGGCTTGCACGAGCTTCTCGACTTCTTCCGCTGTCGGAGTGCCGACAAATTTCGGTGACGACTGCGCCATGACATCCCACGGCTGAGCGCTTGCCGTCCAGATATCCGCCACCAATCTGACCCAAGTTGGATCATCTATACTGGCCGCACAGATTCCCGGGAACAGCTCAGTCTTGACGGCCGTCGGTGAGCCACATTCAGGACAGAATCCGCGAGAAGTGTTGTTTCCGCTGGCCCCCTTCACCACGTGATATTTCGGTTCCCCTTTGAGAAAACGCACGCTGCTTGTCAAAAAAACCGCGTAAATGCCACCCCCAGCGCCGCTATAGCGCTGACAATCGCGGCAGTGGCATTTCCACGAGAATAACGGTTCAGCCAGGCACTCATAGCGGATGGCTCCGCAAGCGCATCCACCGGTATACGGGGCACCCATCACGTCTCCTCCAAATCCTTCGCCCAATCATCGTCGGTTGGCTCTAATCAGCGATGGAGACGGCTTTCAAATTTCCAGTGGATTAAATCTGCCCCGATAAACGGCTACAACTGATCCGATGTCCCCCATAGTAACGAGCCTGATCATTTTCGCCTGTGTCTTCGGTGGTGCGATGATCGGCCTATCGCTGCGCAGCATCCTTCCCGATCATCACCTGAGCAGCGACAGCAGGGACGTAATCAAGCTCACGATCGGCCTTATCGGCACGATGTCCGCGCTCCTGCTGAGTCTGCTCGTCGCCTCGGCCAAGGGTTCTTTCGATACGCGCCGCACCGAACTGACGCAGATTGCTACCAATACCATCATGCTGGACCGTGTATTGGCCCATTACGGACCTGACGCAGCTGAAACGCGGGAAATGCTGCGCAAGGCGCTGGCGCGCATGATCGACGAGCTATGGTCGAACGACGGGTCTCTGCAAAACCCGGTACTGTCTCAACTCAGCAACCGCGAACTCCTCTTCGATAAAATTCGGCAATTGACTCCCAAGAACGAGACCCAGCGCGCCTTACAAACGCAAGCCGAAGCAATCGCGATTGGCATCGGTCAGACGCGATGGCTTCTGAACGAGCAAGCCGTCAGCTCGATTTCGGTTCCCTTGCTGGTCGTCGTCGTGTTTTGGCTGACGACGCTCTTTCTAACCTTCGGGACGCTGACACCTCGCAATATGACTGTGGTGATCGCGCTGTTCGTCGGAAGCCTATCGGTGGCGGGGGCTCTTTTTCTGATACTCGAGCTCGATCAGCCATTCAACGGGCTGATCACAATCTCCGATGTGCCGCTCAAGAATGCCTTAGTAGTGCTAGGTAAATAGCGATACGGAGCCCACCGACCATTTAGAAGCGATCGCTACCTTCGCGATGGATTAAGCAGCTTTGCGTCCCAGATGGATCGCAACGGTGCCGAAGCCCGTCAGCTTGTACGATGCCTCGGCGAAACCCGCCTTCCGCATCATCCCCGCGACTGTGTCCGCATCCGGATGCACACTCAGCGACTGGAACAGGTAGCGATACGCTGAATAGTTGCGCGCGAACACGATCCCCAGGATCGGTACCACCGTCGCTATATAGAGCGAGAAGAAATGGCGCATCAGACCGCGCGGCGGCGTCAGATCGAGGCAGGCGAGCCGTCCACCCGGCTTCAGCACGCGATGCAATTCCACGAAGGTTGCCTGCAAATCGCCTACATTTCGCAGCATGAACCCGTTCACGATCGCATCGAAGCTGCTATCCCGAAATGCCAACCGCATCGCATCGCCGACCATGAATGTGACCTCCCCGCCAGGCTTCCGCTCGTGTAACTTTTGCTGCGCGACCTCAACCATCCCATGGCAGAAGTCAGCGCCGATCACCTTCTTCGCTCCTTGCCGCGCCAACTCGAACGCCAGCTCGCCTGTCCCCGTCGCGATATCGAGTGCGACCGCGTCTCGCGGTTCGACCATTTTTACCGTAACGCGTCGCCAGACCCGGTCGAGGCCTAACGTCATGATCGTATTGATAAGGTCGTAGCGCGGGACGATCGCGCCGAACATATCGCGGATACGCTTCGGCTTCTCGCCGGGATTCTGCACCAAGGCGTTCAATCCGGTAGGGGCAGAGCAGGGCTAGTCGTCGAGCTTGAGTTGCTTGCGCGCCGCCTCGCTCATCCGCTGCGGCGTCCAGGGTGGGTCCCATACGAATTCGACACTCGGTTGTGGACAATCGGGCAGCCCGAGCAGCTTGTCTTCGATTTCAGTCGCGATCATCGGTCCCATCGAGCAGGCCGGCGCCGTCAGCGTCATCTGGATATTCACGCCTTCCTCGCTGATCACCACGCCGTAAACCAGCCCGAGGTCCACGATATTCACCGGAATTTCCGGGTCGTAGCACTCGCGCAAGACTTCGTAGATTTCTTCCTTGGTTACCATCGGCGGCGGCGAATCATTCTTGGGACAGCCACAGTATACAAGTACAATGTTCAGCACCGAAAGCGGCTGATGCCCGATCGAGGTTACGAGGTCCTATGCCGGACATTGAAGATCTTTACGACGAGGCCGTCGATCTCTACGCCGATGACAAATTCGACGAAGCGATCGCCGTTTACAATCGCGCGCTCGAAATTGACCCGAAATATGGCGATGCCTTCCACGGCCTGATCATGTGCTATCAGGCGAAGGGCGATCTCGATACCGCTATCGAACTCACCAAGCGCTATATCGAGCAGGAACCCGAAGACATCCTCGCCTTCACGAATCTGAGCATGTTTTACCAGAAGAAGGGAATGATCAAAGAAGCCGAGACCGCCGGTGCTGAGGCACGCCGCCTCGACTGGAAACGGCAGCTCAAGGAAGGCAAGAAATAGCGTCGCCACCCTGCCGCGATCGTGCGATTCTCAGCCCCAGCGCACACACACTAAGGAGCCTCGATGCCGATTAATCACGTCATTCTCCTGATGCTCGAGAATCGCTCCTTCGATCATCTGCTCGGCGCCACGCCCGGCGTTAATGGCGTCGATCACGCCGCTCCCCGCTCGAACATTTACAACGGCGCGACGTACAAACAGGAGCCGGGTGCAGGGCGCAACGTATGCCCCGATCCGCGCCACGAGTGGGAGCACGTCGTCGCGCAAATCGCCGATCACAATGGCGGCTTCGTTGCCGACTTCGCCCGCAGCTACCCCAATGCCGGCCCCGATCAGTATCGCGAAATCATGCGCTATCACGATCACGGATCGCTTAAGGCGCTGCACACGTTGGCGGATAATTTTACTGTTTGTGATCGTTGGTACGCGCCGGTGCCAGGACCGACGTGGACCAATCGACTCTTCGCGATGAGCGGGACCTCCCTCGGTCGCGTCGCGATGCCCGAAGGCCCTTTAGCCTGGAATCTCCACTGGTATAGTCAGTCGACGATCTTCGATAGGCTCAACGAAGTCGCCAAAGAGTGGCGGGTCTACTTCGGCGATTTCCCGCTATCCTTCCTGCTGGTGAACCAGTGGAAGCCCGAGAACGTCGCGCGTCACCATCATATGCGAGAGTTTTTCGTCGACGTGCGGGGCAAGGCCAAGGACTTTCCGTCCTTCGTCTTCATCGAGCCGCAATATTTTTCACCGGGCGCCAACGATGACCATCCGCCGCACGACATCCATTCCGGCGACGTCCTGATTGCGGACGTTTACAACGCCCTGCGCAAGAACGATGAGCTGTGGCAGGAGAGTCTGCTCGTAATCCTCCACGACGAGCATGGCGGGTTTTACGATCACGAGCCTCCCGTCGCGATGGTTCCGCCCGATTCCAATCACGGCGACGGATGCGATTTTACGATCAGCGGGTTGCGCGTTCCGGCCGTGTTGATTTCGCCGTACGCCGCCAGGGGCGTGAACTCGACGCAATTCGATCACACCAGTCTGCTCAAATACCTGATCGATATGTGGAATCTTGGTCCGCTCTACAACCGCACGGCAAAGGCCAACAGTATCGCCGGTGCGTTGTCGCCCAAGCCGCGGCTCGACCAGACTCCCACCTTTATCCAAATCGATCCGATACCGGCGCTCGAAGCACCCGCTAACTGCGATCGCTTGAGCCGCAACCAATCCGCGATTGTAGCCCTCTCGCACGCGCTCGAAACGACCATCGATGAGGACCTCGCTACGGTTGCCGCGCGCAGCAAGTACATGCTGAGCAGCGCGCAGAGCCACGTCGACGTTGCGATCGATCGCGTCGAAAGCTTCATCGCCAAACTCAGTGCCAAGGCCGTAAAAATCGTTAAGTCGTGAGCCAATCTGTGTGACTGACCATCGTATTGCAGGAATCCTGATACCACTTTTCTCGCTCCGCTCCGCCGGCGACATGGGCCGCGGCGATATCGGTGGCCTGCGCGCGATGGGTGATCTTGCGCTCGCTATGGGCCATCGGGCGCTGCAGCTCCTTCCCATCGATGAGACGCCACCGGGCGAAGCTAGCCCTTACAGCGCGATGAGCGTGATGGCAATCGACCCGCGCTATGTCTCAATCAAACAGCTGCACGGCGTCACGCTCGATCAATCAACGGCGCATGCTTCGCTGGATCTGATCGAGCTGGCGACCACGAAGCTCTCGCTGCTTCGCGAGGCGTATCGGCATTTCATCGAGCACGCAACCGCCAAAGATCGCGAGGCCTTCCGCAACTTTGTCGATGCGAACCACTATTGGCTGGAAGACTACGCGCTCTTCCGTGTCATCAGCGACAGGTTCGAGCATTCGGATTGGTCCCGATGGCCATTCGGCTTTCGCCAGCACGATCCCTCTACGATGGAAGAGACGCGCCGCACTCACGCCGAAGAGATCGACTTCTTTCGCTTTGTGCAGTTCACCGCGCATTCGCAGTGGTCCGAAGCCAAGGCCAATGTGAATCATCGCGGCGTCTACCTCGGCGGAGATCTCGCTTTCTCACCTTCCGCCGGCAGCGTTGAGGTATGGGCGCATCAGGATGTCTTCGACCTGACGCGCACGGTTGGTGCTCCTCCCGATGCGTTCTCCGACGAAGGTCAGCGATGGGGGCTGCCGATGCCTGATTGGTCGCGGATGCGCGCCGAGAACTTCAGCCTGCTACGTAAACGAATCCGCCGTGCGCGCGACCTCTATGACTTCCTCCGCGTCGATCACGTCGTCGGTCTGTTCCGCACCTTCGGCTTTCCGCTGGGCGAAAAGACGATCGGCGCTTTCGACCCGCCGGCAGAGGAGGCGCAACTCGCACAGGGCGAAGAGATTCTCCGTCTCATCAAGGAAGAGGCCGCTCCGATGCGAATCATCGCCGAGGATCTCGGTGTGATTCCGCCGTTCGTGCGCGCGACGATGGCTAAGCTCGGGATTCCCGGCTACAAGATCGCGCGATGGGAACGCGACTGGTCCGCCCCCGATGCACCCTTTATCGATCCCGCGAAATATCCTGCTGTCGCGCTCGCGACTACCGGTACCCACGACACCGATACGCTTGCGGAATGGTGGGAGACAATCGACGAGAAGGAACGGCATCAGTTTCTCCTCGCGATGGGAGTTCACAGTGAGGCCGCCGCGCAGCAAGCGACGCTCTCGGAACCGCTGCTCGACCGTATCCTCAGCACGCTCTACGCGTCGCCGGCGCAACTCGTGATCATGCCGCTTCAGGATCTCTTCCGATGGAAGGATCGCATCAACGTCCCGGGCACGGTCGATAGCACCAACTGGCGCTGGCGCCTACCGTTTGATCCCGCTCGTGCGACCGATCATCCACATCTCCGATCACGGATCGAAGCGCTCCACGCTATTGTGCAACGGGCGAGTCGTCTCTGAGGCAGATACGAATGGAATTGAGAAACCCGGCCGGCTGCGCAAGCTTTGTGCTTGCGCAACCGGTAGCGGCTTCAATTTCCGTCAATTTGGAAGATAGCTATTTCAGGTTGAACATACGCGCGGGATTATCCCACAGGATCTTTCTCCGCGCCTCGGGCGAAATCGGCTGCTTCATGATCGCATCGACACCCCACGGATAGGTGCCGTCCGGATGCGGATAATCCGTATCCCACGTGAAGTTGTCTGCGCCGACGATCTCGACCGCAGCCTTCATGGTCGGTTCGTCGCCGCGAAAGGCCACGCATACGTTGCTCTTGAAATACTCAGTCGGGCGCTTCGTCAGATACTCATGTTCGGCGTTGCCACTGAAATCCCAATGCTGCTCCATCCGCTGCAGCCAGTAGGGGACCCATCCGCCGTCGGCCTCGACGTGAACGACCTTCAGCTTGGGGAATTTCTCAAAGATGCCGTACCAGATAAGCCCGGCCATCGCCGCCATCGCCTCGAACGGATGCGACAAGATATGCCCGCTGACGTGCGTGTCCATCCGATCGCCAAAAGAGGGTACCGACGACGACGCCGATTCATGTGTCGAAATCGGCTTGCCGCTGTCCTCGATTTCCATCCATAGCGGCATATAGTCGTCGCTCCACAGCGTCCGTCCGCGCACCGGATTCGGCCGCATGTAGTAGCTCACACAGCCCATCTTCGCCGTGCGCTGCGCTTCTCTGATCGCCTCTTCGGGATCTTGCATCGGCAGGCCCGCTGCCCACTTCAGACGATCCGGCGATGCCGCCGCGTAGTCGCACGCCCAGTTGTTGTAGGCGCGCACGCAGGCCGCGAGCAGTTTCGTATCGCGGAACTCGCGCGCCAGCATCTGTCCGGCGAACGTCGGATAGAGAATCTGCACGTCCACGCCTTGTTCGTCCATGTCGGCCAGGCGGCTCTGCGCGCTGAAGCCCTGCTGACTCGCCTTGTCGAAGCGAGCCATCGCCTTTTTGACGGCACTGAGAAAGGCCGGCGCAGCCATCGGATACTTGCCCTTCTCGCGCACGAACGAATCACCCTCGACCAGGAAGGTCCGCCGATTCGAATCGGGCGCGCGGCCCATCTTCGGTGCCTGCGACTTGTAGGCGTCTTCGATATATCGTTCCCAGAGCCATTCCGGCTCCATCATGTGACAGTCGGTATCGACGATCTTGTATCCCTCACGCATTGATAGTTACCTCACACAAACTTCATTACCTTTCTTGTCATTCTGAGCGAAGCGAGCCAGGGGGCGGCCGAGTCTGCGAGGCGCGGCCAAGGACGACGCGCAGCGAAGAATCTCGGACAGCTTGGCGAGCGTTGGCAAGCATAGCGCGCCAGCGTTCGCGGAGCCGGTACCGGTTTCTGTCGACGCGAAGCGTTCAAGCTTATTATCCATTCTACCCATGCGGCAGAATCAGCGCCTTTACGCCCTGCTTCTTGTCGAGCAGTTCGAATGCCTCGATTCCTTTATCGATTCCATAGCGATGCGTCACCATCGGCTTCAGGTCGACCGCGCCGCTCGCGACCATCGCGATCGATCGCCGCCACGTACTCGGCACACGCACTCGCGACGGGAGTATCTTCACGCCATGGAAGAAGAGGGAGCGCATCTCGCTGTTTGGAATGTCGCGAGCCGGCCATCCGAGCAGCACCACTTCACCATTACGACGGATTATCGGTTTGACCGAGTCCATGAAGCCGGCCGCATCGAAAACCACGTCGGCGCCATCCGGCGGCATCAGGTCACGCACTTGCACGGTCCAATCGCGATCCGACGCGCAGATGGTCTTGAAGCCCATCTGCCGCGCGAGCGCTAACCGCTCCGCATCGACGGCGAGCCCCGTAATCACGATCGAGGTAACGCCAAGCGCACGCGCCGCGAGCGCGGTGCAGAGGCCGATCGGCCCCGGCCCCTCGATAACGCAACTGTCACCGGCCTTGAGCGACGACTCCTCGACCGCATGAACTCCGGTCGCGAAAGGCTCGAGCAGCGCTGCCTGCTCCATATCCATCTCTTTCGGCACCAGCCAGGCATTCTGCACCGGCGCGATCGCATACTGTGCGAAAGATCCTCCGAGTCGCCCCGGGTTCAGGCAGAAGTTGAAGCGACCGTGCTGGCACGAGGAGCACTGGCCGCAGGGACCAAAGGGATCCAGCGCGACGTGGTCGCCGGGTTTGAAACCGGATACTCCGGGGCCGACCTCGACCACTTCGCCCGCTGGCTCGTGTCCGATTACGGTCGGAAACTTGGTTACGACGCGATCCGCATTCAGCTCCCACAAATAGATATGCAGGTCCGATCCGCATATCCCGCAGACCGAGACTTTGACCAGCAATTCGTTGGGTCCGGGCTTCGGCACCGGCACTTCGATCAACTCAACGCCATGCGCCGGCCGCGTCTTCGCGATTGCTTTCATCCGCTCCTCCCTCTGTCAGTAGCAGCCCAAGTAATACGACCTTCGCCGCGTCGCCGTCAAAGCGGTCCGGCCTCTTTGGATCGCCCTATGAGCCTCCTTTTGTCATTCTGAGCGAAGTGAGCGAAGGGGAACGAAGGCGAAGAATCTCGGACAGCTTCGCGAGCCTGCGAGCGAAGCCGGTACCGGTTCTTTCTCCCCGACGGCCCTTTGCCGATCCTCGCGACTCCCCTATGATCGCCGACGATGGAAGGACCGACCGCATCTCGACCGGCGCAGCTGGCCGACAGCGAAACTGCCGAATCTTCGAAGACGACGCTCGCCGTTTATCTCCCGGCCTGCGGCGCACTGCCCAATATGCTTTGGTGGACCCGCGGATGCCCCATCATTCCGGCCCGCAAGAAGCAAATATCGACTGATAAAGACCGTTCCGAGGATACCGACGATGCCGCTCGTTAAAGCCTGCAAGGTTGATCAACTGAAACCCGGCGAGGCGATTCGCCTCAACCTCACACCACCTATCGCCGTTTACCGCTTGAGCGACGGCTACTACGCCACGGCCGATACCTGCTCGCACGCCGAGTCCTCGCTCTCAGCCGGCGATATCGATCTCGAAGAATGTACGGTTGAATGCCCCTACCATGCCTCGCTTTTCGACATCCGCACCGGCTTCCCTCTCTCCCCACCGGCCAATAAAGCGGTTAAAACCTATCCGATCAAAATCGAAGGCGACGAAGTCTTCGTCGAGACGTGATAACGCAGAACTGATCTATCTTCGCTGGGCAAGGTTCTCATAGTCGCCGCACATGATGCTATTGTCGGGCCGCGGCAGTAGGGCGCAAAGCAGGAGAGTGTCCGGATGGTTACGCGCTATTCGGCGGAGTTCTACAGCGGTCAGCAGAAGGGCTCACGTCGCTCGGCCGAACAGGTGGTCCCTTTGGTTCTGGACCTGATTCCGGCCCCTAGCGTAGCGGACGTTGGGTGCGGCGTTGGGACTTGGCTCGCGACGTTTGCCGCCAACGGAGTGAAGCAAATCCGCGGTATCGATGGCGACTACGTCGATCGCAGCCAATTGCAGATCCCTGCCGATCGCTTCCTCCCATACGATCTAGCCAAACCAATCAAGCTCGATGAACGCTTCGATCTGGTGCTTTGCCTCGAAGTCGCTGAACATCTCGACCAGGCGGATGCGCCGACCTTGATCAACTCACTTGTGCATCTGGGTCCAAGGGTTCTCTTCTCGGCGGCGATTCCTTATCAAGGGGGCACGCGACACGTAAACGAGCAATGGCCGGTCTATTGGGCCAAGCTGTTCGCGCGGCATGGCTATAAACCGATCGATTATTTGCGTCGGCTGATTTGGCAGAGCGATCAGGTCGAGTGGTGGTACGCCCAGAACCTTCTGCTCTTCATCGATCAGGACGTGCTCCGATCGGACAAGCGCCTGCTGAAGGAGTATCGCGAGGAGCCACCTTTGTCCCTGGTGCATCCCAAGCACTATCAGCAAGTGGTTCTGACCTCGCGCCTGCCGCGCGAGGTCGCCTCCATCGTATCGGAGAGAACATCGTTTATACTGGTGGACGATAATCGGTTCGGTCCCGATCCAGTCCCAGCGCGACGCGCGTTGCCTTTTCTCGAAAGGGACGGGAGGCCTTGGGGTAAACCCCTCGACGATGCCACCGCTATCCGCGAGCTTGAGCGGATGCGCACGGCCGGCGCCGACGCGGTAGTCTTTGCTTGGCCTTCATTCTGGTGGCTGAACTACTATAGTGAATTCCAGCGCTATCTTCGATCCAGGTTCCCTTGCGTGCGGGAGAACGACTGTATCATCGCTTTCGACCTGAGCTAGCGCTCCGTTCCATACCTCGCTCCTCGGCGCAACGCCTTGGGTCTCTGGGCGCCTGCGAACAGCGGTTAAAACCTAATTCGATGAAGACCGAAGTCGACGGCAGCCGGAGGAGAGGTTGCGATTCGCCGCAACCGGCTAATCTGATAGTTGGTGGCAATGCCAAAGGCAACGAACTAGCTCGTTCCGCGGACCGCACAGCGACTCGTCACGAGATGTTATTGGCATACGCAGCTTAATGCCTCGTATGTCAATAACTCAGCCGCCGGAGATGAGCGCCTCGGGAATCTGATAGTGCTCGTCATCGTCGATCACCACTGACCAGGTGTCGTCGCTTTTGCTTGCGGTTACTTTGCCATCGCTCGCGATACT
This sequence comes from Binataceae bacterium (SeqCode), assembly GCA_035541875.1. Classification (GTDB taxonomy): domain Bacteria; phylum Desulfobacterota; class Binatia; order Binatales; family Binataceae; genus JAJPHI01. The sequence continues at coordinate 49,242 of DATKML010000016.1, forward strand.
CACTGCGCCGCCGAGAAAGCTGACCACTCGCTCGTGACCATCGGGAGACGTCAGATGGACCTCGACGTTCCCGGCGCTCCCGCGTATCACTCTGAAGTTGCATTGCGGTGTTCCCGGTGCAGTCGCGCCGGTTGAACAAGGGACCTTGCCGACCGCATGGTAAGGCGTGCCCTTTACCTTGATATCGCTGGCGGGCGGAGTTCCGAGATCGGCTTTGGAGGGATTTGTGAGCGTGATCGTGAGCGAATAATGCGCTGTCCGTTTGCGACGAGCAGCGCTCCGCATCAGGTAGACATCGACTGTATAGTCACCCGTCGCGGGCAGCGTGCCCTCGAAAGTGTCACCGACAGTACTGCCGATAAAGAACGCTTGATCCCCGGGCAGTTTGCCTGGTTCGTACAGATTGAAGTACGCGCTCCGATTATCGGTATGCATCGATATTCTTACCCGCTGCCCGCTCTCAGCATGCAGCAGGTAATCGATACTCATATCGCCGCGAACCGTCCCTCTAATGACAGCTGTGTCGCGTCCCTTGGGAAAGCTGACTAGGTACTCCTGCATCATCCCCGCGGCGAGGGGCAAGACCATAACCAGCCACAGCAATGAGACAAAAGCCGTAGCCCGTCCGAAGACTCGCATCACTTACAGGTTTGCGATTACGGCTTTGGTGAACTCGACCGTCTTCCCGGCGCCGCCCTGATCGGGCGTCAGCACCTTGCCGTCGGAATACACTTTGCGCACAGCGTTTTCGAAGCGCTTCGCCTGATCACGAAAACCCAGATAGTCGAGCATCATCACCGCCGAGAGCATCGTCGCCGTCGGATTGATAATCCCCATCCCTTTGATGTCCGGGGCGGTGCCGTGCACGGATTCGAAGTAGGCGTAGTTATCGCCGTAGCATCCCGAGGGCGCGAGACCGAGCCCGCCGATCGTCCCGGCAGCCGCGTCGCTCAGGATATCGCCATATAGGTTCGGCGTTACGACCACATCGAGATCCTTTGAACTTTGCACTAGGCGCCGTGCGAAATCGTCGACGATATACTCTTCGTACTTGATTTCAGGATAGCCAGCCGCGACCTCCTCGACGATCTTGCGGAAGAAGCCGTCGCTCTCGCGCAGCATATTGTACTTCGAAGTGCAGGTTACCTTGCCCGGATAGCCCTCGGCCGTGCGGCGCATCGCTAGTTTACAGGCGAAGTGCGCGATATTCCGGGTATTCCGCTCCGTTATTACCTTGATCGCGAAAATACCTTTCTCTGATGTGTCAAGTTCCCGGCGTAGGATCCGGCTCTGCAGATGAAGTGGGCCCAGCGCGCTGAGCGGTCCCTCCAAGCCCAGGTACAGGTCCTCCATGTTCTCGCGGATGATGATGAAATCGATACCGTCGGGATCCGCGAGCGGACTGCGGAAGCCCTTCAGGTAACGACAGGGGCGGAGGTTCGCGTAGGTCTGCTTGCCCCATCGCAGATAGAGAATCGCGTTGGTCTTGCCGCTGGTGGAGCCGAAGAGCGTCGAATCCGAATTATCGATCGCCGCCTGCGCTGCCTTGCTGGTCTCGCCTCTGATCCATTCCTCGCCCGGTGGAAACTCGACGAAGTCGATCGCGACCTTCAGCGCGCGCATCACCTCCATCGCGGCTGCGACGGTATCGGGTGCCGTATCATCACCCGGCAGAACTACGACTCGCTTGTTCGGCATCGTCTGCTCCTTGTCTCTTTGTCCTGAGGCTCAATCTGGCGCCGATCTAACGCAGAATCACATCGTCACGACAAGGGTGAGGGCCTAGTCGTTGGTCTCGTCCGCGTTCGTACCGACCATAATCGCGATAGCGTTGGGCGCGCCACCCGATGCCGGAGGTGCTATTCGCCCCGTCGCATTCAGGCGCGGATCCTTTCCCAAGGCGCTAAGCAGCGCGACCGCGGCTGGTCCCCAATCGTCCTTGTGCGCGCTGGGAATTTCGATTCTCAACCCTGACATTCCCGGCATAAGACGGATTGTCGGTAGGCCCAGCAGCTTCAATTCTGTTCCGGGCTTTGCCGGATACGGGCGTCTCAGCCAGTCTGTATTTGAGAGCGTGATCGCGATTTGATCCATCAGGCTTAGCGGCTCAGCGCCCGGAGCCACCGCGAAGGCATAGGGCACCTTCGGGTATGGCTTGACCGCAGCCTGAATCGCCTTCTGGACTTCCGGTGTCAGGATACGTCGATCCTTGTAAGGTTCGAGCGCGAGTTTGGCCTCCGAGGCGCGTGCTTCGGCGTCTTTGACTTGAGCCTTGGCTTTGGCTGCTTCCGTTTGGGCCTTCGCTACTTCGATCTGGGCCGCCGCAGTACGCTGATTCGCGTCGGCGGTTCGCGCATTGGCTTCGGCTGCGCGAGCCTCGGCCTCCTTCGCCCGTGCGGATGCGCTCGCGGCGTCCCGTTGCGCTTCGGCCGTCTGCAACCGTGCCTCAGCAGTCTCTTTCTGAATCTGCGCTATCTGCGATTGATTCGCCGCATCGCGAGCATTGGCGGATACGAAGGCGCTCAGCCCAAAGAGTGCTTCCAGTACGGCGCCACCTACCATCAAGAGGCGGCCGGCTTTCTTCGCACGTTCTTGGAAGGGTCCGTATTCGAGACCCAAGCCGATCGCCACGATCAGCGTCGACGCCAACGCTGCGAGGCCAAACCCAACAAATGCGTATGGAGAGGAAAAAGAGTCAGGTATCAAAGCCAGTCCGGAAATAAAAACCCCTCCCCGTTAGGGGAGGGGATGAGAATAGGTCTAATCAACCGCCGTAGTTAACGCCGCATTCCTTCAGCGTGAGCGGATCGCTCTCACGGCTCAGATGCGCATCGGTGAGTTCGCCGACCACAATACTGTGGTCGCCACGCTCGATAAACTCGACCACCTTGAACTCGCCGGCCGCAGGCGCATCCACGATAATTGGGCATCCGTTGTTGCCGTCGCGATACGCGTAGTTGCCGTACTTGCCGTCTTTCGGCTCAACGTGCTTGAAGAACGCGAAACCCAGATCCTTCTGGCCTGTGCCAAGGAAGGAGAGGGTGAACTTTTTCGACTGTTTCACCAGCTCATGCGCGGTCGAATCAGCCTTTACGCCGACTACCACGAGCGGCGGCGCGAAGCTGACTTGCGTCGTCCAGTTAACGCTCGCCACCGTCGACTTGTCCCCGTGCTTGGCACCCAGCACCTGTAGGCCGTACGGGATCATCCGCAAGCCCTTTTTCTTTGCATTCTCGTCCATCTCAAAGCCTCCGCGATAAATTTGAATCAAATCGGCGCGCCGCTTTAAGCCCGCCCTTCGGGCTCACCTTAAGCCTCACCAAGTCATTCTGAGCGTAGCGAAGAATGTAGCGGATTGCGCTTTAGCGCCATATGGTATCCACGCGAAATGCCGCCAGCTCCAATTCATTCGCTCGATTCCGAAACGACTTCCTTGGCTCGTCCCGACCCACCGACCGATGATATAGTTCGCCGTTAAGAGTGCATCAATGGCGACGGCCAAGTCAAAGATACCTGAAGCTACGAAGGTTCCGAAGATTCGCGGTCTCAACGAAGTAGGGCGCTATGCTATCGGCGTGCAGTGGGCCGATGGCCACGACAGCATCTTCCCGCTCGAAAATCTGCGCCGCTTCTGCCCATGCAACGTATGCAACGGGCGCATCGACGGCGAAATTCCTGCCGCCAGCCAGCGCCTCAATCTGTTCTCCCGGATGGGCGATACTGCCGTCTACGCCGAATGGATCGACGGCCACGAAACGCTCTACACGACGACCCAGCTACGCGATCTCTGCCGATGCGCCCTATGCATCGGCGAACCCGAACATCCGATTACCGGCCGCTAACTCCTCTGTCTCTAGCCACTTTGCGACAAAAAGGGAGTCGCCTCTTCAGATCCCTCTACCCGACGGGAGAGAGTAAGGGTGAGTGTCCCGTTCTGTCATTCTGAGCGTAGGGAGTGAATACGACCGCAGCGAAGAATCTCGGACAGCATCGCGAGCGTTCGACGCTCGTGATGCCGGTACCGGTTTCTGCGTTCGCGCAGGGCTGCGCTCGAACTACCCGATTACCTTCTCCGCCCGTAGCGATGCGATCTCCCCGTCAGAGTAGCCCGCGGCGCGCAGCACCTCATCCGTATGCTCTCCCAGGCGCGGCGGCATCAGCCGACGGCTCGACCGTTCACCGTTGATTCGTATCGGCATGTCGGTGAAGCGCATCTCCGGAATCCGGAAGCCTTCGTCGACCTTGGGTAGCATCCCGAGCGCGTTGACCTGCTCGTCGGAAAAGACTCGGTCGATCGTATTGATCGGGCTGGCCGGCACTCCCGCCTCACGCAATAGCGCCATTAGCTCTGTTGCCGTATGGCGTCGCGTCTTGAATTCGAGCGTTTCGTGCAATTCGAGCCGCCGCGCGACGCGATCCGCGTTCTTGATAAAGCGTTCGTCCTGCGCCACTTCCGGGCACTTCAACACTTCGCACAATTTTGCGAACAGCCGATCATTGCCCGCCGCAATCTGAATCCATCCGTCCGATGTCTGGAAAGCCTCGTAGGGAGCTGCGGCAGGGGAGGTGGATCCCGCCGGGCCCGGCACGATTCCATTCGCCTGATAACCGGCCATCGCGAGCGTCGTCCAGGTCACGCCCGTCTCGAGCAGGCTCGTCTTCACCCGCGATCCCTTGCCCGTCTTTGCCCGATCGATTATCGCTGCGAGGATTCCCGTGAAGAGCCACAAGCCCGATCCCATGTCGATAATCGGCACGACCACCCGCGCCGGTGCCGATCCCGGATGGCCATTCATGCTGATAATTCCCGAATAGGCCTGCCCGAGCGGATCGTAGCCCGGCAGGCTCCGCAGCGGTCCCTCGTCGCCAAAGCCGCTGATCGATCCGTAGATCAACTTCGTATTGTCGGCCGAGAGCTCGTCGTAGCCCATCCCGCGCGATTCAGCGCTCCCGGGCTTCATCGCATGGATAAAGATGTCGGCCTTATTCGTCAGCCGCCGCACGATCTCTATCCCGCGTGGATTATCGAGATCGACGCACACGCTCCGCTTGTTCCGATTGTAAGCGAGATACGCCGCGGCCTCACCGTTCCATTGAGGTGCGAATCCGCGCACGTCGTCGCCCTTGCCCGGACGCTCGATTTTGATTACGTCCGCGCCAAAATCCCCTAATAGTTGGGCGCAATAAGGCCCCGCGACGTTTTGTGTCAGATCAATTACAACCAGTCCATCCAGCGTCAGTGGCATCTGCTTTCCTCTGCGCACAACTTTCCGCAGAGGCCTGGGAGAATGCAACTCTGTGCGCAATTGGCGAGTTTTTTCTAAGGTCCCTCTCCCGCTTACCGGGAGAGGGCAAGCGCGGCTCTAGCCGCGCGCGGGTGAGGGTCCGTTATGCGGCTCTGGGAGCCCATCAAACTTGAACCAATACGATTTTTGTCGTTCAGAGGCGAGATTTTCCCGAGCCGAAGAATCTCGCGGCCCCCTAAGGCCGCTGTTGATCGGTTCCACGATTAACCGTTCGCGAGCTAACATGCCGCGAGGCGCAGCCGAAATCACGAGTCCGCGAGCTGCGACAGGAATCTTATGTCCTACTGCGCAATTGCCCCCGGCCATCCGCTGCATGGTCCGTATCACGACCATGAGTACGGCTTTCCGATTGATGATGAGTCCGCACTCTTTGAACGGTTGACTCTTGAGATCAATCAGGCCGGATTATCGTGGCTGACGATCCTCGCCAAGCGCGATAATTTCCGCGCCGCTTATCACCAGTTCGACGTCGATCGCATCGCTCGTTACGGCGACCGTGATCGTGAACGCCTGCTCGCCGATCCCGGCATCATCCGCAACCGCCTCAAGGTCGACGCCGCCATCGCCAACGCCAAAACCATCCAGCAACTTCGCGAGAGCCACGGAGGTTTTGCCCGATGGATCGCCGCGCACCATCCCTTGACCAAGCCGGAATGGGTCAAACTCTTCAAAAAGACCTTCGCGTTTACCGGCGGAGAAATCACCGGCGAGTTCCTGATGAGTATCGGCTACCTGCCTGGCACTCACATCGAAACCTGCCCGGTTTACAAGAAAATCGCGCGCCTCAAGCCGCCCTGGATGGTCCCCGCGCGGCCGTCGAAGTAACCTCCGATGCTCGGCCGGAACGATGCTTTCTGCCGACGCCTCCTGCCAATTGGGGCTCAACTCAGATGGTAGTCACTTAGGCCGTATCGCAGTATGCTGGCAGTGGAGTCACTCGCAATGCGCTCGTGTGTGAGCCGCCTGCTTAGCCTGCTGACCGCACTGACGGTCGCGACGGTTATTTCTTCTGCGGCGTTTGCGGCAGATACGAAGGCTGCGCCTTCAAAGCCCAAGGATGCCTCCTTCGAGGGCTTCACCAAGACCATCCGCAATCACACCACGTACTTTGTTAACCCCGACGGCACCGCCGTCGAGACCCATGACTGGGAGGTCAAGGTTCTCTCCGAACAAGGGCTCGAAGAAGCCAATACCGCTTCCATCAGCTACAGCGAAAAGATGCAACGGGCCGAGATCATCAAGGCCTACACGCTCAAGGCTGACGGGCGCCGTATCGATGTGCCCAAGGCGAACTACCAGGTCCAGGACAATCGCGGCAAGGATAAGTCGATGCCGATGTTCTCCGATATTGCGACCGAGACCGTCGCGTTCCCCAGCGTCGCGGTGGGCGACAGCGTCGTGATGGCTTATCGACTGAGCGACAAGGAGGCGACCTTCCCGGGGCAATTCTCTCTCACCCGCGAGTATTCCAAGTTCGTCCGCGACGAAGACGAAACTATCGACCTGAGTGCGCCAGCTGCGATGCCTCTGCATGTCTTTCAGCACGGTGTCGAGGGCGGCGAACTGCCCATCAAAGACGGCCGGCGGCGATGGTCGTGGTCATACAAGAGTCCCCCGATGGCCAAGCCCGAACCCAATGCCGTCGACCCTATCGACTACGGCCCGGTTATCGTTGCCAGCACCTTCAAGGATTACGGCGCTCTGGCCGCTGCCTATGCTGCGCGTACAAAGGATAAGGCGGTTCCCGATGATAAGATTAAGCAACTGGCCAACGAGCTGACGGCCAAGGCTCAAACCCCGCGTGATCAGGCCAAGGACCTCTACGACTGGATTACGGCCAACGTTCAGTACGCCGCTAACCGCGTCGCTGAAGGTTCCGTGGTGCCTCATCCAGCGAGCCAGATTTTGCGCAACCGGATGGGCGATTGTAAGGACCATGCGACGCTGTTCGAGGCGATGCTCGATGCGAAAGGTATCGCGAGCACTCAGGTTCTGATCAACTCAGGCTCGGCCTACACGCTGCCGCCGGTCGCCAATATCGACATCTTCGACCACGTGATTACCTACATCCCGTCGCTCGATCTCTACGCCGATTCGACTACGCGCTTTACCCCGTTCGGGCAGCTTCCGTTCTCCGATGCGGACAAGCCAGTCGTGCATACCACGGCCTTCAGCGAAATTCGCCACACCCCTCCGACTCGCCCGACCGACTCCACTTCGACCGAGACCACTGACCTGACGGTTAATCCCGATGGCTCCGCCGACGGTATATCTACCTACGCAGCGACGGGCTTTCTCGCCGATCGCGCGCGGGCCACGATGCACTACCTCGAGCCGGATGAGAAAGAGCGTGTCGTCAAACTCGCGCTCGAACGCAACGGCTATGTCGGTACCGGCTCACTTACCGATACCTCGAAGAATGACCGCCCCAGCTATACCTACAAGTTCCATTTTGCCGATGCCATTAATATCCCCGGCCCCGGCGCACTGGCGATTCATTCGCCCATCTTTTCGCATCGGACCCAGCAGTTCCTCGCTGAGATGACGGCGCAGGACCGCACCGTGAATTTTGTTTGTTACGGCTTCACCCGCAACGAACGCTATACGGTCCATCTGCCCTCGAATGTTCAGTTATTGGCGGTGCCCCGCGATGTAACCCTGAACGACGCGGACCTTACTTACAAATCGACCTACCATCTCGACGGTAATACCCTTGTCGCCGAACGATTGATCATCGATCCGACTCCCGGCAACGTCTGCACACCCGCGCAGGCCGAACAGCGCAAAAAGATCGCGTCAGCTATCCTGCACGACTTCCGCACCCAACTCGTCTATCGCTAAAAACGAAACAGCAGCTCGAGCCTTCCCGCTCACACTGCCGCACTTGTTTCCAGTTCTGTAATTACTTCCTATTGCTTTGTGCCCCTTCCCTTTAGGGAAGAGGACAGGGGTGACGAATTCCACGCCCGTGCAATACGATAAACTCTCAGCCTCAGCTTCACGACATCCTCGCAGCTCAGTGACGCGACTTTGAGCAGTGGAGGCTGAAGTTGACGCGTTGTGGGCGAGCTCGATAATCAAGTACCTCTATCGGCTCGCCAGTGACCGACGTCTTATCTTCCTCGAACTTCTCGTCGTACTCTTTTTATCTTTTTTATTTCTCTCTTAGCCTCAGCTTGAACTAGGTTACGAGCATCTCGGATGGCTTGTCGCGGCCACCAACGCGTTTCATCCACGTCGGGACGAATAAGGTCTTGAGCCGACTTACGAATCGGTCTGTGAACGGCCCCGAAACAATTTTCCATCTCCTTTGCCGCTTCAAAAGCGAGAGCGTCGGCAGCTTGCAGAGGAGTTGCATCCCTTTTATCTTTAAACGACCAAGAATCAGCACCCTCTAGGCGATAAGCCTCTCGTAGTTCGGGGTTCTCCAAAAAGAGCTTAGCAGCAACCGTGTTCAGAAACCGCGCCCAGGAGGGGAAAAAGGGGAGAGG